>NZ_JBIAYD010000012.1:0-379550 GCF_042897315.1 Streptomyces sp. NPDC001068 | reverse complement strand
CTGCACGAGCTGCTCGGTGTCGAGAACGTCAAGAACTACGACGGCTCCTGGACCGAGTACGGCAGCCTCGTCGGCGTCCCGATCGAGCTCGGCGCGGCCAAGTAACACCCTGGGCACCACCCCCGGCACCACCCTCGGACCGACCTCTCAAGACCTCATCCTCAGGAGTACGACATGTGCGGAGCGAAGGCCGGCGGCCCGGACGCCTCGACGATCAAGCCCGGTGAGACCACGATCCAGGGTCAGGTGACGAAGGACGGCGAGCCCGTGGTCGGCTACGTCCGCCTGCTCGACTCGACCGGCGAGTTCACCGCGGAGGTGCCGACCTCCGCCACCGGACAGTTCCGCTTCTACGCGGCGGAGGGCACCTGGACCGTCCGTGCCCTCGTCCCCGGCGCCACCGCCGACCGCACGGTCGTCGCCCAGCAGGGCGGCCTGGCCGAGGTCGCGATCGCGGTCTGAGCAGTCCCGCGCGAGGGCCGCACCTCCCGGACCGGAACCCCGGGGTGCGGCCCTTCGCCGTCTCCGCCCGCCCGGCCTACCCTTGACTCATGCTGGCACGGCGGCGTCGCCTGTACTTCGTCATGATGGGGATCTGCATCGGTCTCTTCGTCCTGGCCTGGACGGTCGTGCGCATCTGGTCGGTCCCCGCCGCCGTGGGGATGTGCGTGGTGGCCATGGTCATCCCGCCCGTCGCCGCGATGGTCGCCAACCGCCGGGGTCCCGACGACCGCTGGTGGGACGACCCCTCCGGCGACCCCAAGTCCGACGAGTGGTGGGACGAGCTGGACGGGAAGAAGCGTCCCCGCCCCTGAGGCCGGCAGGTCCCGGTATCCGGTTCGGTCTACCGGAACGCGCCGACGTTGCGCAGGGCCCACGCGGCGAAGGTCCGGGGCGGACGGCCGAGCACCGCCTCGACGTCCGGGCTGAGCCGCAGCTCGGCCGCGTTGGGCTCGCCGAGGACGGCCAGCGTCGTCGCCACCACCGGTTCCGGCATGAACGCCGACATCCGCGCCCCCGCCTCGGCACGGGTCAGCTCCACGAACCGCACCGGCTCACCGAGGGCCGCGCCGATGGCCTCGGCCTGCTGCCGGGGCGTGACGGCCGCCGGTCCGTTCAACTCGTAGACCCGGCCGACGTGTTCGTCCGCGCGCAGTGCCGCCGCCGCGACCTCGGCGAGGTCCGCGGGATCGACCACGGGGATCCCGACGTCACCGAACGGCGCGGCCACGGTGCGCTCGGCGCGTACCGACTCCGCCCAGGCGTAGGCGTTGGAGGCGAATCCGCCGGCCCGCAGGATCGTCCAGGCCAGGCCCGACCCCCTCACCGCGTCCTCGACCGCCCGCATCGCCCCGCCGTGCGAGGGGGACTCCGCCCTGGTCACCACGGCCTGCGAGGAGAGCAGCACCACCCGTGCCACCCCGGCGTCCCGGGCCACCGTCAGCACGGCCCGGGTGTCGAGCCCGTGCCCGCCCGTGCCGCCGTCGTGCAGGAACAGCGCCTTCGCTCCGTCGAACGCGGGCCGGAGTGTCTCCGGCTCGGCCAGGTCGGCCCGCACGTGCGTCACTCCGCCCGGCAGGTCGACGGGGGCGACACCCCGGGACACCGCCGTCACCTGTTCCCCGGCCTCCGCCAGGGCCGCCACCAGCGACCGGCCCACGTTCCCGGTCGCACCCGTCACCACGATCATGCTCAACTCCCGTAATCTCCGGTGGTCTTCAGCGATGACAGGGACGCTAACAGCCTCGGTATAGTAGGTACCCAGAGGAAAGTGACTACCTTCCAGGGGTGTGGCTCATGACGACCGAGACCCGACGGCCGGCGCCCGACGCCCTGTCCGACCCCGAGGTTGCCTGCCCGGTCTCCCCGGTCGTGGACATCGTCTTCAGCCGGTGGACCACGCCGATCCTCTGGTCGCTGCACACCTTCGGCCGCCAGCGGTTCGTCCAGCTGGAGCGCCGTATCAAGGGCATCACGCCCAAGGTGCTCACCCAGCGGCTGCGCCAACTGGAGCGCGACGGCCTGGTCGTGCGCACCTACCACCCCGAGGTGCCGCCGCGCGTCGAGTACGAGATCAGCGACCTCGGCGGCAGCCTCGCCCCGCTCTTCGCCCACCTCGCCGAGTGGGCCGCCGGCCATCTCGACCACGTCGAGACGGCCCGGCAGCGGTACGACGAGGCGGGATCCCCCCGTCCCTGAGGGCTGTCCCGCAATCCCCGGCGGGCGCACGACGACAGCTACGGCACCTCGCAGCGTTGTCGGGTTCGCCCGAATGCGCCCGGTATGAGGACGACCCTCCGCCTTGCGATGCACCGCATCTGACGCCGTGCGCCGACCCACCGGGGATCACGGGACAGCCCTCAGTAGACGAGCGCCTGCGTCCCCTCGGCCATCGCCTCCTGCACGAAGACCTGCGCGCCGGCGATCCGGACGCCCTCGATGACGTCCTTCTCCGCGATGTCCCGGCGGGCCGCGCACTGGGTGCAGAGGGTGAGCGTGCCGCCCGCCAGGATCGAGTCGACCAGGTCCGGCAGCGGCGCGGAGTGCGGCAGCTCGAACTCGGCGGCCCGCCCGGGCAGCGCGAACCACGCGGACTCCCCGGTCAGCCACATCGACACCTCGACGCCGCTGGCGACGGCCACCGCCGCCACCGTGAACGCCTGCGAGCACCGCTCCGGGGCGTCCGCCCCGGCCGTCACCTTGATCACGAGCTTCTTCGCCATGCCTGCAGCGTAATCGGGCGGCGTGCTCGGACGGCTCGACCGGGGGGCCCTACGGCTGGTGTTCCGCACGCTGGTGCTGGCGCATCAGCACGTTCGCGTCGGTGGCCGCGCTGTGGTCGAACGTGACCAGCGCGGCCTCTCTGCGGCCGCCGAGCTCCGCGCACTCGGCGCAGCCCGGGACGGGGCGTGGCGGTCTGCTCAGATCCTCCGGACCCGACGGCACGCCCCACGCGCTGCGGTCGTTCGCCGCGCGCACGCCCGCGCTGAGCCGCTCCCTGTCGGTGGCCGGTCGCAGCACCGCCGGGTCGGCCTGCCACTCCCTGCCCCCGCCGACGGGACGCAGCATCGCGTACGGCCCCGACTGGTCCCGGTACTCGCCGACCTGGTCGGTGGCGGTGTCGTAGAGCAGCGTTCCGGGTTCCATGGCATTCGCTCCTTTCGTCCAACATCTCTATGAAATGCGTCAGTTGGACTACTCTGGGTATCGAGGCTGCTACGAGCATGGCCCGGAGGTGGCGTAGGCACGCCGACGGCGGGCGGTTCTTCCCCGTCTGGCGGCGCTAATTCCACAAATTCCAAGGCGTACCAGGGAGGCGTGCGGTGCCGCAGAGGCGGGTGGTGACGGGGCGCAGTCAGGAGCCCAGGCAACGGTTCGCGGAGGAGTTACGGCATCTGAGGGCCGAGCGGGGGGTGAGCCTGCGAGAGCTGGCCGAGGAACTGGGCTGGGACGCCTCCAACTTCGGCAAGATGGAGAGCGGGCGGACCCTGGGCAGCCCGGAGCTCGTCGAGGCGCTGGACCAGTACTACGGCACGCCCGGGCTGCTGCTGGCCCTGTGGGAACTGGCGGTCGGCGACCCGTCACAGTTCAAGGAGCAGTACCGGCGGTACATGGTGCTGGAGGCGGAGGCGGTGAGTCTGTGGCACTACGCCGTGAGCCGTCCACCGGGCATGCTCCAGACCCGGGCGTACGTGCGTGAGGCGTTGGCTGCGGGCGGGCTGAAGGACGAGGAACTGGAGCAGCAGGTCGCCGCGCGGATCGGACGGCAGGCCGTGCTGGACGGGGACGATGCTCCGCCGTTTCGAGTCATCCTCTCGGAGGCGGTGCTGCGCAATTCGCTGAGTGATCCGGGGGACTGGCGAGGGCAACTGGAGTACCTGGTGGCAGCGGGAGACCGCCCGCACATCACGCTCCACGTGCTGCCGTTCGGTACCGGCCTGCACGGCTTGGCCAGCACCGATGTCATGTTCCTGCGGCTACCCGACGGTCGTGCGGTCGCGTACGCGGAGAACGACGTACGAGGCGAACTGGTCGAGGAAACAAGCAGGGTTGAGCGCCTCCACCGCACTTATGATGCCGTACGTGACCTGGCTCTGACGCCTGTCAAGTCGCGGACGTTCATCTTGCGTATGTTGGAGGAAGTGCCGTGCGAGCAATCGACTTGAGCCATCTCAGGTGGCGCAGGAGCAGCTACAGCAACTCCGACGGCGGCCAGTGCCTTGAGGTGGCTCCCGGTCATCCTTCCCTCGTCCCCGTGCGTGACAGCAAGGACCCCTCGCGCGGGGCCCTCCTCTTCGAGGCCGCCGCCTGGACGGCCTTCGTGGCCGGAGTCAGGCGCTGAGGTAGGCCTCGACCGCCACCTGGACGAACGGCCGCAGCAGGGGGTCGGTGTTTCCCTCGGCCCACGCCACCACCACCCGGCTCGGCGGCATGTCCACGACCGGTACGGTCACGAGCCCGGCGCCCGGCTCGTGGCCGGTCGTCGTCATGCCCACCGTCCCGTTCCACAGCACCGCCTGCCGGCATTCCTGGACCGCCCGCACCACCGGCCCCCGCCGTACCGTCCCGCCGTTCCAGTACGACTGCCAGTGGTCGTCGGTGCCTTCCGGGAACCGGAACCACCGCCGGTCGGCGAGGTCGGCGAGGGCCAGGCTCTCGCGGTCGGCCAGGGGATCGTCCGCGCGGAGCAGCGCGCCCACCGGGTCGGCGCGCAACTCCCTTACCGCCAGGCCGGTTTCGTCGAAGGGGGCACGGGTCAGGGCGACGTCCACGAGCCCGGCGCGCAGCCCGCAGGTGGGGTCGGTGAGGTCGGTCTCGCGGATGCGGATCTCGACGCCGGGGTGGCGTTCGCGGTAGGCGCGGGCCAGCCGGCGAACGCCGGGATCCGTGCTGTCGCCGAGGAGGCCGACGGTGAGTACGGTGGCGCCCGCCGCCGTGGCGACCCGCACCCGCAGTCTGTCGGCCCGGTCCAGGAGCGCACGGGCCTCGTCGAGGAGCACGGCGCCGACGGGGGTGAGGGTGACACCGGCCGGGGACCGCTCGAAGAGCGCCGCGCCGATCTCGCTCTCCAGCCCCTTGACCGCCCGGCTCAGCGGGGGCTGGCTCATGTGCAGCCGGGCGGCGGCCCGGCCGAAGTGGAGTTCCTCGGCGACGGTCACGAAATAGCGCAGGGTCCGCAGCTCCATCCGCTCCATGCAGCCACGATACCGATCGGGTATCGGGGTGCCGGAACAGGTCTTGGACAGCCGTACCGTCCCGGCCGTCGAATCGGGGTATGACAGCCCACGATCACCACAACGAGGCGGCCGAGGCGGCCGTGTCCGTCGTCGGCCCGGACGACGGCGAGGTACTCGTCCTCGGCACCACCACGATGCGCGTCCTGGAGGACGGCCGCACCACCGGGCACCGGCTCGGCATCGCCGAGTCCGTGCTCGCCCCGCACACCCCGGGACCGCCGCAGCACCGGCACGCCCGGCACGACGAGGGCTTCTACGTCGTCTCCGGATCCGTGCGGTTCACGGTCGGGGCGGAGGAGTACGACGCCACCGCGGGCACCCTGGTGATGGTGCCGCCCGGCGCCCCGCACTCCTTCGCCAACGTCACCGACGCACCGGCGGTCATGCTCAGCACGTTCACGCCCGACCTGTACGTGCGGTACTTCCGGGACCTGCGGGACCTGTTCGCGGCCGGAGAGGCGACCCCGCGGGCGAACGCCGAGGTGATGAGCCGCTACGCCACCGAGCCCGCCTCATGAGCGTCGCGTACTGGATCGTCGCCGGTCTCCTCGCCCTGTTCTACCTCTACGCGGGCGGGCTGAAGACCGTCCGGAGCCGGGACCGGCTGCGGCCGATGATGGCGTGGGTGGACGGCATGCCGATGGCGGCCGTACGGGCGCTCGGGGCCGTCGAACTGCTCGGCGCGTTCGGTCTGCTGCTCCCGCGCCTGACCGGTGTCGCCCCCTGGACGGCCGTGGCCGCCGCGAGCGGCCTCGCTGTCCTGCAGCTCGGCGCGATCAGGGTGCACCTGCGGATGGGGGACCGTCAGGTCGCCCTCAACGCGACGCTGCTGCTCGTGGCGGCGGCCGCGGTCTGGCTCGCGGTGGTGTCCTGATCGTGATTGATCGTTGTACAACTCATTGAGCCGACCATGAGTCTCCTGTGGAGCGCGGATCAAGGAATCCGCGCTGCCGGATCCACAGAGGGAACCATTGGACGCGTCAGAGACACCACCCGAAAGGCCGGGCAGGCGCCGCCGTACCGGCATACTGCTCGCCTCCGCCGCCGTACTCGGTGTGGCGGCCGGCACCTGCGTCGGCTACCTGGTCCAGGCGGACCGGGAGCCGACGGCCCTGCCGCCCCTGTCCCAGCCGTTCCTCGCCCAGGCGAAGGGCGCGGGCCCCGAGCCGCTGTCGGCCGCACAGGACCGGAAGGCCAAGGCCGACGGTGACCTGCGCAAGCTGCTGGTGAGCAGGCCGAAGGCCGCACGCGAGCCGAAGGACGTGGAGAGCGGCGACGGGTGGATGGAGGCGGGTGCGCTCGCGGAGACGTACAAGAACCCCGCCGAAGCCTTCCGCAACCTGGTCGCCACGAGGGAGTTCCGCCGGGCGGCCGTCACCGACTGGCAGGAGGACGGCGGCTTCGAGGTCGAGATCCGGCTGGTCCAGTACCGCCAGGAGCAGACCGGCACGGAGGCCGCCGACGCCGCGGACGACGCGTACTACTTCGCCGAGCCGGCCGATGACTACGACACCGACAGCTGGCCGATCCCCGGCACGGGCGACGGCAAGGTGTACGTCCACCAGAAGCCCCGAACCTATTACGGCGTGGGCCTGTACTCCGCCGAGGCGCACGCGTGGCGCGGTGACATCGCCATGGAGATATGGATGTACGACACGAAGCCGATCCCGAAGACGAAGGTGCTGGATCTGGCGAAGCGGCAGATGGAGCGGCTGTGACCGAGAACCCGGGATCACCCGGACACCCCGACCCGCAGCCCGTCCCCGCGGCGACCCCGGCACCGGTGGCGCCGGAGTCCACCGAGCCCGCGTCGACGTCCCCTGCCCCTGCGTCCGTCGAGCCGGATGCCGTGGGTGAGGGCGTGGCCGAGCCCGACGACGCGGAGTCCGCTGGTGCGCGGCCGCGGTCGGGGCGTCGGCGTCGCGTCGCCGGCATCGTCGGCTTCGGGGTCCTGGCCGCTGCGGTGCTGGCCGGGGCCACCTGCACCGTCGTCACCGTCCAGGGTGCCGACCGTGACCCCGGTGCTCCCTCCTGGAGCCTGCCGAAGGCCGCCGCCCAGGACGGCAAGGAGGCGCACGCCGACGGACTCGGCGGGATGCTGCTGCCGTACGACACCGGCACGTACGAGCGGGGTCCCGACTCCTCGGAGTTCGGGTCGGACGTCGAGCTGTCCGGCACGCAGGCGACCCGGCTGCGCAAGGAGTCGATCAAGGACCTGCCGCGTTCGCAGCGGCAGGCGCTGGAGCGGCAGCTCGACCGGAACCCGGTCAAGGGCATGGCGATGCGCAGCTACCTGAACACGGCCGGGGCGCCCGGCTACCAGTACACGATGGAGATCGTGCTGGCCCGGATGGGGAGCCGGCAGACGGTCCGTTCCATGGCGACCGTCCAGAAGGGCCTCCTCGACGAGCTGAAGGTGTTCCGGAAGGGGCCGGAGATCAAGGGCTACAAGGACTCGGCCTCCTGCTTCCTGCCGCCGACGGACCGGGACGAGAAGATGGACACGATGGTCTGCACCGGCTACGTGGGTGACGTCCTGGTCACCGCCACGGCGACCGCGGGCAAGCCGCTGGACAAGGAGAGCGCGGCCGGCATGCTCCGCGCACAGCTCGACCGCATCAAGGACCCGGGGGCGTCGGTATGACCACGGACACGAACCAGCCGGAGGTCGCCGACGGCCTCGGCGATCCCGAGGGCCTCCGCGATCCGGAGGGCCTCCGCGATCCCGACGGCTTCGGCGATCCCGGCGAGTTCCCGCCCCCGCCGCCGAAGAAGGACCGGCGAGTACTGCGGGCCGCACTCCGCTGGGTCTCCGCCGTGGCCGTCTTCGCGGTCGTCGGCGCCGGCACGGCCTACGGCATCACCCGGGCCGACCGGACCGACGTGCCCGGCCTGGCCACGCACTCCGACGGGCGCTGGACCTACCCCACCCTGGTGCGGCCGCCGCTGCCGCCCGGGAAGCCCGGTCCGAACGACGACGCCCGTAACCCGGCCGGCAGCCACTTCGCCGACCTGCGGAAACTGGTCCTCCCGGCACCGGCCGGCGCCACCGCCGACACGGCGCTCAAGGGCACGGACGGCTGGCTGCCGACCGGGACGTTCCTCGCGGAGTTCACCAAGGCCGACCGCGGCTCACTGCGCCAGAAGCTCGTCGACAAGGGCCTGCGGCACATCACCGCGCGCGGCTGGACCACCGCCGACGGCACGCACACCCGGATCTACCTCCTCCAGTTCGACACGGCCGCCGTCGCGGAGGACCTGATCAACCACCAGTTCATGAGCTACTCGTCGCCGGCCTACGCACTGCGCGACGGTGACCAGTACCAGCTCGACCAGGAGTTCCCGGATCGGGCCAGGCCCGACCACGTCGTGATGGTGCCGTACACGGAGCTGAAGCCGTACGGCGCGCAGCAGGTCGCGCAGGCCTACCTGGCCACCGGCGACACCGTCGGCGTGATCATCCAGTCCCGCAAGGGCGGCGCGCTCTCCGTGCCCTTCGAACAGACGGTCACCCTGCAGAGCGAACTGCTGGCCTGAGCCCCGCCGGGCACACCTCGCCAAGAGCGCCGGGCCCCGGCCGCGTAAGCTGGGGCCCGGCTCTTGTACGTATGCCCACCCTCGCTCAAGGAGCACCCGTGGAGACCTTCTTCGAAACCCTGCTCGTCCTGGTCTGCGTCGGCGTTCTCGCCTTCGCCGGACTGACCGTGAAGAAGCTGTACCAGGGCCAGCGCTGATCCTCTCCGTCTAGGAACGCCGTCATGATCGAGATTCCGTCCGACCTGCACAAGGACCTGGTCCCGCTCGCCTTCCTGCTGGGCAAGTGGGCGGGCGCGGGCGTCCACGACTTCCCGGGTTCGGAGAAGTGCAACTTCGGCCAGGAGGCCACCTTCAGTCACGACGGGCGTGACTTCCTGGAGTACCACTCCCAGACGTGGGTGCTGGACAACGACGGGAACAAGGTCCGCCCGCTGGAGACCGAGCACGGCTACTGGCGCATCGACGCCGACCGCAGGGTCGAGGTCACCATGACCCGCGACGACGGCGTGATCGAGATCTGGTACGGCGAGATGGCCGACAAGAAGCCCCAGATCGACCTGGTCACCGACGCCGTGGCCCGCACGGCCGCCGCGGCCCCGTACAGCGGCGGCAAGCGCCTGTACGGCTACGTCAAGAGCGACCTGATGTGGGTGGGCGAGAAGCAGACCCCCGAGGTGGAGCTGCGCCCGTACATGTCCGCGCACCTGAAGAAGGTCGTCACCCCGGAGGAGGTCGAACGCTGGGCGAAGGCCCTGCCCAGCGACATGCCGGACGACGGCATCGCCTTCTTCAAGTAGCCCCGAGCTGCTTTCCAGGACCCCGCCGTGCCGGCGGGGTCCTTGTTTCATCCCTGAGGGTTAACAGTTCACCCTGCATGGCAATGCGCTTGCGGGTGGGAGTGCTGCACGGCTACGGTTGCGACGTCTTCGGCAGTCGCGCGGCAGGGTTTCGGGGCCGGTGAATGCGCGGAGCCCCGGTCGCAACATGCCTGCGACCGGGGCTCCGGAGGCTGTGCTCTGGGTGGCTTGCGATGCAGAGGCGGGCCCAGAACATTCACCTAGCAGGTTACCACTGTGCGTGCATGAGTGCACAGAGTGTGCGCGCATGCACAGGTAGCCGCCGAGTGAGGGGGGAAGCATGACGAATCGACTGCCCGAGTGGATGGTGCGAGACCTGTCCCTGCCTCGACTGAGGCGGTACATGCGCGCGGCGCACGGCGATGCCCCGACCGCCGAGCGGCTGTACTGGTGGAACATCGAGGTGTCGGCGGCCTTGCTGGGATCCCTCCACTGTCTGGAGCTGACCCTGCGCAACGCGCTGCACAACGCGCTCGCCGGACACCACGGCAGACCGGACTGGTGGGCGGTTGCGTGCCTGAACGAGCGCGGTGTGAAGCTCGTGGACGACGCCCGTCGTTCCTGTGCACGCCGCCTGTCGCGTACGACCCCGGACGACGTCGTGGCAGAGCTGACCCTCGGTTTCTGGGTCTCACTGCTCAGCCAGGGCTACGACCGGCACTTCTGGGTGCCCGTCCTGCACTCGGCGTTCCCGCACTACCGAGGACGCCGCGACCGTCTCTACAAGGACCTGACCTCGCTGGTGCTGCTGCGCAATCGGGTCATGCACCACGAGCCGGTCCACCACCGGCACCTCGCCGCCGACCATGACACCATCTACCGCGTGCTCGGCTACCTCAGCCCCGAACTGGTCAAGGAGGCACAGGCCATGGACCGGTTCCCGGCTGTGATCGCCGGCCGGGCGGAGACGTTGCGCGGTGTCAGAACGCCCAGGTTCTGACGAGGGAGCACCATGACCGAATTCCCCACGCGCCCCGGTGCCAACGCCGGTGCACTCGTCTCCAGGCCCGACATCGCGCGCCTCGCGGGGGTGAAGCGTCCCGCGGTCTCCAACTGGGAGCGGCGGCACGCGGACTACCCCGCACCGGTGGATCCCGGCGCCGACATCGAGCGATTCCGTGCCGAGGAGGTCCTCGGCTGGCTGTCCGGGCGGGTCATTCCGGCGAACGCCAGGCGCCCGGACGAACCGTCCGGCACGACCTACGGCGACCGGTTCCGCGCGGGCCTGACGGGGGGCATGTCCGGCGGGCTGCTCCGTGCGGTCGAGCGGCTCGCGGGCCCGGAGGCGGACCGACTGCGCGGCTCCATGCCTCTGGACCGCTATCTCCTGTGGCTGCTGTACTTCGTGTGCACCCGGATCGCGGAGTCCGACGACGGCCTGGCCAGGATCGTGGACGCCTTCGGTGAGGCGGTGCGCGAGTTCGATCTGCCCGAGGACACCTTCCCCCGCCGCCTGCTCGCGGATCTCGCCGAGACGCTCGGCCGTACCGCCGCCGGCTCGGCGCAGGAGTGCCAGGCGGCGTTCGACCACGTCCTGGTGGTCTGGCGCGCCGCTCATGCCCGCGAAGGCGGCGCGTTCTTCACCCCTCCCTCCGTGAGCCGCGTCATGGCCGGGGCGCTGGCCGCCGTGCGACCCGGGGCGGTCAGCGTCCATGACCCGTACGGCCGGACCGGGGAACTGCTCGTGTCCTACCTGGACGCGGTCGCGGAGCGGGGAGGCGACGGTCCGTCGTTCGTCAGCGGTCGGGTGCCCGACGGTGTGGAACGGCAGGTCGCACAGTGGAACCTGCGTGTCCACCACGGACGTACCGGGCGGCTCGACGAGGGCCCGTTCACTCCGGCGCTGGACCCCGCCATCGACCCGCCCGCCGCCTTCGACGTGCTGTTGACCAACCCGCCCTTCGGCCGCCGGCTGGAGAGCGTGGCCCCGCCGCCGTTCTGGGTCTACGGCCCGGCGCGCCGCAGCGAATTCGACTGGCTGCAGTACATCGTGTCGCGGCTCGCGCCCGAGGGGCGGGCCGCCGTACTGCTGCCGGCCGGAGCATCCTTCAACGCAGGGGCCGCCGAGACCGTGCGGGCCGGACTGATCGGAGCCGGGGCCGTGGAGTGCGTGATCGCGCTGCCCGCGGACATCTTCGCGCTCACGGCCGTCAAGACACAGATCTGGTTCCTGCGCGCTCCCGCGGCGGACGCGGCCGCCGATCCGGAGGTCCTGTTCGTGGCAGGTGAGCACCTGGGTCACCAGATCGCCCGGACCCAGCGTGCGCTGACCGACGACGAGGTCGCTCTACTGGTCGAGGAATACGTCTCCTGGCATACGGCCGCGGCGGCCGGGCGCACCTTCTCGGGGCGTCCCGGCCTGAGCCGGGCCGTCTCGGTACGTGACATCGCGGGTCAAGGTCACAGCCTGGACCCGGCGCTCTACGTTCGGTCGCCGGTCCCGGTCTCGCCCGCCCGCGAGGCCGGTCCCGTCAGGACCCGGGAGCGGCTCACGCAGCTGGGCGCGGAGATCGGGATCCTGCACGCGCGGGCGGAGGCGGCCGACGCCGAAGCGGCCGAGTGGCTCAGGAGATACGAACTGTGACGACGACCGACGAGTTCGTCCCACCTGTCGGCTGGACGCGTGCCCTCCTTCGGGAGCTGTGTGCGTCGATCCAGGTCGGAGCGGGGCAACGGGCCGAGGACCGGGGGCGTCCGCAGACGGAGGGAGGGGTTCCCCTCGTGCTGCCGCGCGGTCTGCGCGGTCAGCGGATCGTCACCGAGGACGCCGCGGCCGTCCCTGTGGTCCCGTGGGACCGGGCGCGGACGCTTGCGAGGTACGAACTGGTGCAAGGGGACGTCCTTCTGACCCGGACCGGCACCGTCGGCCGGTGCGCCCTCGTCACCGGGGAGCACGTGGGGTGGCTGTTCCACCCCAACCTGGTACGCCTCCGGCTGCCTGAGGCGGGACGGGTCTCGGCCGCGTATCTCGTCGCGTACCTGAGCGCGACGGCCGCGCAGGACTGGATCAGAACCCGGACAGCCGGTTCGGTCATTCCGTCGCTGAGCATCCGCACCCTGGGCGAGCTGCCCGTTCTCGTCCCGCCCGCCGCCGAGCAGGAGATGATCGGCGCCACCCTCGCCGCCCTGGACGCCAAGATCCGGGCACACGCGGAGATCGCCAGGGTGACCCGCCACTACCGGGGTGTGCTCGCCGACGCCCTGATGAGCGGTGTTCTGCCCACCGAGCCGTGATCCGACCCCGCCCGCCCTAGACTTGGGTCTGTGGTGAGCACCGACTGGAAGAGCGACCTAAGGCAGCGCGGCTACCGGCTGACGCCGCAGCGGCAACTCGTGCTCGAAGCCGTGGACACCCTTGAGCACGCGACTCCCGACGCCATCCTCGGCGAGGTGCGGAAGACCGCGTCCGGGGTGAACATCTCCACGGTCTACCGGACCCTGGAGCTCCTGGAGGAGCTGGGGCTGGTCAGCCACGCCCACCTCGGGCACGGGGCGCCCACCTACCACCTCGCCGACCGGCACCATCACATCCACCTGGTCTGCCGCGACTGCGAGAACGTGATCGAGGCCGATGTGACCGTGGCCGCGGAGTTCACCGCCAAGCTGCGTCGGGAGTTCGGCTTCGAGACCGACATGAAGCACTTCGCGATCTTCGGCCGCTGCCAGGACTGCGCGCGCGGGAGAACCGGGGCCGCAGCCGTCCAGACTTCAATTACCGAGTCGTAGGCTTACTCCTATGAAGAGCCCACTGCTGAGCCTGCCCGGGGCCGTGCCCGCCGAGGGCGTGGACGAGGGCGTCGCCGCCCACTACGGCGACCTGTTCCGCGAGCAGCGCGCCCTCGCCGACGGCGCCGGTTTCGTCGACCTCTCCCACCGGGGAGTCGTGGCCGTCACCGGTGAGGACCGGCTGAGCTGGCTGCACCTCCTGCTCACCCAGCACGTCAGCGACCTGCCCGTCGGCGAGGCCGCCGAGGCCCTGGTGCTGTCCGCGAACGGTCACATCGAACACGCGCTGTACCTGGTCGACGACGGCACGACGGTCTGGGCCCACGTGGAGCCCGGCACCGCCGAGACGCTCATCGCCTACCTGGAGTCGATGAAGTTCTTCTACCGGGTGGAAGTCGCCGACCGGACCGGCGAGTTCGCCGTGGTGCACCTTCCGGCCGGTTCGATCGCCGAGCCCCCGGCCGGCGCCGTCGTACGCGAGACGGCGTACGGCCGTGACCTCTTCCTGCCCCGCGCGGACCTGGAGTCGTACGCCGAGAAGGCGGGCCCCGCGGCCGGCCTGCTCGCCCACGAGGCCCTCCGGGTCGAGAACCACCGCCCCCGGCTCGGCTTCGAGACCGACCACCGCACCATCCCGCACGAGCTGGGCTGGATCGGCACCGCCGTGCACCTGCAGAAGGGCTGCTACCGGGGCCAGGAGACCGTGGCCCGGGTGCAGAACCTCGGCAAGCCGCCGCGCCGCCTGGTCTTCCTGCACCTGGACGGCAGCGACGTGCACCTGCCGCCGCACGGCACCGAGATCCGGCTCGCGGACGACGGCGAGGACGGCCGCAAGGTCGGCTTCCTGACCACCTCGGCCCGCCACCACGAGCTGGGCCCGGTGGCCCTCGCACTGGTCAAGCGCAACGTCCCGGTGGACGCCCGGCTGATCGCGGGCGACACGGCGGCGGCCCAGGAAGTGATCGTCGAACCGTAGGACCCGGCAACGGGGGCGAACGGTGAGCGGTTCGGGGGGATTCCCGTCAGCACGCTGCGGGATATGCCGTTGACACTCCATAATCGGCAACGGGCAGCGACTTGTTGAACACGGTGAGCACGTGTTCGACCCGATGGCCGGCGTGCCCCCAGGGGGGAGGCGCCTTGACACCGCAGGAGGAGTTCGCCGAGGCCCTGCGCGTGCGCCGGGAGGCCGCCGAACTCTCCCTCGCCGAGCTGGCCCGCCGCGTGCACTACAGCAAGAGCTACCTCAGCCGGGTGGAGAACGGCCTGCGGCCACCCGGCCGGCTTCTCGCCGAACGCTGCGACGCCGCCCTGCGGGCCGACGGCGCCCTGCTCGCCCTGCTGCCGTCCGGACCCGAGCCGCTCGAACCAGGAGGCGACGGCCCACGGGACGGCACACCCCGCGACAGCGCCCGGCGCGACGGCCCCGACGGCGGTGACCGGCCGCGCCCCAGCGGCTACGGAGCCGAGTTCGACCAGCACATCCGGCGCGGCGACACCCGCCACCTGCTCGGCGAGATGTACGAGGCGGGCCGGCACTACCAGGCCGCCTACGAGGCCGCCGGCGGCGACGAACGGGCCCGCGCCCACGCCGTGGTCCGCAGCGCCCGCCGCTGGTCGGACCCCGGCCAGGTCGACCGCGACCTGCTCTTCCGCATCGACGCCTGCCTGGCCGCCCTGGCCGGCCACGACGACCCGCCCGCGGTGGCCCTGCGCCTCCAGCTGACCGCCCACCGGGCCAAGAAACTCGCCATGGCCATCGGCTACGACACCGCGATGGCCGGCGCCGAACCGCGCACCGGCGCCAGGCTGGCCCGCCAGACCCTCGCGGAGCTCCGCGAGACCGGCCGCCGCACCCCCGGCCGGATCGGCGACGAGGCCCGCTGCGAGGTCCTGACCGAGACCCGCTGGGCGCTGTACGACTTCGCGCCGGCCCGCGAACTGCTCGCCCTCTCCAGCGAACTGCGCGACCTCGCCGTACGCTCCCACTCCGCCTACTTCCAGGGCGAGGCCCTGGTCGCCCTCGCCATCGACCAGCTCCGCACCGGCCGGGTGCCCGCCGCCGAGGCGACCGTCAACGTCCACCGCGAGTACGCCGCCCGGCACCGCAGCCGGCTCGCCCACTGGCAACAGCGCACCCTGGACGCCCTGATGAGCCTGTGGCGCGGCGAGTTCACGGCCGCCGCCCGGTGGATCCTCGGGGAGGCCGGCGAGGTGGCCGCCGCGATGGAGAACGGGCTGTCGATGCCCGCCGACACCCTCGGCCAGACCGTCCTCGGCCAGGAGTTCTGGCTGCGGTACGAACAGGGCCGACTGGGCGAGCTGTTCGCCTCCCCGCGCATGGCCGGCGTCCAGCAGCGCGGCTACTTCCCGGTGTGGCGCGCCGGACTGGCCCTGGCCCTGTGCGAGACCGGACGCCACGAACAGGCCGCGGACCAGTTACGGGCGTTCGCCGACGACACCGACGGCTTCACCCGCTTCCCGCCGAGCGGCTGGGCCCTGCCCACCGCGGCGGTCCTCGCCCAGGTCTGCGCCGGACTGGCCGAGCGCACCGGCCACCGAGCCGAACTGCCGGCGTACGTACCGCCGCTGCGCGCCCTCCTCGACGCGCACGGCGACGAAGTGGTCCTGGCCGGCTGGCCCACCGTGCTGCTGGGCCCGGCCGCCCGCTTCAGCGGCCTGCTCGCCCTGGTCGCCGGTGAACCGGAGACGGCCCTCACGCACCTGGGACGGGCCGTCCGCCTCGCGCAGCGCTATCCGGCCCAGATGGCCCGGCTCCGCCTCGACGAGGCCCGCGCCCGGCTCCGCACCGGCTCCCCGGCGGCCCGGGCCACCGCCCACGACCTGGCCAGGACCGCGCTCGGCACGGCCGAGGAACTCGGCATGGCGGGCCTGGCCCGCGACTGCCGGGAACTGCTCACATCTCCAGCAGCACGGTGAACGGCCCGTCGTTCGTCAGCGACACCCGCATCTGCGCACCGAACCGCCCGGTGGCCACGGTCGCCCCCAGGGCCCGCAACTGCGCGACGACCTCCTCGACCAGCGGTTCGGCCACCTCGCCGGGCGCCGCCGCGTTCCAGGTCGGCCGGCGTCCCTTGCGGGCGTCGCCGTACAGCGTGAACTGGCTGATCACCAGCAGCGGTGCGTCGATGTCACTGCACGAGCGTTCCTCGGCCAGCATCCGGACCGACCAGAGTTTCCGGGCCAGTTGGGCCGCCTTCTCCTTGGTGTCGTCGTGGGTCACGCCCACGAGCACGCACAGTCCCTCGCCCTCGATCGCGCCCACCGTCTCGCCGTCCACGACGACACTGGCACCGTCCACCCGCTGAACCACAGCTCGCATGCCGACCATGATGCCCGGTGTCCGGCCGCTCCCCGAGAGGGGTCCATTATGGATCCTTAACCTCACATCTACGGCCGTTCGGGGGCACTCGGTCACATTGGTGCCACTTGGGGTGGCACCATGCTTCCACACACCGGTCGAGGGGACGGTAGAGGCGTATGAGCACACCGAGCACCGGGCGACTGAAGACGCAGGACACGCAGAGCCTGCCCCGCCCGCCCGTACAACGCGGCGACGGCATCACGTTGCCCGCGGAGCCGCCCGAGCACGACCTGAGCTGCCTGAGCCTGCCCGAGCTGCGCGTCCTGCGACGGGACGCGCAACGCGACGAGGCCGACCTCAGCTACGTACGACGGCTGCTCCAGGGCCGTATCGACATCCTGCGGGCCGAACTGGCCCGCCGTACACCCACGGGCGCTGCGGCGGTGGTGGACCGCCTCCCGGAGATCCTGACCGACGCCCCGGCCCGCCACCGCTCCTCGGCCCGCCACGTCACGCTGGGCACCCCGCACAACGAGGAGTACGGCCGGCTGGCCGCCGACATGCTGGCGGAGGTGGAACTCTCCGACCTCCAGGCCCGTACGGACCCGGAACTGACCTCCGCGATGGGCCGCCTGGTCCGCTACGAGCAGGAGGTGTCGAGGCGACGGCAGCGCCTGCAGCGGACCGCGGACGACTCGAGCGCGGAGATCGCCAGGCGCTACCGGGAGGGCGAGGCCCAGGTGGACGACCTGCTGACGTAGGGCCCGGTCGCCGGGGACGACACCAGCGCCCCGGCGGCCCGCGGCGGAAATTCGATCGGCACCACCCCTGTCCAGCACCTACGGTGCTGTCATGACTGACGCCGTCGAAGTCCGCCCCGTCACCGAAGCCGAGCTGGTCGACTGGCACCGGGCCCTGAACACCGGATTCCTCCAGCAGCCCTCGCTCACGGACGACCAGATGGAAGCCCGCCGACGGCAGTTCGTGCCGGGCCGGCTCCTCGGTGCCTTCGACGGCTCCCGCTGCGTCGCGACGTTCCGCTCCTTCGACCAGGAGCTCACCACCGTGGGCGGCACGGCCGTCCCCGCCGACGCCATCTCCAACGTCACCGTCTCGCCCACCCATCGCCGCCGCGGCCTGCTCACCCGCATGATGAGCCAAGACCTCGCCGCGGCGAAGGAGCGCGGCGACGTGGTCGCGACCCTGATCGCCGCCGAGTACCGGATCTACGGCCGCTACGGCTTCGGCCCGGCGACCACGCTGACGGAGTGGACGGTCGAGGTGGGCCGCACCGGCCTGGACCCGCTTTGGTCGGCCCCCGAGGACGGCGGCCGGATCGACCTGATCGACCTCGAGGACGTCCGCAAGTTCGGGCCCGAGCTGCACGAGCGGGTGCGGCGCGGCACCCCCGGCGCGGTCAGCCGCAACGAGCTGTGGTGGCAGCTGCGAACCGGCGCGGTCCGCTTCGAGCCGGACTGGACGGAACCCTTCCACGCGGCCTACCGGTCGCCGGACGGCGAGGTCCAGGGAATGGTGGCGTACACGGCGGACGACACCTGGCACGGCAAGCAGCCCGACGAGACGGCCACGGTGAAGTGGCTGCTCGGTGCCACGCCGGCGGCCGAGCGCGCGCTGTGGCACTACCTGTGCTCGATCGACTGGATCACCAGGGTCAAGAGCGGCTGGCGGTCGCCGGACGACCTGCTGCCGCACCACCTCCCCGACCCGCGCGCCGCCCGGATCGTCTCGCAGGCGGACTGGCTGTGGGTGCGCATCCTGGACGTCGTACGGGCCCTGGAGGCGCGGACCTACGGCACGACGGGGTCACTCGTGCTCGAGGTGGCGGACCGGCAGGGGCTGGCCGGCGGCCGGTACCGGCTGGACGCCTCCCCCGAAGGCGCGTCCTGCACCCCGACCACCGACACCCCCGACCTGGCCCTCGACATCGCCGACCTGGCGACCGTCTGGCTCGGCGACCAGACGCCGGCACGGCTGCACGCCCTCGGCCGGATCCGGGAAACGCGAGTGGGCGCCGTCCTGAAGGCCGACGCCCTGCTGCGTACGCCCGGGCGGCCCTGGTGCCCGGACCTCTTCTGAGAGGGTCCCCTTCCTCTCGGTTCCTCTGGGTTCCTCTCCGTGGAGTGGAACACCGTGCTCGCAAGATGTTGCATCCGTAGCAAGTGCTGATTTCTTCAGTTGTGACTGTGCGGTGTTCGTTCGGCGATGTTCAGTTGTGGCTGTACCGGTGGTGCGCCCGAGTTGTCGCCCTGACTGGCCGGGCTCCCGGCTCCCCTCCGGAGGAGAGCTCGTCCAGCCGTGCGCAACTTCATCCACGTTCAGGATGTTGGCTACCAACTTAGCCATTGCTGACCTGACTTGGAAGCGGCTTATAACCATCTTTCTATGAACTGCCGCGAGATGGCGTGAAGTTGTACCGTTTGGGTGTGGACTCGGAACACGGCTCCGCCAATGAGCGGATGAGGGCACAACGGCCTCATGTGTCACATCGCGAGGTGGCCGACGAGCTGCGCACCCGGATCAGGTCCGGAGTGCTGCAGCCGGGGCAGCGCATGCCCACCCAGGCCAAACTGGCCGACGAGTTCGGTGTCGAGCGGGCGGCCGTCCGGCAGGCGCTGCGCATTCTGCAGTCGGAGCATCTGCTCACCAACGTATCGAAGGGTGCTCCCGCGACGGTGGCCGCGGATCCGGGGCCGCTACCGCTGGCCGCGGGACCGCAGGCGCCTCCGCAGCCGACCATGGTGGGGCTCACGTCGCGGATACAGGCGGCCTTCGTCGCGCCGCACGTGGAGATCGACGCCCTCTGCCTCACCTCGGTCTCCCTCAACCTCGCGCTCGGCGAGCCGCTGCGGCTCATCCACGCGGGGCGGCTGGAACCGGCCAAGATCGACGTACGGCTGCTGCTGCCGAGCCGGAAGATCGACCTCGCGTTCCCGACGGCGCTGGACGCCTCGGCCGAGGACGCGGTGCACAGTCGCTGGCTGGCCCAGCGAAACGCCCAGGGCCAGGTGCTCCGCCACAACCTGCAGGCGCTGCGGGCCACCCACGGCATCGACGTGAACGTCAGCTTCCGGGCCCTGCCGTTCACGCCGCCGGTCAAGCTGTACCTGCTCAACGGGGTGGAAGCGCTGTTCGCCTATTACACCCTGGGACGCCACGAGCGGGAGATCGACCACGAACACCTGCAGACGTACGACACCGACGGGACCCGGTCGATGCTCTTCGCCTTCGAACAGAGCTCCGGGCTGCGCGACACCGCGTTCGTGGACCAGTCCCGCCTGTGGTTCGACGCCCTGTGGGAAACGATCAGTTCCGACATGGATCTGTAGGGAAAAGGTTCGGTGTGACGAGTGAGGACATCCCAGTGAACGCCGGCAGCACGCCGCAGGAAATCGCCGGCGCCCTGCGGGAACGCATCCGCAGGGGTGACCTCAGGGCGGGCGACCGGCTGCCCACCCAGGCCGAGCTGGCCGAGGAGTTCGGTGTGGAGCGCGGGGCCGTACGCCAGGCCATGCGGATCCTGCTGGACGACGGCCTGCTCACCGGCGTCACCAAGGGCAGCCCGCCGCGCGTCGCCGATCCGGCCGTCCGGTCGCCTGGCGAGCCACAGCCGACGATGGTCGGCCTCGCGCCCCGGATGACGGCCGCGTTCGCCGTCCCGCACGTCCGCATCGACGCCGCGTGCCTGACCGCCCAGAGCCTGATCCCGGCACTCGGCGAACCCCTGCGCATGATCCACGAGGGCCGGATCCGCCCCGAGAGCGTCTCCGTCCGCGTCCTGCTGCCGGGCCGTGACATCAACCTCGCGTTCCCGGTCCCAGTCGATGGCGACGACGTCGCGGTGCACAACCGCTGGCTGGGCATGCGCAACGCCCAGGGCCAGGTCCTCCAGTACAACCTGCAGTCACTGCGCTCCACCCACCAGATCGACGTGAACGTCACCTTCCGGGCCCTGCCGTTCACCCCGCCCGCCAAGCTGTATCTGCTCAACGGCGCGGAGGCGCTGTTCGGGTACTACATGGTCACGCGCCGCGAGGAACTCACCGACAGCGGAACGCTGGAGATGTACGACGCCATCGGCTCCGAGTCGCTGCTCTTCTCCTTCGAGGAGCGCGCAGGTCACCGGGACGCCGCGTTCGTGGAGCAGTCGCAGAAGTGGTTCGACGCCCTCTGGGAAACCATCACGACGGACCTGACACTCTCCTAGTGACTTCTGATGCCACACGGACGGAGCCCGGAAGGCCCGCGGAGGGATGACCGACCGGGCTCCCGGCTCCCCTCCGGATGGGAGCCCGGTCGGCGGCCGGTCAGTTCGACGGGGCGAGCAGCATCACGAGTACGACGGCTCCCAGGCCGCCGACCGTGACACTCCTCGCCTTCACGCCCACGGTGAGCAGGACGAAGGCGATGATGCCCATCGCGCCGAACCTCGACTGGACCACCTGCTCGAACCCGATGGCGAGAGCGGCGAGCAGGATGGCGGCGAGCGGTAGTTCACGCATGTGTCCGTCCCCCTTGGAAGGTTGCGTTCGTTGATCGGAGCCGGTCGTCACGAGGCGGGCCTGGTGATGAGAAGAGCGAGGATCAGGGCACCCAGGGCGCTGCACGTCGGCTTGTCGGCCTTGATGCCGATCGCGAGCAGGAGCAGCGCGAGGACGCCGACGACGCCGTACCTCCAAGCGGTGACCTGGTCGAACGAGGCGAGGGCCACGGCTGCCAGCAGTGCGGTCACGCGGTTCATGGACACGGCGACGCTCCTTGTGTCACCTTGCGTACCTTCTTCTTCACCCGGTCAACGGCCCTGCATTTCCGGGCCAACTGGTCTGAGATGACCGACGGGCACTCCACTTGGCGCAGACTGGAGTGATGACTTCGCACTCGAACAATCTCGTCGGGCTGATCACGCGTGCTCGGTACGTGCTCCTCGACTTCGACGGCCCGATCTGCCGCCTGTTCGCGGGACACGCGGCGGACCACGTCAGCCGTGAACTCGTCCGCTGGCTCGAGAAGCAGGGGGCGGACGGCCTGCTGACGGACGCGGAGCAGCGGGCGACGGATCCGTGGGACGTGCTGCGGGCTGTGGACCGACGGCATCCGAGTGGTGAACTCGTTGTCGAACTGGAGGAACGGCTCACCCAGGAGGAGCTGTTGGCGGCCTGTTCCGCGGAGCCCACCCCGTACGCGGACGGGGTCGTCCGCGCCTGGGCGGCGAAGGGCGTCGGCCTCGCGGTGACGACCAACAACTCCCCGGCGGCCACCCGGAAGTATCTGGGACTCCGGGGACTGGAGACCTGCTTCGGCATTCATGTCCACGGTCGGACCTCCGACTTGAGCAGGCTGAAGCCGCATCCCGACTGCCTCGAAAGGGCGTTGGCCGGACTGGACGCCGATCCGTCCGAGGCGCTGATGATCGGCGACGCCCCGTCGGATCTCGAGGCGGCGTCGAGCTCGGGTGTGCGGTTCGTCGGCTACGTCCGCAACCCGCGCAAGAGGGAGGCCCTGCTCACCGCCGGTGCCGACCCGGAATGCCTGGTGTCCTCCATGGCGGAGGTGCTGACGGTGCTCGGGCGCTGAGGGGCGCCTGGTCGTGGAAGCGGACATCGTTCCCCCTCCTCAACGTGCCGCGGGACCTTCGGCGTTGCTGCCAATTGGATTGGCTCACTGGCATATGGTTGCCCGATTGGATTGATCGACTAACCAATTTGCCGACAGGATTGGTCTGTTGGTCCGGAAGGATCGGTTCTAATCCAAACGGGGTAGGGTCGCTGTGTGAGTGAGCAGGAGACTGACGGCCTTGGTCCGGCCCAGCGCAAGGTGCGTGACTGGGTGATGCAACGCCTCTACGCCGGCCGGTACGAGGTGGGTGATCAGCTGCCGTCGCAACGCGCCCTGGCCGACGCGATCGGCGTGTCACGCTCCACGGTCCAGCAGGCGCTGAACATGCTCGCCGCGGAACACTGGGTCGAAGGCCAGCAGGGCAGCGGCACGACGGTGCTCAGGAGGCCGAGTATCGCCTCCCCCCAGGGTCCTGCCGTGGCTCCCGACTCCCTGATGGACGAGGTCTTCAAGCAGACGGAGGTGCTGCTCGACGTCTTCAGTCTCACGTCGGAGTCGCTGGTCGCGCCGATCACGAGGCAGTACGACAGGATCCGGCGTGACAAGGGCTCGGAGGTTCAGCGGATCAGGCTGCGCATGCTCCTGCCTTCCGAGGATCTCGACCTGCCGTACCCGAGGGCCGTCGACGCGGACCGCAGGGACGCCATCACCCGGCGGCGGGTGAACGAGACCCGTACGCACGTGCGCGCGATCACTCAGAAGCTGCGGGATCTGAAGGCCAACGCCTGGGTCCGGTCCGTGGAGGTCGAGGTCCGTCATGTGCCGCTTCCGCCGGCGCACAAGGTGTACCTGGTCAACGGGACACAGCTGATGCTGGCGCCCTACAAGGTGATCGAGCAGAACGTCGACGTGGAGGGGGAGGTCGTCGCGCTGGTGGACGTCGAGGGTGTCGGGGCGTCGATCACGCACGTCGTCAGGAACGAGGACCCGGGCTCCCCGGACTCCGTGATGGTCGCCAGCCACCAGGTGTGGTTCGACTCCCTGTGGGAGACGCTCGCCAAGTGAGGCGCACCCTGCCTTCGCCCCATGATCGGATCGGGTATCAGGCCAGGTCAGGCTGTCCGCTCACGGTCCCCGGCGGCAGCCTCTAGGCTCGCCCCATGGGTGAGACGGGCCTGCGTGAGCGCAAGAAGCGGCGGATGTACGAGGACGTGTCGGACATCGCCGTGCGGCTGTTCCTGGCGAAGGGGTTCGACGCGGTGCCGGTCGCCGAGGTGGCGGCCGCGGCCGGCATCTCCAAGCCGACGCTGTTCCGGTACTTCCCGGTCAAGGAGGACCTGGTCCTGCACCGGATCGCCGACCACGAGACGGAGGCCGCGCGGCTGGTCGCCGGGGCGGAGTCCCCGGTCGGCGCGCTGCGGGCCCACTTCCTCGACGGCCTGCGGCGCAACGACCCGATCACCGGGCTCAACGACCACCCCCAGGTCCTCGCCTTCCACACGCTCCTCAACAGCACCGCCACCCTGGTCGCCCGCCAGCACACTTACCTGGAGCGGTCCGAGGCCGCGCTCGCCGAGGCGCTCGGCGGGACCCTCGACGCCCGGCTGGCGGCCGGCCAGATCATCGCCGTACAGAGGATCCTCGCGCAGGACAACTGGCGGCGGATCGCGGCCGGGGAGCGGGTCGAGGAGGTGCGGGAGGAGGCCGTGCGGGCGGCGGAGCGGGCCTTCGACCGGCTGGAGCGGGCGCTGGCGGACCAGTCGGGACCCCCGGGTTAAAAATTTAACCGGGTTGTGTTTTCTCGTCTACGCTGTCCCCATGCAGCAGGAACGTGCCCAGCGGCGAGGCGCCCACCCGGAACTCGACCTCGAACGCGCCTACCACGACACCTGCCGGGCCGCCCTCGCCCGCATGGTCGAAGGCGCCGCCGAACACGTCGTCACCGGCGAGGACGTCTCCGCCTCCGGCGCCGACGCCGAGGTCCTCGGCTACCGGCTGCGCAGCCGGGCCAAGGAGATGCGCGAGCTGCCCCGCGGCCCGCTGTTCTTCGGCAAGCTGGACTTCGACTCCGGCGAGCACACCGGACAGAGCTACCGCATCGGCCGGCTGCGGATCAGCGCGGAACCGACCGCGCCGCCCCTGGTCGTCGACTGGCGGGCACCCGTCTCCCGGGCCTTCTACCAAGCCGGCCCCGACGAACCGCAGGGAGTCGCGGTACGACGCCGGTTCGGCTGGGCCCCGGGCAGCCGCGGCGACTCCGCCGACCTCACCGGCTGGGAGGACGAACGGCTCACCGCGGGCGAGTCCGGCCCCGGCACCCTCCTCGCCCGGGAGATCGAACGGCCCCGCGTCGGCCCCATGCGGGACATCGCCGCCACCATCCAGCCCGACCAGGACGACCTGGTCCGCGCCGACCTCACCGCCTCCGTCTGCGTCCAGGGCGCCCCGGGCACCGGCAAGACCGCCGTCGGCCTGCACCGCGCCGCCTACCTCCTGTACACCCACCCCCAGCGCATCCGCCGCTCCGGCCTGCTGATCCTCGGCCCCAACCGCACCTTCCTCTCCTACATCTCGGAGGTGCTGCCGGCCCTCGGCGAGACCGGCGTACGCCAGACCACGCTGCACGAGGAGATCGCCCGCCACCCGGCCACCGGCACCGACTCCGCGCCCGCCGCCGCGCTCAAGCACGACCCCCGGATGGCCGAGGTCCTGCGCCGCGCCCTGTACGCCCACGTGTCCACCGAGGCCGTCCAGCCCCTGTCACTCTCCGACGGCACCTACACCTGGCGGGTGTCCGCCGCCACGCTGACCGGGATCGTCGCGGAGGTGCGGCGTGAGGAACCGCCGTACGCCGTCGGGCGGGAGCGGGTGCGCGGACGGGCCATGCGGGCCGTACAGCTCCAGGCCGAACTGCGGGCCGGACCGCAGCCGGCCGCCTGGACGCGCCGCCTGGAACGGTCGCGGGTGATGGGCGCCTGCCTCGACGCCGTCTGGCCGAAGGTGCGCCCGGAGCAGGTGCTCGCCGAACTCCTCACGGACGCCGCCGTACTGGCCCGGGCGGCCGAGGGGATCCTCGACCCCGCCGAACAGCGGACCCTGACCTGGCCGCGTCCGCCCCGCTCGTACAAGTCCGCCCGCTGGTCACCCGCCGACCTGGTCCTCCTCGACGAACTCGCCGGGCTGGCCGAACACCCCGAGGGGTACGGCCACATCGTCGTCGACGAGGCCCAGGACCTGTCCCCCATGGAGTGCCGGGCGATCGCCCGCCGCGCCGCCTTCGGCTCGCTGACCGTCCTCGGTGACCTGGCCCAGGCCACCACGCCCTGGGCGGCGCGGAGTTGGGACGTCGTCCTGCGTCACCTCGGCAAGCCGGACGCGACGGTCGTCCCGCTCACCACCGGCTTCCGGGTCCCCGCCGCGGTCGTGGACCTGACGAACCGGCTGCTCGGACGCCTGGGCACGGACGTGCCCCCGGCCCGCTCCCACCGCGCGGACGGGGAGCTGACCATCCGCCCGGCGGGGGACGTGCGGGCGGCCACGGTCGCCGCCGTACGGGAGGCCCTGGCCCGGGAGGGATCGGTGGGCGTCCTCGCGGCGGACGCGCAGGTGGCCGAGGTACGGGCCGCGCTCACCGCCGCGGGCATCGAGGCGGCCGACGCGGACCAGCTCGGCGCCAGGGTGGCGGTGGTCCCGGCGAGCCTGGTCAAGGGCCTGGAGTACGACCACGTGGTGGCGGTGGAACCGGCGGCGGTGGCGGAGGGCGAGGAACGCGGCCTGCACCGGCTGTACGTGGTGCTGACCCGGGCGGTCACGAGGCTCGACGTGGTGCACGCGAGGCCGTTGCCGTTTTGAGGGATCCTGTCCCCGATGCTTCTCTTCCTCGACGTCGACGGCACCCTCATCCCCTTCGGAGCCCCGCAGGGGCACAGCTACCCGACCTACGAGACCGCCCTCGTCCCCTCGAACCCGCTGGTCACCCGGATCGACCCGGCGCTCGGCCCGCGCCTGGCCGCGCTCGGCTGCCAGCTCGTGTGGGCCACCACCTGGATGGACGACGCGAACACCTGCGTCGCACCGTGGCTCGGGCTGCCGCCGCTGCCGGTCGTGGAGTGGCCGGACGAGGACGAGCCGTCGGCCCTGCTGCACTGGAAGACGCGGCCGCTCGTGGAGTGGGCGGCCCAGCGGCCGTTCCTCTGGATCGACGACGAGATCACCGAGGCCGACCGCGCCTGGGTCGCCACCCACCACCGCGGCCCGGCCCTGCTCCACCGCGTCAGCCACGAGTTCGGCCTGACCACGGCCGACTTCACCACCCTGGAGTCCTGGCTGACGGCGAACGGCTGAGGGCCCGCTGCGGAGGGCCTGTGGCTGGAAGCCCGCGGTTGAGGGCCTGCT
The DNA here is from genome assembly GCF_042897315.1 of Streptomyces sp. NPDC001068. Classification (NCBI taxonomy): domain Bacteria; kingdom Bacillati; phylum Actinomycetota; class Actinomycetes; order Kitasatosporales; family Streptomycetaceae; genus Streptomyces; species Streptomyces sp. NPDC001068. The sequence continues at coordinate 352,899 of NZ_JBIAYD010000012.1, read as the reverse complement.
GCGGGTCCTGTGGCTGGAAGCCCGCGGCTGAGGGCCTCGTGCGCGGGAAGGATCCCGGCCGTGACCGAAACCCCCGCCACCGCCGATGCCACCGCCACCGATGCCACCGCCGGCGCCCCCGGCCCCGCCACTACCGACGCGGACACCGACGCGTACGCGTACGCCGACGCCGACGTGACCCGGGCCGCCCTCCAGCTCCTGCGCGACCTCGGTGCCGCCGGGATCGACCATCCCGGCGGGACACTCCTCGCGCACCTCCGCCGCGTCGAGCAGCGGCTGGCCGCGTGGGGCGCCCGCCCGGCGCTCCGGCTCGCGGGCCTGTGCCACGCGTTCTACGGGACGGACGGCTTTCCCACCGCCCTGCTGCCCCTGAGCCGCCGTGCCGAACTCGCCGCGGTGATCGGCACGGAGGCCGAGGCGCTGGCGTACCTCTACGGGTCCTGTGACCGGAAGGCCACGTATCCGGCGCTCCAGGACACCGACGCCCCGTTCCACGACCGGTTCACCGGCCGCGCCGTCGTCCCCGGCGCCGGGCCGCGCCGGGACTTCGCCGAGCTGACGGCCGCCAACGAACTCGACCTCGCGGCCGTGGACCCGTCCTTCCGCGACCGGTGGGGCGCCGGTCTCCTCGCCCTGTTCACCCGCTTCCGCCCGCTGCTGAGCCCACCGGCCTGGGAATCCTGCCGGAGCGTGCTCGGGGGAGGGGCGGCGGCCGGTTCGGCTCAGTAGCCCTGGGTGATGGCGCTGTCCCGCATCAGCTCCTCCAGTTCCGCGTCCGACAGCGGATGCAGGGTGTCCAGGACGCGCCGCAGCCCGGCCTCGCCGAGGGTCTGGCTGCTGACCTCGACCTCGGTGGTGCCGTGACGGCGGGCGAGGGTGACGGCGCGCACCCCGCCCGGGATGCGCTCGACCGTGCGCCGCTCGCCGTGCGCGTCCACCGTGCAGGTCACCGTCCGCTGCGCCGGTTCGGGGCACCGCGGGACCGGGGTGGACGCCGGGCGCACGCCGAGCCCCACGTACGACACGTCGTACCCCTCCCGGACGGCGCGGTACGACACGCTGAAGTAGGCGGGACCGACCTGGGCGCCGGCCACCCGCATACCGGGCGGTGGCGCGCCCAGGTACAGCAGTTCCGGATGCTCCCGGTAGCGCGCGATCTCCGCCGTCCGCCGGTGGTGGTCCGCCTGCGCCGGGCCGACGAAGGCTCCGTAGCCGACGCCGACGGCCAGCGCGGCCACCGCCCCCAGCCGCACCCACCGGCTCGGCACGAGGATCGCGGCGGCGACGGCGTACGGCACGCCCGTCAGCACGACCCGGGTCCCGGCGCCGCCCAGGTCCACGTGCCCGCTGTAGGCGGCCAGGCCGGCCGCGTCGCCCAGGGTGCCGAGGACGAAGACCACGGCGGCCCAGCCGAGCCGCCCGCCGGCCGAGCCGCACAGCGGCACCAGGTCCCGGGCCGAGGCGCCCACCACGGCGAGCAGGCCCACCAGCAGCGGCACGCTCAGGGCGAGCAGCAGCACGGCCGCCTCGATGCCGTGGCCCCAGCCGGTCAGCACCAGCGCGAACCCGAGCACCGGCACCGTGGCGGTCGTCGTCGCCCACACCAGGAAGAGATGAAGTGCCGTCGGAATCCCCCTGCCACCTGTCATGCCGAGGAGCCTGCCAGCGGTGGCCCCGGCACCACATGAGCTCTCCTACTCAGGAGGGGGGAGGGACATCGGCTCACGGCGCGAGGGGAGCTGGACGCGATCGCACCGGGGAAGCCGTCCGCCGTGGGAGCCGGAACCGCCGTGACGCGGTGGTCGCCGCGACACGCCAGGCACACTTTTGCAAGCGGGTGCTTGCAATTGTTAGCGAGGATGAGGCAGGGTGGAGGCATGGCATCGCTCAACGTCGGCAATCTCGGTGAGTATCTGCGCGAACAGCGGCGCAACGCGCAGCTGTCGCTCAGGCAGCTCGCCGACGCCGCCGGGGTGTCGAATCCGTACCTGAGCCAGATCGAGCGCGGGCTGCGCAAGCCGAGCGCGGAGGTGCTCCAGCAGGTCGCGAAGGCCCTGCGGATCTCCGCCGAGACGCTGTACGTCCGCGCTGGCATCCTCGACGCCGAGCGGGATCTGAACGAGGTGGAGACCCGCGCGGTCATCCTCGCCGACCCCACCCTCGACGAGCGGCAGAAGCAGGTGCTGCTGCAGATCTACGAGTCGTTCCGCAAGGAGAACGGCTTCGGGTCGGGCGAGGAGAACGCGAGTGCCGCCGGCAGCGAGGCCGGCGGTGTGCGGACCGACGGCGGCGGGCCCGGCGGTGACATCGACAGTGACGCCGAAAGCGGTACCGGCAGCGACGCCGGCAGTGAGACCGATCCGGGGCGGACGGCCGGATGAGCCGGCCAAGCGCGCCGACCGCCACGCCACGGATCACAAAACCCTCAGCCGAACCTGAATCCGGGAGGACCATCACCATGGCCATCACCGACGATCTGCGCAAGACCCTCAGCGACCCGACCCCGTTCTACTTCGCCGCCGGCACCGCGGATCTCGCCCTGAAGCAGGCCAGGAAGGTCCCGGGCCTGGTCGAGCAGCTGCGCGCCGAGGCCCCGGCCCGTATCGAGGCCGTCCGCAACACCGACCCGAAGGCCGTGCAGGAGAAGGCCGCCAGCCGTGCCAAGGAGGCCGGTGTCAAGGCCAAGGAGGCGCAGGCCAGCCTCCAGGCCAGGGTCAACGACTTCATCGTCTCCCTCGACGGCGACCTCAAGAAGCTCGGCGAGTCCGCCCAGGACTTCGCGCTGCGCCAGGTCGGCGTGGCCGCCGAGTACGCCGTCAAGGCCCGCGAGACCTACGAGAAGGTCGCCGAGCACGGCGAGCAGGCCGTGAAGACCTGGCGCGGCGAGGCCGCCGACGAGATCGAGGACCTGGCCATCGCCGTCGAGGGCAAGCCCGAGCCGGTCGAGGTCAAGGCCGACGAGAAGAAGGCGGAGCAGCCGAAGGCCGCCGAGGCCAAGCCGGTCGCGGTGAAGAAGGCCCCGGTCGCCAACGCCAAGAAGGCCCCGGCGCCCCGCAAGGCCACCCCGGCCAAGAAGCCCACCCCGCCCGCCAAGTAACGGCGGCGCGACAGGACGCGCGGGCCGGGCACTCCTCGGGTGTCCGGCCCGTTGTCGGTGTAGCGGGATCGGCCCAGCGGGTACGGTGACCGCGTAGGAACAAGCCGAAACGGGTGGTGGACGTTGTGCTGATGCAGGGCTTCTCGAGTTTCCTGGGGCTGCTCTACCTCGCCATGCTGGTCCTCGCCGTGGTGGCGCTGGTGATGGCCGCGCTCTTCCGGGACGACGCGTACCGGGCCGCGGACAAGCAGAACAAGGGCTTCTGGCTGATCATCCTCGGCATCGCGGTCGCGGTGAACCTGCTGGTGCCCATGCTCTTCCTCCAGCTGGCGGGGCTGGTCGCCACGATCGTCTTCTTCGTCGACGTCCGCCCGGCCCTCAGGCAGGTCTCCGGCGGGGGCTTCGGCCGCCGCCGAGGTGGCGGCAGCAGCAGCGACGGCCCGTACGGCCCGTACAACGGCGGCCGCTGACGGCACCCCGCGAGGGCGCGGGGACCGCGCGACCGCGACCGGCTGCCGCAAGCACGGTACCGACGGTGCCGCGCGGGCCGGGGCCGTCCCCCGAGCCCCACGCTCCCCGGTCCGGTGCCTCCCGGACCGGTCCGGTGCCTACCGGCCCGGTCGGGCCTACGCCTCGCGGTCCAGCAGTACGACGGCCACGTCGTCCGTCAGTTCGCCGCCGTTGAGCCGGCGGACCTCGTTGACCGCCGCGCGCAGCAGTGCCTCCCCGCTGAGCCCCTCGGCCAGCTGGCGGCGCACCATCTCGACCATCCCCTCCTGACCGAGCCGCTCCCCGCCCGTACCGACGCGGCCCTCGATCAGGCCGTCGGTGTAGAGCATCAGGCTCCACTCGGCGCCCAGCTCCACCTGCATCCGCGGCCACCGGGCGCCCTTGAGCAGCCCCAGCGCCGGTCCGTTGTTGTCGTAGGGCAGCAGTTCCGCGGGGCGGCCCGGCCGGGCGACCAGCGGTGCCGGGTGTCCGGCCAGGCACAGCCCGGCCCGGCGCCCGTCCGGCGCTATGTCGACCGTGCAGAGGGTCGCGAAGATCTCCTCGTCGGAGCGTTCGTGCTCCAGCACCTCCTGCAGCGTGCCCAGCAGCTCGTCGCCGCACAGCCCGGCCAGGGTCAGCGCCCGCCAGGCGATCCGCAGCTCGACGCCGAGCGCGGCCTCGTCCGGTCCGTGTCCGCAGACGTCGCCGATCATCGCGTGCACGGTCCCGTCGGGGGTGCGCACGGTGTCGTAGAAGTCCCCGCCGAGCAGGGCGCGTGAGCGGCCGGGGCGGTAGCGGGCGGCGAAGCGCAGCGAGGAGCCGTCCAGGAGCGGCGTGGGCAGCAGGCCCCGCTCCAGGCGGCGGTTCTCCTGCGCGCGCATCCGTCCCTCCGCGAGCTTGCGCTCGACGGCGAGGGACCGCTTGCGCTCCACGGCGTACCGGATGGCGCGGCTCAGCAGCCGGCCGTCCAGTTCGTCCCGGAAGAGGTAGTCCTGCGCGCCGACGCGCACGGCCTCGGTGCCGCGCTCGGCGTCGCCGGAGGCGGTGAGGGCGAGGACGGCATGGCGGGGCGCGAGCTGGAGCACGTGCCGGAGCACGGCGAGCTCGTCGGCGTCCCCGCCGCCGGCGGCGACGCTCGCGCGGCCCGGCGCCGGCAGCGCCAGGTCGAGCAGGATGCAGTGGACGTCGTCGGTCAGCAGCCGCTCGGCCTCGGTGAGGTTGCGGGCGGTACGGACCCTGATCGAGGTGCCGGACGCGTCCCGCAACTCGGGCAGGACCGGCGAGCCGGTCGGGTCGTCCTCGATCAGCAGCAGGGTGAGAGTGGTGCCGCCGCTGTTCGGCGCGGTGGCTTCCGTGCGGTTGGCCTCTTCCTTGAGGGGGCCGCCGCCCTGTGCGGGCACGGCGACCGGCGCCTGACCACTCTCCACGGCCGGGATCGCTCTCTGCCGCGGTACGGGTACGGGCATCGTGTTGGGTTCCTTCCCTCCCCCCGAGGGCATGGCGGGGCGAGGGACCTCGACCCACCCGACGGGGACCATAGCGGTACTGGCCGCCGCAACGGAATGGTGTGAGCCGCGTCGCTCTGTCTCAGGCCTTTGGCATATGCCGCGTGCCGTAACGCAGTTGGACAAGAAGGCCGCGCGACGGGGATGACGAAGGTCACGTGGTGCCCGGGTTTCAAAGGATGTTGGCGTGCACTGGGTCACATGGCGCAGCTCACGAAAGGGACATCACGCCTGAAGTGCCCGGCGGGGCTCAGGCGTCCGGGCGTACCACTCCGAGGATCGGCATCGTCCCGGCGCCGCCGACCGAGATGTTCCGTCCCGGGCGCGGTGCCTGGATGATCGCGCCGTCGCCGACGTACATCGCGACGTGGGTGGCGTCGTCGAAGTAGATGATCAGGTCGCCGGGGCGCATGTCCTTGAGGTCGACGTGCTTGAGCTGCTTCCACTGCTCCTGGGAGGTGCGCGGGATCGGGTGCCCGGCGCTCGCCCAGGCCTGCGAGGTCAGTCCCGAGCAGTCGTACGAGTCCGGGCCCTCGGCGCCCCACACGTACGGCTTGCCGATCTGGGCGGTGGCGAACGCGACCGCCTTGCGGCCCGCCGCGGACGCCTTGGTGTGGATCTCGTCGAGTATCCCGGTGTCCAGCCAGGCCGTCTGCGCCTTGTAGGCGGCCTCCCGCTCCAGTTCGGCGAGCCGCTCCTTCTGCTTCTTCTCCAGGCTCGACTGGAGTTTCTCGGCGGCGGCGATGCGCTGCTGGATCTTCTTCTTCGCGGCGGCCTTCGCCTTGCGCCCCGCCTCCAGCTCGTTCCACCGGTCGGCCGCGTCCGCCGCGTACTGCTTCAAGTCCTGCTGGGTCCGGGACAGTTCCGCGATCAGGCCCTTGGCGGCCCGCTCGCCCTGGAGCACCCGGCCGGCCCCGTCCAGGAACTGCGAGGGGTTGTCGCTGAGCAGCAGCTTGGCGGAGTCGGGCATGCCGCCGGTGCGGTACTGGGCCGCCGCCGCCCGACCCGCCCGCGCCTTCAGTCCGTCGAGCTCGTGCTGCCTCTTGACGATCTTCCGGGCCAGGTCGACGATCTCGGCGGACTGCTTGTCGGCGGCCTCCTCGGCGGCGTTGTAGGCGTCGGTGGCGACGGCCGCGTCGTGGTAGAGGTCGTCGAGCTTCTCCCGTACGGCCTCCAGGTCGCGGTCGGCCGGGAGGGTCACGGAGGCGCTGGACGGCACGCTCGGGGAACTGCTCGGCGAGGGGGGCGGGGCCGGTGTCGCGAACGCCACCCCGGGCGCCGTCAGTACGGTCACCGCGCAGACCACGGTCACGGCCACTGCCAGGATCCCGTGTCGCCCGCCCGCCCGGAGGCCGCGCCTGTCCGGTCCCATGACCGACCCTCCAAAACTGATTATCCGTCAGTAGCCTGCATGCGTGGAGGATCGTGCCATGTCACGGCGCAAACCGACAGAGGTCACGACCGGTGGGTTCCTCCCCGGATTCCGGCCGAGCATGACGATCTCCCCGCCTTTGTGACGAACACCTCACCGAGATCGTTCCCGGGGCGCAGGGGGTCAGTGAGCGGGCGCCAAGGCCCCCCACGCCACCGTCACTTCCCCCTGCCGCCAGCGCGCCGCCGAGTCCGTCACCGGCCAGTCGCCCGCCAGATCCCGCACCGCGCGCATCCACCGCTGCCGGGCGCCGTACGACGCGTAGGGCGCGGCGGCCGCCCAGGCGCGGTCGAAGTCCCGCAGGAACGCGTGCACGGGCTCGCCCGGCACGTTGCGGTGGATCAGCGCCTTCGGCAGCCGCTCGGCGAGGTCCGAGGGCCGTTCCAGGGAGCCGAGCCGGGTCGCGAAGGTCACCGTCCGCGGCCCCTCCGGTCCGAGCGCGACCCAGACGTGGCGCCGTCCGATCTCGTCGCAGGTCCCCTCGACCAGCAGCCCGTCCGGGGCGAGCCGCCCGCACAGCCGTGCCCAGACGGCGGCGACCTCGCGCTCGTCGTACTGGCGCAGCACGTTGGCCGCCCGGACCAGCAACGGCCGTCCGGGGAGCGGGATCTCGAACCCGCCGTGCCGGAAGACCAGCCCGTCCCGCTCGTACGGCTTCGCGGCGGCGACCCGGTCGGGGTCGATCTCGATCCCGACGACCCGGGTGCGCGGCGCGGCGGTACGCAGCCGGCCGAGCAGTTCGACGGCGGTCCAGGGGGCGGCGCCGTATCCGAGGTCGACGGCGACGGGGTCGGCGGCCCGACGCAGCGCGGCGCCGTGCGTGACGGCGATCCACCGGTCCATGCGGCGCAGGCGATTGGGGTTCGTGGTCCCGCGCGTGACCGTTCCCACCACGGCGTTCCCCGCGCTCGGGCGGAGCCGGGAGCGGGGGAGGGAGGTGGCGCGGGCATTCATGCGTACGAGGGTAGAGCGCCCCGCCGGGAGGGTGGGGTGCCCCGGCGGAGTGCGGGGCGCTGCGGCGAGGTTGCGGGGTGCCGCGGCGAGGGTGCGGGGCTGCGTGACGGGCCCCCGCGCGGTACCCCGCACCCGGCCGGCCGCGGGCCCACGCACGCCGTCCTCGAACGGTTGAGCGATCACAGGTAATTCCCCGGTAAAAACCACATTCCCAGGAATGGGAATCCAGGCCTCCGTGTTGGACCCCGTGAGGGAGCCCCACACCCTCCCACCGGCATGCCCGCAACAAGGAGGACCGCCACGTGAGCCAGTACGTCAGCAGGCTCGGGCGCCGCTCCCCGTCGGCCGCCGGCCGGCTGCTCCGCAGCCGCCGCCCGCGCCGCGTCGCCATGCTCTCCGTGCACACCTCACCGCTCCACCAGCCGGGCACCGGCGACGCCGGCGGCATGAACGTCTACATCGTCGAGCTCGCGCAGCGCCTGGCCGCGATCAACATCGAGGTCGAGATCTTCACCCGGGCCACCTCCGGCGGCCTCCCGCCGACCGTGGAACTCGCCCCCGGAGTCCTCGTCCGGCACGTCGACGCCGGTCCCTACGAGGGGCTCGCCAAGGAGGACCTCCCGGCCCAGCTGTGCGCCTTCACGCACGGCGTGATGCAGGCCTGGGCCGGCCACCGCCCCGGCTACTACGACCTCGTCCACTCGCACTACTGGCTCTCCGGCCAGGTCGGCTGGCTCGCCGCCCAGCGCTGGGGCGTTCCCCTGGTGCACGCGATGCACACCATGGCCAAGGTCAAGAACGCCTGCCTGGCCGAGGGCGACACCCCCGAGCCGGCGGCCCGGGTGATCGGCGAGACCCAGATCGTGTCCGCGGCCGAACGCCTGATCGCCAACACCTCCGAAGAGGCCGACGAACTCGTCCGGCACTACCACGCCGACCCCGCCAGGGTCGCCGTCGTCCACCCCGGCGTGAACCTCGAACGGTTCTGCCCCGCGGACGGCCGCGCGGCCGCCCGGGCCCGCCTGGATCTCCCGCAGGACGCGCTGATCCCGCTCTTCGCGGGCCGGATCCAGCCCCTGAAGGCCCCCGACGTGCTGCTGAGGGCCGTGGCCGTGCTCCTGGACGAGCGGCCCGAGCTGCGCTCGCGGATGGTCGTACCGATCGTCGGCGGCCCCAGCGGCAGCGGTCTCGCCAAGCCGGAGGGCCTGCAGAAGCTGGCCGCGCGGCTCGGTATCGCGGACGTCGTCCGGTTCCGCCCGCCGGTGGGGCAGGAGCAGCTCGCGGACTGGTTCCGGGCGGCCTCCGTCCTCGTCATGCCGTCCTACAGCGAGTCGTTCGGCCTGGTGGCGATAGAGGCGCAGGCGGCCGGCACCCCCGTCCTGGGTGCCGCGGTCGGCGGTCTGCCGGTGGCCGTGCGGGACGGCGAGACCGGCTTCCTGGTGCGCGGCCACGATCCCGTCCACTACGCGCGCGTGCTGTCCCGTTTCGCCGACGACGCGTCCCTGGCGAACCGTTTCGGCGACGCCGCCGCCCGGCATGCCCAGTCCTTCGGCTGGGACGGCGCGGCCGCCGCCACGGCCGACGTCTACATGGCCGCGACCCAGTCCCACCGCCGTCGCGTACGCTCGGCCCATGGGTGATGTGGGTGACGTGGAAGAGGCCGCGCGGGTCATCGAGGGCGTTCTGAAGGACGCCGAACTGGAGTGGGAGAGCCCCGGCCCCGGCAACTACGTCGTGCAGCTGCCCGGCACGCGCAAGCTGAAGACGACCGTCTCCCTGCTGGCGGGCCGCCACTCCCTCTCCCTGAACGCGTTCGTCATCCGGCACCCCGACGAGAACGAACCGGCCGTCCACCGCTGGCTCCTGGAACGCAACCTCAAGCTGTACGGCGTGAGTTACGCGGTCGACCGCCTCGGCGACGTCTACGTCACCGCCCGGCTGCCGCTCGCCTCCGTCACCCCCGATGAGATCGACCGCCTGCTCGGTCAGGTCCTGGAGGCGTCGGACGGCGCCTTCAACACGCTTCTGGAGCTGGGCTTCGCCGCCGCGATCCGCAAGGAGTACGCGTGGCGGGTGTCCCGGGGCGAGTCGACGCGGAACCTCGACGCGTTCACGCACCTGATCGAACGCCCCGCTGACTGACTTCAGGTCCAGACCTGTTTGACCCTGCAGGCCTCTTTCGAGAGGGCTGGGTGTCGTGACATGCTCGCGGCAGACGCACATATGAACATCGTTCACAACCATGAAAACCCGTGAAGAGCCGTCACGGGCCACTGGGCAGAGCCGCCATGGGAAGGACGTACGGAATGAGCACCGCGCACCACGGCATGACGAGACGGAGCCTCCTCGCCGGCGCCACGGCGGTCGCCGCGACCGCCGTCACGGGCACCCCCGCCCACGCGGCGGAGGCGCCGGGCACCCCGGACCCACGGAGGCGCGAAGTCCCCTCCCTCTGGCGGGAGTTCACCCGCACCCCCTTCACCCACCCGCAGATCCCCTACGTCGGCCTGGCCGGAGCGGCACGCATCCGCCGCCTTCCCGTGGTGGCCGACGTCCGCGCGTACGGCGCGGTCGCCGACGGCGTCACCGACTGCGCCCCCGCGATCAACCGTGCCATCGCCGCTGCCGCCAGGGCCGGCGGTGGCACGGTCACCATCCCGCCCGGGACCTTCCGCATCGACGGCCTGATCCATCTCGGCTACGACGACGTGGTGCTGCGCGGCGCCGGCAGCGGTCGTACGACGCTGTACGCGACGAAGAACCTCACCGAACTGATCGGCCCGTACGGTTCCCGCTACGGCGGCACGAAGTCGGCGTGGTCCTGGGCGGGCGGCCTGATCTGGCTCGCGCCCAAGGCCCGCTGGGACTCCCTGACCGCCGCGATCAGGGCCCAGGACTGGCCGTTCGAGGGGTGGACCGGCAACAGGCGGGACGAGTGGGAGCAGTTGACCCCGGTCGCCCCCGCCCGCCGGGGCGACCGGACGGTCACCGTCGCCGACCCGTCGCGGCTGCGCCCCGGCCGCCTGGTCCTGCTGCGCGTCGCCGACGACACCGACCACACCCTCCTGCGGCACATGGCGGGCGACGGCGACGGCCCGGCCGCGTACTACTGGGAGGACAAGACCAAACTGCTCTCCTACGTCCCCTACGAATGGCCCGTCCGCGTCACCGCCGTACGCGGGCACCGGGTGACCCTGGAACGCCCGCTCCCGCTGGACCTCAGGCCGGAGTGGAACCCCCAGCTCACCACCCACGTACGGGAGTTGACCGGCTCCGGCGTCGAGGGGCTCACCCTGGACGTGATGGAGACCCCGCAGTCCCCGCACCTCCTCGACAAGGGCTACAACGGGGTGGTCCTGCAGTGCGCCTACGACTGCTGGGTGGACGACGTCACGGTCCGCAACGTCGACAACGGCTTCGGTCTGGTCGCCGCCTCCGCCTGCACCCTGCGCCGCACCCGCGTCGGCGGCCGGGGCGAGCACCACCCCTACTTCTGCCGAGAGGGCTCGCACGACAACCTGATCGAGGACTTCACCGTCGAACAGCGCACGGTCCCGGCCCCCTCCGACACCCAGCTCCACGGCATCAACGTCGAGGGCCTGTCCTCCTACAACGTGTGGTCGCGCGGCGAGATGCGGATGGGCACCTTCGACTCCCACCGGGGCCTGCCCTTCGCCAACGTCCGCACCGACATCACGGTGGACAACGACGGCCGCCACGGCGGCGACGCCAACGCCGGTCCGCTCTTCGGCGCCCGCTTCACCCACTGGAACGTGCGCGTGACCAACGGCCGTGCGGGCCTGATGCGCCTCGACGGCCTCGCCCCCTGGTCGGCGACGGTCGGCCTCAACACCGTCACCGACTTCGACCAGATCGACGTACCGGACTTCACCGGTGACCTGCACTCCCGCCTGGAGCTGTACGGCACCTGGGACGCGGTACGGCCGCGGAACCTGTACGAGGCTCAGCGCGCGCTGTCCCGGTAGCGCCCCGGGGTCACCCCCACCAGTTTCCTGAAGTGCCGGGTGAGATGAGCCTGGTCGTAGAAGCCGGTGGCGGCGGCCGTGTCGCCGGGCGGGACGCCGTCGAGCAGCAGGCGGCGCGCCCGGCCGACCCGGCGGGACATCAGGTACTGGTGCGGGGCGATGCCGTACGCGCCGCTGAACGCCCGCACCAGGTGGGCCGGGTGGGCGTGCAGCAGCCGTGCGGCCTCCGCCAGGGCGAGTCCCTCGCCGATCCGCTCGTCGAGCAGTTCGCGCAGCGCACCGGCGAGCGCCGGATCGGGGGGCCGGGGCGGCGCCGTGAGCCGGGGGCGGAGCAGGCCGCGCAGCCGGTCGCCGATGAGGGTGAGCCGGCTCTCGGCCTCCAGTTCGTCACCGGGCCGGGCGAGGACGGCGTGCAGCCGGCCGACGCGCCGGCGCAGCAGCGGGTCGCGCAGGTCGGGTCCGTCGACGGCCGCGCCGATCAGCTCGTCCCCGAGGAGGGTGTCGTCCAGGTACACCACGCGCTTGCGGAAGCCGGCCGCGGTGGCGGGGGAGCCGTTGTGCGGCACGTGCGGGGGGAGCAGCGAGACCGTGTCGTGCGGGGTGCCGTGCTCGTGCCGTTCCAGGTCGTACCGTACGGCGCCGTCGTCGACGATGAGCAGCGTCCAGGCGTCGTGGACGTGCATCGGGTACGCGTACTCGGTGAAGTGCGCGTGGAAGACCTCGGTGACGCCCGGGACACGGGGACGCCAGGCGGTGACTTCCTCCGTGAGGTGCTGCCGGGCGGCCATGCAAACAACGTACAAGACGAGGCCGCAGCGCGATCGGCAGTCTCAGGGCATGAGCACTGAACCCATCGCGCCCGCCCCTTCCGACGTCCGCTTCGACACCAAGATCGCCGTGCTGCTGCGGGACGACCTGGAGCCCTGGCAGCGCCTGAATGTCACCGCGTTCCTGGTCAGCGGCCTGGGAGCGGCGGTTCCCGAGGTGGTCGGGGAGCCGTACGAGGACGGTGACGGGGTGGCGTACCTGCCCATGTTCCGGCAGCCGGTGCTGGTCTTCGAGGGCGCCAAGGAGACGGTGCGGGCGGCCCACCAGCGAGCGCTGGGCCGGGCCCTGCCCCGGGCCGTGTTCACCGCCGACCTCTTCACCACCGGCAACGACCGCGACAACCGCGCGGCGGTCCGGGCGGTCCCGACGGCGGAGCTGGACCTGGTGGGGCTCGCGGTGTACGGGCCGCGGAACGGGGTGGACAAGGTGCTGAAGGGGGCGCGGATGCATCCGTGAGGACCGGTCGGATCTTCCGATTGGGCCGACCGGAGGAAATACGGCGCGTGACCGAGTGATCTGATCATCGCACTTGTCCTGTTGTTCTGTGGACGACGTATCTGACATGTCATGCGACTCATCGGATTCAGCAGCATGGCGGCGGTGGCGGCGGTCGTCGCGAGTGTGACGGCCGGACCGGCGTCCGCCGCGGGCCAGGACGACGGGACCCGGGTGCCCTGCAGTTCGACGGCGCTGATCACCGCCATCGTCGCGGCGTCACCGGGGGAGACGCTCTCCCTCTCGTCCGCCTGCACCTACCACCTGACCTCCCCCTTCAGCAGCGGTGACGGTCTGCCGCCGATCGACGAGAAACTCACCATCCTCGGCAACGGCGCGACGATCGTCCGCGACGGGAGCGGGACCGCCGCGTTCCGGATCTTCCATGTCAAGGACGACGGAATTCTCCGCCTGGAGAACCTCGCCGTCCGAGGCGGGAACACCACCGGCGACGGCGGGGGCATCCTGGTCGACCCGGGTGGCAAGCTCACGCTGGTCGGCGTGGACGTGACCGACAACACCGCGCTGGGCGGCGGTGGCGGTGTGGCGGTGTCGGCGGGCGCCACGGCCGTCGTACGGCGCGGCTGGATCGCGTTCAACAACGCGCTCAACGGAGCGGGACTGTACAGCGGGGGAACGCTGACCATGGACGACTCCGAGCTCAGCCGCAACCACGCCCGCAACGTCGGCGGTGCCCTCGCCAGGGTCGCCGGCACCGCCTACGTGCACGCGAGCCTCGTCAGGCGCAACACGTCGGACACCGCCGGTGGCGGTGTCGTCAACGGCGGGCCCGGCAGGCTGGAGTTCGGCGACAGCAAGATCGCCAACAACACGACCTCCGGCACCTCGGGCGGCGGCATCCAGAACCTGTCCGACCTCAGGCTGGAGAAGACCGAGGTCAGCGGCAACGTCGTCGGCGGCAGGGCGGGTGTCGGCGGCGGCATCAGCAACGCCACCACCACCGCCGTACTCGTCCTGAAGGGCAGCGAGATCCTCCGCAACAGCGCGAACGGCGACGGCGGCTCCAAGGCCGGCGGCATCTACAACGACGCGGGAACGGTCACCCTCGACCACACCCACGTCCGCGACAACGCCTCCACGGTGGCGCCCGGCGGCGTCTACACGACCAAGCAGTTCACGGTCGTCTCCTCCAGCATCACCCGCAACATCCCGACCAACTGCACGGGCAGCCCCGTCGTGGTCACCGGCTGCACGAACTGACCGGCCGGGCAGGGCGGAGCCGGGCCGCGTCCCTCCGGCCGGGTCGAGGACGGGCGGGTCGAGGACGGGCGGTGCCGGTCAGGCGCGCGCCTCGGCCCCGACCTCGCTGGTGCCTGCCGCGTGGGTGCCTGGTGCGTGGGTGTCCGCCGCGTGGATGCCTGCTGCGTGGGTGCCTGCCGCGTGGGTGTCCGCGGCGCCGGTGTCCGCCCCGGTACGGGCGTCCCGCGCGACCGGGGTGTGCCGCTCGCCGGGGGTGCGTGCGGCCGGGGTGTGCCGCTCGCCGGGGGTGTGCCCGGCCGGGGTGTGCTCGGCGGGCAGCCGCCGCATGAGGGCGCCGTACCCGAAGGCCGCCGCCGTCCCCACGACCGCGCACACCCCCCACAGCCACCGCGCCCCGAACCGGTCGATGACGACACCCGACAGCAGCGGCGCGACGAGCGCGGCCGCGGACCAGGACATCGTGTACATCCCCTGGTAGCGCCCCCGGCCGTGGACCGGCGACAGCCGCACCACCAGTCCCGTCTGGGTGGGCGCGTTGACGATCTCGGCGAGCGTCCACACGCACACGGTGAGCGCGAAGACGCCGACCGACCCGGCGAACGCGGTCAGTCCGAACCCGTACCCCGCGAGCAGTGACGACACGACCAGCAGCGACCGCGGGTCGCGGTGCTCGATGACCCGGGTGACGGGAATCTGGAGGACGACGATCAGCACCCCGTTGACGGCGATGGCCATGCCGTAGTCGGCCGGCGAGAACCCGGCCGCGCCCATGGCCACCGGCAGTCCGACCGACCCCTGCTGGAAGACCAGGGCGACGAGGAAGGACAGCCCGACGACGGCCATGTACCGCCCGTCCCGCACCACGGTCCCGAGGCCGACCGCGCCGTCCTTGCCGCCGTCACCCTTCGTGACGCGCTCGGGCCGGGACTCGGGCAGCTTGGCGAAGACGACGACGGCGCAGACGGCGGTCATCCCCGCCTCGATCAGGAACCCGGCACGGTAGCTGACCTCGGCGATGAACCCGGCGCCCATGGACGACACGGCGAAACCGAGGTTGATGGCCCAGTAGTTCAACGAGAAGGCCCGGACCCGGTCCTCGGGCCGCACGATGTCGGCCATCATCGCCTGCACGGCCGGCCGGGAGGCGTTGGAGGCCATGCCGACGAGGAAGGCGACGGCGGCGATGGCGACCGGGTCCCGCACGAACCCGAGCAGGGCGACGGCCGCCGCGGTGGAGCCCTGGGCGACCAGCAGGGTCGGCCGCCGCCCCAGCCGGTCGGCCATCACCCCGCCGGCCAGCGCGGAGACGACCCCGCCCAGCCCGTGCAGGGAGGCGACCAGCCCGGCGTACGAGGCGCTGTAGCCCCGGTCCAGGGTCAGGTAGAGGGCCATGAACGTGGCGACGAAGGCGCCCAGCCGGTTCACGAGGGTGCTGGTCCACAGCCACCAGAACTCACGGGGCAGACCGGCGACGGTCTCCCGGACGGCGCGTCGCACGGCGACGGACGGCATGGCTCCCCCAGGGCAGGCGCGAGTACGACAGGGCGTAAGTACTGCAAGAGATGATCAGACCTTACTTTTGGCCCGCTCAGCTGAGCCACTCAATTAACAAAAGCAGTCAACTGTCCGAGGTCTGGGACGGCCTCCGGGCGGCGGCTCTGCGCCCCGAACACGTGGATTACGCTCTGACCCATGGCCGACGCACCGTACAAGCTGATCCTCCTCCGCCACGGCGAGAGCGAGTGGAACGCGAAGAACCTGTTCACCGGCTGGGTGGACGTCAACCTCAACGAGAAGGGCGAGAAGGAGGCAGTCCGCGGCGGTGAACTCCTGAAGGACGCCGACCTCCTCCCCGACGTGGTCCACACCTCGCTCCAGAAGCGGGCCATCCGCACCGCGCAGCTCGCCCTGGAGGCGGCCGACCGCCACTGGATCCCGGTGCACCGCAGCTGGCGCCTGAACGAGCGCCACTACGGCGCCCTCCAGGGCAAGGACAAGGCGCAGACCCTCGCGGAGTTCGGCGAGGAGCAGTTCATGCTGTGGCGCCGCTCGTACGACACCCCGCCGCCGCCGCTGGCCCGCGACGCCGAGTACTCCCAGTTCGACGACGCGCGCTACGCGACGCTGCCGCCGGAGCTGCGCCCGCAGACGGAGTGCCTGAAGGACGTCGTCGTCCGCATGCTCCCGTACTGGTTCGACGGCATCGTCCCCGACCTCCTGACCGGCCGCACGGTCCTGGTCGCCGCCCACGGCAACAGCCTGCGCGCGCTGGTCAAGCACCTCGACGGCATCTCGGACGCCGACATCGCGGGCCTCAACATCCCGACGGGCATCCCCCTCCACTACGACCTCGACACCGACTTCAAGCCCCTCACCCCGGGCGGCCGCTACCTCGACCCGGAGGCGGCGGCAGCGGCGATCGAGGCGGTCAAGAACCAGGGCAAGAAGAAGTAGGTTCTGTGATCATGCCCCCGGCCTGCTGTTTCCTGGCAGGACGGGGGCTTTTCGGCGGGGCTGGGCCGTCGGTTGCCCGGTCGGGCCGTCAGACTTCGCGAGCACGCCGCCACTCGTAGGCGCCGGTTGATGTCTCGACGACCTCGCGGGGGTACGCCTCGCGGGCCCGGGCGAGCAGGTCGCGCTGCTCGATGACCCACTTCGGTGGTGGCGCGAACAACGGGACGGTGACCGTGACTCCTGACGACGGCCCGTCGTGCACGGACACCCAGAGCCCGCCGCTCTCGTCGGGCTTGAACTTCATCGAAGGAGTCCGCCCGGATGTGAGCCACATGGCGAACCGGCCGGACTCCAGGGTCGCCAGGGCGTCCTCCCAGTCCTCCAGGTCCTCCGGGAGAAGAGTCACCGAGAAGTTGCCGTCGACGGATTCCGTCGTGACGACGATCTCGCACTCGAGGAAGTCGTGACCGCTCGGAATTCCCGGTTGATAACGGCCCAGGATGCGCACGGAGACACTGTGTCCGCTGGTGCCGGGCCTGTCGGCCAGGTGGATCAGATTGATGACGTCATCCGTCGAGTCCATGGATTCCCTCCCCGAAGTGACCAGGTCCGGTCATCCTGCCGGACCGTCCACGGATCTCACGGTTCGGGCCGGAGACGCTTCGGACAGACGTCTGATACGGCTCTGCTGGTCCGCTCGCCGACTTCCCTGACAAGCCCTTTGGCAGGGTCCTTGAGACTCCACCGACCTCACCTTGCAGGGCGCCCCGCGCGGAGGTGTTCGAGGTACTCGTCCCCGGCCATGCCTGCGTTCACCCAGCAGTGACGGACCGCCCCGGTTCGACGCTCGGCCTCGGCCATCGCAACCGCCGCGTCGTCGGTGACAGCAAGCGTCCGACCGAACTCGTCATCGGGGTCCAGGGGCGGAAACTCCAGGAGATCGCAGAAGGCCTCGCTGCCCACGTCCTCGACGACGTGCAGTGTCACCTCGTACCCGCGCTCGGTGGACTCGATGCCGACCCAGCGAACGGCCGGGGTCTCTGCTTCCCGCACCGCCCCGAGGAACTGCTCAATCCCTTGACCGCGCCGTAGAGCACCGACAGCGAACCTCTCGACCAGATAGCGCATGGGCGCAGCGTACGGCGCGGGGATTCGTGCCACCCGTGCTCGGGCCGGCCTCAGGACTGGTCCATGGCCGGGCCGTCACGTGCGTTCGGCGCCGGCCGCGGTACGGGAGTCGGCGGATGTCGGCAGGTCGGCTGCCCCTCGTCGCAGTCCGGACCCTCCGCCTCGTTCGGGCCGCACGCCGCGGGCTACATTCACGAGATGAACCTCACGGAGCCGGTCAGCTGCGCGTTCTGTATGGAAACCACCGATGTCGGTCACTCCGGCGACGGCGTCACATTGACGATCACGCGGGCCGGAGAAAAGAGCTCACAGTTCGTCTGGGCCCACGTGAGCTGCCTGGACGAGCGACTTCACAAACAAATCACCCGAGGCCTGTGGCTCGACGTCTAGCAACGAGCCCTGCGGAAAATCCGGAGACCCTTGTGCTGATCGGATCGGTGGAGATCTACGCGAATCATCCGGTGGTCTTCATCGGGTCCACCGATCACCTGGAGCTGGATTGGGACGACGCTCCGGCCTGCGCGGACGGCAGGCACATCGTCGTCCGGACTCGTGGACAGACCGCGCTCACTCGCGTATCGGTCTGGAAGGCGGCCATGCCCGTCATCGGCGACATCGTCTTCGACGGAGTGCTGGAGGTGGAGGACCGGGTGTGCATCGCCGACCTGGAGAACCTCACCCGATGGACCACGCGAACGATAGAACCCGGTCCGCAGCGTGTCGTCGTCTGCGTTGACGACCCTGGCCACGCCTCACGCGTGCATGTCGGCTTCGGCCTGGGCGATCACGTACTCGAGCTGACCGCGGTCGGGCATCACCCGCTGCCGCCCGTCATGACCGGCCCGGACGGCGCGCTGTCCAAACCGAGTGAACTCGGACTGATCCTGGACGGTCACGACTCACCCCTTGCCCGCCTGGCCGCCGCGGTCAAAGTTCTGGCGGCGCCCGACGAGAAGGGCATCGCGCTGCGCGGGTACCACGTTCACCTGGTCACCGAGTGGCTTCGGGGACTGGCCGGCCACATCCATCTCGCGCAGGCGAAAGCGCTCGGGCAGGAGATGACCGACCGCCTGGAGGACGATCCCGCGACCGACACGAACGGCCTTCGTGACGAGGCCGCTTGGGCGCTGGCCACCCGCATCATGGAGCTTCTGGCCGCTCCGGAGAGCCACCCGGGATCCGAACACCAGGTGCGCCGACCGCAGTTGCGCCCTCACGAGTAGAAGCCGGACCAGTATTCCTCGTGGCCGCACGTGAAGTCGTCCGGGCGTTCCGCTCGCAGCACCTTGTAGCGTGCGGTGAAGACGTCCAAGGCCTCGTGGAGTGAGCAGTCGAGGTGACCGCGGATCGCGAGGAGACCGCGGACGATCCGGTTGTCGAGGATGTGGTCGTCGGCGATGTCGACCGCGGCGCCTTTGCTCATGTCTGTGATCGAAGCCGGTCCGAACGCCCTCGGCAACGGGATTTCGCCGAAGCGGCCCGCCGGCGGGGACGGACTCGGCCGGCCGGCCGCTCAGAGGCCGGAGATGAAGCCGGGGTCGATGCCCATCGCGGTGACGCCCTCTCGTACGGCGTGGTGGAAGTTCCCGATCTCCGACACGAGGACGTCCCAGCCGACGGGCGCGCTCCAGAGGTCCGGCGTGAGATTCGAGCCGACCCGCCAGCCCCGGCCGGAGTTCTCGATGCGGATCAGCCCCTTCTCCGCCTGCATCGAGTCGAGTTCGAAGTCCTCGTGGCCGGCGGCCGGACTCCGGAGCCAGAGCGCCAGGCGGTCCGCCAGCTCGGCGACCGGGAAGTCTTCCTGTGCCCACACCTGCCGCCCGTGTTCCCACATGGACAGATCCGCCTCGACGTCGAGGAGCAGCACCGCCGCGGGAGCCTCCTGGGGCGTGAGTCCCCGCCGCGGCAGGTCCGACAGGCCGAAGTTCCGACAGACGAACCGCACGGCCCGGCCTCCCCGAGATCCGAGGCCCGTCACGCGTGCGGGCCGCCCAAATACGGACAACCGTACCAATGGGCGTGCCGTGCCCGCTCAGCCCGACTGCCCGCTCAGCCCAACTGCTCGGTCAGCCCAACCGCTCGCTCAGCCCAACTGCTCGGCCAGGCCGACGATGATGCCCTCGGGGCCGCGGACGTAGCAGAGCAGGTAGCTGTCCTCGTAGCGGGCGATGCCGCCGACGAGTTCGGCGCCGTGCGGGCGCAGGCGGGCGACGGTGTCCTCGAGGTCGTCGACGGCGAACATGACGCGGTGCGTGCCCAGGATGTTGTGGGGCGGGTTGCGCGGTCCGGCGCTGGTCGCCACCGGCGTGCGGTACCTCGCCAGTTCGAGCCTGCTGTGACCGTCCGGGGTCCGGACCATCGCGATGTCGCAGTGGACGCCGTCGAGTCCGGTGCACCGGTCTGCGACGAGGCCCTGCACCTCGGCCCTTCCCTCCAGTTCCATACCGAGTTCCAGGAAGAACGCGATGGCCGCTTCCAGGTCCTCGACGACGATGCCGACGTTGTCCATCCGCTGTACAGCCATGCCGTCCGCTCCTTCGTCCTGTGTCCTCGGGCGGCCGGTGGCGGCCGCCGATGCCTCTGGGACGGAGCCGGTGCCGCGTTCTCGACATCCGCCCCGGGCGACCTCGCGACAGCCTCCGCACACTCGGCCGGACGAGGACGGTCAGTCGAGGCAGAACTCGTTGCCCTCGACGTCCTGCATCACGATGCACGAGTCGTGCTCGTCGAGCAGCAGCCGTTGGCGTACCGCGCCGAGCGGGATCAGGCGCGCGCACTCGGCCTCGAGCGCGGCCAGGCGCTCCTCGCCCACCAGCCCGGTGCCGACCCGTACGTCGAGGTGGACCCGGTTCTTGACGACCTTGCCCTCGGGTACGCGCTGGAAGTACAGCCGGGGGCCGGCGCCCGAGGGGTCGACGCACGCGGACCACGAACCCCGGTCCTCCGGAGGCTGCGACTGCTCGTATTCGTCCCAGGTGGCGAACCCGCGCGGCGTTGACATGACGTATCCCAGCACCTCGCACCAGAAGCGGGCGACGCGCACGGGCTCCGCGCAGTCGAAGGTGACCTGTACCTGCCTGATCGTTGCCATCGGCGCACCCTAACAAGGTCGTTGGCGGCGGGCCGCCGGTTTTCCGGACGAGGCGACGAGGCGGTGGTGCGCGCCGCGGGCTTGCCGGTTCGGCAAATGTGTTCGTGGTCCCGCCGGCGCTGCTCCCATGATCCGTGGTGAGGCGACGAAGCCGCGATCGAGGAGGGCTCATGGAGGGTACGCATCGGGTTGTTTCCGGTGGTGGACGGCGGATCCATCTCGTCGAGCAGGGGGCCGGGCCGCTCGTACTGCTCGTGCACGGCTTTCCCGAGAGCTGGTACTCCTGGCGGCACCAGCTGCCGGTGCTCGCCGCGGCGGGGTACCGCGCGGTCGCCGTCGACGTGCGCGGGTACGGGCGGTCCGGTCATCCGGCCGCGCCGGAGGCCTACCGGATGACCGAACTCGTCGAGGACAACGCCTTCGTGGTGCGGGCGCTCGGCGCGGAGACGGCCGTGGTCGTCGGCCACGACTGGGGTTCCGTCATCGCCGCGAACTCCGCGCTGCTCAGGCCGGACGTCTTCCGGGCCGTGGGGCTGCTGAGCGTGCCGTACGCCCCGCGCGGCGGGCCCCGGCCCAGTGAGGTCTTCGCGGGCATGGGCGGCGAGGAGTTCTACGTCTCCTACTTCCAGGAGGCGGGGCGGGCCGAGGGCGAGATCGAGCCCGACGTACGGGGGTGGCTCGCGGGGTTCTACGCCGCCTTCTCCGGCGACACCATGCCCGGACCCGGCGCTCCCGACCCGCACTTCGTGGGCGCGGGGGGCCTGTTGAGGGAGCGGTTCCCCGCCGGGCGGCTGCCCGGGTGGCTCGGTGAGCGGGATCTCGACGCCTACGCCGGTGAGTTCGAGCGCACCGGCCTCACCGGTGCCCTCAACCGGTACCGGAACATGGACCGGGACTGGGCGGACCTCGCCGCCTACGACGGCGCTGCGATCACGCAGCCGTCCCTGTTCGCGGGCGGCACCCTCGACGCCTCCACGACCTGGCTGGCCGAGGCCGTCGAGGCCTACCCGGTCACGCTGCCGGGCCTGGTCTCCTCGCATCTGCTGGAGGGCTGCGGGCACTGGATCCAGCAGGAACGGCCCGACGACGTCAACCGGCTGCTCGTCGACTGGCTCGCCGCCCTGCCCCTGTCCTGACCCGCGCGAAGGGACCCTGAACACGCGACCCCGATCACGCGTGAAGGGCCCTCGAATCCGTGCGATGGGCCCCGAACACGCGCCAAGGGCCCCCGACCGGAGTCGGGGGCCCTTGGCCGTACGTCGGGTGTGCGATCAGCCGCACTGGCAGGGGCTGCCCGACTGGCAGCCGCAGCCGCAGCCCGAGCCGCACCCGCACGCGCCGATGACGAGGAGGTTCTTGATCTCGACGGGCTGCTCGGTCTCGCGCTGCTGGGTGGGGTCGGGCGTGGTGCTGGGGGATTCGGCCATGGATCCCTCCTAGAGGTCCCTAGAGGCAGGGCGTGGTGCCCTGCCCATTTCATGCCCGTTTCACTGGGCGCATCAACGGCGCACGGTGGCGCCCGTACGCCCGCCCCGCACCTCGCGAGCCCCCGGCCGGCCGGGGCACCCCCACGGGCACCCCGGGGGGTTACGCGCCCTCGAGGCCCGTCACCGGCTGGATGTCGGGCTGGAGCTCGTCCGCGTGCTCACCCGTGACCAGGAAGACGACGCGCTTTGCGACGGCGACCGCGTGGTCGGCGTAGCGCTCGTAGTAGCGGCCGAGCAGCGTCACGTCGACCGCGGTCTCGATGCCGTGCTTCCAGCGGTCGTCCAGCAGGTGCTGGAAGATCGTGCGGTGCAGCAGGTCCATCTCGTCGTCGTCCTGCTCCAGCTGGAGGGCCAGGTCGACGTCCTTGGTGATGATGACCTCGGCGGCCTTGGCCATCAGACGCTGCGCGAGCTGCCCCATCTCCAGGATGGTGGCGTGCAGGTCGTGCGGGATGGCGTTGCCGGGGTAGCGCAGCCGGGCGAGCTTCGCCACGTGCTGGGCGAGGTCGCCGGAGCGCTCCAGGTCGGCGGACATCCGCAGCGAGGTGACGACGATCCGCAGATCGGTCGCCACCGGCTGCTGGCGGGCCAGCAGGGCTATCGCCCGGGCCTCCAGGTCGTGGTGGAGCTCGTCCACCTTCTGGTCGGCCTCGATGACGCTTTCGGCCAGCTTCAGGTCGCCGTCGAGGATCGCCGTCGTGGCGCGCCCGATCGCCGATCCGACCAGACGGGCCATGTCGACCAGGCTGTCGCCGATCGAGTCGAGTTCCTCGTGGTACGCGTCCCGCATCAGGGTTCCCTCTCGTACGTGTGTGTTCTGGGGCTCCGGGGGCCGGGGCCCGTGGCCGAAACCAGCTGCGAACCCCACGCTCCCATGTTCTGGTCCCCGCGCGTCCGTTTCTGCCATCGCAAATGAACCAATACTGGCTCCAAGGTGAACTCTGGGCGACGAGTGTTCGAGCTGACACCTCGCGGACTGTGGGGATGTCGTACCCCCTGCTTAACCTGTTTGCATGGACGTGAACGCGGCGGTCGCCGCAGCGGCAGCGATCGCCGGTGTACTTACCGGTGTCATCGCCATGCTGGCGTTCCGCTGGAGCGAACGCGACCAGAAGCGACCGACCAGGACTTCTCTGCACACCGACCCGGTACTGCCCCCGGGCGTGGACACCGTACTGAGCGTGCTGCGCTCCTCCGCGGTGGTCCTCGACGAGGGCGACATCGTGGTCAAGGCGAGCTCGGCGGCATATGCCCTCGGACTGGTGCGCGGCGGCAAACTCGCCGTCGAGCCCATGCTCCAGATGGCCCGGGACACCCGGCGCGACGGCGAGATACGTCAGGTCGAACTGGACCTGCCCCGGCGCGGCACCGGACGCGGGGAGGCCCTCGCCGTCTCCGCCCGGGTGGCGCCCCTCGGCTCCCGGCTGGTACTGCTCCTCGTCGAGGACCTCACCGAGGCCCGTAGGATCGAGGCGGTACGACGCGATTTCGTGGCGAATGTCAGCCACGAGCTGAAGACCCCGGTCGGCGCGCTCTCCCTGCTCTCCGAGGCCGTCATGGACGCCTCGGACGATCCGGAGGCCGTGCAGCGCTTCGCCGGTCGCATGCAGATCGAGGCCACGCGCCTGACCAACCTGGTCCAGGAGCTCATCGACCTGTCGAGGGTGCAGAACGACGATCCGCTGGAGGACGCCGAGCCCGTCCGGGTGGACGAACTCGTCGCCGAGGCGATCGACCGGTGCCGCCACCAGGCCGGCACCAAGCAGATCACCATGGCCGCCGGCGGCACCGCCGACCTGCACGTCTGGGGCAACCGCGGCCAGCTGGCCGCGGCCCTCGGCAACCTGGTCGAGAACGCCGTGAACTACTCCCCGGCCCGCACCCGGGTCGGGATAGCCGCCAGGCGCCTCAACGCACCCGGCGGCGACATGATCGAGCTTGCCGTGACCGACCAGGGCATCGGCATCACCGACAAGGACAAGGAGCGCATCTTCGAGCGCTTCTACCGCGTCGACCCGGCCCGGTCACGGGCCACCGGCGGTACCGGTCTCGGTCTCGCCATCGTCAAGCACGTGGTCGCCTCGCACGGCGGGGAGGTCACGGTGTGGAGCGCCGAAGGTCAGGGCTCCACGTTCACCGTCAGGTTGCCGGAGGCGGGCGCGGCTCGCGACCGCGCCTCGCAGCACCCCGATCCCGACCTCGATGACGAGGCCGGTACCACCGAGTCGTCCCCGTTTGAACCGCTTCCCGCCCCGGAGGTCCTTCCGTGACCCGAGTGCTCGTCGTCGAGGACGAGGAGTCCTTCTCCGACGCCCTGTCGTACATGCTCCGCAAGGAGGGCTTCGAGGTCGCAGTGGCGGCCACGGGCCCTGACGGCCTCGACGAGTTCGAGCGCAACGGCGCCGACCTCGTCCTGCTCGACCTGATGCTGCCCGGCCTGCCGGGCACCGAGGTCTGCCGCCAGCTGCGCGGCCGGTCCAACGTCCCCGTCATCATGGTGACGGCCAAGGACAGTGAGATCGACAAGGTCGTCGGGCTCGAAATAGGAGCCGACGACTACGTCACCAAGCCCTTCTCCTCCCGCGAGCTGGTCGCCCGTATCCGGGCCGTCCTGCGCCGTCGCGGCGAGCCGGAGGAGGTCACCCCGGCCGCCCTGGAGGCCGGTCCGGTCCGCATGGACGTCGACCGCCACGTGGTGACGGTCTCCGGCTCCAAGGTCGACCTGCCCCTCAAGGAGTTCGACCTGCTGGAGATGCTGCTGCGCAACGCGGGCCGAGTCCTGACCCGCATGCAGCTCATCGACCGGGTCTGGGGTGCCGACTACGTCGGTGACACCAAGACCCTCGACGTCCACGTCAAGCGCCTGCGCGCCAAGATCGAGCCGGACCCGGGTGCCCCGCGCTACCTGGTGACGGTGCGTGGTCTCGGCTACAAGTTCGAGCCGTAAACCGAAGGCCGGTCCCAGGACCGACGCGGGAAGGGCGGCCCCTCCAGGGGCCGCCCTTCCCGCGTCGGTCGTACGGCCGCTCAGCCCGCGTTCGTCGACTCCGACGCCGAGTCGCTCGGGGTGGCGCTCTCGGACGCCTTGTTCTTGCCCTTGGCACTCTCGCTCGCCGTGGACCCCGCCTGCGGGGAACCGGAGGACGAGGCGGAGGCCGACGAGGACGCGGAGGACGTGGCCGACGGGACCGCGCTCGGGCCCCAGCCGGTGAAGAAGCTCTCGGCCGGCACGACGAACGCGCGCAGGCTCACGTCGCCGGTCCTGCTGAAGGTGAACGTGACCTTCTGCGCGTTGCCGTCCTTGACCGCCTCACGGCTGCTGCCCAGCACCGCGGAGGCGTTGTTCTTGCCGCCCAGGATCAGCCGGCCGCCGGGCTCGATGGTCAGCGGCTGGGTTTTGGTGGCGTGCAGCTCGGCGGTCTTGTTGGTGCCGGCGACGACGATCGACTGGAGCGTCTCGGGCTCGCTGCCGGTGTTGAAGATGGCCGCGGAGACCACGGCCGGCCCCGTCGACGTGAGGTCGGGCTGGGTGATCACGGTGGCGTTCTGGATCTTGATGTCACCGACGCTCGTCGCGGCGTTGTCCGGCTTGATCTCCAGCGTCTGGGAGTCGTTGCCGGCACCGCACGCGGAGAGCGCGGCGATGGAGACGGCGATGGCGGAGGCGGCGAGGGCGCCGCGTCGAAGGCTGCTGCTCACGGCGGCGGCAACTCCTTGAACGCAACGGGCGGCCCCCTAATAAAGCCGCCCTAAGTGTCTGTCAGCGGCCTTAGGTTACCGAGCCGTTCCCGCGTGGCCGCACCCGACCCTCCCCAAGCCCTCGCTTCACTTCAGTGACTGCACCCCCAGAGCGTCACAAGTGACTCCTGGGTCACTTACGGGGGCGCTCGTCGGGCATTCACATAACTCGTTCGCGACACCGCGCGCAAAATTTCCGTGAAGGAATGCGCGACGGCCGGGAAAATTGATCACGTGCCGTTCGGCCGGGCGCCGTGATCAATTCCGGAAACGTCTCCGATCCGGCATCGGGCATCCGAACGGAGTAGCGGAAGTCGCACGCCTGGAAGCGGACATTTGGGGACGTTCAGCCACTTGGACGGCGGTCCGGAGGCGTGTAACGTGCGCGTTTCTCCTTGCCCGAAGAGCCGCTCCGACCTGCGAATACCTGGTTCCGGACGGCCTGCGCAGCACGTCCCTGTCGCTGTTGTCAAGCCCCGAGATATGCCCTGACCTGCGAAAACGCCATTCAGAACCGCCGGTTTCCGTGTTACCCTGGATAGCCACGGAAGGGGTACCTGTCACATGACGTTCAAGGTTGGCGACACCGTGGTCTATCCCCATCACGGGGCCGCGCTGATCGAGGCTATCGAAACTCGCCAGATCAAAGGCGTGGACAAGACCTACTTGGTGCTGAAGGTCGCCCAGGGTGACCTGACGGTACGTGTGCCAGCGGACAATGCGGAGTTCGTCGGCGTGCGTGATGTGGTCGGTCAGGACGGGCTGGACCGGGTCTTCGAGGTGCTGCGCGCGCCGTACGCCGAGGAGCCCACGAACTGGTCCCGTCGTTACAAGGCAAACCTGGAGAAGCTCGCCTCCGGCGACGTCATCAAGGTCGCGGAAGTCGTGCGTGACCTGTGGCGTCGTGAGCGCGAGCGCGGACTCTCCGCCGGTGAGAAGCGCATGCTCGCCAAGGCCCGCCAGATCCTGGTGAGCGAGCTCGCGCTCGCGGAGAACACGAACGAGGACAAGGCCGAGGCCCTGCTCGACGAGGTCCTCGCGTCCTGACGCGATCCAGCTCGGCACACCGAGACTCCGCACACTGATAATGCCGCGGTGCCCGATGACACACCTGTCGCCGGGCGCTGCGGCATGTCCGTGTCCGGAAAGCCGGTGCTCTCGGAACCCGCCTCGGCGGAAACCGCCGGTACCACCGGCGGAAACCCCGATACTAGGCGTGCCGGGCCCGGGCTGCTGGCTCGACCAGTGTCACGGAAGGGTCCGGTCAAGGCGTCGCGCCCGGCACTTCCCAGGCCATACCCACGCCAGGCCCGCACACAAACCTGACAGGAACCGATGTCTGACGATTCGCGTCCTTCGCGTACGGAACGGCGTACGGAACTGCGTACCGCCGCCGTGATTCCCGCCGCCGGCCGGGGCGTACGGCTCGGTCCGGGCGCCCCCAAGGCCCTCCGCGCGCTGAACGGCACGCCCATGCTCGTCCACGCGATCCGCGCGCTGGCCGCCTCGCGCGCGGTCTCGCTGGTCGTCGTGGTGGCCCCGTCCGACGGCGCGCCCGAGGTCAAGTCCCTCCTCGACGCGCACGCGCTGCCCGACCGCACCGATTTCCTCGTCGTGCCGGGCGGCGAGTCCCGCCAGGAGTCGGTCAGGCTCGGCCTGGACGCGCTGCCCCCCGACTACGACATCGTCCTGGTGCACGACGCGGCCCGCCCGCTGGTCCCCGTCGACACGGTCGACGCGGTGATCCAGGCGGTCCGGGACGGCGCGCCCGCGGTCGTCCCCGCGCTCCCGCTGGCCGACACGGTCAAGGAGGTCGAGCCGGCCGCCGCCCCCGGCGAGCCCGAGCCCGTGCTCGCCACCCCCGAGCGCGCCCGCCTGCGAGCCGTCCAGACCCCCCAGGGCTTCGACCGCGCGACGCTGGTCCGCGCCCACGAGACGGTCACCGACAACGTCACCGACGACGCCAGCATGGTCGAGCAGCTCGGCGAACGGGTCGTGGTCGTCCCCGGCCACGAGGAGGCCTTCAAGGTCACCCGCCCCCTCGACCTGGTCCTCGCGGAGGCGGTCCTGGCCCGCAGGAGGCTGAACGATGGCTTCTGAGACTCCCGGGGCTCCCGGTGCTCCCGCCGTGGTCCTGCCGCGTGTCGGCATCGGCACCGACATCCACGCCTTCGAAGAGGGCCGCGAGCTGTGGTGCGCCGGCCTGAAGTGGGAGGGCGAGGGACCGGGGCTGGCCGGTCACTCCGACGCGGACGTCGTCGCGCACGCCGCCTGCAACGCGCTGTTCTCCGCCGCCGGTCTGGGCGACCTCGGCCGGCACTTCGGCACCGGGCGGCCGCAGTGGTCGGGCGCGTCCGGCGTGACCCTCCTGACGGAGGCGGCCCGGATCGTGCGCGACGCCGGATTCCTGATCGGGAACGTCGCCGTACAGGTCGTGGGACCGCGTCCGAAGATCGGCAGGCGCAGGGACGAGGCCGAGAAGATCCTTTCGGAGGCGGCCGGCGCGCCGGTCTCCGTCTCCGGGGCCACCACCGACGGCCTCGGATTCCCCGGCCGGGGCGAGGGCCTGATGGCGGTGGCCACGGCGCTGGTCGTCCGACAGGGCTGACCGGTCTCACTCCGGGGGCGTGGGGGATCGCGTGGCCGGCCGGCACGCACCCGCGCCCCGCCGCGGCGCCTCACATACCGGTGCCATCCACTCCCCCCGGCCCACTACCCTAGGTGCCGTGACTATTCGCCTGTACGACACCAACGCCCGGCAGATCCGTGACTTCACCCCGCTCGTGCCGGGTTGCGTCTCGATCTACCTCTGTGGTGCCACCGTGCAGGCGGCGCCCCACATCGGCCACATCCGCTCCGGCCTGAACTTCGACATCATGCGCCGCTGGTTCGAATACCGCGGCTATGACGTGACGTTCATCCGGAACGTCACGGACATC
This sequence comes from Streptomyces sp. NPDC001068, assembly GCF_042897315.1. Lineage (NCBI taxonomy): Bacteria > Bacillati > Actinomycetota > Actinomycetes > Kitasatosporales > Streptomycetaceae > Streptomyces > Streptomyces sp. NPDC001068. The sequence continues at coordinate 324,055 of NZ_JBIAYD010000012.1, read as the reverse complement.
GACGACAAGATCATCGCCAAGTCCGCCGACCAGGGCCGTCCCTGGTGGGCGATCGGCTACGAGAACGAGCGCGCGTTCGACGATGGCTACACCGCGCTCGGCTGCCTCCCGCCGACGTACGAGCCCCGCGCGACCGGGCACGTGCCGGAGATGATCGAGATGATGCGCGGGCTGATCGAGCGCGGACACGCCTACGAGGCCGACGGCAACGTCTACTTCGACGTCCGCTCCTACCCGGACTACCTGGAGCTCTCCAACCAGGAGCTGGACAACCTCCGCCAGCCGGCGGGCGAGGGCGAGACCGGCAAGCGGGACCAGCGCGACTTCGCGCTGTGGAAGTCCGTGAAGCCGGGCGAGCCCAGCTGGGAGACGCCGTGGGGCCGCGGCCGCCCCGGCTGGCACCTGGAGTGCTCGGCGATGGCGCACAAGTACCTCGGCGAGTCCTTCGACATCCACGGCGGCGGTCTCGACCTGATCTTCCCGCACCACGAGAACGAGATCGCCCAGGCCAAGGCCTACGGCGACGACTTCGCCCAGTACTGGGTGCACAACGCCTGGGTCACCCTGAGCGGCGAGAAGATGTCGAAGTCCCTCGGGAACTCGGTCCTCGTCTCGGAGATGGTCAGGCACTGGCGTCCGATCGTGCTGCGCTACTACCTCGGCACCCCGCACTACCGCTCGATGATCGAGTACAGCGAGGAGGCGCTGCGCGAGGCCGACCAGGCGTTCGCGCGGATCGAGGGCTTCGCGCAGCGCGTGGTGGAGCTGGCCGGGGGAGCGGTCGAGCCCTCGGCCGAGGTGCCGCCGGCCTTCGCCGAGGCGATGGACGACGACCTGGGCGTCCCGCAGGCGCTGGCCGTCGTGCACACCACCGTCCGGCAGGGCAACAGCGCGCTGGCGGCCGACGACAAGGAAGCCGCGGTGGCCCGTCTCGCCGAGGTCCGCGCCATGCTCGGCGTCCTCGGCCTCGACCCGCTCGCGCCGCACTGGTCGGGCGGGGCGGAGAAGGGCGAGGACCTGCACGGCGTGGTCGACACCCTCGTACGGCTCGTGCTCGACCAGCGCGAGTCGGCCCGGAGCCGCAAGGACTGGGCGACCGCCGACGCCATCCGCGACCGGCTGAACCAGTCCGGCCTCGCGATCGAGGACGGCGCGCAGGGTCCCCGCTGGACCCTCAAGTCCTGACAAGTCGTGACCACCGGTCCGTCGGACCACCGGTCAATCAAGATCGACTGTGCCGCCCGGCCCCCCGGGCGGCACACTGCATAAGACGTATGTACGACGAAGCTTACGGAGACGGGTAACCCATGGCAGCCAACAACCGCCGCATGTCCGGCAAGAAGGGCGCGCAGATCGGCAGTGGCGGCCAGCGGCGCCGGGGCCTGGAGGGCAAGGGTCCGACCCCGCCCGCCGAGATGCGCAAGGGCCACAAGAAGAACCGCATCGCCACCGCCAAGACCAAGCAGGCCCAGCGCCGTCCGGTGCCGCGCGGCCGGGGCGGAAAGGGCAGCTCCGAGCTGGTCGTCGGCCGTAACCCGGTCGTCGAGGCGCTGCGCGAGGGCGTGCCCGCGTCGACCCTCTACGTCCAGCAGTTCATCGACAACGACGAGCGCGTCCGCGAGGCCCTCCAGCTCGCCGCCGAGCGCGGCGGCATCAACCTCATGGAGGCGCCCCGCCCCGAGCTGGACCGGATGACGAACGGCCTGAACCACCAGGGTCTGGTCCTCCAGGTCCCGCCGTACGAGTACGCGCACCCCGAGGACCTGGCGGCGGCCGCGTACGACGACGGCGAGGACCCGCTGATCGTCGCCCTCGACGGGGTCACCGACCCGCGCAACCTCGGCGCGGTGGTTCGCTCCGTCTCCGCCTTCGGCGGCCACGGGGTGGTCGTGCCCGAACGGCGCGCGGCCGGTATGACCGCGGGCGCGTGGAAGACGTCGGCCGGTACGGCCGCCCGTACGCCGGTGGCCCGCGCCACCAACCTCACCCGCGCGCTGGAGGCCTACAAGAAGGCCGGCATCGTGGTCGTCGGTCTGGCCGCCGACGGCGAGCACGCGGTCGGCGACCTGGAGGCGCTCTCCGGCCCGGTCGTCATCGTCGTGGGCAGCGAGGGCAAGGGCCTGTCCCGCCTGGTCGGCGAGACCTGCGACTTCCGGGTCCGCATCCCGATGCCGGGCGGCGCGGAGTCGCTGAACGCCGGCGTGGCGGCGGGGGTCGTCCTGTACGAGGCGTCGCGGCGACGGAGCTGACGGCGGCACACGCCGGTGCGCGGGTGGGGTTGGACATACGTCCGCAACCTCACCCGCGCGGGGTGATTCCGACGTCCTTCGCATCCTTGACGGGGTCCGGACACTTCGGGGCGGTCAAAGCAGTGTCCTAACTCCACGTCACTCGGTTAGATGAGTGTGGACACCAGAACACCCCGCACACCCACGGGGGGCCGCACGCCGGGATTCCGTTCCGGATTCGCTTCCGGGCCCGACGACGCTCCCGCGCTGAGCATGGTGAAGGTGCCGAGCGATCCGGCGCAGGTCATCGTCAACCACGCGAGTTTCCGCGTGCAGTTGGGCGTATCGAAGCGGCGTACCCCATCTCCCCTGGTCGCACGGCACCAGAGCGCCACCGATGACACCGCGCGCATCCCGGTCGCCGGCACGGCGGGCAGAGCGGGGGCGGCGCCCGGCCGTCGCCGCCCGGTCGTGTGGAGCGGCAGGTCCGCGCCCGACGACACCGGCGCCCACCGGCTACTCCAGGCCGTCCGCGGCGGCAGCGTCCGCCACGTCGAGGAGCCCGTCGAACCGGCGGGCGCGACCCAGGTCATCCCGCGCGTCGACGACGGCTACCGCGACCTGGACCAGACCGTCGAGACCCCGGTGGTCGGCCATCCGCGCTCCCCGGCCTCCGGGGAGAGCCGGCTGCTGCCGCCGATGCGGGCCGCGGGCAGCACCTACGACGAACCGGCCTACGGCGGACCGTCGTACGGCGACCGGGGCTACGGCGACCAGGGCTACGGCGACCAGGGCTACGACGGGCAGGGCCACGGCGAGCAGGCCTACGGCGACGACGAGTTCGAGGACTTCGAGGAGTCGCGCTCGGCCAGGCGGCACAGCGACGACCCGGCCCGGCACGCCTACTACCCCGGCCGCCGGATGAACCTGGGCGTGGTCCTGCTCCCGCTGCGGATCTTCCTAGGCTTCATCTCCATCTACGCCGGCATGGGCAAGCTGTGCGACCCCGTCTACTTCGACGGCGGCAAGCGCGGCTCCATGGTCACCTGGCTCAACACGCTGCATCCCTGGGACGTGGCCGAGCCGCTGCGCCAGTTCGCCCTGCAGCACCCGGTCGGCTCCGGCCTGGTCATCGCCTTCTTCCAGGTGATCGTCGGGGTCCTGACCGTCCTCGGCTGCTGGCAGCGGGTGGCCGCGGTCGTCGGCGCGCTGCTCTCCGCCGCGCTCATCGTCACCGTCAGCTGGAAGACCGTCCCGGCCTACGACGCTCCCGACATCATCTACCTCGCCGCATGGTCCCCGCTGATCATCGCCGGCGCCCCCGTCTACTCCGTCGACGGCCGGCTCGCGGGCAGCGCCTGGCGACGCCTGGGCCCGCACTCCGACATCTGGGACCTGCGCGCCTACGTGCTCCGCCGGGGTGCCCTGATCACGGCCATCACCATCGGCGTCACCCTGCTCGTCGGCTCGCTGCTGGGCGGCGCGGTCCGTGACTCCAGCCGCGTGGTCGTCCCCGGCCCCGGCGAGGCCCCCCGCAACAACCTTCCCGGCTCCCCGCTGCCGGGCGAGTCGGCCAAGGGCAGGCAGGCCAGCCCGTCGGCGTCGAAGGCGCCCTCCGGTGGTGCCTCCGCCAGCCCGTCACAGGCGGCGACCAGCCCGGGCGCGACCCGCAGCACGGGCGCCACCACCACGACCCCCAGCCAGACCCAGGGCACGACGGGCCAGGTCCCGCCCCGGCACACGGTTCCGGCCCCGACCACCGCCGGCCCGAGCTCGGGCGGAAGCACCGCCGGCGGGACCTCCGCCACCGGCGGCACGGGCAGCGGTACGGGCAGCACCGGCGGCGGCTCGTCCTCCTCGGGCCAGCCCGGCCTGGTGGGCGGCCTGCTGGGCTAGTACGGCGAGCGAACGAGGAAGGGCCCCGCACCGGCAAGGGTGCGGGGCCCTTCAGGCGTCCTCGGGGGGCGCGGGGGACCGTGCGACAGGCCCGAACGGGGTCCGCGGGGGACCGTGCGACAGGCCCGAACGGGTCCCGGGGCCGGCGGACCCGATGCCGGCCCCACGCGGCCTACCGTCCCAGCGCGGCCAGCTCCTTCGCCGCCTCCGTCAGGTCCTTGGCCGTGTCGATCGCCCGCCAGTAGGCCCCCTGCGGGATCGGGAACCCGGCCAGCTGCCGGCTCCGGGCGAGATGCGGGAACGTCGTCCGCTCGTGGTCCCCCCGCTCGGGAAGCATCGCGGCGAACTCGGGCGAGAAGACGTACACGCCCGCGTTGATCTCGAACGTCGACGGCGGCGCCTCGATGAAGTCGGTGATGTGCCCGAAGCCGTCCGTCTGCACCGCGCCCCAGGGGATCCGCGGCCGGGCGAGCGCGAGCGTCGCCACCGCGTCCCGCTCGGTGTGGAAGTCGGCCATGTCGCGCAGCGAGAACCGCGTCCAGATGTCGCCGTTCGTGGCGTACCAGGGCCGGTCGGTGTGCGGGAGGTGCGCGGCCGCGTACCTGAGGCCGCCACCCCGGCCCAGTGGCTCGCTCTCCACCACGGTGGTGACGGAGAGCGGCAGGTCGGCGGAGTCCAGCCACTTCTGCAGGACGTCCGCGAGATGGCCGCAGGAGACCACCACGTCCGTGACGCCCTCCTCGGCGAGCCAGGTCAGCTGGTGGCCGATGATGGGTGTGCCCGTACCGGGGATCTCGACCATCGGCTTGGGCCGGTCGTCGGTGTACGGACGAAGCCGTGAGCCCTGGCCACCGGCCAGGACCACGGCTTGAGTGGGGCGCAGCGCGACGTTCGGATGGGTCATGACCCGAACTGTACGGCGCGCCCCCGGACCGGCTTCCCGCCGTACGGCGGTGCTGGGCGATCCGTTACCCGGGCACCCGCCGCCGTTCAGCTGTGCGCCGCCAGCACGCCGGACGCGAAGGACGTGTCGCAGACCGGGCGGGCGTACGACTGGGCGCGCGAGGCCCCGTAGATGCGCACCGCGGCCCGGCCCAGCGCCCGCGCGATGGACGAGCAGTGCTCGGCCAGCGACGGGTGGCCGTTGACCGCCTGCTGGAGGTGGGTGAGGACCTGGCCCGGGTTCTTGTCCTGGAGCTCGGTCATCAGCCGGTCGCGCAGGACGTCCTGGGCGGCTCGCGGGACGGCCCGCGAGGAGACGGCCTTGGCGGAGGCGGTCTTGGCGGAGGCGGTCTTGGCGGAGACGTCGGCGTCGGTCACGTCGGTCGCGGTGAGCACCGAGTTCCGCGGGCTTCCCGTCCAGTTGACGCGGGTGACGGCGAGGGTCCCGGAGAGCACCAGGACGACGGGCAGGACGAGGGCGAGCGTGCGGCCGATACGGCGGGCAGGGCCGCCCCGGTGGCCGCGTCGCGTCTGAGGGGTGGTGGAGTGCTTCACGCGTGTGAGGGTAGCGTGCGGTAATGATTTGGCGACATTTAGTCACCGGTTCGGGGGATGGAGAAGGGCCGGGTTTCGGGTACGGGGTTGACGCACGCTGCTCGAAAACCACCCGCTTGCCGGGGTAATTCGGGGCAACGTCAAAGGCCCCGCAGCAGGCTGCGGGGCCTTTGACGTCAACCTGGGTGGATTCACCCTGGTCAGAGGTTTGTCACCGTGACGCGCACTCAGTCGGAGAGACGCTCGCCGGTGGACGTCGAGAACACGTGGGTCTCGCCCGGCCGCGGCACGACGTGCAGCGTGGCGCCCTTCTCCGGGACCGCGCGGCCGCTGACGCGGACGACCAGGTCCTTGAGGTCGTCGCCGACCTTGGCGCTGCCGTAGACGTAGCCGTCGGCGCCGAGCTCCTCGACGACGTTCACGGAGACCGCGAGGCCGGCCGGGGCGTCCTCGGAGTCCTTGGACAGGGATGCCGCGGCCTCGCCGTTGTGCTCGACGATGTCGAAGTGCTCGGGACGGACACCGACGGTCACGGTGCGGTCGCCCTTGTCGGCGGCGGCCTGGATCGCCTCGCGGTTGACCGGGACGACGCTGTTGCCGAACTTCACGCCGCCGTCGGTGATCGGGACCTCGACCAGGTTCATGGCGGGGGAGCCGATGAAGCCGGCGACGAAGAGGTTGGCCGGGCGGTCGTACATGTTGCGCGGTGAGTCGACCTGCTGGAGCAGACCGTCCTTGAGCACGGCGACCCGGTCGCCCATCGTCATGGCCTCGACCTGGTCGTGGGTGACGTAGACGGTGGTGATGCCGAGGCGGCGCTGCAGCGACGCGATCTGCGTACGCGTGGAGACACGGAGCTTGGCGTCCAGGTTGGACAGCGGCTCGTCCATGAGGAAGACCTGCGGCTCACGCACGATGGCGCGGCCCATCGCGACACGCTGGCGCTGACCGCCGGAGAGGGCCTTGGGCTTGCGGTCCAGGTACTCGGTGAGGTCGAGGATCTTCGCGGCCTCCTCGACCTTCTGCCGGATCTCCGCCTTGTTGACGCCGGCGATCTTGAGCGCGAAGCCCATGTTGTCGGCGACGGTCATGTGCGGGTACAGGGCGTAGTTCTGGAACACCATGGCGATGTCCCGGTCCTTGGGCGGCAGGTGCGTGACGTCGCGGTCGCCGATGCGGATGGCACCGCCGTTGACGTCCTCGAGCCCCGCGAGCATCCGGAGCGAGGTGGACTTGCCGCAGCCCGACGGGCCGACCAGGACGAGGAATTCGCCGTCCTCGATCGCGATGTCGAGGCCGTCGACGGCGGGCTTGGTGGAACCCGGGTAGATCCGGGTCGCCTTGTCGAACGTGACAGTGGCCATGGCTCAGAGGCCCCCTTCTACCGGCAGGAACGTGCCGGACGATCCGTTGTAGGAAGGTGGTGGTGTAGTCCACGTGAGTGAACTGGCTCAGGACGGTACCCGGCGTTCACCCCGTATGTCAGTACCTGGAGCCCTGTGAACTTCGCGGAAATTTTCGACGGGCACCGACCAGGTCGTGGGTACACTGCACTGGCGCACCCGTCGGGACGTGCGCGTGCCTCCTTAGCTCAGCTGGTCAGAGCGCCGCTCTTGTAAAGCGAAGGTCGTCGGTTCGAATCCGACAGGGGGCTCTTTCCGGCAGACGCCGACGGCCCCCGCGATCACGGATCGCGGGGGCCGTCGGCTGTCGGGGCGGGGTCAGCCGGTGACGGTCTTCGTCGCCTTGCTGGTCGCCGTGCCGTCGCTGTGGCCCGTGCGGTGGGCCGTGACCCGCACGGTGATCTTCCTGCCCTTCTGGGCCGCCTTCAGGGTCAGCGTGGAGCTGGTGGCCCCGCTGATCGCCTTGCCGTTCGCGTACCACTGGTACGCGTACGAGGTGGCGGCCGGGCTCCAGGTGCCGTGTGCCGCCGTCAGTTTCTTCCCGGTCTTCGCCGTGCCGGTGACCGTCGGGGCCTTGGTCGCCTTCGGCGCGTCGCCCTTCGCGATCGTCACCGCGGCCGAGGTCGCGGAGCCGCTCAGCCAGCCGCTCCTCACGGCCGTCACGGTCACGGTGAGCTTCTTGCCGAGCAGGGACGCCGGGACGGTGTACGACGCGGCGGTGGCCCCGGAGACCGCCTTGCCGTCGGCCTTCCACTGGTACGTGTAGGAGGTCGGGGCCGCCGACCAACTGCCGGTGGCCGCCGTGACCTTGGCGCCGACCTTGGCCGTGCCGGTGATCTTCGGGGCGGCCGTGCCGGTCAGCCGGGGCTGGGTCACCGTGAAGCCGCCGCTCTGGTACTCGCAGCAGAACGACAGCACGCTGACGGTCCAGTCGCCGACGGCCGCGCCGGTCAGGTCCAGGGTGGCCGTCACCGAACGGTTGTCGGCGGCGACCGAGTCGGCCTTCGCGGAGATCGTCCGGCCGGAGAGGCTCAGCCGTACCTGCGTGTTCGGGCCGAGCGCGGTGCCGGTGACCGTGACCTTCACCTTCGTGCCGCTCACCCCGGTGGCCGGGCTGACCCCCGTGACGCTCACCTTGTCGGTGCCGCAGATGACGGAGGAGCAGGCCAGCCGAGCGCTGTAGGAGGTGCTGGACGCGGTCTCGGGCAGGCCGAGCAGGAACACGGTCGGGGTGGCCGCCGGGGACGAGCCGAGCGCGGCGCAGTCGTAGCCGTCGCCGTCCGAACCGATGTAGTGGACGCAGCCGTTGCGCCAGGACGCCGGGTTGTACAGCGCCGGTACGGCCGTGTCGGCCGCGCCCGCGGTGTCCTTGATGTCGGCGGAGAAGCGGTCGAGACCGGCGGTCGGCAGGACCGCGCAGACGGCGCTGTGCGCCTCGTCGAGGGTGCCGGTGACCGGGCCGTACCCGTACGACACCGACGGGACCCTGGTGCACTCGGGCGCGGGGCCGTCGGCGGTCGCGATACGCAGGGCGTCCAGGTGGTACTGGGGCGCGGCCCGCAGCGTGGCCGGGGTCTGCACCAGGACCTGGTGGGTGGTGGACCCGGTGACCGCGCAGGCGCTGTTGCGGAAGGAGCACTCGCTCTTTCCGTCGCCGCCGAACACCGCGATGTTCGCCGTGCCGAGCGCGTCCCGCACGTTGAGGTGGACGACGTCGGTGGCGGCGGGGGTGGTGACCTGGACGCAGTCGACGGTGCCGGCGGCGCCGTATCCGCGTGTCACGGAGGGGCCGCCGACCTTGGCCGCCGTGGTCCTCGCGCAGCCCGCCGAGGTCGCGGAGGCGGTGACGTCCCGGCGGCTCAGCGTGTACGTGGCCGCCTTGTCCTGGCCGGTGACCAGGACGGTGTGTGCCTGGCCCGGGGTGAGCGGGCAGACGCTCCAGCCGTCGGTGGAGGCGTAGCGCTCGCAGACCTTCTTGCCGGTGGCGTCCAGCACCGAGAACATCGCGGGTACGTCCCCGGGCGTGGCCAGCTGGAGCAGCTCGGCGCCGGTGTGGGCGTCCGCCGGGATGCTCAGGCACTGCGAGAAGTCGCCGTCACCGGTGGCGAACGTGGCCTTCGCGCCGTCGGCCGCGAAGCTGCCGGCGGGCAGCACCGGGCAGCCCTCGGGGACGTCGGTGCGGTGCAGGGCGACGCTGTAGGGGCCGGTCGCGCCCTCGGCCTGGTACCTGCTGTGCAGCAGCAGGCGGTAGGGCGCGGTGCCGGTGAGCGCGCAGTCACCGGCCCCGAGGGCCTGCGCGTCGCACTGGGCGGTGCCGGTGGCGTCGACGACCTCCACGTCGGGGTGGACGCCGGCGGAGGCCAGCGGGCGGAGCGCGGCGATCCGGGCGTTCCGCGGGGCGGGCAGGGTCAGGCAGTCGTACTGGCCGGGCGTGCTCAGCTCACCCTGGTGCAGGCCGTATCCGGTGGTCACGCACCCGGCGTCGGAGGCGCGGTCGAGGACGATCACGCCCTGGCGGGCGGGGCCCTCGGGGATCGCGGTGTAGGTGCCGGCCGCGGGTATCCGGCACGGGTCGGTGCCGGAGCGGCACACGCTCCTGCCGTCCGCGCCGTAGACCTGGACCGGGCCGGTGCCGCGGTCCTCGTCGACGTAGTGGACGGTGTAGAGGCCGGCCTTGTCGGTGGTGAAGGTGTGGCAGCCGCCGACGGTGAGGTCCTGCGGGTCCAGGGCGCCGTAGGGGCGGACCGGGGCGGTGGCGCAGCCCCGGGGGTCGTTCAGGCGGCGGGCGGCGACCGTGTACCCGGCCGGGAAGCCGTTCTCCGAGTAGGTGACCTGGGAGATCACCCGGTAGGGGCCGCTGCCGGTCAGCACGCAGCCGTCCTCGCCGTCCTCCGGGAAGTGCGGGCAGACGCGGGCGCCGGTCGCGTCGGTGAGCCACGCGGTGGTGCTGCCGTAGACCGAGGTGGCGGCGGTGAGGACGATGCGCTCGCCGGGCCGCCCGGTGAAGGGCTGGCAGTCGACCTCGGCCGGGCCGACGCTGGTGCGGGTGGCGGGCGGCTGGTCCCAGCCGGTGCCGGTCGGGTCGAAGCAGCCCGGGGTGGCCGAGCCGAGCGGGACGACGGTGAGCGTCGAGGCGGCGAGGTCCCAGGCGGTGTTGACGACCTTGAGGGTGTAGTCGCCGGCCGCGGGCAGGTCGCACCAGCCCTTGACGCGGTACTCGGTGTCGTAGCAGTCGAGTTGGGTGCCGTCGGCGGTGTACAGCTGTGGGTACAGGTCACTGCTGCCGGCGCCGAGGGAGACCAGGTGCAGGCCGGGCGCCTCGGCGGTGAGGGTGAAGCAGGTGCTGCCGTCCGCCGGCACCGACACCTTGGCCTCCGCGTCCCCGGGGTCGCCGAAGGACGCGAGGGGCAGCGGTGCGCACGCCGGGTCGTCGTCGGCGCGGGCGGTCCCGGCGCCGGTGAGGGTGAGCAGTGAGGCGAGCAGTGAGACGACCAGGACCGTCACGGCGGTGAGCCGCCCGGGTCCGGTCGCCGTAGCGGAACCGGTGCCGGGCACGGTGAGTGCCATCAATTCCCCCCTGGAACACGGATGATGGGCCGATGTTCGCACACAGGAACGACACAGCCTCAACGGGTTTCCAGGGGCGTCCGAGCCGCGGGTGACCTCAGTGCCGTCCCGCCACCCGGTCCGCGAGCCGGGCCAGGCGGGAGGAGTCGGTGCTCGGCCGGCGGCGTTCCCGCCGGTCGGCGGTGCGGTAGGTGGCGTACATGCCCTGGACGCCGAGCCAGCGGAAGGGTTCGGGCTCCCACTTGCGGACCTTGTGGTCCACCCACGGCAGTTCGGTCAGGTCGGTGCGGCCGGCCTGCCCGGAGTCGAGCTGGACGAGGTCGCGCAGCGTCCGTCCGGCGAGGTTGGTGGTGGCGACGCCGGAGCCGACGTAGCCGCCCGCCCAGCCGAGCCCCGTGGCGCGGTCGAGGGTGACGGTCGCGCACCAGTCGCGCGGCACCCCGAGCACCCCGGACCAGGCGTGTTCGACGGCGACACCCGCCAGGGAGGGGAAGAACCGCACCAGGAGCTCGTGGAGGGCCTCGACCGTCGCCTGCTGCGTCCGGCCGTCGTTGTCCGTGCGGGAGCCGAAGCGGTACGGCACCCCGCGCCCGCCGAGCGCGATCCGTCCGTCGGCGGTGCGCTGGGCGTACATGTAGGCGTGCGCCATGTCGCCGAGGGTCTCGCGGCCCGCCCAGCCCACCGACTCCCACTGCTCGTCGGTCAGCGGCGCGGTGGCGATCATCGAGGAGTTCATCGGCAGCCAGGTGCGCTTCTGGCCCCTGAGGTTCGCGGTGAAGCCCTCGGTGCAGCGCAGGACGTAGGGGGCGCGGACCGTGCCGTAGGGCGTGACGGCGTGCTTCGGGCGGATCTCGGTCACCGGGGTGGACTCGTGGATCCGCACCCCGAGCGCCTCCACGGCCGCCGCCAGCCCCTTCACCAGCTTCACGGGGTGCAGCCGGGCGCCGTGCGGGGTCCAGGTGCCGCCCACCGCGTCGGCGACGCGGATCCGCTCCCTGGTCTCCCGGGCGCCGTACAGTTCGCGGTCCTGTTCGCCGTACGACAGTTCGTGCTCGTGGAAGGCCCGCAGCCGGGCCAGCTGGGCGGGGGTGGTGGCCACCTCCAGCACGCCGCCCTTGTGCAGGTCGGCGTCGATGCCCTCGGCGGCGGCGACCGCGACGACCTCGTCGACGGTCTCGTTCATGGCCTTCTGGAGCCGTACGGCGGCCTCGTGGCCGTGCAGCGCCGCGTACCGGTCGCGGCCGGCGATGCCGTTGTAGAGCCAGCCGCCGTTGCGTCCGGAGGCGCCGTAGCCGCAGAACTTCTGCTCCAGGACCGTGACGCGGAGGAAGGGGGCGGCCTTCTTCAGGTAGTACGCGGTCCACAGGCCGGTGTAGCCACCGCCCACGATCACCACGTCCGCCGACGCGTCCCCGTCGAGCGGCTCCCGTACCGCCGGGAGGCCGTCGTGCGCGTACCAGAAGGAGATGCCGCCGTTGACGACACTGCTTGCCGAGCTGCTCATGGCCGGACGTTAACCCTTGAGGGCGGCCAGTGTCTCCTTCGGATTCCATGCTTTTCCACGGCCTCTGACCAGCGGATAGCAGGCGAATCCGATCAGCGCGGCGACGAAGTGCCCGAGGTCGGTGAAGGTCGGCGACCCGGCCAGCGGCAGCCCGTAGACCAGCACGACGACCGCGGCGTACGCGTACCGCCAGGGCGTCGCGATGCGGTACGAGAGCACCGCGACCACCCCGGCCAGCGCGTAACTCACCCCGATGTCCAGGGTGTTGACCGCGGAGTGCGGGACGATGCCGTCGTGGATGCCCTTCAGCAGCGCACCCTCGCTGATCAGGGTGGCCAGCACGTGCGCGGCCACGCACACCACGAGCCAGCGGACCGTGCCCAGCCAGCGTTCCGCGGGTGCGTGGAAGACGGTGTAGAGGAAGGCGTACGGCACCCAGTGGCCGCCTCCGATCCACATCGCGCTGGCGACCAGCACCCGCACCGGGTTGTCGGACAGCTCACGGATGTTGGTGGACCGCTGCCGCAGGAACTGCTGCTCGAACTCGGGTGACATGTGGTGCAGGGCGACCGTCGTCACGAACAGGATCGCCAGCCAGACGTACGTGCCGGGAGCGCTGCGGACGTACGCCCACACCTTGCCGCCGAGGCCCCGGAGAATTCGCATGAGGCGATTCATGCACGGTCGCAACGTCGCTCGGGTGATTGACATTCCGGGGCGGCCGATCTCCCGCCGCTCCCGTTGTCGGTGGGGAGCTGCAAGATGGGGGTATGGCGAGGACTGGGACCGGCGGGACCGGTGGCGGCAAGGTGAAGGGCGCGCGGCGGCCGGAGGTGCGGCTGCCCGAGCTGGAGCCCTGGTCCGGCGGCGAGCTGGAGCCGGACGGGGACTACGACGGGCTGGCGTTCGGCGAGGCGGACTTCGTCGGGCAGGACGGCGCGGGCGCCCGGTTCATGGACTGCGCGCTGACGGGCTGCGCCTTCGACGAGACGGGGCTGCGCCACGCCCGCCTGCTGGACACGGTCCTCACCGCGCCGAGAGGCGTCGGCACCGACCTCGCCGACGCGACCCTGCGCGATGTCGAGGTGGTCGACGCCCGGCTGGGCGGCACCCAGCTGCACGGTTCCGTCCTGGAGCGCGTGGTGATCCGCGGCGGCAAGATCGACTACCTCAACCTGCGCACGGCCAAGCTCAGGGACGTGGTCTTCGAGGGCTGCGTCCTGGTGGAACCGGACTTCGGCGACGCCGTCCTGGAGCGGGTGGAGTTCACCGACTGCACCCTGAAGGCGGCCGACTTCACGGGGACGACGATGAAGGACGTCGATCTGCGGGGCGCCGCGTCCCTGGAGATCAGCCGAGGGGTGGAGCGGCTGGCCGGGGCGGTCATCAGCATGTCCCAGCTGCTGGATCTCGCCCCGGTGCTGGCGGCGCAGCTGGGGATTCGGGTGGAGGGGTGACCGACCCCGCGGACCGCGCCCCTCAGCGCCCCGCGAGGCGGGCGGGGCCGTGCCGAGGTGTCGCCGCCGTCGCCCGGACGCCACCGGCCCGCGGCCACGGACCGGCGCGGCCCCCGTATCGCCGGTGCTCAGGCCGGGGGCGGGGGCGCGGCCGTCTTCCGCAGCCCCAGGTGGTCGTCCGGGTCCTGCAGCCGGTCCTGCTGGGCGGCGAGCATGCGCCGCACCGCGGGTTCCGGCATCCGGACCACCACCGGCCGGGGCAGGGTCAACTCCCGTACGGCGGTGTTCGTACGGCCGGGGAGCAGCCGGTTGCTCACCGTCGCCACCACCCGCACGTCCAGCGTGAACTGCACCAGGACCGACGCGGCCTTGGGCTTGTGCAGCGGCATCGAACCCGAGGCGTTCACCGCCGCGTCGGCCGCGCCGCCGCTGCCGCCGGCGTTGGCCATCAGCTGGTTGAGGCGGAACTCGTCGGCGTTGAGCAGTCCCGCGCCCGCCAGTCCGCGGGCCGAGCGGCCGTGGTCCTCGGAGCTGAGGCCGTCGGTCTGGGTGGGCCGGGGCGCGTCCAGGTGGCTCTGCCCCACCGTCTCGAAGGTCATCTTGTCGCCCACACCCAGCACCCGGCCGTCCCGCAACCGCGCGTGCAGGGACGCCCGCAGGTCCTGGCCGGCCGCACCGGTGGCGTGCACCGGCGGCAGCTCCGCACCCGCGGAGGTCAGTAGCGGCAGCGCCGCGATCAGCGACTCGGTGGAGACGGCCTCGTTCAGGGTGTAGGCGGCAGCCTGGCCCTTGCTGTGGAAGCGGTCCCCGCCACCGGCCTCCCGGACCGCGGCGCCGACCAGCTCCCGGATCTGCGGGGCGCCCTGGAAGCCGTTGACCTGCGCCTCCATCGGCAGCCGCGCGCCTCCCGACCGCCAACTGCCGAGCGCGGCCGGGCGGCCGCCGCGCGGTCCGGGCGCGGGGGGCACCGGCTGGGGGGCCGGCGCGGTCACCCGGCCGAGGGCGGCCAGGTCCTTCTCCAGCACTCGGTGGGTCAGCGCCTGGCGGCCCAGGGAGACCAGCGCCACCCGGCGGTCGCCCCGGTGCAGTTCGAGGGTCGCCTCGATCGGCACCCGCATCTTCGACGACTTCGCCGTCTTCGCCTCCGCGACCGTCTTCATGCCGAGCTGGCCGCGGGACGCCGTACCGGAGCGCCGTGCGCCGCCCGAGCCGACACCGAGTCCCGCCGCACCGCCCATGCTCTTCAGCTGCCCGGCGCCGCCGTCCGGTTTGCCGGAGCCGGCGAAGATCCCCTCCACGCCGGTCGACACGCCCTCGTCGTGGGAGGCGGCCTGCTGGGCGACGGCCGCGGTGATGTACTCCAGGTCCCGGCCGTCGTCCGCCGCGCCCTCGTGACTGCCGTCGCCCAGGCGGTTGACCTTGAACACCGCCCAGTAGGGAGTCCTGCGGCCGTCGAACAGCTCGACGGTGACCCCGCCGTCCATGGCGCCGGAGAGCAGACCGGCGCTGCCGTCGCGGTCCAGGACGCGCAGCAGCCGCTGCACGTTGTCGTTGCGGTCGCCCAACTGCTGCCGGGGCAGCAGGTCGTCCGCGAGGCCCTGTTGCCCGCTCTCCGCGAGGCGGGTACGCAGCCGGGCCAGCAGCGGCACGAAGTTCGGCAGGTTCTCGATCATGCCGAAGCCGAGGGGCAGGGCGCGGCCGAAGGACGGACCGGCGGCGGGCGGCGGCGCGGACGTGGTGGACGCGGTCTCCGTCGCCGTCCTTCCTCGAGTGTCCCCGCGGGCCTCTTCCCGGGCCTCGCGTTCGGCGCCCGCCCGGGAGCTCTCCGCCGCGCGCCGGCCGGGCCGGGAGCTCACCGCGGGCCGCCGCGTCGGCCGGGACGACGGCGGCGCCATCACCGGCTCCGGTTCGGGGTCGAGCCCCAGCTGTCTACGGATCGAGGCGGGCAGCTGCGCCTCGGTCAGCCACACCGCCGCCTCGCCCGGCAGCGTGCGGCCGGCCGTCGCCACGTAGGGGCCGCCGCCGGTCACCTTGACCTCGGCGACCATGGTGACCAGCAGGTCGCACTGGACCAGGTACAGCGGCGCCTTCTTCGGGGTGTGCGCGTTGCGCTCGACGGTGCCGGACAGCGCCGCGGACCTGGCGTCGCCCTCGCCGCTGGTGCGGTTCCCGGACAGGCCCTGGCCCAGCCGCCACTCCGGGCCGTTCTCCGAGCCGGTGGCGCCGGCCTGCCAGGTGCTGGTGGTGCTCTGCCCCTCCTGGCCGGCCGCCTGGTGGCCGCCGAGCACGAAGGTCTCGGTGCCCGGACCCGCGCCCTGGTGCAGGAACTTGGGATTGGCCAGCGTGAGCCGGGTGCCCACGGCTCCGTTCAGCGCGGCGAGCCGGCGCGGATAGCGCAGGTTCTTCACCACCCAACCGGAGGACGCGGCCTGCCGCAGCGACGCCGTGATGGCCTGCGGGCCGAACCGTTCCTCGATCGCCAGCCGCGGCGCGAGCCCTTCGGCCTGCAGCGCGGGGTCCTCGCGGACGCCCTTGTTGCGGGCGGCGGCCTTGGACAGCAGCTGGAAGGCGAGGTCCCGGACGGCCTGGCCGTCGCCGACGGTCTCGACCAACTGCCAGTCCCGCAGCGCCTGTCCGGTGGACGGCCGGGGCACGAGCGTGGCCAGGTCGCCGATGCCCTCGGCGGTGACGGCGTGGTCGGGCCGCGGGGTCTGCGCCCGCCGCCGGTCGCGCACCGCCTCCTGCCGCTGCCGGCCCTCCTCGTCGAGGGTGAACTCCGTCGGGGTGACCAGCCGCACGTCCTGCTCGTCCAGGTGCAGGCCCGCCAGCGGAGTGGCCTCCGGTGCGTCCCGGCCCGGGGAGCCGGGGGTGAGGGCGCGGCCGAGCTTGCGCTGCCGGGAGGTCATGGTGACGTCGACGTCCAGGCGCAGGGCCGCCCCGAAGGTGCTGGCCTTCTCGGAGCCGTTGGTGAGGATGTCGGTGCGGGTGGTGGGGCCGCCCTGGTTGCGGCGGGTGCCGGCGCGGTGCCGCTCGTAGCGGGCCGAGCCGGTCAGGATGCCGGGGACGATCCTCGCCTGGCCGAGTACGAGACCGCCGATCGAACGCGAACTGCTGCGCCCGCTCTGCGCGTTGCCGGTGACACCGGAGTGGCTGCGCACCAGCCAGTTGTCGGTGTCGCCGAGGTAGCCGGTCTCGCGGAGCTGTCCTCGGACCCGGAGCTGCACGTCGTGGGCGTGCAGCGTGGCCTTGCGGCGCAGCCGCACCCGGATGCCGGTCGTGGTCAGCTGGTCCTTGTTGACCCGCAGGTTGGTCTCGGACAGGGCGGCCATCAGCTCCCGGTGGTTGCGCCGCTGGAGCGCCGCCTCCTCCTTGCCCGGCGTCGAGGGGGCCGCGTCCGTCCCGAAGGCGGGGAGGTAGCCGGCCAGCCGGGGGTCGGTCGCGAACAGCTCCTGTACGGCCCGGACCATGGGGCCGGTGTCGAGCTGGCTGAGGGTGACGCTGGAGCCCATGGCACCGAACGGGAGGTGCCGCTCGACGTCGGTCTCCTCGCCGTTCTCGTCGGTCCGCCGGGGCTTCTCGACGAACTGCCCGGCCTCGACGCCCGGCGGCAGCGGCAGCCCGAGCGACTGGGCCTCGTCGGCCCGCAGGCTCATCCACACCCGCATCGAGTGGCGGGCGACCCGGGTCCCGGGGCGCAGCACGTTCTCGGCCGAGCGCGGGCCGGTGCCCTCCGCGGTGAGGTCGACGGTTGCGAGGTAGAGCACCTTGTCACCGCGCACCTCGGCGCCCTGGCGGCTCGACACGGTCTGCTCGGCCACCGTGAACCTGGCCTTGCGGGCCGCCGCGACCGGCATCGCCGTGGCCCTGAGCACGGCGGCGTTGCCGGACGCCCCGACGCCGATGGCCGGGCCCAGACCGCCGGTCACGGCACGCCCCTTGCCGGCGCTCTCGGTGACCGTGTGCTGGGTCTGCTGGTGGGTGCGCAGCTGGGTCCCGCCGGTGCCCCAGGCGGGTGACATGCCGGTGATCTCGGCGCGCATGCGGTAGCTGCCGACGGTGCTGCCGTCCTTGGACGCCAGGTCCTCGCCGACGACGCCGTCGCGCAGCAGCCGGGGCATGTCCTCCAGGACGGTCGCCGTGGCGGTCGCCTCGTGGAGCCGGGCGCGGCCGGGAGCGCCGGGGGCGGTGAGCGAAGGGTGCAGGACGCCCGCGACCGTGTCGAAGAGCCCGCCGCCGCCCTGGTGCGGGGCGGCGGTGTCGGTCACCGCGACCGGGGCCATGGAGTCGGCGAGGGAGACGCGGCGGGCGGTGCCGGCCTGGATGGGCGCCGGGGCGGCGGGTGCCGCGGTGCCGGCCGGGACGAGGTGTTCGGTGGGCACGCGCTGGGTGAGGGTGCCGGAGCCGTGGAAGGTCTGCGCCTCCGCGGTGCCGTGCTTCTTGACCCGCACGCCGTAGCGCACCTTGCGCGGTGCCTCCACCGAGCCCTTCTCGCTGCGCAGCACCCGGGGTTCGGCCACGTTGCGCTGGCTGCGGGACTCCCGCGAGGACTGCCAGGGCTGGGCGTTGGCGAGGCCGGCGCCGCCGAGCCACAGGCCCGGTACGACGGGCGCGAGCCCGAAGGCCATGCCGCCCAGCCCCTTGCTGGATCCGCCGCTCGCGGTCGTCGCGACGGTGGTGGCGGTGTTGTGCTGGACGTCGACCTTGGTGTCCTTGCCCTCGGACTCGTCGATCGGGGCGAGCGGTGCCCCGTCCGGGTCGGCCAGCGTGTTGGCGAGCAGGTCCTTGGGGTGGAAGACCGGCGGCCGGTCGTCGGGGGCGCGGGTGATACTGACGGTGACGTCGTACGACTCCTTGGCGGTCCGGCCCTGGACCGTGAAGGCGCGGCCCTGTCCGTAGAACGACTCGGGGCGCCCGGCCAGCTCGGCCGCGATGTCGGAGACCGTGCCGTCACCGCGTCCGACGACGGCGGCGACCGCGTTGCGCACGAACTCCTGTCCGGTCAGCCCGTAGGCGGTGGACAGTCCGGCGGCCTGGAAGTCCATCAGGTAGGGCGGCAGCACCTGTCCCGGATCGCTGCGTTCCTCCTCGACGGCGGCCACCGGCGCCACCGGACGGCCGCGGACCGCCGGCGGCCGGACGGCGCCCTTGCCCTTGGCGTTCCGCAGCGCCTGTGTGGTGGCCGCGTTCCCGGCGGCGCCCGCGATGGCGAGCAGCGCGTGTTCGGTGGGTCCGATGGACGTGCCGGGCCCCGCGGGCGTGGTGTTGACGGGCACGGTGGAGCCGGGGGGCTTGGCGGTGACCGAAGCCCGGGAGCCCCTGGTGGAGGCGTCTTTCCCGCTGTCGCCTGCGTGTCGCTGCTTCCGCACGGAGTCAACGTAAAGGCGGTCGGGTCGGGCGGAACGTCTTCCGCAGCACTTGTCACCCCCGCCTCGGTGGGCGGTCAACTTCCGTACATCCAGGCGTCGTTCAGCAGGGCGGACGGGTACTCCGGGCCGGGGTCACGACACCCTCGGGAAGCGGGCCTGGAGCGTCCAGATCGCCGGGTTGTCCGCCAGGCCCTCGTGCATGTCGGTGAGGTCGGCGATCAGGTCGTGCAGGAAGTCCCTTGCCTCCCGGCGCAGTTCGGCGTGCGAGAAGGTCAGCGCGGGTTCCTCGGCCGGCATCCAGTCCGCCTCGACGTCCACCCAGCCGAAGCGGCGCTCGAAGAGCATGCGGTCGGTGGACTCGGTGAAGTCGAGTTCCGCGTGCTGGGGCCGGGCGGCCCGGGAGCCCGCCGGATCGCGGTCGATCCGCTCCACGATGTCGCACAGCGCCCACGCGAAGTCGAGCACCGGCACCCATCCCCAGGCTGTGGACAGCTCCCGGTCCGCCTTGGTGTCCGCGAGGTAGACGTCCCCGCAGAACAGGTCGTGGCGCAGCGCGTGGACGTCCACCCGCCGGTAGTCGGTCTGGGGCGGGTCCGGGAACCGGTTGGAGAGGGCATAGCCGATGTCGAGCACGTCGTCGATGGTGTCATGGCGTCCTACGATCACGTGCGTGCCCCGATCCCTGCCCGCGCTTCCCGCCGCCCTCCCCGCCGCGCTGCTGTGCCTCGCGCTGGCCGCGTGCGACGGCGGGGTGCAC
Source organism: Streptomyces sp. NPDC001068 (assembly GCF_042897315.1). Lineage (NCBI taxonomy): Bacteria > Bacillati > Actinomycetota > Actinomycetes > Kitasatosporales > Streptomycetaceae > Streptomyces > Streptomyces sp. NPDC001068. The sequence goes on along the minus strand of NZ_JBIAYD010000012.1, from coordinate 304,380 downwards.
GGCACTCCGGGCGGCTCGGGCGTGCGCGACCCGTACTTCCCGAAGGCGGGCAACGGCGGCTACGACGTCGGCCACTACGGCCTCACCCTCGCTTACGACCCGGACGGCGGCCGTCTCACCGGCACCGCCGTGATCACCGCCCGGGCCACCCGGGACCTGTCCGCCTTCGACCTGGACCTGCGGGGACTGCACCTCGACGAGGTCACCGTCGAGGGCCGCGGGGCCCGCTGGAACCGGGCCGGCCAGGAGCTGACCGTCCGCCCGCACGACGACCTGGACCGGGGCGAGACCTTCACCACGACCGTGCGCTATTCCGGCCGGCCGGAGACGATCACCGACCCCGACGGCTCGGAGGAGGGCTGGCTGCCCACCGCGGACGGCGCGCTCGGGCTCGGCGAGCCGGTCGGGTCCATGGCCTGGTTCCCCGGCGACCACCACCCGTCGGACAAGGCGTCGTACGACATCACGGTCACCGTCCCGGCGGGCCTCCAGGCCGTCTCCAACGGGGAGCTGAAGAGCGAGACGACGAGGAACGGCCGTACCACCACCGTCTGGCACACCGCCGAGCCGATGGCGAGCTACGTCGCCACGGTCGCCGTCGGCCACTACACGATCTCCCGCTCCACCACCCCGGACGGCCTGCCGGTGTACACGGCCGTGGACCCGACGCAGGCCGCCGCCGCCGACCGGGTGCTGGCGAGGATCCCCGAGATCATGGCGTGGGAGACGTACAACTTCGGGCCCTACCCGTTCTCCTCGACCGGCGCGATCGTGGACCGTCCGGCGGACTCCGGATACGCCCTGGAGACCCAGAACCGGCCCGTCTTCCCCGGCGCCCCGGACACCGCGACCCTCGTCCACGAACTCGCCCACCAGTGGTACGGCGACTCGGTCACCCCGAGGACCTGGCGGGACATGTGGCTCAACGAGGGATTCGCGACCTACGCCGAGTGGCTCTGGGCTGAGGACCACGGCGGCCCGACCGCCCAGCAGACCTTCGACAAGGTCTACCGGAGTCCCGCGGACAGCGACCTGTGGGCGTTCCCGCCCGCCGAGCCGTCGAGCGCCGCGGACATCTCGGACCGGCCGGTGTACGACCGCGGCGCGATGGTCCTGCAGAAGATCCGCCAGAAGGTCGGCGACGACACGTTCTACGACATCGTCCAGGGCTGGGCCGCCGCCCACCGTCACGGCAACGCGGACACCGCCGCGTTCACGGCGTACGTGGAGAAGAAGGCGCCCGGCGAGGACTTCTCCGCCGTCTGGAAGGACTGGCTGTACGGCGACGGCAGACCGGCCCGGCCCTAGACGTCCGGGCCCTGGACGTCCGGGCCCAGTTGCTTGCGCAGCACCGCACACGGCCGCCCGAGCTGCCGGTCCGGGCGGTGCCCGATCACCTCGTACCCGAGGGCCGTCCAGAAGGCGAGCCCCTTCGGGTTGTCCTCCAGCACGGCCAGCCGTACGGCGGCCCGCCCCGCCGCCCGGAACCGCTCCTCGACGCCCTCCGCGATCCGCCGCCCGTACCCGCGCGCCCGCGCCCCCGCGTCCACCAGCAGCAGCCCGATCCACGGATCCGGGTCCGCCGGGTCAGGATGCCGGGCCAGTGTGATCACCACTCCGACCAGCCGCCCCTCGGCCCGCGCCAGCAGCACCTCCACGTCCGGACTCACCAGCTCGTCGGCGAGCGCCCCGGCCACCTGCTCCGGCCGGATGTCGTCCGGATCCGGAAACTCCCCGCTGAGCGCCTGGAACTCCCGGTCCGAGGCGTACAGCGCGGTCAGCTCGGTGAGCAGCGGGGCCGGGATGTCGTGGTCGGGCGTGAGGAGCAGCGGGGCGAGGATCATGCGGGCAACTTATCCGGCGGGTAGTGGGCCACGATCTCTTCCGGCATCACCCTTTTTTGTCTGTGCCCAGGGGCAAGGATCGTCGCCTCCATGCCAGGTCTCCTCCGGAAGACCGCTTCGGCAGTCGCGGCAGAGTCCGGGCGTGGGGGAGCGGAAGCCACGGTCGCAGCCGTCGCAGTTGTGCATGTGGGTGAGGACGGCCGGCGGCGGGGCCGGGGCGCGGAAGGGCGGCGGTGGCGGCAGGCGGTCGGCCAGCCGGTGGGCCAGCAGGGCGGCGGGCCGGTGGAGTGGCTCGGTGGGCAGGTCGGCGGTGAGGGCGTGGCGTACGGCGGTGGGGGTGACGTCCCGTTCCAGCCAGGCCGCGACACCGGGTGCCAGGTGCTCGGTGTCGGTGGCCGACAGCAGCAGCCGGGAGTCGCGGCGGCGGAGGTCCGCGAGGAGGTCGACGGCCTTCTGGACGAGCGCCGGGGAGGGGCAGGCGGGGCGCGGGACGGGGGGCAGGGCCTTCTTGCGGGCGGGCTCGCGCGGTGTCCTGGGCCGTGGCACGGCTTCGGCGTGGTGGGCGCGATGGCCGGGCCGGTTGCAGGAGACGGTGCGGGTGACGATCCGGCCGTCGGCGATCCGTTCGCGTTCACGCCGCAGGTAGCCCTCGGCCTCCAGTTCGTTCAGCGCGGCGGCGATCCGGTCCCTGCCCTCCGGGAAGCGGATCGCCAGGCTCTTGATGTCGACCTGGGCGCCCTTGGGGAGCGACTGGATGTGCACGCCGAGCCCGATCGCGAGCGCCGAGAGGGTGGAGTGCTGGGCCAGGTGGTTGCCGATCACCACGAAGTGGGACGTGTGGCGGGAGTTGTCGTGCAGGAGACCGCCTGCCCCCCGGTTCGGGTGCTTCTTGGCGGCAACACGGGGCTCGGCGCACGAGGGCGCGCTAGGGTTTTCCGTATCCATCGGGAAGGGCTGTCTTCCTAGGTGGTCAGGCCCTCGCACTGGGATTGCAGTCCCGGCGGGGGCCGAAGTTTTTCTGCGGTTGCTGCGCTGAGCGTAGGGCACGCAACCCTCCCCAAAGCCAGTCGAGTTGGGCATATTCACTCGCGGGAGTGACGCTGCGCGACGGGCGGGAGGGGTGGGGCTTGGTGGGGTTCTTTCCCCTGTTTTCGTTCCTTGGGTACTGACGTCCCCCGGAACCGAAGCCCGCGTTCCCGGGGCACGGTGACACGTCGATCTGGGCCCGCAAACAGTGACCGTCAGATCAGAAACCGAGATAGGTGATGTGGACGACGAAGACACGCTCGCTGCGCACCACGACCTGGTAGTTGAACCAGCCGCCGGAGACGATGACGTCGCCGCCCCTCGGGTCGATCCCCTTATGGGCCCGGCCGTGGACATGAAGAGCTTCCGCCGCCCTGACCAACTCGTCGGCCCGTCGTGACACAGCGGCCAGGAAGTCCGCCGGAACGCTGCGCGCGGCCTCTTCGGCCCCGAAGGCGTACTCCCACTTCCAGCTCACCCGCGAACTGCCTTCAGCGCCTCTTCGAGGACCGCGCTCAGCTCGCGGAGGGCTTCTCGCGCGATGGCCGGATCCTCGTGTTCCAGGTCCTTCTCCGCCTGGGCGTAGCGGGCGGACAGGTCCGGCCGGCGGGCGATCTCGATCTCCTTGGCCCAGATCTGGACCCAGCTCTGCACCGGGCTGAGCGACTGCCACTCGACGGCTTGGGCGAAGGCCTCGTCCTTCGTGGCCTGCATCTCGTCCAGACGTCCTGGTGCTACCACGGCAAGGGCCGCGCGCAGGGCGTCCGGCGTCAGCTCGGGACGGGGGACCAGCTCGTGCCCGTGGTCGGCCTGAGTGCTCATGGTGTCCTCCAGTGGGTACCCCGGCCAGAGTATCCGCCGAGACGGCAGGCAACCGGACAGAACGGGATCGGACGGAGGTGACAGCGGGAGTGGAGTGGTCACGAGGAAAGCCCTCCCGTCCCGCAGCGCCTTGGCCCGACCTCAGCCGGGTTCTTCGGGCCTCGGGCGATGTCGATCTCGGCCCACACCGTCTTGCGTGGCGGCAGCCCGGGGGCCACGCCCCACTTGTCCGCGAGCGCCTCCACCAGGACCAGGCCCCGGCCCGACTCGGCGTCCGGGATGAGTGGCCGGGGGCGCGGGGGGAGGTCACCGCGGGTGTCCGTGACCTCGATCCGCAGGGTGTCCCCCACGACGTAGAGGGTGAGGCCGAAGTCGCGTCCCGGCACCCGGCCGTGCGTCGCCGCGTTCGCCGCCAGCTCGGCCACGATCTGCGTCGCGGGCTCCAAGGGCAGACCCCAGGCGCGCAGTTGCTCGGCGGCCAGCAGTCGCGCCAGGCGGGCGCCCCGGGGCGTGGACGAGAGTCGCAGGCTCATGTTGCGGACGGGGGTGGAGATTTCGTCGTTCACGTCACTCAGCGTGGCCGGGCGTGCGTACCGTGACCAGTGATGAAGCGGTTGCGTACGGTGACTGTCCGGTGCTTGTCCGGTGCTGTCCCGGTTGTCGGGAAAGAGGTGAGCGGGATGAGCGCGGACGGCGAGGTGACCGAGCCGGGCTGGGAGGTCGACCCGGACGACGACTGGGGCGTGGCCGTCGTCGCCACGGTCGGGCGTCAGCTGAAGCTGCGGCGGGAGGCGTCGGGGATGCGGGCCGCCGAGTTCGGGGAGGTCGTCGGCTACGGCGAGGACATGGTCTACAAGGTGGAGGGCGGGAAGCGGATCCCTCGTCAGGAGTACCTGAACCGGGCGGACGAGGTGCTGGACGCGGGGGGTCAGATCTCCGCGATGTGGGAGGACGTGAAGAAGGTCCGCTACCCGAAGAAGGTGCGGGAGCTGGCCAAGCTGGAGGGGCAGGCCGTTGAGATCGGGGTGTACGTCGGGCTCAGTCTTCATGGGCTGTTGCAGACGCCGGAGCATGCGCGAGCCATCTTCGACGCAGGGCAGCCAGCGTACTCACCGGACGAGATGGAGCGGTTGGTGGCCGCAAGGATGGCCCGGAAGTCGATCTTCGATCGAGCACCTGCGCCGGCGCTGAGCTTTGTGCAGGAGGAGGCGGCGTTACGTCGACCCGTCGGGGGCACAATGGTCTGGCGTCAGCAGCTCGAACATCTGTTGGAGGTGGGCCAGTTGCGAAACGTCACCCTGCAGGTGATGCCGACGAACTCCGAAGCTCACCCTGGGCTGAGTGGAAAGATCGAGGTGCTGAAGTTTCCGGACGGCTCAGCGGTGGGTCGATCCGACGGCGCGTACAACGGTCGGCCGACCAGTGACCCCAAAGAGCTGCGCATCCTTGAGCTGCGCTACAGCACGATCCGGGCTCAAGCGCTTACGCCAAGGGATTCGCAGGCCTTCATCGAGCAACTGCTGGGAGAAACATGATCCGCATGACCTCATCCGGGGATCCCTCCAGCCTGGCCTGGTTCAAGAGCAGCTATAGCGATGGCCCCGAGGGCGACAGCTGCGTAGAGGTGGCCCTGACCTGGGGCACTAACGGAGAGTCCTGCCTCGAAATAGCCCCCACTCCCGCCACCATCCACGTCCGCGACTCCAAGTACCGAACGGTCGCCGGTCCCCGGCTCGCCCTCGCGCCCGCCGCCTGGGCGCCCTTCGTGGCGTACGCGTCGGGGGACTGAACGCAGGACGGGAGCCCCCGGTGCCGTACCGAGGGCTCCCGCACAGCGCAGCGCGCGGCGTTCGTCAGACGTTGACGCCGAAGTCCTGGGCGATGCCGACCAGGCCGGACGCGTAGCCCTGGCCCACCGCGCGGAACTTCCACTCCGCGCCGTTGCGGTAGAGCTCGCCGAAGACCATCGCGGTCTCGGTGGCCGCGTCCTCGGAGAGGTCGTAGCGGGCGATCTCGGCGCCGCCGGCCTGGTTCACGATGCGGATGTAGGCGTTGCGGACCTGGCCGAAGTTCTGCGAGCGGGTCTCCGCGTCGTAGATCGAGACCGGGAAGACGATCTTGTCGATGTCGGCCGGGAGGCCGGCCAGGTTGACGTTGATCGCCTCGTCGTCGCCGGCGCCCTCGCCCGTGCGGTTGTCGCCGGTGTGGACGATCGTGTTGTCCGGGGTCTGCTTGTTGTTGAAGAAGACGAAGTGGGCGTCGGAGTAGACCTTGCCCTGCGTGTTGACCGCGATCGCCGAGGCGTCGAGGTCGAAGTCCGTGCCGGTGGTCGTGCGGACGTCCCAGCCGAGGCCCACGGTGACGGCGGTCAGGCCCGGGGCCTCCTTGGTGAGCGAGACGTTGCCACCCTTGGACAGGCTTACAGCCATGGTCGGGGAGTCCTTTCCCTCGTTTGCGTACGGCCGTGCGGCGTACGGACTTGAAGCTACAGCTACCGGTATGAACGCCACGAGGGGTACCGAAGGTTCCAGCTCGCTTTACTTTCTTTGCCAAACGGGTGATGAACGATATTCGCGTGACGTGTGCCGGTCAGCCGCGCGACCATGGGGACATGTCCGGTCCGTATCTCATCCGCGGCTCCGTCTCGCTCCCCGAGGCCGAGCTCAACTGGCGTTTCTCGCGGTCGTCCGGGCCGGGCGGCCAGCACGTCAACACCAGCGACTCGCAGGTGGAGCTGCGTTTCGACCTCGCGAACACCTCGGCGCTGCCGCCGGTGTGGAAGGAGCGGGCGCTCGAACGGCTGGCGGGACGGCTCGTCGACGGCGTGGTCGTCGTACGGTCCTCCGAGCACCGCTCGCAGTGGCGCAACCGCGAGACCGCGGCCGTACGCCTCGCGGCGCTCCTCGCGGAGGCCACCGCGCCCCCGCCCAAGCCCCGCACCCCGACACGCATCCCGCGCGGCATCAACGAACGCCGGCTACGGGAGAAGAAACAACGGTCGGACACCAAGCGGGGCCGCTCGGGCCGGGACTGGTCGTAACGGCCGGCTGTGGATCGAGCCCGCGGATCTCCCGTGGGATTTCCGTTCGCGATCGCACCGCGCCGCGTCTCACGGTGCCGCGTATCGGCCTTTCGGTGCGCTCCCGCGGAAAGCGTGCTCGCGTGAATTGAAAAACAGACCGCGCGGTCTCATCCAAGCTGTCGGTAACGGCCGCGGAAATACATCAGCGGGCCGCCTTCCGCGCTCGGGAGTTCGGCGGTGAGGACGCGGCCGATGACGAGGGTGTGGTCGCCGGCCGTGACGCGTTGCTCGGTGCGGCACTCCAGGGTCGCGAGGGCGCCGCCGACCAGTGGCGCGCCCGAGGCCTCGCCGCGTACGTACGGGATGTCCTCGAAGAGCAGGCGGTCGCTGATGCGGCCCTTCATCGCGAACCGGCCGGCGATGTGGCGCTGGCTCTCGGTGAGCACGGACACCGCCCACAGCGGCTGTTCGTCCAGCAGGTCGTCCATCCGGGCCCCGGTACGCAGGCTGACCAGCACCAACGGGGGGTCGAGCGACACCGACACGAACGCGGTGGCGGTCATGCCGACGTCCTCGCCCGCCGGCGCCAGCGGGTCGTCCGGGTCGAGCGGCGGCTCCTGCGCGGTCACCAGGACCACGCCCGCGGCGAGCCGGGCCAGGGCCGCCTTGAACGCATCGTTGCTCACCCCCACAGCATGCCCGGTGGCTTCTGTGACGGTGGGGGAGGGAGTCTTCAGCACACCGGAAACGCTAGTGTCGGCCCCTGTGCGACCGCATCGGCCATCGGCCCGAGCCGGGTCCTAGGACCAAGGGCGGGGTGGCGAAAGCTCGTAACGTGCATCATGTGCGCACACTCCCGAAGACCGTGTTCGGTAAACGCACAGGGAAAACGCAGAAACTCCACGCAATTGCTCATCTTCCGCTGTGACTTGAGTCACAAGGGGCATTTATTGTTGACCCTGTGTACCGAGTGGGGAGCGCGCTGTGATTCAGTGGCGGGGGAAAGTAGCGCCGAAGCAGACCCTTGATTCGCTGCGAGGTCTCGGGGGGAGGGCGAACATGGAGACCGAGTCGGAACCCTACGTCCGTCTTGCGTCCCTGCGACAACTGCACCAGGTCATGGCCGACATGAACACGGCCCGCAGCCTGGCGGACACACTGCAGACCGTGGCCGACGGCGTGATCACCGCCCTCGGCTTCGAGATGGCCTGCGTCAATCTCGTGCGCCCCGACGGCGATCTCGTCGTCGCGGCCCTCTCCGGCAACTCCGCCGCCGAGGCCCTGATCACCGGCCGGGCCGGCTCCCGCGACTCCTGGGACCGGCGGCTGAACATGGGCGAGAAGTGGGGCGACCTCGTCTTCATACCGCACACCGAGGGCTGGGTCCTCGACGACGACGACGTCCCGCAGTGGTACACCGACGGTCCCGCGCCCCGCTTCGAGGACGAGTGGCACCCCTCGGACCGGCTCTTCGCCCCCATGTACACGCCCGGCATATCGGGCAGCTCCTGCGGCGAACTGCTCGGCGTGATCTCCGTGGACCGCCCGCGCAACGGCCGGCACCCCGGCGCCTGGGGCCGCGAGGCCCTGCAGATGTACGCCTTCCAGGCCGCGATCGCCATCAGCAACGCGCGTCTACGTGCCAACATGCAGCGCGCCCTGGTCAGGCTGGAGCGCGAGCAGCAGGCCCTGCGCGCCAGCGAGGAATCCTTCCGGCAGGCCTTCGAGTACGCGCCGTCCGGCATGGCGATAGCCGAGATGGGCGGCGACCAGCACGGACGGATACTGCGCACCAACGACGCCCTGTGCCGCCTGCTGGGCCGCCCCGCCTCCGCGATGCGCCGCTACTCCTTCTCCGACCTGGTCCACCCCGAGGACATCGGCACCCTGCTGCGCACCTCCGCGGAGGGCGGCCGCGCCGAGCTCCGTCTCGGCCGCCGGGACGGCACGTACGTGTGGGTGTCGCTCCGCAACTCCGTCGTCGCCGACGCCGCCGACGGCCCCCGCTTCCTCCTCACCCACGTCGAGGACATAGAGGAGCGCAAGCGCCGCGAGCTCCAGCTCGCCCACCGCGCCTCCCACGACTCCCTGACCGGCCTGCCGAACTCCGCCGAGCTGCGCTCCCGGCTCTCCTCCCGGCTCTGCCGGCGCGCAGACACCGACGGCCTGGAGTCCCTGGACGCGGCCTACGGCCACCCCGCCTACGACCTCAACGGCCACGGGTTCGACTTCGCCGCGTCGGTCCAGTCGTACGACGGCTACGACCACCATGTGCACACCGTGGCCCCCGAGGAGGGCCGCGACGACGGTGCCAAGGGGCTCGCGGTGCTCTTCTGCGACCTGGACGGCTTCAAGTCGATCAACGACCGGTTCGGTCACAACGCGGGCGACGCGGTCCTGATCGAGGTCGCCCGGCGGCTCAGCCGGGGGGTGCGGGACGGGGACACGGTGGCCCGTCTCGGCGGCGACGAGTTCGTGATCCTCGCCGACGGGCTCGGCAAGGCGGACGCCCAGGACCTGGCCGTACGCCTGCGCAACGAGATCATCCAGCCGATCCGCGCCGAGGACCGGGCGGTCCGGGTGGGCGCCAGCTTCGGCATCGGGTGGGCGCACTGTGGCATGACGGCGGACGAAGTCCTGAAATCCGCGGACGAGCGGATGTACATAGAGAAACGATCTCGTCCCAAACAACATCGCCGTGCCGGATGACGCCCAGGTCATCCCTTTGATGCGGTCGGAGTCACCCGTTTGGCTCAGTCGGACCGGGTAGGCTCGACTCTCAATACCTGTACCGCATCCGCCCGCACCTGTTGAGGAGTACCAAGGGATGACGCCCGGCAACAACGGCGCGAGCACGCCCGAGGACGAGGACCCGTTCGGCTACCTGTACGCCGACGGCCAGGCCAGAGGAGCCCAGCCGCCGTCCGGCTCCGGTGGCTATGGCTACCCGAACGCGGTCAGCAGAGTGCGCTCGGTCGGCGAGCGGACCTACGGCGGCCAGCAGCAGGCGCCGCAGGCACCGCCGTACGGCGGCCAGACCATCCCGCAGCAGCAGCAGCAGCAGCCGGGCGGCGGCGGGTACGGCCAGCCGCCGTCCGCCGCCTACCAGGCCCCGGAGACCTTCCCGGGCGGCGCGCAGACCACCCGCCAGCAGACGCCGTCCTCCGGCCGCGGCCGGGGCCCGAACACCAAGGGTCTCCTCATCGGCGCGATCGCGGTGGTCGCGGCGGTCGTCATCGGCATCAGCGTCGCGATGATGAACGGCAACGGCGACGACGACAAGGCGGGCGCCGACACCTCCACCCCCCCGGCCCAGTCCGAGTCCCCCTCCGCGACCCCGTCGAGCACGAGCTCGGTCTCGGCGTCGGGTGACATCCCGCCGATCGACGCGAAGGCCCTCCGTCTGGACGGTGGCGCCTCCCTGGCATCGGACGTGAAGGGTGCGAAGTCCGACGGCGGCATCTACGTCGGGAACTTCAACCAGGCGGGCGCATCGATCACCTGGACCGTGAACGGGGTCACAGAGGCCGGCAAGTACACGCTGTTCTCCACCTACGGCGTTCCCGGCAAGGACGCCAGCGCCACCCTCACGATCAACGGCACGGCGCAGGATCGTCCGATAAATCTCGGGAACTTCGCCAAGGCGCCGGCGGGTGACTACGAAAAGGGCTGGACCAACACCTGGGCGGACATCACGCTCAACAAGGGCACCAACACCATCAAGATCTCCTGCGAGCAGGGCAACCAGTGCGACGTCAACTTCGACCAGCTCTGGCTGAAGTCGGGCTGGAAGTAGTCCCTCTGGACGGGAAGGTGCCGCCGCCGGGTGAACGCGGCGGCACAGGTCGGTGTGGTCGTGCCGGTTCTACGCCGCGCTGGCCTCGCCCGACACCCTGACCCGGGGCAGGAGTTCGGTGTACGTGGCCGGGTCGTACTCGCCGGCCGCCGGTGCCCGCACCGTCGCCGCCGACAGGGCGACCGCCCGGGCCAGTCGGTCCGGCCAGGGGAGTTGTTCCACCAGGCCGGAGAGCAGGGCGGCGACCGCTGAGTCGCCCGCGCCGGTCGGGTTGCCGCGCACCGGGGCCGGGGGCGTCGCCTGCCAACGGCCCTCCGGGGTCACCGCGAGCAGGCCCCGCGGGCCCAGGGAGGCGACCACCGTGCGGGCACCGCGGCGGCGGGCGTCCTGGGTCGCTCGGGTCGGGTCGTGGGAGCCGGTGAGTTCGGCCAGTTCGTCGGTGTTCGGCTTGAGCAGGTCCGGGCGGGCGGCGACCCCGCGCCGCAGCGGCTCCCCGCTGGTGTCGAGGAGCACGGGGACACCGGCGGAACGGGCCGTCCTTATCAGGCCCGCGTACGCTCCCACCGGCACCCCCGGCGGCAGGCTGCCGCACAGTGCCACCGCCGAGCAGCCCGGCAGCAGTTCCTCGTAGCGGTCGAGGAAGGCGCCCCACTCGGCGGGCGCTATCTGCGGGCCCGGCTCGTTCAACTGGGTCGTGTCGCCCGACAGTTCGTCCACGACCGCGATGGTGCGCCGGGTCGCCCCGGTGACCGGCAGCAGCGCGTCCACCACCCCCGCCGACTCCGCGAGCCGTTCCCGTACCGCGTGCCCGGTGGCCCCGCCCGCGAAGCCGGTGACCGTCGTCTCGTGCCCGAGCGAGGCCAGTACCCGGGCCACGTTCACGCCCTTGCCGCCCGGCCGTTCGGTGACGTCCGAGACCCGGTGCGAGGTGTGCGGGCGCAGGGAGCCGACCCGGTAGGTGATGTCGAGAGCGGTGTTCAGGGTGACCGTGAGGATCATCGGGCGACCTCCCTCGCGCATGCCCGTGCCGTCCGTCGGGGGGTCCCGATCATGCCTACGGACGCCGAGCGGCCTAGAGTTGCCGTCCGTCGAGGGTGTTCGCCTCCGGTCTGGTGTGCAGGATCTCGCGGGCCTGCTCCGCGGCGCGGGCGATGCTCTCGCTCACGAAGTCGAGGAAGCGGGCGATGTTCTCCAGGCGGGTGGCCGCCGGGGTGCCGGGGACGAGGACGCCGACACCCTGCCGGGCGATCTCGACCATCCGGAGGGTGGACCGGGCGCTGGCCATCATCGACTGGTACCAGATGTCGTCGTCGACGACGTAGCGCTCGCGGCGGCCCTCGCCCTGTTCCCGGCGGGCCAGTCCCTGGCTCTCCAGGAACGCGATCGCCTTGGAGACGGACGCCGGACTGACCTGCAGGTGCTCGACGAGTTCGGACGCGGTGAGGCTGCCGGTGTCGGTGAGGGTGAGGGAGGCCATCACCCGGGCCGGCATCGCGCTCATGCCCGAGGCCATCATGACGGTGGTCAGCGTCTCCTCGTAGGCGCGTACGGCCTCCGGGTCGCGTCCGTGCGCGGGCGAGGGCGCCTCGGTCCCCCGGGGCGCGGTCTGCCCGCGTCGGTGGGCGCGGCGTTCGGTGGCCCGGTGGGCCTGGTCGGCGCGGTAGGCGGTGGGGCCGCCGTTGCGCAGCACTTCGCGGGTGACCGTCGAGGTCGGACGGTCCAGGCCTCTGGCGATCTCGGCGTAGGCGAGGCCGTCGGCCAGTCCCAGCGCGATCTGCCGGCGTTCCTGCTGGGTGAGTCTGCCTCCCGGCATCGCGGTCTCCTCCGTGTCCCTCGGTGTGGCCCCCAGCGTAGCGTTCACGTCCAGTCCATTGCAACGGTCGAGAAGTCGTCGTTGCGTTCATCTCGAAAGTCAACGCAACAATTTCCATACTCTGGCCTGCAGTTAAGGCATTCGCGGGCGATCGATCCGTTGCTCGATCGATGAATGCAACGTAGCGTTTCTCTCATCGGAAACAGCGATCCAGAGGAGAGCACGATGCAGAAGTTCGACACCCCCGCCCCGGTCTCCGCCGTCCTGGAGATCCCCGCCGGACGCGTCCAGCTCATCGCCGCGGACCGCGCCGACACCACCGTCGAGGTCCGGCCCGCCGACCCCGGCAGGAACCGGGACGTCAAGGCCGCCGAGCAGACCACCGTCGCCTACGCCGACGGCGTCCTGCGGATCGCGGTCGCGGCGTCCGGCGGCAGGCTCCTCGGGCCGTCCGGGTCCGTGGAGGTCACCGTCCAGCTGCCGGCCGGCTCCCGCGTCGAGGCCGTCACCTCCGGCGCCGAGCTGCGCGGTGTCGGGCGCCTCGGCGACGTCTCCTTCGAAGGCGCCTATCGCCAGATCAAGATCGACGAGGTCGCCGGCCTCCGCCTCACCGCGCTCGACGGCGATGTCGAGGTCGGCCGGCTGGGCGGCCCGGCCGAGATCAGCACCGCCCGGGGCGACATCCGGATCACCGAGGCCGTGCGCGGCGCGGTCGTGCTCCGCACCCAGGACGGCGACATCGTGGTCGGCGCCGCCGCCGGCGTCCCGGCCGTCCTGGACGCCGGTACCGGTCTCGGCCGGGTCAGCAACGCCCTCAAGAACGACGGCACCGCCGAACTCGACATCCGGGCCACCACCGCCCGCGGCGACATCACCGCCCGCAGCCTCTGAACAACGAGCAGCACCACACCCGTTCGCGCCACCGGCAGTCTCACCTACAGGGGGAACAGATGACGAACGACAGCACTTCCGCGGTCGGTTCGCGGTGGACCGGCATGGTCCCGGTCGACGACACGGCCCTGGCCGTCACCGACACCGGCGGCAGCGGCACCCCGGTGCTCTACCTCAACGGCCAGTTCGCCACCCAGGGGTACTGGCAGCGGGTCGTCGCCGAACTCGGCCCCGACTGGCGGCACATCACCTACGACGAACGGGCCCGCGGCCGGAAGTCGGGACGCTCGGCGGACTACTCCTTCGAGGCGGCCGTCCGGGACGTGGACGCCGTGCTCGCGGCCAGAGGGGTGGAGCGGGCGCTGGTGGTGGGCTGGTCCTACGGGGCGGTCGTCGGGGCGCACTGGGCGGCCCGGAACCCGGAGCGTGCCCTGGGCGCGGTGCTGGTCGACGGCGCGGCGCCGTACGACTGGCTGGACGAGGCCATGGAGCAGCGGATCCGGAAGCTGTTCCGGCGGATGGGCTGGTTCATGCCGCTGCTGCGCCCGACCGGCCTGACCCCGCGGATGAACCCCGCGCAGATGGCGGAGTCCAACATCGAGCTCGGCAGGCTCTCCCGCGAACGCGAGCTGGGTCCGGTGCTGGACCGCATCAGGGTTCCGGTGCGGTACGTGCTCGCCTCCGGGACGTCGCTGGGCAGCAAGGGCGACGAGCAGGAGGAGATCCGCGCCGGTCTTGACCAGGTGTTCGACAGGAACCCGGACATCCGGCTCAGCGCGAAGGTCGCCAGCAACCACGGGGCGATCCTGAAGAAGGACTTCCGGGCCGTCGCCGACGCGGTGCGCGAGGCGGCCGCCGCGGACCGCACGAAGCGTTGACGGACCGGGCACCACCGCCGTCACGTCGAGGGCCCCGCCACCGTACGAAGGTGGCGGGGCCCGCCGTCTCAGCGCGCGTCGGCGGCCGGCGGAAGCTCCGGTACGACCACCCACTCGCCCTGGCGCATCACGCCCTTCAGCGTGAAGTCGGCGTCCAGGACCAGCAGGTCCGCGTCCTTGCCGGGTTCCAGGGAGCCGACCCGGTCGTAACGGCCCAGCAGCCGGGCCGGGTTGGCGGACAGGGCGGCGACCGCGTGCTCCACGGGCAGCCGGTCGACCGTCACCGCCCGCCGCAGCGCGCGGTCCAGGGTGAGCGTGGAGCCGGCGATGGAACCGCCCTCCACCAGCCGGGCCACCCCGTCCGTGACCTCTACCTCCAGCGGGCCCAGCAGGTAACGGCCGTCGCCGCTGCCGGCCGCGTCCATGGCGTCCGTGATGAACGCGACCCGGTCCGGGCCCGCGTGGTGGAAGGCCAACTGCAGGGCGGCCGGGTGGAGATGGGTGCCGTCGTCGATCAGCTCGACGGTCACCCGCTCGTCCTCCAGGAGGGCGGCGATCGGGCCGGGGGCGCGGTGGCCGATCTGCGGCATCGCGTTGAAGAGGTGGGTGGCGACCGTGGCGCCCGCGTCGATCGCCTCCAGCGTCTGCTCGTACGACGCGTCGGTGTGGCCGACGGCGGCGATGACGCCGTGCTCGACGAGCAGCCGTACGGAGTCGATGCCGCCGGGGAGTTCGGTGGCGAGTGTGACCATCGCGGCGTGCCCGCGCGCGGCGTCGATCAGCTTGCGGACCTCCGCCGGGTCCGGGTCGCGCAGCAGGGCCTCGGAGTGGGCGCCCTTGCGGCACGGGGAGATGAACGGGCCCTCGAAGTGGACACCCGCGATCTCCCCCTGCTCGGCCAGCTCCGAGAGCAGGCCGGCCTGGCGGGCGAGGACGTCCATGTCGTCGGTGACGGTGGAGGCGACGAGGGTGGTGGTGCCGTGCGCGCGGTGGGTGCGGACGCCGGTGAGGATCTGCTCCGCGGTGCCGGAGCTGAAGGAGGCTCCGCCGCCGCCGTGGTTGTGGATGTCGACGAATCCCGGCAGGAGCCAGTGGCCGGTGACGTCGACGACCTGGGCGTCCTCCGGGGCGGTGGCGGCGATTCTCGTGCCGTCGACGACCACTTGGCCCTTGTCGACGACTCCGGTGGGGAGGACTACCCGGGCGCCGTCGAGGACCAGACCACGCGTGCCGGAGTGCGGGTGCGCGGGGGCTGGTCGCGCAGTTCCCCGCGCCCCCGAGGGGGCGCTGTCCTTGCGCTCATTGGCAGCCATCAGGGCATTACCTCCGGAGTAGTAGTCGTAGTCAGCAGGTCCTGGGCGAGCAGGCCCGCCCCCAAGCAGCCCGCGGTGTCTCCCAGGGCGGCCGGGACGATCGTCGGCGGCTTCTGGAAGGTGACCCGGCTCCGTACGGCCTCCCGCAGCGGCTCGAACAGTACGTCTCCCGCCTCCGCCAGACCGCCACCGATGATCAGGACACGCGGGTCCAGCAGGGTGAGGGCGGTGACCAGGCCGTCGGCCAGGGCGTCCACCGCCTCCTCCCACACCCGGACGGCGTTCGGGTCACCGGACGCGACGGACCTGGCGCAGTGCGCCGCGTCCGCGTCCGGGTCGCCGGTGGCCTTCGCCCACGCCTCGCTCACCGCGGCCGCCGACGCGTACCGCTCCAGGCAGCCGTACTGCCCGCACGGGCAGGGGACACCCTGTGGCCGGACCACGATGTGGCCGATCTCGCCCGCGAAGCCGTGCGCGCCCGGCTCCACCCGGCCGTCCAGGCCGAAGCCGCCCGCGATGCCGGTGCCGAGCGCGACGAAGAAGAAGCGGTCGGCGCCCTTGCCCGCGCCGAGCCTGCCCTCCGCCAGGCCGCCGGTGCGCACGTCGTGGCCCAGGGCGACCGGGATGCCGAGTCGGTCGGCGAGCAGGGCGCGCAGGGGTACGTCGCGCCAGCCGAGGTTGGCGGAGAAGACGGCGACGCCGTTCGGCTCGTCGACTATGCCGGGCACGGCGAGGCCGACCGCGGCCGCGCCCTCGCCGAAGTGCCGCTCGCCGTGGGCGTACAGGTCGGCGGCGAAACCGACGATGGCGTCCACGACGGCCTCGGGGCCGCGGTCGCGGCCGGTCGCCCGGCGGTCCTGGTGGAGCAGCCCGCCGTCCAGGCCGACCAGCGCCGCCTTCATTCCGGTGCCGCCCACGTCCAGGGCGATGACATGTCTCACGGGAACAGTGTGGCCCTCCGACCCGCAAGAGGTCTAGTCCACTTACGTGGTGTAGACCTTATGGGTCCACATGTTGAACAGCGAGACAGTTAGACAGGGGCAGTACGAGTGCGGCGGCGTAAGGCAGGAATGATCGCGGTGATGTCCGCAACGGGCATGACGGCGGTCCTTGGTGGCTGTGGGACGACCGGATCCTCGGACGTCACCCTCAGACTCGTCGCAGCCGACTACGGGGACTCCGCCGCCAACAGTTCCCAGAAGTACTGGGACGGACTGGCCAGGGCGTACGAGGCCCAGCACGCCGACGTGAAGGTCGACGTCACCGTCTACTCGTGGAACGACGTCGACCGCAAGGTCAAGGACATGGTCGCCGCCGGCAAGGCGCCCGACCTCGCGCAGATCGGCTCGTACGCCGACTACGCGGCCGCCGGCAAGCTGTACGAGGCCGGGGACCTGCTCTCCATCCCCGTCCAGGCCGACTTCCCCTCCCAGCTCGCCGAGGCGGGCCAGTGGAACCACGCGCAGTACGGCATACCGTTCGCAGGCTCCACGCGCGTCCTCTTCTACAACAAGACCCTGTTCTCCAAGGCCGGCATCACCACCCCGCCCACCACCTGGGACGAACTCGCGGCCGACGCGAAGGCGCTCGACTCGGACGGCGTGAAGTACCCGTACGCGCTGCCGCTCGGCGCCGAGGAGGCCCAGGCGGAGACCATGCAGTGGCTGCTCAGCGGCGGCGGCGGTTACACCGACGACATCGGCACGTACACGATCGACTCCCCGCAGAACGTCGACACCCTCACCTGGCTCAAGGACGAGCTGGTCGACAAGGGCCTGACCGGGCCGACCGCCCCCGGCAGGCTGAACCGCGCGGCGGCGTTCGCCGCGTTCGCCGACGGCCAGGTCGGCATGCTCAACGGCCACCCCACGCTCATCAAGCAGGCCGAGAAGAAGGGCGTGAAGTTCGGCGCCGTCCCCATGCCGGCCCGGGCGGGGCAGGCCACGACCACCCCCTCCATGGGCGTCACCGACTGGATGGCGGCGTTCAGGCAGAACGGCCACGCGGACCAGATCGGCGACTTCCTCGACTACGTCTACAGCGAGAAGAACGTCCTCGACTTCTCCCGCGAGTACGGCCTGCTGCCGGTCACCACGTCGGCGTCCCAGACGATGACCGACTCCCCGAAGCCCCAGGACAAGCAGCTGCTCCCCTTCCTCGAACAGCTGCCGACCTCCGTGCTGTACCCGGCCGGCAAGACCTCCTGGGCCGAGGTCAGCGCCGACGTCAAGAAGCAGATAGGCACGGCGGTCACGTCCACGGGCGACCCCAGCGGTGTCCTCACCCGGCTCCAGGCCGAGGCCGCGGCGGCGGACAGCCGTACGAAGTCGGGCTGAGCGTTACCGTTCTCGGCATGGACCGGCAAGAACTGGGCGCACGCGAGCAGGCGATCCTCGCCCTGGAACGCCGGGGCTTTCCGAGCCCCGGCGCGAAGGAGCGGGCGATCCGCGAGGAACTGGACCTGGCGCCGGTGCGCTACTACCAGCTCCTCAACGCCCTCCTCGACGACCAGCGGGCACTGGCCCACGACCCGGTGACCGTCAATCGGCTGCGACGGGTGCGGGATGCGCGGCGGTCGGAGCGGTGAGGGGGGTGCGCCAGGGGGTACGTGCGGGTCGGTGGGGGCTTGTCGCGCGGTTCCTCCCCCAGCCTTCGGCCGGGGGTGCCCCCAGCGCCCCTTAGGGGCGCTCGGATACTGTCGGCTGTATGGGCACCCACCTCCCGGAACCCCTTCCGACGCCTCGCACCGCCGCCGGTCGCGACGGTCTCGCCGCACTCCTGTCGCAGCCGCGCTCCGCGCTCGTCGGGCTCGACTTCGACGGGACGCTCGCGCCGATCGTCGCCGACCCGGAGCAGGCGCGGGCCCACCCCGACGCCGTACCGGCCCTGGCCGCCCTCGCGCCCAAGGTCGCGGCCGTCGCCGTGATCACCGGCCGCCCCACCGAGATCGCCGTCCGCAACGGCGGCTTCGCCGACGTGCCCGGCCTGGAACACCTCGTCGTCCTCGGCCACTACGGCGCCGAACGCTGGGACGCGGCCACCGGCGAACTCACCGCCCCGCCCGCGCACCCCGGCATCGCCGCCGTCCGCGCCGAACTCCCCGCCGTCGTCGACGCGGCGGGGGCACGGGGCACCTGGACCGAGGACAAGGGCCACGCCGTGGCCGTCCACACCCGCCGGGCCGACGACCCGCAGGCCGCCTTCGAGTCCCTCCGCGCCCCGCTGACCGACCTGGCCACCCGCCACGCCCTGATCGTCGAACCGGGCCGCCTGGTCCTGGAACTCCGTCCCCCGGGCATGGACAAGGGCGTGGCGCTGCGGGAGTTCGCCCGGGAGATCGGCGCGGGCGCGATCCTCTACGCGGGCGACGACCTGGGCGACATCCCGGCCTTCGCGGCCGTGGAGAAACTCCGCGAGGAAGGCGTCCCGGGCCTGCTGGTGTGCAGCGGCAGCGAGGAGGTCACGGAACTCGCCGACCGAGCCGACCTTGTGGTCGACGGCCCGGAAGAAGTCGTACGGCTACTGAAAAACCTGGCCGAGCAGAGCGCTCCGTAGGGAACGCACCCCGTACGGA
The DNA here is from genome assembly GCF_042897315.1 of Streptomyces sp. NPDC001068. NCBI lineage: Bacteria > Bacillati > Actinomycetota > Actinomycetes > Kitasatosporales > Streptomycetaceae > Streptomyces > Streptomyces sp. NPDC001068. The sequence goes on along the minus strand of NZ_JBIAYD010000012.1, from coordinate 285,401 downwards.
ACGCGCCCCGTAAGGGGCGCTGGGGGCACCCCCGGCCGAAGGCTGGGGGACGAACTGCGCGACAAGCCCCCACCCACCCGCACCCGACCACGCACCGGCGCTACCCCCCCAACGCCCTCAACTGCTCGAGAAACCAAGCCGCAGGCGGCAACGCGGTAGCCCCCGCGGCCAACCGCTCGCACCGCTCCGCCCGCTCCTCCACCCCCATGGTCAAAGCCTCCTGCAGGGCACCGGCCGTCCCTCCGATGTCGTAGGGGTTCACCACCACCGCGTCCTCGCCCAGCTCCTCGTACGCCCCCGCCTCCCGCGAGAGCACCAGCACGCACCCCTCGTCCGAGACCACCGGGATCTCCTTGGCGACCAGGTTCATGCCGTCCCGGATCGGGTTGACCAGCGCCACGTCGGCCAGCCGGTACGCCGCCAGCGACCTCGCGAAGTCGTCCTTCACATGCAGCACCACCGGCGTCCAACCAGCCGTCCCGTACGCCGAGTTGATCTCGTCGGCGACCCGCTGCACCTCGGCCGTGTAGTCCCGGTACACGGCGAGGTCCTGCCGCGACGGGTAGGCGAACGCGACATGCACCACCCGCTCCCGCCACTCGGGGTGGTCGTCGAGCAGCTGCCGGTACGCCAGCAGTCCCCGCACGATGTTCTTCGACAGCTCGGTTCGGTCCACCCGGACGATCGTCCGGCGGCCCTCCCCGATCTCCTCGCGCAGCGCCCGCATCCGCTCGTCCACGTCCGGCTCGTGCGACCGTTTCCGCAGGAACTCCGCGTCGGCCCCCAGCCCGTGCACCCCGATCCGGGTCTCCCCGGACGCCGGGATCCCCGGGCCCAGCACCGCGTGACAGCAGGCCACGAACGCGTCCGCCCAGCGCCGGGTCAGGAACGCCGCGTGATCCGCGCCGAGGATCCCGCTGAGCAGCTCGGCCGCGATGTCGTCGGGGAGCAGCCGGAAGTAGTCCGGCGGCGCCCACGGGGTGTGGGAGAAATGGCCGATCCGCAGATCCGGCCGCAGCCGGCGCAGCATCCGCGGGGCCAGCGCCAGGTGGTAGTCCTGGATGACGACCACCGCGCCCTGGCCCGCCTCCTGGGCCAGCGCCTCGGCGAACGCCTGGTTGTAGGCCTGGTAGGAGGCCCACTGCCGCCGGAACTCCGCGTCGAAGACCGGCTCCAGCGGGGTCTGGTACAGCATGTGGTGGACGAACCAGAGCACCGAGTTCGCGATGCCGTTGTACGCGTCCGAGAACACGTCCTGGGCGATGTCGAGCATCCGGACCTGCTGGCCGCCGGTGTCGCCGGCGGGCAGCCGGCCGCCCTCGGCGCGCCGGACGGCCTCCCGGTCCCCGTCGCTCAGCGCCGCGCACACCCACACCGCGTTCGCGTCCGGCCCGATCGCCGACAGACCGGAGACCAGCCCGCCGCCGCCACGCCGGGCGTGCAGCGCTCCGTCGTCGCGGACGTCGTACGAGACCGGGCCGCGATTGGACGCGACCAGCACCTCGGCACCGTCGGTGGAAGCCATGGGGGAAGCCATACGCCTCAACCTAGCCCGGCCCGGAAACGCTCAAACGTACGGCCGCGCCCGACGCGCCGCCGTATACGGCCGTACGACGAAGTCACGCCACGCTCAGGCCACCCGGCGCTCGGCGTACTCGGTGATCTCCACCATCGGCGGCCGTTCCTCGGTGTCCACGGAGTAGGTGCGCGGTTCGAAGCCGTCCTCACCCCGTTCGAACTGGGTCAGGGCGGGCCGGATCAGGTGGCCGCGGGCCAGCCGCAGCTGGGCGGTGCGGTAGATCGCGGCGGACATCCGGCCGAGGGCCTGGCCGTCCTGGTGGCGGTGCTTGCGGACGCCCACGTCGACCTGGGCGAGAGCGTCCAGGCCGACCAGGTGCAGGGCGTCGACCAGCATGCCGAGCTCCACGCCGTAGCCGACCGGGAAGGGGAGCTGTTCGAGGAGGGAGCGGCGGGCCGCGTACTCGCCGCCGAGCGGCTGGACGAACCCGGCCAGCTGCGGCCAGTGCATGTTCAGCAGCGGACGGGCCATCAGCTCGGTGACCCGGCCGCCCTGACCGGCCGAACCGGCGAGCGGGCGGTCGTACATCGCCTTGACCAGGTCCACGCCCGGGTCGGTCAGCAGCGGGCCGACGATTCCGGTGACGAAGTCGGAGGAGAACTCCCGCAGGTCGGCGTCGACGAAGCAGACGATGTCCCCGGTGGTGACGAGGAGGGAGCGCCAGAGCACCTCGCCCTTGCCGGGCACGGCGGGGATGCGCGGCAGGATCGTGTCGCGGTGCACGACCCGGGCGCCGGCCGCCGCGGCCACGGTCGCCGTCCGGTCGGTGGAACCGGAGTCGACGACCACGATCTCGTCGACGAGCGGTGTCTGCCGCATCAGGTCGTGGCGGATGATCGCGACGATGTCGCCGACGGTCTCCTCCTCGTTGAGGGCGGGCAGCACGACGGAGACGGACTGACCGGTGCGCTGCTTGGCGGCGAGTATCCGGTGCAGCGGGCGGTCGTTCACGGACCAGGAGCGGGTGGCCAGCCAGCGCTCGACTTCTTCCAGCACAGTCAGCGGCTCCTCACTGTCACGATCACACTGCGAGGTGTGATCCATCTCGCGGTTCGGACGACTCTCTCAACTGTCCTGGCCTTCGGTTACAGTCTTGAACAACGCCGATGACCATCGCATGTCCTGGGGTCACCCGGCGTTGACAACTACATACCGCTCATCCAGAGGGGCAGAGGGATACGGCCCGATGAAGCCCCGGCAACCCTCCAGTCGGTTACTCGTGGATCGCCGAACACTGTCGATCACTCGCGAGGCTCCCGGCTAGGGAAGGTGCCAAATCCGTCTCACGGCGAGATGCGTCGTGAGGAAGATGAGGAGAAAGGGCCTCGCCTCTCATGGCTGCGCAGACTGTTGCACCCACCACCGACTCCACCGCCGCTTCCGGTTCCGCCTCCGTCGACCTCGGTCCCGCCGAGGCCCTGAGCTGCCGCGAGTGCGGCCACCGCGTGCCGCTCGGCCCGGTCTTCGCCTGCGAGGAGTGTTTCGGCCCGCTGGAGATCGCCTACGACTTCTCGGCCTACGACACCGAGGAACTGCGGAAGCGGATCGAGGCGGGACCCGCGAACATCTGGCGCTACGCGCCGCTGCTGCCCGTCCCCGCGGACGTGGCGACCAAGCCGAACATCAACCCGGGCTGGACCAAGCTCGTCCAGGCCGACAACCTGGCGAAGGAACTGGGCGTCACCGGCGGCCTGTACGTCAAGGACGACTCCGGCAACCCGACGCACTCCTTCAAGGACCGGGTCGTCGCCCAGGCGGTCGAGGCCGCCCGCGCCTTCGGCTACACCACGCTCTCCTGCTCCTCCACCGGCAACCTGGCCGGCGCGGTCGGTGCCGCCGCCGCCCGGGCCGGCTTCCGCTCCTGCGTGTTCATCCCGCACGACCTTGAGCAGGGCAAGATCGTCATGGCCGCGATCTACGGCGGGGAACTCGTCGGCATCGAGGGCAACTACGACGACGTGAACCGTTTCTGCTCCGAGCTGATCGGTGACTCGGCGGGCGAGGGCTGGGGCTTCGTCAACGTCAACCTGCGGCCGTACTACGCGGAGGGGTCCAAGACCCTGGCGTACGAGATCTGCGAGCAGCTCGGCTGGCGGATCCCGGACCAGCTCGTCATCCCGATCGCCTCCGGCTCCCAGCTCACGAAGATCGACAAGGGGCTCCAGGAGCTGATCAGGCTCGGGCTGGTCGAGGACAGGCCGTACAAGATCTTCGGTGCCCAGGCCGAGGGGTGCTCGCCGGTGTCGGTGGCCTACAAGGCGGGCCACGACGTGGTGCGGCCGCAGAAGCCGAACACCATCGCCAAGTCCCTGGCCATCGGCAACCCGGCCGACGGTCCCTACGTCCTGGACATCGCGCGCCGCACCGGCGGTGCGGTGGAGGACGTCACCGACGAGCAGGTCGTCGACGCGATCAAGCTCCTCGCACGGACCGAGGGGATCTTCGCGGAGACCGCCGGCGGGGTGACCGTCGGCGTGACCAGGAAGCTCATCGAGAACGGGCAGATCGATCCGGCGAAGTCGACCGTCGTACTCAACACGGGTGATGGTCTGAAGACGCTGGACGCCGTGGCGGGGACCGGGCTCACGGCGACCATTCGCCCGAATCTCGAGTCCTTCCGTGAAGCCGGGCTCGCCTGAGTCGGCCGTGAACAACCAAAGGCGTCGCCCCCAACCGGAGGTTCAAACGTGAGCGTCACCGTCCGCATCCCCACCATCCTGCGCACCTACACCGGTGGCCGGGCCGAGGTCAGCGCCGAAGGCGGGACTCTCGGTGAGGTCATCTCCGACCTGGAGAAGAACCACACCGGCATCGCCGGCCGTGTTCTCGACGACGACGGCAAACTGCGCCGCTTCGTGAACGTGTACGTCAATGACGACGACGTGCGCTTCGAGCAGGGTCTGGAGACGGCCACCCCGCACGGGGCCGGCGTCTCGATCATCCCGGCCGTGGCCGGCGGCTGACCTGCCGTCCCGCTGACAGGCTGATCGGATGACCGAACATTACCTTCGGTAACGCCGATCACCGACTGTTCATCTGATTGCCCCCTCCGTGAGAGAAGCGGAGGGGGCAATTCTGTGTGGTTGAGCGCGGTACAGTTGGGGAACACGGTCCCGATCTCCGGGGCGGGAGCCCTGTATTCGTCACCGCCGGCCTGCCAAGAAGTAGCCAAAGTGTGCGGGTCGTATGCGGCTTTTGCGGCTTTTATGGGGCCCGACTTGCCCTGAATTCAGCCGAATTCTTACTACATTCCGGACCCTTCCCGTCCAGAATTCTCGTCCGATTGACCTGTTGCAGACGGCAGTTGGACAGATACATTCAGCCGCGGTCGACGCGTTCCGGCGCACGCCCCCAACCATTGGGGGGTGAGGTCTGACCCGGATCCGCGAAGTGTGGATCTGTGCAAGGGCCAGTAATAGGGGAGTTAGGCATGGCTCAGGGCACCGTCAAGTGGTTCAACGCGGAGAAGGGGTACGGCTTCATCGCGGTCGACGGTGGTGCGGATGTTTTCGTCCACTACAGCGCGATTCAGATGGACGGCTACCGCACCCTGGAGGAAGGCCAGCGGGTCGATTTCGAGATCTCGCAGGGCCAGAAGGGGCCGCAGGCGGACATGGTCCGGCTCGCGACCAGCTGAAGCACGCGCCGACTGACAGCGTCGTTCTTCTCTCTCTGTTCAGAGGGCTCGTATCCCATGGGGAGTCATGGGTTACGAGCCCTTTGGCATGCCCGGGACGAAACGGCGCGCCGGGCGCCGCGGGTGCGGCCCGGCACGGGGTGCCGTGGGGCCGCCGCGCCGGGCGCCGACGGGCGTGGGCGCGCCCCAGTCTCCGGGAGGCGCTTGCACTCGGCATGGGCGAGTGCTAATCATTGGCGTTAGCACTCTGAAGGTGAGAGTGACAAAAATGGACCGGGTCGGTGAGGCCCGCAGGCCGGGTGGGGCAAGGAACCCACGGGTCGGCGAGCCGTCCGTCGCGGGCGCGGGCGCGGTCCGAAGACTCACCCCCAGTCCTGGAGGGACCACTTCACATGGCCAAGATCATCGCGTTCGACGAGGAGGCGCGGCGCGGCCTTGAGCGCGGTATGAACCAGCTCGCCGACGCCGTCAAGGTCACCCTCGGCCCCAAGGGCCGCAACGTCGTCCTTGAGAAGAAGTGGGGCGCCCCCACGATCACCAACGATGGTGTCTCCATCGCCAAGGAGATCGAGCTGGAGGACCCGTACGAGAAGATCGGCGCCGAGCTGGTCAAGGAAGTCGCCAAGAAGACGGACGACGTCGCCGGTGACGGTACGACCACCGCGACCGTTCTCGCCCAGGCCCTGGTCAAGGAAGGCCTGCGCAACGTCGCCGCCGGCGCCAACCCGATGGCCCTGAAGCGCGGTATCGAGAAGGCCGTCGAGGCCGTCTCCGGTGCCCTCCTGGAGCAGGCGAAGGACGTCGAGACCAAGGAGCAGATCGCCTCCACGGCCTCCATCTCCGCCGCCGACACCCAGATCGGCGAGCTCATCGCCGAGGCCATGGACAAGGTCGGCAAGGAAGGCGTCATCACCGTCGAGGAGTCCCAGACCTTCGGTCTGGAGCTGGAGCTCACCGAGGGTATGCGCTTCGACAAGGGCTACATCTCGGCGTACTTCGCCACCGACATGGAGCGTATGGAGGCGTCCCTCGACGACCCGTACATCCTGATCGCCAACTCGAAGATCGGCTCCGTCAAGGACCTGCTCCCGCTGCTGGAGAAGGTCATGCAGTCGGGCAAGCCGCTGCTGATCATCGCCGAGGACGTCGAGGGCGAGGCCCTGTCGACCCTGGTCGTCAACAAGATCCGCGGCACCTTCAAGTCCGTCGCGGTCAAGGCCCCGGGCTTCGGCGACCGCCGCAAGGCGATGCTGAACGACATCGCCATCCTCACCGGCGGCGAGGTCATCTCCGAGGAGGTCGGTCTCAAGCTCGAGAACACGACCCTCGACCTGCTGGGCCGCGCCCGCAAGGTGGTCATCACCAAGGACGAGACCACCATCGTCGACGGTGCCGGCTCCACCGAGCAGGTCCAGGGCCGGGTCAACCAGATCCGCGCCGAGATCGAGCAGTCCGACTCGGACTACGACCGCGAGAAGCTCCAGGAGCGCCTGGCCAAGCTCGCCGGTGGCGTCGCCGTCATCAAGGCCGGTGCCGCGACCGAGGTCGAGCTCAAGGAGCGCAAGCACCGCATCGAGGACGCCGTTCGCAACGCGAAGGCGGCCGTCGAGGAGGGCATCGTCGCCGGTGGTGGCGTGGCCCTGCTCCAGGCCTCCCAGGTGTTCGAGAAGCTGGAGCTCGAGGGTGACGAGGCGACCGGCGCCAACGCCGTGAAGCTCGCCCTGGAGGCCCCGCTCAAGCAGATCGCCGTCAACGGTGGTCTCGAGGGTGGCGTCGTCGTCGAGAAGGTCCGCAACCTCCAGGTCGGCCACGGCCTGAACGCCGCGACCGGCGAGTACGTCGACATGATCGCCGAGGGCATCATCGACCCGGCGAAGGTGACCCGTTCCGCGCTGCAGAACGCCGCCTCCATCGCCGCGCTGTTCCTGACCACCGAGGCCGTCATCGCCGACAAGCCGGAGAAGGCCGCCGCGGCCGCTCCGGGCGGCATGCCGGGCGGTGACATGGACTTCTGATCGACCCTGGTCGATCGCTCGTCCTGACCGAGGGCGGTACCCCCTGATCGCAGGGGGTACCGCCCTCGGGCGTTTTCGCCGTCCGCCGTCCGGCCGGCGCGGTGGATCGTGGCCGGGGTCACACGGCTTTCCGGCGGTGACGGGAATGCGTGCCTCCGAGCGGGCCGTTGAGCACACGTGTGCACTCGATGCGTGTGCACATACCGCCTGGTATACGACACGACCCACCCACGAGGAGCCCCCCACGTGACCGTCACCCAGCCCCCCGCCTCCCGCGCGGCCGAGATCCTGTCCCGTCCGATCACCCTGAACGGGCTCACGGTCCCCAACCGGATCGTGATGGCGCCGATGACCCGCCAGTTCAGCCCGGGCGGCGTCCCCGGCGAGGACGTGGTCTCGTACTACGCGCGCCGGGCCGCCGCCGGTGTCGGCCTGATCGTCACCGAGGGCACGTACGTCGGTCACGACTCGGCCGGGCAGAGCACCCGCGTCCCGCGGTTCCACGGCGAGGAGCAGCTGGCGGGCTGGGCGAAGGTCGCCGAGGGCGTGCACGCGGCCGGCGGCACCATCGTCCCGCAGCTGTGGCACGTCGGCATGGTCCGCAAGCAGGGCCAGCCGCCGGTCGCGGACGCCCCCGCGGTCGGGCCCTCCGGCATCCGCCTGGACGGCACCGAGGGCGAGGGCAGGGCGATGACCCGCGAGGACCTGGACGACGTCATCCGCGCGTTCGCCGAGGCCGCGGCCGCCGCCGAGCGCATCGGCTTCGACGGGGTCGAGCTGCACGGCGCCCACGGCTACCTCCTCGACCAGTTCCTGTGGGCGGGCACCAACCGCCGTACCGACGGCTACGGCGGCGACCCGGTCGCCCGTACCAGGTTCGCGGCGGAGATCGTGGCCGCCGTGCGCGCGTCGGTCTCCCCGGAGTTCCCGGTGATCTTCCGCTACTCGCAGTGGAAGTCGGACAACTACGACGCCCGCCTCGCCGAGACCCCGGAGGAGCTGGAGGCGATCCTCAGCCCGCTGGCGGCGGCCGGTGTCGACGTCTTCCACGCCTCCACCCGCCGCTACTGGCTCCCCGAGTTCGACGGCTCCGACCTCAACCTGGCGGGCTGGACCAAGAAGCTGACCGGGAAGCCGGCCATCACCGTCGGCTCGGTCGGCCTGGACGGCGACTTCATCAAGGCCTTCGCGGGCGAGGGCTCCCCGACCCGGGGCATCGAGGACCTCCTCGACAGCCTGGAACGCGACGAGTACGACATGGTCGCCGTCGGCCGCGCCCTCCTCCAGGACCCGGAGTGGGCGGCGAAGGTGCTGGGCGGCCGTACCCAGGACCTGAAGTCGTACGACGCGGAGGCACTGAAGACCCTGAGCTGACCCACCCCGTGCGCCCCCGGCCCGGCGGCGGCCGACCGCGGAGCGGGGGCGCACGCGTACGTCGGGGACGGCGCGCGGACCGTGCCGGGCATCCGGGGCGCCTCGGGCCGGTGATGGCCGGGGGATGCGCCGGTACCTTCGCGAGCATGCGGATACTGCATCTCTCGGACACGCACCTGGAACGCACCGACACCCCCAACCGGCGCGGCGTCAACGCCACCGCCTCCCTGCGGCTCATGCTCGCCGAGCTCGGCGGTCTGACCTGCTTCGACGCGGTCGTCGTCACCGGCGACCTGGCCGACGAGGGCGCGGTCGAGGCGTACACCGCCCTGCGCACCCTGATCGGCGGCTACGCGCGGGAGCGGAACATCCCCCTTTTCTGCACCACCGGCAACCACGACGAGCGCGAGGCCTTCGCCAAGGTGCTGGGCAGCGGGCATCTGGCCGCCGACGGCACCGACCGCGCGGAGCAGGTGTTCGGCGGCGAGGAGGTGGCCGCCGTCAGCACGGTCGGCGGCCGGCGCTTCATCACCCTGGACTCGCTGGTGCCGGGCAAGGTGTACGGCCGGCTCGGCGCGCCCCAGCTGGAGTGGCTGCGCGAGGTGCTGCGCACCCCGGCCGAGCACGGCACGGTCCTCGCCTTCCACCACCCGCCCTTCGCCCTGGACCTCTCGGTGACCCAGCCGGCCTTCGGGCTGCGCGACCCGGGCGAACTGGCGGCGGCGATCCGGGGCGGTGACGTGCGGATGATCCTCAACGGGCACTACCACCTCCAGCTCTTCGGCCTGCTGGAGTCGGTGCCGGTGTGGGTGACGCCGGGGGTCGTCAACCGGATCGACCTGAGCGTGGCCCCCGGTGAGCGGGCGGTGCGCGGCGCGTCGGCGTCGCTGGTGGAGCTGGGCGGCCCGTCCGGTCCGCTGTGCCACACCTTCCACGCGCGCGATCCGCGGGCCCACGAGACCGTGTACGAGATCGACGAGGCGCAGGCCAGGGAGTTCGTCGCCCGGCACGGCTGACGGGCCGGCCGGTACGGGTCCGGATCAGAGGTTGCCGAGGGGCTCGATGTCCCTGTGGACGGGGGTGCCCCAGACCCGCAGCACCTCGTAGTCGGTGAACTCGTGGACGAGCCGGTAGGCCATGGCCGGCCGGGAACCGTGGCGCTGGGCACTGAGGTACAGCTCGGCCTCGCGCCGGTCCCGGCGGGGGGTGCCGCACAGCTCCCACTCCCGTCCGTTCCACGCCTCCGGCAGCCACCGCTGCTGGGCCTGCGGCCGGTCCGCACGCACCCCGTACCGGGACATCGAGGGCCCCGCGGCCGCCTCGCCCTGCGCCGGCCGGGACCCGCCCGCGAACTCCGACCGCCGGGCGGCCCGCCGCCGCGTCTCGCAGAGCAGACACAGATCCGGGGCGCTCTTGTCCACGGGCCCCTGCGGGTGCTCGGCGCACCGCGTGGCGGGCGCGGACGCGACGACGCTCTCCTCCAGCAGGTCGAGAGCGCGCCGGAGGTCGTCCTTGACCTCGTGCAGCTTGGCGTCGGACGTGGTGGCGGTCAGCGCCTCCCCGTGCTCACCGAGCAGACGAAGGGCCCGGCCCAGGGCGGTGAGCTGCGCGTGATTCATGCACCCCAGCGTGGCACACGACGCTGACAACGCTCCGTCGGAGCGAAGGAGAGAAGAGGGCTCGGAGCCGGCGGCCCGAGTCCGGGCAACCTTTCTCACATCGCCCAGTAGTCGCGCTCGGGCAGTTCGACCCAGTGGTCCGGTGGCCCGAGGACCGCGCGGGCGTCGGTCGGGCGGAGGCCGGCGGTCACTGCCCGGCAGCCGCCACGAAGGCCGCCCAGGCCTCCGACCGGAACACGAGCTTCGGGCCGTGGGGGGCGGTTTTGGAGTCACGGACGGGGATGAGGGGGGCGAGGTCGTGGGTGATTTCGAGGCAGTTGTCGGCGTTACCGCTGTAGCTCGACTTGATCCATGTGCCCGCGCTCCGGTCGTGTTCAGGGGTGTTCCTCATGCGCGTAATCCTGCGCCAACGCCTCGATCAGGGCCAGGGACTTCTCCTGCGAGAGCGCGGACGCGACGAGGAGGTCGAACACGAACCTCAGCTGGGTGACGGTGGCCGGGTCGTCCTCCAGCCGTCCGGTGCGGACTCCTTCCAGGTAGGCCAGGGGAGGAGCGTCCTCGAATTCCATCAGCTTCAGCGCACCTTCCATCGCGGTGTGCGCACCTGCGCTGAGTGGCAGCACCTGCGCGACGATCCGGCCTCTGCGAGCGAGACCGGCGATGTGGTTCAGGGCTTCCACCATCACTGCGCGGCCCCCCGCCCCCCGGTGCAACGCCGCCTCGTCGAGTACCACCCACAACATCGGCTTTGTTGGATCGTCGAGCAGGCGGACCCGTGCCATCCGGTTGTCCACCCATTCCTCGACGGTCTCCTCCGGTGTGGTCGGGTCGTAGGCGCGGTTCACCGCTCGCGCGTAGGCGGGAGTCTGCAGCAGGCCGGGGATCAGAAGCGGGGCGTACTGTCTGATGGCCGTCGCCTGGGCTTCCGATTCCGCCGCCTCCGCGAAGTGGTCTTGATATCTCGACTTGGCCGCCGCCGCACAGTTCCGGCCGAAGAAGCCGTTCGTGGAAAGGACTTCGTCCAGCATTCGTGCGATGTCCGGCAGCATCCGCCGTGTGCCCGCCTCCAACTGGCCGACGAACGACCCGCTCACGAAGAGCCGTTGCCCCAGTTCCGTCTGGCTGAGGCCGGCCTTCTCGCGCACGTGCCGCAACTCCGCTCCCAGCAGCGCGCGCGGTGACGAGGACGGGTCCAGATCCTTCGGCCCGGCCATGGGCGACCCCCTGTCGAACAGCCCGGGTTGTTGGGATGTCGTGTCTAGCCAGGTTAGAGCCGTGGTCGACACGCTGTGTGGCGATCGTGGAACTCAACGTGGAGGTGGGAACGGTGCGGCCGACCGAGGAAGTGGTGGAGTCGTTGCGGGCGGCGCTGAAGGGGGCCGGGGTCGTGCTGCCGTCGTTGTGCGTGGATCCGGTGACCGGTGCGAGTGAGGAGCCCTTCGCCCTGGTCGAGCTGGGGCGCTGCAATGTCCGGGTGGCGGAGCGGCTTGCCTCGGTGGTGCGGGGTGAACGGCCGCCCGTGGGGGCGTATGCGGCGGACGTCCGGGACGGGCGGGTCGGTGAGGTCGCGGGGCACGTCGGCGGCACGGTACGGCTGCGGCCCGTGGCCGGTGGCCGGGAGTGGGACTGCCCGGCGGAGTCGCTGGAGCCGGCACCGCCGGACGAGGTGCTGCGGGCGCAGGTTCGGCGGGTCAACCAGGCGCGCAGGATGCCGTGCTGAGCGCATGGGTCACAGGCAGCCGCTGATGCGCTCGTGCCGCACGGGCCGCCTGGAGAAGGACGGAAGCGAGGCGAGCGAAACGCGGAACCGCGGCCGGCGGGGGCGGGTCAGCCGGCCGCCGTGGCGAGCGCGGCGCGCAGACGGCCGCCGGACTCCTCCAGAAGGCGGGCGGCGGTGGGTCCGTCGACACCGGCCAGGATCACCAGGACCGCGTTCTTCACCTCGCCATGGGTCGCGGTGAGGGCCTGCTCGATCTCCTCCTCCCCGGCTCCGGTCGCCAGGGCCACGATCCGTCTGGACCGGGCGCGCAGCTTCTCGTTCGAGGCCCGGACGTCGACCATCAGGTTCCCGTAGGTCTTGCCCAGCCGGATCATCGTGATCGTCGACAGCATGTTGAGGACGAGCTTCTGGGCGGTGCCGGCCTTCAGGCGGGTGGAGCCGGCGAGCAGTTCGGGGCCGACGACCACCTCGATGCCGTGCTCGGCGGCGACCGCCAGCGCGCTGCCCGCGTTGCAGGAGAGGCCGACGGTCAGGGCGCCGAGGGACCGGGCGTGTTCGACGGCGCCCACGGCGTACGGGGTGCGGCCGGAGGCCGAGACACCGACGACGCAGTCGACGGCGCCGACCCCGAGCGCGTCGAGGTCCCGCCGGGCCAGCTCCGCCGAGTCCTCCGCGCCCTCCACCGACGTGACCAGGGCCTCGGGGCCGCCCGCGATCACGCCGACGACCTGCCCGGGGGCGGTGTCGAAGGTGGGCGGGCATTCGGAGGCGTCGAGCACCCCGAGCCGCCCGGCGGTGCCGGCTCCGGCGTAGACGAGCCGTCCGCCCTCGGCCATTCGGGCCGAGACCGCGTCGATGGCAGCGGCGATCTCGGGCAGGCGAAGTGCGACGGCGGCCGCGACCCCGGCGTCCTCGCCGTTCATGAGCCGCGCGATGTCCAGGGTGGGAAGCGTGTCGATCTCGGAGAGCTCCGGCCGGAACGCCTCGGTGGTGAGCCCCTCCAGCTGGGAGCGGAGGGCACGGTGTTCGGTGGTCATGACGACGGCTCTTCTCAATCAGCGCTGGATCAAGCAACTCAGGGGCGCTGGGGGTACCCCCGGCCGAAGGCTGGGGGAGGAACTGCGCGACCAGCCATGATGCAGCCGCAGCCGCAGAAATACCCGCATGCCCACGATCTATCGAGGAACGTTCCGGTGCCGGTGGGCCAGCGCCTCGTAGGTCGCCGCCAACGCCGGAGCCGCCGTCTCGTACGTCCGCTGCGCGACCCCCACGAAGAGACAGTCCACCACAAGGAGCTGACTGGTCCGCGAGGACATCGCGGCCGGCCGCAGCTCGCTCTCCCGCGAGGTCGAGGTCGTCAGCACGTGGTCGGCGTACTGCGCGACCGAGGAGTCCGGCCGCCCGGTGACGGCGACCGTCGTGGCACCCCGTTCGAAGGCGACCCGCAAGGGCTCTATGACATCCCCGGTGGCCCCGGAGTGCGTGATCGCGACGGCCACGTCGCCCGCCCGCAGCTGCACCGCGTTGGTGACCGCGAGATGCGGATCGCTGTGCGCCTGCGCGATCAGCCCTATCCGCAGCAGCTTCTGCGCCAGGTCCTGGGCGACCAGCCCCGACGCCCCGATGCCGTAGACGTCGGTCCGGCGCGCCCCGGCGAGCGCGGCCACCGCGGCTCCCAGCTGCGCGGTGTCCAGGCCGGCTGCGGTGTCCGCGAGGGTCTGCTGCTCGTCGTAGGCGAGTTTCGCGACGACGTCGGCGATCGGGTCGTCGACGGCTATGTCGGTGGTGATCGCGGGGGCCCGCCCCGACTGCTGGTGCGCGGCGAGCCCGGCGAGGGCGAGCCGCAGGTCCCGGTAGCCGGGGTAGCCGAGCAGGCGGGCGGTGCGGACGACGGTCGCCTCGCTGGTGCCGGTGCGCTCCGCGAGTCCGGTGACCGTGAGGGCCGCACAGCCGGCGGGATCGCCGGCGACGGCTTCGGCGACCCGCTGCATGGAGCGGGTCATGGAGGGGGCGAGGGTGCGGACCTTGGCGGCGAGCGCGGCGGGAGCCGGGGGCGCGCTCGCCGGGGTCCGGGGCCGGTCCGGACGGTTGCCGAAAATTTCCTTCACGATCTCGCTCACCTCTGAAAGATATTTTCGTTTCGGGTGCCCGGTCAAGACCGCGCACAATAGGACCCATGGACCCCGTGAGCCCCCTGGAACAGTCGCTGCACGCCGCCCGCGCCCTGGTGCTCGCCGATCTGGTCGCGGGCGAGGTCGCCGAGGCCGACGTCGTCTCGCTGGTCGAGGACTCCGTGGTACAGCGGCGCTGGTGGGTCGAGCAGTGGCCGGACGGGGCGGCGTACGTGGCGGGGCTGGTCGCCCAGGACGTACAGGACGCGCTCCTCGAACGGTACGGCCGCTGGCCGCTGTGTCCGGTGTGCGGCACCGGCGACCCGCACGCCCTCGACGTCGAACCGGAACTCGGCCCCGACCCGCACTGGGTGTGCCACAAGGCGGGCGTGAAGGTCGCCTCCGTCGGCTCCCTGGGCCGGGCCACGGGCGGGATGGCGTCCTCGTGACGACGGCTGCCGGGGCGGTGCCGCGATGACGGTGTACATCGACCCGCCGACCTGGCCGGGCCACGGCCGCATGTGGTCCCACCTGGTCAGCGACGTCTCCTATGCCGAACTGCACGACTTCGCCGAGGGTCTGGGCGTACCCCGCCGCGCCTTCGAGCGGGATCACTACGACGTCCCGTCGCACCGCTACCCGGACGCGGTACGGGCGGGCGCGGTCGAGGTCAGCAGCCGCGAGGTGGTCCGCCTGCTGCACGGCGCGGGACTGCGCCGGCGCAAGGGCCGGGTGCCCCCGGACCGGCGGCTACCGGGGCGCCCGTAGTTCGAACGCCAGCCCCTCCTCGTCCTCGCTCACCTTCGTGAAGCCGGCACGGGTCACGACCGCCTGGGACGGTGTGTTGGCCGGCTCGATCGTGGCGAACAGGGAGGAGACGTCGGGGCGGGGCAGGGCCCAGTCGGCCAGCGCGCGCAGTGCTTCGGTGGCGTAGCCCTGGCCGCGCGCGGACTCGGTCAGGTCGTAGCCGACCTCCACGCGGCCGTCCTCGTCCGGCGCGGAGTGGAAGCCGAGGCCGCCCACCGCCCGGCCGTCCGCCCGCCGGACCAGGGCGAAGACGCCGAACTCCGGCCGGTGCGTGCCCCCTTCGTACGCCTTCAGCAGGAAACCGGCGGCGTCCCGGGTGCCCTCGTAGGGGCCGCCCTCCGCCCACTCGAAGCCGCCGTCGCCGCCGAGGCGCAGGTCGCGGGCCTCGGCGGGGCGGATGCCGACCAGGTCGAGGCGGTCGGCGGCGATGACGAGGTTGTTGTGCCAGCGCCAGCCGGTGACCGGGGCGCGGCCGGGCAGCTCGCCGCGGCCGGTGGCCCACAGCAGGGTCGCCCAGGGGGTGGGACCGGGCTGGACGTGCGGGAACAGCAACGCCAGCACGGAGTCGGCCAGTTCGTCGGACGGCCGGTAGGGGAGCCCGAGGCCCGTCGCCATGTCGTGTGTGTGCAGCAGCACTTCGGCGATGCCCATCGCGGCGAAGCCCGCCCGGTCCGCGCTGCGGAAGGGGTAGGGGTGGAAGGCGCGGACCCCGCGCGCGGTGGTCCGGACCGTGGCGGCGAGCAGCGCGCCGGTCGTCTCGACGACGTGCAGCAGGCCGGAGTTGTCGGTGCCGTCGTCGAGTCTGAGCTCGAAGGGCACGTACGCG
Source organism: Streptomyces sp. NPDC001068 (assembly GCF_042897315.1). Taxonomy (NCBI): domain Bacteria; kingdom Bacillati; phylum Actinomycetota; class Actinomycetes; order Kitasatosporales; family Streptomycetaceae; genus Streptomyces; species Streptomyces sp. NPDC001068. The sequence goes on along the minus strand of NZ_JBIAYD010000012.1, from coordinate 269,713 downwards.
TCCCGGGCGCGTCCGGCCAGGTTCGCGGCGTAGGCGACGAGATCGTCGGCGACATGGACCGCGGTCTCGTGACAGCTCCAGTCCAGGCCCCCTGCGCGCACCTCCGCCCAGTTCCTGGCCACCGCGGGCCGTAGTGCCGCGACACAGCCCGCGACGGCCTCTTCCACCTGATCCCCGCCCGTTTCCCGCATGGGCCGCACCCTAGGGCGTCGGATCCTGCGCGGTCGACAGCATTTCCAGCTCGGCGGCGAGGTTGTAGCGGGCGGTCGGCTCCCACTCCGTCCGGCCGTACGGGGTCCTGAAGAGCGTGGGCAGGCCGAGCAGTTGACGCAGGATCGCCGAACGGCCCTCGCGGAAGGCGTCGTTCGGGACGAAGTGGTACTCCTCGCGGACCTCGGCGGTGTAGGCGGCGTACGCGGCGGGCGGGGCGGCCAGGATCGCGAGGTCGGCGTCGCACAGGACCTCGCCGTTGCGGTCGCCGGGGGCAGGGTCGTGGCCGACGGTGAGCCGGACCAGGCGGGCGACCTCGGCGGTCTGCCTCGCCGGGAGCCCGGCCTCCGGCAGGGCGCGCTCGGCCAGACGGGCCGAACGCTCCTCGTTCGTCGACCGGTCCGGCAGGTACACCGCGTCGTGGAACCAGGCGGCGAGCCGGACCAGGTCCGGCTCGTCCGCGTACTCCTCCAGCACGTCGACGTGGTCGAGGACCGCCGCCAGGTGCGCGACCGTGTGGTACCGCCGCTGGGGTTCCTGCCAGCGGCGGAGCAGTTCGTCGGCGTACCGGTGCGGGGAGGGCACGCAGGAGTCGTCGTCCCGCGACCTGAGGAAGGCGGTCAGCCAGCGGGCGCGCAGGGCGTCGAGATCGGCCATGCGCCCATTCTCCCGCGCTGCACCGGGATGCCCCTAGCGTGGGACACATGACTGCTGCTGCTGCTGCTGCTGACGACGTACGTGATCCCTCGCTGCCCGGCCGTCTCCTCGCCGCCGAGCGGGACGCGCTGCTCCCGCTGCTGCGCTCCCTGCCGGACGCCGACTTCGCCCTGCCGACCGCCGCGTGCCCGGGCTGGACGGTGCGTGACGTGCTCGCCCACTGCTCGGCCGCGCTGGCCCGGGTGGTGGAGAGCCGGTTCGAGAAAGGCGTGTTCTCGCCCGAGTCCAACGAGCGGGACATCGCGGAGCGCGCCGAGTGGACGAACGCCCGGATCCTCGACGAGCTGGAACACGGGATGACCGAGGCCGGCGCGGTGCTCGCGGGGCGGGCCGACGGCGCCTGGGACGGGATCGCCTTCGGGGAGTGGGTGCACGCCGGCGACGTCCGCGACTGCCTCGGCGAGCCCGGCGCCTACACCGGCGAGGGCCGGCCGTACGCGCTCACGCTGCTGTCCCGGGTCACCCGGGACCGGGGGCGGCCGCGCCTGCAGGCGGACCTGGACGACGTGGACGACCCGCTGCACCTGGGCGTGCCGAGCGGGACACGGACCCCGGCCCGTTTCATCGGGGACACGGCGACGCTCGTACGGCTGTACACGGGGCGGGCGGTCGACGGGGTGTCCTACGAGCTGACCGGGGCGGAGGCGGGGGAGCTGAACCTGTACGGATGACCGGCCGGGGGCGGTCTCGCGGCCGCGTGTGGTGCCCACGTAAACTTGGATTGGACTAGACCTCATGAGGTCGGTCCGGTCGGCCGGCTGATCGGCGGGCTTTGCCACGGGTACACGGGGAACACCACGGAAGGGGCCCTATGAGCACGCGTGCAGTCCTGGAGGTGATCGCCCTCGACGCCGAGGACGCGGTCGCCGCCCAGGCCGGAGGCGCGGACCGCCTCGAACTGGTCACCGACATGGCGGCCGACGGGCTTACCCCGCCGTCCCGGACCTTCACCGCCGTCCGGGCCGCCGTCGACATCGACCTGCGCGTGATGCTGAGGCTGACGGACGGGTTCGCGGCGGGGGACGTCGACCGCCTGGTCGGCGTGGCCGGTGACATGCGGGCGGCGGGCGCCGACCAGTTCGTGCTCGGGTTCCTCGGCGCGGACGGGGACGTGGACCTGGCGGCCGTCGAACGCGTGGTGGCGGAGCTGCCCGGCTGCCGCTGGACCTTCCACCGGGCCATCGACCGCGCCGCCGACCGCGACGCGCTGCGCAAACAGCTCGCCGACCTGCCGGGCCTGGACACGTACCTCACCGCGGGCGCGGCGACGGGCGTGGACGAGGGTCTGCCCACCCTGCTGGCCGAGGCCCGGCGCCGCGGCGAGCCGGGGTACGGGCAGACGCTCCTGGTCGGGGGCGGACTGCGCCTCGACCACGTGCCGGGGCTGCGCGCGGCGGGGATCGACGCCTTCCACATCGGCGGCGCGGCCCGGCCGGGCGGCTGGAACCGCCCGGTCTCGACACCGTCCGTCAGGGAGTGGCGACGGGTGCTGGACGAGGACTGAGGGGACGCCCGGCCGGGGCGGGCGTCAGGTCAGCTGGGCCGGGAGCGCGGCCGTGTGTGTCACGATCAGGCCGGAGACGGCCCGGGTGAGGGCGACGTAGAGGCGGCGCAGGCCCGTGCGTTCGTCGGGTTCGCCGTCGACCACCGCCCGCGGCTCGTCCAGGACCACGTAGTCGTACTCCAGGCCCTTCGCCAGGGACGCCGGGACCAGCGTGAGACGGGTCTCGGCCGTCGTCTCCTCACCGGGCGCGAGATACCCGACGCCCGCCGCCGCCAGGGCTTCCGCCAGCGCTGCGACCCGCGCGTCCGCCACGATCAGACCCGTCGACCCCTCGTTGCGCAGCAACTCCTCGCACGCCGCCACGGTTTCGGCGGTGCCGGAGACCGTGCGCACCGCGAAGAAGCCGGGATTCTCACGGACCGACGCCACCGGGGTGAGGCCGGGCGCGATGTGCGGCAGCAGCCGGGAGGCGTAGGCGATGACGTCCGTCGGCACGCGGAAACCCGCCGTCAGCTCCTCGATCACCCCGTCCGACTTGCCGAGGTGGGACAGGGCCTCGTCCCAGCTCCGGGTCGCCCAGGGCGTGGTGCCCTGCGCCAGGTCGCCCAGGACGGTCGCCGATCCCGTGGTGCAGCGGCGGCCGACCGCGCGGTACTGCATGGGGGACAGGTCCTGCGCCTCGTCCAGCACCACATGGCCGAGGGAGTGCGTCCGCTGGACCAGGTCCGTCGTCTCGTCGATCAGCACGGCGTCCGCGGCCGACCACCTGGCCGCCTTGACGCTGCGCACCGGCTTCGCCCAGACGATCGTCTTCTGCTCGTCCTCGGTGAGGATCCCCCGCGCGTGCACGGCGAGGAAGTCCGCGTCCGTGAGCAGGCGCAGCACGAGCTTCGCCGGGTCGACCGGCGGCCAGACCTGCTTGACGGCCGCCTTCACCGCCGCGTTGCGTGCCACCGCGTCCTGCACGCGGTCGTCGGGTGCCTCGCCCGAGCGTTCCATCTGGACCAGCACGGCGTGCGCGATGCGCTGCGGCAGGGCCTCGCGCGCGGCGCCGTACCGGATGCCGCGGTCCAGCAGCTCCTTGACGATCTCCTCCAGCTCGTACGCCGGAACGCGCCAGCGCCGGGAGCCGCGGACCACCACGACCGGCTCGCCGGGCATCGTGACGTGCGCGTACACCGCCCGGCGCAGCACCTCCGCCATCCGGGCGTCGCCCTTGACGACCGCGGCGGGCGCGGGGTCGGTGCCGCGCACCTCGACGCCGTTCGCCACCAGGTCGTCCACCGTGGCCTGCCGCACCGTCAGCTCGCCGAGGGCCGGGAGCACCTGCTCGATGTAGTGGAGGAAGGAGCGGTTCGGGCCGATGACCAGGGTGCCGGTACGGGCCAGGCGCTCCCGGTGGGCGTAGAGCAGATAGGCGACCCGGTGCAGACCCACGGCGGTCTTGCCGGTCCCGGGCCCGCCCTGCACGCACACGGTGCCGCCGAGCCCGCTGCGCACGATCTCGTCCTGCTCGGGCTGGATGGTCGCGACGATGTCCCGCATCGGGCCGACGCGCGGGCGCTCGATCTCCCGCTGGAGCAGCTTGCTGGTCCGGGCCGCCTCGGCCGGGTCGGACAGGTGCTCGTCCTCGTACGCCGTGATGTCGCCGCGGGTGTACCCGAAGCGGCGGCGCAGCGCCACGTCCATCGGGTCCTTCTTCGAGGCGCGGTAGAACGGCTGCGAGACCGGCGCCCGCCAGTCGATGACCATCGGGTCGCCGTCGTGGTCGTGCACGTGCCGGCGCCCGATGTAGAAGCGCTCACCGTCCGCGCCCTCCGCCCGGTCGGCGCCGGGGGCGTGCAGGTAGTCGAGGCGGCCGAAGAAGAGAGGCGTGTCACTGAGGTCCGCCAGCGCCTTGATGCGTTCGTCGATCTGGCGGGCGAGCACCTCGGCGTTGACCCAGTTCGCGGTGACGTCGCTGATGTCCAGCGACTCGACGTCCTCCCGCATGGCCCGCAGCGCGGACCGCGAGCCGGCCAGATGGGACCGCTCACGGGAGAGGGGGTCGGCGGCGGGTTGCGCGGGCGGGCCCGTGAGGGGGTCGTGGGCGGGCGTGGACAAGGGGGTGCCTCCGGAAGCCTGCGGGTGGGTGGCGCCCAGGTGTGAGTGGCGCACAGGTGGCGGTCAGCCGACCGGTTTCCGTCCGGGCGGCGGCACTCCGGGGAGGGAGGCGGGCAAGAGCGGAGATTCTAGTGAGGTGGAGGCCGCGGAGGCCAATGGATTTTCCTCCGGCGCGCCGACCCGCCCGGGCGGCCGGGCCGGGCGCCGGGGAGGGGGGTGTCCCCTAGGGGAAGGGTCCCTCGTGGGGTGGGGTCGGGGTGCGGGGCGGGGTCCATCGGCGGGTGGACCGGCGGCGGCCGGAAATTGGACCCGTGGACCGATGCCGTCTTCGGGTCCGAAGTTCCACCATGGAGACATGAGCGCAGCAACCATCCACCCAGCCCCCAGCCGTCCGCCGGGCGCCACCGCCCTGGACGGCGTCCCGCACTCCCAGCACCGTCTGGGCGACGCCCTGCGCGCCGTCAAGGTCTTCGTCGGCGCGGCGTTCAGCGTCGTCGTACTCGGCGAATACGGCGAGGAAGCGGGCATACACCGCAGGTGACGGCATAGTGTCACCTCCGTGCCGAACCGGACGGTGACGCCGTCTCCCCTGCCCACCCGCACCCGCGTCCATCCCTTCGCCCTCCCCCTGGCCCTCTCGCTTCTGACGGTCTCCCTCTCCTGCCTCGTCGCCCTGTGCGTCCTGCTGCACGCCCCGATGGCCGACCTGCTGGTCTACCGGGCCGAGGGCGAGGCCGTGGTCCACGGCGGCGACCTGTACGGCTTCACGGTCACCGAGTGGCGGCTGCCCGCGACCTACCCGCCCTTCGCGGCGGCCCTGTTCGTGCCGACCACCTGGCTCACCGTCCCGGTCCTGAAGGCGGCCTTCCTCGCCGGCAACGCGCTCCTGCTCGCCTGCCTCGTCACCCGCTCCGCCCGCCTCGCCGGGCGCACGGCACCCCTCCCCGTGCTGTGCGCGGCCACCGCCGCCGCCCTCTGGCTGGAGCCCGTCTTCCAGACCCTGCTCTTCGGCCAGGTCAACCTGGCGATCGCCTGTCTGGTCCTCTGGGACCTCACCCGCCCGCCCGGCGCCCGCGCCAAGGGGCTGGCCCTGGGTGTCGCGGCGGGCGTCAAACTCACCCCGGCGATCTTCATCGCCTACCTGTTCCTCACCGCACGCAGAAAGGAGGCGGGCGTCGCGACGGCGTCCTTCGCGGCCACGGCCCTGCTCGGCGCGCTGGTCCTGCCCACGGCGACCGTGGACTTCTGGACGCGGCGCCTGTTCGAGACCGACAGGGTCGGCAAGGCGTGGATCGTCGACAACCAGTCGCTCCAGGGCCTGCTCGCCAGGGTGACGGGCTCGGAGGCACCGGGCCCGGCCTGGGCTCTCCCGGCGGCCCTGCTCGCGGCGGCGGGCCTGTGGCTGGCGGCCCGCGTCCACCGCGCACACGGCGGTCACCGCGCACACGGCGGTCACCGTGCCGAGCGCGACCACGCGGACCGGGGCGACCGCTGGGGCATTCTCCTCACCGCGTTCACGGCACTGCTGGTCAGCCCGATCAGCTGGTCCCACCACTGGGTGTGGTGCGTCCCGCTGCTGGCGGTGCTCCAGGCGGAGGGCCGCACGCTCGTCGCGGCCGGCACGGCCCTCGTCTTCACCGCCCGCACGATGTGGCTGCTGCCGCACCAGGGCGACCGGGACCTGCATCTCCCGTGGTGGCAGCAGCCGTTCGCGGCGCCCTACCCGCTCCTGGGGCTGGCGCTGCTGGCGGGCGCGGCCGTGACCCTGCGACGGCACGGCCGGACCCGGCCGGACACTCAGCCCTCGGTGCCCGCGGCGCCCTCCGCCCCTTCCGCGCCCCCGGCGAGCATCTCGTCCGCGTCCACGATGCGGTAGGCGTAGCCCTGCTCCGCCAGGAACCGCTGCCGGTGGGCGGCGAAGTCCTGGTCGATCGTGTCGCGGGCGACGACGGAGTAGAAGTGGGCCTTGTGGCCGTCGGCCTTGGGGCGCAGCACCCGGCCGAGGCGCTGGGCCTCCTCCTGGCGGGAGCCGAAGGTGCCCGACACCTGGATGGCGACCGTCGCCTCCGGCAGGTCGATGGAGAAGTTGGCGACCTTGGACACCACCAGCACGCTGATCTCGCCCTCACGGAAGGCGTCGAAGAGCTTCTCGCGCTGGGCGTTGGAGGTCTCGCCCTTGATCACGGGGGCGTTCAGGTGCTCGCCCAACTCGTCCAGCTGGTCGATGTACTGCCCGATGACCAGGATCTGCTGGCCCGCGAAACGCTTCACGATCGCCTCGGTGACCTTCCGCTTGGTCGCGGTGGTCGCACAGAAGCGGTACTTCTCCTCGGCCTCGGCGGTGGCGTAGGCGAGCCGCTCGGAGTCCGTGAGGTTGACCCGCACCTCGACGCAGTCGGCGGGCGCGATGTAGCCCTGCGCCTCGATCTCCTTCCACGGGGCGTCGAAGCGCTTGGGCCCGATCAGGGAGAACACGTCCGACTCGCGGCCGTCCTCGCGCACGAGGGTGGCCGTCAGCCCCAGCCGCCGGCGCGCCTGCAGATCGGCGGTGAACTTGAAGACAGGAGCCGGCAGCAGGTGGACCTCGTCGTAGACGATCAGACCCCAGTCGCGGGAGTCGAAGAGTTCCAGGTGCGGGTAGACGCCCTTCCGCCTGGTGGTGAGCACCTGGTAGGTGGCGATCGTGACGGGCCGGATCTCCTTCCGCGTCCCGCTGTACTCCCCGATCTCGTCCTCGGTGAGGCTCGTCCGCTTCACCAGCTCGTGCTTCCACTGGCGCGCGGAGACGGTGTTGGTGACGAGGATCAGGGTCGTCGACTTGGCCTGGGCCATGGACCCGGCGCCGACCAGTGTCTTGCCCGCCCCGCAGGGCAGGACGACCACGCCGCTCCCGCCGTGCCAGAAGTTCTCCACGGCCTGCTTCTGGTAGGGCCGCAGCGCCCAGCCGTCCTCGGCGAGCTCGATCGGGTGGGCCTCGCCGTCCACGTAGCCGGCGAGGTCCTCCGCGGGCCAGCCGAGCTTCAGCAGCGTCTGCTTGATCTGCCCGCGCTCGGAGGGGTGCACGGCCACGGTGTCGGGGTCGATCCGGGCGCCGACCAGCGGGATGATCCGCTTGGAGCGCAGGATCTCCTCCAGGACCGGCCGGTCGGTGGTGGTGAGGACCAGCCCGTGCGCCGGGTGTTTGGAGAGCGTCAGCCGCCCGTAGCGGTCCATCGTCTCGGCGATGTCGACCAGCAGCGCGTGCGGCACCGGGTAGCGGCTGTACTCGACGAGCGCGTCCACGACCTGCTCGGCGTCGTGACCGGCCGCCCGCGCGTTCCACAGGCCCAGCGGGGTCACCCGGTAGGTGTGGATGTGCTCCGGGGCCCGCTCCAGCTCCGCGAAGGGAGCGATCGCCCGACGGCAGTCGTCGGCCCGCTCGTGGTCGACTTCCAGGAGCAGCGTCTTGTCGGACTGGACGATCAACGGACCATTCACGCGCGGCACCCTTTCCCTTTCGGCCCCTGTGGCCATCGCAGTGGCGGCCATCCTCACGGGCCAAAGTTCCAGTGTGCCTCATGGGCGGCCGATCACCGGAGCCGTCGGGCAGAACGTGTGCCCTCCCGAGGAGCGGGACCACCCGATGCGACCCGCGGCGCAACCTTGAGCCCGATTCGAGTGTCATGTCCGGGGGAGCCACAGTGCGTGCGGCTCCCGGAGGAGGGGTGGGGTGTGAAGTCCGTACGTATCTGGGGGCCCGGCGCGGGAGCCGTGGTGGTGCTGGTGGCGGCCGGTGCGTGGGCGCGCGGGTCGAGCGACGTGGACGCCGGCCTGTGGGCCGAGGTCCGCCCGGCGATAGAGGCCCGGCTCGTGGAACAGGCCGCCGGCACCGGGGCCGGAGAGAGCGAACCCGGCCTCCGCTCGACGTGGTTCTGCCGGGCGGACGCCCTGGACCTGGCGGAGACCGAGGGCCGGGTACGGGCCGGGGTCAACACCCTGTGCGTGGAGTACGGCGAGCGGGCCGGTGTCCTGGTGGAGTGCGGCGGCTCCCAGACACCGCAGGTCGTCCGGCTGGAGCGGGACCCGGCGCACGGCGGGTACCGCGTCGTCTCCGCGGAGGAGCCGCCCGACGACGACGCGGCCTGGACGGCCGACCACTTCAGCCGTCGCGCCGAGTCCCGCGTCGACGAGGAGATGGACTCCACCGGCCTGGAGGCCGTGGCCCGCACCCACTTCGTCCTGCCGGCGGACGCACCGGTCCACTACTGCTAGTGCCGTGCCGGACGTACCGCTAGTGCCGTGCCGGACGCCCCGAGCCGGTGAACCCTTCCGGTCGTGGCACCAGGCCGTGACACGCCCTACTCCTCCGCGAGTTCCGCCACCCCCGTCACCCGGTGCAGGGGATAGGTGCGTACCTCGTCGGCCGTGTGGTCGTAGGCCGTGACGAAGCCGCCCTCGACGCGGATCGGGGCGATGACGCGCTGGCTGGCGGTGCCCTCGGCGTTGACGTAGCCGATCCACAGGGTGCCGCCGGTGAGGACGGCGGCCTGCATGGTGGCGAGGGTCTCGGCGGCGGTGGTGCGCGGCAGTTCGCCGCCCTGGACGGCGGTGCCGCCGGTCGCCTTGCGCGGGGTGGTGGCGGCCAGGTCGCCGGCCCGGACCGCGCGGATCGCGGCGGTCAGGAGCGTGCCGTCCGGCGGGGGCGGGCCGTCCGGGACCGGCTCGGGGGCCGAGCGCGGCGGGGTGCGGTGGGCGTGCGCGCGGGTGATCAGGACGTCGCCCTCGGCGGACTCGGCGGCGGGCGCGTACCCCATCGCGCGCAGGCCCTCCAGGAGACCGGCCGGGTCGGCCTGCGTGGCCAGCACGGTCGGGGCCAGCCGGCGCAGGCGCAGGGCGGCGGCCCGCTTGTCGGCCATGATCTCGTTCAGGACGCTGTCGTCGTCGCAGCGGACGTACGCCGAGGCGGCCCCCACCCGCAGATGGCCGTGTCTGCGGGCCACGTCGTCGATCAGGTAGGCGAGCGGCTGGGGGACCGGTGTGCGGGAGTGGGTGGTGAGGAAGGCCTGCAGATCGGTGGCGGTGCGGCCGGCGTCCAGGGCGCGGCGGACCGAGGCGGGCGTGAAGCGGTAGACGGTGGCGCCGCCCTTGGACTCGACGTCGGCCAGGACGCCCAGCGCGTCGGCGAGCGGGCGTCGCAGCGGGCCGGGGGCGACCGCCGTCAGGTCCGCCTGGAGCAGGACGTGGTCGAGGGGCTCTGGCAGCAGCGGGGCGAGCAGGGCACCCGCGGACGCGGCGGCGACGGCCTGCTCGGGCGGGGAGAGGGGGTCGAGGAGGGTGGCGGCGGGACGATGGTGGTGCACGGGGAGCTTGTCGCCCGGCCCGGCGGACCGCGGCGGCTCCGGTTCCTGCTCGGCCGCGGCCGGCGGCGCGCCGAGGAGTGCCCTGCCGTGCGCCGACAGCGCCCCGCGTCCCGTCACGCCCAGCAGCTCCGCCTCGGACACGGTCCAGCGGGCCAGCCGGCCGCGCAGGTCCTCGCCCTGCTGCTGCGGGCCGCGCAGCGGGCGTTCCCAGCGCAGTCGGGCCAGGAGCGAGGCGGTGTCCGGGGCGGTGCCCTCCGGGAGCCCGGCCAGCAGGGTCAGCACCCGGTGCCGTACCTCGGGCGCGGCGGAGCGGTCCAGGCCCGGGCCGAGTGCCGACAGCGCGCGGTCCTTGGCGTCCCGGCCGCCGACCAGGCCGGAGGCGCGGGTCGCGGTGAGCCAGGCCTGGGCGAGCCGGGCCCAGCGTTCGGCCGGGGGGCGTTCCAGCCACTCGTCGTAGCCGGGGGTGGCCGCGTAGCGTTCGTCGGCCTCGCCGTCGGAGGCCAGCAGACCGGCCGCGTAGGCCAGTTCGACCCAGAAGGCGGCGACCGGCTCCGGCAGGTCCAGGGCGACGGCGGTGCGCTTGAGGTCCCGGACGCTCAGGCCGCCGGCCCGCAGCACCGCGGGCCCGCCCTCGTCCCAGTCCTTGAGCAGTTCCTCGACGGTGGCGAGCGCGGTGTAGGCCTGGCCGGCCGCGGTCGCGTCCACAACCTGTGGACGGTGCGTCGCCGCCGGCTCGACCGCGGGCGGCACCGGCTCCGGGTCACGGTGGGCGCGGCCGTCGCGCAGGTGCAGGGCGACCTCGCGGGGCAGGACGACCGTGCCCGGCGCGGTCGGCAGCAGCAGCCCGCGGTCCAGGAGCCAGCGCAGATGGGCCGCCGGTTCCGGGGTGACCTGGCCGTACGGCGGCCCCCAGACCAGCCGGGACAGGACGTCCAGGGACTCGGCGGGCGCGGCGGCCAGCAGCCTGGTCATCTTCCTGCGGTGGCCGAACAGCTTGCCGAGCGCGTCCGCCGCGGAGACCGGGTCGTGCGTCGAGGGGAGACCGGCGGTGCTGACGATCTCCTGGATCCGGCCCGGTGACATGCCCGAGGTGGCCTCCCGCACGGTGGGGCCGAGGCCGGTCGGCGAGGGGTACTGCGGAGAAGGGGCGAGCACCTCGCGCGCGGTCCGCACCAGTCGCAGCCGGTCCTCGTCGCCCCACACCAGCGCCTGGTCGCGCAGGGTACCGAGGGCGCGCGGCAGGGCGGCGGCGACCAGCGGGTCCCCGCCGTCGCCGGCCATGAGGCCCAGCAGTTCCGGATACGACGCCGGGTCACCGGCCACCGCCAGCGCCTCCGCGGTCTGCAGGGCGAAGCGGTCCAGGCGTTCCAGGGCCCGCAGCACCGAGGCGCGGGTGCCGGCCCGGGTGGCCAGCTGGGTGAGGTCCGTGGGGACGGGGGTGATGAGGTCGGGGCGGGCGCGCAGCAGTACGGCCAGGGAGGCGTCGTCCCTGGCGCGAAGCGCCTCCGCGAGGGAACGCGGCGGGGTGGCCGGGTTGCTCATCCGACCCACGGTAGCGGGTGCGGGGCGGGGACCGGGATCGCCCTGCGGTTCCGGCGGCCGCCGCCACGCGCTCCGCGCCCCGGGCCGTGGACGGCGGCCGCGGGCACCGGGCGGGGCAACCGTCCCCACCCGCGGACGCGTCACCCCCGATGCGCGGGCCGACGTGAGCCGTGACCTGCGCTACCGTCGTTCCGACGGGTCATCCAACGCAGCCGCCCCGGAGGGGACTTCGTGGGTATCGAGAGCGATCAGGTCGTCTACGAGTATCTGAGCCGGGTCGGGGACATCGCGCACCAGCGCCAGTTGTCGTCGGCCGACCGGATGCGGCTGGTCTCGGGGCTGCGCAACGAGATCGACCGGCACCGGGCCAAGGCGACCGTGGACAGTCCGGCCGCCGTGCGCCGCATCCTGGACCGGCTGGGCTCGCCCGACGAGGTCGTCGAGGCGGCGGGCGGGACGACGGGGACCGCGCCGTCCGCACCGCCTCCGCCGTCGGCCGGGGTTCCCGTCCAGCGGGAGGCCGGGCCGCCCGCCGAGGCCGAGGACCTGCGGCGCGTCGTACCCCGTCCGCGTTCCGCCGGGCCGGAGGGCGGGTCGGCGCCGCGTGACTGGTGGCGGGTGGACCGCAGCCCGTTCGGGGACGGCGACGGCGACGGCGTGCCCGGGTTCGTGGGAGGCGTGGAGATCCCGGAGCTGCTGCGGAAACCGCGGCCGCGCGAAGACGAGCCGGCGGTGGAGGCCGCCGGTCCGGACACCGCCGCGCCGGCCGCCGCCGGGGAGCGGGCGGCGGCCGAGGAGGTGGTGGCGCCCGCCCGTCGCCGGTTTCGGGGCGTCCCCCGGCCGGCGGTCGGCTGGAGCAACCCCCTGCTCCTGCTCGCCGCCGCCGCGCTGGTCGTGGGCGCGGTCCTCGGCAACTGGTTCGCGCTGATCCTCGGCTGGCTCATCGCCTACGGTTCCCGGCGGCTCACTCCGGCGGAGACCAAGCTGGCCGTGCTGTGGGTGCCGGGCCTGTCCGTCACGGCCGGGGTCGTCTGGCTGTGGGGCCGCACCGCGGGCCGCTGGGGCGACCCGATCGCCCAGGGACACATGAGCGACGCGGTGGGCGAGACGTGGCCGTGGGTGGTCCGGGCGGCGGCGGTGGCGTCGGCGCTGTACCTGGTGTGGCGGTCACAGCGAAAGCGGTGAGGGGGACGCCGGGTGCGGTTGTCGACACGGCTGCGGGCCGGTGGGGGCCGTTCGCGCAGTTCCCCGCGCCCCCACGAAGGTGGGTCCACCTGCCCGACCTGAAGGGGCGCGGGGAACTGCGCGACAAGCCCCCACGCACCCGCGGCCGGACGACGACCGCACCCGGAGTCTCGGCCCCCGGCGCCTTCGGCGCTTTCGGCGCCCCCGGCACAATGGTCCATATGACTTCTCGCGCCCTCACCGTCGGTTTCGATCTCGACATGACCCTCATCGACTCCCGCCCCGGGATCCACGCCTGCTACACGGCGCTGGCCGAGCGGACGGGGACCTACATCGACGCCGACCTGACCATCACCCGGCTGGGGCCGCCGCTCGCCGAGGAACTGGCCAACTGGTTCCCGGCCGAGCGGATCGCGGAGATGGTCGACCTGTACCGGTCGATGTACCCGGAGATAGCGATCGCCGCCACCCCCGCCATGCCCGGCGCCCGGGAGGCGATCGCGGCGGTGCGGGAGTCGGGGGGCAGGGCCGTCGTGGTCACCGCCAAGTACGAGCCCAGCGCGAAGCTGCATCTCAGCCATCTCGGCATGGTCCCCGACGCGGTGGTCGGCGACCTCTGGGCCGAGCAGAAGGCCGCCGCGCTGCGTGAGCACGGCGCGAGCGTGTACGTCGGCGACCACGTCGGCGACGTGCGCGGGGCACGTACCGCCGGAGCGCTCTCCGTCGCGGTGGCCACCGGGCCGTGCGACGCGGACGAACTGCTCGCGGCGGGCGCCGACGTGGTCCTCGGGGACCTCACCGAGCTCCCGGCCTGGCTGGCGGCCTACCGCGCGGCGGCCTCCCGGGCCTGACGGCGTCCCGCCGCGGCCGATCGGAGCACTCCGGCGCCCGCGACCAGGAAGCCGACGCCCATGAGCATGCTCAACAGGTACATGTAGGTCGGAAAAGGCTTCGCACCGAGGAACAGCGGTATCACGGTGACGAGAGTGGCCACCGCACCGATGAAGAAGAGCACGGCACCGGCGCGGATCAGTCGGTCACCGGGCCCGGTGGAATTCGCTTGGGTTTTGTCACGCACTCGACCAGGGTAGTTCCCTGCCCGAAGGAACAACCGGGCGACGTCTTGTCACGCGCCCGAAGACCATTAGCCTTGGTACCGGCGGGTCATGGTCGACCCGCCCGAGTGCTATCAAGGCCCGTTCCAGAGCTGTTGCATTCAGAAGTTTACCGAGCGGTTTCCGACGAGATACGAGGACGAGGACAGACGTGCCTACCGGCAAGGTCAAGTGGTTCAACAGCGAGAAGGGCTTCGGCTTTCTCTCCCGCGACGACGGCGGTGACGTCTTCGTCCATTCCTCGGTTCTCCCCGACGGGGTCGACGTACTCAAGCCCGGACAGCGCGTGGAGTTCGGCGTTGTCGCCGGTCAACGCGGTGACCAGGCACTGTCGGTGGTCCTGCTCGACCCCACCCCGTCGGTCGCCGCCGCCCAGCGCAAGAAGCCGGACGAACTGGCCTCGATCGTGCAGGACCTGACGACCCTGCTCGAAAACATCACGCCGATGCTGGAGCGCGGCCGTTACCCCGACAAGGCCGCCGGCGCGAAGATCGCCGGACTGCTTCGGGCGGTCGCGGACCAGCTCGACGTGTAAGCGCGTTACAGACGGACAAGTCACCTGAGTGGGCAAGTCCCGTAAGCGCTTTTACGGGAAATCGAGTGCGCCCGGGCCGAGGGGCGGGACGAGTCCCTCGGCCGCCGCCCGGGTGAGCAGTCCGCGTACCGCCGCGTAGCCGTCCTCGCCGAGTTCCGAGGTGAACTCGTTGACGTAGAGCCCGATGTGCTGGTCGGCGACGGCCGGGTCCATCTCCTGGGCGTGCGCCATGACGTAGGGCCGGGAGGCCTCGGGGTCGTCCCAGGCCGCGTGGACGGACGCACGGATCGACTCGGCGAGGCGCGTGAGCGTCTCGGTGCCCAGGGACCGCTTGGCGATGATCGCGCCGAGCGGGATGGGCAGGCCCGTCGTGGTCTCCCAGTGCTCGCCCATGTCGGCGAGCTTGTGCAGTCCGTAGTTCTGGTAGGTGAACCGCGCCTCGTGGATCACGAGTCCCGCGTCCACCTTCCCGTCCCGCACGGCGGGCATGATCTCGTGGAACGGCATGACCACGATCTCGCCGACCCCGCCGGGGAGCGTGTCGGCCGCCCACAGCCGGAACAGCAGGTAGGCCGTCGACCGCTCGCTCGGCACGGCGACCGTTCGGCCCGTCAGGTCCGCCCCGGCCTCCCTGGTCAGCACCAGCGGCCCGCAGCCCCGCCCCAGCGCGCCGCCGCAGGGCAGCAGCGCGTACTCGTCGAGGACGTACGGCAGCACGGCGTACGACACCTTCAGCGCGTCGGACTCGCCGCGCTCGGCCATGCCGTTGGTGATGTCGATGTCCGCGAAGGTCACGTCCAGGGCGGGCGCGTCCGGGACCCGCCGGTGGGCGAGGGCGTCGAAGACGAAGGTGTCGTTCGGGCAGGGCGAGTAGGCGATGCGCAGCGGGTCAGCGGTGGTCATGTGGATTCCAACTCTCCAGAGCGGGCGCGAGCTTCCCGAAGGCCCCGGTCAGGGCGGCCAGGGCGTCCGCGATGCGCCAGGCGGCTCGGTCACGGGGACCGACGGGGTTGGAGACCGCGCGCATCTCCAGCACGGGCACGGCGTGCGCGGCGGCCGCCTCGGCGACGCCGAAGCCCTCCATGGCCTCGGCGAGGGCGCGTGGGTGCCGGGCGCGCAGCTCGTCCGCGCGGGCGGCCGAGCCGGTCACGGTGGACACGGTGAGTACCGCTCCGGGGCGGGCTCCGGTCACCTCGGCGATGGCTCGTACGAGTGAATCCGGCGGACGGTGGCTGACGGTCCCGAATCCCAGTTCGGTGACCGGTACGAAGCCCTCGGCGGTCTCGGCGCCCAGATCCGCCGCCACGATCTCGTCGGCGACGACCAGGGAGCCCACCGGGGCGGCCGGCTGGAAGCCGCCGGCGATCCCGGCGGACACGACCAGGGCGTAGGGCCGGCCCTCCAGGGCCGCGGCGGTCAGGGCGGTCGCGGTGCCCGCGGCGGCGAGGGCGGGGCCCACTCCGGCGGCGAGCAGGTCGTACTCCGTGCGTCCCTCGCGCGCGCGGTGCAGCAGGACCGGGCCGGGCAGCCGTACCCCGGCCGTCCCGTCCCTGAACGCCGCCGCCACCGCGTCCCGTTCGGCCGGGACCGCGGTGGCCACGAGGACGCGTACGGCGGACGTGGTCAGGCGTCCTTCTTGAGCTTGAAGGACCACAGGCCCAGCACCGACTTGTCGCCCTCCTTGATGGAGACGAGGCTGGAGTCGCCGGAGGCGCCGTACTGGGCGTTGAAGAACACGCTGCCCGGGATGGTCCGGTAGGTCTTCTTGCTGGAGTCGGTCAGCGGCTGACCGTTCAGCAGGATCGTCCAGCCGTTGTCCGCGATCTTCGGGTCGACGCCGAGGCGCACCGTGTCGTCCGGGTCCACCTTGATGGACTTGATCCCGGTGTCCTTCAGACACTTCGCGAGGGATTCCGTGTCCAGGGCCTTGCCGTCGTTGTAGCAGCTGGCCTCGGAGTTGACCGACGAGGTACCGACGGTGATCGTGGCGATCGGTGTCGGCTTGTCACAGGCCGACAGGACGAGCAGTCCGGCGGAAACGGCGCCGGCGGCGGCGACGACGCGGCGGCGTCGCGAGCGGGAGTGCAGCGTGGTCATGGCCGAAGGCTATCGGGACCTTCCGGCCCGCTCCCCACGTGGGGTGCGGCGTGCCCGCTTCGTTACGCCAGCTGCGTCCCTCACGCCACCCTCGGCCGGGCGCGGGGGCCGTGCCGGGCGGAGTCGATCAGGCCGCGCAGGGTGGCCAGCCAGCCGGCCGCCACGATCGCGGCGGCCACCACCAGGCCCAGGGTGCCGTTCAGCGGCATCACGATGCCCACCGCGCCGCCGAACACCCAGGCCATCTGGAGCAGCGTCTCCGACCGGGCGAACGCCGAGGTGCGCACCTGCTCGGGCACGTCCCGCTGGATCAGCGCGTCCAGGCACAGCTTGGCCAGCGCCTGGGCGAATCCGGCCACCGCGGCCAGCACGGCCACCAGGAGGGCGCCGAAGAACAGGGCCGCCACGATCGCCGTCCCCAGCACCACGGCGACCACCGTCACGATGATGATCTCCGGCGTCCGGGACCGCAGCCAGGCACCCACCGCCGTACCGAGCGCGTTGCCCGCGCCCGCCGACACGCCCACGATCCCGAGCGACACCGCCGCGCTCTCCCCGGTCAGCGGATGCTCGCGGAGCAGGAACGCCAGGAAGAAGATCAGGAAGCCGGAGAGACAGCGCAGGGCCGCGTTGGCGCCGAGCGCGTGCGTGACGGCGGGCCCCACCGTCCGCAGCCCCGGCCGCTTCGTCTCCCGGCGCAGCGGGCCGTGCAGATGCTCCTCGTCGGCGGCGAGCAGCGCCACGTCCTCGCCCTTGGCCGAGTCGACCTTCGCGGGCAGGGTGAAGGAGAGGAACGTCCCGGCCACGAAGATCACGAAGGCGCCGTAGAGCGGCCACGGGTCGCCGACGGCGTGCAGCCCGGCCCCGATCGGCGCGGCCACACCGGTGGCGAGCAACCCGGCCAGGGTGACCCGGGAATTGGCCTTCACGAGGGAGAACCCGGGCGGCAGCAGCCGCGGCACGACGGCACTGCGCACCACGCCGTACGCCTTCGACGCGACCAGCACGCCGAGCGCGGCCGGATACAGCTCCAGGCTGCCGCTCGCCACCGCCCCCGAGATGATCAGCGCGAGCAGTGCCCGGGCGAGCATCGCGCCCGCCATCGCGGCGCGCCGGCCGTGCGGGAGCCGGTCCAGGAGGGGGCCGATGACCGGGGCGAGCACGGTGAAGGGCGCCATGGTGATGGCGAGATAGAGCGCGACCCGCCCCCGGGCCTCGTCGGTCGGCACGGAGAAGAAGACGGTGGAGGCCAGCGCGACGGTGATCATGACGTCGCCGGCGCCGTTGACCGCGTGCAGCTCGATCAGTTTGCCCAGACCGGACTCACCGGCGCCGTGCGCGTGCGTGGCCTTGCGGATGCCCCGGGCGGTACCGGTCACCGGGAGGTGCAGGGCACGCCCGACGGAGCGGACGGCACCGCGCATCCGGCCCGCACCGCTACCGGCCCCGACGGTGCGTTGGGGGGATTTCGCGGTTGCCACGTCGTTCATAGTGCCCTGAGACGGCAGTTCCTAGTGCACTTTGTGACCGAGCGAGTCGGAGACGGCGCCGCCGACGGCCGGGCGCCGCGAGGGGTGCGGGGGGCACTCCCGGCCGAGGACCGGGGGAGGAACCGCACGCCCGGCCCACCCGCCCGCACGGCCCCACGACCCCGGGTCGTACCCCCGCCGCGGGCCCCCGCCGCCGCGCAGGCTCCGCGCCGGACTGTCGCCCACGACCGGCGACGGGGTAGCGTGCGTATCTCAGCCATAAAGCACAATGGATGGCAGAGGTGCGCCCGAGAGCGATCGGACGCGGACGTCGATGCGGCCCACAGGTCCGCTCCGTCCGCCCCACCGCCGGAGGCAGCCGCACTCGTGAGACGGCGTAGGAGAGAAGCGATACCTGTGAGCGCAGCGACAACGCGAAGCCGCACCCCCGACCGTCTGTGCGCCGAGGCCGTCGACCTCGCCCGGACCGCCGCCGAGGAGGCCGCCGCACCCGGAGTGGTGGGCGAGCACGCCGGAGCGGTGGCGGAGGGCGACCGCGTCGTCACGCACTACTTCGAGTGCAAGGAGCTCGGGTACCGCGGCTGGCGCTGGGCGGTGACGGTGGCCCGCGCCTCCCGCGCCAAGCTCGTCACGCTGGACGAGGTCGTCCTGCTCCCCGGCTCCGACGCCCTCCTCGCCCCCGAGTGGGTGCCCTGGAGCGAGCGGCTGCGCCCGGGCGACATGGGCCCCGGGGACCTGCTCCCCACCGAGGCCGAGGACCTCCGTCTGGAACCCGGCTACACCGGCGAGGACGGACCGGAACCGAACTCCCCGGTCTCGGAGGAGATGGAGGAGCTGGCCGAGGCGGAGGACGCCGACGTCACCGCGGGCACCCCCGCGAACCTCCCCACCGTCCCCTCCCGGGGCACGATCGCCTCGGTCGCCGAGGAACTGGGCATGCGCCGCGCCCGCGTGCTGTCCCGCTACGGCCTGCACATCGCCGCCGACCGCTGGGAGGAGGCCTTCGGCGCCACCACCCCCATGGCCCAGGCGGCCCCCGCCACCTGCGTCAGCTGCGGCTTCCTCAGCCCCATCGGCGGCTCCCTGGGCCAGGCCTTCGGCGTCTGCGCCAACGAGTTCTCCCCGGCCGACGGCCGGGTCGTCTCCCTGTCCTACGGCTGCGGCGGCCACTCGGAGGCCGCGGTCATGCCGAAGCCTCCGGTGGTGGCGCCCCCGGTGGTCGACGAGACCCGCGTCGACCCGTTCCCGCTCCGCCCGGCCGCCGACTCCGGCTCGGTACCGGCGGTGGCGGACGAGACCTCGGCGGAGCTGGGCCACTCCTGACCCCGCGGCCGCGCGGAGCGGCGGCCGGCCGGCACCGGCCCGCCGCGGCCGCGTGGGCTGCTCGGCTGACCGGGCCGGGCGGGCGGCCGGACGGGTCCCCGGCGCGCGGTACCTTCTCCTCACGTCGACGAGGAGAGTGAACGTGAGCAAGTTCGTGCGGCCCGCCGCCGAGGGCGCCGACCCGTTCGGCACCGCCCGCCTGCGCCGCGGTGTCCTCGACGCCTGGGCCACCAGCCCCGCCCGGTTCCGTGAGGACGCCAACGCCGAGGAGGACCTGGTCCTCGGCGGCTACCGGGACCGGCTCGTCGTGGAACTCGCCCAGAACGCCGCCGACGCGGCCGCCCGCGCCGGTGTCCCCGGCCGGTTCCGCCTCACCCTCCGCGACGGCGTCCTGTTCGCCGCCAACACCGGCGCCCCGCTGGACGCGGCCGGCGTCGAGTCCCTCTCCACCCTGCGTGCCTCCGCCAAGCGGGAGGACACCGAGAGCGCCGTCGGGCGGTTCGGCGTCGGCTTCGCCGCCGTCCTCGCGGTGACCGACGAGCCCGCGGTGGTCGGCCGGCACGGCGGGGTGCGCTGGTCGCTCGCCGAGGCCCGGGAACTGGCCGAGGAGACCGCCCGGCAGAGCGGCGGGCTCGGCGACGAGATCCGCCGCCGGGACGGCCATGTGCCGCTGCTCCGGCTTCCGTTCGCCGCCGAGGGCACTGCCCCGGACCCCTACGACACGGTGGTGATCCTGCCCCTGCGGGACACCGCCGCCACCGACCTCGCCGAGCGCCTCCTGGCCGCCGTCGACGACGCCCTCCTGCTCGCCCTGCCCGGTCTGACCGAGGTCGTGGTCGAGACCGGCGACACCGTGCGCACCCTGCGCCGCCGCACCGACGGCGCGCTCACCGTCGTGGACGACTCCCAGCAGGGCACCACCCGCTGGCGCACCGTCTCCGCGCACGGCCCGCTCACCCCGGACCTGCTGGCCGGCCGGCCGGTCGAGGAGCGGCTGCGCCCGCACTGGTCGCTGACCTGGGCCGTGCCCACGGACGCCGCGGGCGCCCCGGACCGGCCGCGCACCGCCGCCGTGCTGCACGCCCCCACCCCCAGCGACGAGGCCCTCGGCGTCCCCGCCCTGCTCATCGCCTCCTTCCCGCTGGACACCACCCGCCGGCACGCGGCGCCCGGCCCGCTCACCGACTTCCTGGTGCAGCGCGCCGCCGACGCGTACGCCGAACTCCTCGCCGGCTGGCGGCCGGTGGGGGAGGAGATCATCCACCTGGTGCCCGGCCCGCTCGGCAAGGGCGAGCTGGACGGGGCGCTTCGCCAGGCCATCCTGGAGCGGCTGCCGCGCACCGCGTTCCTGCCGCCGGCCATCGAGGCCGGCGAGGACAGCGAACTGCCCGAGGCGCTGCGCCCGCGGGACGCCGAGATCGTGGAGGGCGCGGGCGCGGAGACCGTGCGGGTCCTCGCCGAGGTGCTGCCCACGCTGCTGCCCGCCGGTCTCGAACGCCGGGTCGAGCTGCGGACGTTGGCCGTCACCCGGCTGCCGCTCGCGGACGCCGTCGACCGCCTGGCCGGGCTGGAGAAGGACCCGGACTGGTGGTGGCGGCTCTACGACAGCCTCGCGGGCGTGGACCCGGAACGGCTGTCGGGGCTGCCGGTGCCGCTCGCCGGGGGCACCTCCCGGGGGTTCGGCTCCGGCGGAGGCAGGACCACCATCGGACCCCGTCAGGTGCTGCTCCCCACCGCGGACGCGGTCATCGACCCCGAGGTGCTGGCCCGGCTCGGCCTCAAGGTCGCCCACCAGGACGCCGCCCACCCCCTCCTGGAGAAGCTCGGCGCGCTGCCCGCGACCCCCCGGGCGATCCTCACCACCCCGCAGGTGAGGGCCGCCGTGGCCGCCTCGATGGACGACGAGGGCGGCCTGAACTGGGAGGAGGACACCCTGGACGCCGAGGAACTGGCGGACACCGTCCTCGCCCTCGTCCGGGACGCCGGCCTGGAACCGGGCGACGAGCCCTGGCTGGGCGCCCTCGCCCTGCCCGACGAGGACGGCGAGCCGGCCCCCGCCGGTGAACTCGTGCTCCCCGGCAGCCCGTTCGCCCGGGTGATCAGGGAGGGTGAACTCGCCGCCGTGGACGCCGACCTGGCCGACAAGTGGGGTGAACAGCCGCTGGCCGCCTGCGGGGTGCTGGCGGACTTCGCCCTCGTCCGCGCCACCGACGTCGTCCTGGACCCGGACGAACTGGAGCCGCGCGAGGGCGACTTCGCCGAACCCGACGACGCCGGCCTCCTTGACGCGGTCGACGTCTGGTGCGAGGACATCCTCGACCGCTTCCCCGACTCGCCCGTGCCCCCGGTCGCCACCGAGCTGATCGCCGTCCGTGACCTGGACCTCGTCGACGAGGACCACTGGCCCGAGGCGCTCGCCCTGCTCGCCCGGCCGCCGCTGCGGGACGCGCTCACCCAGCCGGTCCGCGTCCTGCTGCCGGACGGCACGCACGAGGTCGTACGGCCGTACACGGCCTGGTGGCTGCGCGGCCACCCGGTCCTCGACGGCCGCCGCCCCGCCGGGCTGCTCGCCGCCGGCGGCGACCCGCTGCTGCGCGGACTGTACGAGGAGGCCGACGCCACCGGGTTCGAGGACGAGCAGGTGCTGCGGGCGCTCGGCGTGCGGACCTCGGTCGCCGCCCTCCTCGACGAGCCGGGCGGCGCCGCCGAACTCCTGGACCGCCTGGCCGATCCGGAGCGCACGGTGACCTCCGGTCAACTGCACGCGCTCTACGGCGCGCTGGCGGACCTGGACCCCGAGCAGGTGACCCTTCCCGACGAGCTGCGGGCGGTGGTCGACGGCCGGGTGGAGGTGGTGGACGCGGCGGACGCGGTGGTGGTGGACTCCCCGGACCTGCTGCCGTTCACGGCCGGCGTCCCGCTGCTCCCGGTACGGCCCGCCCGCGCCGCCGAACTGGCCGACCTGTTCCAGGTGCGCCGGCTGAGCGAGTCGGTGACCGGGTCGGTCGACTCGGACGGCACCGAGCACGCCGTTCCCGAGTCGGTGCACGTCCTGCTCGGCCCGCGCACCCCGCAGACCTACGTCGAGCACGAGGAACTGGTGGTCGACGGCGTCGAGATCGACTGGCGGCTGACCGGGGACGGCGTCCTGCACGCCGCCACCCTGGAGGGCGTCGCCGCGGGCCTGGCCTGGGCGGCCGACCAGTGGCCGCGCCGCTTCGAGGTGGCAGCGCTGCTGGAGGACCCGTCCCGCACCGAGGAACTGGCCCGGGACCGCTGGTTCGACTGAGGCAGGGCCCAGGGTCCGGCTGGGGCAAGACCCCGGACCGGACCGGGCAGGCCCCCGGTCCGGTCCGGGGTCAGGTGCCGCTGACCGTGCTTCGCGCGGTCAGCGCGGTTCCACTTCCAGGAAGTACTCGAAGCGGTCCAGGTCGAGCGTCATGCCGGTCAGGCGGTGGATACCGTCCGCGTGTTCGGTCCGCAGCGGGTGCACGTCGGTGAGGTGGTGCGTGGGGATCGCCAGCAGTCTCGACAGCGCGCCCGCGCCCACGGACGAGACGTCGGTGACCGATTCGGGGGTGTCCTCGTCCTTGGGGTAGCAGGCGACGAGGTATCTCATGGGGGCACCTTCCGGGCTGATGCGTCCAGGCGGCCGACGGTCGGGGCGGCCGACGGGAGGAATCTCTCACAGAACCCCCGGCTTTTCGCACAGCTTTTCGTACAACCTTTCGCTGATTCCGTGGATCTGAGCGGGCGAGTCGACAGGCTCACCGGTCACTTCCACACAGGGGACCCCATGCGCATACGCGCCACCACGTTCGCCCTCTCCGGCGTCCTGGCCCTCTCCGCCCTTTCCGCCCTCTCGGCGCCGGCCGCGCAGGCCGCGCAGGCCGCCGCCGGTTCCTCCCGCAGCCCCGCCGGCCTGGCCGAGCTCGTCCGGGCCCACCAGGGCACCGCCGGCCGGTCGGCGTACACCGGCGCGACCGCCGCCGACGCGGGCGACCCGTACCCGCTGGACCTGTCCTTCTCCGACGTGCGGATCAACAAGGGCAGGCCGATCGTCGCCGGCACCACCACCCACGGCACCTTCCCGGTCACCTACAAGGTGACGCACGGCGCCGACGTCGACATCCACGCGGACGACTTCCTGATGGACGTCGAGATCTACCGCGGTGCCGGCATCGACGACCCGGCGAACGAGCTGTTCGGCGTGGACTGGCCGACCTGCACGGACACTTCGGCGACCACCGCCGACTGCAGGGGCACCATCGACGTCTACGCGGACACGCAGCTCCACAACGCCGACGCCACCACCTGGAAGGCGTTCGGCTTCGCGCTCGCCCTCAACGGGCAGGACCCGTCCGGCGACGACTGGAGCAAGATCGGTGCCGCCGAGCAGGACGGGCTGGCCACCACCCGACTCCAGCGGCTGTCGAAGCTGACGGTGAACGCCGCCCCGGAGCCCGTGAGGAAGGGCAGGACCGTCACCGTCACCGGCAAGCTGTCCCGCGCCGGCTGGGACGACGGCCACTACCACGGCTACGCCGACCAGTCCGTGCGACTGCAGTTCCGCAAGAAGACCTCCAGCACCTACACGAACGTCAAGGGCATCAGGTCGTCCTCGACCGGTGCGCTGAGGACGACGACCACGGCGACGGTCGACGGCTACTACCGCTTCTCCTTCGTGGGCACCACCACGACCCCCGCGGTCGACGCGACGGGCGACTACGTCGACGTGCGGTAGCGGAGGTCCCTCCCGGGCGGTTCCCGGCGGTCTCATGGAGACGTAATCCGATCGCAAAGTAAGCAAAATCTGATCGGGTTACGTCCCACCCGTACAACCAGTCTCAGCTCTCGTGGATCTGATCAGTCGAGTCAAGAGACTCCCTCGATCACCTGGGCCCCGCGCCCACCCTTCTCCACCTGGGGAATCCATGCGTATTCGTGCCACTGTGGCCGCCCTCTCCGGCGCCCTGGCGCTCACCGCGTTCGTCGCTCCGGCCGCGCACGCCGCAGGCAGCGCGCCGAACGTCACCTTCTCCAACATGAAGATCAACAAGGGCAGCAGCATGGTCGTCGGCACGGCCAAGACGTCCTTCGCGGTCACGTACACCGTGACCCACCCGTCGAGCCTGAAGGCGACCGACTTCGCCACCGGCCCGGCCATCTACCGCGGCACCTCGGTCACCCAGCCGAGCGACCTGTTCGCCTCCGACGAGCCGGGCACCTGCACCGCGGCCTCCACCACCGTTCTCAACTGCAAGGCCACGCTGAACTTCACGGTCGGCGGGGACGACGACCTCATCAACTCCGAGGCGGGCTCCTGGAACGTCGGCGGCATCGCCGCCGGCACGGGCGGCGTGAAGTGGGTGGGCGGCCTGGGCACCACCAAGGTCCTGCGCGCCACCAAGCTGACGGTCAACGCCACCCCCGAGCCGGTCAAGAAGGGCAAGACGGTCACGGTCACCGGCACCCTGACCCGCGCGAACTGGGAGACCAACAAGTACGGCGCCTACGGCAGCCAGTCGGTGAAGCTCCAGTTCCGCAAGAAGACCTCCAGCACCTACACCACGCTGAAGACCATCAAGGCCTCGTCCACGGGCGCCCTGAAGACGACGACCACGGCGACGGTCGACGGCTACTACCGCTACTCCTTCGCCGGCTCCTCCACGAGCCCGGCGGTCAGCGCCACGGGCGACTTCGTCGACGTGCAGTAGCCGGACCCGGACCCGACGCCCGCCCCACCGGTGCCGCACCGGTGGGGCGGGCGTGCTTCACCGTTCACACCGGGTACCTCCGCTCCACCCACTTCCACAGGAACTCCAGCACCACCGAGGCCACCACCGCCACCCCCACCGCGGTCCACGGCATCACGGCGCCGACCAGTTTCAGTGCGAAGAAGCTCTGCAGGGCCGGCACCACGAGGACGAAGACGAAGGCGACACCCATCGAGGCCACCAGCGCCACCCGCCACCAGTTGTACGGGCGGGCGATGATCGCCAGGATCCACATGGAGATCAGGAACAGGGTCACGGTCGCCGCGCTGGTCTCCGCGTCCAGGGAGCCCGCGCCCGTGTAGTAGTGGCGGGCGATCAGGTACGTCACGAAGGTCGCGGCACCCGCCAGCACCCCGCCCGGGATCGAGTAGCGCATCACCCGGCGGACGAAGTGCGGTCTGGCCCGCTCCTTGTTGGGGGCCAGGGCCAGGAAGAAGGCCGGGATGCCGATGGTCAGGGTGGACAGCAGGGTCAGGTGCCGGGGCAGGAAGGGGTATTCGACCTGCCAGCAGACCACGAACACCGCGAGCAGGACCGAGTAGACCGTCTTGACCAGGAACAGGGTCGCCACCCGGGTGATGTTGCCGATCACCCGGCGCCCCTCGGCCACCACCGAGGGCAGCGTGGCGAAGCTGTTGTCGAGCAGGACGATCTGCGCGACCGCCCGGGTGGCCTCGGAACCCGAGCCCATCGCCACACCGATGTCCGCGTCCTTCAGGGCGAGCACGTCGTTCACGCCGTCCCCGGTCATCGCGACCGTGTGCCCACGGGACTGCAACGCCCCCACCATGTCCCGCTTCTGCTGCGGGGTGACCCGCCCGAAGACGGTGCCCTCGTCGAGCGCCTCGGCCATCTCGGCGGGCTCGGCGGGCAGCCGGCGCGCGTCCACGGTCGTACCGCTCAGTCCGAGCTTCGCGGCCACCGCGCCGACCGACACGGCGTTGTCACCGGAGATCACCTTCGCCCGGACCTCCTGGTCGGCGAAGTAGCGCAGGGTGTCGGCGGCGTCCGGCCGCAGCCGCTGCTCCAGGACCACCAGGGCGGTGGCGGCGGCGCCGTGCGCGACCCCCGGATCGTCGAGGTCCCGGGTGGCGCGGGCCAGCAGCAGCACCCGCAGCCCCTCCTCGTTGAGGCGTACGGTCTCGGCCAGCGCGGGGTCGTCGGCGCCGAGCAGCACGTCCGGTGCCCCCAGCAGCCAGGTGCTCAGTTCCCCGTCGCCCTCGCTGAACGTCGCCCCGCTGTACTTGCGGGCGGAGGAGAACGGCAGCGACTCCACGCACCGCCAGTCCTCGCTGTCGGGGTAGGCGTCGATGATCGCCTTGAGGGAGGCGTTCGGGCGCGGGTCGGACTCGCCGAGCGAGCCCAGCACCCTGCGGACGTACCCCTCGTCCACCCCGTCCAGCGCCCGCAGTTCGGTGACGTCCATGCCGCCCTCGGTGAGCGTGCCGGTCTTGTCCAGGCAGACGGTGTCGACGCGGGCGAGGCCCTCGATCGCGGGGAGCTCCTGGACCAGGCACTGCCGGCGGCCCAGCCGGATCACGCCGATCGCGAAGGCGACGGAGGTGAGCAGCACCAGCCCCTCGGGGACCATCGGCACGATGCCGCCGACCGTGCGGGCGACGGCGTCCTTGAGGCCGTTGTTCTTGACCACGAG
The DNA here is from genome assembly GCF_042897315.1 of Streptomyces sp. NPDC001068. Taxonomy (NCBI): domain Bacteria; kingdom Bacillati; phylum Actinomycetota; class Actinomycetes; order Kitasatosporales; family Streptomycetaceae; genus Streptomyces; species Streptomyces sp. NPDC001068. The sequence continues at coordinate 243,122 of NZ_JBIAYD010000012.1, read as the reverse complement.
CTGGGTGGCGACCAGGCCCACGGCGGCCGGGACCATCATCCAGGTCACGTACTTGAGGATGGTGGAGATGCCGGTGCGCAGCTCGGAGTGGACCAGTGTGAAGCGCGAGGCCTCCTCGGCGAGCTGGGCCGCGTAGGCCTCCCGGCCGACCCGCGTGGCCGAGAACGCGCCACCGCCGGCCACCACGAAGCTGCCGGACATCACCTGGTCGCCGCGGCGTTTGACGACCGGGTCGGCCTCACCGGTGAGCAGTGACTCGTCGATCTCCAGGCCGTCCGCCTCGGCGCACACCCCGTCGACCACGACCTTGTCGCCGGGGCCGATCTCTATGAGGTCGTCGAGCACGATCGCGCTGGTGGCCACTTCCACCGCGGCTCCGTCACGGCGCACGGTGGGCCGTGACTCGCCGATCACCGCGAGCGAGTCCAGGGTCTTCTTGGCCCGCCACTCCTGGACGATGCCGATGCCGGTGTTGGCCAGGATGACGAAGCCGAACAGGCTGTCCTGGATGGGCGCGACCACCAGCATGACCACCCAGAGCACACCGATGATCGCGTTGAACCGGGTGAAGACGTTGGCGCGCACGATCTCGCCGATCGAGCGGCTGCTGCGCACCGGTACGTCGTTCACCTCGCCGCGCGCGATCCGCCGCGCGACCTCGGCGGCGGTCAGTCCGCCGGGCCGGGCCGGGGCCGGCAGCGGAACCGGGTGCACGGGGTCGAGTTCCGCGCCCGCGTCGATGTGCGTCATACGTTCGACGGTACGTGCGGATTTGCGCGTTCACCTGCCGAGTGCCCGGAAGATCCGACCAGGGGAGGAGGGGGGTCCTGCCCTGGGTGGAGGGCGGCCTCGGGGTCTCCCCTACAGGGAGCGCGCGGCCTCGGCCCGTTTGATGGCCGTGTCCCGCTTCTTCACGTACCAGACGCCGATCAGTCCGAGGCCGCCGCCGGCCAGGCAGGTCCACACCCACCAGGCGTGGCCGTGGTCGGAGTACCAGCCGTAGAAGGGGAGCTGGGCCAGGAAGAGGACGAACCAGATGATCGTGCCGCCGATGATCGTCGGTACGACGGGACCCTCCAGGGGTTCCGGTGCCTCGTGCTGGGGGGTCCACTTCGCCATGGTGCTCAGCTTACGCATCCCTGGGGTCTACGCGCGGAGATGGCGATCCAGGACTCATATGTTCATACTGAAACCGTTTGTGTCTGGCTACTTATGATCGTAGGAACATCCAATGTCAACCCCGGCTTCCACCCAGGCCCCCGCCCCCGAACAGCCGGGTGCGACCCCCGCGTACGGCGCGCTCGACCGGTACTTCAAGATCTCCGAGCGGGGCAGCACTCTCGCCCGTGAGGTGCGCGGCGGCTTCGCCACGTTCTTCGCGATGGCGTACATCATCGTGCTGAACCCGATCATCCTCGGCAGCGCGAAGGACATGTACGGCCACCACCTCGACAACGGTCAGCTGGTCACCGCCACCGTCGTCACCGCCGCGTTCACCACGCTGCTCATGGGCGTCATCGGCAACGTCCCGATCGCGCTCGCGGCCGGTCTCGGCGTGAACTCCGTCGTCGCCCTCCAGCTCGCGCCCCGGATGTCCTGGCCGGACGCGATGGGCATGGTGGTGCTGGCCGGCATCGTCGTGATGCTGCTGGTCGCCAGCGGTCTGCGCGAGCGCGTGATGAACGCCGTGCCCTACAGCCTGCGCAAGGCGATCTCGATCGGAATCGGCCTGTTCATCATGCTGATCGGCCTGGTGGACTCCGGCTTCGTCACCCGGATCCCGGACGCCGCGCAGACCACCGTCCCGCTCCAGCTCGGCATGGACGGCCACCTCAACGGCTGGCCGGTCCTGGTCTTCGTGCTCGGCGTGCTGCTGACCCTCGCGCTGATCGTCCGCAAGGTCGCCGGGGCGATCCTGATCTCCATCGTCGCGATGACCGTGCTGGCGCTGATCATCAACTCCGTCGCGCACGTGACGAACTGGGGCCTGACCGTCCCGAAGTGGCCCGGCAACCCCGTCTCCACCCCCGACTTCGGCCTGCTCGGCAAGGTCAGCCTCTTCGGCGGTTTCGGCAAGGTCGGCGTGCTGACCGGCATCCTCTTCGTCTTCACCGTCCTGCTGTCCTGCTTCTTCGACGCCATGGGCACGATCATGGGCGTCAGCGACGAGGCGAAGCTGACCGACGCCCAGGGCTACATGCCGGGCATCAACAAGGTCCTCTTCATCGACGGTGTCGCCGTCGCGGCCGGCGGTGCCAGCTCCTCCTCGGCCACCACCTGCTTCGTGGAGTCGACGGCCGGTGTCGGCGAGGGCGCCCGGACCGGCTTCGCCAACGTCGTCACCGGCGCGCTGTTCGCCGTCGCGCTGTTCCTCACGCCGATCGCCACGATGGTCCCCTCCCAGGCCGCCACCCCGGCGCTGCTCGCGGTGGGCTTCCTGATCCTGGCCGGCTCGGTCAAGGAGATCGACTGGGCCGACTACACCGTGGCGATCCCGGCCTTCGTCACCATGGTGATGATGCCGTTCACCTACTCGATCACGAACGGCATCGGCATGGGCTTCATCACCTTCGTGGTGCTGCGGCTGACCGCCGGCCGGGCCAAGGAGATCCCGGCGGCCATGTACGCGGTCGCGGCGGTCTTCGCCTTCTACTACCTGATGCCGGCGCTGGGTCTCACCTGATCCGGCTCCGGCCGGTCCGGGTTCTCACGTGACCTTGACCTGATCGCCGTAGAACCTCTCCGTCTCCTCGACGGCGGCCGAGAACCGCTCGTCGAAGTCGTCCCGAATGAGCGTCCGGACCACATAGTCCTGGACGCTCATTCCCCTTTTCGCCGCGTGGATCCGGAGCCGGTCGAGCAGCTCCTCGTCTATCCGCAGGCTGAGCACACTGGTCCCCATGCATACGAGGGCGCCACATCCGCGCGCCCGATGCGTTACTTTCCGGATTCGGCTCACTCGTACGGGTGACAGTGGGATTCCGTGACCGAGGTTACGGGCATGCTGGCGTGTCCCGAGTGGTCCTTAGCATGGGTAATGAGTTACTCTAAAGACATGCCGGACCTTACCCATGGCGACGACGCTGCCGCCGTGAACGCCCTCCGCTCCGCCGTGATGCGACTCTCGCGACGGTTGAAGCACCAGCGGGTCGACGAGTCACTGAGCCCCACCGAGATGTCGGTGCTGGGCACCCTCTCCAACTGCGGCCAGGCCACCCCCGGTGAGCTGGCCCGCAAGGAGCACGTGCAGCCGCCGTCGATGACCCGCATCGTGGCGCTGCTGGAGGCCAAGGGCCTGGTCCGTCTGGAGCCGCACCCCGAGGACCGGCGCCAGAAGGTCGTCACCAGGACCGAGCAGGCCGAGGCGATGCTCGAGGAGAGCCGTCGCAAGCGCAACGCGTTCCTGGCCGGCCTGGTCGACGGCCTCGACGAGGACGAGTGGGCCAAGCTCCGCGCCGCCGCCCCCGTCCTGGAGAAGCTCGCACATCTGTAAGCCCTGCAACGAGGAGGCGAACCCACTTTGAGTACGGGATCCGGAGCACCTTCCGCCCCCGCACCGACCGCCCCTACTACCCCCGCATCCCATAGGTCCTCGATGTTCGGCTCGCTGAAGGTCAGGAACTACCGGCTGTTCTTCGCCGGCCAGGTCGTCTCCAACATAGGCACCTGGATGCAGCGCATCGCCCAGGACTGGCTGGTTCTCAGCCTCACGGGCTCCGCGACCGCCGTCGGCGTCACCACAGCCCTGCAGTTCCTGCCGATGCTGCTCTTCGGCCTCTACGGCGGCGTCCTGGTCGACCGGCTGAACAAGCGGCGCGCCCTCCTCGTCACCCAGTCGGCCATGGCCCTCACCGGCGTCGCGCTCGCGCTGCTCACCCTCTCCGGCCACGTGCACGTCTGGCACGTCTACCTCGCCGCCTTCTTCGTCGGCCTGGCCACGGTCGTGGACAACCCGGCCCGTCAGTCCTTCGTCTCCGAGATGGTCGGCCCGGACCAACTGCAGAACGCGGTCAGTCTGAACTCCGCGAACTTCCAGTCGGCCCGCCTGGTCGGTCCCGCCGTCGCCGGTCTGATGATCACCGGCGTCGGCACCGGCTGGGCGTTCCTCTTCAACGGCCTGTCCTTCGTCGCCCCCATCGTCGGACTGCTGATGATGCGCGGACGGGACCTGCACGCCGTCCGGCGGGCGCCCAGAGGCAAGGGCCAGCTGCGGGAGGGGCTGCGCTACGTGGCAGGGCGCCCGGACCTGATGTGGACGATCATCCTGGTCGGCTTCATCGGCACCTTCGGATTCAACTTCCCCGTGTACCTCTCGGCCTTCGCGGACGACGTCTTCCACGCGGGCGCGGGCTCCTACAGCCTCTTCAACACCCTGATGGCGGTCGGCTCCCTGGCCGGCGCCCTGCTCGCGGCCAGACGCGGCACGGCCAAGCTGCGGGTGATGCTCGCGGCCGCGGTGGCCTTCGGCGGCCTGGAACTGGTGGCGGCCACCGCGCCGTCCCTGTGGCTGTTCTCCCTGCTGATGGTCCCGATCGGCATGTTCGGCATGACGGTCAACGTGACCGCCAACACCACCGTCCAGATGGGCACCGACCCGGCCATGCGGGGCCGGGTGATGGCCCTCTACATGATGGTGTTCATGGGCGGCTCCCCCATCGGCGCACCCATCGCGGGCTGGATCACGGACTCCTACGGCGTCCGGGCGGGCCTCGCGGTCGGCGGTGCGATCGCCGCCGCGGCGGCGGTCGTCATCGGACTGGTCCTGGCCCGGGTCGGCAACCTGCGCCTGTCGGTCGGCTGGCACCGCGGCCACCCGCGGGTGCGGTTCGTGCCGAGAGAGCAGCGGGAACAGCTGGCACCGGCGGCCTGAGACGGCCACCCGCGGTACCGGCCCGGAGGCGGGAGCCTGCGGGCCGGTACCGCCCTCGCCCGTGCGGCCGGACCATCGGGGGTGATCCGCGTCTCCTCCTGATGGCAGGGTGGTCCGCATGAGACTCTTCGCCGCCGTACTGCCCCCGCCCGAGGTGGCCGCCGTGCTCGCCGGCGAGGTGGACCGGCTGAGGCGCCTGCCGGGCGCTCAGGCGCTGCGCTGGACCGGCCGCCCCGGCTGGCACTTCACCCTCGCGTTCTACGGCGAGGTCGACGACGGGCTCGTACCCGGCCTGTCGGACCGGCTGGCCCGGACCGCGCACCGCACCCAGCCCTTCCCGCTGGCCGTCGCGGGCGGCGGCCAGTTCGGTCACGGCCGGGCCCTGTGGGCGGGCGCCCGCGGGGACCTGGAGACGCTCCGGCTGCTCGCCGACCGGGCGGAGGCGGCGGCACGGAAGGCGGGCGTGCCGATGGGGGAGCACCGCCGCTACCAGCCCCACCTGACGGTGGCGCGCAGCCGCGAGGCCGTGGACACGGCCCCCTACCTGGCGCCCCTCGCCGATTTCGAGAGCCGGACCTGGACGGTGCGGGATCTGGTGCTCGTGCGCAGCAACCTGCCGGCCTCGGGGGTGCCGGGGGAGCAGCCCCGGTACGAGGCGGTCGCCTCCTGGGAGCTAGGGGCGGGCGGTTAGGCTCGATGCCGTGGACCCGAAGACCAGGAACCGGATCATGGCCGGTGCGCTCGTGCTGTTGTTCGTCGTGGTCGCGGCGGCTTCCGCCATGAGGTGAGCGCCCGCGCCATGAGGTGAGTGCTTCCGGCACGAGGTGAGCGGGAGAGCCGAGGAGCCGTGGGCCGTCCCGGTGCGCTCCGCCGCGCGGGGCCGGTCGCGCCCACGCGGCGGGGCCGCACGCCGGTGGGGCCCGCGCCCCCTACGGGGCGCCGTCCCCGGCACCGGCTACCAGGCGAATGCCTCCGGCGAGGGACCCGGACCCGGGAAGACCTCGTCCAGGCCGGCCAGCAGCTCCTCGCTCAGTTCCAGCTCGACGGCGCGCAGCGCCGACTCCAGCTGCTCGCCGGTGCGCGGGCCGACGATCGGTCCGGTCACGCCCGGACGCGTGAGCAGCCAGGCCAGCGCGGCCTCGCCGGGCTCCACCCCGTGCTTGTCGAGCAGGTCCTCGTAGGCCTGGATCTGGGCACGGATCGTGGTGTTGGCGAGGGAGTCGACGGCCCGGCCGCCGGCCCGGCGCCCGCCGGCCACCTCCTTCTTGATCACACCGCCGAGCAGCCCGCCGTGCAGCGGCGACCAGGGGATCACCCCGAGGCCGTAGTCCTGCGCGGCCGGGATGACCTCCATCTCGGCCCGCCGCTCGGCGAGGTTGTACAGGCACTGCTCGCTGACCAGGCCGATCGTGCCGCCACGGCGGGAGGCGATCTCGTTGGCCTGGGCGATCTTGTAGCCGGGGAAGTTGGAGGACCCGACGTAAAGGATCTTGCCCTGCGCGATGAGGGTGTCGATCGCCTGCCAGATCTCCTCGAAGGGCGTCCGGCGGTCGATGTGGTGGAACTGGTAGACGTCGATGTAGTCGGTGCGCAGCCGCTTCAGGCTGGCGTCGACGGCCCGCCGGATGTTGACGGCGGAGAGCTTGTCGTGGTTGGGCCAGGCGTCGCCGTCGGCGGCCATGTTGCCGTACACCTTGGTGGCCAGCACGACCTTGTCGCGGTGTGCGGGGCTCTTGGCGAACCAGCTGCCGATGATCTCCTCGGTCCGCCCCTTGTTCTCACCCCACCCGTACACATTGGCGGTGTCGAAGAAGTTGATGCCGGCAGCCAGCGCCGCGTCCATGATCGCGTGGCTGTCGGCCTCGTCGGTCTGCGGGCCGAAGTTCATGGTGCCGAGGACGAGCCGGCTGACCTTGAGTCCCGTACGTCCGAGCTGCGTGTACTTCATGGTCACCCAGCCAACGGCGTGGAGTGCGCTCTAGGCAAGGACCCGCGGGAAAGAGACTCCGCCGGTCCGGCGGAGGAGGACCCGGCCGGTCTCCGGCCACGACCGGGCGTCCGGGCCGAGACGAGCGATCTGGTGGGTGACCGGCCACCCGGCGGCCGGTGTGTGCCCGGTCCGGTCGGGGCGCGCCGGCACCGGGGCGCCGAGCTCGTCGCCTTCGGCCGGCAGATCGGGCAGCACACGGCCGACGTGCTCGAGCCTGCCCGAAGGGACCCGCGGCAACGGCTCAACTCCGGTGCGTGGAGGGTCAGTCGGTCGGGAACTCGGCGGTCTTCAGGGTGAGTCCGACGACGGTGGCGGTGAGGTCCACGTCGTCGCCGAAGCCGACCTTCGTCTCGGTCGCGTAGTCGTCGCCCTTGGGGTTGGTGTAGATGTGGCAGCGGCGCTGGTAGGGGTCGGCGATCAGGTAGACGGGGACCTCGGCCTGGGCGTAGGCGGTCTTCTTCAGGCCGTAGTCGTTGGCCGCGGTACCCCGGGAGATGACCTCGGCGACGAACACGACGTCCTGGTGACGCCATAGCCCCTTCCCGTTCCTGACCGCCTCCTCGGCCGTCACGGTCACGTCGGACGCGAACCCGTTCAGGTGCCCCGGGTAGTCGACACGGACGTCGGACTTGACCCGCTTGCGGGGGTACTTGGTCCGCAACTGCTCGACGATGTCCAGGATGATCTCCCAGTGGGTGTCCCGCTGCGGTGCCGTGAAGACGGTCCCCTCGACGATCTCGACCTTGTATCCCTCGGGGGCGGGCATCTTCTCGATCCGCTCGAACAGCTCGTCGAGCGTGATCTCGTCGTCGCTCTGGGCCATCGCGATCCTGTCTTCGAGGACGGTCATCCTGGCGCTCCTCCCCGGCCGCCCTCCGCACGAGTACGGCCGCGCGGTTCAACGATACGCACGGTGACCGGGCTGCGGCGGGATCCGGTCAGACCGCCGCGGCCTCGTACTCCGCGCCCAGGTCCCACCCCTGCCACATCGCCTCCGCGAACGCCTCGGCGATGCGGTGCTCGCCGTTGGCGTTGGGGTGGGTGCCGTCGTAGGTGTCCGTGTCGATGTCGTACGACGGCGGGGGCGCGGCCAGCAGCAGCGGGGAGCGGGGCTCGTCCAGGTCGGCGACGGTCTTCGCCAGCAGGTCGTTGAAGAGGCTCACCTGCTCCGCGAACTGCGGGTCCGACGCGGCCCGGATGTTCGGGATCACCGGCAGCACCACCATGCGGACGCGCGGGTTGGCCTCCCGGGCGGCGGCGACGAAGGACCGCGCGTTCGCCGCCGTCTGCTCGGCGTTCGTGTAGAAACCCAGGTCGATTAGGCCGAGGGAGACGAGGAGGACGTCGGCGCGGCAGGTCCGTACCGCCTCCCCGATCAGCGGGGCCATGTGCAGCCAGCCCTCGCCCCAGCCGGCCAGGTGGGCGCGGGGGAAGTCCGGGTCGGCGTAGGAGTACGACACGGGCGCGTCGGCGAGCTTGTCGTACAGCGTCTCGCGCGGGCCGACCAGCTTGAAGGGGCCGCCGTAGGTCGCGCACAGGTGCTGCCACATGCGGTACCGCCATGTGTGTTCGCCCGTGCTGCCGATGGTCATCGAGTCCCCGACGGGCATGAACCTGAGCATCCGCTCATGATGGACGATCAGCGGGAGCGGTGGGGTGTGAGGACCGACACGTCCGCCGCGGCCGGACACAGCACGGGGTGGCAGGCTTGGCCCATGCGCCCACGATCGCTCGCTCTCCTCGCCGGGATCCTGCTCACCGGAGCCCTCGCCGCCGCACCCGCCTCCGCCGCCGACGGCACCGGGGACAAGGGGTTCACGATCACGGACCCGCGTATCACCGAGTCCAGCGGTCTCGCCGCCTCCCACCTGCACCCCGGCATCTACTGGACGCACAACGACAGCGACGACGGCCCCTACATCTACGCCGTCGACAGCGCGACCGGAAAGACGGTGGCGACCGTCACCCTCAGCGGCATCGGCAGGCCCCGTGACGTGGAGGCCATCTCCATCGGCCCGGACAACCAGATCTACGTCGGTGACATCGGCGACAACCTCGACGGCAGCTGGCCGTACGTCTGGATCTACCGGCTGCCCGAGCCCAAGGTCCTGGAGAACCAGACGATCAGGGCCACCCAGTACGTCGTCAAGTACGCGAACGGCGCCCGCAACGCGGAGTCGCTGATAGTCCACCCCAAGACCGGACGGGTGTACATCATCGACAAGAAGGAGGACGGCGGGCACCTCTACGAGGGCCCGGCGACCCTGTCCTCCTCGGGCACCAACGTGTTCAGGCCCGTCGCCACCGTCGACCTCTGGGCCACCGACGCCGCCCTCTCGCCCGACGGGAAGCAGCTCGTCGTACGCGGCTACTTCGGCGGCATCTACTACGACTGGAACGGCGGGAAGATCAAGCGTGAGGGCCGGCTCGACGTGCCGCTGCAGAAACAGGGCGAGTCGGTCAGCTACTCCACCGACGGGACCAAGCTGATGTACGGCAGCGAGGGCTCCGAGAGCCCGGTGCAGGCCGAGGACGTGCCGGGTGGCCCGGGCGGTGGATCGCCGTCCGGCAGCGGGAGTTCGGCCGGATCGGGGAAGGACGGCGGCCCCGCCGACGGCAAGGTCGGGGTCGGTGCCGCCGTCATCGGCGTGGCCGCGCTCGCCTTCTTCGGACTGCGCCTGCTGCGGCGCTCGCCCAACCGCCGGCACTGACCCGCGGGCCGGCGGTCGGAACTGCGGCCGGATCTGCGGTCGGAACAACCGTCAGAACAGCCTCGGTTCAACGCTTCAGAGCTTCTCGATCACGTAGTCGACGCACTTCGTCAGCGCCTCGACGTCGGCCGGGTCGATCGCCGGGAACATCGCCACGCGCAACTGGTTGCGGCCGAGCTTGCGGTAGGGCTCGGTGTCGACGACACCGTTGGCGCGCAGCACCTTGGCGACGGCCGCCGCGTCGATCTCGTCGGCGAAGTCGATCGTGCCGATGACCTGGGAGCGCTGGGCCGGGTCGGCGACGAACGGGGTGGCGTACTTGCTCTCCTCGGCCCAGTTGTACAGACGGGTCGAGGAGTCCTTCGTGCGGGCCGTCGACCAGGCCAGGCCGCCCTGGCCGTTCAGCCACTCCAGCTGCTGGTCCAGCAGGAAGAGGGTGGCCAGCGCCGGGGTGTTGTACGTCTGGTTCTTGCGGGAGTTGTCGATCGCCGTGGGAAGGCTGAAGAACTCCGGCACATGGCGGCCGGACGCGTGCACGCGCTCGGCCCGCTCGATCGCGGTCGGGGAGAACACGCCGATCCACAGGCCGCCGTCGGAGGCGAACGACTTCTGCGGGGCGAAGTAGTAGACGTCGGTCTCGCTGACGTCCACGGGGAGGCCGCCCGCGCCGGAGGTGGCGTCCACGAGGACCAGCGCGCCCGGGTCGGCCCCGGCCACCCGCTCGATCGGCATGGCGACACCGGTCGAGGTCTCGTTGTGGGTGAACGCGTACACGTCCACCCCGGCCTCGGCCCGCGGCCGCGGGTGGGTGCCCGGGTCGGAGGCGATGACGGTGGGGTCGGCCAGCCACGGGGCGAGCTGGGCGGCCTTCGCGAACTTGGACGAGAACTCACCGAAGTTCAGGTGCTGCGACTTGGCGTCGATCAGCCCGTGGGTGGCGACGTCCCAGAAGGCGGTGGAGCCGCCGTTGCCGAGGACCACCTCGTAGCCGTCGGGGAGGGAGAACAGGGCGCTGATCCCCTCGCGGACCCGGCCGACCAGGTTCTTCACCGGGGCCTGGCGGTGGGAGGTGCCCATGAGGGAGGTGCCGGTGGCGGCGAGCGCTTCCAACGCCTCCGTCCGCACCTTGGAGGGGCCAGCGCCGAAGCGTCCGTCGGCGGGCTTGATGTCAGCGGGGATCTGGATGTCAGCCACGGGGCCGAGCGTAGTGGCTGGAGGAAACCCGGTCGAAATGTAGTCCGTCGGGTGAGACGGGCGGGTGTGCGCCGTCCGGCGCGGGTCCGCGTCCCGCGTCACCGCCGGTGCCGGCGGGCAGACTGGGAGGCATGGTGGAGCTGGAGGCTGAGCTGCGCGCGGCCGTCCGGGGCGAGGTCGGATTCGACGTCACCTCCCGGGCGCTGGTCACCATGGACGCGTCCAACTACCGGCGGGTCCCGGTGGGCGTGGTGGCCCCCCGGGACGCGGACGACGTGGCGGCGGCCCTGGAGGTGTGCCGGGCGCACGGTGTGCCGGTGGTCGCCCGCGGCGGGGGCACCTCGATCGCGGGACAGGCCACCGGAACCGGCGTGGTGCTGGACTTCACCCGGCACATGAACCGGCTGGTGTCCCTGGACGCGGCCACCCGTACGGCCGTCGTCCAACCGGGTCTGGTCCTGGACCGACTGCAGGAGGCGGCCGCCCCGCACGGCCTGCGCTTCGGCCCGGACCCCTCCACACACGGCCGCTGCACCCTCGGCGGCATGATCGGCAACAACTCGTGCGGCTCGCACAGCGTGGCCTGGGGCACCACCGCCGACAGCGTCCTCGAACTGGACGTGCTCACCGCGCGGGGCGGCCGGCTGCGGCTGGGACAGGACTGGGCCGGGGCACCGCGGGGCCTGCGCGAGCTGGTCGCAGGGGAACTTGCCCCGCTGCGCACCGGCTTCCCCGACCTGCCCCGCCGCATCTCCGGGTACGCGCTGGACGCCCTCCTCCCCGAGCGGGGCGCCGACGTGGCCCGCTCCTTCTGCGGCAGCGAGGGCACGCTGGGCATCCTCACCGAGGCGACCGTCCGCCTCGTCGAGTCCCCTCGCGCGCGTGCCCTCGCGGTGCTCGGGTACGCCGACGAGAGCGCCGCCGCGGAAGCGGCGGCCGGACTGCTCGCCGCCGCCCCGCTGACCGTGGAGGGCATGGCCGCCGACCTGGTGCGGACCCCGGCCGGGCTGCCGCGCGGCGGCGCCTGGCTGTTCGTGGAGACCGGCGGCGACGCGCCCGGGCAGGCACGCGCGCGTGCCGGGTCCGTCGTCCGCGCGGCCGACGCCCTCGACGCGCTCGTCGTCACCGACCCGGCCGCGCAGCGCGCCCTGTGGCGCATCCGCGAGGACGCCTCCGGTACGGCGACCCGCATGCCGGACGGCAGCGAGGCCTGGCCCGGCTGGGAGGACTGCGCGGTACCGCCCGCCCGACTGGGCGCGTACCTGCGGGACTTCCGGCGCCTGCTGGCCGCCCACGGCCTGCGCGGCACCCCCTACGGCCACTTCGGGGACGGCTGCATCCACGTCCGCATCGACTTCGACCTGCTCGGGGCTGCCGGGGTGGCCCGCTTCCGGCGCTTCTCGGAGGAACTGGCGGACCTCGTCGTCGCCCACGGCGGCTCGCTGTCCGGGGAGCACGGGGACGGCCAGGCACGGGCGGAGCTGCTGCCGCGGATGTACGGCGCGCGGACGGTGGCCCTGTTCGAGCGCGCGAAGGGCATCTGGGACCCCGACGACCTGCTCAACCCCGGCATGCTGGTGCGCCCCGCCCCGCTGGACACGAACCTGCGCTTCGCCGTTTTGCCCCGCGAGCCGCTCCCGGTGGCCTTCGCCTACCCCGCCGACCACGGTGACTTCTCGGCGGCCGTCCGCCGCTGCGTGGGGGTGGCGAAGTGCCGTACGACCGAGGCGTCCGGCCCGTCCGTGATGTGCCCGTCCTTCCGGGCCACGGGCGAGGAGGAGCACTCGACCCGCGGCCGGGCCCGGCTGCTGCACGAGATGCTGGCGGGCGAGCTGGTGACGGACGGCTGGCGGTCGACGGAGGTCCGGGACGCCCTGGACCTGTGCCTGTCCTGCAAGGGCTGCCGGTCGGACTGCCCGGTGGGGGTGGACATGGCCACCTACAAGGCGGAGTTCCTGCACCACCACTACGCGGGACGGCGGCGTCCCCTGTCGCACTACAGCATGGGACGGCTGCCGCGCTGGCTGCGCCTGGTGGCCGGCACGCGCACGGCGTGGCTGGTCAACGCGCTCGCCGCGGTGCGCCCGCTGGCCGCGCTGGCCGGACGCCTCGGCGGGATCGCGCCCGAGCGGGAGTTCCCGCGCCTGGCGCGCGAGCCGTTCAGCCGGTGGCTGCGGCGACGCGCGCGCCCGCGGGGCCGGGTACGGGCAGGGCGACGGGCCCGGATGGAGGCCGGGGGAGCGGAGCGTGCGGGAGCGGGCCGTCGGCCGGAGCCGCAGGCACCGGCGGTCCACCTCTGGCCGGACACGTTCACGGAGTACCTGTCACCGTCCGTGGGCCGGGCGGCGGTACGGGTACTGGAGGCGGCGGGGATCGTGGTGGCGGAGCTGCCGACGCGGCCGCGGCCGTTCCGGGACTCCCGCGCGTGCTGCGGGCTGACGTACGTCTCGACGGGCCAACTGGACGAGGCCCGCGCCGTGTTGCGCCGCACGCTGGATCTCCTGGACCCCCTTCTGCCACCGGGACCGGCCGACGCGCGGGGAGCGCCCGTGTTCGTGGTCCTCGAACCCAGCTGCGCGGCGGCACTCCGCGCCGACCTGCCGGAACTCCTCCCGGACGACCCGCGCGCGGCCCGGCTGGCGGGGGCGGTGGTCACCTTCGCGGAGGCGCTGGAACGCCTGGCCCCGGGGTGGACCCCGCCCCGCCTGGACCGCCGGGTCACCGGGCAGACCCACTGCCACCAGCATGCGGTGCTGGGCGACACCGCCGACCGCCGTCTGCGCGAGGCCGCCGCCCTCACCGGCGAGCTGGTCGGCGGCTGCTGCGGACTGGCCGGCAACTTCGGCTTCGAGAAAGGGCACTTCGAGGTGTCGAGGGCCTGCGCACAGGAGCGCCTGCTGCCGGCGGTGGCCGGGGCGCCCGAGGACACGGTGATCCTGGCGGACGGCTTCTCCTGCCGGACCCAGCTGGCACAGCTGGCGGGGGTCCGGGGCAGGCATCTGGCGGAGGTGCTCGCCGAGGGGCTGGAACCGGAGGGGGACGGGAAATGACGGTGACCGCGACCGAATCGGCCCGGGTGGCGGTCCTCTCCGACATCCACGGGGTGCTGCCCGCGCTGGAGGCGGTCCTAGCGGAACCTGACGTGGTGGCGGCGGACCGCATCGTCCTGACCGGTGACATCACGGCGGGCCCGCAGCCGGGCCAGGTCGTCGAGGCGCTGCGCGGGCTGGGCGACCGGGTGCTTTGGCTGTCCGGAAACGCGGACCGGGAGCTGGTGGAGTACCGCAGGGGCGTACGCGACGGCATCCCGGACCCGATCGGCCCGTTCGCGGCGAACGCGCTCAGCGCCGAGCAGGTCGACTTCCTCGCCGCGCTGCCGAGGACCGCGACCCTCACGGTGCGCGGCCTGGGCCGGGTCCTGTTCTGTCACGCGACACCCCGCGACGACGAGGAGATCGTCCTGGTGGACTCCGCGCCACGGCGCTGGGCGGAGGTCCTCGCCGGTGTCGACCCCGCCGTGCGGACCGTCGTCTGCGGCCACACCCACATGCCGTACATCCGGCTGGTCCACGGCCGTCTGGTCGTCAACCCCGGCAGCGTGGGGATGCCCTACGGCAGGCCGGGTGCCCACTGGTGCCTGCTGGGTCCCGGCACCGACCTGCGGGTGACCTCGTACGACGTCCCGGCGGCGATCGCCCGGCTCCGCGCCGAGTGCGCGTACCCGGACATCGCGGAGTGGGCGGACTGCTACCTCACCGCCAGGGTGACCGACACGGAGGCCCTGACGGCGTTCGGACCCGGCGACGGCAGGTCATCGTAGGCCGTCGGGGTGGGCGTCCGCGGCGGGACGGTGTCGGGGTGGGCGTCCGGGGCGGGACCGTGTCCGCCGCGAGTCCCCGACACACCCTCACCGACCCGCGCGGAAACGTTTCCGACCAGGTCCGCGTCTGTTCTGCTTGATACGCGGCGGCCGGTGGCCGTTGGCCGGCGGCACCGAAGCCGGCCGGTCCGCCGGGCGTCCGTCCGTCCAGGAAGAACCCGAGGAGCCTCCGCCCATGACGTCAGCCTCCGCAGTCCTCCGAATCCAGCCCGTCTCCCGCGCCGAACACCTCGCCTTCGTCGACTCCCGCCGCCCCTCCCCGAGCCATATGCAGGTGCCGTCCTGGGGCGACGTGAAGCCCGACTGGCGGGCGGAGAGCCTGGGCTGGTTCGACGGGGAGGGACGGATGGTCGGCGCCGCGCTGGTGCTGCTGCGGGCGCTGCCCAGGCTGAAGCGGTGTCTCGCCTATCTGCCGGAGGGGCCGGTCATCGACTGGCAGGACCCGGCGCTGGAACGCTGGCTCGACCCGCTGCTGGCGTACCTGAGGGAACGCGGGGCGTTCACGGTGAAGATGGGGCCGCCCGTCGTCGTACGACGGTGGAGCCCGGAGGCCGTGAAGCAGGCGATCGCCGACCCCGCCGCCCGGAAGCTGCGGGACGCGGCCGCGACCTCGGAGGAACCCCGCGCCCTCGAACTCGCCGAACGGCTGCGCCGGTCGGGATGGCGGCAGGCGGCGGCCGGCGCCGAGGACGGGTTCGCGGCCGGTCAGCCCCGGTTCGTGTGCCAGGTCCCCTTTTCCGGACGTTCGCTGGACGACGTCCGGGGCGGGCTCAACCAGCAGTGGCGGCGCAACGTGAAGAAGGCCGACAAGGCCGGGGTCAAGGTCGTCCGCGGCGGCTACGAGGACCTGCCCGACTTCTACGAGCTGTACGCCGAGACCGCCGAACGGGACCGCTTCATCCCGCGTCCCCTTCCCTACTTCCAGCGCATGTGGACCGCCCTCACCGCCGAACACCCCGACCGCATGCGCCTCTACCTCGCCCACCACGAGGGCGAGATCCTCGCCGCCGCCACCATGCTCACCGTCGGCGACCACGTCTGGTACTCCTACGGGGCCTCCACCAGCCGCAGGCGCGAGGTCCAGCCGAGCAACGCCGTCCAGTGGCGGATGATGTGCGACGCCCACGAACTCGGCGCCGCCGTCTACGACTTCAGGGGCATCACCGACACCCTGGAGGAGTCCGACCACCTGCTCGGCCTGCTCCGCTTCAAGGTCGGCGCGGGCGGAGAGGCCGTCGAGTACCTCGGAGAGTGGGACTTCCCGCTCAACAAGCTGCTCCACAAGGCGTTCGAGCTGTACATGGCCCGTCGGTGACGCGTCCCGGTGTGTGAACGGCCGTCAGTTCGATTCTGTTACACGGCTATTGCGCAGAGGATCTTCAAGAATTCTCCACTTGATCCGTACGCTGCGTACGCCAACGGGCCCGGCCGGGAGTCGTTCCGGCGGGCCTCTCGCGATCCCAGGGGGATTCACATGCGTATACGCGTCGCGGCCACCGTCATCTCCGGCGCGGCGGTGCTGTCCGCGCTCGTCGTTCCGGTGGCCGCCCAGGCGGCGGAGGGCCCGGATGCGCGGGCGCAGCTCAGCGCGCTCTCCGCGCACTCCGCCGGCCCCGCGAAGTCCGCGAACGCGGCGGGCACCGCCAGGACCGTCCGCCCGATGGACGCCGTGGGTGACATCACCTTCTCGAAGGGCGTCGTCAACGGCGGCAAGGACATCGTCCTCGGGACCACCACCAGGCAGTCCGTGACCGCCACCTACACCGCCACCAGTGCGAACGGTGTCGCGCTCACGGAGGCCTTCCTCTGGCAGGGCACCGACCCCTCCAGCGTGGACACCATCACCGGCGCCCTGGGCACCGACGACGACCCCGTCTGCACGGAGTCGACGACCCAGACCGGCGTCTACAGCTGCAAGGCCGTCTTCCACATCAGCGCGGCCACCGACATGAAGGGCAACGGCG
The DNA here is from genome assembly GCF_042897315.1 of Streptomyces sp. NPDC001068. Lineage (NCBI taxonomy): Bacteria > Bacillati > Actinomycetota > Actinomycetes > Kitasatosporales > Streptomycetaceae > Streptomyces > Streptomyces sp. NPDC001068. The sequence goes on along the minus strand of NZ_JBIAYD010000012.1, from coordinate 226,513 downwards.
CCGCCGGCACCTGGAAGTTCGCCCTGGGCGGTTACGACCTCTCCGCGAACGCCAGCTTCGACGACAGCGTGACCACCGCCAAGATCAAGAAGGCGTCCAAGCTGACCGTCGACGCCGCGCCGGAGCCGGTGAAGAAGGGCAAGACCGTCACCGTCACGGGCAAGCTGACGCGCGCCAACTGGGACACCGGCACGTACGGCGGCTACTCCGGCCAGAAGGTGGTGCTGCAGTTCCGTAAGAAGACCAGCAGCACCTACACCAACGTGAAGGGCATCACCGCCGGCACCGGCGGCGCGCTCAAGACCACGACCACGGCCACGGTCGACGGGTACTACCGCTTCTCCTTCGCGACCAACGCCACCACCGGCGCCTCGACGGCGACCGGTGACTACGTCGACGTGAAGTAACCTCCGCGGCTCACCGCCCGGCGGTGCGGCGCTCGGCCGCCGGGCTTCCCGTCCCCGGACAGTTCCATAGGGGCTTCACGCGCCTGTCTGAGTCCATTACCCTGGACTGAGCAGTGCATCGCAATGAACGACGAGCTCCCCTGGACCGCCCGTGACCACCCCCAGCACCTCACAGCCGACGCCCACACCCGTGTCCGCGCCCGCCGCCGGTGGTGCACCGGAGGGCCGATTCGGCTCTCTCGGCCCCGTCGGCCTGGTGCTGGCCGGCGGGATCTCCGTGCAGTTCGGCGCCGCCGTCGCGGTGACCCTGATGCCGAGGGCGGGCGCCCTGGGCGTGGTCTGCCTGCGGCTCTTCGCCGCCGCCGTGATCCTGCTCGTCGTCTGCCGCCCCCGGCTGCGCGGTCACTCCCGCACCGACTGGGGCACGGTCGTCGTCTTCGGCGTCACCATGGGCGCGATGAACGGCCTCTTCTACGAGGCCGTCGCCCGTATCCCGCTGGGCCTCGCCGTCACCCTCGAAGTGCTCGGACCGCTCGCCCTGTCCGTGCTGGCCTCCCGGCGCCTGATCAACGCGCTGTGGGCGGCCCTGGCGCTGGCCGGTGTCTTCCTGCTCGGCGGCGGCAACTTCAGCGGTCTCGACCCCGTGGGCGTGGGTCTGGCCCTGGGCGCCGGAGCCATGTGGGCCACCTACATCATCTTCAGCGCGCGGACGGGCCGCCGCTTCCCGCAGGCCGACGGTCTCGCCCTCGCCATGGCGGTCGCCGCCCTGCTCTTCCTCCCGCTGGGCATCGCCGAGGCAGGCGGCAAGCTCCTCGATCCGACCACCCTCGCGCTCGGCTCGTCGGTCGCGGTCCTCTCCTCCGTCCTTCCCTACACCCTCGAACTCCTCGCCCTGCGCCGGCTGCCCGCCCACACCTTCGCCGTCCTCATGAGCCTGGAACCGGCGATCGCGGCCACGGCCGGCTTCCTCATCCTCGACCAGACGCTGTCGGCCGCCCAGGCGGCCGCCGTCGCCCTCGTCATCGCGGCCAGCATCGGCGCGGTCCGCACCCAGGTGGGCCGCGACCGGAAACAGGCGGGCGGCACCCAGCCGGAGTCGGCGGCCGTGGTCCAGCCGGAGTCCGTGGCGGTGCTCCAGCCGGAGCCGGCGGTGGGCGCTCAGCCGGGGCCGGTGGCCGGCGCTCAGCCGGAGGGGAACGGCAGCGCGTCCTGATAGCCGTTGGACGGCTTCCGGATCCTCTTCACGGTCTGGGCGTCCACCGCGACCGGCGCGGACCTCGTGCCCAGCTTTCCGCCGGGATGCCAGTTCCCCGTGACCGACACCCAGGTGTCGGCGGGCGGGACGGTGCTGCCGTAGATCCGCACCTTCACCGACTGCGCGTCGGCGGCGCAGCACGAGATGATGATCCGGGTCAGATCCCAGCTGCCGCCGCCCGCGACGGGCGTGACCAGCCCGCTCATCTGCACGGTCCGGCCCTTGATGGCCAGCGAGCGGTCCTGCTGCACCCGCGTGGTGAAGTCCGTGAGGGTGATGGGCAGCGGTGAGGTGCTGGGCAGCGCGTCGAAGCCGTCCCGCTCCGCCACGACCTTGGCGGGCTGCCGGGAGGCGGTGTACGCGCCGAGCGCCGGCGGGGCGTAGAAGAGCAGGCTCAGCGCGGGCAGCAGGAGCAGCCAGGCGACCCGGGGCACGGCGGAGTGGTCGTGACCGTGCGGTTCGGCGCTATGGGGTTCGGCACCATGTGGTTCGGCGCTATGGGGTTCGGCGTCATGTGGCCCGGCACCGTGTGGTCCGGCGCCACGTGCGTGGCTGTCCCGCGTCGCCGCCTCCGCGACGGCCAGCACCAGCAGCACGAACCCGGAGACGACCAGCAGCGGGCGCATTCCGGGCTTGACGTAGCGCAGGCACATGTCGGTGAAGAGGGAGGCGTGCAGCAGGCCGAGGCCGCTGAGGGCCAGCAGGGTCACCTGAAGCGGACGTCTCACAGGAGCACCCCTCCGGCCAGCACACTGCACAGGACCGCGACGACCGTCGTGGCGGCCGAGAACCGGATCGCGAAGGCCCGGCCGAACGTACCCGTCTGCAACGCGATCAGCTTGAGGTCGACCATGGGCCCGACCACCATGAACGCCAGCCGGGCAGTGGGCGAGAAGCCCGTGAGCGACGACGCCACGAACGCGTCGGCCTCCGAACACACCGCGAGGATGATCGCCAGCGCCGCCAGGAACGGCACCGACAGCCACGGCGAGCCGGAGAAGGTGTCGAGCACCGAGCGCGGCACCGCCACGTTGAAGGTGGCCGCGGCCATCGCGCCGACCACCAGGAAACCCCCCGCCTGCAGGAAGTCGTGCTGGAAGCCGCGCCGGAACTCCGTCCAGCGGCCGCGGCCCCGCTGGTGCCCGGTGTGCCGTACGGCCGGCCGCAGCCACTCCGCGCGGCCCAGCCAGAGCCACAGCCAGCCCATCACGGCGGCGGTCACCAGCGAGGCGAGCAGCCGCGCCAGCACCATGAGGGGGGTGCCCGGGAAGGCGATGGCGGTGGCGGTGAGCACGACCGGGTTGATGGCGGGCGCGGAGAGCAGGAACGCGAAGGCGGCGGCCGGGGTGACCCCGCGCCCGATCAGGCTGTTCGCCACCGGTACCGACGCGCACTCGCATCCCGGCAGCACCACGCCGGCGAGCCCGGCGACGGGCACGGCCAGCGCGGGCCGCTTCGGCAGCAGCCGGGTGAACACCCGCTCCGGCACGAACGCGTTGATCGCTCCCGAGAGCGCCGTACCGAGCAGCAGGAACGGCGTCGCCTGCACGACGACCGCGAGGCACACCGTCTGCCAGGCCTGCAGCGCCGCCTTGCCGACGCCCTGGCCGAGGAGGAAGAGGGCGGTACCGGGGAGGACGGCGGCGGCGATCAGCAGCAGCGGCCAGTGGCGGGGCAGTTCACGCGTGGGCGCGTCCGCCCCGGCCGCCTGGCCGTGGTCGTCGGCCGCGGCGGCCGCCGGACCGTGGTCGCCGGCCGCGGGTTCCGCGGCGGCCGGCGCCTCCGCCGCCACGGCGAGTTCATCTGTCCTCCGCACGCCCCGCCCGTCCCCCACGTCACCTCGTCGCCCGATGGTCGCGATCGAACATAGGCCATACCGCCCCCGCCCCCGCGACGGGACGTCCCAAGGAATCCCCCAGGAACACCCACGAACCCCCCAGGGGCGGGTCTCCGCTCCGGTCGTGGGCCGAATTCAATGCAAGCACGCTTGATTGTTTCTCGGGCCGCTGCCATGCTCCTCCCCATGTCCGATCCGACGCCCGTCATCGACGACCTGCGTGAGGAGAGTGCGGAACTCGACCGGCTGGTAGCCGAGTTGGGAGCCGAGCAGTGGACTCTTCGCACCCCCGCACCCCGCTGGACAGTCGCCCACCAGATCGCGCACCTCGCCTGGACCGACCACTCCTCGCTGCTGGCCGCGACCGACCAGGACGCCTTCGCCCGTGAGGTCGAGAAGGCGCTCGCCCAGCCCGGCGACTTCGTGGACAACGGGGCGGAGGAGGGCGCGGCCAAGCCCCCCGCACGGTTGCTGGCGGACTGGCGGGCCGGACGCGAGGCCCTGGACCAGGCGCTGCGCGCCGCGCCCGCCCGAGCCCGGTTCCCCTGGTACGGCCCCCCCATGTCGGTCGCCTCCATGGCCACCGCGCGGCTGATGGAGACCTGGGCGCACGGCCTGGACGTCGCCGACGCGCTGGGCACCACCCGCACCCCCACCGACCGGCTCCGGCACATCGCCCGGCTCGGCGTCCGCACCCGCGACTTCGCCTTCGGTGTGCACGGGATGCCCGTGCCGTTCGAGGAGTTCCGCGTCGAACTGACCGCCCCCTCGGGCGACCTGTGGACCTACGGCCCCGAGGACGCCGAAGACCGCGTCACCGGCGCGGCCCTCGACTTCTGCCTCCTGGTCACCCAGCGCGCGCACCGCGCCGACCTCGCCCTCGTGGCGGTCGGCGCCGACGCCGACCGCTGGCTGGACATCGCCCAGGCGTTCGCGGGACCGCCCGGCACCGGCCGCACCCCGAAGGGCGGCACCGCGTGACCCTGCGCATAGGCAACGCCTCCGGCTTCTACGGCGACCGCTTCGACGCCATGCGCGAGATGCTCACCGGCGGCGGACTCGACGTGCTCACCGGCGACTACCTCGCCGAGCTGACCATGCTCATCCTCGGCCGCGACCGGCTGAAGGACCCCGGAGCCGGATACGCCCGCACCTTCCTGCGCCAGTTGGAGGAGTGCCTGGGCCTCGCCCACGAGCGCGGCGTACGGATCGTCACCAACGCCGGCGGTCTCAACCCGGCCGGACTCGCCGACGCCGTGCGCCGACTCGCCGACCGGCTCGGCATCCCGGTGCGCGTCGCCCATGTGGCGGGCGACGACCTCACCGCCGCCCACCCCGGCAGCCTCGCCGCCCACGCCTACCTCGGCGGCTTCGGGATCGCCGAGTGCCTGCGGGCCGGCGCCGACGTCGTGGTGACCGGCCGGGTCACCGACGCCGCCCTCGTCACCGGGCCAGCCGCCGCCCACTTCGGCTGGGGGCCCGGGGAGTACGACCGGCTCGCGGGCGCCGTCGTCGCCGGACACGTCCTGGAGTGCGGAACCCAGGCCACCGGCGGCAACTACGCCTTCTTCGCCGAAGCCGGCGCGGAGGCCGGACGGGACCTGCGGCGGCCCGGGTTCCCGCTCGCCGAACTCCACGAGGACGGCAGCTGCGTCATCACCAAGCACCCCGGCACGGGCGGACTCGTCGACGTGGGCACGGTGACCGCGCAGCTCCTCTACGAGACGGGCGGCGCCCGGTACGCGGGACCCGACGTCACCGCCCGCCTCGACACCGTGCGGCTGCGCCAGGACGGCCCGGACCGGGTGCGGATCGAGGGCGTCATGGGTGAGGCCCCGCCCCCGACCCTCAAGGTCGGCCGCAACCGGTTGGGCGGCTTCCGCAACGAGGTGGTCTTCGTCCTGACCGGCCTCGACATCGAGGCCAAGGCGGCACTCGTCAAGGCACAGATGGCCGATGCCCTCGCCAAGTCGCCCCCGCGGGAGGTGCGGTGGGAGCTCGCTCGCACCGACCGGGCCGACGCGGACACCGAGGAGACGGCCAGCGCGCTGCTGCGGCTCGTCGTGCGGGACCCGGACCAGGAGGCCGTCGGCCGGGCGTTGAGCGGAGCCGCCGTGGAACTGGCGCTCGCCAGCTACCCCGGTTTCCATGTGCTCGCGCCCCCCGGGAAGGGCGCGCCCTACGGGGTCTTCGAGGACGTGTACGTCCCCCAGGGCGAGGTGCCACATGTGGCCGTCCTCCACGACGGGCGCCGGATCCCCGTGCCGCCGGCCCAGGACACCCTCGTACTGCGGGATCCGCCCGAGCCGCCGCTGCCCGAACCGCTGCCGGCCGGGCCGACCCGGCGGGCGCCCCTGGGGCTCGTCGCCGGGGCCCGCAGCGGTGACAAGGGCGGGAACGCCAACGTCGGCGTCTGGGTGCGCTCGGACGAGGCCTGGCGCTGGCTCGCGCACACCCTGACCGTCGACGCCTTCCGGCACCTGCTGCCCGAGAGCCGCGAACTGACCGTCACCCGGCACCTGCTGCCCGACCTGCGCGCCGTGAACTTCCTCGTCGAAGGCATCCTCGGCCGGGGTGTGGCCGCCCAACACCGTTTCGACCCCCAGGCCAAGGCCCTCGGCGAATGGCTTCGCTCCCGCCACCTGGACATCCCGGAGGCCCTGCTGTGACGGTCATCGAGACCACCCTCGACACCCACCACCCCGACTACCGGGCGAACCGCGACACCATGCTCGCCAAGCTCACCGACCTGGACGCCGAGCACGCCAAGGTCCTCGCGGGCGGCGGCGAGAAGTACACCGCGCGGCACCGGGGACGCGGCAAGCTCCTCGCCCGCGAGCGCATCGAGCTCCTCCTCGACCCCGACACCCCCTTCCTGGAGCTGTCGCCGCTGGCGGCCTGGGGCAGCGAGTACGCGGTCGGCGCCTCGCTGGTCACCGGGATCGGCGTGGTCGAGGGCGTGGAGTGCCTGATCACCGCCAACGACCCGACGGTGCGCGGCGGCGCCAGCAACCCCTGGTCGCTGAAGAAGGCGCTGCGGGCCAACGACATCGCCCTCGCCAACCGGCTGCCCTGCATCAGCCTGGTCGAGTCCGGCGGCGCCGACCTGCCCTCGCAGAAGGAGATCTTCATCCCGGGCGGGGCCATCTTCCGGGACCTGACCCGGCTCTCGGCCGCCGGCATCCCGACCGTCGCGGTCGTCTTCGGCAACTCCACCGCGGGCGGCGCCTACATCCCCGGCATGTCCGACCACGTGATCATGGTCAAGGAACGCGCCAAGGTCTTTCTCGGCGGACCGCCGCTCGTGAAGATGGCCACCGGCGAGGAGAGCGACGACGAGTCGCTCGGCGGTGCAGAGATGCACGCGCGCGTGTCGGGTCTCGCCGACTACTTCGCCGTCGACGAACCGGACGCGCTGCGGCAGGCCCGCCGCGTGGTCGCCCGCCTCAACCACCGCAAGGCGCACCGGGATCCGGGCCCGGCCGAGCCCCCCAAGTACGCCGCCGAGGAACTCCTCGGCATCGTCCCCGGCGACCTCAAGGTCCCCTTCGACCCGCGCGAGGTGATCGCCCGGCTCGTCGACGCCTCCGACTTCGACGAGTTCAAACCGCTGTACGGGACCAGCCTGACGACCGGCTGGGCCACCCTGCACGGCTATCCCGTGGGGGTGCTGGCCAACGCCCAGGGCGTGCTGTTCTCCGCGGAGTCGCAGAAGGCCGCCCAGTTCATCCAGCTCGCCAACCAGCGCGACATCCCGCTGCTGTTCCTGCACAACACCACCGGCTACATGGTCGGCAAGGAGTACGAGCAGGGCGGCATCATCAAGCACGGCGCGATGATGATCAACGCGGTCAGCAACAGCCGCGTACCGCACCTGTCCGTCCTCCTGGGCGCCTCCTACGGTGCCGGCCACTACGGCATGTGCGGGCGTGCCTACGACCCCCGGTTCCTGTTCGCCTGGCCCAGCGCCAAGTCGGCCGTCATGGGCCCGCAGCAGCTCGCGGGCGTGCTCTCGATCGTCGCCCGCCAGTCGGCCGCCGCGAAGGGGCAGCCCTACGACGAGGACGGCGACGCCGCGCTGCGCGCCATGGTCGAGCAGCAGATCGAGTCGGAGTCGCTGCCGATGTTCCTGTCCGGGCGGCTGTACGACGACGGCGTCATCGACCCGCGCGACACCCGTACCGTCCTCGGCCTGTGCCTGTCCGCCATCCACACCGCCCCCTACGAGGGCGCGCGGGGCGGCTTCGGCGTCTTCCGGATGTGAGGGATCACATGATTTCGACTCTGCTGGTCGCCAACCGGGGCGAGATCGCCTGCCGGATCTTCCGGACCTGCGCCGAACTCGGTGTCAGGACGGTCGCCGTGCACTCGGACGCCGACGAGAACGCGCTGCACGCGCGCGTGGCCGACAGCGCGGTACGGCTGCCGGGCGCCACGCCCGCGGACACCTACCTGCGCGGCGACCTGGTGGTGAAGGCCGCCGTGAGCGCGGGCGCGGACGCCGTGCACCCCGGATACGGCTTCCTCTCCGAGAACGCCGACTTCGCCCGCGCGGTGCTGGACGCCGGCCTGGTCTGGATCGGGCCGCCCCCGGAGGCGATCGAGGCGATGGCGTCCAAGACGCGCGCCAAGGAGCTGATGGGGATCGCGCCGCTCGGCGAGGTCACCGAGTCCGACCTGCCGGTGCTGGTGAAGGCGGCCGCGGGCGGCGGCGGGCGTGGGATGCGCGTCGTGCGCCGCCTCGACGAGCTGGCCGCCGCGCTGGAGGGGGCACGGGCGGAGGCCGCGAGCGCCTTCGGCGACGGCGAGGTCTTCGTCGAGCCCTACCTCGAGCACGGCCGCCACGTGGAGGTGCAGATCCTCGCCGACGCGCACGGCACGGTGTGGCCGCTGGGCACCCGCGACTGCTCGCTCCAGCGCAGGCACCAGAAGGTGATCGAGGAGGCGCCCGCGCCCGGCCTCCCCGATGAGCTCACCGAGGAGCTGTACGCGCAGGCGGTGCGTGCCGCCCGCGCCGTCTCCTACGTCGGCGCGGGCACCGTGGAGTTCCTCGTCGCCGACGGGCGGGCGCACTTCCTGGAGATGAACACCCGCCTCCAGGTCGAACACCCCGTCACCGAGGCCGTCTTCGGCGTCGACCTGGTCGCCGAGCAGATCCGCGTCGCCGAGGGTCACGCCCTCCCGGCCGAGGCCCCGTCCGCCCGCGGCCACGCGGTCGAGGCCCGCCTGTACGCCGAGGACCCCGCCCGCGACTGGGCCCCGCAGACCGGCACCCTGCACCGCCTGGCCGTCCCCGGCGTCCGCCTGGACACCGGCTACACCGACGGCGACGACATCGGCGTGCACTACGACGCCATGCTCGCCAAAGCCGTCGCCCACGCCCCCACGCGCGCGGAGGCCCTGCGCGGACTGGCCCACGCGCTGGAACGGGCCACGCTGCACGGTCCGACCACCAACCGCGACCTCCTCGTCCGCTCCCTGCGGCACGAGGAGTTCACGACGGCCCGCATGGACACCGGTTTCTACGACCGCCACCTCAGCGAACTGACGGCGCCCGCCCCCGACCCGCACGCCCCCCTCGCCGCCGCCCTGGCCGACGCCCACGGCCGCTCCCGGTTCGGCGGCTGGCGCAACCTCTCCTCCCAGCCGCAGACCAAGCGGTACCTGATGGCGGACGAGGAGCACGAGGTCCACTACCGGCACACCCGCGACGGCCTCACGGCGGACGGGGTACAGGTCGTGCGCGCGGACGCGGGTCTGGTCGTTCTCGACGTCGACGGCGTGCGCCGACGGTTCGAGGTGTCGGTGTACGGCGACCGGGTCCACGTCAACGGCACGGCCCTCACCGCGCTCCCGCGCTTCCCCGACCCGAAGGCCCAGCTGGCACCGGGCTCCCTGCTGGCCCCGATGCCGGGCACGGTCGTACGGATCGCGGAGGGGCTGACGGAGGGCGACTCTGTGGAGTCCGGCCAGCCGCTGATGTGGCTGGAGGCCATGAAGATGCAGCACCAGATCACGGCGCCGGTGACGGGAACGCTGAGCGAGCTGCGGGCCGCGGTCGGCCAACAGGTTGAGCCCGGCTCTCTGCTGGCGGTAGTGCAGGCGCCCCTTTAGGGGCGCGGGGCTGAATTCGATATGCGGCTGCCGCCGCGTGAGCGCGAGCAACCACACACAACCCGCACGCGAAGGAGCCACGTTGACCCCCCAGATCGAATCCGACGAGCACAGGGCACTCCGCGAAGCCGTGGCCGCCCTCGGCAGGAAGTACGGCCGCGCCTACATCACCCGCACCATCGCCGAGGGCCGCCACCCCACCGAGCTGTGGCAGGAGGCCGGGAAACTCGGCTACCTCGGCGTGAACCTCCCGGAGGAGCACGGCGGCGGAGGCGGCGGCATCACCGAACTCTCCATCGTGCTCGAAGAACTCGGCGCCGCCGGCTCCCCGCTCCTCATGCTCGTGGTCTCGCCCGCCATCTGCGGAACCGTGATCTCCCGCTTCGGTACCGAGGAGCAGAAGCGGGCCTGGCTCCCCGGCCTCTCCGACGGCTCCCGCCTGATGGCCTTCGGCATCACCGAACCCGACGCCGGCTCCAACTCGCACCGCATCAGCACCACGGCCCGCCGGGACCCCGACACCGGCGGCTGGCTGCTCACCGGCCGCAAGGTCTTCATCTCCGGCGTCGACATGGCCGACGCGGTCCTGATCGTCGGCCGCACCGAGGACGCCCGCACCGGCCGCCTCAAGCCCTGCCTGTTCATCGTCCCGACCGACGCCGAGGGCTTCCACAAGAACCCCATCGACATGGAACTCAACGCCGCCGAGAAGCAATGGGAACTGGTCCTGGACGACGTACGGCTGCCGGCGGACGCCCTCGTCGGCGACGAGGACGCCGGCCTGCTGCAGCTCTTCGCCGGACTCAACCCGGAGCGGATCATGACGGCCGCCTTCGCGATCGGCATGGGACGCCACGCCCTGTCCAAGGCGATCGAGTACGCGCGCGAGCGCACCGTCTGGAAGACCCCCATCGGCGCCCACCAGGCCATCGCGCACCCCCTCGCCCAGGCCCACATCGACCTCGAACTCGCCCGCCTGATGATGCAGAAGGCGGCCCACCTCTACGACGCCGGCGACGACATCGGCGCGGGCGAGGCGGCCAACATGGCCAAGTACGCGGCGGGCGAGGCGTGCGTGCGCGCCGTCGACCAGTCCGTGCACACCCTCGGCGGCAACGGGCTCACCCGGGAATTCGGACTCGCCTCGTTGATAACGGCCGCGCGCGTGGCTCGTATTGCTCCGGTGAGCAGGGAGATGATTCTCAACTACGTCTCCCACCAGACCCTGGGCCTGCCCAAGTCGTACTAGGCCGCCTTGGAGGAACCGTGTTCCGCAGCGCGTACGCAGACGTTCCGCCCGTAGAACTCCCCATCCACGAGGCCGTACTGGGCCGGGCCGCCGAGTTCGGCGACACCCCCGCCCTGATCGACGGCACCGACGGCACCACCCTCAGCTACGCACAACTGGACCGGTTCCACCGCAGGATCGCGGCCGGACTCGCCGACGCCGGCGTCCGCAAGGGCGACGTGCTCGCGCTGCACAGCCCGAACACGGTCGCCTTCCCGACGGCGTTCTACGCGGCCACGCGCGCGGGCGCCTCCGTCACGACCGTGCACCCCCTCGCCACGCCCGAGGAGTTCGCCAAACAGCTCACCGACTCCGCGGCCCGCTGGATCGTCACCGTCTCCCCGCTCCTGGAGGCCGCCCGCCGGGCCGCCGAACTCGCCGGCGGCATAGCGGAGATATTCGTCTGCGACAGCGCGCCCGGACACCGCTCGCTGCTCGACATGCTCACCGGCGACGCCCCCGAACCGCAGGTCGACATCGACCCGGCCGAGGACGTCGCCGCGCTGCCGTACTCCTCGGGCACCACCGGTGTCCCCAAGGGCGTGATGCTCACCCACCGGCAGATCGCCACCAACCTCGCCCAGCTGGAACCCGCCGTCCCCACCGGCCCCGGCGACCGCATCCTCGCGGTGCTCCCGCTCTTCCACATCTACGGCCTCACCGCACTCATGAACGCGCCCCTGCGCATGGGCGCCACCGTCGTCGTACTGCCCCGCTTCGACCTGGAGACCTTCCTCGCGGCCATCCAGAACCACCGCATCACCGGCCTGTACGTCGCCCCGCCGATCGTCCTCGCCCTCGCCAAGCACCCCCTGGTCGAGCAGTACGACCTGTCCTCCCTCAAGTACGTCATGAGCGCCGCGGCGCCCCTGGACGCCCGCCTCGCCGCCGCCTGCTCCGAGCGCCTCGGCCTGCCGCCGGTCGGACAGGCCTACGGCATGACGGAACTCTCGCCGGGCACCCACGTCGTCCCGCTGGACGCCATGCACCACGCACCGCCCGGCACCGTCGGCAGGCTCATCGCCGGCACCGAGATGCGGATCGTCTCCCTCGACGACCCGCACAAGGACCTCGGCCTCGGCGAACCCGGCGAGATCCTGATCCGCGGCCCCCAGGTCATGAAGGGCTACCTGGGCCGCCCCGACGCCACCGCCGCGATGATCGACGCCGACGGCTGGCTGCACACCGGGGACGTCGGCCACGCCGACGCCGACGGCTGGCTGTACGTCGTCGACCGGGTCAAGGAACTCATCAAGTACAAGGGCTTCCAGGTGGCCCCCGCCGAACTGGAGGCACTCCTGCTCACCCACCCGGGCATCGCCGACGCCGCCGTCATCGGCGCCTACAACGAGGACGGCAACGAGATCCCGCACGCCTTCGTCGTCCGCCAGCCCACCGCCACCGACCTCACCGAGAACGAGGCCATGCGCTACGTCGCCGAACGCGTCGCACCCTACAAACGCGTCCGCAGGATCACCTTCATCGCCGGCGTGCCCCGCGCGGCCTCCGGGAAGATACTCCGCCGCGAACTGCGCGCCCTCGCGAAGACCGCGGAACCCGGGGGGCGCGCATGACCTTGATCGGACAGGCACGCGCGCGTGCCGTCGCCACCCTCAGCCTCGACTCCGTCCCCACCCGCAACGCCCTGTCCGCCGCCCTCGTCGGCGAACTCGCCGAGGCCCTCACGGACTGCGCCGAGGACCCCGACGTCCGCGCGGTGGTCCTCACCCACACCGGGACGACCTTCTGCGCCGGCGCCGACCTGCGCGACCCGCCACACCCCGACGCCCTCGTCCAGCTCCTCCGTCAGATCGTCGAGCTGCCGAAACCGGTCGTCGCCCGCGTCACCGGACACGTACGCGCCGGCGGCCTCGGCCTCCTCGCCGCGTGCGACATCGCCGCCGCGTCCACCGGGTCCACCTTCGCCTTCACGGAGGTGCGGATCGGCGTCGCCCCCGCGGTGATCTCCCTCCCCCTCCTCCCGCGCGCCGACCCCCGAACCCTGGCCCGCTACTACCTCACCGGCGAACGCTTCGGCCCGCCCGAAGCGGTACGCCTGGGCCTGCTCACCGCCACCGCCGACGACGTGGACACCGCCCTCGAACCCGTCCTCGACGGCCTGCGGCGTTCCGCCCCGCAGGCCCTGGCCGAGACGAAACGGCTGCTCACGGCTAGGGTGCTGGAGACATTCGACCGGGACGCGGCCACCCTGACCGCGCTCTCGGCCCGGCTGTTCTCCTCCGACCAGGCCCGCGAGGGGATGACGGCCTTCCTCGAACGACGGGACGCGGCGTGGGTGGTGTGAACACGGCGGAACGCTCGCCGAAGCAGGACCGCAGCCGGGCCACCCGGCAACGGCTCCTGGAAGCCGCCGTGGCCTGCCTCGCCGAACACGGCTGGGCGGGCTCCACGGTCGCCGTCGTCGCCGAACGCGCCGGCGTCTCCCGGGGCGCCGCCCAGCATCACTTCCCGACCCGCGAGGACCTCTTCACCGCCGCCGTCGAATACGTCGCCGAGGAACGGTCCACGGCCCTGCGCGCCCTGTTCCCGCAGGGCGCGGCCGGCGACCGGCGCGCCGTGGTCCGCGGTCTCGTCGACCTGTTCACCGGCCCGCTGTTCCGGGCCGCCCTCCACCTGTGGGTCGCCGCCTCCGACGAGGACCAGCTCCGCCCCCGCGTCACCGAACTGGAGGCCCGCGTCGGCCGCGAGACCCACCGCATCGCCGTGGACCTCCTGGGCGCCGACGAAGCCCGCCCCGGCACCCGGGAGACGGTCCAGGGCCTCCTGGACATGGCCAGAGGCCTGGGCCTCGCCAACCTCCTGACGGACGACAAGGCGCGACGGGAACGGGTGGTACAGCAGTGGGCGGCACTGCTGGACGAGGCCCTGGGCTGACGAGCGGACCCGCCCACGCACCGCCGCACTTCCCCTGGTGGGCGATGTCCGCGAACTAGTGGGCGATGTCCGCGAACCCCTCGATGTCCTCCGGCTTCCTGACGCCCGGGCCCACGTACTCCGCAGACGGCCGTACCAGCCGCCCCGTCCGCTTCTGCTCGAGAATGTGCGCCGACCACCCGGCGGTGCGCGCACACGTGAACATCGACGTGAACATGTGGGCCGGCACCTCCGCGAAGTCCAGCATGATCGCCGCCCAGAACTCCACGTTGGTGGCGAGCACACGGTCCGGCCGACGGTTGTGGAGTTCCTCCAGCGCCGCCTTCTCCAGCGCCTCCGCGATCTCGAACCGCGGCGCCCCCAGCTCCCGCGCCGTCCGCCGCAGCACCCGTGCCCGCGGATCCTCCGCCCGGTACACCCGGTGCCCGAACCCCATCAGGCGCTCGCCCCGGTCCAGCGCACCCTTGACGTAGGCCTCCGCGTCGCCGGTCCGCTCGATCTCCTCGATCATCCCGAGCACCCGGGACGGCGCACCGCCGTGCAGCGGTCCCGACATGGCCCCGACCGCACCCGACAGCGCGGCGGCGACGTCCGCGCCCGTGGAGGCGATGACCCGCGCGGTGAAGGTCGACGCGTTCATCCCGTGCTCGGCGGCCGACGTCCAGTACGCGTCCACGGCCGCCACGTGCTTGGGGTCCGGCTCCCCGCGCCACCGGATCATGAACCGCTCCACGACCGAGTGCGCCTTGTCGATCTCCCGCTGGGGGACCATCGCGAGACCCTGCCCACGCGCGGACTGGGCGACGTAGGACAGCGCCATGACCGCCGCCCGCGCCAGGTCGTCCCGGGCCTGCTCCGCGTCGATGTCCAGGAGCGGCTTCAGCCCCCACACGGGGGCGAGCATGGCGAGCGCGGACTGCACGTCCACCCGGATGTCACCCGAATGGACCGGGATCGGGAACGGTTCGGCGGGCGGCAGACCGGGATTGAAGGCGCCGTCGACCAGCAGCCCCCAGACGTTCCCGAACGAGACGTGCCCGACCAGATCCTCGATGTCGACACCCCGGTACCGCAGGGCGCCGCCTTCCTTGTCCGGTTCGGCGATCTCCGTCTCGAACGCGACGACTCCTTCGAGCCCAGGTACGAAGTCGGACATGGGGCGGCTCCTCGGTGAGGTGTACGGCGGAGGCATCTGCACCATAACCCCGAGTGCCAGAATTGGGGAGTCCAGCGGCACTCAGTGCCACCACGGGCAGGGCGGGACATGTGGCGCGCGCCCATGTGCGCGTACGGCAGGATGACCGCGTGACCGACCGTGACCCCGCTGAGATGCGCCAGCACTACCGGGCCGAGGGCCTCGACGAGAACGACCTGCCCGCACACCCCATGGACCAGTTCACCCACTGGTTCGAACAGGCGGTGCGCGCCGCCGACGACGGCATCGTCTACGAACCCAACGCGATGGTCGTCTCCACCGCCGACGCCGAGGGCCGCCCCAGTTCACGCACGGTCCTGATGAAGCGGTACGACGCCAAGGGCTTCGTCTTCTACACCAACTACGACTCCCGCAAGGCGCGGGACCTCGCCGCGAACCCCCACGTCTCGGTGCTCTTCCCCTGGCACGCGATGGCCCGCCAGGTCATCGTCACCGGCACCGCCCGCCGTACCGGCCGCGACGAGACCACGGCCTACTTCCGCACCCGCCCGCACGGCTCCCAGCTCGGCGCCTGGGCCAGCGCCCAGTCCTCGGTCATCCACTCCCGCACCGAACTGGACACCGCCTACGCCGACCTGAGCGCCCGCTACCCCGAGGGCGAACAGGTCCCGGTCCCCCCGCACTGGGGCGGCTTCCGCGTCGAACCCCGCACCATCGAGTTCTGGCAGGGCCGCCACAACCGCCTCCACGACCGCCTGCGCTACGTGGCCGCCCCCGACGGCAGCTGGCACGTGGAGCGCCTCAGCCCCTGAATCCCGGGCGGGCCGGGGAGAACGGAGAACGCAGACGACCCGCGAGCTCTGGTCCCTCCGTCTGACGACGGAGAAGCCGGCCGGACGTACCGGCGAGCTCGCGGGTCGGGTGACTGCGTTGGATTGGCCGGCTGCGTACATCCCGTGCACGCGGGTCCGGCACCGCACTGGTGTGGTGACGGGCGCTAGCCCGCAGCCACCTCCGACGTCCGGTGTGCATACATGCTCCGAACCACCTCCCTTCCTCGGTACCACTCACCTTACGAAGCGGACCGGAGGTGCTCAAGGGATTTTCGGTGGATGCCGTGCCGTCGGCCTGGCTAGCGTTTCCCGCCCGGGGCGAACCGACAGAAGGGGCGGGGACGCGTGAGTGGGGAACTGAGGGTCGTCGGCGTCGGTGGGGACGACGCGCCGGCGCTGGAGGAGTGGCGGTACGTGCACAACGTCGTCGTGCCGCCGGCCGCGATGTCGCCCGGCGAGGCACGGGAGCGGCTGGACCGCGGGTACCGGCTGGAGAACGCCTACCTGGACGGCGTTCTCGTGGGGTGCTCGACCGTGCGGCCGGCCGTCGAAGGGGCGGTGACGGTGATCGCGCGCGTGCTGCCGGGGTTTCGGCGGCGCGGGTTCGGCAAGGCGCTGTACGAGCGTGGACTCGCGCAGGCGCGTGCGCAGGGCGCCGAGGCCGTCGAGACGTGTGTGCTGGCGGTCAACGAGGACGGGCTGCGGTTCGCCGGACGGTGCGGGTTCGTCGAGGTGGAGCGGTATGTGCTCGACGGAGGGGACGATGAGTGGGTGGATCTTCGGCTCGGGTTGTGAGCGTCCGCTTGCAACGATTCCTTCAATCTTGCGGGAACACAGTGTGGGCTGCGTCACGTTCGAGTTGAATGAAGGGCAGCGAGGAACCGGCGCGCCGTGCGTGCGGACGCAGCCTGATGGGGGTCCAGGTGAGTGCTTCCCGGCGTAGTGGGACCACCGACGAACTGGGGCCCGACGAGCCCGGGCCGGAGCCGCAACGGGACGGTCCGGAGGACTCGGGCGGATCCGATCTGCTCGCGGCGCTCCTCGACGGCATGGACGCGGCGCTGTGCGCGTTCGACGCGGACGGCTTCGTCACCCACTGGAACCGTGAGGCCGAGCGGATCCTCGGGTGGACGGCGGCCGAGGCGGTGGGCCGGCACGGGTTCGCCGGCTGGGCGGTGCGCGAGGCGGACGCCGACGAGGTCGAGGGCCGGCTGCTGTCGGCCATGCACGCCCCGGGCCGCCAGGTGCACGAGTTCGCGCTGCTCACCAAGGACGGCGGCCGGGTCCTGGTGCGGACCCAGTCGGCGGCCGTGCGCGGCCCGGACGGGAAGCCGGCCGGCGTGTACTGCGCCTTCAGCGAGGTGCACACGCAGATCGACCTGGAGCGGTCGATCGCGCTGAGCGAGGCTCTCTTCGAGGACGCGGCCTGGGGCGTCGTCCTCGTGGACGCGGACCTGCGGCCCGCCGTCGTCAACGCGCACGCCGCGCGGGCGCTCGGGACCGGGCGTACGTCCGCGCTGGGGCGCCCGCTGGGGGAACTGCTCGCGCAGGGCGTGGAGGACCTGGAGGGTGCCCTCACCCACGTGCTCGCCGAGGGCGCGCCGCCCGCGCCGGCCGAGATGTGGGTGAGCGTGCGGACGGCGGAGGGCGAGGAACGCCGCTGCTGGCGGTCCGGGTTCGTGCGGCTGGCGTCGCCGCTGGCGGAGGAGCCGGTGCCGCTCGGGGTCGGCTGGCTGTTCCAGGACGTCACGGAGGCCAAGCAGGCCGAACAGGAGGCGGCCATGCTGCGCTTCCGGGCCAACCAGCTGCACCGGGCGGGTCGGGCGGCCTGTGAGTGCGAGGACCCGGTGGAGGCGGCCGCGCTGCATCTGGACTTCGCGCTGGCGGGGTTCGCCGATCACGCGGTGGTCGACCGGGTGGTGGGCGGTGCCCGGTCGGACGGGGAGGTGGGTCCGGTGCGGCTGGTGCGGATCGCGGCCACGCCGTCCGGGGCGCCGGGGCCGAGCCTGCTGACGGGCGCGGCCGGACTGCCGGTGCGTTACGAGGACGGGCATCCGGCGCTGCAGTGCGTGGCCCGCGCCGGGAGCGTGCGGGCGGACGCCGGAAGTGTGCCGGCGGACAGCGCCCGGGAGTGGGCGCTGGAGCGGCAGTGGCCGGGGGACGCGGTGCACGCGTTGTGCGCGGTGCTGCGCAGCCGGGGACGGACGCTGGGCGTGCTGACGTTTCTGCGCGGGTCGGGGCGCAGCCGCTTCGAGCGGGTGGACGCGACGTACGCGGAGGACGTGGCGGTGCGGATCGCCACCGCGCTGGACCTGGCCCAGCTCGCGAAGGAGCGGCAGCAGTGAGGCGACGCCGGCGGTGTCCCGGTGCCGGGCCTCAGTGCTGGTAGAAGATCCGGTCGCCGTACTCCTCGAAGACGCGGGCGTTCCACTCGTGGCCGCCGTCGACGTTGCCCGAGCGCAGCAGCGGGGGCTCGATGCCCCGGTCGGCCAGGGTGGCCGCGGTGGTGGCCAGGACCGCCTGGAGCAGGGCGCTGGCGACGACCGTGGAGGCGGGGGCGAAGGGGGCCGGGATGGTGTCGAGGGTGAGTTCGGCGTCCCCGATGGCGATCTTCGAGTCGAGGACGATGTCGCAGTGGTCCTTCAGGAAGGTGCCCGAGGAGTGCCGGGAGGCGGTCTGCGCGGCGTAGGCCACGGAGGTGACGCCGATGACCTTGGCGCCGCGGGAACGGGCGCTGACGGCCATCTCGACGGGCAGCGCGTTGCGGCCGGACAGGGAGACGATCACGAGGGTGTCGCCGGCGCGCAGCGGCGAGGTGTCGAGGACGGCGGTGGCGAGTCCGTCGACGCGTTCCAGACGGGAGCCGAGGGTCGCCGGCATGACGTCGACGCCGACGAGGCCGGGGGCGGGCAGCAGGTTCATGAGGGCGAGGCCGCCCGCGCGGTAGACGACGTCCTGGGCGGCGAGCGAGGAGTGCCCGGCGCCGAAGGCGAACAGCCGGCCGCCCGCGGCGACGGTGTCGGCCAGCAGGGTGCCGGCGGCGGCGATGGCCGGGGCCTCCTCGTCGCGGACGCGCTGCAGGATGCCGATCGCGGCGTCGAAGAACAGGTCGGCGGGTGTGCCGTCGCTCATGCGGTGCCCCTTTGCGCGGTCGACGCCGTGGTCCGTGTCGCGGATCACCCTCCGGTCTGGACCATCTCGGTGTCAATACGGCCGGGGGGCGATCCGGCCGGGGGGCCGGTCGCGTGCCGGGATGCCCGGCCTCTGTTTTCCCCGCGTCCCCCGCTTGTCAGTGGGATCCGGCAGAATTGGTGTCAGGGCCAGCGCACGCACGCGGCCGGGCTTCCGGCAGAGGTAATCGAGGGGCACGTATGTCCGGACTGATCGACACCACGGAGATGTATCTCCGCACCATCCTCGAGCTCGAAGAGGAAGGCGTGGTCCCCATGCGCGCCCGCATCGCGGAGCGGCTCGACCAGAGCGGGCCGACGGTGAGCCAGACGGTGGCGCGGATGGAGCGGGACGGTCTGGTGTCCGTCGCCAGCGACCGCCATCTGGAGCTGACCGACGAGGGCCGCCGGCTGGCGACGCGTGTGATGCGCAAGCACCGGCTCGCCGAGTGCCTGCTGGTCGACGTGATCGGCCTGGAGTGGGAGCAGGTGCACGCCGAGGCGTGCCGCTGGGAGCACGTGATGAGCGAGGCGGTGGAGCGGCGGGTGCTGGAGCTGCTGCGCCATCCGACCGAGTCGCCGTACGGCAACCCGATCCCGGGTCTGGAGGAGCTGGGCGAGAAGGACGGCGCGGACCCGTTCCTCGACGAGGGCATGGTGTCGCTGGCCGACCTGGACCCGGGGGCGGACGGCAAGACCGTGGTCGTACGCCGGATCGGTGAGCCCATCCAGACCGACGCGCAGCTGATGTACACGCTGCGGCGGGCGGGTGTGCAGCCCGGTTCGGTGGTCAGCGTGACCGAGGCGGCCGGCGGGGTGCTGGTGGGCAGCGGCGGCGAGGCCGCCGAGCTGGAGGCGGACGTCGCCTCCCACGTGTTCGTCGCCAAGCGCTGACCACCGACTGGTCGGAGGACCTTTCAACTACCGTTGTTCATCGGGAAGTTGACGCGTCCTCCGAACGTGTCTCCAGGTTCGTTCGAACGTGTCGAATCCAAGATTCAGTGCTCCGAATCGCAGCGCTCGGACGTTTCGCGTGCAAGGCTGTCGCGAGAGGCATATGACCTGAGGGGGCGGGGAGGATGTGCCGAAGGCGTGGACACGGACATGGGTCCGGCCCCGGCGCCCTTCGGCGCCGGGGCCTGTCCTCCCCAGTGCTGACCCGGAGCCCCGAGCTCCCAGGGTCATCCCCGCGGACCGTCTTCCCCGAGCGGTCCGCCCCCCGCAGAACAAATCCCCCCAGAGGCGCCGATCATGCCTGGAGAGGGGTCACTCGAACGAGGGGTGTTGCCCGCAGGAGCCCCGATTTTCGAATAGGTATTCGATAGTCTGCAGCGGTACCGAGCATCACGAAGCGATACGAGGCGACACAAGGCACGCGGAGCTAGGGGGGTGCCAGGCTCATGGCACGACGCATCGACGTGACAGGAGCCGGCGGCGTACACCTCGCCGCCTGGGAGTTCGCGGACCCGCCCAAGACGGAGGAGGCGGCGCGGCCGCACGGCGATCGTCCGGTCCCGGACCGTTCGTTCCCCGGTGTGCTGTTACTGCACGGTCTGATGGGCCGCGCCTCGCACTGGGCCTCCACCGCCCGCTGGCTCTCCGACCGGCACCGCGCCGTCGCGCTCGACCAGCGCGGCCACGGCCAGAGCGGCAAGCCCCCGCAGGCCGCTTACACCCGTGAGGCGTACGTCGAGGACGCCGCGGCCGCCATCGAGCAGCTGGACCTGGGGCCGGCCGTGGTCGTCGGTCACGCCATGGGCGCGCTGACCGCCTGGCAGCTCGCCGCGAAGCGCCCCGAACTGGTCCGGGCCCTGATCATCTGCGACATGCGGGCGTCCGCGCTGGGGGCGGCCTCGCAGCGCGAGTGGGCCGAGTGGTTCAGGTCCTGGCCAGTCCCCTTCGCCACGCTCGCCGACGTCCGCAAGTGGTTCGGCGAGGACGACCCCTGGGTGGAGCGGCCCAGTCCGGCGCGCGGCGAGTTCTACGCCGAGGTGATGCACGAGCGGGCCGACGGCTGGCGGCCCGTCTTCGACCCCGACCAGATGCTGAAGTCCCGCGAGACCTGGGTCTACGACGCGCACTGGGAGGAACTGGCCCAGGTGCCGTGCCCGGCGCTGGTCGTGCGCGGGGTGGACGGGGAGCTGGGGCGGGCGGAGGCCCAGGAGATGGTGCGGGTGCTCTCCAAGGGGGAGTACGCGGAGGTGGCCGAGGCGGGACATCTGCTGCCGTACGAGCGGCCGGAGGCCTGGCGGGCGGCGGTGGAGCCGTTTCTGGAGCGGGTGGGGGAGTGAGCGGGGGCGGTGGGCGCCGGGTGCGGGTCGGGGAGGGCTCGGGTGCGTGGGCGGCTGCGGGTCCGACGTGGCTTGTCGCGCAGTTCCTCCCCCAGCCTTCGGCCGGGGGTGCCCCCAGCGCCCCTTACGGGGCGCTGTTCCCATACTCCTTATCGGGTTGCTGATTCTCGCGTCTGAGTCAGCCCCTGCTGACTGCTGCCAGGATCTCCGGCAGGTTCGCCGCGGTGCGCGGAGCCGCCAGGCGCAGGCCCGACCAGGTGATCCCCGCCCCGTACGCGGCCCCGAGCGGCAGCAGCACCCACGTCCACTCGTCGCCCCCCGCGCTCACGTTCAGCGCGATCGTCAGGGCGATGACCGGGGCGCACAGCAGGGCAGCCGAGACCATACCGCCGAAGATCGCGATCCAGGCCAGGCCGGCCTGCCCGGCGGCGACGTTCCGGTGGCCCTCCTGGGGGATGGAGTACGGGAAACGGGCCGAGGTCCAGGCGCCGGTCGCCAGCATCGCGCCGAGCAGGGCGAAGGACAGGCCGAGCACCTCGGGCAGCCGGGCCCAGTCGCCCAGCACGGCCGTGGTCAGGGCCGTCACCAGCGTCGCGTACGGCAGGGTGATCACCAGCAGCGCCAGCGCCCGCCCGCGCAGCTCGGCAAAGGCGTCCCGGGGCGAGGAGATGGTCGTCGCCACCATCCAGAAGGCCGAGGTGTCCTGCCCGAACTGGTTGTACATCTGGATGCCGAGCATCCCGGCGGCGAAGCACGCGAAGTAGATCGACCCGGTGCCCTGGAGGGCGTTGAAGAGGGGCACGATCAGCCCGATGGCCAGCGAGGTCACCCACGCGGCCTTGGTCTTCGGGTCGCGCCAGATGTAGCGCAGGGCGCGGGCCATCACCGTGCCCGTGCGGCTGGGGGCACCGTTCGGGCTCTCGGTTCCGAAGGCGGACAGCAGGCGCCGCAGGCCCGCGCCGCCGAAGGAGCGGCTCCGGTCGGCCGGGTCGAGCGCCTGGAGCGTCGAGCCGTCCGGCGCGGTCATCAGCCGGGTCAGGGTGCGTGCCCAGGCTCCGACCAGCAGTGCCAACGCGAGCGCCGAGAGCCCCAGTTGGGCGGCCGCAGTGCCGTAGGCCCCCTCGCTCGCCGCGCGTACCGCACCGATCGCCGACGCGGGCGGCAGCCAGCGCACCACGTCGGCCACCGGCGCCAGCTCCCCGAGCCCGGCCGAACCCAGGCTCCGGGCACCGAAGTTGACCAGCTGGGCGCCGACGGCGATGACCAGACCGCTCAGTACCGCCAGGTCGCGGCCCTTGCGGCTGCTGAGCAGCCGGACGTTCGCGGCGGCCACGGTCCGGGCGAGGGCCACGCAGACCAGCAGCGCGAGGGCGACGGCGGCCACCGCGACGGCGTACGCCACCGTGCCGTGCGCCACCGACACCGCGCAGCCCACCAGCAGCAACAGCGAGAACAGCGGGCCGACGCCGACCAGGGAGGCGGTCAGCAGGGCCCGTACCAGCGGCCGTGGCCGCAGGGGCAGCATCACCAGGCGGGTCGGGTCCAGGGTCTCGTCACCGCCCGGGAAGAACAGCGGCATCACCGCCCACCCCAGTGCCAGTACCGCCGCCGCCGGCACCGCCACGGCATCCGCGTGCGGGTGCCCGCGCAGCAGGACCAGGCCCAGCAGCTGCGCCGCCCCGAACAGCAGCGCGAGCACGGCCGAGACGACGAACGCGGCCCGGCGGCCGCCGGACTGGCGCAGCCCGTTGCGCAACAGCGACAGCTTCAGCCGTACGACGGTGGCGGTCACGTCCGTCATCGGGCCGCACCGCCGCCCAGCCAGTCCAGGTCCGATCCGGCGTTGCGTCCGCTCGCCCCGACCAGTTCGAGGAAGGCGGCCTGGAGGGTGCCGTGCGCCCCGCGCACGTCCTCCAGGGCGCCCGTGGCACGGATCCGTCCGGCCGCCAGCACCGCCACCCAGTCGCACAGCGACTCCACGAGTTCCATGACGTGGGAGGAGAAGACGACGGTCGCGCCGGAGGCGGTGTAGTGCTCCAGGACGCCCCGGATGGTCTGCGCGGACACCGGGTCGACGCCCTCGAACGGCTCGTCCAGGAAGAGGACCTCGGGGTTGTGGAGGAGAGCCGCGGCCAGTCCGATCTTCTTGCGCATGCCGGTCGAGTAGTCGACGACGAGCTTGTGCTGGGAACCGGCGAGGTCGAGCACGTCGAGGAGCTGGGCGGCGCGCTTGTCGACCTCGGCGCCGGGCAGTCCGCGCAGCCGGCCGCTGTAGCCGAGCAGTTCGCGTCCGGAGAGCCGCTCGAAGAGCCGCAGTCCCTCCGGCAGTACGCCGATACGGGCCTTCACCGCCACCGGGTCCCGCCACACGTCGTGCCCGACCACCTCGACGCTTCCCTGGTCCGGCCGGAGCAGCCCGGTCACCATGGAGAGGGTGGTGGTCTTCCCGGCCCCGTTGGGTCCGACCAGCCCGACGAACTTCCCGGCGGGCAGCGACAGATCGATCCCGCCGACCGCCACCTGCTGCCCAAACCGCTTCCAGAGCCCACGAACACGCACGGCATCGGTCATGGGTCAACCCTAGGGGGTGGCGCAGAGCCCCTTCAGGGGCGCCGGGGGCACCCCGCTACCGGTCCCGCCCGCACGCGTACGCCAACGGCGAGATCAGCTCCTCCGCGTCCGGCAGCCACCGGTTCGCCGGAGTCGGCCGGCAGGCCCACTGCACCGCGCCCCGGGAACCCAGGCGAGTCGGCGGCGCCGGCACGTACGCGCCCTCGCCCAGCGCCGTGAGGTCCAGGGAGGCCGGCGCCCAGCCCAGCTTCCGCACCAGGTCCGGCACCTTCAGCGACCCGCCCGGGAGCACGAAGAACTGCATCCGGCCGTCGGGCGTGAGCGTCACCGGACCGAGGGTCAGCTCCATCCGCTCCATCCGCGCCAGCGCCAGGAACCCGGCGGTCTCCGGTACGGACAGCGCGTCGAAGGTCCGCCCCGTCGGCAGCAGGATCGACGCCGTCGGCTGCTTCTGCCACATCCGGCGCGCGACCGTCGCACTACCGGTCGCCTGCGACGCCCAGTCCGGACGCGCCGCGTGCGCGCCGGGCGCGGCGCACGCGACCTCCCCGCAGGAACAGTGCTGCACCCCCTCGGCCGCTTCCAGCCAGGTGCCCGGGAAGACGTCCCAGTGACGCTCCTCGGCGTAGCGTACGGCTGTCTCCAGCAGCGATTCCCCGCGCTGCTTCGGAATCTGAGCGGCTTCGGTGCCGGCGATCGTCTCTTCCACGTTCAACACAACTCCCGCACCCACCTCGGGTTACGGGCGTAGCGCGCGCGGGGGAGGAGCATCGATTCCGCAATTGGGGCGCATGGGTGCACGGGTGGGGGCGCGCAGGAGGAACCGGGGCGTGAGCGGGTAGTCACACGTGGGGGGTTGGCGGCGGCCGTGCCCGTGATTCCGCTGCCTTTACCCGGCAATCCTCGCATGTCCCGCATTTTCGGTATGTCCGCTGGGCAGTGATCGTCAAGGCCGGATCTTTTCCCTACAGGGAGTTCGCAGGGGGTACGCCATGGCCGCAAGGCCGCTTGTCGCGCGGCAGCCGAACGAACGGTTGCAGGCGCTCATCCAGGAGGCGGGGTGCTCGAACGCCGGGCTGGCCCGCCGGGTCAACATGTGCGGCGCGGAGCACGGTCTCGACCTGCGGTACGACAAGACGTCCGTGGCCCGCTGGCTGCGCGGCCAGCAGCCGCGGGGCCGGGCGCCCGCGATCATCGCGGAGGCGCTGGGACGCAAGCTGGGCCGTACGGTCACGATCGACGAGATCGGCATGGCCAACGGCAAGAACCTCGCGTCCGGCGTCGGTCTCCAGTTCTCGCCGACGGTACTGGGGGCCATCGAGCAGGTCTGCGAGCTGTGGCGCAGCGACGTGGGCCGCAGGGACTTCCTGTCCGGCTCCTCGGTCGCCGCGTCCGCGCTGGTCGAGCCCAGCCGGGACTGGCTGATCTCGGCGCCCGACGCGCAAGTGGCACGGCAGGCAGGCCCGCGGGTCGGGCCGTCCGACGTCGCGGCCGTCAAGGCGATGACCCAGGCGCTCACCGATCTCGACCACCAGTACGGCAGCGGCCATGTGCGCCCGGTCGTCGTGCACTACCTCAACAGCGTGGTCTCCGGGCTGCTGGCCGGGTCCTACCGGGAGTCCGTGGGACGGGAGTTGTTCGCGGCCGTCGCCCGGCTCACCGAGCTCGCCGGGTACATGGCCGTCGACACCGGGCAACCCGGGCTCGCCCAGCGGTACTACATCCAGTCGCTGCGGCTGGCGCAGGCCGCCGGCGACCGCGGCTACGGCGGTTACGTGCTGGCCGCCTCCATGAGCCACCTCGCCGCGCAGCTCGGAAACCCGCGGGAGATCGCCCAGTTGGCGCGGGCCGCGCAGGAAGGGTCGCGCGGGCGTGTGACGCCGCGCGCGGAGGCCATGTTCTTCGCCGCCGAGGCCCGCGGGCACGCGCTGCTGGGGGACGCGCGGTCGGCCCAACTGGCTTCGGGGCGCGCGGTGTCGGCGATGGAGTCGGCCGATCCGTCGTCCGGGGACGACCCGGCCTGGATCGCCCACTTCGACGAGGCCTACCTCGCCGACGAGCTGGCGCACTGCCACCGCGACCTGGGTCAGGCCGAGGCGGCCGCGAGGAGCGCGGAGGAGTCGCTGGCCGGGCATCCGGTGACGCGGACACGGCGGCGCGCGATCGGCTATGTGCTCCTGGCCACGGCGCAGGTGCAGCAGCGCGAGGTCGAACAGGCCTGTGCCACGGGGCTCAAGGCGGTGGAGCTCCTCGGGACGATCCGTTCCAACCGGGGCGCGGAGTATCTGGAGGACTTCCAGCTGCGCCTGGAGCCGTTCCGGGACGAACCGGTCGTCAGGGAGTTCGGAGCCCGACTGGATCTGCAGGCGGCCGCATGAATTCATGCCCCGCGGTCACATGAACGTGTGGGAAACCACACCTTGCCGTCGCTGAGGCGGCATATACAGCGCACCGCGGGGCGGTTTTGTTACTGCTGTCACAGGGAAGAAGATCGCGCCCTTGCCTGCGTGGCACCTGGCTGAGGGGACCCGGTAGCGTGAGCCGACGATTCACAAGGTCCCCCATAAGTAGGAGTCCCGGTGACGCAGAGTGGACAGGGCGAGCCCGCGCGCGAAGGCATCGTGCTGCCCTCCGACGGTGGCGAGCCGCTGCTGCCGGGCATGACGGGCGTACCCGCCCCCTCTTCCCTGTCGCAGCCGCCCGCCCCGGCGCCGAACACCGCGCCCTCCGAGGGGCAGGCATGGGGGCAGCCGTGGGGGCCCGGACGTGAGCAGGGCGCGGCACAGCCCGAGCAGGGCTGGCCGCAGGCGGCCGGCCAGGAGTGGAACACCACGGAGCCCGCACCGGAGCTGCCGCCCGCCTGGAACGCCCAGACGCACGCCGCGCAGGCCCAGGCGGCGCAGGCCCAGGCCGACCGGTACCGGGCCCCAGGCGCGGGTGCCGGCCCGCTCCCGCCGGAGGCGGCTTCCGCCCCGTCGTACGGCGGCTACGAGCAGTCGTACGGCTACGGCGCCCAGGCCCAGCAGCCGTACGGCGGCCAGGACCCCTACGGCGCTCAGGGCGCCGCGCCGGCGCACGGCGGCCACGGCGGGTACCCCGGTGCCCTGCCGACCGCCGACGACGGCGCCACCCAGTACATACCGCCGGTGCCCGCCGCGCCGGTGGACGAGGGGGCCACGCAGTACATACCGCCGGTGGCGGCCGCTCCCGAAGGGGCCACCCAGCTGATACCGCCGATAGGCCCGGGCGCCCTGCCGCCCGAGCAGGCCGCCTTCCCGAACGGTCAGCACTCCGACGCCGACGCCACCCAGTACATCCCGCCGTACCAGGCCGGCGCCGAGCAGGGCGGGGACCGGCAGCCGCCCGCCGAGTTCGACAACCTCTTCCGCAGCGCGCCGGGCGGCGACCACCCGGCCGCGTCCACGTCCCAGATGCCGCGCTTCCAGCAGCAGCCGCAGGGTTACCAGCAGCAGCCGGCGTACACCCCGCCCCCCTCGTCCTACGACCACGACGACGACGGCGGCGGCCGGGGCGGACGCGGCGGCAGGTCCAAGGTGCCGCTGATCGCCGCCGTGGGGATCGGCATCGCCGTCCTCGGCATCGGGGCCGGCGCCCTGTTCAGCGGCGGAGGCGACGGGGACTCCGCAGACGCGGGCAAGACGGTCGCCGCGACCTCGCCCGTCACCGACGGATCCTCGTCGGCCGGGGCCGACCAGGGGAAGGCTCAGGCGGCCGCGCTGGACAAGCTGCTCGCCGACAGCGGCAGCAGCAGGGCCTCGGTGATCAGCGCCGTGGCCAACGTGAAGCAGTGCCGGAACCTCGACGGCGCCGGCTCCGACCTGCGCAACGCCGCCACCCAGCGGGCCGCGCTGGTCACCCGGCTGTCGAAGCTGTCCGTCGACAAGCTGCCGAACAGCGGGGAGCTGACCACCGCCCTCACCAAGGCCTGGCAGGCCTCCGCGAACGCCGACAACCACTACGCGGCCTGGGCCGACCAGGTCAAGGGCAAGCACGGCTGCCACAAGGGCCAGGCCCGCGGCACCGGCCAGACCGCGGCCGGCAACGCGGAGAGCGGTACCGCCAGCTCCCAGAAGGTGAAGGCGGCCGCGCTGTGGAACTCGATCGCGGGCAAGTACGGGCTGACCCAGCGGCAGCCGACCCAGCTGTGAGAGCGGGCCGGTGGCGGCGGCCGACCCGGTCGGTCGGTCCGCCGCCACCGGCCCGGCGGGTCAGGTGAGGTCGGCGTTCTCCAGGATGTCGGTCATGTCCAGCGCGGTCTTGTTCGCCGACCGGAGCAGACCGTCCTTGACCGTCTGGACGTTCACGTCGGTGTTGACCAGCCGGGAGAAGCCGGCCGCGGACAGCTTGCCCTGGTAGGGCCAGGACAGCGGCGGAGTGAGGTCACCGGTGGAGACCTTCAGGCCGTCGTTGAGGGTGCGGCGCACACTGTCGGAGCTGATCTCACCGGAGCCGATCTTCTTCAGGGCGGCCAGCAGGACCTGGTAGGCGATCCAGGTGGTCTGCACCCCGGCGTCGGCCGGGTCGATCCGGTTGTCGCCGAAGGCCTCCTTGCTGATGACCTTCTTCATCTGGTCCCAGCGCGAGTCGGAGGCCACCGGGTACCAGCCGGTGATGTACGACCCCTCGTAGGGGCCGGACGCGCCGCCGGTGGAGTTGATCACCGTCTGGTCGACGCTGCCGACCTCGGCGGCCGTCTTCACCTTCGGGAAGTCCTGGCGGGCGCGCTGGAAGTTGTCCATGAAGGTGGCCGTGCGGTCACCGAGCTCGGGCACCACGCAGCCCGTCTTCCCCGACTCCGAGGTGGCGTGCTCCAGGGCCTGCTGCGACTGCTTGTCGTACTCGGTGAGGTCCTCGGCGGCCAGCTGGTCGATCGACTTGGCGTGGCCGCCGGCCTGCAGGCCCGAGTCGAGCAGCTGGGGCAGCTGGTCGCCGGCGATGCTGTCCGGGCGGACCAGGGTGACCGGGCCGCACGAGCCGGCCAGGGCCTCCCCGAGTCCGGCGAGCAGCGTGAGCTGGCCGCCGTTGACCGGGTAGGAGACGGGGCTGGTGAACTCCTCGTTCGAGGCCCCGTAGCCGCCTATGTAGGGGATGGCGGCGCCTTCCAGGGCGGCGAAGTAGGAGTCGCCGAACTGGCTGTAGGAGCCGACGACGGCGACGACGTCCTCGTCGGCCGCCTTCTGGGCACAGTTCGCGGCGCCCACACTGGTGTTGTGGTCGTTGCAGGTGATCAGCTTGAGCTTGTGACCGCCGACGCCGCCCTGGGAGTTGACCCATCGGACGATGGCCGAGGCCATGGCGGGCATGCCCGCCTTGTTGGTGGCGCCGGTCTTCTGCGGAGCCCAGGTCATCACCTTGATCTCGTCGTCCCCCGCGGCCGAGAATCCTGGGATGGTGCCGCAGCCGGCGGTGAGCGACGCGCAGGCGGCGATGGCCACCGCGGACAGCGCTGTGGCTCTGACCCGCTGGTGGGTCGTGGGGAGGATGGTGCTGAGTGTGGGACGCCTGCCGGTCATGGACACGCACGATTCCCCCACATCAATAACCTCTGAGTGACCCATGGTCAACGAGAGGTGACGCGCAGGTGAATTACGGGGGCCTGTGACGGGCGTGTGACGAGGAACGTACGATCGATGACCGTGCAAGGTTCGGAGAACTCTTCCCGTCGCGGCCGTCGCTCCTCCACCATGGGCGACATGCCACTCAACGACATGCCGTGGTGGCGCTGGCGCAGCAATGTGCGCTCCGCGCTGCACATGCTCTCGGACCCGGAGTTCCAGCGGAACGTCTGGCTGGCCGGCCAGGACGGGTACGGCGACGTGACCGACGCGGTCTACCGGCTGGTGGAGGACACCTGGCTGGACAACTGGTCCGCGGAGAAATACGTCGGGACGATATTCCGCGACTCGCAGGAGGCGGCGCTCGTCGACACCGCCGTGCTGCGGGTCCTGCGGATCATGCACCAGGTCGGGCCGGACGCGCCGGTCTCCGCGTACCTCGACCACCAGGCGTGGCCGGACGCGATCCGGGCGGCCCGGGACGCGCACACGCGCCTCGCGGCGAGCGACGGCGACGACCCGGACGTCCCGCCGCGCAGCCTCGAGGTGCTGCGGATCATGACCCGGGCGGCCTGAGTCCGCGGTACGGACGGCGACGGCCGGGGACGGCGTGGCATGAGATTCTGTGGTGCATGACCGATCAGCCCACCCGAGCCGAGGCCACCCTGGCCGACCAGTACGTCCTCACGCTGTCCTGCCCGGACAAGCAGGGCATCGTGCACGCCGTGTCGAGCTACCTGTTCATGACCGGTTGCAACATCGAGGACAGCCAGCAGTTCGGGGACCACGACACGGGTCTGTTCTTCATGCGGGTGCACTTCTCGGCCGAGGCGCCGGTGACGGTCGACAAGCTGCGGGCCAGTTTCGCGGCGGTCGGTGACTCCTTCCACATGGACTGGCAGATCAACCGGGCCGACCAGCGGATGCGGGTCGTCCTCATGGTCAGCAAGTTCGGGCACTGCCTGAACGACCTGCTCTTCCGCGCCCGGATCGGCGCGCTGCCGGTGGACATCGCCGCGGTGGTCTCCAACCACACCGAGTTCGCGGAACTGGTGGAGTCGTACCACATCCCCTTCCGCCACATCCCGGTGACGAAGGAGACCAAGGCGGACGCGGAGGCCCAGCTCCTCGAGCTGGTCCGCGAGGAGAACGTCGAACTCGTGGTCCTCGCCCGGTACATGCAGGTCCTCTCGGACGATCTGTGCAAGCAGCTCAGCGGCCGGATCATCAACATCCACCACTCGTTCCTGCCGAGCTTCAAGGGCGCCAAGCCCTACCACCAGGCGCACGCGCGGGGCGTCAAGCTGATCGGGGCGACGGCGCACTACGTCACCGCGGACCTCGACGAGGGCCCGATCATCGAGCAGGAGGTCGAGCGGGTGGGCCACGGCGTCACCCCGGACCAGCTGGTCGCGATCGGGCGGGACGTGGAGTGCCAGGCGCTGGCGCGGGCGGTGAAGTGGCACGCGGAGCGGCGCATCCTGCTCAACGGCCGCCGGACGGTCGTCTTCGCCTGACGTCCGGTACGCCCGAGGGTGCGGGGGCGGGGTCGTCGGGCGGCCGCGGGCCGGTGGGGCTCGTTCGCGCAGTTCCCCGCGCCCCTAAAAGATTTGCGCAGTTCCCCGCGCCCCAGAAGTCAAAAGCGGGGCGCAGCCCCTGCTTTTGAGGGGCGCGGGGACTGCGCGACCAGCCACGAACCACCCGCAGCCGCCGTACGACCGCGGCCCCCGCCCCTTGGGCGTACCGGCCCCCTACATCCGGCTCAGGCTCGCCGCCGCGAACAGGACGTCCCTGATCGCCGCCCGGTCCCCCAACTGCCCGGCCGCCGCCTCCTCCGGAGGCACGTGGCCCGCCGCCAGCCTGCAGAACTCCACGTCGTCCAGCGCCACGTGCGCCACCTCGAACTCCTCCGAACCCACCGCCCCCGGCGAGTCCAGCGGGATCAGCCACTCGCCGCCCCCGGTGCCCTCGATCTCCAGCCGCAGGCTGCGGCCGGGCTGTCCCGCGGGGACCAGGTGCGGGGTGGGGCCGGGCGCCGCCAGCCCGGCCTGGCGGCGCGCCGCGAGCGCGCCGGGAAGCATCCGCGCCGCGAGGTCGATCATCCGGTGCAGGTATCTCGGCGCCGGCGGCCCGTACGGGTAGTCCACGGCCACCGCGATGTCCTCCGCGTGCACCCAGCACTCGAAGGCACGGTCCAGCATCGCGTCGTGCAACGGCAGCGCGAAGTCGCCGTACGACACCCCGAGGCGCCCGGCGCCGCTTCCGGTGAAGGAGACGGTCTGCACGAGCCGGTGGCTCTGCTCCCGCCAGGGGCCCCGCACCGCACGGGTCGGCGGGAAGTGCGAGGCCTGCCAGAAGGCCTCGGTACGGGCCGCGGGTCCCTGCCCCGGTGCCCGGCCCAGCGGGTCGTCCAGGCCGAGCGCGGCGGCCACCAGGCCGTCGACGGACAGCAGGTGCGCGATCACGCCGGCGACCGTCGTACGGCGGCTCGTCGGCGCCACGCCGTCGAACCAGCGCAGCCGCACCGGCGCGTGCCACTCCGCGTCGCCGATGTCCTGGAGCAGGGCGTCCAGACGGGCCGTCTCGGCGTCGTACGGCGTCGCCCACGCGGGGATCGGGATACGCGGCGGGCGGCGGTCCAGGCAGGCCTCCAGGACCCGGGTACGCAGAGCGGGATCTAGGTCGAGGTTCTCCGGCTGGTGCAGCAGGCCGACCGCCTCGCGCAGCCGCCGCGCCTCGTCCGCGCAGGCCCCGCAGTCGCCGAGGTGGACCTCGACGGCGAGCGCCTCGTCCGTCGAGCAGGCGGCCAGGGCCCAGGCGCCCAGCAGCGACTTCAGGACGTCGTGCGGCAGCTCCGGCGGTGCCGGCGGTGCCGGCGGCGGACCGTCCGGTTCGGGCAGCGGCCGGCCGCCCTTCTCGGCGGCGGCCCGGGGCAGCGGGACGCGCGGCGGCCCGCCGGGCTCGCCGTCCGGGGGCACGCCGCCGGGTCCGGGGCCGGAGCCCGCGCCGGACTGCGCGTCGAACGGGTCGGCGCCGGTCACACCGCACCTCCGTACCCGGGCGGCCGCCCGGCGTCGTGCGCGGTGGAGAGCAGCTGCAGACCGAGGCGCAGCCGACGACGGGCCTCGTCCTCGGTGACGCCGAGGTCCACCGCGGTCTGGCGGTAGTCACGTCGCTGGAAGTAGGCGAGGTCCAGGGCGGCGCGCAGCGGCGTCGGCATGGAGTGCACGATGTAGTCCGCGCGGGCGGCCACGGAGGCGCGCCGCACCTTGCGCTCCAGTTCCTCGGTGGCCTCGGCACCGGTGTCGCCCGGGGTGAGCGCGGCGGTCTCGGTGGCCCGCAGGCGCTGCACGGCGAGCCGGTGCGTGAGCGCGGCGACCCAGGAGCGCAGCGGGCCCTGGCGTGGGTCGTAGGCGTCCGGATGCTCCCAGACGTGGGCGAAGACCTCGCGGGTTATGGAGTCGGCGGCCCGCTCGTCCCCGAGGACGCGGTGGGCGAGGCCGTGCACGAGCGAGGCGAAGCGGTCGTAGAGCTCGCCGAGGGCCGCGGCCTCGCCGCGCGCCAGCCGCTGCTGCATCTTGCGGTCCCATCGGGGCGGTACGTCCTTCTTCGCCATGCGGCCCCCTCCCCGTGCCTGCGTCCAGCGTCGCTCCACCGTCTCCTCGAATGTAGTCGGCATGTCGGACAGCGCACGCCCCTTTGTGTCAATGCGCGCCCCCTGAGGGTCCCCGAGTGGTAGAGACCGGCGGTGGCTCCGCGGTGCTCCGGGGGTGCGCCCCCGCCGCCGCCTCGGCGATGGCACAGTCGGGTCCGGGCAAAGCCTCCGCTTCTGATCGAACGAGATCGTGAGTGACCGAAACAAGACCCTCGCCGATCGGTGCTCGTTTGTCCTCGGGGGTTTCGGGGAACGGCCGCTGGGCAGCCGCGCGAAAAGAAGCGAAGGAACTGGCTCCGTTTCCGGGCGGTTCCGGAGATCCGGCGAGCGGAGGGCTGAGCCGTGACTTTCAAGGTGACCGAGGTCCAGCAGGGCGAATGGGCCGTGCTCGGGGTGTCGGGCGAACTGGACCTGGTGACCTCGCCGGTGCTGCGCCAGCGGGTGCACGACGCGGTCGCCGAGGGCTGCCACAGCGTGGTCCTCGATCTTTCCGACGTGTTCTTCTGCGACTCCAGCGGGGTCGGCGTCCTCATCGCGGCGCGCCGCCTGATCCGCTCCTGCCGGGGCCGGCTGCGGCTGATCCTGCCCGCGCAGGGCGCGAGTGACGGGTCTCACGTGAACCGGGTCCTCGGCGCCCTCGGCGTGCGGCGGCTGTTCGACGTGTACCCCGACATGGACAGCGCGGTCAGCGACGAGGAGGATCCGCTCTCGGCGTAGCGGGCCGTGCACCCGGCGCCGGCGGAGCGGCGGCCGCTCCGGACCCTCCGCAACCGTCCTCTATATCCGACGATCTCGGTGATGCCGCAGTGTTGTCGCAGAATTCCCCCGGTCTTGGCACAAGAGTCGTCTTCGTGCTCCCCGGTCGCCGCTCGCGTCGTAGGCTCCCTGCGAGAGGAACCCCCACGTCACGTAAGGCGGCCCGAACACACATGGTCAGCACCGAGTACGAGCGACGGATCGCCGCCCGGTTCGCAACCTTCGACCAGGACGGCAACGGCTGGATCGACCGCGAGGACTTCAACTCGGCGGCCAAGGCACTGCTCACCGAGTTCGGCGTCCCGGCCCGCTCCGACAAGGGCCAGGCCCTGTACGGCGGTGCGGAGGCCTTCTGGCAGGGCATGGCCGGCATGGCCGACCGGGACGGCGACCAGCGCATCACCCGCGAGGAGTTCGTGAGCGGCGCGGTCAAGCGGCTGCACGACAACCCCGAGCGGTTCGGCGAGATCGCCCGTCCCTTCCTGCACGCGGCCCTCGCCCTCGCGGACACGGCGAACGACGGCACGGCGTCCGTCGACGACACCGTGCGCGTGCTGCGCGTCCTCGGAGTTCCCCCGGAGATCGCCCGCGCGGTCGCCTCCGGCCTCGACATCGACGGTGACGGGAAGGTCGCGGAGACGGAGATCGTCCCGGCGTTCGCCCGTTACTTCACGATCCCGGACTAGGGCTTCCGGGCCCGGCGGCCCCGGGCTGCCCGGCGGCCGTCGAGAACCGCTCGCGCAGCCTGTACTTGAGCACCTTGCGCAGGGTCTCGTTGCGCGGGAGGGCGTCCACCACCTCCAGCCGCTCGGGCAGTTTGTGCACCGACAGCCCTTGCCCGCGCAGGTACGCCACCACCTCGGGAAGCGTCAACACGACGCTTCCCGGGGGCTGTTCGACCACCGCGCAGACCAGCTCCCCGCGTTCCACGTCCGGCAGCCCCACCACCGCGGCGTCGCCCACCGCGGGATGCGCGGCGAGCAGGTCCTCGATCTCCTTCGCCGAGATGTTCTCGCCCTTGCGGATGATCACGTCCTTGAGGCGGCCGGTGAGCACCAGGTGGCCGCTCGGGGTCAGCCGCCCCAGGTCACCGGTCCGCAGGAACCCGTCCTCGTCGAAGGCCTCGGCGGTCTGCGCCGGATCCAGGTACCCCTGGCACACCGCCTCCCCGCGCAGCCGCACCTCGCCGCTGCCGGAGACCCGTATCTCCATGCCCTCGGGGGGCCTGCCCTCGGTCGTCGCCAGGTTCTCCGCCGTGTCGTCCGGCGCCCCCATCGTGATCATCGGCACCTCGGTCATGCCGTATCCGTGCGTCAGCTGCACGCCCATCTCGCGCACCACCGCGTGGTACACCTCCGGCGGCTTGGGCGCCCCGCCGCCCGCCAGCAGCCGCAGCGAGGGAATGACCGGGACCCCGGGCTGCTTGCGCTGCTCGGCCAGGAACATCGAGTAGAACGCCGTGGACCCGCCCGCCACGGTCACCTGGTGCCTGCGGTACTCCGGGAGCGCGTCCGGCAGCGCGAACTGCTCGAACATGACGGCCGGGAAGCCGTACAGCAGCAGCATCACCGTGTAGTCGGGGCCCGCGATGTGCGCGTACGGGAACGCCATGGAGCCCACGTCCATGGCGGTCAGCCGCAGCGCGTGCGCCAGGCACGAGCCGCCCGCGATGAGTGAACGGTCCGTGTGCAGAACGCCTTTGGGGTCGGAGGTGGTTCCCGAGGTCCAGTAGATCCACCGGACGGAGGTCCCCTCGGCGGGCGGGGCGGGCAGCACGGCCGGATCACCGTCGGGCAGCCGGTCGCCGTCGTAGGCCTCGAAGATCCCCTTCGCGCCCAGCCGCCGGGCCATCTCCGTGTGGTCGAAGCCGCGCCACACCCCCGGTACGGCGAAGAACTCCGCCCGGGACTCGCGCAGCGCGAAGCCGACCTCGCGGTCCCGGTAGAAGGGGATGACCGGGGACTGGACGGCGCCGAGCCGGGCCAGCGCGAAGGACAGCACGGCGGTCTCGATCCGGGTGGGCAGCTGCCAGGCGACCACCGTGCCCGGCCGCACGCCCATGTCGTACAGCCCGGCCGCGACGCGTTCCGCGCGCGTGCGCAGCTCCCCGAAGGACAGGGTGCGCTCGCCCTGGAGGAACACCGGTCTGCCGGGGGTGAGTTCGGCGCGGCGGGCGACCAGGTCCCAGAGCGTGCGGGAGGCGCCCAGTTCGTGTGCGGTGGCGTTCATCGAGTCCCCTGTCCGACTGCACCGGCAGAACTGACGAGTCGTCAGATCGTAGGTCCTGACTCCTTGCCGGTCCAGGGGTGCGGGGTTAGCCTGCGGAATCTGACGAAGCATCAGTTCCGTGGGGGTGGCCGCCGGTGGATCTGTCGTACACGCCCGAGGAGGACGAGTTCCGGGCCCGGCTGCGCGAGTGGCTGGCCAAGGCGCTCCCCGGCCTGCCCCCGAAGCCGCGGCCCGAGGACTGGCCCGGCCGCCGCGCCTACGACCTCGGCTGGCAGCGGGCGTTGTACGACGCCGGCTACGCCGACGTGCACTGGGGCGCGTCGCCCACGGTGCGGCTGATCTTCCTGGAGGAGACCGAGAAGGCCGGCGCGCCCTACGTTGGCGCCAACTTCGTGGGCCTGCTGCACGCGGGCCCCACCATCGCCGCCGAGGGCACCGAGGAACAGCGGGCGCGCTGGCTGGCGCCGATCCTGCGCGGGGACGAGGTGTGGTGCCAGGGCTTCAGCGAACCCGGCGCCGGCTCCGACCTGGCGGCGCTGCGCACGCGCGCGTGGCGCGACGGGGACGACTACGTGGTCAGCGGCTCCAAGATCTGGACCTCGCACGCGGAGGTCGCCGACTGGTGCGAACTGCTGGTGCGCACCGATCCCGGGGCGCCCCGGCACCGGGGCATCAGCTGGCTGGCCATGCCCATGACCGCGCCGGGCGTCACCGTGCGGCCGCTGCGCACGCTCGCCGGGTCGGCCGAGTTCGCCGAGGTGTTCCTCGACGAGGTGAGGGTGCCCGCATCCCACCGGGTGGGCGCCGAGAACGACGGCTGGCGCGTCACCATGGTGACCCTCTCCTTCGAACGCGGCACGGCCTTCGTCGGCGAGGTCGTCGCCTGCCGCCGCGTGCTCGTCGACCTCGCGCGCGCGGCACGCGCCAACGGCACCTGGGACGACCCGGAGCTGCGCCACCGCCTCGGCCGGCTGAACGCCGAGTTCCGGGCGCTGTGGCGGCTCACCCAGTGGAACGTCAGCGAGGCCGAGGGCAGGGGGGTGCCCGGCGTCGGCGGCTCGGTCTTCAAACTGCGCTACTCGCACGTACGCCAGGAGCTGTACGACGCGGCCGCCGCCGTGCTCGGCCCGGACGCCCTGGACCTGGACCGGCCGTGGGTCCTGGACCGGCTCTCCTCCCTCTCGTACACCATCGCGGCCGGGACCTCCCAGATCCAGCGGAACATCGTGGCCGAGCGGATCCTCGGGCTGCCGAAGGGGCGGTGAGCGGGCGTGCGCTTCCAGCTGAGCGACGACCAGACGGCGTTGCGGGACGGGATGCGGGAGCTGCTCGCACGCCGGTTCGACGGCGAGGCGCTGCGGGCGGCGGTCGGCGCGCCCGGCCTGGACCGGGGACTGTGGCGGGAACTGGGGGCGGCGGGGTTCTTCGCGCTGCGGCTGCCGGAGGCGGACGGCGGGGTCGGACTGGGGCTGCCCGAGGCGGTGTTGGTCTTCGAGGAGGCGGGACGGGCCCTGCTGCCCGGACCGCTGCTCGCCACCCACCTCGCGGCGGCCGACGTGCCCGGCGCGGCCACCGGGGAGGCCGTGGTGGCCCGCGTGGACGGCGGCCTGGTGGAGTGGCTGGCCGAGGCCGACGCGGTACGGGGGGATGCGTCGGGCGCCCTACCGCTGCGCTCCGTGGACCCGCTCACCCCGCTGCACCGGGTGGCGGGGGCGGCCGATCCGGACCCCGACCCGGTCGCCGTGCTCCTCACCGCCGCCGAGCAGCTCGGCACCGCCACGCGCGCGTGCGAGCTCGCCGTGCAACACGCCCGGACCCGCGAACAGTTCGGCCGGCCGATCGGGGCCTTCCAGGCGGTCAAGCACCTCTGCGCGGAGATGCTGGTGCGTGCCGAGACCGCCCGCGCGGCCGTCTACGCCGCCGCGGTGACCGCCGACCGGGTGGACATCGCGGCGGCCCGGCTGCTCGCCGACGAGGCCGCCGTGCGGGGCGCCAGGGACTGCCTCCAGGTGCACGGCGGAATGGGCTTCACCTGGGAGGCGGAGGTGCATCTGCACGTGAAGAGGGCCTGGGTCCGGGCCCAGCGTGGCGGAGGAGGCACGCGGAGTCACGAGACGCTCGCGGCCGACCTGCTCGGCCTGATGTTCTAAACGGCCCTGGTCTGCGGAATCGGAGCCCCCGGGGACCAGGTGTCGCGGATCGTGGCACACCGTCGTCACGGAGCGTCGATATCGGGTTGTGTCCAACGCGTGACTCGTCACGGCCTGGAGTCGGGCGTTCCCTCGGGTACCTTCTGTGGGATGCGAGTGGTTCCGAGGACGAGCCATGCCGGCGGTGCCGACGAAGCGGCCCCGCGGTTCATGGTGCGTACCCCCGCTCGCAGGGCGGCAAGGGCTTCTGCCCCCGCCTGTTCGACTCCCCTCGGCGAGCGTCGCACAGTATGGCGTACGCGTACTCCTTCGCGTTGGAATATGCCCGAAGCGCTTGTTGAGGTGACTGTACGTCAACCATGCTGTCTCGTAAGGGAATCACGTTCCGTGACCCTTGCTCTGGCCGTTGTTCTGGCCATGCAGAAAATGGCTACGATCGTGGCCCTGGTCGTCCTTGTCGTCACGGTGCTGGTCGTGACGCTGGCTCGGCGCGGGTTCATGTGTCCGCCGGTTCGGATGGTGTGAGCGGTGCAGGTGCTTCAAGTGCAGCTGGAGATCCGGCCCGACCCCGCGGAGGTGGGACGGGCCAGGAGATGGGCGCGCTCGCGCCTGGCCGGGTCCGGGATAGCGGCGGACGAGCCGCTGGCCGAGACGCTGATCCTGCTCGTCTCCGAGCTGGTCACCAACGCGGTGGTGCACACGGGCTGTCCGGCCGTGCTCCGGCTCTCCCTGCCGGGCGTGGACCGCGAGGGCGTCGAGGAGTCGGCCACCGTGCGGCTGGAGGTCGCCGACGCCAGTGACCGCGCCCCCGTACCGCGGTGCGTGGGCACCGACGCGACCGGCGGCCGGGGCCTGGCTCTCGTCGACGGTCTCGCCGACCGCTGGGGCTGGAGCCCCGAAGGCGCCGGCAAGCGCATCTGGTGCGAACTCGACCGGTGCGCGGAACCCCGGCAGGGTGCGGCGGTGGCGTACGGAGGTGGGCTGGCCTCCTTCGAGGGGCTGGCGTTCGAGGCGGTGTGATCCCGGTGTGCGGTGATGCGCCGGGGGATGCATCCGTGCGCGCCCATGACGAACCGGGGCATAGGTCCTAAAAGATTGAACGGGTGTTGACGCCCGGTGATCGCGTGCTCACTCTTGAGGTCTGCGATTCGCCGCGAGGGGACGGCGAGGGCACGGTCCGGGAACGCCCTCGTCGCGTGTGGGTCGAGCCGGACGGCGGTGTGCGGGGCCGGGCTCGGGGCGGGCCGGTGCGCGCGGTCGTGCGGATCCCGGGGGGAACGGGGGAGGGGCGGTGCCACGCCGGTCCCGGCGTGGCACCGGCCTCGGGCGGCCGCGGAGGCGTGCGCGCTCCGGGCGGGCCGCCGCAACACCCTTCAGAGCACCGCCACCGGGGCGACCGGGCTGCCCGTCGCCCCGACGAACGGCTCGGGCGTAGCCGACAGCAGGAACGCGTACCGGCCGGTTTCTCCACAGGCTGTGGACAACTCTTCGAGATTCCAGTTCTGGCCCTGCAGCATCCCCATC
The DNA here is from genome assembly GCF_042897315.1 of Streptomyces sp. NPDC001068. Lineage (NCBI taxonomy): Bacteria > Bacillati > Actinomycetota > Actinomycetes > Kitasatosporales > Streptomycetaceae > Streptomyces > Streptomyces sp. NPDC001068. Next base: position 186,806 of record NZ_JBIAYD010000012.1, on the reverse strand, counting down.
TCCACCAGGTCCAGGGCGTGCACCGGCAGCCACAGGTCCTCGATCTCGGGCGGGAAGATCTCGAAGGTCAGGGTGTCGTCGGCGACGGCGGCCACATCGCGCGCGTGGAACCACTCCGGGGTGCGCACCGACAGCCCCGGCGACGGATAGCCGTACCCGTGCCTGTCGCCGGCCAGGTACACCTGCACCTGGCCGGTCCGCACCAGCACGATGTCGCCGCCGCGCACCGTCGTACCGGCCAGTTCCTCGGCCGCCTCCAGGTCCTCGGGCGTGACCGCGTGGCCCCCCGGCAGCCGGTCCACGCCGTGCGCGCGTGCCACGTCCAGCAGCACCCCGCGCGAGACGACGTGCCGCGCCTTGTCGATCCCGCCGAACCCGGCACCCTCGTGCGCGGTCACCGTGTGCGCGGGGCGGCCGTTGTACAGCCTCCCCGAGTGCGAGACGTGCGGCAGCGCGTCCCAGTGGGTGCCGGCCTGCAGGCCCATGGTCACGGCGTCGTCGCTGCACGCGACCGTCCCCGGACCGAAGAGCTCCTGGTTGATCTGGACCATGACGTGCAGCGGGTTGACCCGCCCCGGGATCATGCCGGTCTGCACGCCGTCCTGGAGCAGGGGGAGGGCGAGCGGGACGCGGTGGCCGGTCCGTACGGTCGCCGCCGCCTCCCGCACCACCTCGTCGGTGATCAGGTTCAGCGTGCCGATCTCGTCGTCGGCGCCCCAGCGGCCCCAGTTGTTGACGCGCTCGGCGATCTCGTGGAACACCGCACGGGCTGTGGGCAGTGACATCCGGTTCCTCCCCGGGGCTTGTGTCCGCGCGTCCGGCGCGCCATAAAATCTAACGGTCCGTCAGATATCGCGGGAAGGGGCCGGGCGTGGGGAACTTCTTGGCAGGCAAGGTCGTCGCCGTGACCGGTGCGGGGCGCGGAATCGGACGGGCGGTCGCGCTCGCGGCGGCGGCCCAGGGCGCGAAGGTCGTCGTCAACGACTACGGCGTCTCGGTCGACGGCGCCTCGCCCACCAGCGAGGTCGCCGAGGCCGTCGTCAAGGAGATCGAGGCGGCGGGCGGGGACGCGGTCGCGGTCGCCGACGACATCTCCACCATGGCGGGCGGCCGGCGGGTGGTGGACACCGCGCTGGCGTCGTACGGGCGCCTCGACGGGGTCGTGTGCGTGGCGGGGATCCTGCGCGAGCGGATGCTGTTCAACATGAGCGAGGAGGAGTGGGACCCGGTGGTCGCCACCCACCTCAAGGGCACGTTCACGGTGTTCCGGGCGGCGGCCGCGGTCATGCGGGCCCAGCGGGCCGGCACCCTGATCGGCTTCACCAGCGGAAACCACCAGGGCTCGGTCTCGCAGGCCAACTACAGCGCGGCCAAGGGCGGGATCATCTCGCTGGTGCGCAGCGCGGCGCTGGGCCTGCACAAGTACGGGGTGACCGCGAACGCGGTGGCACCGGTGGCCCGGACCCGGATGTCCGCGGGGGTGCCGACGGAACTCACCGAGATCGGCGAGCCGGAGGACGTCGCCGCGTTCGTGGTCTACCTGCTGTCGGACGCGTCGCGGGACGCGGGCGTCACCGGGCAGGTGTACACGGTGGCCGGGCCGAAGATCGCGGTCTGGGCCCAGCCGAGGGAACTGCGCGCCGCGTACGCGTCGGAGGGGTCCTGGACTCCGGAGCGGATCGCGGAGTCCCTGCCGGGGAGCGTGGGGGTGGATCCGATGCCGATGCTGGCGCGGCTGACGGCGATGGAGACGGCGGCGCGGGCGGGAAACCGGCCGAACGCGTGAAGGGGTGGGCCGTGCGCCGACTCGCCGTCGGGGGTGCGGTGCGTGCGCGGGTGCGACGCCGCCTCGGCCGTTCGCGCAGTTCCTCCCCCAGCCTTCGGCCGGGGGTACCCCCAGCGCCCCTGGGTGGGGTGTCCGGGTCGGCGTTCAGTGGCTCGGTCTGTCTGTGCGCGCAGTTCCCCGCGCCGGCGGTTTTCGTACGACCTTGGTCCCGAGGCTCATCTGGAGGTCACCGTGGAGTTCGGGTTCGCGCCGGAGGACGAGGCGTTTCGTGGCGAAGTCCGTGCCTGGCTCGGTGCGCATGCCCCGGCCGGCGCGGACCGGCGCGGTTGGGAGCGCACGCTCGGGGCCGCCGGATGGATCGGGCTCGGGTGGACGGAGGGCGGGTACGGGAACCGGACCGCCACGCTCACCCAGCAGGTCGCCTGGGCCGAGGAGTACGCGAGGTCGGCCGCGCCGCCGCGCTCCGGGCACATCGGGGAGAACCTGCTCGCCCCGACGCTGATCGCGCACGGCAGCGACGCGCAGAAGGCCCGCTTCCTGCCCGCCGTCGCCGCCGGGGAGGAGCTGTGGTGCCAGGGGTACAGCGAGCCCGGTGCCGGGTCCGACCTGGCCGGTGTGCGGACCGCGGCCGTACGCGAGGCGGACGGCTACCGCGTCACGGGGCAGAAGATCTGGACCTCGCTCGCCCATGAGGCCGACTGGTGTTTCGTGCTCGCCCGCACCGAGCCCGGCTCCCGGCGCCACCACGGCCTCACCTTCCTGCTCGTGCCCATGGACCAGCCGGGCCGCATAGAGGTCCGCCCCATCCGCCAGATGACCGGCACCAGCGACTTCAACGAGGTCTTCTTCGACGGGGCGCACGCGCGCGCGGAGCACGTCGTCGGCGGCGTGGGCGACGGCTGGCGGGTGGCCATGAGCCTGCTGGGCTTCGAGCGCGGGGTGTCCACCCTCGCCCAGCAGATCGGGTTCGCCGAGGAACTGGGACGGGTGGTGCGGGACGCCGTGGCGACCGGCGCCGCCGACGATCCCGTCGTACGGGCGCGGCTCGTGCGGCTGTGGGCGGAGCTTCGGGTCATGCGCTGGAACGCCCTGCGCACCCTCGGCGGTCAGGTCGCCGAGCCCGGCGCGCCCAGCGTGGCCAAGCTCCTGTGGGCGGGCTGGCACCAGCGGCTCGGCGAGCTCGCCGTGCTGGTGCGGGGCGCCGGCGCGAGCGTGGGTCCGGCCGACTGGTCGGCCGCGGCGCCCTACGAACTGGACGCCGCCCAGCACCTGTTCCTCTTCTCCCGGGCCGACACCGTCTACGGCGGCTCGGACCAGGTGCAGCGGACGATCATCGCCGAGCGCGTGCTCGGTCTGCCGAGGGAACCGAAGGGGGTCGAGTCGTGATGCGCGCAGTGGTGTTCGACGGGAAACAGGTCCAGGTCGTCGACGACCTGGACGTACGGGAGCCGGGGGCAGGGGAGGTGCTGGTCTCCGTCGCGGCGGCCGGGCTGTGTCACAGCGATCTGTCCGTGGTGGACGGGACCATACCCTTCCCCGTCCCTGTGGTGCTCGGACATGAGGGTGCCGGAGTGGTGGAGGCGGTCGGTGTGGGGGTCACCCATGTGGCGCCGGGCGACCATGTCGCGCTGTCCACGCTCGCCAACTGCGGTGCGTGTGCCGACTGCGACCGGGGGCGGCCCACCATGTGCCGGAAGGCCATAGGGCGGCCGCAGAAGCCGTTCACCCGGGGCGGCCGGGCCCTCTACCAGTTCGCGTCCAACTCGGCCTTCGCCGAGCGCACGGTCGTCAAGGCCGTGCAGGCGGTGCGGATCCCGAAGGACATCCCGCTGACCTCGGCCGCTCTGATCGGCTGCGGCGTACTGACCGGGGTGGGCGCCGTGCTGAACCGCGCCCGCGTCGACCGCGGCGACACCGTGCTGGTCATCGGCACCGGCGGGATCGGGCTCAACGTCATCCAGGGCGCCCGGATCGCCGGCGCCCTGCGGATCGTGGCCGTCGACGCCAACCCCGCCAAGGAGGAGGTGGCCCGGCGGTTCGGCGCGAGCGACTTCCTGACCTCGACGGAGGGGGTCAGGGACCTGCTTCCGCACGGTGTCGACCACGCCTTCGAGTGCGTCGGCCGGGTCGACCTGGTCCGGCAGGCGGTGGACCTCCTGGACCGGCACGGCCAGGCCGTCCTCCTCGGCACCGCCGCCGCCACCGCCGAGGCGTCCTTCGTGGTCTCCTCGATGTTCCTCGACAAGTCCATCCTGGGCTGCCGCTACGGCTCCTCGCGCCCCCAGCGGGACATCGCCCTGTACGCCGAGCTGTACCGGCAGGGGCGTCTGATGCTCGACGAACTGGTCACCGCGACCTACCCGGTGGAGGACTTCGAGAAGGCCCGCGCCGACGCGGAGGCCGGGCGGGTGGCCCGGGGGGTGCTCACCTTCTAGGACAGGTTCTGGGAGACCTCGCCGGCCCGGAAGGTCCGCCGGTAGGTGCTCGGGGTGACGCCGAGCGCCGTCTGCAGGTGCTGCCGCATCGACTGGGCCGTGCCGAAGCCGGCGTCCCGGGCCACCTGGTCCATCGAGAGCCCGGTGGACTCCAGGAGGTGCCGGGCACGTTCGACGCGTTGCCGGGTGAGCCACTGGCCCGGGCTGACGCCGGTCTCCTCGCGGAAGCGGCGCGTGAAGGTCCGTACCGACATGGCCTCCTGCTCGGCCATGTCCCGCAGCTGGATCGGCTCGTGCAGGCGGCCCAGCGCCCAGGCGCGGGCGCCTGTGGTGCCGGCGACCTGCGGGTCGGGGACCGGCCGGTGGATGTACTGGGCCTGGCCGCCGTCCCGGTGCGGGGGGACGACCGTGCGGCGGGCCACCTCGTTGGCGACGGCGGTGCCGTGGTCGCGGCGGACCATGTGCAGGCACAGGTCGATGCCGGCCGCCACACCGGCGGAGGTCAGCACGTCCCCGTCGTCGACGAACAGGACGTCCGCGTCCACCCTGACCCGCGGGAACAGCCGTTGGAGATGGTCCGCCTCGGCCCAGTGCGTGGTCACCGGGCGGCCGTCCAGGTAGCCGGCCGCGGCCAGCACGTAGACACCGGTGCAGATGGAGGCCAGCCGGGTGCCGGGGCGGATGTGGGCGAGCGCGGCGGCCAGTTCGGGGGTGAGGACGCCCCGTTCGAAGACCGGGCCCAGCTCGTACGACGCCGGGACGACCACCGTGTCGGCGGTGGCGAGCGCCTCGGGGCCGTTCGGTACGTGGATGGCGAAGTCGGCGTCCGTCCCGACCGGCCCCGGTGGCCGGACCGAGCAGGTCACGACCTCGTACAGGTGCCGTCCCCGCGCGTCCTTGGGCCGGCCGAAGATGCGGTGGGGGATGCCCAGTTCGAAGGGGAGCAGGCCGTCCAGGGCGAGGACGACGACTCGGTGCGGACGGAACCTCGGGCCACTGCTCATGGCCCGATCCTAGCGAATACTGACCTTCGGGCCACTCGATGGACGGAACCCGCTGACCGAAGCTGTATGGCGTGACCCAGACAAGCGAAGCCGCAGCATCCGTCGACTCTCCCGGGCCGACCCGCTCGCCGCGCGTCCACCGTGCCTGGTTCGTCGCGGCCGTCACCTTCGTCACGATCGTCGGCGCGGCCGCCTTCCGATCCCTGCCCGGCCTGCTCATCGACCCCCTGCACCAGGAGTTCGGCTGGTCGCGCGGCACGGTCGGCGCGGCCGTCTCCGTCAACCTCGCGCTGTACGGGCTGACCGCGCCGTTCGCGGCCGCTCTGATGGACCGTTTCGGCATCCGCCGGGTGGTCGCCGTCGCCCTGACGGTGATAGCGGTCGGCTCGGGGCTGACCGTGTGGATGACCGCGGCCTGGCAACTGCTGCTGTGCTGGGGCCTGCTGGTGGGCCTCGGTTCCGGCTCGATGGCCCTCGCCTTCGCCGCCACGGTCACCGGCCGCTGGTTCACCACCCGGCGCGGCCTCGTCAGCGGCATCCTCACCGCCGGCTCCGCCTCCGGCCAGCTGATCTTCCTGCCGCTGCTGTCCTGGATGGTCGAGCGGTACGACTGGCGCCCGGCCGCCGTCACCGTCGCCCTCGCCGCCCTCGCGGTCGTCCCCTTCGTCTGCCTGCTGCTGCGCGACCACCCGGCGGACGTGGGCCTGAAGCCCTACGGCGCGACGGAGTTCGTGCCGAAGCCGGCCCCGGTCACCGGAGCCGCGCGCCGCACGGTCGGGGTGCTGTTCTCCGCCGTCCGCACCGGGCCGTTCTGGCTGCTCGCCGGGTCCTTCGCGATCTGCGGCGCCTCCACCAACGGCCTGGTCCAGACCCACTTCGTGCCCGCGGCCCACGACCACGGCCTGCCGGTCACCACGGCGGCCTCGCTGCTCGCGGTCATCGGTGTCTTCGACGTCGCCGGCACGATCGCCTCCGGCTGGTTCACCGACCGCTTCGAGCCCCGCCGGCTGCTCGCCGTCTACTACGCCCTGCGCGGCCTCTCGCTCCTCTTCCTGCCGATGCTGCTGGGCCCCGCCGTCCACCCTCCGATGATCTTCTTCATCGTCTTCTACGGCCTCGACTGGGTCGCGACCGTCCCGCCCACCCTGGCCCTGTGCCGGGAGCACTACGGCGAGGACAGCGCCATCGTCTTCGGCTGGGTCCTGGCCGCCCACCAGATCGGCGCGGCCCTCGTCGCCTTCCTCGGCGGGGTCGCCCGCGACGTCTTCGGCACCTACGACATGGTCTGGTACGCCTCCGGAGCCCTGTGCGCGGCGGCGACCCTGATGGCCCTGGTGATCCGGCGCCGGCCGCTGACGGCGGCGGGGGGACCCGGCGCGGTGACCCGGTCCGTGACCGCCTAGACCGGGAACCCGGCCGGCCCGGTCCGGTCGCGCACGGGTGCCCGGCCGGTCAGAGGAACCGCCCGCGGTGGAAGAGCAGCGGCGCCTGACCCGGGTCGTCGCCGGTGCCCAGCGCGTTCACCCGTCCCACCACGATCAGGTGGTCACCGCCCGTGTGGACGGCGTGCACCGAGCAGTCGATCCAGGCGGCGGCACCGGTCAGGCGGGGCGCCCTGGACACCGGGGACGGGGCGTGGGCGACACCCGCGAACTTGTCCGCGCCGCTCACCGCGAAGGCTCGGCACAGTCCGCCCTGGTCCGCGCCGAGGACGTTGACGCAGAAGACGCCGGCGCGGGCGATGCGCGGCCAGGTGGCCGACGTACGGCCGACCATGAAGCAGACCAGGGGCGGATCGAGCGAGAGGGAGGAGAAGGACTGGCAGGCGAAGCCCGCGGGGGAGGACTCGCCCTCGGCGGCCGGTGCGGTGATGACGGTCACCCCGGTCGCGAAGTTCCCCAGCACGCGCCGGAACTCGGCCGGGTCGACCGGCGCCCGCTCGTCCGGGCGCACGCACCGCAACTCCGGGCGCGGCAGGGCGTCCACGGGTTCCGGAGCGGGTGCCGCTCTGAGGTACCGGACGGCGGCCTCGGCCGCCCCTGCGTGTCCCATCACACCTCCATTGAAGCTGACGAAGCGTCAGATGGAAAGGGGGGTGCGGGACGGCCTCCGACCGCTTCGTACGCTGCGTGCATGACCGGGGTCTGGCGGGACGGGAGCGGCACCGCGCCCCGGAGGACCTGGCGCGACGGTCTGCCGCTCAAGCTGGACGGCGACTGCGGCCGGGACACCCGGTGAGAGACCCGCAGGGCGCGCAGGAGGTCGGTGGCGTGGCGGGCGTTCATGCGGACCTTGGCCAGGATGCGCCAGGCCTTGAGGCCGGCGAACGTCACAACGTGGCGCTGAGCGCCGGCCGGTCCGGGGACGAACTGCGGAGCGCAGTCAGCGCCTCTGCGCTGAGAGACCCACGCGGCGCGGTGTAGGCGACCACGCGCGTATCGCCGTCTGCGGCGTTGAGGACATCGCAGTCGAACCAGAGGTTGCCGAAGTCGGGGTGCTCGACCTGCTTCGTCTCCGCCGTGAACGGCTCAGCGCGTCGGTCGGACCACGCCGCAGCGAAGGCTGGATTGTGGTCGATCAACTCCCGCAGGAGCGCCTGCAGACGGAGATCGGCCGGGTAGCGGACGCTGCTGGAACGGAGATCGGCGACCAGAGAACGGCGCAGCCGGTCGCGATACTCGGGGGTGGTCCTCACACGCGTTGGCATGTCGGTGAATGTCGTCTGGACAAGATTCACCCCCGGTGTGCTGTCGGCCACACCGAGCAACTGTCTCCACATCGAGTTGGCGGCGATGAGGGTCCAGGTTGCGTCGTAAGCGGCTACCGGCACATCGCCGAGACGATCGAGCAGACGTTGTGTGCCGGGCGACAGATGAGTGGGCACCTCAAGATCCGTGGGTGGCACGAGGCCGGCGAGCTGATGGAGAAGGCCGATCTCGACGCGGGGAAGGCGCAGCGCGCGGCCCAGCGCGGTGATGACCTCGGACGACGGATGTACCGCGTTGCCCTGCTCCAGTCGGATCAGATAGTCGACGGAGAGGTCGGCGAACGCGGCCAGCTCCTCGCGGCGAAGCCCGGGAACCTTGCGCCGGGGTCCGACCGGGAGTCCGAGTTCTTCGGGTGCGGTGCGGTCACGCCATTCGCGAAGACGTGTTCCGAAGGCGAGCAGGTCCTGGGTCACCTCACCAGTGTCACCCCTGCCTCGCGGGAGTGCCTGGTACTGCCAGTGCTAGGGACCAGGAGGCTCGGGAACCACGGGCGCGTGGCCGGATGCTCGGTGTGCCGTCCCCGGACGGCACCACCCTCCAAGCGAATGGAACTGCCATGGCAACCGAGCATGAGAACGCACTCACCACCGCGAAGCAGTACTTCGAACGGTGGGAGGCGCATGACGCAGCCGGGATGCGTGAACTGCTGACCGACGAGACCACCATCGTCTTCCCGATGTCGATCGAGGGCACACCCGAGCCCTGGGCCGTGTTCGATGGGATCGAGAAGGCGATGGGCTACCTGCGACTGGCCATGTCCAACCTGCCCCAGCTGCGCCTGATCGATCGGGAGTGGTCGGTGTCACACGACGCGCGTTACGTCCACCTCCACGCTCGCGGCGACATGATCACCCGAACCAACCTCCTCTACCACAACGTCTACGTCTTCCGGCTGGAGATCGCCGACGGGCGCATCATCCGCGTTGACGAGATCGCCAACCCCGTGCCGTGGGCGGCCACCGGCCTCGCCGGCTGACGGTCCGGCCCCGACCAAGGACCTCTCCCCACGAACGGGGGGGCTGGCCGAGAGCGCCACCTGGCTGGTCGTTTCCGGCCGTGTCTAGCCGGGTCGGGGACCGCCGACCGGCGCCTCACCTGCCGAGGAACCCCGGCTTCCGGCGCTCCACGAAGGCCCGCAGACCCTCCTGGGCGTCCCGGGTCGTCATGTTGATCTCCTGGGCGGCGGACTCGGCCGCGAAGGACGCCGCCCGGTCGCCGTCCAGGGACGCGTTGACCAGCTGCTTGGTGAGCGCGAGCGCCCGGGTCGGGCCGGCCGCGAGACGGGCCGCCCAGTCCCGCGCCGTCCCGGCCAGCTCCTCGTCCGGCACGACCCGGTTGACCAGGCCGAGGCGCTCCGCGTCCGGGGCGGAGAGGGCGTCACCGAAGAACATCAGCTCCTTGGCGCGGTGCGGGCCGACCAGGCGGGGCAGGAGATAGGCGCCGCCCCCGTCGGGGACCAGGGCGCGGCGGACGAAGACCTCGATGAAACGCGCCGACTCCGCGGCCAGGACCAGGTCGCAGGCGAGCGCGAGGTGGGCGCCCAGCCCCGCGGCGGTGCCGTTGACCGCCGCGATCACCGGCTTCTCGCAGTCCAGGACGGCGGCGACCAGCCGCTGCGCGCCCAGCCTGATGGTGCGGGCCACGTCGCCGGGGAGCCGTTCGGCCGCGGTGGCGCCGCCGCGCAGGTCGGCGCCCGCGCAGAAGCCCCGGCCGGTGCCCGTGAGGACCACCGCGCCGATCTCCGGGTCCGCGGAGGCCCGGTCGAGCAGCCGGATGACGTGGTCCCGCTGGTCGGGGGTGAGGGCGTTGAGGGCGTCGGGGCGGTCGAGGGTGAGGTGGGCGACCCGGTCGGCCGTCGCGTACCGGACGGTGTCCATCAGCGGCACACCGCCAGCGCGTCCAGCGCCACCGCGCCCTGGCCCTCGGGCAGCACCATCAGCGGGTTGATGTCGAGTTCGGCGAGCTGGTCGCCGAGTTCCAGGGCCATCCGCTGGACCCGCAGCACCACCTCGACGAGCGCCTCCAGGTCGGCGGGGGGCCGCCCCCGTACCCCGTCCAGCAGGGCCCGGCCGCGCAGTTCGGCGAGCATGTCCCGGGCCTGCTCCTCGCCGAACGGCGGCACCCGTACCGCCGCGTCGTGCAGGACCTCGACCAGGACGCCGCCGAGTCCGACGGTCACCGTCGGCCCGAACAGGGCGTCGTGCGTGACCCCGACGACCATCTCGACGCCCCGCTCGACCATCTGGCAGACCAGCACCCCGTCGAGGGCGACGCCTTCGTAGCGGGCGATGTCGGTCAGCTCCCGGTAGGCGTCGCGGACCTGGCTGGCCGAGGTGAGCCCGACCTTCACCAGGCCCAGCTCGGTCTTGTGGGCGATCTGCGCCCCGGACGCCTTCATCACCACCGGATAGCCGACCAGGCCCGCCGCGCGCACGGCGGCGGCCGCGCTGGTCACCAGCTGTTCGCGCGGCACCCGGATGCCGTACGCGCGCAGCAGCTGCTTCGCCGCGTGCTCGCTCAGCTGCCGGCCCGGCCGCATCAGCGCGAGCGCCTTGCGGTACGAGGGCGAGGGCGTACGCGGGGCCTCGTCGAAGGGGGAGTGGTACGAGCGGACGAAGCGGTGGTGGTCGAGGTAGGCGCGGACGGCGGTGAGGCAGTTGCCGACCGTACGGAAGGTGGCCACCCGGGAGGAGCCCAGAAGGACCTCGCGGTACGCGGGTTCGGTGCCGACCGGCGATCCCCACACCACGCACACCAGCTTGTCGGTGGCCTCGGCCGCGTCGGTCAGGTCCCGCACCAGCCGGTCGCTGAGCGGCGGGAAGGGGCCGGTGATCGGGCAGATCAGCACCCCGACCGCGGGGTCGGCGAGGATCGAGTCGATGATCTTCCGGCCGCGCCGGTCGCCCACCGGGTGCCCGCCGTTGTCGACCGGGTTGGCCACGCTCAGGTACTCCGGTATCCACTGGTGCAGCTCGGCCTGCCGGGCCGCGGACAGCACCGGCAGTTCCAGTCCGAGGCCTGCCGCCAGGTCGGCGACGTGCGCGCCCGTGCCGCCCGAGATCGAGTAGACGACCACTCCGTCCGCGCGCGGTGCCCGCGCCCGGGCCAGCAGGGCGGCGGTGTCCTGGAGTTCGTCGAGGCCGTCGACGCGGATCACGCCGTACTGGCGCAGGGCCGCGTCGATCACGTCGTCGGCGCCGGTCAGCTTGCCGGTGTGGGAGGCCGCGGTGCGGGCGCCGGCCTCGGTGCGGCCGACCTTCACGGCGACCACCGGAACCCCGCGGCGGGCGGCGCGGTCGGCGGCCAGCAGGAAGGCGCGGCCGTCCTTGAGGCCCTCCACGTAGCAGGCGATGGCGCCGACCTCGGGGAGCCCGGCGAAGTAGGAGATGAAGTCGGCGCTCTCCAGGTCGGCCTCGTTGCCGGTGGGGGCCCAGTGGGAGAGGCGGATGCCGAGTTCCTGGGCGGCGAAGACGGGCCGGCCCTGGTGTCCCGACTGGGTGATCAGCGCGATCGCCGGACCGTCCAGGTCGTCCCGGAACCGTTCGAAGGCGTTCAGGTTGGTGTTCGGGCCGAGCAGTCGCAGCCCGGAGCGGCGCACGGCGGCGGCCAGCCGGACCTGGGCGGCCGCTCCCTCCTCGCCGGTCTCGGCGAACCCGGAGGCGAAGGCCACCGCGAACCGCACCTTGGCCTCGGTCAGTTCCTCGATGACCGGAAGCGGGTCGGCGACCAGCAGTACGGCGAGGTCGACCTGTTCGGGCAGGTCGGCGACGGAGGGGACGCAGGCGGTGCCGTAGACCGACGGCCGGGTCGGATGCACCGGGTGCACCCGGGCCCCGACCCGATCCGCCCAGTCGAGGAGCTGCCGGGTGATCCCGGTGTTGGGCCGCCCCTCGGCGTCCGAGGCGCCGATCACGGCGACGGACTCGGGCCGGAAGAACCTGTCCAGATCCGGTACGTCCGCGTGCAGCGGCCGCCCGCTGACGTCGCGCTCGTCCGCGTCGGCCGTCCGGCCGTGGACGGCCGACGTGGGTCGCTGCTCACCGCAGGCGATGACCCGGGCCCGGCGGGAGTCGGTGGTGAGGGTGCCGTGGGTTGATCCAAGCATCGTTCCGCCCGCTCCTGTTGTGACAGCCCAATAAACTGACGCTGTGTCAGATTACTGAACTGACGCAGCGTCAGGAACCGGTCTGCGCGCAAAGTCGAGACGGCGGGTGCTTCTTGCCCGGCTCTCCGCCCGGACCGGCACCCCGGTCGGCCGGGATCCGTTCGGCGGGGATCCGTTCGGCCCTACGCCGACCGCTGCCGTCGGGCGACGGCCTTCGCGATCTTCTCCGCGTCGATCGCCATCTCCCGGAACATGCCGCTGATGGGGTTGGTGTATCCGGTGAAGTAGAGGCCGGGGGCGTTCTGCGGGGTGCGGGATCCGTGGGTGACCGGGTGGCCGCGGTCGTCGAGGACGTCGAGGTGGCCGACCAGGTCCTCCAGTCCGCGCGCGTACCCGGTCGCCGCGATCACCGCGTCGGGGGAGACGAGGGTGCCGTCGGCGAGGACGACCTTGCCGTCCTCGAAGCCGTCGACGGCGGCCACGATCTCGACCTTCCCGTCCCGCACCGCGTCCAGCAGGCCGACGTCCAGGACCGGGACGGCGCCCTGCCGGGCCCGGCTGAGGAGGCCGGTGTCGGGGCGGGGCAGGCCCTGGGCGGCCAGGTCGGGCACGGTGGCCCTGGCCATCGCGCGGGCCAGCCGGTCGACGAGGGACACCGGCAGGCGTCGTATCAGGATCGCGTTCTGCTGGGCGGCCCAGCCGGCGGTGGAGCGGCGCACGATGTGCGGCACCGTCCGGACGGCGAGCCGTACCCGGGAGGCGCCGCCCTCCACCAGGTCGACGGCGATCTCGGCGCCGGTGTTGCCGGCGCCGACGACCAGCACGTCCTGTCCGGTGAACGGTTCGGCGCTCCGGTATTCGCCCGCGTGCAGGAACCGGCCGCCGTAGCCGTCCAGGCCGGGCAGGCCGGGGAGGCGCGGGGTGTGGTTGAAGCCGGTGGCCACGACCACCGCGGAGCCGGTCAGCTCCCGGCCGCCGGAGGCGTGCAGCAGCCAGCCGTCACCCTCGGGGGCGCGCTCCACGCGCGAGACCTCGACGCCGGTGACGATCTCCAGTTCGTGGTGTTCGGCGTACTTCTCCAGGTAGCGCACCACGTCGTCGCGGGAGACCCAGCGGCCGAAGCGGCGCGGCATCGGCAGTCCCGGCAGCGCGGAGAGCCTGCGGGTGGTGTGCAGCCGGAGACGGTCGTAGTGCCGGCGCCAGGAGGTGCCGACGTCGTCGGACTTCTCCAGGACGACCGCGCGAACGCCCCGGGCCCGCAGCGCGTAGGCGGCGGAGAGCCCTCCGGGGCCGGCGCCGATGACGTACACGGGCGAAACGGTGGGGGGAAACACGACCATGGGCGCGAGCGTAATCACGCGATACGTTGATGGGTCTCGGTCAAGACCGGAATTGGTTTCGGATTGATCACACCCGTAGGAGAACTGGGTAGGGCTTGTGACGTAGCCCACTTCATCGGAACGGAAACGCGGAAGAAGCCCTGTTTCCGCGGCCGTTGCGAGGTGGTCGAGGTGATCGAGATGATCCCGGCGACGAAACCGTCCGGGCCGGTGCCATCGGCGCGGAGTTCGATCAACCGGCGCCCCGCGCGTATTTCGCCGGCCCTTTTCGGTGGACGGGACATCGGGTTCACGGGATTCGCGCGGCCTTTTCGCCCGCCGTCCTCTGGGCTCCCGCGGTGATCTGACATACCGTCAGAACCATGGACGCGACGAGCGCACCGACCGCCCGGCGGTACGACCTCCCCGAACCGGACGCCTTCACCCGCCCCTACTGGGAGGCGGCGGCCCGGGGCCGGCTCCTGCTCCGCCGCTGCGGTTCCTGCGGCCGGGACCACCACTACCCCCGGGAGTTCTGCCCGCACTGCTGGAGCGACGACGTCACCTGGGTACCGGCGTCCGGCCGCGCGGTGCTCTACACCTGGTCCGTCGTGCACCGCAACGACCTCCCTCCCTTCGGCGACCGCGTCCCCTACGTCGCCGCGGTGGTCGACCTGGCGGAGGGTCCGCGCATGATGACCGAACTGGTGGACACGCCCGCACCCCGCGCCGGAATGGAACTGGAGGCCGTGTTCCGGTCGGGTGTGCCGGTGTTCCGTCCCGCGACACGCTGAACCGGAACCGGTGAACACCGGGGCGCGCCGACACGGTCTGGGCACCACCCGGCACAGGGGCTTCAATGACCCCATGGCCCAGATCGACGAACAGCCCGCCGCCCACCGCCCCGACGCCGTCCCGCGCGGTCACGGCCTGCGCCTCGACCACTGGGACCCGGACTCGCCCGACCACGCCGAGGCCTGGCTGCGCGGCCGCACCGACCTGGAGTTCCTGCGCTGGAACACCCCCCTCCAGCCGGACATCGACCTGGCCGGAGCCCGTACCGCGCTGCTCAGGCAGCGGGAACAGGCGGCCACCGGCGGCTGCGCGCCGTTCCGGATCGCGGACGCGGAGAGCGGTACGACCCTCGGGCACATCGGCATCAACATGATCGACCGGGTGTCCCGTTCGGCCCGGGTCGGCTACTGGGTGCTCCCGGCGGAGCGCGGCCGCCGGGTCGCCACGCGCGCCCTGGCCCTGGCCGCCCGCTGGACCTTCGCCGAACTGGGCCTCTACCGCCTGGAACTGGGCCACGCGCTCGGTCACGAGGCGTCCTGCCGGATAGCGCGGGCCTGCGGCTTCCCGTACGAGGGGACACTGCGGGGCGCAATGTTCGAGGCGGGCCGGCCGAACGCGTTCCGGGACGCCCACCTGCACGCCCGCCTGGCCTCGGACCCCGACCCGGCCCTCGGCTAATTCACGTGCGGGACAAGGCGACCGGGCGCCACCATCGACCATGAACCCCGAGACACCCGCACCCGAGACACCCGAGACACCCGAGACGACCGAGACACCCGGGACACCCGAGGAGCCCAGGACACCCGAGGAGCCCAGGACCCCCGCACCGGTCGCCGCGTCCGACTGGCACTTCACCTCCGACACCGAGGAATTCCTCGCCCGCGCCGGGGAATTCCTCGGCTCCCGCCCGGACCTGCACACCGTCCACCTGACGGTGACCCGGCAACTGCGGCACCGCGGCCCGTCGGCGTACGGCGACCGGCCTCCGTTCCTCGGCTTCCTGACCAGGGCGGACGGCAGCGTGGGCGCGACGCTGCTGCACACCCCGCCGTACGCCCTGCGCACCACCCGGCTCACGGCCGCGGAGACCGGGGCACTGGCCTCCCGGCTCCGCGCCCTCGGCCACCCGTTCACCGGATTCGCCGCCGAACGCGCCACCGCGGAGGCGTTCGTGGCGGCCTGGGAACGGCTGACCGGGATCGCCGGGGCCCTCCGCGATCTCGAACGGCTCTACCGGCTGCACGAGTTGACGGCACCCCTGCCGATGCCGGAGGGCCGGGCGAGGGTGGCCGGGCCGGCCGACCGGGACCTGCTGATCCGCTGGTACGACGGCTTCGTCGCCGACGCGGGCGTGCCGGGCGGCCGGAACGCCGGGGACTGGGCCGACTTCCGGCTCTCCTACGGCGGCGTCACGCTGTGGGAGACGCCCGACGGCACCCCGGTGTCCATGGCCGGCGTGACCCCGACCGTCGCCGGCCAGGCCCGGGTCGCGCCCGTCTACACCCCGCGCGAACTGCGCGGTCGCGGCTACGCCGGCGCGGTGACCACGGAGGTGGGCCGGGCGGCCCTGGCCCGGGGCGTCGGCGAGGTGCTGCTCTTCGCGGACCTCGCGAACCCGACGAGCAACGCGCTCTACCGGCGCATCGGGTACCGGGAGGTCGCCGACTGGGCGGTGTACGACCTCCCGGCGGGGGCGTAGCGGTGGGCGCTCACGGCCAGAGCAGTTGCCGGTGCCAGGTCTCGTCGGGCTGGACGGAGTACCGGAGCCGGACGTGCCGGCGGTCCGGGTCGCCCTGGAAGAACTCCGCCTCCTCCGGGCGCAGCCGGTAGAGGGTCCAGGTGGGGGAGGGGGCGGCCGGGTCGGCGCGGGCCCGTTCCCAGGCCGCCTCCGATTCCTGCCGCAGCTCGTCCGGGGAGGACAGGGGTCCGCTCTGGCTGCCGGTGAGCGCCGCCGCGAGGGCGCCCGTCGAGCGGGCGTGCAGGTCCGTCTGGCCCTCCTCCCACGGGGCGGTGGTGACCGGCCCGCGGAGCCGGACCTGGCGGCCCAGGACCGGCCAGTAGAAGACCAGCGCCGCGTACGGGCGGGCGCTCAGCTGGTGCCCCTTGCGGCTGGTCACGTGCGAGGCGAAGGACCAGCCGGCCGGGTCCGCGCCGTGCAGCATCACGATCCGCACGTCCGCCCTGCCCTCCTCGTCCGTCGTCGCCAGCGACACGGTGTGCGGTTCCACCTGTCCGGCCGCCACCGCCTCCGCGAACCACGTGGTGAAGAGGGGGAGCGGGTCGTCGGGAGCCGACTCCGGTTCGAACGGCCGTAGCTCCGTGGTCTCGGGGGACCAGACCCGGAGCGACTTCAGGAGGTCGTGAAGATCCGTTGCTGCCATGTGCCGAGTATCCTCGGGTACCCGCGGCCGCCCCGGCAGCACGTCGCGGGGCGATCCGGGGTGCCCGGAGGTACCCGGGGGCCGGACTCCGGGGCACAACCGCGCAAAGGCCTGCGGACACCTGTGCCCCGGCCCCACACTGTCCGGCATGAGGGGACCCAGGACCGTGAGAGTGGGCGTACGCCATGTGCTCGGCGAGGCCGGGCGGTCCACGGCGCGGACCGCCACCTGGGCCGCCCGTGACTTCCGGCTGGTGCGGCCGGCGGTGGGCCGGGAGCGCGTCGAGCTGGAGTGCCCGGTCTGCTCGGCCGCGCTCCTCGCCGAGGTCCGCGACCACGTCCGCACCCGGCGTACCCGGCTGACCTGGGGGGCGGTCTCGCTGCTCGCGCTGGTGCTGTGCGTCGCCTCACTGGCCTACGTCGTCCACGAGGGCGGTCGTACCCTCCCGGCCGGGCAGTCGTCGCCGCTGCTCGTGCCGGTCGGCGTGGCCACGGCCGTCGTGACCCTGGCCTGCGCCCTGGTCGCCTGGGCGATCGCCCGCAACCACGTCGGGGTCACCCTCGTCGACTTCCCCGGGCCGCGCCGCGGCCACCGCGTCGTGCCGGCGCGCGGCTGAACCACCCGCACGGTGGCCGTCCGCCGCGAAGGCCGGCGGGGCGGTGCGTCAACCCCGTCCCAGCACCACCGTCCCCGACGAGCAGAACCAGCCGCCCGTCCCCGACGCCACCCCCAGCTCCGGCAGCCCGCCGTCCGGCCGGCGCACCTGCCGGTCGCCGGCTTCGCCGCGCAGTTGCCGTACCGCCTCCACCAGGAGGAACAGGCCGCGCATTCCGGGGTGCTGGGCGGACAGCCCGCCGCCGTCGGTGTTCACCGGCAGCTCGCCGCCCCGCACCCGCAGCCGCCCCTTGTCCACGAACGCCCCGCCCTCGCCCTTCGCGCAGAAGCCCAGGTCCTCCAGGGTCACCAGCGTCATGTAGGTGAAGGCGTCGTAGATCTCGGCGAAGTCCATCTCCGACGGGCTCACACCGGCCCGCCGGAAGGCCAGTTCACCGCTCACCGCCGCCGGGGACACCGTGAAGTCGGCCCACTCCGACATGGTCGCGTGCGAGACGCACTCACCCGTGCCTAGCACCCAGACCGGCGCGGTACGGCAGTCCGGTACGTACTCCTCGGCCGCGAGCAGCACCGCCGCGCCGCCGTCGGAGCGGATGCAGCAGTGCAGCTTGGTGAAGGGGTCGGCGATCATCGGGCCGGACAGGACCTCGTCGACCGTGACCGGGGTGCGGAACATCGCCTCCGGGTTGAGCGCCGCGTTCGCCCGGGCCTGGACGGCCACCTCCGCCAACTGCTCGATCGTCGTGCCGTGTTCGATCATGTGGCGGCGGGCGGCCATCGCGTACTTGGCGATGAGCGTGTGGCCGTAGGGGACCTCGAACTGGAGCGGGCCGCCGGCCCCGAAGGACAGGTTGCCGGTCCTGCGGCCCGCCTTGACGTCGGCGCGGGCCGTCGAGCCGTACACCAGCAGGACCGCGTCGGCGTGGCCGGCCGCGATCGCGTCCGCCGCGTGGGCCGCCATGACCTCCCAGGTCGAGCCGCCGACGGAGGTGGAGTCGACCCAGGTGGGACGCAGCCCCAGGTACTCGGCCACCTCCACCGGTGCCAGGGTGCCGAGGCCCGCCGACGCGAAGCCGTCGACCACCTCGCGGCCGAGGCCCGCGTCGGCGAGCGCGCGGCGGGCCGCCTGGGCGTGCAGGGTGTAGGCGGTGGCGTCGTCCACGCGGCCGCAGTCGGACAGGGCCACGCCGACGACGGCGACCTTGCGGGGTCCGGTCATGAATCTGACGGTACATCAGATCCGCGTATCTCCGCCCCTGTGCATCTGCATCCGCTGCGCCTAGCATGACGGGCCGTCAGATCGTCAGGAGGTCCGGCCATGGACACCCGCTTCACCGACGAGCAGGACGAGATCCGGCGCGCCCTGCGTGAACTGCTCAACAAGCGGTGCGGGACGGAGGACGTCCGGGCCGCCGTCGACCGGCCGGAAGGGCACGACCCCGCCCTGTGGACCGCGCTCGGCGAACAACTCGGACTGTCCGGCCTCGCGCTGCCCGAGGCGTACGGCGGCGCCGGCTGCTCGGTCACGGAAATCGCGCTCGCGGCCGAGGAGTTGGGACGCGCCCTGGCACCCACGCCGTTCCTGGCCACCGCCGTCCTGGCCGCCCCGCTGCTGCTCTCCCTCGGAACCGCCGCACAACGCGCCGAACTGCTCCCGGGGATCGCCGAGGGCCGGCTCACCGCCGC
This sequence comes from Streptomyces sp. NPDC001068, assembly GCF_042897315.1. Classification (NCBI taxonomy): domain Bacteria; kingdom Bacillati; phylum Actinomycetota; class Actinomycetes; order Kitasatosporales; family Streptomycetaceae; genus Streptomyces; species Streptomyces sp. NPDC001068. Next base: position 167,912 of record NZ_JBIAYD010000012.1, on the reverse strand, counting down.
CCTCGCCGTGCCCGGCACCCGGCTCGGCACCGCCCTCGCGCTCACCGGGCCCGGCGACGGCGACTGGGCCGGCGGCGGGCGGGCCGGCGGCGTGCAGGCGCGGCACGGCGGGGACGGGTGGCAGCTGTACGGGGAGGCCGACCAGGTGCTGGACGGGCACAGCGCCGGGCTGCTCCTCGTCCCGGCACACGCCGGCGGGTACGCCCGCTCGCGCGTCCTGCTCTTCCTGGTGGCGGGGGACGCCGACGGCCTGGTACGGACCCGGCGCACCACCCTCGACCAGACCCGCCCCCAGGCCAGGGTCCAGCTGCGGCACGTGGCCGCCCGGCCGCTGGGCGACGAGGACACCGACGTCCGGCCCGCCCTCGCCGCGCTCGGCGAATCCGTGGCCGCGGCGCTCGCCTGCGAGGCCGTGGGGGCCGCGGACCGGGCGCTGGAGCGGACCGTGGAGTACGTCGGGCAGCGGGAGCAGTTCGGGCGGCCGATCGGGTCGTTCCAGGCGGTGAAGCACCGGCTGGCCGATGTCCATGTGGCGGTACGGGCGGCCCGGTCGGCCGCCTACTACGCGGCCTGGGCGACGACCCGGGGGGAGCCGGTGGGCGGACTGGCCCTCGCCCAGGCGCTGGAGGCGCTGCGGACCGCCGCCGCGGAGGGGATCCAGCTGCATGGCGGGATCGGGTTCACCTGGGAGCACGAGGCGCACCTGTCCTTCAAACGGGCGGCGGGGGACGAGCTGCTCTTCGGGCCCGTGCACCGGCTGCGCGCCCGGGCCGCCGACGCGGCCGGGCTGTTCGGGGGACGGGAGGTGGGGGCGTGATCGGCGAACGGCTGGTGCAGAGGGTCTCCGCCACCCGGGGGTTCGCCAGGGTGGCCCCGCACGTGGTCCCGGCCCTCGACCGGGCCGTGCACCGGCTCAGCCGCGGGCGGGTGCTGCCCAGCGCGCGGATGCTGCCCGGGGTGATCCTCACCTCCACCGGTGCGCGCAGCGGGCGGCCCCGCCGTACGCCGCTGGCGTGCATGCCCGCGGGGGACGGCTGGTTCCTCGTCGGCTCCAACTTCGGGCGCACCGGCCATCCCGCCTGGACGTACAACCTCCTGGGGCATCCGGCCGCCGAGATCAGCTGGAAGGGGCGTGACGTCCCGGTCACCGCCCGGCTGCTGGAAGGGGCCGAACGGGCGGACGCCTGGCGGCTGCTGCTGGTGTTCTGGCCGCCGTACGCCGCCTATCAGGACCGGGTGGACCGGGAGATCCGGATCTTCCGCCTCGACAGGACGTAGCCGCGGGGCGCTGTCGCCGGGGCGGGTCTCCGTCGCGGGTCGTGGTCGCCGGCGCGAGACTCCGTCGTGGGTCGTGGTTGCCGGGCATGGGTCTCCGTGGCGGGCGGTGGTCGCCGGGGACTGTCGCGGGTCGCCGTCGCAGGGAGTGGTCGCAAGGCGTGCTCGCCTGGCGTGGTCGGCGCATCGCCCTGCCCGCGCCGGTGGCCGCCGTGCGGGGGCCGCCCCGGCCGCCCTCGGAATTTGCTCGCGACCGGCGGGTTCGGGGGAGAATCCGCCGTATGGACGACGTGGACCGGCGCATCCTCGCGGAGCTTCAGCAGGACGGGCGGCTGACCGTGACCGAGCTGGCCGGGCGGGTGCGGCTGAGCGTCTCGCCGTGCCACCGGCGGCTGCGCGAGCTGGAGCGGTCGGGCGCGATCAGCGGCTACCGGGCGGTGGTGGACCCGGCGTGCGTGGGGCTGACCTTCGAGGCGCTGGTCTTCGTCTCCATGCGCCAGGAGGACCGGGACACGGTCGCCGACTTCGAGCGGGCGCTCGCGGAGATCCCCCATGTGCTGGACGCGCAGCGGCTGTTCGGCGAGCCGGACTACCTGCTGCGGGTTGCCACCGCCGACCTCGCCGCCTTCCAGCGGCTCTACGACGAACGGCTCGCGACCCTGCCGGGCGTGCAGCGCCTCACCTCGACGCTGGTGATGAAGCACGTGGTCCGGGACCGCACGCTGCCGGCGTGACGGAACGGACCGTGCCGGAAGGCGCCGTGACGGACGCGGTAGCGCAACAGGCGGTGGTCCACCTCCGGTGAACCGCCGCCTGCCAGACAGGACCCGGGGCGCGGGCTATTTCGCGGGCTTCTTCCCGGTCACGCCCAGGTGCACCAACAGCGCGAGGTTCGGCTTGAGTTCGGCCTGCTTCACACCCCAGGACTGGAAGCCCTTCTGGTGCGAGGCGACCGCCGCGAGCATCGCGACCAGCGAACCGGCGACGGCCGCCGGGTTCACGTCCTTGTCGACCTTGCCCTTGGACTGCAACTCCGTGACGGAGTCGGTGAGGGAGTTGTTCACCGAGTTCAGGATCTTCATACGGATCTTGTAGAACCGTTTGTCCCCTTCGGCCGCACCGAGGTCGACCACGCGCAGGATCGCGTCGTTCTTGCGCCAGAACTCCAGGAAACCGTCGACGAGTTCCTGCGCGGTCGTCCAGCCGGCCTTGCCGACCCAGGAACGTCCGGCCAGCAGTTCGGTCAACTGACCGCCCTCGGCCGCCATTTCCTCGGCGATCTCCAGGACGGCGCCCTCGACGTCCGGGAAGTACTGGTAGAAGGTCGCGGGCGAAGTACCCGCTTTCCGGGCGACATCGATGACCTTGACGTCCCGGTAAGGGGAGGAGCTGAGCATCTCGCTGAGGCAGTCGAGCAGCTTCTGCCGGGTCGCCTGCCCACGCCGACCGGCCACGCGGCCGTCGACGGTACGCACTTGTCCTGTCATGCCGTCAGCTTACCGAGGGGTGATCGGAGCGCGATTCGGCCGACTGCAAATGGGGTGCACGGGTGTATGGGGGTGTCCGGAAGGCCGCCGCCCCAGGTGATGCGGCTGGTCTGCGCGGTGCGAGCGGGGCGGTTACTTTGACGACATGGCCGAAAACAGGACATCCGAATTCGCGGAGGGCGTCCCGTGCTGGGTGGACGTGCAGCTTCCCGACGTCGAGGCGGGCAAGCGGTTCTACGGCGGGCTCTTCGGGTGGACCTTCGAGGACGCCGGAGCGGGGGCCGCGTGGGCCCTCCTCGACGGCGTGGGCGTCGCCCGGCTGGCGCGGAAACAGGACGGCCGGCTGCCCACCGTCTGGACGGTGTACTTCGCGACCCCGGACGCCCGGGACCTGGCCCGCCGGATCGTGGCCGCCGGCGGCCAGATCGTGAGCGACCCGGCGCCCGTCCGTGACCTGGGCACCGCCGCCCTGGCCGCCGACCCCCAGGGCGCCGTCTTCGGCATCTGGCAGGCGGCGGCGCACCAGGGCTTCGGAGTCCGGCACGCCCCCGGCACCTTCGCCTGGGCCCAGCTCTACACCAGCGACACCGAAGCGGCGAACGCCTTCTACGGGCACCTCTTCGCCGCCGCCCTCTTCGGTGCCGGCGCCACCCCCGACTTCGGCCGCGCTCCCGTGACCGACGTGTTCGCGGCGGGGATGCCGGCCCAGTTCGTCGTGCACTTCCGCACCGGGGACGTGGCCGCCGCGGTCGGGGCGGTGCGGGAACTCGGCGGCCGGGTCCAGGCGCCGCCTTTCGAGACGTCGTACGGAAAAGTGGCCGTCGTGACCGACAATCAGGGGGCGTCCTTCGCGCTGCTGCAACGCTGAGGCCCGGAAACGGTCGGCCCTCGGCGGAAAAATGTCTCACTTTGTCACGTGACACCCCGATTGGTCGCCGGGTTCGCAACCTGTGCCCGGGCCAGGAAGAATCGGGGTGCGTGCCGCCACGGCGGTGCGGTGGTGAGACGCTGCACGGGGTCGCGTACATATGTGGGTGGACGTGGCCCGTACGGGGAGGTGGCAGGCTAGTGGTGGATCAGCTGACGCAGCACGATCCGCGGCGGATCGGGCCGTTCGAGGTGCTGGGACGGCTGGGTGCCGGCGGCATGGGGCTGGTCTATCTCGCGCGCTCGGCGTCCGGGCGGCGCGTGGCGATCAAGACGGTCCGGACCGAACTCGCCGAGGACCAGCTGTTCCGGGTCCGCTTCACCCGGGAGGTGGAGGCGGCCCGCGCGGTCTCCGGCTTCTACACGGCCGCCGTGGTCGACGCCGACCCGCGCGCCGCGGTGCCGTGGCTGGCGACCGCGTACGTGCCCGCGCCCTCGCTCGAGGAGATAGTGAACGACTGCGGGCCGCTCCCGGCCCAGGCGGTCCGCTGGCTCGCGGCGGGCGTCGCGGAGGCGCTCCAGTCCATCCACGGCGCCGGTCTGGTCCACCGTGACCTCAAGCCCTCCAACGTCCTCGTCGTCGAGGACGGCCCCCGCGTCATCGACTTCGGTATCGCGTCCGGCGTCTCGAACACCCGTCTGACGATGACCAACGTCGCGGTGGGCACCCCCGCGTACATGTCCCCGGAGCAGGCGAAGGACTCCCGGTCGGTGACCGGCGCGAGCGACGTCTTCTCGCTGGGCTCCATGCTCGTCTTCGCCGCCACCGGCCACCCGCCCTTCCACGGCGCCAACCCGGTCGAGACCGTCTTCATGCTGCTGCGCGAGGGCCCGAACCTCGAAGGACTCCCGGACGAACTCCGGCCCCTCATCGAGTCCTGCATGCAGATGGAGGCCACCGGCCGCCCCAACCCGGCCGACCTCCAGGCCCAGCTGGCCCCCCATCTCTTCGGATCCGGCTCCGACGACAGCGGTACGGCGTCCGCGTGGCTGCCCGAGAAGGCGGTCGCGCTGATCGAGTCACGGCGCGGCGGCCGCCCCGCCGTCAGACCGTCGGCCAACCCGTCCGGCGCCCGCAGCGGCGGCCGCCTCGCCGTCCCCCCGCCGCCCTCCTACGACCCCGTCGTCCCGGCCCCGGTCCCCGTCGGCGCCCCCGGTCCCGACGCCGGCCCGGTCCGGCTGGCCGGTGCCCCGGTGCCGATCGGACCCGGCCCCCGGGTCGCCGACGCCCGCGCCGCCGCCGTCAAGGCACCCCCGCCCGAGGCAGGACTGGTGGCCAACTGGTCCCGTCCGCGCCCCGGCGTCAACGGCGCCGAGCCCGCCGTGCCCGCCCTGCCCCCGGAGACGGCGTCGGGCTGGCGCCCCTGGCGGTTCCGGATGTCCAACGACGTCTGGGGCACCCCGGCCGTCGACGGCGACCTCGTCTACGTCACCTCCTTCGAGGTGCACGCCCTCGACGTCGCCACCGGCCGCCGCCGCTTCAAGACGCGGGACGTCGCCTGGTCCATGGCGGTGGCGGACGGCCGCATCCACGCCTCCGACGGGCCCACCCTGTTCGCGCTCGAAGCCCGCGAGGGCGGCGACCTGTGGCGGCTGTCCACCGACGCCTGGGTGTACGCCCTCAGGGCCGACCGCGGCACCCTGGTCACCGGCACCCGGGGCGGCGGTGTCCAGGCCTGGGAGGCCTCCACCGGTCAGAAGCTCTGGGAGCTGTCCGGCGCCCAGACCGACTTCGAGGCCCCCGAGTCCGGTCCCTCCCTGCACGAGGGCACGGCGTTCGTCTGGCAGGACGCCCGGCTGCGGGCGCTGGACGCCCGCACCGGTGAGGAACGCTGGTCCTACCCCATCGGCGACGCGGCCTCCTGCGGCGGTGTCCCGGTCCGCCTCACCCACGCCCCCGACGGCTACGTGTACGCCGTGGCGGGCAGCCGCGTCATCGCCCTGGAGGCCGCGACGGGACGGGTCCGCTGGCACTTCGAGGCGCCGGCGGTCTTCCTCGCCCCGCCGGCCTTCGTGCCCGGCCCCGCGGTCACCGGCGGCGGCGTCTACCTCGCCGACTACCTCGGCACCGTGTACGCCCTGGACGCCACCGACGGCCGCGACCGCTGGCGGATCGCGACGGAGGCCCGCTCCTCGGTCGAGCCGGTGCTGGTGGCCGCCGGGCACGTGCACGTGGGCAGCGGCAAGGGGCTGTACACCCTGGACGCGGTCACCGGGACGCCCAAGTGGCGCTTCCAGGCGGGCGGCGACGTGGTGGGCGCGCCCGCGGTGGCGGAGGGCCGGATCCACTTCGGCTCCACCGACCACCTGCTCTACACCCTGAAGGCCGACGACGGCCGGCTGCGCTGGAAGCTGGCGACCGGCGGGGAGATCACCGGGTCGCCGGTGGTGCGGGACGGGGTGGTGTACGCGTGCAGCAAGGACCGGTGCGTGTACGCGCTGGACGCGGAGAAGGGCACGGGCACGGCCCGCACGGCCTAAGGGCAGCCGACGGTTGTGTGGCGACCGCGGAGCCGCGGGGGAAGTCTCAGCGGATCCGTGGGGGCGTGGTCCGCCGCCGGTTCGTGAAGAGCTCGGTCTGCCGGTCGGCCGGGAGGTTGCCCAGGGCGATGAGGTGCGGCGCGTGTCCGTACCCCCGCTCCCGCGCCGCCTCCTTCGCCGCCCACAGCGCCCGCACGCTTCCCTGCACCCCTTCCGCCGGATACCCGGCGATCACGGTCGCGCACCGCACCGCCGCCTCCAACGCCCCGCCGACGGGCGTCACTTCGGACACCAGCCCCACCTCGTGGGCCCGCCGTGCGGAGATGCGCTCGGCGTTGCCCATCAGGACCAGCCGGGCCACCTCCCCGTACGGCATCCGCTGCGCCATCAGCACCGACTCGTAGGCGCTGACCATGCCGTAGGAGGTGTGCGGGTCGAAGAAGACCGCGGTCTCGTCGGCGACGACGAAGTCCGCCTCGCCGAGGAGGTAGAAGGCGCCTCCGCAGGCCATCCCGGCGACCGCGGCGATCACCGGCTTCCACAGGTCGTTCGCCTTCGGGCCGATCGCGATCAGCGGGTCGTCCTGGCTGTACGGCGAGGAGGGCTGCGGCACCACCGCGTCCCGGTCCAGACCGGTGCTGAAGGCGCGTCCGCCGGCCCCGGTGACGACGACGGCCCGTACCGTGTCGTCGAACCGCAACGCTCCCCAGGCGGCCCGGAGTTCCGCGGCGGTGGCCAGGTCGAGCGCGTTGAGCCGCTCGGGGCGGTCCAGGGTGACGACGGCGACCCCGGTGTCCTTGTCGGTGGCGACCCGCAGGCTCACGGCCGCTCCAGGACCCACTGCGGGAGACCGTCCGCGAACACCGCCTGCACCCTGGCGCCGATCCGGATCCGGTCGGCGGGGAAGGAGCCGAGCGGTGCCCCCGCCTCGGTGACCAGGTTCCCCACCAGGCGTATCCGCGGGGCGTCCGCCAGTTCCACGACCACGACGTTGTACGGCGCCTGCGCCGCGTAGTCCGGCAGGAGCGGCGGGTGCGGGACGACGTACGACCAGATCCGGCCGCGCCCGCTCGTCGCCCGCCACTCGCTCGCGAAGGACTGGCAGTGCGGGCAGCACGGGCGGGGCGGGAAGCGGGGCTCGTGGCAGTCGGCGCAGGCCTGGACGCGGAGTTCGCCGAGTGCCGCGTACTCCCAGAAGGGGGCGCCCTCGGTGTCGACGGCCGGTCGCAGCATCTCAGCTCCTGTTGGTGAGGAGGAGGGCGGAGGTCGGCACGCCCTCGCCCGCGGTGACCAGGCAGGTGGCGGCGCCGGGGACCTGCGCGGTACTGGTGCCGCGCAGCTGTTTGACGCCTTCGGTGATGAGGTTGAACCCGTGGACGTAGGCCTCGCTCAGCCCGCCGCCCCCGGTGTTCACGGGCAGCCGCCCGCCGATCTCCAGCGCCCCCTGCTCGGTGAAGGCCCCGCCCTCCCCTCTGCCGCAGAAGCCGTACCCCTCCAGGGAGAGCGGGATCAGCGCGCTGAAGGCGTCGTAGATCTGGGCGACGTCGACGTCCTCGGGGGTGAAGTCGGCGTGCTTCCACAGGTGCCGGGCGGCGGTCCAGGCGGGACCGGTGAGCGGGTCGTCGTTCCAGTAGTTGACCATGCCGTGGTGCTGGGCGGGCAGGCCCTGGGCGGCGGAGTGGATGTAGACCGGTCTGCGGGCGCAGTCGCGGGCGCGTTCCCTGCTGACCACCACGCACGCCAACGCCCCGTCGGTCTCCAGGCAGTTGTCGAAGAGGCAGAGCGGCTCGCTGATCCACCGGGAGGTCATGTACATCTCGCGGGTCAGCGGGCGGTCGTACATGACGGCGGCGGGGTTCTGGTTGGCGCGGTTGCGACAGGCGAGGGCGACGTTGAACAGGTGGTCGCGGGTGGCGCCGTACTCGTGCATGTAGCGGCGGGTGAGCATGGCTATCTCGTCGGCGGGCCGGAGCAGCCCGAAGGGCCGGGTCCACTGGGCCGGGGTGGGCAGCTGGACCGTGGTGTCGGTCCAGGGCCGGGGCCCGCTGCCGCGCTTGCGGGACCGCCAGGCCACCCCGACCGAGGCCTGCCCGGAGGCGATGGCGGCGGCGAGGTGCGCGACGGTCGCGCAGGAGCCTCCGCCGCCGTATCCGACCTTGCTGAAGAAGGTCAGGTCCCCGAAGCCGACGGCCTTGGCCAGTTCGACCTCGTCGGTCTCCTCCATGGTGAAGGAGGCGAGGGCGTCGACCTCGCCGGGGGCGATCCCGGCGTCGTCGAGGGCGGCGAGGACGGCACGGCAGGCGAGGGTCCTCTCGTCCTCGTCGAGCCGTCTGGCGAAGGGGGTCTGTCCGATCCCGACGATGGCGGTGGCGTCCCGGATCCCGGCCATGTGCACACCTCCGCTGCCTGTCCACTAGTTGCTGACAGTCCGTCAGGCTACCGCTAATCTGACGTACCGTCAGCTATGCGTTCTGTGCTCTCGTCTGGGGAGGCCGTCGTGCGCGGTGACATGGAGTGGGGGACCGTTCCGGGCCTGGTGAGGTCGGCGGCCCGGCGGTACGCCGACGCCGAGGCGGTGGTGGACGGCCGTACCCGGATCACCTACGCGGAGCTGGGCGCCCGGGTGGAACGGGCGGCCGCGGCCTGCCTGGCCGCCGGCGTCGAGACCGGCGACCGGGTGGCCGTCTGGGCCCCCAACTCCCTGGACTGGATCGTCGCGGCGCTGGGCGCGGTCTCGGCGGGCGGGGTACTGGTCCCGCTGAACACCCGCTTCAAGGGCGCCGAGGCGGCGGACGTGCTGCGCCGCAGCGGGGCGCGCCTGCTGTTCGTGACGGGCACGTTCCTCGGGACGTCGTACGTGGCGTCGCTGCGCAGGGCGGCCGGGGAGGGCGACTTCCCGGGCCCGCTGCCGGGGCTCCCGCTGCTGCGCGACGTGGTGGTGCTGGCGGAGGACGCGCCGGCCGACTTCCGCACCTGGAAGGAGTTCCTGGCGGCCGGGGACGGCGTGACAGCGGAGGAGACGGCCGCCCGGGCGGCCGGGCTGGACGGCGGCTCGCTCTCCGACATCGTCTTCACCTCCGGTACCACGGGCCGCCCCAAGGGCGCGATGATCACACACGCGCAGACCCTGCGGGCGTACGAGGTGTGGGCCGACCTGGCGGGACTGCGCGCGGACGACCGCTACCTGATCGTGAACCCCTTCTTCCACACCTTCGGCTACAAGGCGGGGGTGATCGCCTGCCTGATGCGCGGAGCGACGATGATCCCGCAGCCGGTGTTCGACGTGGAGACCGTGCTGGCGAACGTGGCGGCGGAACGGGTGTCGGTGCTGCCGGGACCGCCCACCCTCCACCAGTCGCTCCTGGACCACCCGGCGCGCGACGCCCACGACCTCTCCGCGCTGCGGCTGGTGGTGACCGGTGCGGCGGTCGTGCCCCTGCTCCTCGTCGAGCGCCTGCGCGGCGAACTCGGCGTGCGGACGGTCCTGACGGCGTACGGACTCTCCGAGGCGAGCGGCATCGTGACGATGTGCCGGCGCGAGGACTCCCCCTCGGTGATCGCCTCGACGTCGGGGCGGGCCATCCCCGGCACCGAGGTACGGGTGGACGCGGCACCCGGCGAACCGGGCGAGGTACTGGTACGCGGCTTCAACGTGATGCGCGGCTACTACGAGGACGCCGCCGCGACCGCCGGGACGCTGACGGCGGACGGCTGGCTGCGCACGGGTGACATCGGAGTCCTGGACCCGGCGGGGAACCTGCGGATCACCGACCGGCTGAAGGACATGTTCATCGTCGGCGGCTTCAACGCCTACCCGGCGGAGATAGAGCAACTGCTCGGCCTGCACCCGGACGTGGCGGACGTGGCGGTGATCGGCGTACCGGATGGACGGCTGGGCGAGGTCGGCAGGGCGTTCGTGGTGCTCCGCCGGGGCTCGGTGCTCACCGGGGACGACCTGATCGCCTGGGCGCGCCGCGAGATGGCCAACTACAAGGTGCCGCGGGCGGTGGAGTTCGTGGGCGAACTGCCCCGCAACGCGAGCGGAAAGGTGGTCAAGGAGGTCCTGCGGGGCCGCGGGGTCGCCTAGCCCTGTGACCGGAAAGGTTCACCGGTTCGCGACGCCCGGGGCACGCGTCGGCCGCGGCGGCTCCCCTCCGCGCCGCCGCGGCCGTCCCCGTCCGGTGCGGTCCGTCAGGCCTTCTCGTCCGTCGCGTGGAAGTCGTCGGGCGTGTTCAGGGGCTCCGACGTGGCGTGGAAGTCCTTGCTGGCGACGTCACCCCCGCCGGTGGCCGGGGCGGTGGCGGTGTCCGCGGCCGGCTTCGTGGCGGCGGCCGGGGCGGCCGCCGGGTCGAAGTCCGGCTTCGGGTCGACGATGAGAGCGGCGGCGGCGTCGGCCGGCTCGCTCGTGGCGTGGAAGTCGTCGGGCTTGACGGTCCCGGTGTTGTCGGGCATGGGTGACTCCTAGAGAGCGGAACGGTACGAAGTGGGGGATGCCCGTCCGGTCACTCCCCCGAGTGTCACCGGGCGGGCATCGCACGGCCGTTCACCCTAGTGGTGCGGCCATGGCACCGAGCCGTCTGCCCCCCGACGCGACGGTCCGGCACCACTGAGAGTGCCGTGCGGCGATAAACGAATGATGAACGCAGGTGAGGGTCCGGGCCCGGGGCTAGGGCATGCCCTGGCGCACCTGGGCGGACTCCAGCAGCCGGCGTACGTCCGCGGCCTCCGGCGATCCCGATGCCTCGAAGACCGACAGCGCCTCCTGCCAGCAGACCTTCGCGCGGTCGGTCTGGCCGACGCCGTGCAGGCCGCGGCCCAGGGCGGTGAGGATGTTGGCGCGGCGCCACTCCCCGCCGATGCCGTGCAGCACGGCCAGCGCCTGCTCCGCGCACGCCGCGGCCTGTGCGGGGCCGTGGTCGGCCAGGTGGAGTTCGGCGATCCGGAAGAGCGTCATGCCGTGCCACAGCTGCTGCCGCGCGTCCTGGAACACGCCCAGGGCGTCGGTGAGCGTCTCCAGGGCGAGGCGGGTCTCTCCCGCGCTGGTCAGGGCGAGCCCGAGCGCGTACTTGCCGTTGGCCAGGCGCAGGGCCATGCCGGTGTCGTCCCGTGCGTAGATGGTGACCCCCTGGCGGGCCAGGGAGACCGCGCTCTCGGTCCGGCCGGTCGCCAGGTGGACCCGCGACAGGTTGCACAGGGCGCTGGCCTCACCGGGGGTGTTCCCGTCGGCCCGGAAGGCGGCCAGGGCCTGCGTCAGGTGCTGCTCGGCCTCGGCGTGCCGCGCGCTGTAGAGGGCGATGATGCCCTGCTGGTTGGGTGCCTGGGCACACACCACCGGGTCCCCGGCGGCGAGACCGAGCCGGAGCGCCTCGCCCGCCTCCCGGTCGGACTCCGCGAACTGGCCCGAGAAGCCGAGGAGATGGCTGTGCATGAGGCGGGCCCGGCCCTCGGCGTAGGCGTCGCCGTGCCGCTGTGCCGCGGAGATCACCGCGGTGGCCGCCCGGACGTACTGGCGGGCACTGATCCCGGACTCCCCGAGGTCGACCGCCGCCACGAGGAGATCGGCCGCCCGGCGCAGCCTCCCGGCCGTGCCCGCTGCCTGCTGCACGGCCGCCAGCACTCCGCTCGCCTCGGTGAACAGCCAGTCCAGTGCCCTGTCCCGGCCGGTGAAGGCCAGGCCCGGGTAGGCGCCGCGGATCAGGTGGTCCAGCACGCGTTCCCCGGGCCGCTCGATCGCGTACACCCCCGCGGCCGTGGCCAGGTAGAAGTCCAGGAGGCGGGAGACCGCGGCCTCGCGTTCGCCGGGCGGCCGCTCGTCGCGTTCCGCGCACGCACGCGCGTAGAGCCGGACCAGGTCGTGGAAGCGGTAGCGGCCGGGGGCCGCCGACTCCACGAGGGAGGTGTCGACCAAGGCTTCCAGGAGGTCCTCGGTGTCCTCCGCGGGGAGGTCCAGGACCGCCGCGGCCGCGGCCAGCGAGATGTCCGGTCCGTCGGCCAGACCCAGCAGGCGGAAGGCGCGGGCCTGAGCCGGTTCCAGCTGGCCGTAGCCGAGTTCGAAGGTCGCCTTCACCGCCAGGTCGCCGGCCTGGAGCTCGTCCAGGCGGCGGCGCTCGTCGGCGAGCTTGGCCGCCAGTACCGAGACCGTCCAGGTGCGGCGGGCCGCGAGCCGGGACGCGGCGATCCGGATCGCCAGCGGCAGGAAGCCGCACGCGGCCACCACGTCCAGCGCCGCCTCGCGCTCGGCGGCCACCCGTTCCGCGCCGACGATCCTCGTGAAGAGCTGGAGGGCCTCGTCGGGGGACATGACGTCCAGGTCCACCAGGTGCGCCCCGGCCAGGTCGACCATCCGCACCCGTGAGGTGATCAGCGCGGCACAGCCCTCGGTGCCCGGCAGCAGCGGGCGTACCTGGGCCGCGTCCTTCGCGTTGTCCAGCAGGACCAGCACCCGGCGGCCGTCCAGCACCGAGCGGTACAGGGCCGCCCGGTCCTCCAGGGTGTCCGGGACGGCCGAGTCCGGCGTGCCGAGGGCGCGGAGGAAGGAGCCGAGGACGGTCTCCGGTTCCGCCGCCCGGGGCCCCGCGCCCTGCAGGTCGACGTACAACTGGCCGTCCGGGAAGGCCGACCGGGCCTGGTGGGCCACGTGGACGGCGAGTGTGGTCTTGCCCACGCCGCCGATCCCGGCCAGCGCGGACACGGCCATCACGCGGCCCTCCGCCGACGCCAGCACCTCGCCCAGTTCGGTGACGCAGGCCGACCGGCCGGTGAAGTCGGGGACGGTCGCCGGGAGCTGGGCCGGGCGGACGAGTGCGGCCGGAGCGTCCGCGGCGGGCGAGGAGGGCTCCGCGAGCGCCGGGTCGGCCCGCAGGATCCGCTGCTGGAGGTCGCGCAGGCCCGGTCGCGGGTCGACGCCCAGTTCCTCGGCCAGCAGACGCCGGGTGTCCGCGTACACGGCCAGCGCCTCGGCCTGCCGGCCGCTGCGGTACAGCGCCAGCATCAGCAGTTCGCGCAGCCGTTCGCGGAGCGGATGGGCCGCCGTCAGCGCGGTCAGCTCCGACACCGCCTCCGCGTGGCAGCCCTGCTCGAGGTCCATGTCCAGTCGGGACTCCAGGAGTTGGAGCCGCCACTCGTCCAGCCGGACCCGGTGCGCGTCCGCGTACGGGCCGGGGACTCCGGCCAGTGCCTCGCCGTCCCACCGGGACAGGGCGTGCCCGAGCAGCTCCCGCGCCCGGCCCAGGTCCCCGCCGCTGCGCGCCTTCTCCGCCTCCGCCGCCAGGTCCTGCACCACGACCAGGTCGAGGGCGCCCACCCCGAGACCGCGCACCGCGTAGCCGCCGGACTCGCTGACCAGGACGCCCGGGGCGAGGACCTTCCGCAGCCGGGACGCGTACGTCCGGACCGCCGCCAGCGCCTGCGACGGCGGCTCGGGGCCCCACAGCGCGTCGATCAGCTCGCCCGCGGTCGCCGTGCGGCCCTCGCGCAGCAACAGGGCGGCGAGCAGGGCGCGTTGCTGGGGGGAGCCGGTGTTGAGCGGCTGTCCCTCGCGCCAGGCGCGCACCGGACCGAGCACACTGAAGCGCAACGCCGCCTCCGTCGAGGAGGAGGGGCGCCGCTGCTCCGGTACCCGCGGTCCACCGTCCATGCCCGTCCCCCTAGACGTCCCGATCCACACCGTCAGTCTGCCTTGTCCGCGCGAGCCGCGTCAGCCTGGCGAGACACCGATCACAGGCCGGCGCACGGTGGTGCACACAGTCTTCACACGGCGGTCGCCGCCGCGAACGGGTCCGGTTCACGGCGGAACGCCCCGGCCGGCCGGACCGGCCTCCCGCCGTCCGGTGCCGGTGCGCACGCTCAGCGTACGGCTGCCGGGGCGTTACCCGGCCCTCCGGCTGACGAACCGTCATTCCGATAGCTGACGGTTCGTCAGATCAGCGCTACCGTGAGCGCCATGGACACCCAGGACGGCACCTTCCCGCTGATCATCTCCGTCGACGACCACACCGTGGAGCCGCCGGACGTCTGGCAGTCCCGCCTCCCGAAGAAGTACCTGGACACCGGACCGCGCATCGTCCGGGCCCCACTGCGCGAGATGAGCTTCCTCGGCGGCCGCTTCAAGCCGGTCATGGGCGGCCCCGGCGAGGACGGCCCGATCGGTGACTGGTGGATCTACGAGGGCCTGCACCGCCCCCTCACCCGCCTCGACACCGCGGTCGGCTACAGCCGGGACGAGATCAAGCTGGAGGTGATCACGTACGAGCAGATGCGGCCCGGCTCCTACGACGTCCCGCGGCGGCTCGCCGACATGGACGTCAACCACGTCCAGTCCGCCCTCTGCTTCCCGACCTTCCCCCGGTTCTGCGGCCAGACCTTCACCGAGGCCACCGACCGCGAACTGGCCCTGCTCTGCGTCCAGGCCTACAACGACTGGATGGTGGAGGAGTGGTGCGGTCCGCTCGCGCGGGGCCGGCTGATACCCCTGACCCTCATCCCCCTGTGGGACGCAGACCTGGCCGCCGCCGAGGTCCGCCGCAACGCGGCCCGCGGGGTCCGGGCCGTCGCCTTCTCCGAGATCCCCCCGCACCTCGGGCTGCCGTCCGTCCACACCGACGACTGGGACCCCTTCCTCGCCGCCTGCGACGAGACCGGCACGGTCGTCGCCATGCACATCGGCTCCAGCAGCCGGATGCCCTCCACCTCCGCGGACGCCCCGCCGGCCGTCGGCTCCACCATCACCTTCGCCAACTGCTGCTTCTCGATGGTCGACTGGCTGATGAGCGGCAAGTTCGAGCGCTTCCCGGACCTGAAGGTGATGTACGCGGAGGGCCAGATCGGCTGGATCCCCTACATCCTGGAGCGCGCCGACGTCGTCTGGGAGGAGAACCGCGCCTGGGGCGGCGTAGCCGACAAGGTCACCCGCCCGCCCTCCGAACTCTTCGCCGAGCACGTGTACGGCTGCTTCTTCGACGACGCCTTCGGCCTGAGGAACCTCGACGCGATCGGCCTCGGCAACGTCCTCTACGAGACCGACTACCCGCACTCCGACTCCACCTGGCCCAAGTCCCGCGAGGTCGGCGAGGCGCAGATGGGCCACCTCGCTCCGGACGTCGTCGAACGCATCGTCCGCGGCAACGCCATCGACCTGCTGGGCCTCACCCCCGAGGGACTCTGGGGCGGTACGCGGTGACCGACTACGGCATCCAGCTGCCCGTCCAGTCCCAGTCCACGATCTACGCCGAGCGGTGGGAGGCGGACGCGGGCGCCGCGGACCTGGTCGAGATCGCCCGGGCCGTCGAGCGCGCCGGGTTCGCCTACCTCGCCGTCTGCGACCACGTGGCGATCCCGCACCGGCTGGCCGCCGCCATGAGCACGGTCTGGTACGACCCGGTCGCCACCCTCGCCCACCTGGCCGCCGTCACCGAACGGATCCGGCTGCTCAGCCATGTCGCGGTGGTCGGCCTGCGCCACCCGCTGCTGTCCGCCAAGCAGTACGCGACCCTCGACCATCTCTCCGGCGGCCGGCTGGTCCTCGGCGTCGGGGCCGGTCACGTGCGGGAGGAGTTCGAGGTGCTGGGGGTGGACTTCGGGCAGCGCGGCGCGGTCCTCGACGAGGCGGTCGACGCGCTGCGCGCCGCCCTCGGCCCGGACGAGTTCCCCGTCCACCACGGGAAGTTCTACGACTTCGAGGGGCTCGGGCAGCGGCCCAGGCCCGCGCAGCGGCGGGTGCCGGTGTGGGTCGGCGGGTCGTCACCGGCCGCGGTGCGGCGGGCCGCGCTCAAGGGCGACGGCTGGCTGCCGCAGGGCGACCCGAGGGACCGGCTGCCCGCCCAGATCGCCCGGCTGCGGCGGCTGCGGGCGGAGGCGGGCGTCGGCGAACCGATCACCGTCGGCGCGATCACCGAGCCGCTGTACGTCGGCACGCCCGGGTGGGACGTCGGCCGCCGCACCCTCAGCGGCCCTCCCGGGGCCCTCGCCGAGTCGCTGCGGGCCTACGGCGAGATGGGCGTGGACCAGATCCAGGTGCGGTTCCGCAGCCGCGGCCGGACCGAACTCATCGACCAGATAGCGGCGTTCGGGGCCGAGGTCGCGCCCCGGCTGAGCTGAGGAGCGGGTGGCATGGGCAAGCTGGACGGGCGGGTCGTCATCGTCACCGGGGCGGCGCGCGGGCAGGGCGAGCAGGAGGCGCGGCTCTTCGCCGGGGAGGGCGCGAGCGTGGTCGTGGCGGACGTCCTGGACGACCTCGGCGAGGCGCTGGCCAAGGAGATCGGGGCGCGCTACGTCCACCTGGACGTGGGGGTGGAGGAGGAGTGGCAGGCCGCGGTCGCCACGACGAAGCAGGCGTACGGCCGCCTCGACGGGCTGGTGAACAACGCGGGCATCCTGCGGTTCAACGCGCTCGTGGACACGCCCCTGGACGAGTTCATGCAGGTCGTGCAGGTGAACCAGGTCGGCTGCTTCCTGGGCATGAAGACGGTGGCGCCGGAGCTGGCCGACGGGGGCACCATCGTCAACACGGCCTCCTACACGGCGCTGACGGGGATGGCCGCGGTGGGCACGTACGCCGCGACCAAGCACGCGGTGCTCGGGCTCACCCGGGTCGCCGCCCTGGAGCTGGCCGGCCGGCGGATCCGGGTCAACGCGATCTGCCCGGGCGCCATCGACACCGCGATGTCCAATCCGGCGCGGCTCGACCCCGCGGCCGACCCGGAGGAGATGAGCCGGGCCCTGGACGAGCTGTACCGCAGGCTGGTGCCGCTGGGCCGGATCGGGCGGGCCGAGGAGGTGGCCAGGCTGGCGCTGTTCCTGACCTCGGACGACTCGTCGTACATCACCGGGCAGCCGTTCGTGATCGACGGCGGGTGGCTGGCGGGGGTCAGTGTCATCTGACGTGTCGTCAGCTCTTGACCTTTCTGACGGTACGTCAGAAAGTCGTAGGACTCATAGGGACCACCTGGACTTGGGACGGTGAACCGCCGTGGAATTCGGCCTCTTTGTACAGGGATACGTGGGCAAGCGAGCCGAGACCGACCCGCTGGCCGAACACAAGGCACTGATGGAGGAGACCGAGTACGTCATCCAGGCGGACAAGTCCGGCTTCAAGTACGCCTGGGCGTCCGAGCACCACTTCCTCGACGAGTACTCCCACCTGTCCGCCAACGACGTCTACCTCGGCTACCTCGCGCACGCCACCGAGCGGATCCACCTCGGCTCCGGGATCTTCAACCCCCTCGCCCAGGTCAACCACCCGGTGAAGGTCGCCGAGAAGGTCGCCATGCTCGACCACCTCACCGGCAACCGCTTCGAGTTCGGCAGCGGACGCGGGGCCGGCTCCCACGAGATCCTCGGATTCATCCCCGGTGTGACCGACATGAACTACACCAAGGAGATCTGGGAGGAGACCATCGCCGAGTTCCCCAAGATGTGGCTCCAGGACGAGTACGTCGGCTTCCAGGGCAAGCACTGGCAACTGCCGCCGCGCAAGGTGCTGCCGAAGCCGTACGGAAGGTCCCACCCCGCGATGTGGTACGCGGCCGGGTCGCCGCCGTCGTACGCCATGGCCGCGAAGAAGGGGCTCGGCGTCCTGGGCTTCAGCATCCAGAAGGTCTCCGACATGGAGTGGGTGCTGGAGCAGTACAAGACGGCGATCGTGAACGCCGAGCCGGTCGGGGACTTCGTCAACGACAACGTGATGGTGACGACGACCGCGATCTGCGCGCCGACCCACGACGAGGCGATCCGGATCGCCGCGTCCGGCGGGCTCCACTACCTGCCCTCCCTGGTCTTCCGCTACCACGACACCTTCCCGCGGCCCGAGGGCTTCCCCGTGTGGCCGGAGACGCTGCCCGAGTACACGCCGGAGTTCGTGGAACTGCTCGTCGAGGAGGAACTGCTGATCTGCGGCGACCCCGACGAGGTGCTGCGGCAGTGCAAGCGGTGGGAGCAGGCAGGCGCGGACCAGCTGAGCTTCGGGCTGCCGGTGGGGGTGCCGAAGGAGGAGACGCTGCAGACGATCCGGCTGATCGGGGAGCACGTGATCCCGAAGATCGACACGGACCCCGTTCACCGGACGACCCGGTTCCGGGGCGCCGCGTAGTCGCCGTCGCGGGGTGCGGGTGCGTCGCGGCTGGTCGCGCAGTTCCTCCCCGCAGCCTTCGGCCGGGGGGACCCCCAGCGCCCCCGGGTGAGTAGTCCTGACGCTAACCAAGAGGTGAGCCCAATGCTCGATCACGTCATCGAAGGGGCGACGGTCGTCGACGGGACCGGCGCGCCCGCCTTCACCGCCGACGTCGGCATCCGCGACGGCCGGATCGCCGTCGTCGGTGCCGTCACCGAGGAGTCCCGCAGCAGCGAGGACGCCACCGGGCTCGTGCTCGCGCCCGGGTTCGTCGATCCGCACACGCACTACGACGCCCAGCTGTTCTGGGACCCGTACGCGACCCCCTCCCTGAACCA
This sequence comes from Streptomyces sp. NPDC001068, assembly GCF_042897315.1. Classification (NCBI taxonomy): domain Bacteria; kingdom Bacillati; phylum Actinomycetota; class Actinomycetes; order Kitasatosporales; family Streptomycetaceae; genus Streptomyces; species Streptomyces sp. NPDC001068. Next base: position 149,298 of record NZ_JBIAYD010000012.1, on the reverse strand, counting down.
CGGGGTCACCACGGTCGCGGCCGGCAACTGCGGTTTCACCCTCGCCCCGTTGAACCCGGCCCGCCCCGAGGACGCCGACTACACCCGGCGCATGATGTCCAAGGTCGAGGGCATGTCCCTGGTCGCCCTTGAGGAAGGGGCGCCCTGGACCTGGAGCTCCTTCGGGGAGTACCTGGACGCCCTGGAGGGGCGGATCGCCGTCAACGCGGGCTTCATGGTGGGGCACTGCGCCCTGCGCCGTCACGTGATGGGCGCGGACGCGGTGGGCGGGCAGCCCAGTGACGGGCAACTCGACGAGATCGTCGCGTTGTTGCACGAGGCCATGGACGCCGGCGCGTGGGGATTCTCCACCACCCAGTCCAGCACCCACTCCGACGGCGACGGGCAGCCGGTCGCCTCCCGGCACGCACTGCCCGCCGAACTGCTGGCCCTGGCCAAGGCCGTCGGCGAACACGAGGGAACCCAGATCGAGGCGATCACCGCGGGGTGCCTGGACCAGTTCAGCGACGCCGAGATCGAACTGCTCGCGGAGATGAGCGCGACGGCCGGACGCCCCCTGAACTGGAACGTGCTGACCGTGGACGCCGCCGTCCCGGAACGGGTGCCGCGGCAGCTCCAGGCCAGCGAGCGGGCCCGCAAGGCGGGCGGCCGGGTGGTGGCCCTCACCATGCCGATCCTCACGCCGATGAACATGTCCCTGGGGACCTTCTGCGCGCTGAACCTGATCCCCGGCTGGGGGCCGGTCCTCGCCCTGCCGGTTCCGGAGCGGATCGAGAGGCTGCGCGATCCCGCCGTACGCACGGAGATGCTGGCGCGCGCCCACTCCAAGGAGGCCGGGGTCTTCCGGCGGCTGGCGAACTTCGGCCGGTACGTCATCGGGGACACCTACAGCGAGGCGAACGCCGGGCTGAGCGGCCGGGTGGTCGGGGACATCGCCAGGGAACGCGGCCAGGAACCCTTCCACGCCCTGGTCGAGATCTGCGCCGCGGACGACCTCCGTACCGTCCTGTGGCCCATGCCCACCGACAACGACCCCGCCTCCTGGGCGCTGCGCGCCGAGACCTGGCAGCACGCGGACGTCCTGCTCGGCGGGTCCGACGCCGGGGCGCACCTGGACCGGATGTGCGGGGCGCCCTACACCACCCGGTTCCTCGGCGACTGCCTGCGCGGCCGGAAACTGCTCGGTCTGGAGCAGGCCGTGAAGATGCTGACCGACGATCCCGCCCGGCTCTTCGGGCTGCGGGAACGCGGGCGGATCGCGGAGGGCTGGCACGCGGACCTGGTCCTCTTCGACCCGGAACGGATCGCCGCCGGCCAGGCCACCCTGGTGCACGACCTGCCGGGAGACAGCCCGCGCCTGGACTCGAAGGCGATCGGCGTGCGCGCGGTCTGGGTCAACGGCGTCGAGGCCATCCGGAACGACGTGGTGAGCGGGACCGTACCGGGGAAGGTGCTGCGGTCCGGACGGGACACCAGGACGGTGAGCACCCGGTGAGCGCGGCGGGCCGGCAGCGGCTGTTCGTCGGGGGCGCCTGGACCGAGCCGGACGCCGGGCACTATCCGGTGGTCGACCCGGCGACCGAGGAGACCGTCGGCTGGGCGCCCGAGGCCTCCGAGGAGCAGGTGCTGGCCGCCTGCGCAGCCGCCCGGGAGGCCTTCGGGGCGTGGTCGCGGACGCCGGCGGCGGAGCGCGCCGCGGTGCTGGGCCGGGCCGCCGACATCATCCGCGGGCGGCTCGGCGAGCACGCGGACCTCGCCCGCGCCGAGACGGGCGCGACCACCGCCACCGCCCGCGCCATGCAGGTGGGGGTGGCGGTGGCCAGGTTCCGGCGGTACGCGACCGTCGAGCCCGCCGAGTGGGCGATCCCACCACAGATCAACGAAGCCGGACCGATGGGGAAGGCCGCGGTGATGGGCGCGCTTGCCGTGCGGCAGCCGGTCGGTGTGGTCAGCTGCATCACCTCCTACAACAACCCGTGGGCCAACCCGGCGGGCAAGATCGCCCCGGCCCTCGCCATGGGCAACACGGTGGTGGTGAAGCCGGCCCCGCAGGACCCCCTGTCCGTGTACCGGATGGCGGAGGCGCTGGAGGCGGCCGGGGCGCCGCCCGGTGTGGTGAACGTCGTCTCCGGCCGCTCCAGCGGGGTCGGGGAGGCGGCCGTCGCCTCCCCCGACGTCGACATGGTCAGCTTCACCGGGTCCACGGCCGTCGGACAGCGCATCGCCGAGGTGTGCGGGCGGCACATGAAAAGGCAGTTGATGGAACTGGGCGGCAAGGGCGCCGCGGTCGTCCTCGACGACGCGGACCTCGGCTCGGCCGTCTCAGGGATCGGCACCACGTTCTCCTTCTACAGCGGACAGATCTGCACGGCGCCCACCCGGGTGCTGGTGCAGCGCGGGCTGTACGACCGTCTGGTGGCCGGACTCGCCGCGTACGCGGGCCGGCTGACGGTGGGGGACCCGGCGGCTCCGGACACGGTGGTCGGACCGGTCATCACCGCCGAGCACCGGGCGCGCGTCGAGTCGTACGTGGAACTCGCCCGGAAGGAGGGCGCGACGGTGGTGACCGGCGGCGAACGCCCTTCGCCGGAGCGCGGTTTCTACGTCGCCCCCACCCTCCTCGCCGACTGCGGCAACGACATGCGGGCGGTCCGCGAGGAGATCTTCGGGCCGGTCGTCTCCGTCGTCCCCTTCGACGACGAGGAGGAGGGCATCGCCCTCGCCAACGACTCCGACTACGGCCTCATCGACTACGTCTGGTCCTCGGACGTGGCCCGGGCCTTCCGGGTGGCGCGCCGGCTGCGCGCGGGCGGCGTCGGGATCAACACGGTCGGCCGGAACATGGAGGCTCCCTTCGGCGGGTTCAAGAAGAGCGGGGTGGGCCGGGACGTCGGCTCGTACGCCCTGCACGCCTACAGCGAGGTGCAGGCGCTCGTGTGGCCCGGGTGAGCGAGCGGTGCCGCCGGGGCGGCTACTCCTGACGTGTGGCCCGCCCGGCGGGGCGTGCCGCGAGGCGGTCCGCGTGCCGTAGAAAGGCGGAGCGGGTTGCCGACTGCGGGAGGACGTCTTGCCGAGTGCTGATCCGATCCTGGTCACCGGTGCGGCCGCCGGCGGCGTCGGAGGTGTGGGCGGGAAGGTCGTCGGGGAGTTGTGCCGGCACGGGGTGCCGGTGCGGGCGCTGGTGCACCACGACGACGACCGGGCCACCGCCCTGCGGGCCCTCGACGGTGTCGAGGTGGTGGTCGGCGACCTCACGCGCGGTGCGGACGTGGTGGCGGCCCTGGCGGGCTGCCGCCGGGTCTACTTCGGGATGAGCCCGTCGCTCGGCTACCTGGAGGCCGCGACGATCATGGCGGCGGCGGGCCTGGAGAGCGGGCGGCTCGACCTGCTGGTGAACATGTCGCAGATGACCGTCTCCCAGATGAGCCTCACCAGCAGCGCGGAGTCGCACCAGCAGCGACTGCACTGGCTCTCCGAGCACGTCCTCGACTGGTCCGGTCTGCCGGTCGTCCACGTCCGGCCCACGGTGTTCATGGAGAACCCGCTGTTCGGCATGCTCGCCGTCGCCTCCGCCCGGCGCGACGGCACCGTCCGCCTCCCCTTCGGCACCGCCCGCACCTCGCCGGTGGCGGCCCGCGACGTGGCCGCGGTCGTCGCCCGTCTGCTGCTCGACCCCTCGCCGCGAACCGGCCGGGTCCACGAACTCACCGGCGCCGGATCCCGTGACATGACCGCGATCGCCGCCGAGTTCTCGGCCGCGCTGGGCCGCACGGTGACGTACGTCGACGTGCCCTACGACGAGTGGGTCGAGCACGACCTCGAGCCGCTGGGTCTGGACCCGCACCTCTTCGACCACATCGCCACGATGGCCAGGCTGCACGGCGAGAACCGCTACGACCGGGCGACCGACGAGGTCGAGGACCTCCTGGGACGCCCGCCGCTGGGCTTCGACAGCCTGCTGGACGCCGCGCCGGACTGACCGAGGCGTCGCACCCGGGGCCGGCGCCCGGCTCTCGTGCTCCGGGCGCCCACGCTGCTCCGCGGGGTCTACCGCCCCAGGAAGATCGGGTTCGTCAGTGCAGCCAGGGCGCCGGGGAGCGGGCCCGCCGCCGTCTCGTGGCGCAGTTCCGCCCGCACGTACGCCGCGTACTGCGGGGTGGTCCGCCACTCGACCACGCCCGAGCCGGTCACCGGGAGCGGGTCGCTGGTCAGCAGGACGCCCTCGTCGGTGACGAGGCGGACCGTGCAGCGGGGTACTCCGGAGGCCTCCAGGCGGACGGTCACCGGGGTGTCGGCGGCCACCGCGAGCCGTTCGCCGATGCCGGCCCGCTCGCCCCGGCCGCCCGTCGCCGTGAAGCTCAGGGTCACGTTCTTCGACTCGGCGACGTAGGAACGGCCCGCGCGCAGGCCCTCCTGGATCGCCTCGCGGCTCAGGTCGTCGGCGAGCACCACCGTCTGGGGCGAGCCGACGGCGTCCGGGTCGCGGTGCGCGTCGCTGTTGCCCATGCCGGGCAGCCACTGCTTGTTCTCGCGGACCGAGGCGACCAGCGTGGCGTCCCAGGCGGCGAGGGCCACCTCGTCGTCGGGGGTGTAGGGGCCGTTCCACACCTCGACCGCGTCGGCCTCCCCGAACCCGAACTTCCAGGCGCAGCCCACGCAGGTGGCGTGCGGGTGGGCCGGGACGACCAGGCCGCCGGCCTTGTGGATCTGGTGGGCGAAGCGGCCGAACCGGTTGTCGCGGGCCCGGTAGCGCCAGTCGACGAAGGTCCCGGGGTCGGTGCCGAGGGCGACCACGTGGCCGTTGCGGGTGGTGATCTCCTCGCCGAGCATGATCAGCAGGTCGTCGCCGGCCTGGTCCGCCCAGTGCGCGTGCGAGGAGTGCGTGTTGTGGTCGGAGGAGTTGATGAAGTCGAGGCCGGCGGCGCGGGCGAGGGCCGCGATCTCGGCGGGGGTGCGGCGGCCGTCCGAGTACCAGGAGTGCAGGTGGCAGTCGCCCCGGTACCAGTCCCGGCCCCGGCCCTTGGCGCGTGACGGCGGGTACACCGGGCGGACGGGGGTGCCGGGCTCGCCGTAGGTCAGGGTGACCGTCAGCTCGTAGGCCAGGCCCTGCGGGGCGACCGTGTAGGGGCCGAGGGCGACGTGCCAGGTGCCGGCGTGCACCGGGCCGGGGAGGTATCCCGGGGTCGCGTCGTCGGCGCGGATGAAGAACTCGGTGCGGGCGCCGCCCGACCAGCCCCGGAATCCCTTGCCGCCGAGCGCGGTGCCGTGCTGGTCGAAGACGCCGATGTCGAGCGCGTTGCCCGTGACGCCGGCCGGCACGCTCGGCCGGTCGTAGGTGTAGGAGACCTTGATCTCCCGTACGCCGGCGGGGACCTCGACCGGTACGTACACGAAGTCGGGGCAGCCGGGCGGCAGCGTGCCCCGGACCGTCCTCGTCTCCTGGGACCCCGGGTCCTGGCCGTCCGCCGCCGCGAAGCTCACGGTTCCCAACGTAAGGGCTGCCGCGGCGCCCGTCACGATCAGTGCGCGTCTGCCGATGCCGTGCGTGTCCTCACACATGCCGGTGACTCTCCCCTTCCGACGTGAACTCCCGCGGAAGCACGGGGGATCCACAGACGTCCGTATGTCATGTGCATAGCAGTGTGAAAGCTGGGGCGGGTGATGCCGACCAGTCGGTATGGACATATCCCGCCGCCCCCGGTACAGATGGCCCATGCGTATAGCCGTCACGATCTTCCTCACCGACGAGACCATCGCCCCCGTCCGGCTCGCCCGTGAACTGGAGGCGCGCGGATTCGCCGGGCTGTACCTGCCCGAGCACACGCACATCCCGGTCGAGCGGACCACCCCCTACCCGGCCGGCGGTGACCTGCCCCGCGAGTACGGCCGTACCCTCGACCCCTTCGTCGGCCTCGGCCAGGCCGCCGCCGTCACCGAGCGCCTCGGCCTCGGCACCGGCATCACGCTGGTCGCCCAGCACGACCCGATCGACCTCGCCAAGCAGATCGCCACCCTCGACCACCTGTCCGGCGGCCGGTTCACGCTCGGTGTCGGATTCGGCTGGAACGTGGAGGAGGCGGCGGACCACGGCGTCGCCTGGCGGACCCGGCGGGAGCTGACCCGGGACCGGATGGGCCTCATGCGGGCCCTGTGGACGGAGGAACCGACCGCCTACGAAGGGGAGTTCGGGAGCGTCCGGGCCTCCTCCGCGTTCCCCAAGCCGGTGCAGAAGGCGCGCGGGCCGGTCGTCGGTCCGCGCACGCTGGTCGGCGGGGCCGCCGGGCCGAAACTGTTCGCGCACATCGCCGAGTACGCGGACGGATGGATGCCGATCGGAGGACGCGGGCTGACCGAGTCGCTGCCGGTGCTGCGGGGCGTGTGGACCGACGCGGGACGGGATCCGGCCGCGCTCCAGGTGGTGCCGTACGCGGTGCTGCCGGAGGCGGGGAAGCTCGCGCACTACGCCGAGTTGGGCGTCGAGGAGATCGTGCTCCAACTGCCGCCGGCGGGGGAGGCGGAAGTACTGGGGGTGCTGGACGGATACGCGCGGTACCTGTGAACGGGGCTGCGCCGACTCGTCTGCGGGGCTGAGGCGGCGGGCGGCTGCGGGTGCGCCGTGGTCGCTCGCGCGGTTCCCCGCGCCCCCAAAGGGGCGCACACCGCAGCGCCCCTTCTTTCAGGGGCGCGGGGAACTGCGCGAACAGCCACGATGCACCCGCACCAGGCAACGCACCGCAGCCCACACCCCGTAACCCCCGTCCCGGCTGAACCGGCGGAGCCCTCCGTATGCTCGAAGAATGACGACTTCCGCGACCCCCGGAACCGGCCCCACCGAGAACTCCATGCGTCGCGCCCTCAAACGCGCCCGGGACGGCGTCGCCCTCGACGTCTCCGAGGCCGCCGTGCTCCTCCAGGCGCGCGGCGAGGCACTCGACGACCTCGCCGCCTCCGCCGCCCGGGTGCGGGACGCCGGTCTGGAACAGGCGGGCCGCCCGGGTGTCATCACGTACTCGAAGAGCGTCTTCATCCCCCTCACCCGACTGTGCCGCGACAAGTGCCACTACTGCACGTTCGTCACCGTCCCCGGCAAGCTCCGCCGGGCCGGGCACGGGATGTTCATGTCCCCGGACGAGGTCCTCGACGTCGCCCGCAAGGGCGCCGCCCTCGGCTGCAAGGAAGCCCTCATCACCCTCGGCGACAAGCCGGAGGACCGCTGGCCGGAGGCGCGCGAGTGGCTCGACGCGCACGGCTACGACGACACGATCGCCTACGTCCGGGCGGTCTCCATCCGCATCCTGGAGGAGACCGGCCTGCTGCCGCACCTCAACCCCGGGGTGATGTCCTGGACCGACTTCCAGCGGCTGAAGCCCGTCGCGCCGAGCATGGGCATGATGCTGGAGACGACCGCGACCCGACTGTGGTCCGAGCCCGGCGGCCCGCACCACGGCTCTCCCGACAAGGAACCCGCCGTACGGCTGCGGGTCCTGGAGGACGCGGGCCGGTCCTCCGTCCCGTTCACCTCGGGCATCCTGATCGGCATCGGCGAGACCTACGAGGAGCGCGCCGAGTCCCTCTTCGCGCTGCGCCGCGTCGCCCGCTCGTACCACGGTGTCCAGGAACTGATCATCCAGAACTTCCGTGCCAAGCCGGACACCGCGATGCGTGGCATGCCGGACGCCGAACTGGACGAGCTGGTCGCGGCCGTGGCGGTGGCCCGGCTGGTCATGGGCCCGGCCGGCAACATCCAGGCGCCGCCCAACCTGGTGGACAGCGAGTACGGGCGCCTGATCGCGGCCGGCATCGACGACTGGGGCGGGGTCTCCCCGCTCACCATCGACCACGTCAACCCCGAACGCCCCTGGCCGCAGATCGAGGAACTGGCGGCGCAGTCCGCGGCCGCCGGTTTCGAGCTGCGTGAACGGCTGTGCGTGTACCCGGAGTTCGTGCGCCGCGGTGAGCCCTGGCTGGACCCGCGGCTGCGCCCGCACGTGGCCGCGCTGGCCGACCCGGAGACGGGCCTCGCCCGCCCGGACGCGGTGGTCGAGGGGCATCCCTGGCAGGAGCCCGAGGAGGTCTTCGTCGCGACCGGCCGCACCGACCTGCACACCGCCGTCGACACCGAGGGCCGTACCGGCGACCGCCGCGAGGACTTCGACGAGGTGTACGGCGACTGGGGGGCCCTGCGGGAGGCGGCCGCGCCCGGCATGGCGCCCGAGCGCATCGACACGGACGTCCGCCAGGCCCTGGCGACCGCGGCCGACGACCCGACGAAGCTGACCGACGCCGAGGCGCTCGCCCTCCTGCACGCGGACGGCCCGGCGCTCGACGCGCTGACCGGGATCGCCGACGACGTCCGCAGGGCGGCGGTCGGCGACGACGTCACCTACATCGTCACCCGTAACATCAACTTCACCAACGTCTGCTACACCGGCTGCCGGTTCTGCGCCTTCGCCCAGCGCCGCACCGACGCCGACGCCTACACCCTCTCCCTGGACCAGGTCGCAGACCGGGCCCGGCAGGCGTGGGACGTCGGCGCGGTCGAGGTCTGCATGCAGGGCGGCATCCACCCCGACCTGCCCGGCACGGCGTACTTCGACATCGCGAGGGCGGTCAAGGAGCGGGTCCCCGGCATGCACGTGCACGCCTTCTCGCCGATGGAGGTGGTGAACGGCGCCACCCGCACCGGCCTGTCGATCCGCGAGTGGCTGACCGCGGCGAAGGAGGCCGGGCTCGACACCATCCCCGGCACGGCCGCCGAGATCCTGGACGACGAGGTCCGCTGGGTCCTCACCAAGGGCAAGCTGCCCGCCGCCACCTGGATCGAGGTGGTCACGACCGCCCACGAGCTCGGCATCCGCTCCTCGTCCACGATGATGTACGGCCATGTCGACCAGCCCCGGCACTGGCTCGGCCACCTGCGCACGCTGGCCGGCATCCAGCAGCGGACAGGCGGGTTCACGGAGTTCGTGACGCTCCCCTTCATCCACACCAACGCCCCCGTCTACCTGGCGGGCATCTCGCGGCCCGGCCCGACCATGCGCGACAACCGCGCGGTGACGGCGATGGCCCGCCTGCTGCTGCACCCCTACATCCCGAACATCCAGACAAGCTGGGTGAAACTGGGCGCGGAGGGTGCGGCGGAGATGCTCCGCTCGGGCGCGAACGACCTGGGCGGCACGCTCATGGAGGAGACGATCTCGCGGATGGCGGGCTCGTCGTACGGCTCGTACAAGTCGGTGCGGGACCTGATCGCGGTGGCCCGGGCGGCGGGCCGCCCGGCGAGGCCGCGCACCACGCTGTACGGCGAGGTGTCCGAGGAGCGCCGCCGGGCGGCGGAGGCGTCCGACGGGCACCTGCCGGAGCTGCTCCCGGTGCTGGACTGACCGGACCGGGCGGACGGATCCCCGGGGCCGTCCGCCGGGGCCGTCCGCCCGGCCCGGTACCGGAGCGAGCGGGCGGGCAGCGCGCAGTACGATGATCCGACTCCTGTGCGAAGACGTAGGGGCCCTCATAACGGAGGAGATGCGTACCCGTGGCTGCCCGACTGCTGCCCTCCTGGATCTGGGTCACCGGTCTGACGGCCGGGGCGACGGTGGCCGTCGTCTTCCTCGCCCTCCAGGCCGACAAGGGGCCGCACCCCACGGCCGCGGCGGTCCGCCCGTCGCCGAGCGCGTCGGCGGGCGCCCACCCCTCGCCGTCTCCCAAGCCCACCAAGGCCCCCGAGGCCCCGGCGGCCTCCGGCACCGGACGCCGAATCGTCTACTCGCTCGGCCAGAAGCGGGTCTGGACGGTCGACGCGCACGACAAGGCCACCCGCACGTTCACGGTGTGGCCGGGGACGGTGAGCCCCGACCCCGGCACCTACACGATCTCCAGGACGCGGTCCGCCACCACCGGCTCGGACGGCGTCCAGATCGAGCACGTCCTCTACTTCGCCGCGAAGTCCGGGCTGTCGATCGCCTTCTCCAACGCGGCCGACGGCTCCTCCCCGGCCCCCGCCGCCGGCAAGCAGACCAGCGGCATCCGCATGCACAAGGCGGACGGGGCGGCCCTGTGGACGTTCGGCACCGAACCGAACACCAAGGTGACGGTGGTCAAGTAGCCGGCGACCGCTCCGGCAGCCGTACGACGACGAGCGCGATCCCGGTGAGCACCAGCACCCGGGTCGCCGCGTCCAGCCCGTTCCAGGTCTTGGACTGCCACATCGAGAACCACTCCCCGCCGATCCCGACGAACCCGGCGCCGAAGAGCAGGACGAGCATCAGCAGGCCGTAGGTGGACACCCGGCGCGCGAGGTCGTCGTCGCGCCGGAACCACAGCGCGGTCCCGGCGACCAGCACCAGCGCGGCGGCGGTCTCCCACACGATGATGGCGACGTAGGCGGTGTTCTGCAGCCCGGTGCTGGTGACGGCCCGCCACATCAGGTCGTCGTCCTTGAACGTGGTGTCCATGGCCAGCACGTGCTGGACGAAGGCCTGGTTGGTACCGAAGTCGGTGATGTTCCCGAAGGCGACCAGGGCGATGTAGAGCGCGACCGTGCCGGTGAGCAGGGCCGCGGTGAGGGAGAGCGCACGAGGCGCGTGGGGGGTGGACATGTCACCGTCCTTCCCCGGCCCGGCCGTCAGCACCCCCGGAACGCCCCAGGAACGCCGCCGGCCGCCCGCGTCGCGCCGCCGCTGCCCGCCGTTCGCACGCGGGTACCTTGGGGGCAGGTTCATGCGAAGGGGGTCTCGTGGACACGGCGGACGCCACCGGGGGCATACGCGGCACGGCGACGGAAGAGGATCCCGACGGCCTGGCGGAGCTGCGGACCCGCGAGTTCGGCTACCTCGACGAGGGCGGACACACCTACCTCGACCACACCGGCGCCGGACTTCCCCCGCGCTCCCTCGTCCTGGGCAGCGCCCGGCGGATCACCGGCGGGCTGTTCGGCAACCCGCACTCCGAGAACCCGGCCTCCCGCGCCTCCGGGCTGCTGCTCTCCGAGGCCCGGCGGGCGGTGCTCCGGTACTTCAACGCCGACCCCGACGAGTACGCCGTGATCTTCACCCCGAACACGACCGGTGCCCTGCGGCTGGTCGGCGAGGCGTACCCCTTCTCCCGCGACAGCGGGCTCGTGATGTCGCTCGACAACCACAACTCGGTCAACGGCCTGCGGGAGTACGCGCGGGCGCGGGGCGCCGCGACCGAGTACGTACCGGGCCTGCACATCGACGAGGGGCGCCTGCTCGCCGCGCTGTCCGCGCCCGGCCCACGCCGGGGCGCCGGCTCGGGCGGCCTGTTCGCCTACCCGGCGCAGAGCAACTTCACCGGCGTCCGGCACTCGCTGGACTGGATCGGCACCGCCCAGGCGCACGGCTACGACGTACTGCTCGACGCGGCGGCCTTCGTACCGGCCAACGTCCTGGACCTGAGCCGCCACCACCCGGACTTCACCGCCGTCAGCTGGTACAAGGTCTTCGGGCACCCCACCGGCATCGGCAGTCTCATCGCCCGCCGTGCCGCCCTCGCCAGGCTGCGCCGCCCCTGGTTCTCGGGCGGCACCATCTACGCGGTCAGCGCCCGGGCCCAGTGGCACGTCCTCGCCGCCGACGAGGCCGCGTTCGAGGACGGCACGGTCAACTTCCTGTCCGTACCGGACGTGACCGCGGGCCTCGCCTGGATCGAGGACATCGGCATGCACCGGATACACGCCCACGTGACGGGCCTCGCCCGCCGACTGCGCACCGGACTGGCGGCGTTGCGGCACAGTGACGGCTCCCCCCTGGTCCAGGTGTACGGCGCCGATCGCGCCGACGCGGACCTCGGCGGCACGGTCGCGCTGAACCTGCTGGGCGCGGACGGCCGGGTCATCGACGAGCGCGTCGTCACCCGTGACAGTGCCGCCCGCGGCATATCCCTGCGCACCGGCTGCTTCTGCAACCCGGGCGCCGGGGAGGAGGCGTTCGCCCTGCCGCTGACCCGGCTGCGCACGGCCGCGCGGAGCCGACTCGGCTCCCTGGAGGAGTACCTGGACCTCCTGGGGCTGCCGTCGGCGGGCGCCGTCCGGGTCTCCCTGGGCGTGTCGTCCCAGCCCAGGGACATCGAGACGTTCCTGACGTTCGTGGCGGAGACCTACCGGGACCGGACGCCGGGCGCGACCGGGCTTGCCGCGCGGGAGGGATGCTGACCCGGCCCGTGCGATGGCCCGGCGATCACCGGGCCGTGCGGTCGCCCGGCGATCACCGGCCCGACCGGCTCCTGGCCGCCCCGTCCCGGCACTTGCGCGCCAGGATCACCCACGTCCAGGCCAGGAAGACGAGCGCGAAGCCCGCCAGGATCACCCACCCGCGGCTCGCCGGATGCCCGAACGAGTCCCCGTAGGACGCCAGCAGCGGTCGGCCGAGCGGCGAACCGCCCCTCCGCCACAACGACTCCAGCCCCACCCCGCTGCCCAGCGCCTCGAACGCCCAGCGATTGGTCATCGCCCAGCTGATCGCCCTCCCGGCCACCGTCATCCGCGGCACCGGTACGAAGGCACCCGAGAACAGCACCTGCGGGAAGCAGAGCAACGGCAGCATCAGCGTCGCCTGGCCCGGTTCCGACACCGCCGCCGACGCGAGCAGCCCGAGCGCGAGGGCGGCGGCCGAGGCCAGCACACTCGACGCGAACAGCGACCCGTACGTGTCCAGGCCGGCCGCGGGCAGCCGGTCCAGCGCCCGCAGCACGGCCAGCAGCAGCGCGTCCGCGACCGCGAGCACCGGCAGCATGGTCGTCAGCTTCGAGGCGACGTACGGGCCGATCCGCAGTCCCGCGAGCCACTCCCGGCGCAGCACGGGCAACTCGGTGCAGATCTGGAGCAGGCCGTACGTCAGCCCGAAGAAGAACGCCCCGAACGCGATCCAGAACATGATCATCGCCGTGGAGCCCGGATCGGGTGCCGCCGGATCGAACGCGCCGGCCCGGAACAGCACCGCGAACATCGCCACGATCATCACCGGCGAGCCCGCGAGGACGGCGACCGAGAGACGGTCGTGCAGCAGCAGCGCGGTACCGCGGCGCGTCAGCAACGCCCACTGGCGCAGGGCGCCGACCCGCGCCGGCCGTACCGTCGACGGCGCGGTGGAGGCGGACTCCGCGATCTCCTCGGGCCCGGCCCGTTCCGCGCGCGCCCCGCCCGCCACCGCCTCGTACACCTCCTCCACCGTGTCGACCCCGAAGGCCGCGCACAGGCCGCCGGGCGCACCCGCGTACGCGACCTCGCCGGCGGCGGACAGAAAGACGGCCTGGTCGGTGCGGAGCAGGTCGGCGAGGACGTGCGTGGTCAGCACGACGGTGGTGCCGTCCTCGGCCAGCGTCCGCAGCGTGCGCAACAGAGCCGCGCCCGTGACCGGGTCCAGTCCCGACGTCGGTTCGTCCAGGAAGAGCACCCTGGGCCGGGTCAGCAACTCGACCGCGATACTGGCCCGTTTGCGCTCACCGCCGCTCAGCGCGCGTACCGGCGTCCGCGCCCGCTCCGCCAGGCCGAGTGTCTCCAGTACCCCGTCGACGGTCTCGAGCACGGTCGCCGCGGACGTCCCCGGCGGCATCCGCAGTCCCGCCGCGTACACCAGGGTGCGGCGCAGCGGGAGTTCGCGGTGGATGATGTCCTCCTGCGGAACGAACCCGAAGTCCGGTCCGGGCGGTCCGGGCCGCGACCCGTCGTGCAGCACCTCGCCCTCGGTCGGTGCGCTCAGCCCCGCCAGCGTCTGCAACAGCACGGTCTTGCCCGCACCGCTGCTCCCGGCGATCGCCGTGAGCCGGCCGGGAACGATGTCGACGGATACGCCGTTCAGTACCCGTCCGGCGCCGCGCACCTCCCGGCTCACCGAACGCGCCTGTACACGAAGCCCGGTGACGGTGCGACGGGGACCCTCGACGGATGCGCGGGGGAGCGGGGGCGGTGTCGGCATGGGTGCAGCATGTCAGGTGAGGACTGCGGGCGGAGCGGTTACGGAGGTGCGCGGAATGGGGTCGACGAGGCCGTCGATGCAGGAGCTGATCGGGCGTCGCCGCAGGGCCGGGTTCGTCGGGCGCATCGACGAGCGGGCCGCGTTCCGGCGCAACCTCGACCTGCCCCCGGAGGACGAACGGCACCGGTTCCTGTTCCACGTGCACGGCGACGCGGGCGTCGGCAAGACCTTCCTGGTGAGGGAGTTGGAGCAGATCGCCCGGGAGGCCGGGGCGCTGACCGCGTACGTCGACGAGGGCGCGGGCAGCGTGCCCGGGGCGATGACCGTGCTCGCACGCCGTTTCGCCTCCCAGGGACGGCGGTTCAAGGAACTGGAGCGGTTGCTGACCGCGCACCGGGAGCGGCGCCACGAGGCGGAGGCCGCTCTCGCGACGGGCGGACCGGAGGACCCGGAGGAACCGTCGGCGGGGAGCCTGGCCGTGGCACGGGCGGCCCAGGTGGGACTCGGCATGGTCCCGGTGGCCGGCGCCTTCGCCGCCGCCCTGGACACGGACCGCATCGCCCAGGGCGCCGACCGACTCCGGGCCCGCTTCCGCAGCCAGGAGGACGCCCAGCTCGTGCTCTCCCCCGAGCGGGTGCTGACCCCGGTGCTGCTGTCGGAACTGGCCGGCGCGGCCGGCACCGCTCCCTGGGTGGTCCTCTTCCTCGACACCTACGAACGCACCGGCCCGTTCCTGGGCCCCTGGTTGCACGACATCATGACCACCGACCGGCACGGCACCCTCCCCGCCAACGTCGTCGTGGTCACCTCCGGCCAGCATCCCTTCGACATCGCCCGCTGGGGCGGCTTCGCCGACTTCATGGCCGACCTCCCCCTCGGCCCTTTCACGGAGGCGGAGACGCGCGGACTGCTCGCCGACAAGGGAGTACGGGACGAACCGGTGGTCGCCGAGGTGCTCCGCCTCACCGGCGGGCTCCCGGTGCTGGTCTCCACCCTCGCCGAGACCAGGCCCGACGATCTGGACAAGGTCGGGGACCCCACGGCCACCGCCGTCGACCGCTTCCTGAAGTGGGAGCGTGATCCGGTCCGGCGGGCGGCCGCGCTGGCGGGCGCGCTGCCCAGGCGACTGGACGAGGACCTGTTCCGGTCCGTCGTGGACGGCCCCGCGGACCAGGTGGGCGCGCTCCTCGCATGGCTGAGGGGCATGCCGTTCGTCAGCGAGCGCGGGGGGCGGTTGCAGTACCACGACGTCGTACGGGCGCCGATGCTCCGGCTCCAGCGGCTCCGCTCACCGCAGGGCTGGGCGGAGCGGCACACCCGGTTGGCCGAGGCGTACGGAAGGCGACGCACGGAGGCCGAAGCCGACCTGCGGACCGACGGGTCGTGGGCGGACGGGTCGTGGGCGGACGAGGGATGGCGCGAGCTGCGGCTCGGCGAGTCCTACCACCTGCTCTGCGCGAGACCACGCGCCGCGTTTCCCGAGGCCCTGGCCGACGTCGTCGCCGCCTGCGCCCACGGCGACGACGCCGTACGGCCCTGGGTGCGGCTCCTGGTCGAGGCGGGCGAGGACGCGGACGCGGAGGCCGTACGGAACTGGGGCGCCGACCTCTCCGGGGCCCTCACCGGGGACGGGCTCGCCGGTCTGCTCCGGCTGCTGCTCGGCCGCGCCCGGGGCGACGAGCCGTGGCGGGCGACGGCCTGGGCACTGCTGGCCGACGCGCTCGCCCGGGACGGCGCGCCCGAGCGGGCCCTGGAGGAGTACGACCACGCCCTCGCCCTGGACCCGGCCCTGGTGCGGGCCTACCGCGGCCGGGCCGTGACCCGCGGCGGGACGGGCGACCACGAGGGCGCGCTCGCCGACCTCGACCGGGTGCTCGAACTGGAACCGGACAACCCGTGGAACGTCATCCTGCGCGGCGAGCACCACCGGCTGGCCCGCCACCACGACGCGGCGGTCGCCGACCTGAGCGAGGGGATCCGGCGCGCCCCCACCAGTGAGTTCGCCTGGGCCTCGCGCGGTGCCGCCCACGAGCGCCACGGCGACCTCGACACGGCCCTCGCGGACTTCGACCGCGCGCTGGGACTCAAGCCGGACTACGCCTGGGCCCTCGCACGCCGGGCCCGCGTCTGGCGCGGCCTCGGCGACCAGACCCGGCGCCTCGCCGACCTCGACCGTGCCCTCGCCCTGCAACCGGACTGGGCCTGGATCCGCTGCGAGCGCGGCGACGCGCTACGGGTCAACGGCCGCGACGCGGAGGCCCTGGCCGACTACGACCGCGCCCTCGAACTCGACCCCGGCTACGCGTCGGCGTACGCGAGCCGGGGCGTGTCCCGGTCCAACCTGGGCCGACACGAGGAGGCCCTCACCGACCTGGACCGCGCCCTCGCGCTCCACGCCGACTACCCCTGGGCCCTGGAGATGCGGGCGCTGGTACGGCAGCGGTCGGCCGAACGGACCTGAGTCTCAGCCGAGACCGCGGTGGGCGGCCCACAGCGTCCCGGCCCGGTCGGCGGCCTCGGCGACCAGGGCCGCCAGCTCGGGCCGGTCGGGGACCGGGAACGACACGTAGGCGCCCCGGCCGCCGGCCACCGGCCGTCCGTAGGCCTTCACGGCGAGGCGGCCGTCCGGGAGGAGCCGGATGTTGAGCGTGCTCAGCGAGAACTCCTCGCCGCGCCGGGTGTCCGTCCAGCGGAGTTCCTCCGGGACCGTGACGTTGATCGCCAGAGCGCTCACGTCGGGACCGCCGGTCATGAACGGCCGATCCCGCGCACGAAGTCCGCCCACGAGGCGTCGGCGAAGGTGAGCGGTGCCCTCTTTTCGTCCTTGGAGTCACGGACGTGGACGGTGGGGGTGAGGGGGGATGTGGCGACCTCGACGCACTCGGGGCCGTCGTTGCTGCTGTAGCTGCTCTTGAACCACTCAAGCGTGGTCATGCCGTTTCTCCCAGAACTTTGTCGATGAAGGTCAGCGACTCCCGAGGCGTAAGAGCCTGGGCCCGGATCATTCCATAGCGCATTTCCAGGATCTGTACTTCGCGGGGATCACTGATGATGCGGCTGTGCAGCTGAGCCTCCGAGTGTCCGAGCGTCTTGCCGTCCCGGAGTTTCAGCAGCTGGAGCGAGCCGCCCATTCCGGCGTGGTCCTCACGGTCCGTGGGCATCACCTGAATCGCGACGTGCCTCAACGTGCCGATGTGCAGGAGGCGTTCCAACTGCTGCCGCAGCACCATTCTGCCTCCGATGGGCCGTCGTAGCGTGACCTCTTCCAGGACGAAGGTGATCTCCGGCAGGGGTACCCGCTCGAAGACGCTCTGTCGCGCCACGCGTGCGGCGACCTGGCGATCGATCTCGTCCTCCGGATAGGCGGGCCGTCGCATGGCGAACAACGCCCTCGCGTACTCCGGCGTCTGGAGCAGGCCGTGCATGTTGTGGTTGGCGTAGGCACCGAGTTCGACCGCCTCGCCCTCCAACTTGGCAAGATCCCTCACCTTCTTCGGATACCGCGCCCGCTCCACGTCCTCCTTCATGAACGCGAGCTTGCCGCCCGCGCCCAGCACCTCGTCGGCCCTCTCCAGGAAGTCGGGCTTGGGGATGCGGCGCCCCCGCTCCACCGCCGAGACCATCTCCTCGCTGTACCCGAGGGCGGTCCCGAGCTCGCCCTGCCGCATCCCCGCGGCCTCCCGCCACGCCTTGATCTGCCGCCCGACCGCCCTGAGTACGGCCTCGGCCTCCTCGTCCTCCACACCGGCCCCTTCTGGTGTACGACCCGTACAGCACCGCCCGGCACCCGGACAGTGACGCTCTGTGCCGGGGTCGTTGCTGTTCAGAGTAGGAACGGACGGCCACGCTGGGTGACATGACCCAGAAATCCGTCCGGCAGGTCACCGTCCCGACGCACCACTTCACGGTTCAGCTGTCCGCCACTCGAAGAGGTGCGCGACTCGCGAGGCTGCTCACGGAACGCCAACTCGACGACTGGGGAGTGCCGTTCGCGGAGGCCACGCAGATCGTGGCCGAGCTGGCGTCCAACGCGGTGCTGCACGGACGCGTGGCGGGGCGGGACTTCCGGCTGGCGCTACGGCTGTTCGCCGACCGCACGCTCCGTGTCGAGGTGACCGACGCCCGGGGCGACCGGGTACCGCGCCTCCACGATCCGGCGTCCGGCGACGCGGAATCGGGGCGGGGTCTGTTGATCGTCGCGGCATGTGCGGACCGGTGGGGTGTGGCGGAGGCGCCGGCGGGCTGCAAGGTCGTCTGGGTGGAGCTGGGGGCAGCCCAGGAGAACGGGTTGCGACAACCGTGCTCCATGACAGCCTTGGAGTAGGACCGAAATCCGATCAGTCGGGACCACACAACCCACACTTCGCATACTTATCTGCACCCTGAACTGACCGTTCCCGGTCGATTACAGTGCTGTGCGCCTGTGTGTACGGACGGTGCCCGTGTGGAGGTCATGGTGGTGGGTGCGACGCTGGGTGCCGTCTGGGGCCGTGCCGAGCAACAGGACTTCCGGAGCCGGGTGCGGGGCACCCTGCTCGGCTCCGCGGTGGGGGACGCGCTCGGCGGGGCCGTCGACGGGCTGACGCTGGAGGAGATACGGGCGGCCTACGGGCCCGAGGGGCTGGTCGACCTCGGGTTCGGGCACGGGGGGCGCGGGATCGTCACGCATCACACCCAGCTCACCCTGTTCACCGTGGACGGGCTGATAAGAGCCCAGGTCAGAAGAGACACCGGGGCCTGGCATCCGCCCACCGACCTGCATCGGGCCTATCTGCGGTGGGCGGCCACCCAGCGGGACTGGGGGCCGGACGAGCGCCGCAAGGAGGACGGGTGGCTCGCCCGCGAGGAGTGGCTGTACGCCCGCCGGGACCCGACGAGGTCGCTGCTGATCGGGCTCGGGGACGAGAACATGGGGACCCTGGAGTCACCGAAGAACCCCGACGACATGGGTCCCGAGGCCGTCGCCCGGTCCGCGCCGTTCGGGCTGCTGGTGGGCTGGGAGCCGCAGCTGGTCGTCCAGCTCGCCGTGGAGTGCGCGGCGCAGACCCACGGCCATCCGACCGCCTGCCTGTCCGCGGGCGCCTACGCCGTGATCGTGCACGCGCTGGCCCGGGGGGACTCGCTGGACGGGGCCGTCCAGCGGGCGCTGGCCCTGCTCTCCGGCCGGCCGGGGCACCAGCCCGTCTCGGACGCGCTGCAGCACGCGCTGGGCGCCGTACGCCAGGGGATGCCCTCCCCGGCGCGGGTCGAGGAGCTGGCCGGCGACGGGGCGGCGGACGGTTCGCTCGCCGCCGCCGTGTACTGCGCGCTGGTCGGTGAGGACGTGCGGCACGGGCTGTGTCTCGCCGTCAACCAGGCCGGGCCCTCCGCCGTGGCGGGCGCCCTCACCGGCGGCCTGCTCGGCGCCCTGCACGGCGAGACGGCCCTCCCGCCGGCCTGGCTGGCCGAGTTGGAGGGCCGTCCCACGATCCTGGAACTCGCCGACGACTTCGCGATGGAGATGACCCAGGGCCCGGCCCTGCACAGCCCGGCGGGCGCTGCCCCCGGCTGGCTGGCCCGCTATCCGCGGGGCGCCTAGGGTCCGGGAGGGTCAGTCCCGCAGGACCTCCCCGCCGCCCGCCGGCGCCTGGGCCGGTACCGGGGCCGTCGCCGCGGTGCTGTCCCCGTCCGTGTTGACGGTCTCGATGATCGCGAGACGCTCCGGGGTGTCCTCCGGCTTCAGGTAGCCGATGAGGATGTACAGGACCAGGGAGACGGCCAGCGGGACCGACACCTGGTACTGGAGCGGTACGCCGCCGTCCACGTTCCAGTTGATCGGGTAGTTGACCAGCCAGAAGGCCAGCAGGCCGGCCGCCCAGCTGGTGAGCGCGGCCGTCGGGCCGGAGCGGCGGAACGGCCGGAGCAGACCCAGCATCATCGGGATCGCGATCGGGCCCATCAGACCGGCCACCCACTTGATGACCACGGTGATGATGTCCTTGAACGTGGGCGAGTTGACCTGGGTGGCCACCGCCATGGACAGGCCGAGGAAGACCACGGTCGTCACCCGGGCGGCGATCAGGCCGGAGCGCTCGCCCCAGGTCCGGGCCCGCGACGACAGCACCGGCGCCACGTCACGGGTGAAGACGGCGGCGATCGCGTTGGCGTCGGAGGAGCACATCGCCATCGTGTGGGAGAAGAAGCCGACGACGACCAGGCCCAGCAGACCGTGGGGGAGGAGCTGTTCGGTCATCAGGCCGTAGGAGTCGGAGCCGTCCGGCTTCTGGGCGTGGACCAGCAGCGGCGACATCCACATGGGGAAGAACAGGACCACCGGCCAGATCAGCCAGAGCGCCGCGGAGAGGCGGGCGCTGCGCTCGGCCTCCTTCGGACCTGCCGTCGCCATGTAGCGCTGGGCCTGGTTGAGCATGCCGCCGTTGTACTCGAAGAGCTTGATGAAGAGGAACGCGAGCAGGAAGACCGTGCCGTAGGGGCCGACCAGCGGCTTGCCGTGGCCGTGCAGGGCCGGCTGGTCGAAGGCGTCGAAGATGCCGATGCCCTTGTCGTTCAGCTTCAGCACGACGGCGACGAACATCGAGATGCCGGCCAGCAACTGGATGACGAACTGGCCCAGTTCGGTCAGCGCGTCCGCCCACAGGCCGCCGATCGTGCAGTAGACCGCGGTGATCGCGCCGGTGATGAGGATGCCCTGGTTGAGGGAGACGCCCGTGAACACCGACAACAGGGTGGCGATCGCCGCCCACTTGGCGGCCACGTCCACGATCTTCAGCAGCATGCCGGACCAGGCCAGCGCCTGCTGCGTGGTCAGGTTGTACCGGTTCTTCAGGTACTCCAGCGGGGAGGCCACGTGGAGGCGGGAGCGGAGCCGGTTGATGCGCGGGGCGAAGAGTTTCGAACCGATCGCGATACCGAGCGCGATCGGGAAGGACCAGGTGACGAACGACGTCACGCCGTAGGTGTAGGCGATGCCGGCGTACCCGGTGAACATCACCGCGCTGTAGCCCGACATGTGGTGCGAGATGCCGGAGAGCCACCAGGGCATCTTTCCGCCGGCCGTGAAGAAGTCGCTCACGTTGTCCACGCGCTTGTGCGACCAGACGCCGATCGCCACCATCACGCCGAAGTAGCCGATGAGCACGGCCCAGTCGAGCCCGTTCATGTGCCCCCCTTCCAGGGTCCGCCTTCTGAACTCCGCTCAGCTGGCTGGCACTTCGCATAAGCGGAGTGGGGACGGGGAAGGCCGCGAAGTGCCCGCTCATCGTGGGTTCGGTCGCATGGGCACGACAAGCGGGCGTAAGGTCAAGGGGAAGTAAAATCGTTCGCCTTGCTGACCTTGATTCACGTCCATGAACAAAATCAACTGGTCGCGGCGCCCGGAACGGGTGCCTCAGCGCATCAGCTCCCCCGCGTTGACCAGCAACGACTGCCCCGTGATGGCCCGCGCCCGGTCCGACGCCAGGAACACCGCCGCGTCGGCCACGTCCCCGTCCGTCGCCAGCTCCGGCAGCGCCATCCGCTCCGTCAGCCGCCCCAGCACCTCGTCCTCAGGCACCCCTTCGGTGTGGGCCGTGAACTGCACGTAGGCCTGCACCGGCGGACCCCACATCCAGCCCGGCAGCACCGTGTTGACCCGGATCCGGTACGGCCCGAGCTCCCGTGCCAGCGAGTACATCGCGCTGGTCAGCGCCCCCTTCGACGCGGCGTACGCGGCCTGCCGCACCTGCGAGGGCGCGGCGACCGCCGACTGCGTCCCGACGAACACCACCGAACCGCCGCCCGCCTCCTTCAGCGCCGGCAGACAGGCCCGCGTCATCCGCAGCGTCCCCAGCAGGTTCACGTCGACCACCGAAGCCCAGGTCGCGAAGTCCGCGTCCTCGACGCCGCCGAAGTAGGAGTCCCAGGCCGCCACGTGCACCACCGCGTCGACGGACCCGAACCGCTCCCGGGCCAGCGCCGCCAGCGCCTCGCACTGCCCCTCGTCGGTGATGTCGGTGGGGAGGTACGCGGTCCGGTCGCCCTCCGGGTCGATCCCCGCCGCGCTCTTGGCGAGGTTCGCCCCGGTCCGCGCGCCCAGCACGGCGTTCCCGCCGTCCCGTACGACGGCCGCCGCGACCTGGTGCCCGAGCCCGGCGCCGACCCCCGAGACGACGACCGTCTTGCCCACGAGCAGTGACATCGATGACCTCCAGGCTCTGGCGCTTTATCTGACGGAGCGTCAGAGTATGGGCGAGTGCAGGCGGAAGGAAGGGAAGGCGCATGAGCGAGGACACGCGCAGCGAGGTGTACGCCGAGCTGGCCGCCGTCGGCCCGTACGGCGTCCGCCCCGGCCACGCCCTCATCACCATGGTCGAACCGCACCCCGGCCACGAGTACGCGTACAACCGCTGGTACGAGGACGACCACTACTACGCCGGCGCCATGGCCATGCCCTGGATGTACGCGGGCCGCCGCTGGGTCGCCACCCGCGACCTGCAACTCCTGCGCTATCCCGAGAAGTCGGCGATCGCCCAGCCGGTGACCGCCGGCTGCTACCTCTCCACCTACTGGATCACCGACGGCCGCTACGCCGAACACATGAAGTGGACGGTCTCCGTGAACCGGCGGCTGAACCGCGACGCCCGGGTCTACCAGGACCGCACCCACGTCTTCACGGCGTTCCAGGACCACGAGGCCACCGTCTACCGGGACGGGGCCGCCGGGCCCCGCGACTTCCACGCCCTGGACCACCCCTACGCCGGGCTCGTGCTCCAGGTCGTCGACAGCGAGTCGCCCGAGCAGCGGACCGAACTCCTGGAACGGCTGCGCGGCCGCCACCTGCCCAAGCGGCTCGCGGGCTCACCGGCGGCCATGGTCACGGTGTTCCGCCCGACGCCCCTGCCCGGCGACCGGATGACCTACGTGAAGCAGGTGGAGGGCGTCGACACCCGGCTGACCCTGCTCTGGTTCCTGGAGACGGATCCGAGGCGGTGCTGGGACCCCCACTTCACCGGACTGGACGAGGAGATCGCCGCGTCGGGCCTCGGCCGGGTTGAGCTGGTGGCCCCCTTCGTACCGACCGTGCCGGGCACCGACCGGTACGTGGCGGAGCTGAGGGGGACCAGGTAGCTCACTTCAGCTCGTCGGGACACGGAGTACCCCGGGGCAGCTGGTACGGCGCCGCCAGCCGGTAGGTCCCCGCCTTCGGCGCCAGCAGCATCGTCCACCGGTCGCCCTTGGCGTCCTCCGGCGTCTCCGACAGGCAGCCGTTGACGTTGGTGTACGTCTTCGGCGTGCCCTCGGTCCGGTCCTTGGATGCCTGCGTCTCCTGCGGCGGCTTCAGGCTCCTGCCGTCCGCGTCGACGATGCTCAGCCACGGCGAGTACGGGATCCGGATCAGGATCCGCCCGGCCGTGCGCACCTCGATGGTCAGCTCGCCCTGCTCGGCGCGGTCCACCACCGCGTCCGGCTCGGCGAGCGGCGTCGGATCGGTCACCCGGAAGAGCTGCCAGTTCGCGTCGCCCCAGACCTGCTTCAGATACGGCATCCCGCGCCGGACCAGCGCCCGCTCGCGTTCGCCGCCGTCGCCGTCCGGGTCGCCCTTGGGCAGCACCACGAAGTGCACGGCCCAGCGCTGCAGCCACTCGTGGTAGTTGGCGGAGTTCAGGGTGTCGTCGTAGAAGAGCGGGTTGCGCTCCATGTCGGCCTGGCGGTTCCAGCCGCGGGCCAGGTTGACGTACGGCGCGAGCGCGGACGCCTCCCGGTGCGAGCGCGCCGGGACCACCTCGACCCGGCCCTTCTCGGCGCCGGCCTGCTGCAACTGGTGGACGAGAGGGGCCAGCTCCCGGGCCCAGGACGCGGCCGGGGTCGTGTGGACTATGTCGTCGACCGCCTTGAAACCGATCCAGCCGACGAAGCCGACGA
Source organism: Streptomyces sp. NPDC001068 (assembly GCF_042897315.1). Lineage (NCBI taxonomy): Bacteria > Bacillati > Actinomycetota > Actinomycetes > Kitasatosporales > Streptomycetaceae > Streptomyces > Streptomyces sp. NPDC001068. The sequence goes on along the minus strand of NZ_JBIAYD010000012.1, from coordinate 125,467 downwards.
AGGCCAGGACCGTGACGTAGTACTTGCGCGAGCGTGGCACGGTGTACGGCAGGGCCGCGATCAGGGTGGCCCCCGCGAACAGCATCGGCAGCCGCGAGATGTTCGAGCCGATCTGTGAGCTGACCAGCCACACCAGCACGACCCCGAGGCTGTACACGCCCGCCGTCAGCCGGACCGTCTTCCACTCCTCGGGGACCAGGAAGAGGCAGAGCAGCCCGTACAGCAAGGGCATGATCACCGAGCCGATGCCCATCGGCTGGGTGCCGGAGAACGGGAACAGCCACGCGGAGACGGCGACCACGACCGCCGGGGCGAGACCGAGCGCCCAGGCCCCAGGCCGCCGCTTCTGCAGGAACAGCGCGACCGCGACCAGGCCGACGAAGAGCCCGGCCACCGGCGAGGACATGGTGGCGAGGGCCGCGAACGGCGCCGCCACCAGCGCCTTCGCCCACCGTTTGTGGCGCCAGCGGTACGGCCAGCAGAACACCGCCCCCACCGAGGCCAGCGCGAACGCCGTACCGAGGCCGAAGGTGACCCGCCCCGACACCGCGTTGCAGATCAGCGCCAGCACCCCGGCGAGCGAGGCCCACAGGGGGTTGCGCACCGCACGGCTGCGGATCAGGAGCAGGGTCAGCAGCCCGGCCGAGACGGTGCCGGCGATCATCATCGTCGTACGGACGCCGAGCACCGACATCAGGTACGGCGAGACCACGCTGTACGACACCGGGTGCATGCCGCCGTACCAGGCGAGGTTGTACGCCGAGTCCGGGTGCCGGCCGACGAACTCGGCCCAGGCGTCCTGCGCCGCGAGATCGCCGCCGCTGTTCGCGAACGTGAAGAGCCAGATGATGTGCAGCACCCCGGCGAGGGCCGTGACCGCCAGCACCGGGTGGCGCGACGGCCACTCGCGCAGGGGCGCGTCGAGGTCGAGGAGCGCCCGGAGCCCGCCGTCGCGCCGCGTACCGTTACGCTGCGTGCCGGGGCTGTCCTGTACGGCGTGCGGCCCGGTCCCGGGCAGGGCTATTCGCGGGCCGGATACCGGGCCCGGATCGGCGTCGTCGGCGCGTGTCGGCTCCGCTGTGGCCACCTGAAGGCACTCCCCGTGTCCCGTCTTCTGTTCTCGGCCGCGTTCCACGGTGTTACCGGCCGGTTCTCGTCCAGTTCGCGGCCGCGTCCCGGCGGCCGACGACCTGCCCCGTTTCGTGACGCTAGCACGCACCCCGCCGCGGGGCCCTTGGGTGGGCCGCCATCAGCGGGGTGCGGGTACGGAATGTGCCGGTTGGGTCAGCCGATGCGGGTCAGCCTGCTCGTGAAGCCGGGCTCGGCCAGATCCTTCTGCAGCGCGACCGGAACCTGGACCGCGGACCCGGAGCCGTCACCCACGGTCAGGGCGCCGACCTCGGTGCCCGCCTTCGCGGTGTGCGGTACCTCGTCGGCCTCGAAGGTCAGCTTCACCTTCAGCCCCGACCAGCCGACGGCGGTGACGTCCTTGGTCGCCACGACCGGGGTACGGCCGCCGAGACCGTCGTCGACGTACCCGACGACGGCGCCCTTCTTGTAGATCGTCGCCGACTTCAGCGCGCCCTGGGCGGCCCGGATCAGCTTGTCGCCGCCGTTGAGGGCGGCGGTGAGGATGCTGTTGTCGGAGGCGGCGCTGGCCGGCTGCCGGAGCACCGCGCCGATGATGGTGCGGGTCTCGCCGTTCACGTCCTTCTTCGCGGCGAAGACCAGGTTGCCGAGGGCGGAGGTGGTGGTGCCGGTCTTGATGCCGACGACGTCGTTGTGACCGACCAGCTGGTTCCAGTTGCCGCGGTTGACGCCCTTGTAGTCGTCGTACGACATCATCGCGGCGACCTCGCGGAACGAGGGCTCGCTCGCCATGGCCGCCTTCGCCAGCTTCACCTGGTCCACGGCCGTGGAGACGGTGGAGTCGGTGAGACCGGAGGGGTCGGTGTACGTCGTGTTCGTCATGCCGAGCTTCTTCGCGGTGACGTTCATCTTCGCCACGAAGGCCTTCTCGGAGCCGGCGTCCCAACGGGCCAGCAGGCGGGCCACGTTGTTGGCGGAGGCGATGAGGATGCCCTCCAGGGCCTCGCGCTGGGTGATCGAGTCGCCGGCCGTCACGTCGACGGTGGACTCCTGCCCGGCGTTCGACTGGTCCTGGGCCGTCTGGTCGATCTTTATCTTCGGGCCGGCGGCACCGCTCTTGAGGGGGTGGTCGCGCAGGATGATGTACGCGGTCATCACCTTGGCGACGCTGGCGATCGGCACGGGCTTCTGGTCGCCGGAGGACCCGAACGAGCCGATGCCCTGCACGTCCAGGGCGGCCTGGCCGTCGGCCGGCCAGGGGATGTCCGCCTTGTCGCCGTCGAAGGCGTAGGTGTACCTCGCCGTGAGGTCGAGGGTGGGCTCCGGGAGCGGGCGGAAGTTCTGTACGACCGCAAAGACGATCAGCAGGACTATGACCAGCGGCGTCCAGATCTTGACGCGCCGGACGGCGGTCCTGACCGGGGTCTCCGGGGGCGGAGGCGTGTTGGTCAGCTCGGCGAGCAGGTCCAGCGGGGGCTTCGGGGGCAGCGGCACCTGGGTGGTGCGCTCGGGACCGACCTGGGGGATGACGGTGGTACGGGTGGTCGAGGCGGTACCGGGCCTGGCGTCCGGCGCCGCGTCCGGCCTGCCACCGGGCTTCGCCCCGGGTTCGGCGCCCGGCTTGCTGTCCGGCTTCAAGTCCGACTTGAGGGCGACGAACTTGCTGGGCCGGGAGCCGCCGAGCTTGAGCGTGGTGGTGGGCTGGTCCACCTGCGGAGGGCGGGGGGCCTTGAGCATGGTGGTGGGCTGGTCGACACCGGTGTCGCCTTCGCCCGCACCGGTGTCGCCTTCGCCCGCACGGGAATCACCGTCGACGGCGGCTGCGCCACCGGACGCGACGTCGTCCTCGGGCTCGGCGTCCCGGGGCTCGGCGTCCTCGGGCTCGGTGGTCGCCTCGGGGGCCGCGTCCTCGGGCTCGGAGTCCTGGGGTTCGGTGGTCGCCTCGGGGGCCGCGTCCTCAGGCTCGGTGTCCTGGGGTCCGGTGTCGGCCTCGGGCGCGTGCTCGGGTGCCGCGTCCCCGGGTTCGGTGGTCGCCTTGGGGGCCGCGTCCTGGGGTTCGTTGTCCTGGGGTTCGGCGTCGGCCTTGGACGCGTGCTCGGGTGCCGCGTCCTCGGGTCCGGTGGTCGCCTTGGAGGCCGCGTCCTCGGGTCCGGCGTCGGCCTTCGGCGCCGCGTCCTCGGGTTCGGTGTCCGCGTCAGGGGCGTCCTCGGGTGCCGCGTCCTCGGGTTCGGCGCTCGCCTCGGGCTCGTCCTCGGGGGTGGCGTCCCGGGGCTCGGCGTCGGCCTTCGGGGCGTCCTCGGGCGCGGTCGTCGCCTCGGGCTCGTCCTCGGGCGCGGCGTCTTCGAGTTCGGCGCCGGCCGGGTGCTCGTCCTCGGGCCCGGCGTCCTCGGACGCGGCCGACGCCTCGGAACCGGCCGCGGAGTCGTCCTCGGGCCCGACGTCCGCCTTCGGGGCGTCTTCGGGGTCGTCGTCGTCCGGTACTGCCTGCCCGGGCCCGGCGTCCGCCTCGCCGGCGGCGTTCTCCGGCGCCCCGGAGGTCTCCAGGGGGCCCTTCGCGTCCTCGGGGCCCTCCTCGGACTCCGCGGCCGCCACGGGCCGCTCGGGCTCCTCCGGGGTGCCCTGCGCCTCGGCTTCCTCGCCGGAGGCCCCGGTCTCCTCCGTCGCCGGACCCGTGCGCACCCACGCCGCCACCGCCTGGCGGAGCTTCGTGTCGTCGCCGTCCGTCTTCACGTCCCGTACCGAGAAGACCCGGGTCGCGGTGTCCACGCCGCCGGCCGCCTCCTTCTCGTTCTCGGCGGCCACCGCCAGTCGTGGGTCGCGTGGTTCGGGAACCGTTCCTTCACTTCCCGGCGTCGGTTCTGCCGACGACTCGCGCTGCTTCGACCTGTCGGGGGACTCGCCCGCCACCGATGCCTCCTCCACGCTTCGCACGTCTCCGTGCGCTGTCCGAACCATGTACCAGTGTCCTGTGTGCGGGCTTAGCCCCTGTGGTAGACGAGAACGACATACCTTCCGGTTCCCTTACAAACCGGTCACGCACCCTCGACAGACCAATGTGAGAGGGGTCACCCTGTCATTCATCCACGCGGGGAGGCATGGATGGGCAGGAGCCGCAGAACACTTCCGGAGGAGCTTCTGCTGCTGGCACTGGACCCGACGACGGGTACCACTGCACAGCCGCAGTCGCTCGACCTCGGTCTGGCCGGAGCACAGCTAGTGGAGCTGGCGCTGGCCGGACGGATAGCCCCAGACGGGGATCGTATCGCCGTGGTGCAGCCACGGCCGACTGGAGATCCGACTTTGGACTGCGCGTTGGAGTTGCTGCGAAGGCGTGGCGCTCCCGTGCGGGCTGTGCACTGGATCGGCGGGCCACGTCTGGGACTTCGCCAGACGTACCTCTCGCATCTGGAGCGGTGCGGCATGGTGCATGCCGTGGCGGGCCAGATGTGCGGGGTGCTGCCGACGACGCGGTACCAGGCGACGGACAACGAGATCTGCCGGGACATCCGTTCCCGGCTGGATTCGGCGATCCGTACCGGCGTACCACCGGACCCGCGGACCGCGGCGCTCGCCGCCCTGGCCCACGCGGTCGGTCTCGGCAAGCACCTGTATCCGGGCAACGAGGGACGGTCCTCGCGTTCCCGGCTGCGGGACTTGATCCGGCACGACCCGATGGGCGGGCTCGTGGCCCACGCCGTCATGGACGTGCAGAACGGCGCGGGCGCCCAGCCCCGCCGCAGCCCGGCCGCCCCGGCCGGGCGCCAGACCGGACCTGCCGCCAGGTCCGGTGCGCCGGAACCCGCCCGCGGTGTTCCGATGCAACCGCGCCGAGGCGCGGGCACGATGGTTCGGGCCGTGGTGCACTGAGCCGCAGTGCCACGGCGGGGACAGCCGGCAACACGGCACCCCTGAGACCCGGTTCGGGAGCCGCCGGTCCGGGCGGGGGGGGGGGGGGGGCCCCCCGGGGGGGGGCCCCCCCCCCCCCCCCGCCCGGCTTTTTCGGCGAAGTCGCCGAACTGTCGCGTACGCGCTGCATATACGCGGTTTCCCAGCGGTAGGAATCACCTTGGTGGCAGTCTGCTCAACAGCAGATACGCAAAGTGGTACTCACAGGCAGGCAGCCGGAGGTGCACGTCCCGTGGCGTCCAATGTCAATCCCACCGTCAGGCGACGCCGGCTGGGCCAGGAGCTGCGCAGGCTCCGCGAGCTCAAGGGCATGACGGCGGAAGAGGTGGCGGAGCGGCTGCTCGTCTCCCAGTCGAAGATCAGCCGGCTGGAGAACGGGCGCCGGAGCATCAGCCAGCGCGATGTCCGCGACCTGTGCGGGGTCTACGAGGTCGAGGACCAGCGGGTCGTCGAGTCCCTGATGGAGATGGCCAGGGACTCGCGGCAACAGGGCTGGTGGCATGCGTTCGGGGACATCCCCTACAGCGTGTACATCGGTCTGGAGACCGACGCCGAGTCGCTGCGGGTGTACGAACCCCAGCTGGTCACCGGGCTGTTGCAGACCCGGGCGTACGCCGAGGCCCTGGTGCAGGGGGCGTTGCCGGAGACCTCCGCCGCCGACATCGAGAAGCGGGTCCAGGTCCGGATGCGGCGCCAGGAACGCATCACCGCCGAACACAACCCGCTCCGTCTGTGGGTCGTGCTCGACCAGGCCGCACTGTGCCGGCTGGTCGGCAACAGGCTGGTGATGCGCGAGCAGCTGGAGTACCTGATCGAGATGTCCCAGCAGCCGCACATCACCGTCCAGGTGCTGCCCTTCGAAGTGGGCGCGCACCCCGGCCTCAACGGCCAGTACGCGATCCTGGAGTTCGCCGACGCGGCCGACTCCAGCGTCGTCTACCTGGAGGGCGTGACCAGCGACCTGTACCTGGAGAAGGCCCACGACGTGCAGAAGTACGCCGTGATGTACGAGCACCTGCGGGCCCAGTCGCTGAACGTCGAGCAATCCCGGCAGTTCATCGCCGACGCGGCCAAGGAGTACGCCCGCTGAGCCCTCCGCGGGGTCTCGCGGACGGTGGGCGCCGGATCGTACACCGGCGCCCCGCTCCAGCGGAAGGATCCTCTGGAATATGCCACCCGGTCGAGTGAACGAGTGCTCCAGGCGGTGGAGTTGGCTAGTAGCGTCGATCACGCCAACAGGTCAGAACGTTGGCGTGATCCGCACTACAGCAACACCACAGCAAGCACCACAGCAACTCGCTACAGGAGTGGACATGGCACTGCTTCAGGGCGCCACGGAGACGTGGACGAAGTCCTCCTATTCCGCAGGGAACGGGGCGTGCGTCGAGGTCAAGTCACCGACGACCGCGGGACTCGCCGTACGCGACTCCAAGGTCGAGGAGGGCCCGGTCCTCGCGTTCCCGACCGGAGCGTGGAACGCGTTCGTGGCCTCGGTCAAGGCGTAGGGGCATTCGCTGACCCGACCGCCCCATCGGCCACGCTCCCGACGACGACAACCACAACTGCACAAGCGTCACCTCAAGAGCCCTCTCGACCAGCTCGCCGTCCTTGCCGAGGGGGCTCGGCTTGTGCCCGGGCCACCTGACGGACGGGGAAGGCGACGTCGCACACCGGGTCCTCCGGGCCCGCCGCGTCCCAGTCCGCGAAGTAGACCTCCCGGCAGGGGCCGTCGTACTCCAGACCGCCCTTCGAGCCGTGCTCCGTACCGTTCTCGGGGCTGTTCTCGAAGCCGTTCCCGGGGGCGCCCTGCCGGGCCACCCACCCCTCGACCGCCTCGAAGGCCGCCAGGATCTGCGGATGCGCCACCTGCGCCTTGCCGATCCGCGTGTACGCCAGCGTGCGCGCCGGCTCGACGCGCACCTTCGTCTCCCGTCCCCGCCCGTGCCGCTCCACCCAGGCACGGGCCGCCGCCTCGTCCGCGACCGGGACACAGGCCTCGGCCGGCCCGTCGCTCTCCATGGACACCTCCGCGTAGTACACGACGAACGGCGCCCCGGCCACACCCCCGCACTCGCGTGCCGCCGCCTCCAGCCGGCCCAGCGAGGCGCCGATCCAGGCGGGCAGTTCGTCCGCCAGGGTGTGCCGCGTCTCGGTGATCACCACCTGCGCGGGCACCTCCACCGTCTGGACCGCGAACGTCTCGTGCATCTCCGAACTCCTCCCGGACAGCCGTGCACGGAGATATGCGGCGAGGGTCCGCTGCCCGGCGACCCGGCGCTCGACCTCCGACCAGTAGGCGGCCAGCAGCCCGGCGGCCGCGTCACCCGCTGCCTTGTCACCGGCGGTCGCGTCACCCGTGGCCGTGCCGCCGGTGTCCGCCCCGCCGACCGCCGCCTCGACCACCTCGGCGACCCGCGCCAGCGGCATGTCCAGGCGGCGCAGCAGGGCGACCAGCCGGGCGCGCTCGACCTGACCGGCCTGGTAGTACCGGTAGCCGGTGGCCCCGTCGACGTACGCCGGCGCGAGCAGCCCCAGCCGGTCGTACCGGCGCAACGCCTTAGCCGAGAGCCTGGACCGAGCCGCGAACGCGCCGATCGTGAGCAGTTCCTCGTCCACAGTGCCCTCCACGGCCGCATCCTCCGTCACCGGGCACCCGTGGCCCGGCGCGACCGACGCTCGCCCCTGCCCCAGGGGCAAGGTCAAGCTCCGGCGGGAACGGCGACGGCGGCCACGGGACCGACTCCCGTGACCGCCGCCGCCCAGCCCGGAAGGTCAGCCGATGGCCTTCTCCACCGCCGCCACGACCTCCGCCGACTCCGGCTCGGTCTGCGGCGAGAACCGCGCCACGACCTGGCCGTCCCGGCCCACCAGGAACTTCTCGAAGTTCCAGCGGATGTCACCGGTGTGGCCCTCGCCGTCGGCGAACGGGGTCAGACGGTCGTACAGCGGGTGCCGGCCCTCCCCGTTCACCTCGACCTTCTCGGTCAGCGGGAAGGTCACGCCGTACGTCGCCGAGCAGAACTCGGCGATCTCCTCGGCGCTGCCGGGCTCCTGCCCCATGAACTGGTTGCAGGGCACACCGAGCACGGTGAAGCCCTGCGCCGCGTACCGCTCCTGAAGCCGCTCCAGGCCGCCGTACTGCGGGGTCAGGCCGCACTTGGAGGCCACGTTGACAATGAGCACGGCCTGGCCAGCGTAGCCCGGCAGGTCGGCGGAACCGCCCTGGAGAGCACCGATCTCGAAGTCGAGCACGGACCCGTTGTTCTCGGAAGTCGTCATGAGCGGATGCTAACTCCGCCGGGCGACGTCCCGGGCCCCGGCCTCCACCAGCACGTCTCCCGCCGCCGTCCGCGAGTACAGCACCGCCCGCCCGGCCCGCCGCCGCTCCACCAGCCCGGCGTCGAGCAGGACCCGCAGATGCCGCCCGACCGAGCCCAGCCCCTGCCCGGTCACGGCCGTCAGGTGGGTCGTGCTCAGCGGGGCGTCCAGCAGTACCAGCACACCGGCGCGGGCGCCCCCGAGCAGTGCCGTGAGCGCCGCCGGGACCGGCCGCGACACGGGGTCGGAGAGCGCGCCGGCGCACGGGTAGACCAGCGCGTAACGGTCCGGCTCCTCCCAGGAGACCCAGCCGGTCCTCGGCGTCACCGGGACGAGCAGGAGGTCGGCACCGGAGATCTCGCGGGGCGGGTACTCGTGCAGATTGACCTGCAGCCGGTTGGCACCGAGCCACCGGGTCCGCCCCGGCCGCACCGAGTCCAGTACCTCGGCCCAGCCGCCGCGGCTCACCTGCGCGGTCCTGGCGACCACGTCCGCCTCCAGGATCCGCCGCCGCCGTTCCCAGTACGGCCGTACGGCCGTCTCCCACACGAACGCCAGCAGCTCCGCCGCCCGCCCGGGCAGGTCGTCGCGGTCCAGGGCGGCGGGCAGCGGACCGCCGAGGGCCGTCCGCAGGTGCGCGCGGGCCTCGTCGGGGCGGGCCGCCCCCACCCGCGCGACACCGGCCTCGGCGCTCTCGCCGTCCCGGGGGGTGGGGGTGAGGAAGTCGGCGGTCCAGACGCGGCCGATCCCGGCGCGGACGAGCAGCGCGGTGACGGGATCGGCGGCGAGCCGTGCCCGGTAGGCGGGCAGATGCGCGTCCAGCCAGCGCCGCTCGCCGGGGTGGGCGGCGGTACCGCCGTGCAGCAGCCTGAGGCTCGCGAAGGTCTCGGCGAAGGGGGAGAGCAGGAAACGGCTACGGGCAAGCGTGTCCGCGTTGAGCTGCCACCAACCCAAGAGGGTCTCCCCGCCGTTAGAGCCTCTCGCATTCGTGAGAGACGCACTACCTGTTAGAACCTTTCGCGTCCGCGCGAAACAATAACGGCCGCTGCGAGCACCCCCGAGACTTCCGGCCATGCCCACCAGCTACCGGTCCCTCTTCCGCACACCCGAGTTCACGCCCCTCTTTCTCGGCTCCGCCGCCCAGAACGCCGCCGCCACCGTCGGCGGGCTGGCCCTCGGCACGCTCGTCTACCGCACCACCGGCTCCCCGCTCCTCTCCGCGCTCAGCATGTTCGGCCCCTCGCTCGCCCAGGTGCTCGGCGCGACCTTCCTGCTCTCCGGCGCCGACCGGCTGCCCCCGCGCACCGCCCTCACCGTGATCTCGGCCGCCTTCGCCGCCGGCACCGCCGCCATGGCACTGCCCGGTCTCCCGTCCGGCGCGTTGCTCACCACGGTCCTGCTGCTCGGCCTCGTCGCCTCGCTCGGCGGCGGGGTCCGCTGGGGCCTGCTCAACGAGATCCTCACCAAGGACGGCTACCTGCCCGGGCGTTCGCTGTTCAACATGATGAGCGGGCTGGTCCAGATCACCGGCTACGCGGTCGGCGGCGCCCTGCTCGCCGCCGTCTCGCCCCGCACCTGCCTGCTGCTCGCGGCGGCCCTCTACCTGACGTCCGCCGTCGTGGTCCGCGCCGGCCTGACCGCCCGCCCGCCCCGTGCCGCCGGCCGCCCTTCCGTCGCCGAGACCCGCCGCACCAACGCCCTGCTGTGGGCGTCCCGTCCGCGCCGCCTCACCTACCTCGGCCTGTGGCTGCCCAACGGCCTGGTCGTCGGCTGCGAGTCGCTGTACGTGTCCTACGCCCCCGAAGCCGCCGGCACCCTGTTCGCCTGCGCCGCCCTCGGCATGCTGGCCGGTGACGTGACCGTCGGCCGCCTGCTCCCGCCCGCGCTCCGCACCCGTGCGGCGACCCCTCTGCTGCTGCTCCTGGCCACGCCCTACCTGGTCTTCTTCCTCCACCCGCCGCTGGCGCTCGCCGTGGTCTGCGCCTGCGTCGCCTCGGCCGGCTTCGGAGCCAGCCTGGTCCAACAGGAACGGCTGATGAGCCTGACACCCGACGAACTCAGCGGTCACGCACTGGGGTTCCACTCGTCGGGGATGCTGACCATGCAGGGCGTGGGCGCCGCACTGGCGGGCTCGGTGGCCCAACTCGCCTCGCCCGCCAGTGCGATGACCCTGATGGCGCTCGCGTCACTCGCGGTGACGCTGACGCTGGCTACGGCCGGTCGGCGGGACCGGGACGTTCCGGCGACGGTCCCCGCGGATCGGTGACCCCGGCGCCGTTGCCGGCCCCGGCCTCGGCCCCGTTCCCAGCCCCGGCCTCGGCCGCGGTCCCGGCCGCCGGCCCCGGCGCCGGACCCGGCCCGAACCGCTCGGCCACGGCCGCGATCTGCTCGATCCCGGCCCTGAGCGCCGCCTGCCCCTCCGGAGCCTCCAGCTCCCGCCCGTTCTCCCGGCCGTTCTCCCGGCCGTTCTCGCGATCGTTCTTCTCGACCTCCTGGTCCAGCCGCTTGGTCGCGCGCTCGAAGTAGCGCAGCAACTCGACCGGGAAGGGCATCACCAGCGTGGAGTTCTTCTCGGCGGCCACCTCGACCACGGTCTGCAGCAGCCGCAGCTGCATCGCCTCGGGCGAATCGGACATGATCCGGGAGGCGTTGGCGAGCTGCTGCGCGGCCTGGAACTCACCGTCGGCGGTGATGACACGGGCCCGCCGCTCCCGCTCGGCCTCCGCCTGCCGGGACATGGACCGCTTCAGCGACTCCGGCAGCTGTACGTCCTTGATCTCGACGCGGTCGATGTGGATGCCCCACTCGGCGGCCGGGCTGTCGATCATCAGGGCGAGTCCCTCGTGCAGCCGCTCCCGGTCGGTGAGCAGGTCGTCGAGGTCGCTCTTGCCGATGATGGACCGCAGCGAGGACTGGGCGACCTGCCCGACCGCGAAGATGTAGTCCTGCACCTCGATGGCGGCGCGGATCGGGTCGGTGACCCGGAAGTAGACCACGGCGTCGACCTTCACCGACACGTTGTCCTTGGTGATGCCCTCCTGGGTCGGCACCGGCATCGTGACGACCTGCACGTTCACCTTGCGCATCCGGTCGGCGAAGGGGACGAGGAAGGTGATCCCCGGGTGCCGGTAGGACGGCAGCGCCTTGCCCCACCGGAACACGACCCCGCGCTCGACCTGGTTGACGACCCGCATCCCGCTGCGCAGCACCAACAGCCCCAGGACGAAGGCGATTACGACCCCTATGACGGCGCCGTCCATCGGCAATCACTCCATTCTCCGACGAGGTCCGGACAACGATCCGGCAAGGAAGATGACACCGGCCGGGAGCCGCCGGATGCGGAGCCGGGCGTCAGGAGTGGGTAAAGAAAACCACCGGGAAACCGCGCAGCGCCCGTGTGCTGGAAAGGCCGCCCGTTGCGCCGGATCGGGCGCCGCTGCACGGGATCGGCCGACCCGAGCGCGCCGTGGCATCGGGCGACCAGTGGCGTCGGGGGGCCATGGCGTCGAACGGGCCGTGCCCTCGGTGGTCGTCGTCCGCACGCGAGAACGCCCGGCCGGATGTCCCGGCCGGGCGTCTGCCCGGGTGTGCCGACGGCGTGCGCCACGCCGCTCGGCCCCGTGTCGTACCCAGCGACCCGCGCGGTGCCGGCGGTCAGCGGCCCGCGTCGTGCCGGCGGCCCGCGCCCAGCGGCTCGCGCCCAGCGGCTCGCGGCCCGCGCCCGTGTCGCGTCTAGTCGACGTCCACCGGACCGTCGTCCGACTTCCGGCCGCCCTTGCTGGAAGGCAGCTGGAGCAGAGAACTCCCGCCGTTCCCGCCGCCGTCACCCTTCTCCGGCCGGCGGCCGTCGGATTCCTGGCCGCCCAGGTTCTGCCGGACCGAGTCGAGGATCGTCAGGCCCTGGGACACCAGGCCGGCGGCGATCTCGCCGAGACCGTCCGCGCCGTTGAGCACGTTCACGTTGGCGCCCGCGAGGCCGCCGGCGGCCTCCTTGACGATCTGCGGAAGCTGGTCGATCAGCATCCGGTCGAGCGCGACCCGGTCGTACGACGCGGCCGCCTCGGCCTGGATCTTCATCCGCTGCGCCTCGGCGGCCGCGAGGATCCTGACCCGCTCGGCCTCGGCCTCGGCGGGCCTCACGACCTCGGCGACCAGCTGCTGCTGGCGCAGCTTGGCCTGGCGCAGGGCCAGCTCCGTCTGGGCGGCGAGCACCTCCTGCTGGGCGTGCGCCTGGGCCAGCGGTCCGGCCTGCGCGGCCTGCGCCTGGGCGCGGTCCACCTCGGCCGAGTACTCCGCCTTGACGATCGCGGTCTGCCGGGCGTACTCGGCCTGGTTGCGGGCCGCGACCTGCTCCGCCTCGACCGAGGCCTGGGTGGCCTGTGCCTGGGCGATCTGCGCCTGCCGCTGGATGGCCGCCTTGTGCGGGGCGGACATCGCGTCGATGTAGCCGGTGTCGCCGTCGTCGATGGACTGGATCTGGAGCGAGTCGACGATCAGGCCGATCTTCGCCATCTCCGTCTTCGAGGTGTCCAGGACCTCCGCGGCGAGCTTCTGCCGCTCGGTGACGATCTCCTCGACCGTCATGGAGCCGATGATGGCCCGCAGGTGGCCCGCGAAGATCCGGCCGGTGAGCACGGACATCTGCTCCTGGTCGGAAAGGAAACGCTGGCCCGCGTTGATGATGCTCTCGTGGTCGTTGCCGACCTTGAAGGCGATGACCGCGCGCACGTGCAACGCGATGCCCTGTCTGGTCACGCAGGTCTCGGTGACCTCGGACTCACACATGGACAGTGTGAGGAACCGGACCTTCCGCAGAACCGGCAGCACGAACTTGCCGTGCCCCGTCACCACTCGGAACGGCGCGCCCCCCAGTCCCCGCCTGCCCCCCGAGATCAACATCGCCTCGTCGGGAGCGGGGACGCGATATCCGAACATGCTTGTACTCCTCAGCCGGCCTCGGCACTGTCGCCGAGCGCGTCCAATGGATCCACCCACTCGATGACGCCGACCTCACGGCATCCGCGTGATTCGATCACGAGGACCGTGGCGCCCACCGGCAGGGGATCCTCCGACCAGGCGAGGAAGGTCTCGGAGCCGCCGCGAACCCGCACCAGCACCTCACCGGGACCGTCGGAACCGCGGGTTCCGATGAGAACCAGCCCCGTGCGGCCGATCACGGCCTCGTCCTGCGGCATCACCGGCCGTCCTCCTCGTCCTGGCCCATGATTCCGACGATAGACCTACCGGGCTCAGCACCCAACGGCCAGGTACCCACCCTCTTCCCCAGGACACCGCCACACCCACCGTGGCCCCCCGCGGGTCACCCGGGCCGCCGCCAACCCACCGGCGCCCACCCGCTCTTGTACCAGGCACGCCGGCCGCGTCCCACCCGTCGCCCGCAGCCGCCGCCTACCCGTCTCCCTCGCTCCGGCCGCCGTCCTCGAAGACGAAGAGCGGCTTGGCGTCGCGCCCGGGCGCTTCGGCGAACGCGACGGCCTCGGTGAACCGTTCGAGCGGGAAGGGCCGCCCACGGGGGATGCTCAACACCCCGTCGGTGACGAGATTGCGCACCTCGGAGAGGGCGAGCAGCGCGTCCTCGGACGAGGCGGCGCCGAACCACCGGTTCAGCCAGAAGCCGCGGACCGTCTTGGCCTCGTAGATGACCGAACGCGCCTGGAGCGGGATCGTCAGCGCCGCCGGATCGGTCTGCCGGTGGGTGGAGAGCGCCCCGTAGACGACCATCTCGCCTCCCGGAGCCAGGGCCTGGGACACCTGCGCGCCCACGGGACCCGCGACACAGTCCGTGGCCTTGCGCACGCCCGCCGTACCGGCGATCTCGGCCACCCGCCTCGACAGGTCCTCGTCCTCAGTGCAGATGACCTCGTCACCGCCGAGGGCCTTGATCTCCGCCACGGCGGAGCGCCGCCGCACCACGTTGATCGTGGGGATTCCCAGGTGCCGGGCCAGCTGGATGACGAGGCGGCCGACCGTCGACCCCGCGGCGGTCTGCAACAGCCACTCACCCGGCTGCACGTGGAGTTCGCGCGTCACCAGGAGCAACGCGGTCAACGGGTTGACGGCAAGCTGGCAGGCGCTGGAGTCGCTCAGCCGGTCGGGGACGGGCAGCAGCCGGTGCGTGTCGGTGACGAGGTACTCCTGCCAGGTGCCGACCACGGGCGGGCCGGGGACCGGCGGCACGGCGACGGCCACCACCCGCTCGCCGATCTTCAGCCCGTCGGTGTCGGGACCCAGGGCCTCGACCCGGCCCACGCACTCCATGTGCCCTCCGACCACGGGAAACTCCGGGGAGAAGCCGTAACGACCGCGCAGCACGTGCAGATCACTGGCGTGCACGGGAGTCGCGGTCACCCGGACCAGCGCCTGACCGGCCCCCGGCGCGGGCACGGGCCGGGACTCCAGTCGCAGGACGTCGGCCGGTTCGCCGACCCTTCCGGCTACGAGCGCGCGCATGGTTGGCGCCATGACTGACCTCGTCTCTCAGCGTCCGGCGGAGGTGACGGGCGACGCGTCCGGCGGAGGTGACGGGCGGCCGGTACCGGACCGGCGCCTCGACGGGCCCGGTCCAGGGGCGGGCGGGCTGTCCGTGGGTACGCCGTGCGCGGAGCCCGGCCCCGTCGTCCGCGCCGCGAACCATCCGTTTCATCACGCTAAGCGCCAGGGAGGGGCCCTGCAATCCCAGCCTCCGCGGCGGAACGTCCAGGCCGCCGGAACACGCCAGCCGACGACGCTCCGGGACGGAAGGGCGTCCGCTTCGTAGCATGAGCAAATGATCAGATCCGTCGGAGCGCGCCACCGCGAGCCGCAGCGGCGGGTGCGCCGTCGTCACCGGGTGTTCGCCGTCGGACTGGTCGGCACCGGCCTCGCGGTCACCGCGGCGTTCGGGCTCCGCACCGGCTCCGAGGACGAGACCGCGACCCGCCCGGCCCCCACCGCCCCGCACCCGGCCTCGGCCGCCCCACGTTCCGCCCCGGCCTCGACCGCCCCGCGCTCCGCCTCAGCCGCCCCGCGGCCGACCGGCACCACGCCGCCCGGTGTGCCGGGCCCCCCACACTCCATGGGCGACCTGCGGATCGCCGCCGTGGGAGACATCGTGATGGGCACACTGCCGGACGACCTGCCGCCGGACGACGGTGCCACGTTCTTCGACCCGGTCGAGGACCTCCTCACCGGTGACGTGGTGCTCGGGAACCTGGAGGGCACCCTCACCACCGGCGGTGAAGGCAAGTGCGACGACGGCGACAGCCCGAACTGCTTCGCGTTCCACGCCCCGCCGTCCTACGCAGGCCTGTTCAAGCAGGCCGGATTCACGGTCCTGAACACGGCGAACAACCATGTCGACGACTTCGGGGCGGAGGGGCGGCGCCAGACGTTCGCCGCCCTGCGCTCCGCGCACCTGCCGTACATCGGCCGCCTCGGCGAGATCACCGTCCAGCGGCTCCACGGCATCCGGGTCGCGCTGATCGGTTTCGCGCCCGACCGGGGCGCGAACGACCTCACGGACATCCCCGCGGCGAAGCGGCTCACCGCCCGCGCCGCGGCGATGGCGGACGTGGTGATCGTCATGATGCACGCCGGCGCGGAGGGCTCGGACCGTACCCACGTGGAGCCCGGCACCGAGTACTTCCTCGGCGAGGACCGCGGCGACAGCTACCGCTTCAGCCGTGCCGTGATCGACGCCGGCGCCGACCTCGTGGTGGGCAGCGGCCCGCACGTGATGCGGGGAATGGAGTTCTACAAGGGCCGGCTGATCGCCTACAGCCTGGGGAACTTCTCGGGATACAAGGTGCTCGGCCTCGGCGGCACCCTCTCCACCAGCGGCGTCCTGCAACTCACGCTCCGCCCCGACGGCACCTACGTCTCCGGCCGCCTGCGCCCGACCCGGATCGTCCCGCCCGGCACCCCGGAGCCGGGCGGCGAGGCGATCGACCTCGTCTCCACCATGTCGGACGACGACTTCGGCCCGCACGCCGCCCGCATCACGGAGGACGGGGCGATCCTCCGCCCCTAGCCGGACGCGCCCTCGGCGGGGACGTACCACGTTGGGGTGAACCACCAGGTAAGCGGCAACCGCACGTCTTCTTCACATGTCACACATCTTGCTTACGGCGGCAGACATCTGAGGGGGACACATGAACAACCACGAGCATCCGCACGCCGGATGGGCGGGCCGGCAGCAGCCCTACGGACAGCCCCCGGTCCAGTCGCAGCCGCCGGGCAGGGGACCCGGCGCGGGAAAGGTCGTCGGTCTCGGCTGTCTCGGCCTCCTCGGCGTGGCCGTCGTCATCGGCGTCGCCGCCGCGGTCGTCGGCGACCACGGCTCGGACGGCTCCGGCGGCGCCGCCCCGAAGGCCACGTCCACGTCCGCCGCTACGACCGCCACCGCGGCCGGTCACGGGACATCGGCCGGCGCCCAGGACGACGACAGGAAGGCCGCGGCCCCGAAGACCGTCGTCTTCAAGGTCTGGGGGACCGCGCCGGCCGGAGTGCTCGGCGGCCTCGACATCAACTACGGCTCGGACAGCGACACCCGCAAGGGCGAGTTCAGGAACGGCAGGTTCGAAGCGACTCTGCCCTTCACGAAGGGCGCGCTGTACTACACGCTCAACGCCCAACTGCAGGGCTCCGGGGACATCAACTGCAGCGTCACCGTGGACGGGACGACGAAGTCCGGACACGCGTCGGGCGGCTACAACATCTGCGACACCCAACTCACCAGCGACTTCACCGGCGGCTGGCGGTAGCCGGTAGGCGTGGGAGCGACCGCCACCTCGGGCCGGCCGACCCTCAGGGCAGTTCGTGGCGGACCAGGGCCCGGGCGAACGGTTCGCCGGTGGCCCGGGCGTAGGCCATCCGCTCGCGCACCTCGCTGAGGGTGCGTGGCCGGTAACCGGGGTCGCAGCAGCAGCTCTTGTGGAAGCGGACACCGGCGTTCAGCAGCACGGAGAGGGTGCGCCAGGCTGCGGTGTCCCGCCTCCTGGGCGCCGCGAACGCGGAACCGACGTGGATCAGCGGCCCGGCGCAGCGTGGACAGACCCGGTCGTGGTCGTGGTGGCCGGGGTAGGGCTGCTTGTACGAGGCCCGGCCCGTCGTGGCCCCCGGCACATGGCCCCCGGCACCCGGCGCGCCTGCGCGATCATGGTTGCGCTCACGCGGGAGCGCCCCGCAGCCCAGTACGCGGCTGCGGGGCGCATGGCGGGGTTCAGTCGACCATCTGCCCGTCGTACATGCCGCCCTTGCAGGTGTTGTTCGCCCAGTTGACCGTTCCGCCGCCCTGCTCGCACTCACCCGGGGTGAGGCTCGCGGCGGAGGCGGTGGGGGCGCCGGTGAGGCCGAGTCCGGCGAGGGCTGCCGCGGCGATGACGGCGGCGAGGATTCGTCGAATGCGCATGTGGTTCGCCTTTCACGGATTGCCCGGTTGGGACACCACTCAGCTTGATGTTGATCCATGTGGGTGACACGTCCTATTGAGCCGTTCGGGTGACATCGCTGTCGGGTACGGACCGGTGACGCGACCGGCCGGACGGGCCGGTCTCGCCAGGATGAGCGGCGGCCGACGCGACGGTGTCACCGCAGGTCATTGGCCCGAACTCGAATACACGTACGAGATATCACCGTGCCGGGGAGTGCCTTCGTCACGGCCCCGGCCGCCGGCGCGCAGCGAGGCGGACGTCCGCCACGGGAACCGTGACCAGGTGGCAGGGACATCCGGCGCGGCGGGGACATCCGCCATCGACCCCGGAATCGGCGTTTTCCCGGATCTCCGGCGATCCCGGGGCATCCGTACGACCGCCTCGAGCGTCCATATCCTTCGGATCCGTTTACGACCTTGCGGATCCGTTCCCGGCCAAGGACAGCGCCGCTCTCGCGGGCAGCCGGCACAAGTGAGGTTCGCATTGAGACGCAACAGCCGCACCACCCGTCGTCCCGTCACCGCCGTGCTGGCCCTCTGCGCCGCCGGCATGGCCGTAGTCACCGGCTGCACGTCCGGCGGTGCGGCGAAGGCCGACCACCGCCCCTCCCCGTCCGTCACGACGAACTCGGCGACCGGTACGCCGGAGCCCGGTTCCCCGACCACCGGAAGCGCCACGCCCACAACGTCCACCGCATCCGCCGCCCCGCCGCACGCCACCACGAAGCCCTCGTCGCCCGCACCAGCCACGTCCACGGCCGCCGGCTGCCGGTCACTCACCGTGTCGCCCGCCGTGAAGGCCGAGGTGACCGCGGCCTACGGCCGCCAGAGCCGACCCCAGCTCGTGCACATCCGGCCCCGGACCAGCACCTTCTTCTACGGCGACTGCGACGGGACCACCTATGCGGCGGCCATGTTCGTGCCCACCGCCGGCGCCACCGAGGCCGAGCAGGTCGCCGGCCAGGACGAGGGCGCCGCGATGAAGTACTTCACCCGTGCCGGCAACGGCTCCTGGACCCTGATCGCCAGCGACGGCCTGCCCCGCGACCCGCGCGGCTGCGCCGCGATCCGGCAGATCCCGCCGCGTCTCGCCACCCTCTGGGCCGGCTGCCGGGCGATTCCGTAGCCGGGGAGCCCCGCCGGGGGCCGGGCCGCAGCGGCTGATGTCCTGACTGGGGAGCGGCCGTTCACGAGGGACCGGCGGGGCCTCCTGCCCGGCCCGCGCACGTGAATCCGTGAGCTGTGGGCGTCCGGCAGCCGTGGAACGGTTCGGTGTCCGCCTGCGTCGTCCCTCTCCAGGGCACGGTGGCCGTGTTCCGGAGAGGGGAGACCGGGTGCATACGGACGGCTTCGCCAAGTGGACAAGGCGGTTCGAGGAGGAGCGCGAGCGCAGGCGTGCCCAGGGTGATCCGGACTGGGGGCGGAACGCGACGCTGCATCCGGCGGTGTGGGCCGGCATCCAGCGCTTCCAGGTCGGCGAGGACGGTGACGGCGCCAACCTCGTCGGCAAGGCGGACGAGGCCGGCGACGCCGACTACGGGCGGGCGGTCCGGCTCTTCGTCGCCGAGGAACAGAACCACGCCCGTCTGCTTGCGCGTCTGCTCGCCGCGGGGGGCATACCCACGTTGACCGGGCACTGGAGCGACACGGCCTTCGTACGGCTACGGCGTCTGATGGGCCTGCGCATGGAGTTGCTGGTGCTGATGATCGCGGAAGTGGTGGCACTGCGTTACTACCGGGCGCTGCGTGATGGCGCCGGCGATGCGCTCACCTCGGAGGTGGCGGGGCGGATCCTGTCCGACGAGGAACGTCACGTGCCGTTCCACTGCGAGCGGCTGCACGCCTCCCTGGGGGAGCTGCCCCAGCCCGTGCGCCGCCCGGTGATGACCCTGTGGCGACTTCTTCTGCTCGCGGCCTGTCTCCTCGTCGCCGCCGACCACGGCCCGGCACTCCGCCGACTCGGCATCGGACGCCTGCGATTCGTGGGCGATGTCATGGCCTCGTCCCGTGCGGTGGTCTCCGCGGTGCTGGTGCCCCGCCCGGATGCATGGACAAGCGCGAGCTGAGAACGACAACCCACCCCTCCCCGAAACCTCGGCAGGGGTCCGGTCCGAAGCCACTCCGGCTGCTGTCGGCGACCGGTTCGGCGGCGGTCGGACAGAGACGCCGGTGCCCGCCTCCGTACCGCGCCGTCGATGTCAGCCGTCCATCAGATCCGGGTAGGGGCAGATTTCCAGCTCGGCGGTGGGACGGTCGGCCCACTTCCACCAGACGTGCCGGTTGGAGCAACCCCAGACCACACGGCAGGTGCGGCGGTCGTCCTCCTCACGATGACAGAGCGCCATCGCGCCGGCCTTCAACGGGCCACCGCACTGGGGACAGGTCGGTACGGCTTCGGGAGGCATCCCCGGACCATACGCCTCGGCTCCGGCGCCCGTACCCCTGAGCCCGCGAAGCCGCGGCGATGGGCATGGGCATGGGCAGCAGGATCGGGTCCGTTGTCAGTGCCCGCGGCTATGTTCTCCCTCGCGCGGTCGGCTTCCGGGGGTTCCAGCTCCGAAAGGAATGGTTGCATCCCTGGTCTGTCCGGGGGCGGCCCGGAGACTCGTCCGGGACCCAACCGACGACTGGGCTTCGTCGATGGCCAAGCAGTGACCTGCCAGCGCCGACCGCGCACCACCCCCGGCCCGGCCGATGCCGGGGTGCACGCCGTCCAACTGTGACGGTGGCCCCCGGGAGCCTTCAACGGGACCGTACGACGCCGACCGAGCCGAAAAGCAAGACGCACGAGGCCATGGGCCACACGTCAAAAGCCCCTGGACCACGATCGGGCCGGGAGGCCGGGGGGCCGGGGGCCGGCGTCTGAAGTCGCCCGAGACGTGTCAACTCTCCGCGTAGGCGCCGGCCGGCCCCGAAGGGGTGGGGTGGGCGCGGGCGCTGGGCGGTGGTGCGGTTCAGTCCCCGGAAGATCCGAAGAAGCCGACATGGGTAGGTCGGCCATCGGTGTAAAGGATCACGTAGACACCGGTCCAGCGCACCTCGTGTTCACCGAGCAGAGTCGTGTCCTCGTCCACGGGCCGTCTATGACGCATGGCCTCGTTCGCCCGAGCCATCACGTCCTCGTACTGCTGCGCGGTCGGACGCTCCGTGCCGAAGTGGTGCACGAGCCGGGCGGTGGACAGCGGACGGACCGTGAAGTAGTCCGCCTCCCGCTCCCGAGGAGGCTTGGTCGTCTCGACCACGCGCCGCATGTCCAGAATCGAATGGGTGCCCTCCTCGCCCATGAACTCCTCATCGGCGTAGAGCTCCTCACGGCTCTCGTACTCGTCGCCGTCGCCGTACAACTCCTGGAAGACCTCGTCGTGCAAGGCCTCAAGCGTCGCCTCGACACTTCCTCTGTAGGAAGTGACGTAGTCCCACCCACTGGCACCCATGCCCCAGCCCGTTCCCTTCGTTGCCGACCGACGGGACCTCACGGTAGCGCCCGGCTCTGACAGCCGATGAGTGACGCGGATGACCCGCCCGCCCCCACCACTCTGCCCCGTCCCCGTCCCAGCGACGGCCAGCGCAAGGCCCCGCCTCACCGGGTAAGGTGTCGCTCTTCGGTCGGCGGAAGCCGTACGGAGTCCTCGAAGGCCGGGCACATCATGCGTACCGCCGACCATCCCGCACGCCGCCGTCTCAGCGCCGCCCTGGACACCCTCTCCGCCACCTTCAGCGGCATGACCGCCCATCCGGACGAACGTAACTGCGAGTGTCATTGGGGCAGTTCGGAGGAGCTGTCCCTCCTGAAGACACCGGACATGGAACTGGAGCCAGACCTCCTGCGCCGGACCTGGCAGGCGATCGACTGGCTCGACCACTCGGCCGTGCTGCGCCGCATCCTGCCGCAGTTCGCCACTGCCCTGGTCGCCGGTCGCGTGGAGCCCCTGTTCGGAATGGAAGAGGCCGGCTACTCCTTCGCCCGCGCCCGCTGGCAGCAGTGGCCTGACGAGCACGCCGATCCGGTACGGGAGTTCCTGCATGCCTGGTGGGTACAGAGCCTCACCGATCCGGAGGCGTCCGTGCCGGCGCACCAGGTCTTCGCGATGTGTGCCGAGGCGTCCGGAACGGTCGGCCCCTGGCTTGCCGACTGGGAGAAGGAGACCGGGCACCTCAGCGACCGACGTCTCGCCGAGGCGGCCGCGGAATGGGAGTACGAACTCCTGGGAGACTGTCTCCCGTGGTACGTCGACTGGTACGAGCGCGACGAGGAGGAGACGCGCATCGAACTGGTCGCCTGGCTCCTCGGCCCCGCTACGGTACGGCTCCGTGAGTCGGGCGCTCCGGCGGAACTCCAGCACCGGATACGACTGCTCGGACTCACGGGCGAGGACCGCTACACGGACCCGCACTGGCCTGGTCACCGCTACTGACGATCGGCGGGCGGGGGGAGGCGTGCCACTGGGAAGCAACGGATCACGACGCGTAGTCCATGTCGCCGACGTCATCGGGGCCGCCCTACGGATGCCGCCCCTGCATCGAGGCCGCCTTCCTCTGCCGGCGATGAAGACCACCTGAAAGCTCATGTGCGGGGCCGGAGCGAGCGGAACTCGGATGACCACGGGTTCCGGTCGGCTCTACCGTGCGGTGGTGATCAGCTTTGAGGGAGTACGCCTGGGCGCGGAGGCCGCACGTCGCCTGGCAGAGACGGGCCTCTACGAGTTCGAGCCGGGGCTGACGGACGTCGAGTTCGACCGCATCGAAGGCGAGTACGGCTTCGAGTTCGCGGACGATCACCGAGCGTTCCTTGCGGCCGGCCTTCCGGTCAACGTGCCTCCCGAGGACGGACAGACCTGGTCCAGGCCCTGGCCGGAATGGCGCGGCGGTGATCTGGACAGCTTGCGCCGGCAGCTTGACTGGCCGGTTGAGGGTGTCCTCCTCGACGTCGAGCACAACGGGTTCTGGTACGAGGGTTGGGGTGAGCGCCCGGTCGACGAGGCCGCCGCGCTCGATGCGGCGCGGCATCATCTGTCGGCGGTGCCGGTGCTGGTGCCCGTGTATGCCCACCGGTACCTGCCCGCCGGTCAGGGAAGCTTCGGGCACCCGGTGCTCTCGATGTGGCAGACCGACATCATCTACTACGGGTCGGACCTGGTCGACTACATGCACCGGGAGTTTGACGAGGCGCGAGGCCAGGTTGACGAGAACTGGAGCCCGCGAGCGACGGCTCCCTTCTGGCGGGACCTTCTCTGACCGAGCAACGGCTATTTGTGGCCGGGCAGGGCGCTGACCTGCTCGAACAGGCTGGGCGCGGCCCCGTCTACCGCTTCTGCGCTCGGCAACGCCTCATCAGTGCGGTGATCCGCGCTTGATCCGCCTGACCGTTCAGCTCGGCCAGGAGATCGTCAGGACACAACTCGTAGAGATCGCCCCACCATCGGCGACCTCGGTTGTCCCAGATTCGGTACCCGCCCGGCACACCTCTGGCAACGAAGCGTCTCTTGCTCACCGTCCCCTGCTCCCAGCGCAGATCGCGTCTTCATCTCGCGTCTTCATCGAACCTCGTACCCGGCCCAGACCATACGCAGGCCCGGACGATGCCACGCCGCTACAGCGAGCCGTCAACGCACTTGCTCGCGAGATACGGCACCCCACTTCCCCGGTGACGGCTGTCTGCCCGAGGAGGACCGGCCCACGGTGCGGTGGGCCGGCGTGATGGTGCTCCGCCCGACTTCCCTGCCATCAGGCATGGAGGAGACCTACGAGGAGGCGTGTGCGCGCCTCGGCGTCGAGGCCCGTGCCGAGGGCTGGGCGCTGTGGAACACCTGGGGCAAGGGCGGGGGGAGGGTCACCATGGTGGTCTCGGCGGCCGACACGACAGTCGGGCTGCTGACCAACTGGGCGCGGGGCAGGCACGTGTACCCGGTCACCCCACTTCCCTCCCGGATAGCCCACATCCAACAGGGATGGGCCGGCCCCATGACGTTCTCACCTTTCGGCGTCGAACGGTTGGGCCTCACGGGGCAGTGACCTGCGACGGCCAGGCGATCCCACGCCCCCTGCTCAGGGAGCTGAGGGACAAGCCCGCTGATCGGTAAGCGGACGGCTTCTCAGGGCGCGCCCGTCCGCAAGGAGCGCACGTCCGATCCGGGCAGTCGGGCCAAGGCGAACAGGCCCGGGCTCCGGGGTCGTTGGGGATGCAACCGAACGCGGGTTTGGATTGTCGTACTCCCCGATCGTTCCATGATTCACCGGCCCGACGTGCGAGGAAGTGCCCATGACGAAGCCCTCCAGAGGATCGCGGAGGCACGGAGCCCGTCGGAGCGGGGCGGACGGGTCGGATCCCGCGCTGCCGGTAGCCGGCGGCCGGGCCGCCCTGCGCAAGGGCCGGAGGAAGTCGGGCGGAAGGCGGACCCTGAGGATCGTCGGGTTGGCGATGGGCTTCGTGCTGTTGCTCGGTATCGGCACGGCGGCATACGCCTACTGGAAGCTGACCAGCGCCATCAAGTCCGATGACCTCTCCGCCAACGGCAAGGACGGTGCGGGACACGAGACACCGGACGCGTTCGGACGCAGCCCGATCAACATCCTCGTCATCGGTTCGGACGCCCGCGCGAACGCCTCGGACTGCAAGCTCGGCGGCGCCTGCGGGGAAGCCAGCGGCGCCCGGGCAGACGTGGAGATGGTGGTGCACATATCGGCCGACCGGTCGAACGCCACCGTGCTGAGCATCCCTCGCGACCTGCGGAGCAGTTGGAGCGGCTGCCACGCCGCGAACCACCCCAGCATGGGCCCGCAGTCCAACCAGATGATCAACTCGGCCCTGGAGGGCGGGCCGGGCTGCAGTGTCGTCGCCGTGCACGAACTCACCGGGATCCCCATCGACCACTTCATGATGGTCGACTTCTCCGGAGTGGTCTCGATGTCCCACGCGGTGGGCGGGGTCCCGATCTGCGTCAACCACGACGTGTACGACCCCTACAGCCACCTGAAGTTGAAGGAGGGCTCGCACGTACTGGAGGGCCGGGCGGCACTGGAGTTCGTTCGTACCCGGCACGGCTTCGGGGACTCCAGCGACAGCCGAGGCCGGACCGCCGCGCAGCACATCTTCCTCAGTTCCCTGCTCAACCAACTGAAGACCAAGGGCACTCTGAGCAGCCCCACCAAAATGTGGGCCATCGCCAACGCCGCCACCCAGTCGCTGACCGTCGACAACTCGCTGAACTCCGCCACCAAGCTCGTCGGCCTGGCCGGTGACCTCGACAAGGTCCCCGCGAGCCGCGTCGCCTTCGCCACCATGCAGACGCACGACCTCAAGGTGAACGGAGTCTGGCAGACACTGGTCACCAATCCGGGCGCGAAGGACATGTTCAGGAGCATCGCGAACGACCAGTCGCTCACGGCCGCGGCCCGTCCGGCGTCGCCGTCCGCCGCTCCCACCGCCAAGGCCGTTGCGACATCCGTGATCGCCGTACAGGTGCAGAACGGCACGACCGTCCGAGGCCGAGCCGGGACGATCAGCCAAGAACTCCTCCGCCGGGGCTTCAGCAAGCAGACCGCCGCTGCCAACGGGACCCCGGCCACCACCACGTCGTTGGCCTATCCGGCCGGCCAAATGCCGCAGGCCCGGGCCGTTGCCAAGGCGCTCGGCCTGCCGGCGCCGGTGCTCAAGCAGGGATCCGGCACCGGGATCGTGCTGGTCATCGGTACCGACTGGCCCAGCGGTACCAGCTTCCCCGGCGGCAAGACCGCCCCGGCATCCGTCGACACCCAGGCCGCCCTCGACGGCGCCAATATGAAGCTTGGCGACGACAACGACACGTGCGCCCAGGTCAGCACCTTCAACACGGCGATCGGGCTGAACGCATCCGGCAAGCCCACCTCCTCGGACCATCCGGCATCCAGCACCTCCCCGACGCACGCCTACGCCCTGAGCCCGGAGGTGGAGGACTCGGCCCCCTGAGGCGCCCGCCGCGCTACCCACCAGGGCTGAAGCCGTGGGGACTGGCGTGCGCCGCCCCCCGACAGGACCCTTCTTCGCAGTGGCTGTGGCCTCGACGGCGGACGGCTGACGGCTGACACGTTTTGAGCTGTGGCCTCATCGACATTTGTGGGGTGGGTCGAGCCGCCCCGACGGTCCGGCCGTAGCGGCTGGACCGCGAAGCTACGCTTCGGCCATGCCTCCTCAGAACCCGTCCGCCGCGGACCATGCCGACGACCAGTTGTCGATCGTCGACGGCTTGATCCTTCGGCCCTTCCCTGACGAGGAGGGCCGACCGGACGCGAACGGGCAGTGGGGCGGGCCCGGCTTCCACCTGGCGGTGCTCCGTGAGAGCCGGGACTTCTGGGAAGACCGGAGCACCGAGATCGTCGACGCGGCCGAAGGGGCGCTGGCTGCCGACCTTGCCGCGCTGGCTGTCGTTCTCACCGGACGCTGGGGTGCCCCAGAGGTTGTCGACCTGTGGCCCTATCTCGGGCTTGACGACCCGGACTACCCCGGCAACGAGGCGCCCGAGCCGTTCAGCTACCTGTGCAACGTCGCCGTGGACATGCAGGTTTGGCGGGTACCGACTGCCGGCCGCTGGCTCGGCCTCACCATCGGCCAGGGGGACCGAGAGCTCCCCTTCGAGCTTCTTGCCGCCGTCGGTGAGAGTTCCGCGTTTCCGAGGTGAGCGGAGAAGGCCGATCAACGGCCCCTGTGCCTCGGTCGATCGTCCGCTGAGGTCGGGCGCCGACCGCTGCCGTTCGCGCTTGTTGGTACCAGCCGCCGTATACGGATGCCCGCTGATCTGGGCGGGAGCGATGCCCGGTCAGGTCAGCGCTGGGAATCTAGAGGCGGGCGTCGAGCCGGTGCTGCAGCGAACCGTCCGGGCCGAAAACATCCATGAAGTAGCCCTGTCGCGCCGAGAGCCCCTCGTCGCGAAACAGGAATCCAGTGATCGACCCCTTCAGCTCATCAAGCTTTTCAGCGCTGTCATCTGGGTCGCGCGTCCACACGGTCAGCAGGGGTGCGTCGCTGTCGCCGCTGGCACGCTGGATCTTGATCCCGTACACATCATGCGTCCCGCCGGATCGGCGGTAGCGATCGGCCAGTTGGGATGCCGCGCCGGGCGGGACGGTGGTGGTGACCGTAGGGCCTGGGGTGACGGAGGGACGGGCGGAGTGCTTGTCGTCGTCCATGGTGCAGGCGGACAACAGAGTGATGGCTCCGATGCATACCAGTGCGGGCAAGCGTACGGTTCGCTTCATCCCGCCATCCTTGCCGACCCACGACAGCAGTGATGTCGCTTTGAAAGGGCACGCGAGGCCGGCCGGCAAGAAGGGCACTCTGGCTGATGTGGGGCACGCGGCTGCTTGGCGCCTGCTGTTCCCCGTGAGTCACCGCTCGTTCTGGCACGGTTGTGGCACGGCAGACATCGGATCCGTTGGTCGAAGTACCGGCAGGGGTCAGTGCTGCGGTACTTCCCCAGCGGCGATCTCGAATCCGGAAGATTCATCCCACGGAACCGCCTTCCACAGGCTCACGAGAGCGGCCCAGATGTGGTGCACGAGAGCCCAGTCGGGGTTGTCCCCGCTGAGGGTGATGGCGGCCAGCAGGTCGCATCCCCAGATACCTTGCTCGTCGTTGGGCGATGCAGCGATCACGGACTCCGCGATCTCGGCCACCCCCACGTGCAGTTCCAGTGTCAGCAAGTCAGCAACAGGCCCGTCGCTGTCCTTGCTGCGAGTCCCGAGCCTGAACGCGGCCACCGAGTCCTCGTACGGCCCCAACCACTCGCCTACCAAACCGTTGCCGCTCTCCAGCAAGCAGTCCAGTAGGTGATCAAGTGCCTCGTCGCCGCGCTCTTCCCCGGAGCGGCAGAAGAAGCTGAGTCGGTAGGCCATGATTCCCCTGTCGTCCGCACTGATCGGGAGCTGATGCGCCGCGCCGTCATGCATGCCGCCCCAGCCACGACGAGTTCGCCACAGCAGCTCGCGCGCCGCGCTGATCTGCAGGAAGCGGTATGCCGAGTTCGTGCAGGGCTTGGGTATAAAGCTCACGGATCTCGGTCGCGTCGCTCCTGCGCGGCAGTCCGGCCAGCTCGCGCAAGGCAGGGGAATCATGCCCGTCGACGAGGGCATGGGCAGCGAGCATGGGGAGTTCCTCGGGCGGGAGTACCTCCGCTGCGTACTGCCAGGTGCTCTGCTGCAAGCGGTCCATGCGCTCATCGTGGAGGCGATGAGAGGTCCTGGCCAGCGATCTACCGGTGGACCTCGACTTCTTCTTGCCCTGGGCGTTGCCGGAGATCTTGGCGACCTTCTGCTTCCCAGTTCAGGGACGGTGGGCTGGGAGGCCTGGTCGTCGACGTCGGTCGCCCTTGGTCAATGTTGAGCAACCTCGCGAACCTGCTCACGGCGGCCGGAGTCGCGCCCCGAGTCGTGATGGAGATCCTCGGGCACTCTCAGATCAGCGTCACCATGGACGTGTACACGCACGAGGTGCAGGACACCCAGCGCGAGGCCATGAGCCACATGGACCGGCTACTGCGAAAGCGGCGCCCTGGTCGCGGCTGACCGCGCCCATTGATGTCAAAAGTAGATGTCAAAGGCCCCGGACCATGATCGGTCCGGGGCCGTTGCCCATGTGCCCCCGGGCAGATTCGAACTGCCGACACCCGCTTTAGGAGAGCGGTGCTCTATCCCCTGAGCTACGAAGGCGGGGCGGACCCCACAGCGTGGCGGTGTCCGACCAAGGACAGGGTAGCGGATGCGCGTCGGCCGGGGTTGGCCGTAGGGGCGCCGGAAGTGCGGGTCGGTCGTGTTGCCGGGGCAGGTGAGGGGAGGCGTGGGTGAAGCGGGAGGTGGTGGTCAGGTCGCGATCGAGCGCGGGCCTTCGGTCCCCGTGGGCTTCGGCACCCGCCCCGCGGACCCCGGCCGGCCCGGTCAGCGCCGGGTCACCTGGACCCGGTAGTTGCCCTCCGGGTCCACCTCGCTCACCCGTACCTCGATGCCGTGCTTGGGGTCCTTGAAGCTCTCGCCGGGGCCGAACGGGGCGTCGGAGAGTTCCGCCTGGACGTTGGGGCTGCGGGTGCAGCCGCCGGTGTTGCCGTGGGCGTCGTACACCTTGATCGGTCCGCGGCCGGTGTCGATGTTCGCGTCGACCTTGTAGATGAGGACGCCGGGGCGGCAGACCTCCTCGTCGTTGCCGCCCTTGGTGCGGACCTCGAGGGCGTAGCCGGTGCGGGCGTCGATGGGGACGAAGACCAGTTTGTGGCCGCCGGCCCGGGCGAGCGGGGTCAGCGTGTAGTCGCTGCTGCCGTGGGCGGATGCGCAGCTGACCTGGTCGGCGTCGAGCCAGCCCAGCTTCCATTTGTGCCAGGCGAGGAGGTCGTTGTCGGCCCCCCAGTCCTCGCTCATGATGTCCCAGTGGCCGACCGCGCCGCCGCCTTCCTGGGTGTAGAGGTCGGGCAGGCCGAAGACGTGGCCGTTCTCGTGCGGGAGGACCCGGTAGCCGGTCTGCTGGTATGAGCCGGAGCCGTCGTCCTGCCGGGAGTAGACGAAGGAGGCGTTGGCGACCGGGACTCCGTCGGCGACGGGGGCGTCCGCGTTGCCGGCGAAGGTCACCGAGAGCACGGTGTCCAGGGCGGAGGGGCCGGCGTTCGGGGTGATCAGCACGTTCAGCAGGTCGTACGACCGGAAGTCCACCTCCGGGTCGGCGGCGGCCACGATGTCCTGGACCAGCTGCCGGTAGCCGGGGTCGAAGGGGGCGCCGCGCTCTATCCCGTAGTCCGCGAACGGCTTGGGCATCCGCAGCCAGTGGTCGACGGGGGCCGCGGGCTGGTAGTCGAGCTTGCCGTAGGAGGCGTTGCGGAACCAGTTCTGGGTCTGCGGGAAGAACTCGTGGTACCGGTCGAGCGCGCTGCCCTGGCCGGGCGCGTCGGAGAAGTCGACCATCAGGGTCAGGGCGTGCACGGTGCCGGTGGAACGGGAGTAGCCGCCCGGGGTGGGTATGCCCTCGGTCATCTGGATCTCGTGGGCGCCGCTGATCAGACAGGGGCCGTAGACGGAGGAGCGGGCCAGCGCGATCGGGCCGGCGCCGGCCGGTGTGGGGGCCGCCGTGAGGTGCCCGGAGCCCGCCGAGGTGCCGACCGCGAGGATCAGCACGGTCACGGCGGCGAGGGAGGCCGCACGGCGGTGGCGTATCGCGCGGCCCGGAGGGGTGCGCGGTGTGCCGTGGGTGCGGGGCGTGCGCGGGGTCCGCGGGTTGTGCGAGGCGCGGGAGGTGTCGCGGCGCGTGGGTATCGAACGGCGGGGCTGCGGCTGCATGCACGGACCTTTCGCGCCACGGCAGCCGCCGGTTTCCGACTGCACCCTTTCGATCACCCTGTGTCCCAGGGTCGGAGGGCGCGCGCTGGAGGAGCCGATCGTGGGAATTCCCCGGACGAGAGGTGTGATGCGGGTCACATGAAATGAGGAGGGGGTGTGGAAATAACCGGGGACCGGTTCCCCGTTTAGACCTGTGTCCGCGCGAAACGGGGAACGGATCCCCGGATCGCGGAAGTCCGGAGCAACACCCCGACCGACCAGACCAGGAGAGCGCCGTGCCGACCGCGACCGCCACCCCCGCCGTGCGCAAGGCGCCCCGGCCGCGCGCCGACGC
The DNA here is from genome assembly GCF_042897315.1 of Streptomyces sp. NPDC001068. Classification (NCBI taxonomy): domain Bacteria; kingdom Bacillati; phylum Actinomycetota; class Actinomycetes; order Kitasatosporales; family Streptomycetaceae; genus Streptomyces; species Streptomyces sp. NPDC001068. The sequence goes on along the minus strand of NZ_JBIAYD010000012.1, from coordinate 95,102 downwards.
CCTGCGCAACCGGGAGCGGATCGTCGGCGCCGCCCGCGAGATGTTCACCGAGTACGGCCCCGACGTGCCGCTCGACGAGATCGCCCGCCGGGCCGGGGTCGGCAACGCCACGGTGTACCGCAACTTCCCCGACCGTGACGCGCTCGTCCGCGAGGTCGTCTGCTCCGTCATGGACCGGACGTCGGAGGCGGCCGAGCTCGCGCTCGCGGAGACGGGGGACGCGTTCGGGGCGATGGAGCGGTTCGTGCACGCCTCCGCCGACGAGCGGGTCAGCGCGCTGTGCCCGATGGTCTCCAGCTCCTTCGACAAGAACCACCCCGACCTGGAAGCGGCGCGTCAACGGTGTGAGCAGCTCATCGCGCAGCTCATGGACCGCGCCAAGGCGGCCGGGCAGCTCCGTGCGGACGTGGGGGTCGGCGACGTGATGATCGCCGTGGCTCAGCTCAGCCGGCCTCCCTTCGGCACCGACTGTCTGGTCGGCGACCGCTTCGTCCACCGTCATCTGCAGCTGTTCCTGGACGGACTGCGGGCCCCGGCCCGCTCCGCCCTGCCGGGCACGGCCGTGACCATGGAGGACCTCCGCCAGGCCTGAACGACCGAGAGCGACCGCACCGTCCCACGGGGGCCGATCAGTTCCGGACCGAGCGCCGGTCCTTCATGAGGCGCGCCCCCGCTTCACACCGACCGCCTTCCGCGCTCCACCGATCCCTTTTTCCGTCCCGCGATCCGTTTTCCGTCCCGCGATCCGCTCAGCGGTCCATACCGAGATCAGCTCGGCGATCCGTTCCGCGATCCCTGTTCCGCCGCGCGTTCCGTCACGAACGGCGACCGCACGTAACGCAGCACCGACAACCGCACGTAACGCAGCACCGACAACCGCACGTAACGCAGCACTGATTTCCGTCACGCAATCACGAAGTCACGAAGTGGGTACCCCCATGTCTGAAACAGCCGCCAAGGCTCCCGGCGCACCGGCACCGTCCGGTGACGCCAACCGCTGGAAAGCGCTGGTGTTCATCGCGCTCGCCCAGCTGATGGTCGTCCTCGACGCCACCATCGTGAACATCGCACTGCCCTCGGCCCAGACCGACCTGGGCATCTCCGACGGCAACCGGCAGTGGGTCGTCACGGCCTACGCCCTCGCCTTCGGCGGTCTGCTCCTCTTCGGCGGCCGTATCGCCGACCTGTGGGGCCGCAAGCGGGCCTTCGTCATAGGCCTGACCGGCTTCGCCGCCGCCTCCGCGCTCGGCGGCGCGGCGACCAGCGGCGCGATGATGTTCGGCGCCCGTGCCCTCCAGGGCGTCTTCGGCGCCATGCTCGCCCCGGCCGCGCTCTCCCTGCTCGCCGTGATGTTCACGGACGCCAAGGAGCGCGCCAAGGCGTTCGGCATCTACGGCGCGATCGCCGGTGGTGGCGGCGCCGTCGGCTTCATCCTCGGCGGTGTGCTCACCGAGTACCTGGACTGGCGCTGGACGTTCTTCGTGAACATCCCGTTCGCCGTGGTCGCCGCGCTCGGCGCGTACTTCGTCATCCGGGAGCCGGAGGGCGGCCGCAACCGCAACCCGCTGGACATCCCCGGCGTGCTGCTGTCCACCCTGGGCCTGGTCTCCCTCGTCTACGGCTTCACCCGCGCCGAGTCCGACGGCTGGGGCGACGCCACCACCATCGGTCTGTTCGTCGCCTCCGTGGTGCTGCTGGTCGCCTTCGTGGTCACCGAGACCCGGGTCAAGGCGCCGCTGCTGCCGCTGCGCGTGGTCACCGACCGCAACCGCGGCGGTATCTACCTCTCCCTCGGCATCGCGGTCATCGCGATGTTCGGCACGTTCCTCTTCCTCACCTACTACCTCCAGGTCATCCAGGGCTTCTCGCCGATCAAGACCGGCTTCGCCTTCCTGCCGATGATCGCGGGCATGATGATCGGCTCCACCCAGATCGGCGCCCGCCTGATGACCCGGGTCCCGGCCCGGCTGCTGATGGGCCCCGGCTTCCTGGTCGCCTCGGTCGGCATGCTGCTGATGACCCAGCTGGAGATCGGCTCGTCGTACGCCTCGACGATCCTGCCCGCGATGCTGCTGCTCGGCCTCGGCATGGGTACGGCGTTCATGCCGGCCATGTCCCTGGCCACGCTCGGCGTCGAGCCCCGGGACGCCGGTGTCGCCTCCGCGATGGTCAACACCTCGCAGCAGGTGGGCGGCGCCATCGGTACGGCCCTGCTGAACACCATCGCCGCGTCCGCGACGACGGCGTACATCAAGGACCACATCGCCACCGCGACCTCCAAGTCGCAGCAGCAGCTGGTCCAGATGCAGGGTGCGGTGCACGGTTACACCAACGCGATCTGGTTCGCCGTCGGCATGCTGGTGCTGGCCGCGGTGATCGTGGTGACCCTCGTCAACGCCGGCACGCCGAGCGCCACCCCGGTGGCCTCCGGTGAGGGCGCCGAGGACGAGCTGCCGGTTCCGGTGGTCGCCCACTGAGCCGCTGAGCGGCCGCGTCCGGCCGCCCGGGTACCCGCACGCGGGCCTGTCCTGAGTTCCCCGGAGTCCTTCGACTCCTCAGCGGAGCCAGGGCAGGTCCGCGCCCGCTTCGTCGGGCTGCAGGCCCTCCGCGACGATCTGCATGATCTCGCCGAGGGCCTGCTGCTGTTCGGGGGTCAGCCGCTCGAACAGCGCCTGCCGTACGGCGGCCACGTGACCCGGAGCGGTGCGCCGCAGCACCTCGGACCCCTCGTCGGTCAGGACGGCGAACTGGCCCCGCTTGTCGTCGGGGCAGTCCTCCCGGCGGACCCAGCCGTTCTTCTCCAGGCGCGCGACGGCGTGCGAGAGCCTGGAGCGGGTGATCTTCGCCCCCATGGCCAGCTCGGTCATCCGCAGCCGCCGTCCGGGTGCCTCGTCGAGTCCGACCAGCAGGCCGTAGTAGATGTGCGGCATCCCCGCGTCCCGCTGGAGCTGACGGTCCAGGTGGTCCTCCAGCAGGGTCGTGGCGTGCAGGTACGAGCGCCACACGCGCTGTTCTTCGTCGCTGAGCCAGCGGGCCGTGGCGGTGGACGCGGACGTGGGTGCCGTATTCATGTATCCCACTGTAGAGGCCTCTCCTTGAAGGTTAAACAAGTAGGGCGTATGGTGTTCCACGGAAAGCTTGAGAGTTAAAACATGGGGGTCGTGGGTGGCCCCCGCCCGCGGAGGGAGCCGCCGTCATGACCGCCGTCGCAGCCGCCAACGGGGAGCGCATGCCCGCCCTCTACCTGAGCCACGGTGCGCCGCCGCTCGCCGACGACCCGGTCTGGCCCGGCGAACTGGCCGCCTGGAGCGCCGGCCTGCCCCGCCCCAGGGCGATCCTGATGGTCTCCGCCCACTGGGAGGAGGCGCCCCTCGCCCTCGGCGCCGTCCGGACCGTCCCCCTCGTCTACGACTTCTGGGGCTTCCCCGAGCACTACTACCAGGTCCAGTACGCGGCCCCGGGCGCCCCGGAGCTCGCCGAGTCCGTGCGCAAGCTGCTGCGCGCCCCCGGCACCCCCGTGCAGGACATCGCGGACCGCGGACTCGACCACGGCGCCTACGTGCCCCTGGTGGAGATGTTCCCGGCCGCGGACATACCTGTCCTGCAGATCTCGATGCCCACCCTCGACCCGGTCCGGCTGATGGAGATCGGCCGCCGGCTCGCCCCGCTGCGCGACGAGGGGGTGCTGATCGTCGGCTCGGGCTTCTTCACCCACAACCTGGCCGCCCTGCGCCACACCGGGGCGGGAGTGCCGTCCTGGTCCTCGGAGTTCGACGACTGGGGGCACCGGGCCCTGGAGAACCGCGACTGGGACGCCCTGCTGGACTTCCTGGACAAGGCGCCGGCCGGCCGTTACGCCCACCCGCGCACCGAGCACTTCGCCCCGCTCTTCGTCACCATGGGCGCGGCGGAGGCCGGCGGCGAGCTGGACGCGCAGAAGTCGGTGATCGACGGGTTCTGGATGGGGATGGCCAAGAGGTCGGTCCAGTTCGGCTGAAGCCGTGCCCGCGCCCGCACCGGTCAGAGGGGCGCTCGTACCGGTCAGAGCGGGCGCCCGTACCGGTCAGAGCGGGCGCTCGTACCAGGCCACGTCCCAGTAGCGGCCGAACTTGCGGCCCACCTCGCGGTACGTGCCGACGTACCGGAAACCGAGGCGCTCGTGCAGCCGGACCGAGGCCTCGTTCGGCTGGGCGACGCCCGCGTAGGCGCGGTGCAGGTCCTCGCCGGCGAGCGCCTCGAAGAGGGCCTCGTACAGGAGGGTGCCGATGCCGCGCCCGCCGGCGTCCGGAGCGACGTAGACGGTGGTCTCCACCGAGGTCCCGTAGGCGGGTTTCGCACGGTAGGGGCTCGATGTGGCGTACCCGAGAATCTCCTGTGAGTCCGCCGGCGTGGCAACCATCAGGCGGTACGGGCCGTCTTCCGGGTGGGAGAGCAGCCACGCACGACGCTCTTCCGGCGTGAAGGCCACCGTGTCGAATGTGATGGACGTCTCACGTACGTAGTGGTTGTAGAGGGCGGTGAGGGCTTCGAGGTCCCCCTCGACTCCTGGTCTGACCTGCACCTCTGTACGTTCCGACGACATCGTGTCCCCTCGGCAGGCCGCACAGGGTACTGCATGATCAGAAAAATCGGGGGGCGGCATGGGAATTCTGTCCGGATTGCAGTCGTTGTTTCCTTCGGATGCCGGGCACACGACCAGGACACCGGGAGTTCCGCAAGAGGGCTCCGCGGTACGGCCGGCCGAGACCTGAGCATCCACCGGAAGGCCGAGAAGAACCGGACAGGACCACCCCGCCCGCCCACCATCGCAAGGGAGCACCGCATGGCAACCCGTGCCGTCGCCCGTCGTCAGTCCGCCACCGGCGAGACGGCCGACTCGGCAAGCAGTGTTCGCCGCGTTCATGGCGGCGAGATCGCCGACCGCGACCTGGTCGGCATGTATCTCGACGAGATCGCGCGCACACCGCTCCTCGACGCCGCCAAGGAAGTAGAGCTGTCCCAGACCATCGAGGCGGGTGTGTTCGCGCGGCAGGTCCTCGACGGCGAGGAGGAGTCCGGGTCGGACGCCACCCGCGAGGAGCTGGAGGCGCTGATCGCCGCCGGCGAGCGGGCCAAGGACGTCTTCATCCGCTCCAACCTCCGCCTGGTCGTGGCCGTCGCCCGACGCTACCCGCGCAGTGGCCTGCCCCTGCTGGACCTGGTCCAGGAGGGCAACGCCGGCCTGGTGCGTGCCGTCGAGAAGTTCGACTACCGCAAGGGCTTCAAGTTCTCGACGTACGCCACCTGGTGGATCCGGCAGGCGATCACCCGTTCCATCGCCGACCAGTCGCGGACCATCCGGCTCCCCGTCCACCTGGTGGAGGAGCTGGGCCGGATCCGCCGTGTCCAGCGGGAGTTCAACCGGGAGCACGGCCGCGACCCGGAGCCCGCCGAGATCGCCGCCGAACTCGGCTCCAACGCGGAGCGCGTCATCGACGTCCTCGACTGGGCCCGTGACCCGGTGTCCCTGAACATGTCGGTGGACGACGAGGGCGAGACCCAGTTCGGCGACCTGCTGGAGGACACGTCCGCGGTCAGCCCCGAGCAGTCCGTGATGACCCTGCTGCGCAGTGAGGAACTGGACGACCTGATCGGCCGCCTGGACCAGCGCACGGCCTCGATCATAAAGATGCGGTACGGCATCGAGGACGGCCGCGAGCGCACGCTGACCGAGGTCGGCAAGGAGCACGGGCTGACCCGTGAGCGCATCCGCCAGATCGAGAAGCACGCGCTGCTGGAGCTGAAGAAGCTGGCCCGCAGCACGGGGTTCGAACCGGCGGCGTGAGTGGGGGAGCCGGGGTCCGCGCCCAGGCCGAGGGCGCACGTCGAACCGCTCACGCGGAGCGCGTGCGCCGGGTGGCGGAGGACGGCGCGAACATGGCGCGGTCCCGCCGCTTCAAGGCCCCTCGTGTAGGGAACAACCTTTCCGGGCCCGGGAGTTGAGGGTCCCGGCCCGGGGGTGAGGCTCCTGAAGGCGAAGTACGGCGAAGTGCGGCGAACTGCGGCCGCGAAGTACCGCGACGAAGTAGGGCGACGATGCGTCACAACGGCGTGCCACATCGGCGTGTTCAACCGGCCGTATGTCGAAGACGCCCGGCGAAGACCTGTGACGAACCCTCGATGAGCCCCCGATAAGCCCTGTCCCGACGTGCCATCCCCCCGGCGCCGGGACATCCGCAGGGCCGGGCTCCGGCGCCCCACCCCCCCCCGGGTGCCGGAGCCCGGCTCCCTTTTCCGGTGTCCGGCCGCCGTCCCCCGCGGCGCCCGGTCCGCGTTTGCCGGGCCGGCGGCCTCCCCGTCATGCTGGAGCGGTGGTCCACCCCGTACCTGAACCACGGGGTGAACCACCGGATGGCAGATTCTGCCACAGCGGCATAGCCTGCCGAGGTGAGCACCCCGAGCACCACCGGCAACACCCCTCGGCATGACCCGCCCGGCGCCTCCCTGACCGAACGGCGCAAGGCGGAGACCCGGATGGAGATCGCCCGGGCGGCCGCCGGGCTCTTCGTGCGGCAGGGCCTGCGCGCCACCCGCGCCGAGGACATCGCGCACGCCGCCGGCATCGCACCTCGCACGTTCTACCGCTACTTCGCCACGAAGGAGGAGGCGGTCGCCCCGCTCTACGCGGCCGGCGCGCAGCGCTGGGCGGAGGCCGTGCGGTCGGCCCCGGCGGCGCTCTCGGTCCCCGAGGCGCTCGAACACGCCGTCCACCGCACCCTGACCCCCGGTGTGGGCGTCTCCGCGGCGTCCTGGGAGTGGGTGCGCACGCTGATCCACCTGGCCGACACCAGTCCGGCCCTGCGCAAGGTGTGGGCGGAGGTCTGCCGTTCCTCCGAGGACCTCCTCGTGACGATCATGGCGGAACGCATCGCACGGGGCCGCGCGCCGGACACCGCGACCGACAACGTTGCCCACACCCCGCACCTGCGTTTCGCCGCGGCGGTGGCCGGCGCGGCGGTCCGGGTGGCGGTGGAGTCCTGGGCGGCGGGCACGGCTTCCGCCTCGGACCCGGAGGGGCCGGCGGGGCTCGCGCTGCGGAACCTGGCGGATCTGCGCGGGTTCGCCTGGGGGGAACGGCCGTAGCGGGTACGGGCCGCCTCGTCCGGCCGGTCAGGCGCCGCCACTCGCCCGCAGCAGCCGTCCGCCCAAGTCCCGCGCGCACTCGACGAGTTCCCGGGGCTCCCGCACCACGAACTCGCCCCCCGTCATCACCAGCCGCACCGCCAGCCACTCCATCGGATCACCGGTGGCCCCCCGCACCACACACCAGCCGTCCCCGTCGTCCACGGGTGTTCCGAGCCACCCCGGCACCCGTGCCGCCACGTCCGCAGCCGCCCCGGGGAACGCGATCACGAACTCGTACGTCTCCTGGCGCCGTTGGATCGAACGGCGCAGGAACTCCGCCGCGTTCCCCGTCGGCAGCTCCCGCGGGGCGAACCGGACCCCCGTCGCGAACGGCTCGCTCACCCGGTCGACGCGGAAGGTCCGCCAGTCGTCGCGATCGATGTCGTATGCGACGAGGTACCACCGGCGGCCCGTGGACACCAGACGGTACGGCTCGGTCAGCCGGCGTGTCCCGCTGCCGTCCGCGGCCCGGTAGGCGAACCTCAACCGCTCCCGCCCCGCCACCGCCGACGCCATCACGGTCAGTGTCTCCGGCGCGATGCTTGCCCCGTCCCCGCTGGTGAGCGGGGTGGTCGCGGCCTGCAGCGTGGTCACCCGGTGCCGCAGCCGGGCCGGCAGGACCTGCTCCAGCTTCGCCAGTGCCCGTACCGAGGCCTCGTCCACCCCCTCCAGGGCGTGTCCCGCGCCGGCCCGCAGTCCGACCGCGATGGCCACCGTCTCCTCGTCGTCGAGGAGCAGCGGCGGCATCGCCTTCCCGGCGACCAGCCGGTACCCGCCGTCGGCCCCTTTGCTGGCCTCCACGGGATAGCCCAGTTCGCGGAGCCGGTCGATGTCCCGGCGCACGGTGCGCCGGGACACCCCGAGCCGGTCGGCCAGTTCACCGCCGGGCCACTCGCGGGGCGTCTGGAGCAGGGACAGCAGTTGGAGCAGTCGAGCCGGGGTGTCCGTCGTCATGCGTCCGAGGATGCCGCAGAAGTAGGACGTGATCTGTCCTAATGGGCTCCTAGATTGAGGTCATGACTTCCACCGACGTCGACGACGACACCCTGAAGGGGCGCGGGGAACTGCGCGACCAGCCACCGCGGACCGGCACGGACCGCACCACACCGACCCCGACCGCGCCGCAGGCGTCGGCCGGCCCCGGCGCACCGCACCGCTGGCTCGCCCTGGCCATCGTCATGACCGCCGCCTTCATGGACCTGGTCGACGTCACGATCGTCAACATCGCCATCCCGTCCATCCAGCGGACCGCCCACGCCTCCTTCAGCCAGATCCAGTGGATAACCGCCGGCTACGCCCTCGCCTTCGCGGCCGGCCTGATCACCGGCGGCCGCCTCGGCGACATTCACGGCCGTAAACGAGTCTTCCTCGTCGGGGTCGCCGGCTTCACCCTCGCCTCCGCCCTGTGCGGCTTCGCCGCCAACCCGGAGATGCTGGTCGCCGCCCGCGTCCTGCAGGGCGGCATGGCCGCGCTGATGGTCCCGCAGGTCCTGTCGATCGTGCACGCCACCTTCCCGGCGCACGAGCGTGGCAAGGTGTTCGGGCTGTTCGGCGCGATCGTCGGCCTGGGCGCGGTCTCCGGCCCGCTGCTCGGCGCCCTGCTGACGGAATGGAACGTCCTCGGCCTCGAATGGCGCCCGATCTTCCTCATCAACCTCCCGGTCGGGATCGCGGCCCTCCTCCTCGGTCGCCGTTACATCAGCGAATCCAAGGCCCCGCACGCCCTGAGACTCGACCTGGTCGGTGTCGCCCTGGTCACCCTCGGCCTGCTGATGCTGCTCTACCCGCTGACCCGCGGCCGCGAGCTGGGCTGGCCGCTGTGGGGGTACGCGTCGATGGCGGGCGCGCTCGTCGTCTTCGGCGCGCTGGTGGTGTACGAACGCCGCAAGGCCGCCCGGGACGGTTCCCCGCTCATCGAACCGTCCCTCTTCAAGGTGAAGAGCTTCGCCGCGGGCATCGCCGTGCAGACCGTCTTCGGCGTGGCGCTCGGCATCTTCTTCCTGGTCTGGACGCTCTACATGCAGGTCGGCCTCGGCTGGAGCCCGCTGCACGCGGGTCTGACCGGGGTGCCCTTCTCGATCGCCGTCTCCGTCGCGGCCGGTCTGTCCGTGCAGAAACTGGTACCGCGCTTCGGCCGCAAGGTGCTCCAGGCGGGCGCGCTGGTGATGGGGCTCGGCGTGCTGCTCTACATCTGGGAGTCCGATCGCTACGGCCTGGCCGTCGCCTCCTGGCAGATGGCCCTGCCGCTGGTCGTGATGGGTGTGGGCATGGGCCTGATCGTGGCGCCGCTGACCGACGCGGTGCTGTCGGAGGTGCCGCGCGAGCACGCCGGATCCGCCTCCGGCCTGATCAACACGGTGCAGCAGATGGGCAACGCGCTCGGCCTCGGCCTGGTCTCGGTCGTCTTCTTCGGCGTCGTCGACGACCGTCTGACCTCGGGCCGCCCGACCTCGGGCGGGGTGGGTCCGGACCGGGTGGGCGCGGCCTTCGCGCACGGCTTCCAGCACGCGCTGCTCTGGGTGGCGGGCGTCATGGCCGTGATGTTCCTGCTGATGTACGCGCTGCCGAAGCGCCCGGCTCAGCACCTGGAGGGCGGGGAGGCATCGGAGCCGCTCCCGGCGCAGCCGGAGGGCGAGCCCGCGCTCGTCCGCTGAGCGCGCCCCGGTGAAGGGCCCGGCATCTCCTGGTGCCGGGCCCTTCCGCATGCACGGGGAAGTCCGACCATGTCCGATTGAAGCCCGAACCTGTTTACTTTCCGGAAATCCGGGCGTAGCCTCCCTGCGAAACCACACGTTCGGGCATGCATCGGAAGCGGTCGGGCATCAGTCGGACGTACAGTCGAGTGGAGGCGCAGGGCATGTACGCACCGGAGCGGCAGCAGGAGATCCTCCGGCTCGCCCGGGACGGCGGGCGGGTCGACGTCGTGTCGCTCGCCGAGGAGTTCCAGGTCACCGCGGAGACGATCCGCCGCGACCTGAAGGCCCTGGACCGCGCCGGCCTGCTCCGCCGGGTGCACGGCGGAGCCATCCCGGCCGGCCGCCTGGACTTCGAGCCGGACCTCGCCGAACGCGAGTCCACCTCGGCCGACGAGAAGGACCGCATCGCCAAGGCCGCCGTCTCGGAACTGCCGACCGAGGGCACCCTGATCCTCGACGCCGGCACGACCGTCGCGCGCCTGGCCGGGGCCATCCCGCTGGAGGCCTCCCTCACCGTCGTCACACACAGTCTTCCGATCGCGGCCCGCCTCGCCGACCACCCGGGCATCCAGCTCCACCTGGTCGGCGGGCGGGTACGGCACCGTACGCGCGCCGCCGTGGACGCCTGGGCGCTGCGCGCGTACGGCGAGATCCGCGCCGACGTCCTCTTCGTCGCCGCCAACGGCTTCTCCGCCGGCCAGGGCCTCACCACCCCCGACCTCGCCGAGGCCGCGGTCAAGCGGGCGGCCGTCGCGGCGGCCCGCCGGGTGGTCCTGCTCGCCGACTCCGCCAAACACGGCCAGGAACACTTCGCCCGCTTCGGCGACATGGGCGACGTGGACCTGCTGATCACCGACAGCGGGCTGAGCCCCGAGGACGCCGCCGCCATCGAGCGCGGCGGCACGGAAGTAGTACGAGCATGAGCACCACGGACAGCACGGACGGTACGGCGATGATCCTCACCGTCACGCCCAACCCCTCCCTGGACCGCACCTACGAGGTGCCCGCGCTGGAGCGCGGCGAGGTCAACCGCGCCGGCGGCGACCGCATGGACCCCGGCGGCAAGGGCGTCAACGTCTCCCGCGCCGTCGCGGCGGCCGGCCGGCGCACGGTCGCCGTGCTGCCCCTGGGCGGCGCGCCCGGCGCGCTCGTCGCCGACCTGCTCGACGCACAGGGCATCGAGGTGGCGCCGGTCCCGGTCGCCGGAGCGACCCGTTCGAACATCGCGCTCGCGGAGCCCGACGGGGTCCTCACCAAGATCAACGCGCCGGGTCCCGAGCTCTCCGCGCAGGAGCAGGAGCTGCTTCTGGACACGGTCCGCGAGCAGTCGCGCGACGCGGACTGGATCGCCTGCTGCGGCAGCCTGCCGCGCGGGCTCGCACCCTCCTGGTACGCCGACGTCGTCGCGCGGGCGCACGCCGGAGGCGCGCGGATCGCGCTGGACACGTCGGGGCGGGCGCTCCTCGAAGCGCTGCGCGAGTGCCCGGACGTGGTGAAGCCGAACGCCGAGGAGCTGGCGGAGGCCGTCGGGCGCCCGCTGGCGACGGTCGGCGACGCGCTGAAGGCGGCCGAGGAACTGCGCGCCATGGGCGCACGGGCCGTCCTCGCGAGCCTGGGCGCCGACGGCCAGCTGCTGGTGGAGCGCGACGGCGCCTGGTTCGCGAGCGCCCGCGTGGACACCGTCCGCAGCAACGTCGGCGCCGGCGACTCCTCCCTCGCCGGATTCCTCATCGCCGGCGGCAGCGGTCCCGCGGCACTCGCCTCGGCCGTCGCCCACGGCGCGGCCGCCGTCCAGCTGCCCGGCAGCGTGATGCCGACCCCCGCCGACCTCGACCTCACGGCGGTGGCCGTCACCGACCGCGTCCCCGTAGACCGCGAACTGACGGAGCCGGTGTCATGAACGCCCGTACGAACCCGCACGCGGCCGCGCTCCTCCCCGGCGCCGTCCGCCGACAACCCTCCCAGGAGCGGCGGGGCCCTTCCTCGTTACTCGCCGCGCCGACGGGCCGACGGGGCACCCTGAGCCGCCCCGGCGTCCCCGGGAGGCGGGGCTTCCCCGGTCCCGCCTCCCACCACCCCGCCCCCCACGGCACCCCCGTCCCCGAAACCGCCCTCCCCACACCCCGGGCGATACGCGTGCATAGGAGCCCGCGATGAGTGACATGATCACCGCGGACCTGGTCGACCTCGACCTGTCCGCCGATACCAAGGAAGCGGCGGCGCGCGCCCTCGCCCAGCGCATGGTGGCCCTGGGCCGGGTGACCGACCTGGAGGGCTTCCTCGCCGACGTCGCCGCCCGCGAGGCCCAGATGCCGACCGGCCTGGACGGCGGCATCGGCATCCCGCACTGCCGCAGCGCGCACGTCACCGAGCCGACGCTCGCCTTCGGGCGCAGCCCGGCCGGCATCGACTTCGGCGCGGCCGACGGCCCGGCCGACCTCGTCTTCCTGATCGCGGCCCCGGCCGGCGCCGACGACGCCCACCTCACGATCCTCTCCGCACTGGCCCGCCGGCTGATGAACAGCGAGTTCACGGACGCGCTCCGGTCGACCGACGACGCGGCGACGGCGGCGGCGCTGATCCGCGGGGACCAGACTCCTGCGGCGAGCCCGGCGACGGCCCCGGCGACGACCGCGGCGTCGAAGACCGTCGAGGGCGCGGGTGCCGGTGCCGCGGATGGCGGCGCGGGACCGGCGGGTGCCGCGGGCGCCGCCGGGAACGCCGCGGGCGACTCCCAGAGCACCGCCGCGACGCCGGCGGCGGCCTCCGCCGGCGCCGCGGCGGCCCCCACGGCGCGGACCCCCGCCCGGGAATCCGGCGCGGAGCCCGGCGGGGACTCCGGCGCGGGTACGACGGCCGGGCGTCCCTTCCGGATCGTCGCCGTCACCTCCTGCCCCACCGGCATCGCCCACACCTACATGGCGGCCGAGGCCCTGGAGAACGCGGGCCGCGAGGCGGGCGTCGAACTCGTCGTCGAGACGCAGGGCTCGGCCGGTTTCACCCGGCTCGACCCCCAGGTGGTCGCGGCGGCGGACGGCGTGATCTTCGCGCACGACGTGCCGGTGCGGGACAAGGACCGCTTCGCCGGCAAGCCGACCGTCGACGTCGGCGTGAAGGCGGGCATCAACCGCCCCGCCGAACTGATCGGCGAGGTCCGCGAGCGGGCCGCCCGCGGCGAGGTGACCTCCGGCTCCGCGCCGTCCACACCGGTCGAACGGGCCGGCGAGGCGGGCGAGGGCTACGGCACCAAGCTGCGCAAGTGGCTGATGTCCGGCGTGAGCTACATGGTCCCGTTCGTCGCGGCCGGCGGTCTGCTGCTCGCCATCGGCTTCGCGATCGGCGGCTGGCAGGTCAACAAGGCGCCGTCGGTCATGGACCACTTCATGTGGACGCAGGCCGACAGCTGGGGCGCGCTGTTCTTCCAGATCGGCGGCGTGGCCTTCAAGTTCCTCGTCCCGGTGCTGGCCGGCTACATCGCGTACGGCATGGCCGACCGCCCCGGTCTGGTCCCCGGCTTCGTCGGCGGCGCGATCGCCCTCGACATCAACGCGGGATTCCTCGGCGGCCTGGTGGCCGGCCTCATCGCCGGTGCCGTGGTCATGGGCATCCAGAAGGTCAGGATCCCGGCGCCCGTGCGCGGCATCATGCCGGTGGTGGTGATCCCGCTGATCTCCTCGGCGGTCGTCGGATTCCTGATGCTCGTCGTCATCGGCAAACCGATCGCCTCCGCCCAGAAGGGCCTGACGGACTGGCTGAACGGCCTCACCGGCACCAACGCCGTCCTGCTCGGCGCCCTGCTCGGCCTGATGATGTGCTTCGACCTCGGCGGCCCGGTCAACAAGGTCGCGTACACCTTCGCCACCGCCGGTATCGCCGTCTCGAACCCCAGCGACTCCGCGATGAAGATCATGGCCGCGGTCATGGCGGCCGGCATGGTGCCGCCGCTGGCGATGGCCCTGGCCACCACCGTGCGCGGCAGGCTCTTCACCGCGACCGAACGAGAGAACGGCAAGGCCGCCTGGGTGCTGGGCGCCTCCTTCATCTCCGAGGGCGCGATCCCGTTCGCGGCCGCCGACCCGCTGCGCGTCATCCCGTCCTCGATGATCGGCGGCGCGATCACCGGCGCCCTGTCGATGGCCTTCGGGGCCACTCTGCGCGCTCCGCACGGCGGCATCTTCGTGGTCCCGCTGATCGGCAACCCGTTCCTCTACCTGATCGCCATCGCCGCCGGTGTCTGTGTCACCACGGCCCTGGTCGTGCTCCTGAAGAGCCTGCGCAAGCCGGCTCCGCAGGCTTCGGCGGACGGCTCCACGGCCGCTCCGGAGGCCGCCGCGAGCGGGACCAAGGAGCCCGTCGCGGCCTGACCGCTCACGTCCTTATGTCCCTTTGATGTGCTGTGAGTTGTTCGCGGCACCTGCGAGATACGTCACGGTCCGGGGCCAAAGCCCCGGACCGTGGTGTGTACTGGGACGCATGTCCGAGCACCTCGCGCCCCTCCAGCTGATCGGAGTGACCGCCCTCGCCCTGGCGACCGTCGCCTGGGTGGTGGTCATGACGCGCGTACTGCGTCACGTCCGCCCGGGGGCCACCGCCTGGCCCGCGTTCCGCGTCCTCCCCGGAGGACACCGCCGGTTCCAGGTCGGGCCGCCACGGGAGGCCGTGGAACTCACCCCGGCCGAACAGGACGCCTTCGCCGGCCTGGTACGCCGACTCGGCGGCCGCTGACCCGCGGCGGGCCACCGCGCCCGGCTCAGGGCCTCGGCGCCGCCCGCCGGTCCATGGCCTGCCGGGCCGCGAGTTCCGACGAGTACACCTCGCACATGTGCCGGCCGTCCGGTGTCGCCGTGTGCTCGACCTCCCACAGGGACAGCTCCCGGCCGTCGCCCAGCAGGAACGCGTGCTCGTAGAGCGAGAAGCTCAGGCCGCCCCGGGCCGCCCGCCCCGGCCGCCCGAACGCCTGGGTGATCTGGTGCGCGAACGCCGTCTCCAGCAGGTGCGCCGTCTGCGGGTCCGGGCGGTCGGGGTTCTCCGCACGGCGCAGCAGCCGGCGCGCGTGGTCCGCGGAGTCGTCCGGCACGTACACGTGCCGGGGTTCGGGGGTGGCTGCAAGCGTCGTCAGCACCGGCAGCTCGAAGTCCGGGGTGTCCGGAGGCAGCGGCAGCCTGGCCGTCGCGGCCCGCAGCTCCTCCTCGTCCACGTAGACCTCGGCCTGCGGGTCGCTGCCCGGCGCGGTGTTGTGCACGAGCTCCCACAGGGTGACCGCCGAGCCGTCGGCGAGGAGCCAGGTGTGCCGGTACGTCTCGCGGTGCAGCCCCGCGCTGTGGTGCGCGGAGTGCAGCGAACTGTCGTGCGCCAGCGCGCAGTCCAGCTGCCTGATGGCCTCGTCGGGCAGCTCGAAGGAGTTCAGGGCACGACCGAGGAGTCGCGCGAGATGCTCCTCCGGAGACTCGGGCGACTCGGCTGGTTCGTACGCTGCCGTCTCGTACGGAACGCTCAAGGTTTCTCCCGGCGTTGCTGCATGTCACCTTGTGGGTGCATACCGTAGCCCCTCGATCGGACATCATGTCCGGGAACCGAGAAAACGTACGCCGGGAAAACACGCGGGCCGCGCGAAAAGTTCCCGCGCGGCCCGGCGATCCGTCAAAACCGGCCGGTCAGACCGCGCTTCCCGCGGTCCACTCGTTCCACGACAGATTCCACCCGTTGAGCCCGTTGTCCGGCTGCACGGTCTTGTCGGGGGAGTTCTTCACGATCACGACGTCCCCGATGAGGGAGTTGTCGTAGAACCACTTGGCCGTCGTGTCGCCCTGTGCGCCCTTCACGTCCGCGAGTCCCACGCAGCCGTGGCTGGTGCCCTCGCGGCCGAACGGCGGGTTGCTCTGGCTGTACCAGTAGTTGCCGTGGATGAACGTCCCCGACTGGGTCAGCCGCATCGCGTGCGGCACGTCCGGGATGTCGTACTCCCCGCCGAGGCCGACCGTCTGGCTGTTCATGCGGGTCTGGGTGAACTTCTCGGAGATCACCATCTGCCCGTTGTACGTCGTGTGCTGCGGGCTGCCCGTCGACACCGGCACCGACTTGAGCGTCGCGCCGTCCCGGACCACCGTCATGGTCTGCGTGTTCACGTCGACCGTGGAGACCTGCGAACGCCCGACGGTGAAGGTCACCGTCTTCTTCTGCACCCCGTAGACGCCGTTCGCGCCCTCGACCCCGTCCAGGTCGATCTTCATGGTGACCTTGGAGCCGGCCTTCCAGTAGTCCTGCGGCCGGAAGTCCAGCCGCTGCGCCCCGAACCAGTGCCCCACCACCTGCTGGCCGCTGCTGGAGGTGACCGTGATGTGCGACTGCACGGTCTTCTTGTCGCTGATCGCCTTGTCGAAGGTGAACGACACCGGCATCCCCACGCCGACCGTCGTCCCGTTGTCCGGCGTGTACGTGCCGATGTAGCTGTCCGCCGAGTCCACGGTGGTGAAGATGGAGTTGGCCGCCGCCGTGAGCCCCCTGGAGTCCTTGGCGGTCGCCGATATCTCGTACTTGGTGCCGCGCTCCAGCTGTTCCTTCGGCTGCCAGGTGCTGCCGTCGGCCGAGAGGGTGCCGTCCACGGCCTGCCCCGACCCCGCCACGGTCATCTTCACGGCCGTCAGCCTGCCGTCGGCGACCCGCACGCCCGTCGAGTTGATGGACGCGCCGGTCGAACCGTCCTTCGCCGAGATCGCGATCTTCGCGGTCGACGTCCTGACGGCGCTGTCCTGCCCGCCCTTGGCGTCGTTGGTCTTGGCGTTGGCGTCACCGCCGCAGCCGGTCAGGGTGAGGGCGCCGACCATCAGGGCGGCACAGGCCCCCAGTGCTCGCCGCGCTGCAATGTCCGGCCTTGTCACGAGCTGCTCCAGGTTCTTGTGATGTGCGTGATCCGCTCCAGTGCGTGGAGAAAGAGGGCCCGGACGCGTCTTCAGTTCCCCCGGGTGGCCGTGAACGCCTTCGCGTGACAGAACCGGGACATTCGGCGAGGGAGCGCGACAGTCCGGTGCGCCCCCCGGCCGCTGTCACCGCACCCCGTACAACTCCTGGTAGGACGGCCACACTCCGCCCGGTCCCGCCACCGACTCGGCAGCCCGCACGGCGCGCACGACGGCGCGCGTCACCAGGTCCGCGCCGGCCGCGAGGACGTCGTTGAACGCGAGCGGGTTCGCGTCGAGCGGGCGGTCGCCCGTCGCCAGCGCGAACACCGTGTCCCCGTCGTGCAGCAGGTGCACCGGCCGGACCGCGCGCGCGATTCCGTCGTGGGCCGTCCCGGCCAGCTTCTGCGCCTGCGCCTTGGACAGGTCGGCGTCGGTCGCCACCACCGCGAGGGTGGTGTTGAGCGGCGGCGCCCCGTTGCCGGCGGCGGCCTCGGCGAGCCGGCCGCGCGCGGCCTCGTGCACCCGCGCCTCGGGGTACGCCACGCGCCCCTGGAACAACTCCCCGTACAACACGCCCGTCCGCGGATCCAGCACCGAGCCCGCGGCGTTCGCGACCACCAGCGCGGCCACCGTGATCCCGGACTCCAGGACCGCGCTCGCGCTGCCCACCCCGCCCTTCAGAGCACCGGCCACGGCGCCCGTACCTGCCCCCACGCACCCCTGCGCCACCGGAGCCCCGGGCGCGCTCGCCGCGGCCGCCTCGACCGCCGCCCGCCCGGTGGCCGCGTCCGGACGGGCCCGGAAGTCCCCGCCCCGCCCGAGGTCGAAGACGCAGGCGGCCGGGACCACCGGTACGACGTGGGCGGGATCCGCCCCCACCCGCACCCCGCGCCCCCGTTCCTCCAGCCAGGCCATCACCCCGGACGCCGCGTCGAGCCCGTAGGCGCTGCCGCCGGTGAGCACGATCGCCTCCACCCGCTGCACCAGGTTGCGCGGGTCCAGCGCGTCCGTCTCCTTGGTACCCGGCCCGCCGCCGCGCACGTCCACCGCGGCGACCGCGCCGCCCTCGGGCGCGAGCACCACCGTGGTGCCGGTGAGCCAGCCGTCGCCCCTGCGGGACGCGTGTCCCACCCGCAGCCCGGCCACGTCCGTCAATGCGTCAACTGTCATGACGGTCAGTCTGGCCCAGACGACCGGGCCTCCCGAGGGTCAGGAGACGCCCGCGGCCGCCGGCGCGGGACGCTCGCGACCGGCCGTGCGCGCCGTCAGGGTGGTCCCGGTCGCGACCGCCGCCGCGGACACCGCGCCCGCCGCCGGCACCGCCCAGTCACCCAGGAAGGTGCAGCAGAGCACCAGCAGCGCCGTCACCGGCAGCACCAGCTGCTGGGCGAGACCGACCTTGAAGTGCCGCGCGTGCAGCGCCCACACGGTCACCAGGTACAGCGCCGTCGGCAGGGTCACGGCCGCCGAGGCGGCGAACGTCGAGATGTGCGCCCCGCCGACCGCCTGCTCGACGGCCACCTCCAGGCCCGCGCCGATCGAGGCCGCCGCCGCGAAGATCAGGTAGTGCCCGTAACCCCACAGGAACGACTGCCTGTTGGAGCGCAGATGGCCGTGGATGGGCACCACGAAGTAGATCCACCACGCGGAGAAGACGATCAGCAGCCCGCCCGCGGCGATGGGCAGCAGCTCGCCGAGCGCGTCGTGCTCGCCCAGGGCCGACTTCACCGCGACGGTCGCCGCCGAGACCGTCTCCCCGAGCACGATGATCGTGAACAGTCCGAAGCGTTCGGCGATGTGGTGCGGATGCCACGAGGTGGGATGGTCCTTCTCCGCGTACAGCGGCACACACATCTCGACGACCACCATCGCCACGTACACCCACAGCCGCGCGGCCTCCGGCAGCAGCACCAGGCCCGCCCAGCCGAACTGGCACAGCAGCACACCGCCGGCGTAGCGCAGCGCCATGGTCCGCTCCGGGCCCTCGGCCGACCGCGCGGCTCTCAGCCACTGCGCGACCATCGCCAGCCGCATGATGACGTAGCCGAGCCAGACCGCCATGTAGTCGTGTTCCGCGAACCCCTGCGAGACGCCGGCCGCCAGCACCAGCACACCGGCGATCTGGATCAGGGTGACGACCCGGTAGAGCGCGTCGTCGTTGTCGTACGCCGAGGAGAACCAGGTGAAGTTCATCCAGGCCCACCAGATGGCGAAGAACAGCAGCGCGTAGTTCAGCACGCCCTCGCCGGGGCGGCCCTCCGCGACGGCGTGCACCAGCTCCCCGCCCGCCTGCGCGATGGCGACCACGAAACACAGGTCGAAGAAGAGCTCCAGTGGGGAGGCGACCCGGTGGGGCTCCTCGCGTCCGCGCGCGGTGAGCCGGCGCAGCGGCCTGAGGTGCTGGGGCGCGCCCTGAGGGGCGGGCGCGGGAGCGGAACTCGACGTCATGCGTCCAGCACAGCAGAAAAGGCCACGGAAAGCTTGTGAGCGTGTTCGCGAGCGGCGGGCGAGGCGGCCCGGGGGAGCGCGGACCGTACCCTGGAGTCATGAGTACCGCCGCCCCCGAGCCCGAGCCGCGCGACCCGAAGGCCGCGCTGATCTTCGACGACCCGCTGGACCGGCAGTCCTCGGACGACACGGACGGTGGCTGGGGCGAGCGGCCGGCGGGGGACTCCGCCGCCGACCTCAGGCGCTTCCTCGACGAGAAACCGCCCCACCACATCTGAACCGTCCGGGCCGTCGCCCGGACCCACCGCGACGGTGTCGCCGGCGCCGGCCCCGGAGTCGGCCCGGGCGCCGGCTCCGGCGTCGGCCCTAGCGCCAGCCCTGGCCCGTTCCGCCCTGCTGCCCGGATCCGCCCTGGCCGTAGCCACCCTGGCCGGATCCGCCCTGCCCGTACCCACCGTGCGCGGGGCCACCCTGGGCGGGGTTGCCCTGCGTGGGTACGCGCTGTGCGACCAGTGCGTCGCGGATCTCCTTCAGGACCTCCAGCTCGGTCACCTCGACGACCTCGTTCGTGCCCTCGCGCGCCCTCCTGCGGGCCTCCACCCTGGCCAGGTACTTCGCCATCGGCAGCACCATCAGGAAGTACACGACCGCCGCGGTGATCACGAAGCTCAGCGTGGCTCCGAGCACGGAGCCCCACATGATCTGGACGCCGCTTCTCACCGTGCCGTCCGGGTTCAGCCGGCACGGGTCCTTCAGGCACGTGCTGTAGCTGTCCAGGTTCTTCGTGCCGACCGCGCCGACCAGCGGGTTGATGAGCCCCTTCACCACCGAGTTGACGATGTTGGTGAAGGCGGCGCCGATGACCACCGCGACCGCCAGATCGACGACGTTGCCGCGCATCAGGAAGGACTTGAAGCCCTGCCAGATGCCCGGTTCGTTCTTCTCGCTCACCTAGGGGACTCTCCTCGCGTGTACAGGGTGTGGAACAAAGCGCTCCGCAACCTACGTCACCATGCGGCCATCGTGCCCAACGGGGTAGCCGGAAAGGGAGACTTGGTGGAATCCGGCCAACAGATCTCCCCAGGCCGTTCAGCACAACGTCACCGCCAGCCGGGCCGTGGCGCTCGCACCGACCAGCCGGGCGGCCACGGAACGCGGAACCGAGAGCACGACCAGCGCCCCGCTCTCCGCGGCCCCTTCGACCGGCTGTGGCAGTTCCGTCACGCGTACCCCGCGGGCGATCACCCAAGCCTCCCCGCTCCTCGCCGGATCGCCGGCGGCGACGACGTCCACCCGGTCGCCGGGGCGCAGCAGCCGGACCGTGGCGGCGTCGGCGATCCGGACGGGCGCCGAGACCATCTCCACGGGTGGGGCGTGCCGTCGTACCGGCAGGGCCAGCGGATGCTTCCGGGGCCGCTCGGCACGCAGGGGGTCCGTGGCGGCACGGGGGCCGGCGGCGACGAGCGCCGCCGCCGTGACCGCAAGCCCGGCCGCCAGGGCCCGCCTGCGGTGCCGCAGCAGCCGCCCCAGCCGGTGGCTCGCGCCGCGCACCCGCACCGGGTCGAAGTGCGGGACCTCGCAGGTGGCGGGAGCGTCCGTGCCGACCGGGCGCGGGGCGCAGGGCAGAGCGGGGGCGGCGGGGACGGCGGGGACGGTGGCGGCGGCGGGGAGGTCGGGATAGTGCGGAACGGCCGGATGGGCGGACGAGGGGAGGGGAGCGGGAGCAGGAAAGGAGGCGGGAGCGGGAAAGGGAACGGGGCTGGGAAAGGGAACGGAACCGGGAGCGGGAACGGACATGGGGACCACCACCTGCGACGAGGAATCGGCTTGCGAGACCACGATGGGGTCTCGCGCCGAGACGCGTCGGAGCCCGTGGGCAACCCACGGACTGTGGAAAACTCCACCACCCGAACGAGGAGTTCCGCTCCCGTTCGCCGGTGTGCTCGCCCAGCCCAGCCCACTTGTGCCCAGCCCCGGGCCGCCTGGCCGTGCCCCACCCCGCCCCGACCGCCCGCCCGCTACGGCAGCGGGAACCCCGGATCCATGCCACCGAGCGCGTTCGCGCACAGGCAGTCCCGTGCCGAGTTCTCCGGCAGCGCCGCCACCGCGTCGAACAGCACGCCCCGCAGCCGGTCCACGTTGGCCGCGAACACCCGCAGCACCTCGTCGTGCGAGACGCCCTCGCCGGTCTCGGCTCCCGCGTCCAGGTCTGTGACCAGGGTCAACGACGTGTAGCAGAGCTCCAGTTCACGGGCGAGCGCCGCCTCCGGATGGCCGGTCATGCCCACCACGGACCAGCCCTGCGCCTGATGCCAGATCGACTCGGCGCGGGTCGAGAACCGCGGCCCCTCGACCACCACCAGCGTGCCGCCGTCCACCGGCTCCCAGTCCCGGCCACGGGCCGCCTTGAGGGCCGCGGTCCGCCCGGTGGGGCAGTACGGGTCGGCCACGGACACGTGCACCACGTTCGGCACGGTGCCGTCGGGCAGCGGCAGCCCGTCGAAGTACGACTGCGCCCGGGACTTCGTGCGGTCCACGAACTGGTCCGGAACGAGGAGCGTGCCCGGCCCGTACTCGGGGCGCAGACCGCCCACCGCGCACGGGCCCATTACCTGGCGCACGCCGACGGAGCGCAGCGCCCAGAGGTTGGCCCGGTAGTTGATGCGGTGCGGCGGCAGATGGTGGCCGCGTCCGTGGCGGGGCAGGAAAGCGACCCGGCGGCCGGCGATCTCGCCGAGGAAGAGGGAGTCGCTGGGCGGCCCGTAGGGCGTGTCGACCTGGACCTCGGTCACGTCCTCGAGGAAGGAGTAGAAGCCGGAGCCACCGATTACGCCGATCTCTGCGTTCACCATGACCAGCACAGTAGCGGGCCGCCGCAGCGGACCCGACCCGGTGTCCGGGAACGCCCGGGACCCCGCCGTCGCAGGAAGGCGGGGTCCGGAAGAAGGGGTCTCAGGCGGCGGAGCTGCTCGCGGAGCCCGAGGAGGACGTCGAACCGGACGAGCCCGACGAGGAGGCCCCCGACGAGGACGTCGACGACGACGGCTTCGAGTCGGACGACGCGCCCGACGAGCCGGAGCCCGAAGGCTTCGACGCGGGGCTGCTGCTCGAGGACGAGCCGCGGCTGTCGTTGCGGTAGAAACCAGAGCCCTTGAAGACAATGCCGACGGCGGAGAACACCTTCTTCAGGCGGCCACCGCAGTTGGGGCACTCGGTCAGGGCGTCGTCGGTGAACTTCTGCACCGCCTCGAGGCCCTCGCCGCACTCGGTGCACTGGTACTGGTAGGTCGGCACTGTCTTCCTCCTGGCACTCTCACTCGATGAGTGCTAACGACGGTCCATAGTGACGTATTCCCGGGGATCAGTCCACCGTCACCGGCACGCGGTGACCGACGCCACGTGCGACCGTATGGTTCCGCGGCCGGGTGATCAGCCGTGAACGCAGCGCCACAAGGGTGACCAGGGCCAGCACGGTACCCGCCATCGGGACCAGGAATCCGGCGCCGCCCCACAGGCGGTCCTCCAGTTGTCCGGCGATCGTGACGGCGGCCGCCTGGCCGAGCGCGACCGCGCCGGTCAGCCAGGTGAACGCCTCCGTGCGGGCGCCCGCCGGGACCAGGCCCTCGACCAGCGTGTAGCCGGTGATCAGCGCGGGTGCGATGCACATGCCGACCAGCAGGCCGAGGCCGGCCAGCAGCGGCACGGAGTGGGACGTCCACAGCGCCGAGGCGGTCAGCGCGAGCGCCGCGTACCCCAGGACCAGACGCCGGTGCGGGGCGGCCTTCCACGCGATCGCGCCGCAGACCACGCCCGAGAGCATGTTGCCCGCGGCGAAGGTGCCGTACAGGACGCCGTTCAGGCCGGGCTCGCCGATCGACTCGGTGAACGCGGCGAGCGAGACCTGCATGCCGCCGAAGACCGACCCGATGCCGAGGAAGGCGGCGACGAGCACCCGCACACCGGGGACGCCGAGCGCGGAGACCTGCCGCACGCGCGCGTGGCCGGTGCCGGTGACCTGGGGCTGGGTGGAGCCCTGTGCGGCGAAGAGAAGGCCGCCGACCAGGGTCAGCGCGGCCTCGGTGACCAGGCCCGCGGCCGGGGCCACGGTGGTGCACAGGGCGGTCGCGAGCAGCGGGCCGAAGACGAAGGTGAGCTCGTCGGTCACGGACTCGAAGGCGGCCGCGGTGGCCATGAGGGGCGAGTCCTGGAGCTTCACGCCCCAGCGGGCGCGGACCATGGGGCCGACCTGCGGCACGGAGGCCCCGGTCGGCACGGCGGCCGTGAACAGCGCCCACAGGGGCGCGTGCGCCAGCGCGAGCGCCGTGAGGGCGAGGCCGGACAGTGTGTGCACCAGCACGCCGGGGATCAGCACGGCGCGCTGCCCGTAGCGGTCGGCGAGACGGCCGCTGTAGGGGGCGAACAGGGCCATCGAGACGCCGGTGACCGCCGCGGCGGCGCCCGCGGCGCCGTACGAGCCGGTGGTGTGCTGCACGAGGAGCACGATCGAGATGGTGAGCATGGCGAACGGCTGGCGTGCCGCGAAACCGGGGAGCAGGAACGTCCAGGCGCCGCGGGTGCGCAGCAGCTGGCCGTAGCCGGGGCGGGACGGCGCCGCCGGGGTCTGCGACGGCTCGGTGGTGACCGTGGATTCCACGGCCCGTGCCTTTCTGCCGCCTGGTAGCGCGTGCCCCCGGGGAGGGAGGCGGCGCCGAGAGCTGTCCTCTTGCGCGGAACTGCGGTAGATACCGGTGTCCACTGCGAGGAGCGTCCGGCCGCCATACGGTCGCGCCAGCTCTGCGTCAGGCAGAGTTGGTTCGATCAGGGTGCTTTCATCGTACAGGCCGCGCCCCTTCGGCCACCTGTGAAAACGAGCACCAGGGGGCGTGTTCACCTGGGATCGATCGGGGTGTGAACCGTCCGCAACACGCCCTTAACGCCCCGGGGACGATCTCGGCCTCGACCTGGCGCCCGCCGTCCCGTTCGTTCCCAGCCAGCCGGCCAGCTTGCCGCCGTGCGCCACGGCACGCAGCCGGCGTTCCGCGGCGTCGCGCACCGGGTCGGTGGCGACCACCAGGAGCTCGTCCCCGCGCCGCAGCACGGTCGTGGGCAGCGGGACGAACGAATTCCCCTCGCGGACGACCAGCGTGACGGCCGCCCCGGCGGGCAGCCGCAGCTCGTTGACCTCGACGCCGTGCATGAGCGAGCCGTCGGGGATCGTGACGGACAGCAGGTGCCCGCGCAGCCGTTCCAGAGGGGCGGACTCGATGCCGAGGTCGGCCGCCTCCGGGTCGCCGCCGAGCCGCAGCCTGCGGGCCAGCCAGGGCAGCGTCGGACCCTGGACGAGGGTGTAGACGACCACCAGGACGAAGACGATGTTGAAGATCCGGTGGCTCGTGTCGACGCCGTTCACCATGGGGATCGTCGCCAGGATGATGGGGACGGCACCGCGCAGGCCGGCCCAGGACATCAGGGTCTGCTCCCGCCAGGGCACCCGGAACGGCGCGAGGCTGACGATCACGCTGAGCGGCCGCGCCACCATGGTGAGCGCGAGCCCGATGATCAGCGCCGGCCAGATGTCGTCACCGAGTTCGTGCGGGGTGACCAGCAGGCCGAGCAGGACGAACATGCCGATCTGGGCGATCCAGCCGAGTCCCTCGGCGAAGCCCCGGGTGGCGGGCCAGTGCGGCAGCCTGGCGTTGCCGAGCACCATGGAGGCGAGGTAGACGGCGAGGAAGCCGCTGCCGTGCGCCAGCGCGCCGGCGGCGTACGCCGTGACGGCGATGGCCAGCACGGCGATCGGGTAGAGGCCGGAGGCGGGCAGCGCCACGTGCCTCAGGCCCCAGGAGCCGAGCCATCCGACCGCGAGGCCCATGGCCGCGCCGATGGCCAGCTCCAGGGCGATCTCGCCCAGCAGGACGTACCAGTGCTCCACGGGCCCCGCGGTGGAGAAGGCGACGACCAGGATGACCACCGGGGCGTCGTTGAAGCCGGACTCGGCCTCCAGCGTGCCCGTCACGCGCGTGGGCAGCGGGATGCGCCGGAGCACGGAGAAGACCGCCGCCGCGTCCGTGGAGGAGACCACCGCTCCGATGATGAGCGCCTGGCGCCACTCCAGCCCGACCAGATAGTGCGCGCCCGCCGCGGTGACCCCGACGCTCACCCCGACCCCGACGAGGGCCAGCACGGCAGCGGAGGCCAGGACGGGCCGGACCGACTTCCACTTCGTGCCGAGACCGCCCTCGGCCAGGATCACGACGAGGGCCGCGTATCCGATGACCT
Source organism: Streptomyces sp. NPDC001068 (assembly GCF_042897315.1). Classification (NCBI taxonomy): domain Bacteria; kingdom Bacillati; phylum Actinomycetota; class Actinomycetes; order Kitasatosporales; family Streptomycetaceae; genus Streptomyces; species Streptomyces sp. NPDC001068. The sequence goes on along the minus strand of NZ_JBIAYD010000012.1, from coordinate 69,616 downwards.
GGGTCATCTCGGCGTCGCCGAAGCGGATGTGGCCGAGGCCGTCCTGGCCCATGAGGACGCCTATCCCCAGGTACACGAGCAGCGTGGGGAGCCCGCTGCGCGAGGAGATCCGGACCGCCGCGACGGCGACGAGCAGGACCAGCGAGCAGAGCAGCAGGAGCTGGTTGAGGTGGTGGACAGTCAGTGGCGATTCCCTTCCTCGGCTCGCGCGCGGGCGACGCGGAGGCTCACGTGACAGGACCGAGGCTGCGGCACCCCGCACCCAAGTACTTCGTTACCTTACCTAACTCTTGACGCTTTCTTGACGTTTCGCGTGGCGGGATCGAACTGTCGTGCCTGCCGGTACCCGACTCCGCGTCAAGGCGCGTTGGGCCCTGCGCCTATGGTTGCTCCAGCACTCCAGGACCGCCTGCCGCTCGCGTTAGGACAGCAAGGACAGCGATGCCCCCCAACACCACCGCCACATCGGGTGACAAGCCCGGCAAGTCCGGCAGGAAGAAGGGGCGCAAAGTCCGCCTTGTCGTCCTGGTGCTCGTCCTCGCCATCGTCGGTGGCGTCGCCTACGGGGCCTACTGGTCGATCAGCACGGTCCGCGCGTCCTTCCCGCAGACCAAGGGTTCGCTCACGCTCAAGGGCCTGTCGGGGCCCGTGACCGTGAAGCGTGACGGCTACGGGATCCCGCAGATCTACGCCTCCTCCGACGCGGACCTGTTCATGGCGCAGGGCTACGTCCAGGCGCAGGACCGGTTCTACGAGATGGACGTGCGCCGCCACATGACGTCCGGGCGCCTGTCCGAGATGTTCGGCAAGGGCCAGGTGAAGAACGACGAGTTCCTGCGCACCCTGGGCTGGGACCGGGTCGCGAAGCAGGAGTACGACTCCAAGCTGTCGGACTCGACCAAGAAGTACCTCGACGCCTACTCCGAGGGGGTCAACGCCTACCTCCAGGGCAAGGACGGCAAGGACATCTCCCTGGAGTACGCGGCCCTCGGCTTCGTCAACGACTACAAGCCCGAGCGGTGGACGCCGGTCGACTCGGTCTCCTGGCTGAAGGCGATGGCCTGGGACCTGCGCGGCAACATGCAGGACGAGATCGACCGCGCTCTGATGACCAGCCGCCTGGACCAGCAGCAGATCAAGGACCTCTACCCGGACTACCCGTACAGCCGCAACAAGGCGATCGTCCAGGAGGGCCAGTACGAGGAGCTCGCCGGCGCGTTCCAGCAGGGCGGCGCCACGAGCGGCTCCGGGACCTCCACCGGCACGGGCGGCTCCGGGACCTCGACGGGCACGGGCGGCTCCGGCACCTCGTCGGGCACCGGATCGGCGCTGACGAGCCAGCTGGCGGGCCTCTACAACGTCCTTGACGACGTCCCCACGGCCGTCGGTGTGAACGGGCAGGGCATCGGTTCCAACTCCTGGGTCGTCGCAGGGAAGAACACCATCACCGGCAAGCCGCTGCTCGCCAACGACCCGCACCTGTCGGCCTCGCTGCCGTCGGTCTGGTACCAGATGGGCCTGCACTGCACGACGGTCTCCAGCAAGTGCCAGTACGACGTCACCGGCTACACCTTCGCCGGCATGCCCGGTGTGATCATCGGCCACAACGCCGACATCGCCTGGGGCATGACCAACTCCGGTGTCGACGTGACCGACCTGTACCTGGAGAAGCTCTCCGGGGACGGCTACATGTACGACGGCCAGTCCAAGCCGTTCACCTCGCGTGAGGAGACCATCAAGGTCGCCGGCGGCGCGTCGAAGAAGATCGTCGTGCGCCAGACCGCCGACGGGATGCCGCTGCTGTCCGACCGCGACGACGAACTCGTCCAGGTCGGCAAGAAGGCCTCCGTGAACACCGCCGCACCCGACCGGGGCGACGGCTACGGCGTGGCCCTGAAGTGGACCGCCCTCGAACCGGGCACCACCATGGACGCCGTCTTCGCCCTCGACAAGGCGTCCGACTGGACCGGCTTCCGGGACGCGGCCGCCAAGTTCGACGTGCCCTCGCAGAACCTGATCTACGCCGACACCAAGAACCACATCGGCTACACGCTGCCCGGCAGGATCCCCACGCGTTCGGCGGGAGACGACGGCTCCGTCCCGGCCCCCGGCTGGGACTCGAAGTACCGGTGGACCGGCTACATCAAGCAGGACGCGCTGCCCTACGAGTACGACCCGAAGCGCGGCTACATCGTCACCGCCAACCAGGCCGTGGTCGACAAGGACAAGTACCCCTACACGCTCACCACGGACTGGGGCTACGGCACCCGCAGCCAGCGCATCACCGACCTGATCGAATCGAAGATCAAGGACGGCGGCAAGATCTCCACGGACGACATGCGCCAGATGCAGCTGGACAACAGCAGCGAGATCGCCAAGCTGCTGGTGCCCAGGCTGCTGAAGATCAACCTCGACGACAAGGACGTCCGGCAGGCGCAGAAGCTCCTGGAGGGCTGGGACTACACCCAGGACGCCGACTCCGCGGCGGCCGCCTACTTCAACTCGGTCTGGCGCAACATCCTCAAGCTCGCCTTCGGCAACAAGCTGCCCAAGGAGCTGCGGGTCAAGGGCCAGTGCCTGTGGGTGCCCAGGATCGACGGCACCGGTCCGGTGGACGACGACTCCAAGGTCCGCGAGTGCGGCGAGCGTGCCGCCGACCAGGCCCAGCCGGACGGCGGCGACCGCTGGTTCGAGGTGGTCCGCAACCTCATGGACAAGCCGGACAGCGACTGGTGGAAGACCCCGGCCGGCGCGGGCGACCGCCCCAAGGCCGACAACATGGACCAGCTGTTCCAGCGGGCCATGATCGACGCCCGCTGGGAGCTGACCGCCAAGCTCGGCAAGGACATCGACACCTGGAGCTGGGGCCGGCTGCACCGCCTGTTCCTGAAGAACCAGACCCTGGGCACCGACGGTCCGGCCGTCGTCCAGTACGTCCTCAACCGCGGCCCCTGGAAGCTCAGCGGCGGCGAGGCGACGGTCAACGCGACCGGCTGGAACGCGGCCGGCGGCTACGGCGTCGTGTGGGTGCCCTCCATGCGGATGGTCGTCAACCTCGACGACCTCGACAAGTCCAAGTGGATCAACCTCACGGGAGCCTCCGGCCACGCCTTCAGCGCCCACTACACCGACCAGACGGGCAAGTGGGCCGACGGTGAGCTGCTCCCCTGGTCGTTCTCGGACGACGCGGTCGGCAAGAGCACCGGGGACACCCTCGTCCTCAAGCCCTGAGACGGCATGACCACAGGCAGCGCCGGCGGCCTCCCACGCGTGTGTGGGGGGCCGCCGGCGCGTGCGTGGGGGGTCGCCTCAGGAGTCCGTGAACCGGCGTGCGCCCGACGGTGTCACCACCGCGTGCACCGGCCGGTCGTGCGCCTCCGCGGGCACGCGCGCGACGACCTCCGTGTCGTACAGGAGCACCACGAGCGCCGGGCGGGCGCCCGCGCGCTCCAGACGCGCCAGCACGCGGTCGTACGACCCTCCGCCGCGCCCCAGCCGCATCCCGTGGGCGTCGACCGCGAGGCCCGGCAGCAGGACGACGTCGGCGCCGAGCACGGCGTCCGGGCCGAGGAGTTCACCGCAGGGTTCGAACAGGGCCGTCTTCCCGCCATGTTGGACGCGGGTGAGGGAACCCTCCCCGGCGTACGCGCCCCAGCTCAGGTCGTTGTCCGGCAGCAGCGCCGGGAGCAGGACGCGCACACCCCGCGTGAGCAGCGCGTCGAGCAGCGCGAGGGTGCCGGGCTCGCTCCCGACGGAGACGTACGCCGCCACCGTGCGTGCCCGCGCCAGCTCGGGCAGTTCCAGAGCGTGTCCGGCCAGCGCGTCGGCGGACTTTCTGACGACATCCGTCGTCAACCTGTTCCTCACCCCCAGGAACTCTCGTCGCAACATTCGCTTGTCAGTCTCGCCCCCGGGTCCACCGTGCTCCACAGGTCGTCCCCGCATCCTTCCCAATAGGCTGATATGAGTGCTAATTAACCGGAGCCTCAGAATCTTCGCAAAGGCACCGGATAAGGTTGCGGACATGACTCAGTCGCACCCCAGGATCAGCAAGGCTGTCATTCCCGCGGCAGGCCTCGGCACCCGGTTCCTGCCGGCCACCAAGGCCACTCCCAAGGAGATGCTGCCGGTCGTCGACAAGCCGGCGATCCAGTACGTGGTCGAGGAGGCCGCGTCGGCGGGGCTCGACGACGTCCTCATGATCACCGGACGCAACAAGCGGCCCCTTGAAGACCACTTCGACCGCAACTACGAGCTGGAATCGGCGCTCCAGAAGAAGGGCGACGCCGGCCGGCTCGCCAAGGTCCAGGAGTCCAGCGACCTGGCCACCATGCACTACGTGCGCCAGGGCGACCCCAAGGGCCTCGGCCACGCGGTGCTCTGCGCGGCCCCGCACGTGGGCCACGAGCCCTTCGCCGTCCTGCTCGGCGACGACCTGATCGACCCGCGCGACCCGCTGCTCCAGCGCATGATCGAGGTCCAGGAGCAGCACGGCGGCAGCGTGATCGCGCTCATGGAGGTCGACCCCGAGCAGATCCACCTCTACGGCTCCGCCGCCGTGGAGAGCACCGCCGACGGCGACGTCGTCAAGGTGACCGGTCTGGTCGAGAAGCCGGACGCCGCGGACGCCCCGTCCAGCTACGCGGTGATCGGCCGCTACGTCCTCGACCCGCACGTCTTCGACATACTGCGGCGCACCGAGCCGGGCCGCGGCGGCGAGATCCAGCTCACCGACGCCCTCCAGCAGCTCGCCCAGGACGAGAAGGTCGGCGGCCCCGTGCACGGCGTCGTCTTCAAGGGCCGCCGTTATGACACCGGCGACCGCGGCGACTATCTGCGTGCCATTGTCAGGCTCGCGTGCGAACGTGAAGACCTGGGCCCGGACTTCCGGACCTGGCTTCGCAGTTACGTAGCCGAGGAGATGCAGCAGAGTTGAGCAGCACCGCGACCCGCCCCGCCGGCCCGGACCACCTGTGGTCGGTGGACGAGCACCTGGAGGACGTCCTCACCACCATCCGCCCCCTGGAACCCATCGAGCTGCAACTTCTCGACGCCCAGGGCTGCGTGCTGGTCGACGACGTCGTGGTGCCGCTGTCGCTGCCCCCGTTCGACAACAGCTCCATGGACGGGTACGCGGTGCGGGTCGCGGACGTGGCGGGGGCCAGCGAGGAGTTCCCGGCCGTCCTGGAGGTCGTCGGGGACGTCGCTGCGGGCGCGGCCGAGCTGACGCCGGTGGGTCCCGGCCAGGCGGCCCGCATCATGACCGGCGCCCCGCTGCCGCCGGGCGCCGAGGCCGTGGTCCCCGTGGAGTGGACCGACGGCGGACTCGGCGAGGGGCCGGTCGACGGGATGCGGGCGCGCGGCCACGCGCCCGAGGGAGCCGAGGGGCACGTGCGCGTGCACCGGCCGGCCGAGGCACGCGCCCACGTGCGCGCGCGGGGCAGTGACGTGAAGGCCGGCGACCTGGCCCTGCGGGCCGGTACCGTCCTCGGCCCGCCGCAGATCGCGCTGCTCGCCGCGATCGGCCGCGGCACGGCCCGGGTGCGCCCGCGCCCGCGCGTGGTGGTCGTCTCCACCGGCAGCGAACTCGTCCAGCCCGACGAGGAACTCGGCAGCGGCCAGATCTACGACTCCAACAGCTTCGCCCTGACCGCCGCGGCGCGCGACGCGGGCGCCATCGCCTACCGGGTGGGCGCGGTCGTCGACGACGCCGAGACCCTGCGCGCCACCATCGAGGACCAGCTCGTCCGGGCCGACCTGATGGTGACCACCGGTGGCGTGAGCGTGGGGGCGTACGACGTCGTCAAGGAGGCGCTGGCGGACGTCGGCGACGAGGACCAGCCGGGCGGTGGCGTCGACTTCCGCAAGCTCGCCATGCAGCCCGGCAAACCCCAGGGGTTCGGCTCCATCGGCCCCGACCACACGCCCCTGCTGGCGCTGCCCGGCAACCCCGTGTCGTCGTACGTCTCCTTCGAGCTGTTCGTCCGCCCCGCCATCCGCACCCTGATGGGTCTGCCGGACGTGCACCGGCCGCGGGTCAGGGCCACCCTCAGGGCGGACCGGGCGCTCGGCTCGCCCAAGGGGCGCAGGCAGTTCCTGCGCGGGGCGTACGCCGACGGCGAGGTGACCGCGGTGGGCGGCGCGGGCTCGCACCTGGTCGCCGCCCTGGCGCACGCCGACGCGCTGATCGTCGTGCCCGAGGACGTGGAGTCCGTCGAGCCCGGCCACGAGGTCGAGGTCGTCCTGCTCGGCTGACCCACGCCCCACCCGTCCGCCGGACGGTCCTGCCCGGTCGTCCGCACCGGCTTGGCGGTACCGTGTCGCGCACAACAGGCCCGAGCGCCGCACCGCGACGGGCCCGGACCGGGAGCGCCACACAGCATGACTGAGCATTCCCGGGGGGAGACCCCCGGACGCCCTGCGCCAGACCGCCTGACGCACATCGACGAGGCGGGCGCCGCCCGCATGGTCGACGTGTCGGGCAAGGACGTGACCGCGCGCACCGCGAGCGCCAGCGGACGGGTCCTCGTCTCGCCCCGTGTGATCGAGCTGCTGCGTGGCGAGGGCGTCCCCAAGGGCGACGCCCTCGCCACCGCGCGCATCGCGGGCATCATGGGCGCCAAACGCACCCCGGACCTGATCCCGCTGTGCCACCCGTTGTCGGTCTCGGGTGTGAAACTGGATCTGTCGGTCGCGGACGACGCCGTCGAGATCCGGGCCACCGTGCGGACGACGGATCGCACGGGCGTCGAGATGGAGGCCCTCACGGCGGTCTCCGTCGCCGCGCTCACCGTGATCGACATGGTCAAGGCGGTCGACAAGGGAGCGGTCATCACGGACGTACGCGTGGAGGAGAAGTCGGGCGGCAAGTCGGGCGACTGGAGCCGGACGTGACCGCGGGTCCGTCCGCCGCCGGTGAGCCGCGCGCGCCGTACCGCGCGCTGGTGGTGACCGCCTCCAACCGGGCCGCGGCCGGTGTCTACGAGGACCGGGGCGGACCGCTGGTCGCGGCCGGCCTGCGGGGCCTCGGGTTCGCCGTGGACGGGCCGCGGGTGGTGCCCGACGGGGATCCCGTGACCGCCGCCCTGCGCGCGGCCGTCGAGGCCGGGTACGACGTCGTCGTCACCACCGGTGGCACCGGCGTCTCGCCCACCGACCGCACGCCCGAGGCGACCCGCGCGGTCATCGACCACGAGGTACCGGGCATCGCGGAGGCCGTCCGCGCGTTCGGGCGCGAGAAGGTGCCCACCGCCGCGCTCTCCCGCGGTCTGGCCGGGGTGGCGGGCCGGACGCTGATCGTCAACCTTCCGGGGTCCACCGGCGGGGTACGGGACGGCCTGGCCGTCCTGGAGCCGCTGCTGGCACACGCCGTCGACCAGATCCGGGGCGGCGACCACCCCGGACCCGGCACCGGGGGTGCGAGCTGAACAGCCCATCCTGGCCCGTCGTGCTGGTGGACGGCGACATCGTCCTCCGGCCCATAAGGGTGCGCGACCAGCGGGCCTGGCGCGAGGTCAACCGCCGCAACCGCGACTGGCTGCGCCCCTGGGAGGCGACCATCCCGCCGCCGACGCCGAGCGGCCCGATAGCGCACCGGCCGACCTACCGGCAGATGGTCCGGCACCTGCGCTCGGAGGCGAAGGCGGGCCGCATGCTGCCCTTCGTCATCGAGTACCAGGGCCGACTCGTCGGGCAGTTGACGGTCGCCGGGATCACCTGGGGGTCGATGTGCTCCGGGCACGTCGGCTACTGGGTGGACCGGTCGGTGGCCGGCCGCGGGGTGATGCCGACGGCCGTCGCGCTCGTGGTGGACCACTGTTTCCGCACGGTCGGTCTGCACCGCATCGAAGTCTGCATTCGCCCCGAGAACCGGCCCAGCCGCCGGGTGGTGGAGAAACTCGGATTCCGGGAGGAGGGCCTGCGGCCGCGTTATCTGCACATCGACGGGGCATGGCGCGACCACCTCGTCTTCGCCCTCACGGCGGAAGAGGTGCCCGAGGGGTTGCTCGGCCGCTGGCGGCGGGAACGCTCCCAGAGCGGTGCGCCGACGACACCGGGCACGCCGGGTACCCCGAACATGCCCTGGAATCCGCAGAACACTCCAGGCAATCCCGGGCAGCCCTGAAATGGAATACGTGTTCGAAATTGATCGACTGATGACCGTCTCGGGGCATTGAATTCGCGGCTCCGGTGGCCCGCTGATCGCATCGGTCACAAAAAAAGTTCGAAATATCAGCCAGATCGTGCGACACACCGGCGCAATTGGCAGATGGCCCCACGCAAACCCCTCTACCGTGTGAGGCGTGAGCAGCAGCGGCCTCATCTACGCAGTCATTGTCGGGGCCTGGGCCGCCTACTTGGTGCCGATGTGGCTCCGTAGGCAGGACGAGCTGAACGAGGCCCGTCCGACGGAACGCTTCAGCACCGCCATCCGGCTGCTGTCCGGACGGGCGGGGATGGAGCGCCGATACGCCAAGGACCTGCGGGCGCGCTCCGCCCCCGAGGGGGAGCAGGACGCCGGTGAACCGGACGCCGTCACCGACTCGGTGGACGTCCGGGCCTTCGCCATGCCTCCGACCCGCCGTCAGGTCCGGGCCGAGGCGGAGCCGGAGGCACCCGGGCGCCAGGAACCGGCACGCGACCACGCGGTCGCGCCGGCGGCCAAGTCTCCGTCCGCACCCGCCCGTCAGGCGGGCGCCACGCCCGCTCCGGCGTCCGCCTCCGCACGCAAGCGGGTTCCGGACGCGCAGCGCGCGGCCTCGGCGCAGGCAGCCGCGGCGCGTGCCCGGCGCACGAAGGCGCTCGCGCGCCGTCGGCGCACCACCGTGATGCTCTTCATCGCGTTCACGATGGGCGCGATCGTCGCCGCCGTCGGCGGACTGGCCTTCCTGTGGGCGCCGGGCGTCCCGGCCGTCATGCTCAGCGGCTACATCGCCTACCTGCGGGTACAGGAACGGCGGCGCTTCGCCTACCAGATGGACCGGCGTCAGGCCGAGGTCGCCGCCCAGCGGCTGCGGGAGCGCCAGCCGCGCCGGCGCGCACCCCTCGACCCGGGCGCGGTGGCCGACGAACCGGACGAGGGACCAGGCGTCGAGACCGACCCCGGCCTGTCCGCGCTCGCCGCCGACCGGCGTGCCCTCGTCGAACAGACCGACCACGCCGAATGGGTCGACCAGCAGCGGGAGCGGCAGCGGCGGCCCGGGCAGGGCGACAGCTGGGACCCGGTGCCGGTGCCCCTGCCGACGTACGTGACCGCGCCGGTCGCGCCCCGCGCCACCTCCGACGTCGACCTCGGGGCGCCGGACGCCTGGAGTTCGGCACGGTCCAGCGCCGTCGCGCCGGAGCAGGAGGCCGCGCCGGCCGCGCCGGAGGACGAGACGGAGACGGCGGAGACCGCCGACGACGACAGGCCCGGCGACGACCGGACCGACGCCCGCCGCGCGGCCTCCGCGCGCCGGGCACGGGAGCGCGGCCGCACGCCGCTCTTCGACCAGTACGAGGAGGGCGAGCGCCGCCGCGCGGCCAACGAGTGACCCGGGCACGGCGCGAGGCGCCGCCCGGGACCCCGTCCCTGACCAGTCAGGGAACGGATTTCCAAGCACCCCGACGGGGATGCTAGAGTTTCACTCGTTGCAAGGGCCTGTGGCGCAGTCTGGTAGCGCACCTCGTTCGCATCGAGGGGGTCTGGGGTTCAAATCCCCACAGGTCCACTGCACGATGAGATCCCGGCGATCATTCCGATCGCCGGGATCTCCGTCGTTTCCGGGGTGGCCCGGCCCCGACCCGGCGGGCGCCGAAGGCGAGTTGTCCGCGGACGGGGGCCGGTGGCCGGATGTGACGCCGATTACAGCTCTGTCCGCAGGGGCTTCGCGTAGCAGCGGCTCGACTCGTAGTGGCGGTAGTAGCCGAACTTCACACACGGCTCGTAGCCGCTGGAGGTGTAAAGGGCGATGGCCTCCGGCTGCTTGGTGCCGGTCTCCAGGACCATGCGCAGCCGGCCCGCCGCGCGGGCGTCGTCCTCCAGGGCGGCCAGCATCCGGCGGGCCAGGCCCCGGCCGCGCATTCCCTCGACGACGAACATGCGCTTGAGTTCCGCGTCGCCGTCCTCGTTGCCCTCGCCGTTCGCGTCCTGGCTGCGCCAGCCGCCGGTGGCCACGGGGCGGTCGGACTCGTCGTACGCGATCAGGTAGACGCCGTTCGGCGGCGTGAAGTCGGCCGCGTCGAGGACCGTGGCGTCGCCCCCGTCGCCGTAGCGCACGTGGTACTCGGCCTGGACCTCGTCGTTGAGCTTGACGGCGTCGGGGTGATCGAAGGCAACGGGACGTATATTCATGTGAGGCATCGTATATTCGTGCAGGCGAAAGCGCGGTGGACATCGGACTCCGTCCAGTGTGCCGGTATCGTGCCCGGGTGCTGACTGTGACCTCGGTGAATGTGAACGGGCTGCGGGCCGCCGCGAAGAAGGGCTTCGTGGAGTGGCTCGCCGAGACCTCCGCTGACGTGCTGTGCCTCCAGGAGGTGCGCGCGGAGCCGCAGCAGCTCCCGGAAGGGGTGCGGGTGCCCGAGGGCTGGCATGTCGTGCACGCGCCGGCGTCCGCCAAGGGGCGTGCGGGTGTCTCCCTGTACACGCGGCGCGAGCCGGACAGCGTGCGCGTCGGATTCGGGTCGGACGAGTTCGACGCGAGCGGGCGCTACGTCGAGGCCGACCTGCCCGGCGTCACCGTCGCCTCCCTCTACCTCCCGTCCGGAGAGGTCGGCACCGAGCGGCAGGACGAGAAGTACCGGTTCATGGACCGGTTCCTCGTCCACCTGAAGGACCTGCGCGAGCGGGCCGCCGCCGACGGGCGCGAGGTCCTCGTCTGCGGCGACTGGAACATCGCCCACCGGCAGGCCGACCTGAAGAACTGGCGCGGCAACACCAAGAACTCCGGCTTCCTGCCGGAGGAGCGGGACTGGCTGGGCCGCGTCCTGGACCCGGCCGACGGCGGGTACGTCGACGTCGTCCGCGCGCAGCACCCGGAGACCGAGGGGCCGTACACCTGGTGGTCGTACCGGGGGCGGGCCTTCGACAACGACTCGGGATGGCGCATCGACTACGCGATGGCGACCCCGGGTCTTGCCGCCCGTGCCGTCAAGGCGGTCGTGGAGCGCGCGGCCAGCCACGGGGAGCGCTGGTCGGATCACGCTCCGGTGACGGTGACCTTCGGGCAGTGACGCGGCGGCGGCCGACGGCGTTGTCAGTGCCGCCCTCTACGGTGCGGCCATGTCATTCGCACTGCCCGACGGCCTGCCTCCCGGGCGCGTCTCGGTCGCGCGGCCTCCCGTGACGGCCGAGCACGCGAACCTGCTGGCGCTGGAGCACGTGCTGTCGAGCGCGGACAACATCGTCGACGACCCGCCGACGCCGTTCCCCGACTACGCGGCGGATCTCGCGGGGCGCGACTCCTGGTCGTTCTGGTGGGATTAGGGAACGTCCTGGTCCCGCTTGCTCATGCGCCGGTCCAGGGCCAGGGAGACCTCCGCCTCCACCACGCTCCGGGCCAGCGGCCGCAGGCGTTCCATGTCCTCCTGGGGGCCGTGGCGCAGGACGAGCGCGGCGAAGAGTTCGGCGAGGGCGTCGGCGTGTTCGCGCACGCTCCGGCCGGCCGCCAGGACCTCCGCGAGCGGGAAACCCTCGCGCACCAGGGCCTCCGAGGCGTCCAGCAGGCGCCGGCTGATGTGGACGATGTCGTCGCCGTCGGTGCCGAGGTAGCCGAGGTCCATCGCGGTGGCCAGGTTCTCCGTGGTGACCTGGCCCTCGAAGCGGGCGGCGAGTTCCTCGGGGGTGAGCCGGACCGGTTCCTCCTCCGTCGGCTGGACGCCCAGGACGTCGGCGACGTCACGTCCCTGGTCGAGGGCCTCGGCGAGCTCCGCGATGCCGTTCAGGGTGTGGCCGCGCTCCAGGAGCGCCGAGATCGTGCGCAGCCGGGCCAGGTGATGGTCGTCGTACCAGGCGATGCGGCCCTCGCGGCGCGGTGGCGGGATCAGCTTGCGCTCGCGGTAGAAGCGCAGCGTGCGTACGGTGATGCCGGCCAGGCCGGCCAGTTCCTCCATGCGGTACTCGCGTGCCCTGCCGCCCTGTCCACCGTCGTCTGCCACGTGCGAAGCCTATGTTGTACCGCCGGTAACTTTCGTCTGCGCGCCCCCTACCCATCGGTACGGAGCTGTTCTACAGTCCAACCATGCCAGTGTTCACTGGCGTAATCATGGTCGATGCGTGGAGGCTACGGATGGCCCAGCACGAGCAGGTACGGGTGGCGGTGATCGGGTCCGGGTTCGGCGGGCTGGGCGCGGCCGTGCGGTTGCGCCGGGAGGGGATCACCGACTTCGTCGTCCTGGAACGGGCCGGCAGCGTCGGCGGCACCTGGCGCGACAACAGCTACCCGGGGTGCGCCTGCGACGTGCCGTCCCACCTGTACTCGTTCTCCTTCGCGCCCAACCCCGACTGGCCGCGCACCTTCTCCGGGCAGGAGCACATCCGCGCCTACCTGGAGCACGTCGCCGACGTCTTCGGCCTCCGGCCCCACCTGCGCTTCGACTCCGAGGTCAAGCGCATGACCTGGGACCCGGAGAAGCTGCGCTGGGACATCGAGACGGCCTCCGGTTCGCTCTCCGCCGACGTCGTCGTCTCCGCCACCGGACCGCTGTCCGACCCGAAGATCCCCGAGATCCCCGGCCTGGACACCTTCCCCGGCAAGGTCTTCCACTCGGCCCGCTGGGACCACGACTACGACCTGCGCGGCAAGCGGGTCGCCATGGTCGGCACCGGCGCCTCCGCCATCCAGATCGTGCCCGCCATCCAGCCCGAGGTCGGCAGGCTCACGCTCTTCCAGCGCACACCCCCGTGGGTGATGCCGCGGGTGGACCGCGCCATCAGCGCCGGGGAACGCCGGCTGCACCGGGCGCTGCCCTTCACCACGCAGGCCCGCCGCGGGTTCCTGTGGGGCATCCGGGAACTCCAGGTCCAGGCGTTCACCAAGCGCCCCGACGAACTCGGCCTGATCGAGAGCCTCGCCAAGCGGAACATGGGGCGCGCGATCAAGGACCCCGCGCTGCGCGCCAGGCTCACCCCCGACTACCGCATCGGCTGCAAGCGGATCCTGCTGTCCAGCACCTACTACCCGGCGCTGGCGCAGCCCAACGTGGACGTGGTGGCGAGCGGGCTGAGCGAGATCCGCGGCTCGACGCTGGTGGCCGCCGACGGCAGCACCGCCGAGGCCGACGCGATCGTCTTCGGCACCGGCTTCCACGTCACCGACATGCCCATCGCCGAACGCGTCGTGGGCGCGGACGGACGGACCCTCGCGGAGACCTGGAAGGACGGCATGGAGGCGCTGCGCGGCGCCGCCGCGGCCGGCTTCCCCAACTGGATGACGATCATCGGGCCCAACACCGGCCTCGGGAACTCCTCCATGATCCTCATGATCGAGTCCCAGCTGAACTACATGGCCGACTACCTCCGCCAACTCCGCGTCCTTGGCGGGCGTGCGGCCCTCGACGCGCGCCCCGCCGCCGTGGCCGCCTGGAACCACAAGGTCCAGGAACGCATGAAGCGCACCGTGTGGAACACCGGCGGCTGCACCAGCTGGTACCTGGACGCCAACGGCCGCAACACCACCATCTGGCCCGGCACCACGACCGAGTTCCGGCGCGCGACCCAGCGGGTGGACCTCGCGGAGTACGAGGTGGTCCGTCCGGCCCTTGCCGACGGAGCCGACGGAGCGGACCGTGCGCACGGCGCCGAGTCCGGTGCGGAGGCGGTCGCGTGAGCCGCCTCGCGCACGTGACCGCCGGGCCGTACGCCCCGCCCGCGCCCGCGCGGGAACTCACCGTCGTCTCCGCGGACGGCGCGCGCCTGCACGCGGAGGTGCACGGCCCCGAGGACGCGCCCGCCGTCGTCCTCGCCCACGGCTGGACCTGCTCGACCGCCTTCTGGGCGGCGCAGACCAGGGAACTGGCCGCCGACCACCGGGTCATCGCCTACGACCAGCGAGGGCACGGGCGCAGTCCCGCGAGCCCCACGTGCAGCACCCGGGCGCTGGCGGACGACCTCGAAGCGGTCCTCGCGCACACCCTCGCACCCGGGGAACAGGCCGTGGTCGTCGGGCACTCCATGGGCGGCATGACCGTCATGGCGGCCTCGGCACGCCCGCGCCTGCGGGAGCACGCCGCCGCGGTCCTGCTGTGCAGCACCGGCAGTTCACGGCTGGTCGCGGAGGCGCGTGTCGTGCCGATGCGGGCCGGAGCCGTACGCACCTGGCTCACCACGCACGTCCTCGCCTCGCGAGCCCCGCTCGGGCCGGTCACGCCCGTCGCCCGGAGCATCCTCAAGTACGCCACCATGGGCGCCGGTTCGGTCCCGGAGGCGGTCGAGGCCTGCGCGCGGATCGTGCACGCCTGCCCGCCCGCCGCCCGGCACGCCTGGGCGCTGGTCCTCGCGGACCTCGATCTCCAGGACGGCGTGAAGGAGTTGCGGGTGCCCACCGCGGTCATCAGCGGCACGTCCGACCGGCTCACGCCGCCCGCGCACGCGCGGGCGCTGGTGGCGGCGCTGCCGCACTCCCTCGGTCTCACCGAGCTGCCCGGCCTGGGGCACATGACTCCGGTCGAGGCGCCGGAACTGGTCAACGGAAAGATCCGGGAACTGGTCGCCACCTATGTGACGGACACCCCCGGCGGAGCAGGCGCCGAGGCGTCCGAGCGGATCAAGGAGGGCTCATGAGCAGGATCGGTCTCGAAGGACAGGTCGCCGTCGTCACCGGAGCGGCGCGCGGGGTCGGCGAGTTGCTCGCCCGCAAGCTCTCCGCGCGCGGGGCGAAGGTCGCGCTGGTCGGGCTGGAGGAGGAGGCGCTCAAGGAGGTCTCGGGGCGGCTGCACACCGACAGCGCGTACTGGTACGCCGACGTCACCGACCACGAGGCGATGAGCCGGGTGGCGGACGAGGTCAAGGAGCGGTTCGGGAAGGTCGACATCGTGGTGGCCAACGCCGGGGTGGCGAACGGCGGTCCGTTCGCCGAGTCGGATCCCGCGGCCTGGCGGCGGGTGATCGAGGTCAACCTGATCGGCTCGGCGGTGACGGCGCGCGCGTTCCTGCCGGTGCTCACCGAGAGCCGGGGCTACCTGCTGCAGATCGCGTCACTGGCCGCGATCACGCCGGCGCCCATGATGACGGCGTACTGCGCGTCCAAGTCGGGTGTGGAGGCGTACGCGCACTGCCTGCGCGCCGAGGTCGGTCACCAGGGGGTGCGCGTGGGGGTCGCGTACCTGTCCTGGACGGACACCGACATGGTGCGCGGCGCCGACCAGGACGAGGTGATGCGGGAGTTGCGGCAGCGGCTGCCGTGGCCGTCGAACAAGACGTACCCGCTGGGCCCGGCGGTGGACCGGATCGTGGCCGGGATCGAGCGGCGCTCGGCCCACGTGTACGGGCAGTGGTGGCTGCGCGGGATGCAGGGCGTGCGCGGGTACCTGCCGGCGCTGATCGGAACGGTCGGGCAGCGCGAGATGAAGCGGTTCGCGCCCCGCCTGCAGGGCATGCGCACCGGGCTCGTCGGCGCAGGTGGGGCGGCTGACGAGGAGGCCCGCGCTACGCACCGTCATTGATCGAAATGCGTGCGTAGTCAGCCCGTGTGAATCTGGTCGAGGCCCCACTGAGGGCCGATCCCCTCACCCTCCACGGGAGTGAACCCACATGGGTATGAAGGACAAGGCCGGCAAGATGCAGGGTCAGGCCAAGCAGAAGATGCACGAAGGCCAGGAGCAGGCTCAGCAGCGGGGCCAGCAGGCCCAGCAGCGTGGCCAGCAGGCCCAGCAGCGTGGCCAGCAGACGGCGCAGCGCGGTCAGCAGACGGCGCAGCGGGGTCAGCAGGCGACGCAGGAGCGTGGCCGGCAGATGTCCGAGCGCGGTCGTCAGAACATCGACGACACCGAGCAGGAGATGCAGGACCGGTTCGACCAGGACTACGACGCCTAGTCGTTGCACTGGGCTCGACCGGTAGGCGTGGGGCGCCCTTCTCTGCGGAGGGCGCCCTGCGCTCGGTTTTGGGGTGGTGGCGGCCAGGGGACCGGTGCGGGGCGGTGGGGGCTTGTCGCGCAGTTCCCCGCGCCCCTTTGCGTCGGGACGCTCCCGGGTCTCAAGAACTCCTGGGGGGGAGCTTTGGGCGGGAGCGGTTCGGTACTGCGCTGTAGTCGGGTGGCTGGGCCGGCGGGTGGTCGGTCAGGAGGTCCAGGGCGAGTTGGATCGCGTCGTCCATCTCCACGTGGCGGCCCTCCGCCCAGTCCAGCGGGGTGCGGAGCACCTCCACGTCGGGGGCGACGCCGTGGTTCTCGACGGACCAGCCGTACTCCTCGAACCAGGCCGCGTTCATCGGCACCGTGATCACCGTGCCGTCGCCCAGGCGGTGCCGGCCGGTCATGCCGACGACCCCGCCCCAGGTGCGCTGCCCGACGACCGGGCCGAGCCGCAGCAGCTTGATCGCGGCCGTGATCATGTCGCCGTCGGAGGAGGTGGCCTCGTCGGTGAGCGCGACGATCGGACCGCGCGGCGCGTTGGAGGCGTACGACACCGGCTGCGCGTCCCTGGTCAGGTCCCAGCCCAGGATGGTCCGGGTGAGCTTCTCGACGACGAGTTCGCTGATGTGGCCGCCCGCGTTGCCGCGCACGTCGACGATGAGCGCGGGGAGCGAGACCTCCCTGCGCAGGTCGCGGTTGAACTGGGCCCAGCCCGAGCCGCCCAGGTCCGGGATGTGCAGGTAGCCGCATCTGCCGCCGCTCAGCTCCCGTACCACGGCCCGGCGTTTGGCCACCCAGTCCTGGTAGCGCAGTGGCCGCTCGTTGACCAGCGGGAGGACGGCGATCCGGCGGGCGGGCCCGGGCGCGCCGTCGCCCGGCACGAAGGTCAGCTCCACCGTCGTACCGCCGGCCCCGGCGAGCAGCGGATACGGGCCGGTCACCGGATCCACCGGCCTGCCGTCCACGTGGGTCAGGACCGCGCCCTCCCGGATCCCCGTGCCCGCGAGCGGGGAGCGTGCCTTGGAGTCGGAGGAGTCGCCGGGCAGGATCCGCTTGACCGCCCAACCGCCCTCCCGGCGGACGAAGTCGGTGCCGAGCAGGCCCTGGAAGCGCTGGTAGTGCGGTGGGCCCTCGTTGCGGCGGGCGGGGGTGACGTAGGCGTGCGAGGTGCCGAGTTCGCCGAGCACCTCGCGCAGGAGGTCGGCGAACTCGTCGGGGGAGGCGACCCGTTCGAGCAGCGGGCGGTACTGGTCGAGCACCCCGTCCCAGTCGATGCCGCACATCCCCGGGTCCCAGAAGTAGTCGCGGATGAGGCGGCCGGCCTCGGCGTACGACTGCCGCCACTCGGCGGGCGGGTCGACCGTGTGCAGGATGCGGCGCAGGTCGATCCAGACGGTGGAGTCGGCGTCGCCGGACTCGGTCGACGGCACCGCCCGCAGATCGCCCTCGTCGACCACCACCAGGCGGCTGCCGTCGCCGCTGACCGTGAACCAGTCCAGGTGGTCCACGAGTTCGGACTTCTTCGCCTTGCTGATGCTGAAGTACTCGAGGGTGGGCCGGCCGCTGGTGTCGGCGGGGTTGACGAACGTCTCGCCCAGCGCGCCCGAGATCGGCCAGCGCAGCCAGACCAGACCGCCACCCGCGACCGGGCACAGTGCCGAGTACTTGGAGGCGGTGACCGGGAACGGGGTGACCCGGCTGGCCAGTCCCGCCACCTCGACCATGACCGTGCCGCCCTCGCCGCTCTCCTCGTCCTCGAGGGGGTCCAGGCCGCCCGCCGCGGGGCGCCCGTCGGGGCTGAGGGCGAAGGGGGAGGGGGTCGCGGAGGAGAGCGGGACCAGGTACGGGCGGCAGCCGAGCGGGAAGGACAGGTCACCGGTGTGCACGTCGTACACCGGGTCGAAGCCGCGCCAGGACAGGAAGGCGAGATAGCGGCCGTCGCGGGTGAAGACCGGGTTCTCGTCCTCGAAGCGGCCGTCGGTGACGTCGATGACGAGCCGGTCGCTGATGCGGGCCAGCTTGATCTGCCGCAGTGAGCGGCCGATACCCGGATGGGACCAGGTCAGCCATGATCCGTCCGGGGAGAAGGCGAGGTCACGGACCGGGCCGTTGCCCGACTGGATCAACTCGGTGACCACACCGCCGGAGCCCCCGCCGTCGCCGGACTCGACGGAGTCCACGACCTCGCCGACCTCGACGGAGTCCTTGACCTCGGCGGAGTCGGCCGCGTCCGCGGAACCGGCGGCGTCCGCGCGGCCGGCGGTGTCCGTGGGGCCGCCGGGCGACTCGACGGTCTCGGTGTTCTCGGTGGCTTCGTCGGCTTCGGCTGCTTCGTCGGCTTCGATGTTCTCGGCGGCCTCGGCGGCCTCGGCGGCCTCGGCCATCTCGGCGGCCTCGGCGATCTCGACGTCCTCCGTCGTGTCGATCAACAGCAGCCGCCCGTCGTGGGCCGCCACCGCCAGCCGCTCGCCCAGCGGGTCGGACACCAGCTCCAGGACGCGCCCCAGCCGCCCGGAGGCCAGTCGGCGGGGCGGGCGGCAGCCGCTCGCCCGGGGCAGGTGGGCGATCTCGATCGCGTCCTCGCCGTCGGCGTCCGTGACGTAGGCGATCTGGCCGGTCGAGCCGAGCATCTCCGGAAGGCGCACCCGTACCCCGGGAGTGTCGGCGATGGTGCGGGCCGGGCCGTCGCGGTGGGTCAGCCAGTACAGGCTGCCGCGTACGACGACGGCGCTGGCCCGTCCCGTCTCGTCCACCGAGACGCCGTCGACGTGCTGGGCGGCCGGCACCTGGTAGGGGCGGCGCCCGGCGCGCGGTCCGGACAGCCGCACGTCCAGCCGGCGCGGCACCGAGTCCGGGCCGAGGTCGTCGACGATCCACAGGTCGCCCGCGCACTGGTACACCACCCGCGTGCCGTCACTGGCCGCGTGCCGGGCGTAGAAGGCGTCGTGGTCGGTGTGGCGGCGCAGGTCGCTGCCGTCGTGGGCGCACGAGTAGAGGTTGCCGACGCCCTCGTGGTCGGAGAGGAAGGCGATCCGGCCCGCGACGAACATCGGGGAGTCCAGATGGCCGCCGATCCCGGCGAGCAGCCGCCTCCCGTGCAGCCAGAGCCGGCCCATGGCACCGCCCCGGTACCGCTTCCAGCCGGCCGGCTCGTGCGGCGGGGTGCCGGTGAGCAGCAGGGTCCTGCGTTCGCCGTCGAGGTCGGCGACCTGGAGGTCGGAGACCGGTCCCCAGGGCAGTTTGCGGCCCGGGTCGCCGTCGCAGCCCACCTTGTAGGCCCACGAGAAGTAGGAGAACGGCTGCCCCTGCGAGGCGACCGCGAGGATGTCGGTGTCGCCCTCCGGGCCGGGCGGTGTCCACCCGCACACCCGGGTGTCGGCGCTGCCCCAGTAGGTCAGCTGCCGCCCCGGCCCGCCGTCCACGTCGGCCAGGTGGATCTCCGGCACCAGACTGCGCCAGCTCGTGTACGCGATCCGG
The DNA here is from genome assembly GCF_042897315.1 of Streptomyces sp. NPDC001068. Taxonomy (NCBI): domain Bacteria; kingdom Bacillati; phylum Actinomycetota; class Actinomycetes; order Kitasatosporales; family Streptomycetaceae; genus Streptomyces; species Streptomyces sp. NPDC001068. The sequence goes on along the minus strand of NZ_JBIAYD010000012.1, from coordinate 50,089 downwards.
CGGCCGTCCGGCGAGAAACGCGGATGGCCCACCTTGGTGCGGTCGACGGTGAGCCGCCACGCGCGGCCCGGTGAGTCCAGCATGGTCAGCCAGAGGTCGTCCTCGGCCACGAAGCACAACAGGTCACCGTGGAGATGGGGCAGGCGCAGATAGCTCACCTCCCCATGCTTTTCCGGGTGCGGAGGGCCAGCAACTCGTGGGCACGAACACGTGCGGGCGCACGTGAGACAGCACACGTACGAAACGGTTTCGTTTCTCTAGATCTCGGGGTATCTTCAAGAAGTACGCACCGAGGTGCAAGATGTACGCACCGAGGTGTCGAGGGAACAGGGAGTGAGTGGCATGGCTGAGGTCGCAACGGCGCGTCGCAGTCGGATCACGCCCGAGCGTGAGGCCGAGTTGTACGAGGCCGTGCTCGACCTGCTCCGCGAGGTCGGCTACGACGCTCTCACCATGGACGCCGTCGCCGCCCGCACCAAGTCCAGCAAGGCCACCCTCTACCGCCAGTGGGGCGGCAAGGCCGAACTGGTGGCCAAGGCGGTCCGGCACAACAAGCCGGGCGGCGCGGGTTTCAGCAAGATCGACACCGGTTCGCTCCGGGGCGATCTGCACGCCATGACCCTGCGCTCGAACGACTGCGAGATGGAGCAGAACTCCGCGCTGATGCGAGGTCTCGCCATGGCGGTCCACGGCAACCCGGACCTCCTGGAAGCGTTCAAGGAACATCTGATCGGGCCCGAGATGGCCGAGTTTAACCAGGTGCTTCGGCGCGCCATCGACCGGGGCGAGGTCCGTGCGGACAACCCGGCGATCGACTTCGTGATGCACATGGTGATCGGCGGGTTCGCCGCCCGTTCCCTGATCGACGAGCAGCCGCCCAACCAGGCCTTCCTCCTGTCCTACATCGACGCCGTGGTGCTCCCCGCGCTCCGCGCGCCCATCACCGGCTGACCCCTCCCCACACCCAGCCCACCTGACGTCTCCGCTCACGTCGTCGGGCCGGTCACCCGCGCCCCGCGCCGGGTCGATCACCCCTGCCCTGAATCCCCCACGACCTGACCGGGAGTACGTCCTCGTGGCCACGTTCCTCTACAAACTGGGCCGGCTCGCCTTCCGGCGAAGGCACTACGTAGCCCTCCTGTGGGTGGCGCTGCTGACCCTCGCCGGAGTCGGCGCGGCCAGTGCCCCCGCCGCCGGCAACACCTCCTTCTCCATCCCCGGCACCGAGGCGCAGAAGGCCTTCGACCTGCTGGACCAGCGCTTCCCGGGCAGCAGCTCCGACGGCGCCACCGCGCGCGTGGTCTTCAAGGCGCCGGCCGGCGAGAAGATGACGGACAAGCTCAACAAGGCGACCGTCAGGAAGACCGTCAAGGAGCTCGGCGAGGACCCCGAGGCCGTCTCGGTCGCCGACCCGTACAAAGGGCACGCCGTCAGCAAGAACGGCGAGGTCGCGTACGCCTCGGTCACCTACAAGGTCTCCGGCATGGAGCTGGAGGACTCCTCACGGGACGCCCTGAAGGCGGCCGCGCAGGACGCGCGGGACGCCGGGCTGACCGTGGAGATCGGCGGCGACGCGCTGAGCGCCGCGCCCGAGACCGGCTCCAGCGAGGTCATCGGCATCGCGATCGCCGCCGTCGTCCTGGTCATCACCTTCGGCTCGCTGCTCGCCGCCGGGTTCCCGCTGCTCACCGCGATCATCGGCGTCGGGATCGGGGTCTCCACGATCACCGCGCTGGCCAGCGCCCTCGACCTGGGCACCACCACCTCGACCCTGGCCACCATGATCGGTCTCGCGGTCGGCATCGACTACGCCCTGTTCATCGTCTCCCGCTACCGCGCCGAACTCTCCGAGGGCCGCGAACGCGAGGAGGCCGCGGGCCGCGCGGTCGGCACGGCGGGTTCGGCGGTCGTCTTCGCCGGCCTGACCGTCGTGATCGCCCTGGTCGGACTCTCGGTCGTCAACATCCCGATGCTCACCAAGATGGGGGTGGCCGCGGCCGGCACGGTCGCCGTCGCGGTCCTGATCGCCCTCACCCTCATCCCCGCCCTGCTCGGCTTCGCGGGCCGCAGGATCAAGCCCACGGGTGAGAAGAGCAGGCTGCTCGGCGGCGGCCGCCCGAAGAAGAAGCACGCCGACCGGCCCAACATGGGCACCCGCTGGGCGAGCTTCGTGGTCCGGCGCCCGGTCGCCGTCCTGCTGCTCGGCGTCGTCGGCCTCGGCGCGGCGGCGGTCCCCGCGACCTCCCTGCAGCTCGGCCTCGGCGACGACGGCTCCCAGCCGGTCTCCACCACCCAGCGGCGCGCCTACGACCTGCTCTCCGACGGCTTCGGACCGGGCTTCAACGGCCCGCTCATGGTCGTCGTCGACGCCAAGGACAGCGCGCACCCGAAGTCCGCCTTCAAGAAGGTCGACAACGAGATCAAGGGGCTGGGAGACGTCGTCACGGTGACCCCGGCCCGCCCCAACAAGGCCGGCGACACCGCGACCATCACCGTCGTCCCGAAGTCCAAGCCGTCCTCCACCACCACCGAGGACCTGGTCCACGCGATCCGCGACACGGGCGCCGGGATCACCGCCGACACCGACGCCAAGGTCCTGGTCACCGGCTCGACGGCGATGAACATCGACGTCTCGCAGAAGCTCAACGACGCGCTGATCCCCTACCTGGTCCTGGTCGTCGGCCTCGCCTTCCTGCTGCTGATCGTGGTCTTCCGCTCGATCCTGGTCCCGCTGAAGGCGGCCCTCGGGTTCCTGCTCAGCGTGACGGCCGCCCTGGGCGCCGTGGTCGCGGTCTTCCAGTGGGGCTGGCTGTCCGGCCTGCTCGGCGTGGAGGAGACCGGCCCGGTCATGTCGATGATGCCGATCTTCATGGTGGGCGTCGTCTTCGGCCTCGCCATGGACTACGAGGTCTTCCTCGTGACCCGGATGCGGGAGGCGTACGTCCACGGCGAGAAGCCGGGCCAGGCGGTGGTCACCGGCTTCAAGCACGGCGCCCGGGTCGTCACGGCCGCCGCCGTCATCATGATGGCCGTGTTCTCCGGCTTCATCGGCTCCAGCGAGTCCATGATCAAGATGATCGGTTTCGGCCTCGCCATCGCCGTCTTCTTCGACGCCTTCATCGTCCGCATGGCGATCGTCCCGGCCGTGCTCGCCCTGCTCGGCAGGCGCGCCTGGTGGCTGCCGAAGTGGCTGGACCGCGTCCTGCCCGACGTCGACGTCGAGGGTGAGGGGCTGCGCGCCCTGTCCGACCGGAACGCCGCCGAGGCCGGCAACGACGACGAGGACCGGGAGCTGGTACGCGCCTGACGCACCGCTCGTGGCAGACCGCCGGTGAGGGCCCGTGGGGACGGACGCCCTCACCGGCTTCCACGCGCGGCGCGCCCGGGTTCGGGGGAGCCCGCGGTGGTGGGTGTCCGGTGGCGGGTGGGGGGTGCGTCGGCGGGCGCGGGTGGCGGGTGCGTTGGCGGGCGTCCGGGCGCGGGTGACGGGTGCGTAGGCGGGCATCCGGGAGCGAGCGAGGGGGGCGCTGGCGGGCGTCCGGGCGCGGGTGGCGGGCGCGTCGGGCAGCGAAGCGCGGTGAGGGGGGCCGTCGCCGGTCGCGGGAATCCGGCATATCCGTTCGCCGTCGCCTCGTCCTCTTCGTTAGCGTGCCCCCATGACGACGACAGCCGCCACTGACGCCGATGCCGAGGGCTCCGGAGCCCATCCCCGTTTCGCCGCCGCCCTTCAGGAACTGGGGCTGGGGGAGCTGACCTCACGGGTCCGGCGGTTCCCGGACGCCACCCGGACCGCCGCCGAGGCCGCCGCGGCGGTCGGCTGCGAGCTGAGCGAGATCTGCAAGTCGCTGATCTTCGCCGCCGACGGGGTCCCGGTGCTGGTGCTGATGGACGGCGCCTCCCGGGTGGACCTGGAACTCGTCCGCGAGGAACTCGGCGCCGAGAGGGTCACCCGGGCCAAGGCGGACGTCGTCCGCGAGACCACCGGATACGCCATCGGAGGCGTACCGCCCTTCGGGCACCGCACCCGCACCCGCGTGCTCGCCGACCGGGCCCTGCTCCGCCACGACGTGGTGTGGGCCGCCGCCGGCAACCCGCACGCGGTCTTCCCGATCACCCCCGCCGCCCTGGTGGAGCACGCCGGCGCCACGGTCGCGGACGTGCGCGAGCCCTCCGCGTGACCCCTGCCGTCACCGCGGCCGTCCTGTTCGCCGCGATCACGCACGCCGGCTGGAACGCGATCGCCCACCGGATCACCGACAAACTCGTCGGCTCCTCGCTGATCGCGGCCGGGGGTGTGCTGATCGGGCTGCTCCTGACGCCGTTCGCGGCCGTCCCGGCGGCCGGCGCCTGGCCGTACCTGCTCGCCTCCGCGGTCGTCCACGTCGCCTACTTCGCGCTGCTCATGCTCTCCTTCCGGCTCGGCGACTTCGGGCAGGCGTACCCGATCGCGCGCGGCACCGCGCCGCTGCTGGTCACGTTGTTCGCCGCGCTGTTCGCGCACGAGGTGCCGGACGCGGCGGCCGCCGCCGGGATCGCGGTGTCCTGCGCGGGGCTGACCGGGGTCGCGCTGTGGGGACTGCGGGGCCGCGGCCCCGACTGGCCGGCGATCGCCGCGGCCCTCGCCACCGGCCTGACCATCGCCGTGTACACGGTCGTCGACGGCCTCGGGGTGCGCGCCTCGGGCGACTCCGTCGGCTACATCGCCTGGCTGATGGTCCTCCAGGGCCTGGCCGTCCCGGCATACGCCCTGTGCCGCCGCCGAGGCGAACTGCTCACCGCGGCACGCCCGTTCGCGGCCCTGGGACTGTTCGGCGCGGTGCTGTCCGTACTCGCCTACGGACTGGTCCTGTGGGCCCAGACCCGTGCCGAACTGGCCCCGGTCGCCGCGCTGCGCGAGTCGTCGATCATCGTCGGCGCCGCCATCGGCGCGGTCTTCTTCAAGGAGCGGTTCGGGGCACCCAGGATCGCCGCGGCCGGCCTCCTGGTCGTCGGGATCGGGCTGATGCTGCACGCCGGTTAGCCGGCCGCGTCGGTCCGCCCGCGCCGGGGCGGTACCGACAGCGCTCCCGCCAACCCCCTTGCACGGCATTGCAACTGCGACATCAGGCCCACCGGCTATGGCCGGTATGCCCCTTGAGCAGACCAGTCGTCCCCGCGACTTGCCGTTGCCTTGACGAACAGTTCGCCGCGCGTTCAGCCGCTCGCCTGTGCCCGGGTTGTGTGTTCTCCATAAGGTCCCTGCGGGTTACGGAAGAAGGGACGCAGGGGACTCATGGACACACTCCAAGCGGTCCGGGCCCGCGGGATCACCAAGTGCTTCGGCGACGTCGTCGCGCTGGACGGCATCGACCTGGATGTGGCGCGAGGTCAGATCCACGGCCTGGTCGGTCCCAACGGTGCCGGAAAGACGACACTGCTGGGTCTGCTGCTGGGGCTGGCCGTCGCCGACGGCGGCCGGCTGGAGATCCTCGGCACGCCGGTGGAACGGGCGCTCGCCGTCCCCGACGGCGTCGCCGGCTTCGTGGACGCGCCCGGCCTCTACCCCTCGCTCACCGCCCGGCAGAACCTCGCGGCCCTTGTGGCGCTCCGCGGCCTGGACACGGGCCCGTCGGGCATCGACGACGTGCTCGGCGAGGTCGGACTCACCGACGTGGCCGACGACAGGACCCGCGGCTTCTCCCTCGGCATGCGGCAGCGCCTCGGACTCGCCGCCGCCCTGCTCACCAGACCCCGCCTCCTCGTGCTCGACGAGCCGTCCAACGGCCTCGACCCGTCCGCCAAGAGGCAGGTGCACGGCGTCCTCGCCCGACTCGCCGCCGAGGGCACCGGCGTGGTCCTTTCCAGTCACCGGATGGACGACCTGGAGGCGCTCTGCTCCGAGGTCACCATCCTCGCCACCGGACGCGTGGTGTTCTCCGGTCCGCTCGCCAAGCTGGCCGCCGAGAACCGCGAACTCGACTACCGGCTGCGCACCTCGGACCCCGGGACCGCGCGCCGGATCGCCGAGGACGTCTCCGGGATCCGGATCGCCGACGACGGCGCGGTACGGCAGGACGCCGACGTGCTCGTCGTCCGCGGCCTGGTGCCCGCCCTCGACGACCTCGTCGCCCGGGTCGTGCGCGCGGACGTCGCGGTCCGTGAACTCGCCCCCGTCGTGTCCCCGCTCGAGGCCGCGTTCCTCGCCCTCACCGAGCAGCAGGAGGCCCGCCGATGACCGCGACCACCACCCACGCGACAGGGCAGGCCCCCGCCGCCGCGCGCCGTGTCCCCGTCGCGCGCGGCTACCGGTTCGAGCTGGTGAAGCTGGTGTCGCAGTGGCGGATCCGGCTGCTGGTGTTCGCCTGCTGGATCGTCCCGGCGCTCTTCGTCGCCGGGGTGAGCCGGCAGAGCACGCTGCCCTCCGACACCCTGTTCGGCCGCTGGATGCACGCCACCGGCTGGGCCGGCCCGCTGGTGATGCTCGGCTTCGCGGGCATCTGGGCGCTGCCGCTGCTGACCTCGGTGGTCGCCGGTGACGTGTTCGCCTCCGAGGACCGCCTCGGCACCTGGCGCCACCTGCTGGTCGCCGTCCGCTCGCCCGCGCGGATCTTCGCGGCGAAGTCCCTCGCCGGCCTCACCGTGATCCTGCTGCTCGTGGCCGGGCTGGTCTGCTCCAGCGCCGTCGGCGGACTGCTCGCGGTCGGCAACCAGCCGCTGGTGGGACTGGACGGGCATCTGCTGTCGCCGGGGGACACGGCCGTCAAGGTGCTGCTCGCCTGGGCCGCCGCCCTCGCCCCGACCCTCTCGCTCACCGCGATCGGACTGCTCGGCTCGGTCGCCCTCGGCCGGTCCCCGATGGGGCTGCTGCTGCCCCCGGTGTTCGCGCTCGCGCTGTCGGTCGTCCAGATGCTGCCGCTGCCCGTCGCCGTGCGCCTGGCGCTGCCCGGCTACGCCTTCATCTCCTGGAACGGCCTGTTCACCAGCCCCACCCAGCTCGCCCCGCTGCTGACCGGCGTCGCGGTGAGCCTCGCATGGGCGGTGCTCGCGACCGTGCTCGCCTACGTGCTGTTCATACGGCGGGACTTCACCAATCCGGCCTACGACGGCTCCGGGCGCCGCGCGCTCACCCTCGGCGTGCTGCCACTGGCCGTGCTGACCGCCGTCACCGTCGCGGCGGTCGCCGTGGCCGCCCCCTCGACGGGCTCCGGCATCACCCAGGACAAGGTGCAGAAGTCCCTCGCCACGGTCTTCGCGCACCTCTACCGCCTGCAGACACGGGAACTTCGTCGACCCGCCGTCACCGAGGCCCAGTTGGGGGCCACGGCGGCGTGCACGAAGAGCGACGGCCGGGCCGCCCAGGAGGGCGCGGGGAACGACTGGCGTTGCGTGGTGAGCTGGCATCTCCCCGGCGTCACAGCGGTGACGGGCACGGCGGTCTACCAGCTCGACATCACCTCGGACGGGCGGTTCATGGCGGACGGCGACGGTCCCAAGGAAGTCAACGGCTACTTCCTCGTACGGACCCCCACCGGTGACGCCCCGAATCCGCTGTGGCAGTTCGACGGCAACGTCGATCTGCTCGACAACAACTGAAGGGAAACGGTTCCGTGCAGGTAACCCGACAGCGCCGGATCAGCGACAAGAGACAGGTCACCTTCCTCGGCCACCGCGTCGGCCGGCACGCCCTGCTGGTGACCGCCGGTATCGCCGTCGCGCTCGGTGTCACCGGCACCGCGGTCGCCTCGACGTACCGGTTCGGCACCCAGCAGGTCGGCCAGACCACCGCCGACGGCCAGGTCGTCTCCGCCGACCAGTACATCAAGCCGTACGGCAGCCGTACCGTCATCAACGACGGCAAGATCATGTCGTCGGCGGTCAGCCCGGACGGCACCCACCTGGCGGCCTCGGTCACCGACGGGGACGCGTCGCTGGTCGTCATGGACCTCGCCACCGGTCGGATCACACAGAAGGTCGGCACCAACGCCGCGGACGACCTGCGCATCGGCAGCGCCGCGGTCGGCCAGGAAGGCCCGGCGTACTCACCCGACGGCAAGCAGCTGTGGCTGGGCCAGGCGAACGGCTACACCAAGTTCACCGTCAACGCCGACGGCACCCTCGCGAGCCCCACGGCCGTGCCGATCGCGGCCGACGGGTCCAAGCAGGCCCTGGTGGGCGCCGCCGTGTTCTCCGCCGACGGCGCCACCGTGTACTCCGCGGTCAACGGCCAGAACAAGGTGGTCGCCATCGACGCGGCGACCGGAACGGTCAAGCAGACCTGGGCCGTCGGCAACGCCCCGCGCGGTATCGCCCTGGTCGACGGCAAGCTGTACGTCAGCAACGAGGGCGGGCGCCCGGCGAAGGCCGGCGACACCACCATCAACTCCTACGGCACGGACGTCGTGGCGAACCCGGAGACCGGCGCCAGCACCACCGGCACGGTCAGCGTCATCGACACCGCCGACCCGGCCGCCGCCGTCGGCACCATCGCGGTGGGCCTGCACCCGACCGCGGTGTACGCGAGCAAGGGCGCGGTGTTCGTCACCAACACCGCCGACAACAGCGTGTCGGTCATCGACACCCGCAAGGACCGGGTCGTCCAGACCGTCTCGACCCAGCCGTGGCCCGAGGCGTCCGTCGGCTACGAGCCCAACGCGGTGACCCTCACCGGCGACGGGCGGCTGCTCGTGACGCTGGGCCGCGCCAACGCCGTCGCCGTCTACCGCTACACCTCCCCGCAGATGCCGGCCCGCTACGTCGGCCTGCTCCCCACCGACTACTTCCCGTCGGAGATCACCACCGCGGGCGGGAAGATCGTCGTCTCCAACACCCGTGGTGTCGACGCCCTGCGGCCCGACGCGGCCGGCCACAACACGCACGACACCACGTTGAGCCTCACACAGTTCACCCTGCCGAGCGACCAGGTCGTCAGGTCCGAGACGGCCAAGGTGTTCCGGCAGAACGGCTGGACGTCCCACTCGGTCAGGACCGCCCGGGGCAACGGCCACAAGAAGGCCGTACCGGTCCCCAAGCGGATCGGTGACCCGTCGACGATCAAGCACGTCTTCCTGCTCGTCAAGGAGAACCGCACCTACGACCAGGTCTTCGGCGACCTGCCGCAGGGCGACGGCGACTCCTCGCTCACCCAGTTCGGCGCGAACGTCACGCCCAACCAGCACGCGCTCGCCCAGCAGTTCGGGCTGTACGACAACTTCTACGACATCGGCACCAACTCCGCCGAGGGCCACAACTGGCTGATGCAGTCGGACAACCCGGAGTACACCGAGTCGTCGGCCGGCGAGTACACGCGCAGCTACGACACCGAGAACGACGTCCTCGGCCACCAGAAGACCGGGTTCATCTGGTCCGGCGCGCAGGCGGCCGGCCGGTCCGTGAAGGACTTCGGCGAGTTCCAGTCGTACGAGAGCAAGCCGGCCGGGGCGACCTGGCAGAACCTGTACTGCGACAGCAAGAACATGGCCGCCACCGGCGCCGGCACCGCCTACCCGATCAGGACCGGTTCGGCGATCCCCTCGCTCAACGACGTGTCCGTGCAGGGCTTCCCGCTGTTCGACCTCGACGTCCCGGACATCTACAAAGAGCAGATCTGGAAGCAGGACTTCGAGAAGAACGGCCCGGCGAACCTGAACATGTTCTGGTTCTCCAACGACCACACCGGCGGACCGGCCAACGCCGCCGCCGAGGTCGCCGACAACGACCTCGCGGTCGGCCGGATGGTCGACGAGATCACCCACAGCAAGTACTGGAAGGACTCGGCGATCTTCGTCGTCGAGGACGACTCCCAGGCGGGTCTCGACCACGTCGACGGCCACCGCGCCCCGGTCCAGGTCATCAGCCCGTACGCCCGGCACGGCAAGGTCGACCACCACTACTACTCGCAGATCACCATGGTCCGCACCGTCGAGCAGATCCTCGGGATCCACCCGATGAACCAGCTCGACAGCGCGGCCACCCCGATGTACGGGGCGTTCACCGGGAAGGCGGACGACACCCCGTTCACCACGGTCCCCAACCGCACCTCGCTGACCCTCGGAGTGAACCCGCAGCCCACCTGCGGCCCGGACACCCCGGCGCCCCAGGACGGCAGGGCGGCGGCCGCGCCGACGTCCGTGTCCGTGCCGGCGGCCGAGAGGGCGGTCGCGGCGCAGTGGCGGACCTGGGCCTCGCACCAGCGGCTGACCGGCAAGAACGCGGTGCCGGACTACGCCAACCCGACCCAGATGAACCGCTACACCTGGTACCAGACCCACGACTGGGCCGTGCCGTACCCGGGTGACAAGAGGATCTACCTGCCGGACGACGTACCGGGCGCCTATCTGCCGTCGTCGGAGAACGACGGCTGATCCGGCGCGCCCGCGGCGAGGAAGCACGGGGACCCCGGCCGGCGCCGGGGTCCCCGAGTGCTCTCCCTGCTCTTCGTGTCCTCCGTGTCCTCCGTGTCCCCCGTGTCCTCCGTGCCGGAACGGGTAGGTGCCGCGCGCGAAGCCACCCGCCGTGCGCCAAGCTGGCCTGCGGAACGTACGAGGACAGGGAGACGTCATGACCGACAAGCCGACCGTGGCCTTTCTGGGCACCGGCATCATGGGCGCCGCGATGGCCCGCAACCTCCTGAAGGCCGGGCACACCGTCCGCGCGTGGAACCGCACCCGTGCCAAGGCCGAGCCGCTCGCCGCCGACGGCGCCCAGGTCACCGGCACCCCCGCGGAAGCCGTCGAGGGCGCCGACGTCGTGGTGACCATGCTGTACGACGGTGACACCGCGCTGGAGGCCCTCCGCGAGGCCGCCGCCGTGCTGCGGCCGGGCATGGTCTGGGTGCAGTCCACCACCGCGGGACTCGACCAGATCCCGGAACTCGCCGCCTTCGCCCGCGAGCACGGCCTGGTCTTCTACGACGCCCCGGTCCTCGGTACCCGTCAGCCCGCCGAGGCCGGACAGCTCACCGTCCTGGCCGCCGGTCCCGAACAGGGCCGGGACACGGTCGCGCCGGTCTTCGACGCCATCGGCGCCCGCACGCTGTGGACCGGCGACGACGGTTCCTCGGCCGCCGCGACCCGGCTCAAGCTGGTCGCCAACAGCTGGGTCCTCGCGGCCACCGCGGCCACCGGCGAGGTGGTGGCCCTCGCCCAGGGCCTCGGCGTCGACCCGCGGGACTTCTTCGGCCTCATCGAGGGCGGCCCGCTCGACATGGGCTACCTGCGGGCCAAGGCCGGGCTGATCCTGGACGGCGGGCTCACCCCGCCGTCCTTCGCGGTCGACACCGCCGGGAAGGACGCCCGGCTGATCGTCGCCGCCGGCGCGAGCAACGGTGTGCGCCTGGACGTCGTCCAGGCGGCAGCCGAACGCTTCGCCCGTGCCGCCGCCCAGGGACACGCCGACGAGGACATGGCCGCCGCGTACTTCGCCAGCTTCGACGACAGGTGAACCGTGCGCGGGGCGGGGCCGACGTGACGGCCCGGGCCGCGAGGGGCACCCTGGAAGCAGCGATTGCGGAGGTGGTCCCCATGATGCAGACCGCTGTGGGATGGCACGTCGAGCTGGAGTTCCTGGAGGACGACACGCACACACGCGCGGTGGCCCTGGTGCGCCTGGCCGACGGCACCGAGATCCGCGCCCACGGCCACGCGAGCCGGCACGAGTCCGACAGCAACCAGCCGAGGGTCGGGGAGGAGATCGCGGGCGCCCGCGCGTTGAACGAACTGGCCATGCAGTTGCTGGGCAAGGCGCACGGTGAGATCGACGCGGACTCCGGACGCCACTCCCACCCGATCAACGTGTGAGGCCCACGGCCCCGCCCACCCGGCACGCGTGGCCGCCACGCGCACCGGGCGGGAGGGGCCGTGCACGGGCGGCGCGTGAGGCACCGCGGCGCGGGCGGTCGCGGCCGCGTCGTCGGTGCGGCCGGTGGCGGTTACGCCAGAGCCGTGCGTACCGCCCGGACCAGGGCCTGCGCCCGTGGGTCCGCCGTCACGCTCCTGCGGAAGCCGTTGGTGACGTAGCCGAGGGCGATGCCCGACCCGGGGTCCGCGAAGCCCAGCGCGCCGCCGCGTCCGGGGTGGCCGAAGGAGGCGGGGGAGAGCAGCGGGGACGCGCTGCCGTGCAGCATGTAGCCGAGCCCGAAGCGGGTGGAGACGACCAGCACCCGGTCGGGACCCGCCGCCTGCTCGCCGCGGGCCAGTTCCACGGTCTCCGGTGTGAACAGCCGGGTGCCGCCGTCGACCTCGCCGATCAGGGACGCGTAGAAGCGGGCCAGGCCGTCGGCTGTGGCGATGCCGTTGGAGGCGGGCAGGGCGGCCGCGCGGTAGGCGGGGTCGTTCTCGTCCGGGAGGGGGCTGATCGCGCCGAACGCCCGGCGGGTCAGCGAGCCGGGGTCGGCGTACGCCTCGGAGACGGACCGCTTGGGCCGGGTCCGCAGCGTGCCCGCGGCCTCCGGGGCCTCGACGGGTCCCACCCGGCCCACGCGCCCGCGCTCGTCCTCCGGCAGCCCGAGCCACAGTCCGGCGCCGACCGGTCCGGCGATCTCGTCCGCGATCCACTCGCCGACGCTCCGCCCGGTCACCCGTCGCACCAGCTCGCCGGTGAGCCAGCTGTACGTCTGTGCGTGATAGCCGTGATCGGTGCCCGGCTCCCACACCGGAGCCTGTGCCGCGACCGCGGCCGCGCCCAGGTCGGGGTCGGCGGCCTCCGCGGGCGTGAGCGGCCGGTCCAGTACCGGTACGCCCGCGCGGTGGGCGAGCAGATGCCGTACCAGGGTCCGTTCCTTGCCGGCCGCCTTGAACTCCGGCCACAGGTCGCCCACCGGGGCGTTCAGGTCCAGTTCCCCACGCTGCCCCAGGAGCAGCAGGACGGCGGCGGCGACCCCCTTGGTGGCCGAGCGCACGATCTGGGCGGTGCCGTGCTCCCAGGGCGCCTCGGCGGCGTCTCCGTCGAAGTCCCTGGCGCCGGCCCACAGGTCGACGACCCGGTGCCCGTCCCGGTACACGGTGATCGCCGCGCCCCGGTCCCCGAGCAGCTCGAAGTTGCTCGCGAAGGCGTCCCGGACCGGCTCGAAGCCCTCCGCCACTGTGCCGTGCACCTCGACGTCCACGTCCGGATCCCTTCATTCGCCGGTGACAGTGAATGAAACGCGGCCGTACGGCCTTGGATTCCTCGGTCCGACGTGGTCTACGGCACGTGCCGGGGGTCAGCCGAGCACGATCGTCACGTCGATGTTGTCCCGGGTCGCGTTCGAGTACGGGCACACCTCGTGGGCGGCGCCCACCAGTTTGGCCGCGATGTCCGCGTCCAGGACCGGGAGCGAGACGCTGAGCGCGACCGCGAGACCGTAGCCGCGCCGCTTGTTGGGGCCGATGCCGACCTTCGCGGCGACCGTGGAGCCGGTCAGGTCGTAGCCCTCGCGGTTGCCGACGAGGATCAGCGCGTTGTGGAAGCAGGAGCTGTAGCCCGCCGCGAACAACTGCTCCGGGTTGGTGCCGTCGCCGTCGCCGCCGAGCGCCGGAGGCATCGCGACCCTCAGGTCGATCTGGCCGTCCTGGCTGGTCACATAGCCGTTCCGGCCGCCGTGAGCGGTCGCCTCCGCGACATACATGATCTTCGTCGGACGGGTGTCGACGGTGGCACCTTCGGGCACGGCGGGACCTCCCCAGGGCGGGAACGACGGTGAAAGATGGCGGGCAACACGATGGTGTGCAAGCACATCGTGCACAAAGTACCGGCCGGTAGGAAGCCTTGGGATCGCCAGGGGGTGGAAACCGCGGGTAACGGCGGGTGACGCAGGGGGAGTCGCGCCGGATGTCACACGGGGCGCGAGGCCGCGCCGCCCGCCCGGTCCGCGAGCACCCGCAGCTCCTCGCGCAACCGCGCGACGTCCGTGCCGTCGAGCCCCGTCGTCGTCAGGAGGGCCCCGGGGACGCCGGCCGCGCGCTCCCGCAGTTCCTCCGCCCGACCGGTGCACGCGACGAGCACCGAGCGCTCGTCCCGCTCCGAGCGCGTCCTGCGCACCAGCCCCGCCGCCTCCAGCCGCTTCAGCAGCGGCGACACCGTGCCGTAGTCGAGCCGGAGCACGCCCGCCAGTTCCTTCATCGTGGTCTCGCCCCGCTCCCACAGCACGAGCAGCACGAGGTACTGGGGGTAGGTGAGTCCGAGGTCGTCGAGGAGCGGGCGGTAGGCGGCGGTCACGGCGCGCTGCGCGGCGTACAGCGCGAAACACAGCTGGTCGTCCAGCCGGGGCGGCCCCGTGTCCTCTTGATGCGTCACCCGCCCATTGTCACGGACACGGGCGCGCGCGGGACGGCCGTCACGCAAACACGTCACATGCGGCCGCGTCCGGTCGTCGCCGCGCGCGGGTCGAAGCCGAACGGCAGTTCCAGCCGGTGCGCGCGCATCACGTCCTCGTCGGACAGGAGTTCACCGGTGGGGCCGTCGGCGGCGATCGTGCCCTCGCTCAGGATCAGGGAGCGCGGGCACAGCTCCAGGGCGTAGGGCAGGTCGTGGGTGACCATGAGGACCGTGACGTCCAGGGAGCGCAGGATGTCGGCGAGTTCGCGGCGGGAGGCCGGGTCGAGGTTGGAGGAGGGCTCGTCGAGGACGAGGATCTCCGGTTCCATGGCGAGGACGGTGGCCACGGCGACGCGGCGGCGCTGGCCGAAGGAGAGGTGGTGCGGCGGCCGTTCGGCGAAGCCGGCCATGCCGACCCGCTCCAGGGCGGTGCGCACCCGTGCGTCGAGTTCGGCGCCCTTCAGGCCGGCCGCGGCCGGACCGAACGCCACGTCCTCGCGGACCGTCGGCATGAACAGCTGGTCGTCCGGGTCCTGGAAGACGATGCCGACCCGGCGCCGGATCTCCGCCATGTGCCGCTTGCCGACCGGCAGTCCGGCCACCGTCACCGTGCCCGTGCCGCCGCTCAGGATGCCGTTGAGGTGCAGTACGAGGGTGGTCTTGCCGGCGCCGTTCGGCCCGAGCAGGGCGACGCGTTCGCCGCGCGCGACGGTGAAGTCCACGCCGAACAGGGCCTGGTGCCCGTCGGGATAGGCGAAGGCGAGGCCGGAGACCTCGAGAGAGGGGGGAGCGGTGGTCACAGGGCCCATCCCAACACGCAGACGACAAGGGCGGACAGAGGCAGCGCGAGGGCGTGGGACCACTGCGCGCGGGACGCGGTCACCTCGTCGATGACCGGCATCGAGCCGGCGTACCCGCGGCTCACCATGGCCAGGTGGACGCGCTCGCCGCGCTCGTAGGAGCGGATGAACAGGGCGCCGGCGGACTTCGCGAGCACGCCCCAGTGGCGCACGCCCCGAGCCTCGAAGCCGCGCGACTCCCGGGCGATCCGCATCCGGCGCAGCTCGTCGGTGATGACGTCGCCGTAGCGGATCATGAAGGAGGCGATCTGGACGAGCAGCGGGGGGAGCCGGAGCCGCTGGAGCCCGAGGAGGAGTTCGCGCAGTTCGGTGGTGGCCGCCAGCAGGACGGAGGCCGCGACGCCGAGGGTGCCCTTGGCGAGCACGTTCCAGGCGCCCCACAGCCCGTTCACGCTGAGCGAGAGGCCGAGGACGTCGACCCGCTCGCCCTCGGCCACGAACGGCATCAGCACCGCGAAGGCGACGAACGGCACCTCGATCAGGAGGCGGCGCAGGAGGAAGGCGGCGGGCACGCGCGCGTGGTGCGCGACGGCCGCGAGGAGCACGGCGTACAGGGCGAACGCCCACATCGCCGTGCGCGGTGTCGAGACCACGACGACAACGAAGGCGAAGGCGGCGGCGAGTTTGGTGTGCGGCGGGAGCGCGTGCACGGGGGAGTGCGCGTGCCGGTAGAGCCGGTGGGCGTGGCCCGCGCCCATGTCAGAGCGCCTCGGACGGCGTTCGTGCCGCCTCGCCCCGGCGCCTGCGCACCGCCCAGAACACCGCGCTGCCCGCGACGACGGTCACGCCGACGCCGATGACGCCCGCGAGGCCGCCGGAGAGCCGGGCGTCGGAGACGTCCTTGACGCCGTAGTCGGCGAGCGGGGAGCCGGCGGAGGCGTGCTCCTCGGCCTTCACGTCGATGCCCTTGTCGTGGGCGACCTTCTCCAGGCCGTCCGGGTTCGCCGAGGCGTAGAAGCTGACGAACCCGGCGAGGACCAGCGAGGTGACGAGTCCCGTGATCCACAGCGTGCGCCGCGAGGTGCGTGCCGCCGCGGGCGCCGCGGGCGCGTCCACCAGGACGCCGTTGACGCGCAGCTTGAGGCCCTGCCGCAGCTCGCGCGCCCCGTGGACCAGGTCGGGGCGCACGGCGACGACCGCGCCGACCGTGAGCGCGGTGATCGCGGCCTCGCCGACGCCGATGAGGACGTGCACGCCGATCATGGCCGTGGCGACCTTGCCGATGGAGACGTCGGTGGTGCCGCCGATCGCGTAGAGGAGGGTGAAGGCGACGGAGGCGGCGGGCACGGAGAGCAGGGCGGCGACGAAGGAGGCGGCGGTCACCGAGCGCCGGGTGCGCGGCAGGACCTTCAGCAGGCCCCGGAAGACGGCGTACGCGACGACGGTCGTCACGATCGCCATGTCGGTGATGTTCACGCCGAGCGCGGTCAGGCCGCCGTCCGCGAACAGGATGCCCTGCATCAGCAGCACCACGGACACGCACAGCACGCCCGTGTAGGGGCCGACGAGGATCGCGGCCAGCGCTCCGCCCAGCAGATGGCCGCTTGTTCCGGCCGCCACGGGGAAGTTGAGCATCTGTACGGCGAAGATGAACGCCGCCACCAGGCCGGCGAGCGGCGCCGTGCGCTCGTCGAGTTCGCGGCGGGCGCCGCGCAGGCTCACGGCGAGGGCGCCGGCCGCGACGACCGCGGTGACCGCCGAGGTGGGGGCGTCGATGAATCCGTCAGGTACGTGCACGGTCCGATTTTAGAGTGTTGTTGCGAATCTTTTGCAAGAGCGATGAAGTCGTATATCCGCGGAGTGCGTCGGTTTCACGGAAGCACTTTCCGGAAAATATGGGACATTGGAGAAGAAGCGGATGCAGGTTTTCCGCAAAGGTCACGGAGTGTAAAGGGCAGTCCGATGTCTGTAGTCGAGCAGTACGCGCGAGCCCACATAGTCACGGACGAGGACCCGCAGGACCCGGGAGCGGTGCCGGTCATCCTGCGCTACGACCCCGAGGACGATCCGCGATCGGTGCGGGTGGATCTGCCCGGGACGGACGAATGGACCTTCTCGCGCGACCTGCTGGAGCAGGGACTGCGGACGCCCGCGGAGAGCGGCGACGTACGGGTGTGGCCGCTCGGGCGCGTGCAGGCCGTGGTGGAGTTCCACTCCGACCACGGCACATCGGTGGTGCAGTTCGAGTCGAAGGCGCTGCTCCGCTTCCTCCGCCGCACCTACATGGCCACGCCCGTCGCCGGCTGACGCCGCCCAGGCCGACCTAGAGGGACGAGCCCAGCTTCAGCAGCGCCGCAACGATCGGTCCGGCCGTGTCGCCGCCGTGACCGCCCGCCTGGACCACTCCCGCGCCCACCAGGTCGCCCTTGTACGCGGTGAACCATCCGTTCGGCTTCTTCTGCCCGTCGACCTCGGCGGAGCCCGTCTTCGCGCCGTAGTCGGGGCCGAGCCCTGCCATCGCCTTGGCGGCCGTGCCGTACGCCGCCGTGTACTGCATGACCTCCTTCAGCTCCGACTGCGTCTTCGCGGACATGGTGCGCGAGGCCTTGGCGACGGTCCGGTGGTCGACCGAGGGGTCGACCAGGAACGGCTGGTGGAAGGCGCCGGTCACCACCGTGGACGCCACCGACGCCATGTTCAGCGGGTTCATACGCACGCCGCCCTGCCCGATCAGCGAGGCGCCCATCTGCGCTCCGCTCTGCACCGGGACCGAACCGTCGAAGGTCGGCACGCCGATGGCCCAGTTGTTCATGCCGAGGCCGTAGACCTGCTGCGCCTCGGTCGTCAGGTCGCTGTCGGACAGCTTGGGCGCGAAGTTGATGAAGGCGTTGTTGCAGGACGCCCCGAAGGCCATCTTGAACGTGCCCTTCTTGATCTCGGAGTCGTCGTCGTTGTGGAAGGTCCACCCGGCCAGCTTGTACGTCTTCGGGCAGGGGTGGGAGGCGTCCGGGTGGATCAGATCCTTCTCGAACAGCATCGTCGAGGTGACGATCTTCATCGTGGAGCCCGGGGCCAGCGATCCCTGGAAGGCCACGTTGAAGCCGTGGCTGGAGTTGGCCACGGCGTAGATCTCACCGGTCGACGGGCGCATCACGACGACCGAGGCGTTCTTCTGCGTGGTGACCTGCTTCTCGGCGGCCGCCTGGAGCGTCGGGCTGAGCGTCGTCTTCACCGTGCCCGGGGTGCCCTTGCTGAGCTCCAGGAGGGTCTTGTCGGACAGCTTCGCCTTCTGGGACGCCTTGCCGCGCACCACGCGCAGTTCGACGCCCGCCTTGCCGCCGGCCGTCTTGCCGAACTTCTCCCGCAGCCCGTCCAGGACCGTGCCGAGGGAGGGGTATTTCGTGGTGGTGATCTCCCCGCCGTCCCGGTCGAGGGCCTTGATCGGCGGGGTGCCGGACTCGCCGGTGGCCAGGGTGTCGCCGTCCGAGAGGTCCGGGTGGACGACCGCGGCGTGCCAGTTCACCACCGGCTTGCCGTCGCCGGTGCGCCGCACGACGCTGAACGCTGAGTCGTACGACAGCGGCTTGCTGACGCCCTTGTACGACACCATCGCCTTGACCGAGAACGGGACCTTGGCGCCGGTGCGCGTGCCCTCGGTGATCTTGACGCCCGTGATGTGGGCGTCCTTGGCGTAGCCGGTGAGCAGCCGGACGCAGGCCGCGGCGTCGTCCGTGACGGCGGCGGCCTGCGGGACCTTGCCCTGCTGCCAGGACGCCAGGAAGGTGCGCGCCGTCGTCTGCACCTCGCTCGCCGACAGCGGCCCGGTCTTGACGGGCTTGACGGCCGACTTCGACGCGGCGTCCGCCGCCCCGCCGCCGTACAGTGCGTAGCCGCCGAGGCCGACGCCGACGACGGCGGCCGCGATCACCCCGCCGATGACGGCCGGTCTCTTCTTCCGTCGTTCGACGGCGCGCCTTCTCTTGCCCACAGCTCAGTTCCTCCGCGCACTTCCCCAGGGTCCCCGCCGCCCCGTAGCCCTCACGCACCCCAACGACTGCAACAGCCTAGAGTCCCGCCCTGGGGGAGTGACGTCAGCCACCGATCCGTAGCACGCTTGCGACAATCGGCCCGGCCGCGTCGATGCCGTGACCGCCGTCCTGGGTCATGGCCGCGGCGGCGACGTCGTCGCGATAGCCGGCGAACCAGCTGTTCGACTTGGTCTGGCCGTCGACCTCCGCGGAACCCGTCTTGGCGCCGATGGTGCCCCGCAGCCCGCTCATCACCCCGGCCGCGGTGCCGCTGGTCGCGGTGCGGTTCATCATGGCGCGCAGCTGGCCGGACGTGTTCGCCGACAGGCCCTTCGCGGTGGCCAGCGGGCGGTCGTCGAGCTTCTGCGGGACGAGCACCGGCTGCCGGAAGGTCCCAGTCAGCACCGTCGCCGTCACCGACGCCATGTTCAGCGGGCTCATCTGCACCTGGCCCTGGCCGATCAGGTTGGCCGCGGTGTCCGGGCCGCCGGAGGCGGGGACGCGGCCGTCGAAGCTCGGGATGCCGACCTTCCAGTCGTTGCGGCCGAGTCCGAAGCGGTCCTCGGCCTCCTTGGTGAGCGAGTCGACCTGGACGGAGTCCGCGTACTTCACGAAGGCCGTGTTGCAGGACCGCGCGAAGCTGTCGGCGAGGGTGGCGTGCTCGTCCGGCTGGAGTCCCTTGAGGTTGCTGAAGGTCTGGCTCAGCCAGACCGCGGTCGACGGGCAGGGCGCCGGGCCGTTCATCGTGGTGATCCCGCTGTCGATGAGGGTGGCGGCGCTGATGATCTTCATGGTGGAGCCGGGGGCCAGCTCACCGAGGAAGGCCGCGTTGAAGCCGTCCTCACGGTGGTTGGCGACCGCCAGCACCTCGCCGGTGCTGGGCTTGACGGCCGCCACCGACGACTCCGCGTACTTCGTCACCGCGGTCTCGGCGGCGGCCTGCAGGCGCGCGTCGAGGGTGGTGCGCAGCTTGCCCGCCCGGCCCGCCGCGAGCGTCAGCAGCGTGGTGTCGGCGGACTCCTGGGAGGCGTGCTGGATCACCAGCTCCACGCCCGGGGTGCCGCCGGCCTTGTCGCCGTAGCGGCTGCGCAGCTCGTCCAGGATCGGGCCGAGCGAGGGGTACTTGTCCCCGGTGAGGACCGTGCCGTTGCGGTCGACGGCCTCGATCGGCGGGCTGGCCGCCTCACCGGTGGACAGGGTGTCGCCGCGCTTGAGCGCCGGGTGCACGACGGACGGCTGCCAGTCGACGAGCGCGCGGTGGGTGGTCTCGCCGCGTACCACCTTCAGCCGGCTGCGGTAGGCGAGTGTCTTGGACTTCCCGTCGTAGGACACCGTTCCCTTCACGCTGTAGGGCACGGTGGCCCCGGTCGCCCTGCCGGGCGTGATGCGCACGTCCTTGATGTGCGCCACCGCGCTGAAGGACGTGAGCACGGGTTCGGCGTCGGCCGCGTCGTTCGTGAGCGCCGCCGCCGACGCGGACTGGCCCTTCTCCCAGGCCGTGAAGAACTTCTGGGTGGTGTCCCTGATCTCGTCCGCGGTGGGCGGCCCGGTCCGCACGGCGGGCGTGTCGTCACCGTGCACCGCCGCCAGCACGTTGTAGGCGCCGTATCCGGCCCCGCCCACCATCAAGGTGCAGACGCCGCCGATGATGGCCGCCTTGACCCCCTTGCGCATGGCGCGTATCCCCTCCCCGTGCACTTTGCCGCATTTTGTGAACGCGTTCAAAAGTCTGCTCTGATGCGCACTGTAGGCGGTCGTGAGGGCCCCGTGTCAGATGTTGACTGATTGTTGTCTGAACAGAGATCAGAGACATGGCTCACGCCCGGTGTCGAGCCACGTACGTGAACGCCGGGGGCCGACGGGATCGCCGTGCCCGTGCACAGCGGCCGACGGTAGACGAAGGTACCGCGTCCCGCCCGGCGAGGCACCGCCGCGACCGCGGGCGGGAGCCGGGTCACGGTTCCGTGAATCGGCTTGATCATCGCGCGGCCGGTCGGGCTACGATCCGACGGCGCTTCCAGGGGTGGGGGCTCAGTCGCATGCCGGGGAGAGACGAACGTGGCAGTCAGACAGATTCTGATCGCGGCCTGGCTGGCCGCGGTGTCGCTGTCCTGGATCAAGACGGGTGTGACCCACTGGCCGTCCGAGCCGGCCAAGAGCGCACTGTCGTTCGCCTATTGGCGCGACGGGGGCGACAACTCCATCGACCAGACGGTGGTCATCAGGAACACGAACAGGGAATCGGTCGTCCCCGTACTGGCGTTCACCGCGCTCGACGAGAACGGCGAACCCCTGCCGGGGGTGCATGTCCGGACCGTCTTCGGCAGCGACGACGGCCGTCTGGTGGTTCCGTACGGGCTGGGTCTCGACATCCTTCGCTTCTCGGGGGCCGGAGAACACCGGGTCTACGACGTCCGTGTCACCGTCAGGCGGGTCGCCGCCGCCAAGAGCGCGACCGGCGCGCACCCGTTGACCGTTCAGGAGCTGGACGGCGCCGGACGCACGGTGAGCAGGTTCACGCGCTTCGACGCAGTACGCGTGACGAACGTCAACCCCTATCCGGTGACGGCGCGTGTGGCCTACCTCGTCTACGACCGGCCGGCGGACGGCGAGACGCAGCAGGCGGTGTCCGTCACTCCCGTCGGAGGGCTGGTCGTCGTCCCCGGTGGCGGCAGCGCGGTCGTCAAGGTCACCGGTGCCGCCGCCACAGCCGTGGCCAGGTATTCCGGCGGTCCGGCCGTGAGCGTCAAGGCGTACGACTCGCAGTGACCAGGGGCCGCGGGCGACCGGCGGACGACCACGAGGGCGCGGCCGACCGCCGCGCCCCTCGTGACGTCTCTGCCCGGCTACACCCAGGTGTCCAGCCACATCCGCGAGCGCCAGGAGTCGATGGGGATCGCCGTGCCCGTGTACAGCGGCCAGAAGTAGATGAAGTTCCACGTGATCAGCAGCACCAGGACGCCCGCCCCCGCGGCGCCGACCAGGCGGCGGGTGTCGGTGGAGCCCGGGGGGCCGATGATCGCACCGATCATCATCGCCACCGCCAGGCACAGGAACGGCACGAAGACGACGGCGTAGAACAGGAAGATCGTGCGCTCCTGGTACATGAACCAGGGCAGGTAACCGGCCGCGACGCCGCAGGCGATGGCACCGGCCCGCCAGTCGCGGCGGAACGCCCACCGCCACAGGACGTAGACGAGCGCGAAGCAGGCCGCCCACCACAGCAGGGGCGTGCCGATCGCCAGCACCTCACGCGCGCACTTCTCGCCGGCGTTCACCGGGCAGCCGTCCGCACCGGGGGACGGCGACTCGTAGAAGTACGACACCGGGCGGCCCAGCACCAGCCAGGACCACGGGTTGGACATGTACGTGTGCGGCGACGACAGGCCGACGTGGAAGAGGTACACCTCGTGCTCGTAGTGCCACAGGCTGCGCAGCCAGTCCGGCAGGAACGTGAAGTGGCCGCCCCTGCCGTCGGTGGCCGCCCAGTTGCGGAAGTAGCCGCCGGTGCCGTCGGTCGGGGAGAGGATCCAGCCGATCCACGAGGTCAGGTAGACGGCGAAGGCGACCCAGCACATCACCACCCAGGAGACGAACGACTCCACCACGAACGGCAGCGAGAGACGGCGTTCGGCACCCGCCACCTTCCGCGCGCCCATGTCCCACAGCACGGTCATCACGATGAACGCGGCCAGGATGTACATGCCGTTCCACTTGGTGCCGATCGCCAGCCCCATCAGCAGGGCCGCCGCCCAGCGCCAGGGCCGCCAGCCCAGCCAGGTCGTCCGGGCCACGTACGCGTCCGGCCTGACCCGGCCGTCCGCGTCGGCCGGCAGCGCGGCCGCCAGCCTCTCCCGCGCCCGGTCCCGGTCGATCAGCAGGCAGCCGAACGCCGCCAGCACGAAGAACATCAGCACACCGTCGAGCAGCGAGGTGCGGCTCATCACGAAGTGCAGCCCGTCCACCGCCATCAGGCCGCCCGCCAGGCAGCCGAGGAACGTGGACCGGAACAGCCGGCGCCCGATCCGGCACAGCAGCAGCACGCTCAGCGTGCCCAGCAGCGCGGTCATGAACCGCCAGCCGAACGGGTCGAAGCCGAAGAGCAGCTCGCCGAGCCCGATGACGTACTTGCCGACCGGCGGGTGCACGACGTACGCCGCGTCCGCCGGGATCGTGACATGGCCGTTCGCGTGCAGGATCAGATCGTTGGCGTTCTTGTCCCAGTTGACCTCGTAGCCGCGGTGGACGAGGGCCCACGCGTCCTTCGCGTAGTACGTCTCGTCGAATATCACCGCCTTCGGGCTGCCCAGGTTCCAGAACCGCAGCAGACCCGCCATCAGCGTCACCAGGAGCGGACCGCCCCATCCCGACCACCGCGTGATCCGCTCGGCGAGCGCCGGGGGCACGCCCAGACTCAGCCACAGCCGCGGATTGGGCTCGGCGTACGGCGGGACCAGACGGCCCACGACGTCGCCGGGCCCGCCGGGGCCCGCGGTGCCTCCGGCGCCGGTGGGGTGCGCCGATTGCGTCGGGCTCGCCGGGTAGCCGAACCGGCGCAGCCGCTGCTGCCACGTCGACCGCTCGTCGAGCGCTGTCTGGCCCTGCCGGGTGTCCGTGGAGGACGCGGTACTGGTCACCGCGCCATCGTAGGGAACCGTTCTGTGTGAGTCCCGTGCAATGGGCCTCAGAGGTGGGTTCCTTTGCGATCGGCGACGGCTGCGAGGATGGGGGGGTGACCGGAACCCTTGTCCTCGCAGGCACCCCCATCGGCGACGTCGCGGACGCCCCGCCCCGGCTGGCCGCTGAGCTGACCGGCGCCGACGTGATCGCGGCCGAGGACACCCGTCGGCTGCGATGGCTCACGCAGGCGCTGGGTGTCACGACCGGCGGACGCGTGGTGTCCTACTTCGAGGGCAACGAGGCCGCCCGCACCCCGGAACTGGTCGAGGAACTCGTCGGCGGCGCGCGCGTGCTGCTCGTCACCGACGCGGGCATGCCCTCCGTCTCCGACCCCGGCTACCGGCTGGTCGCGGCGGCCGTGGCGAAGGGGATCCGCGTCACCGCGGTGCCCGGGCCGTCCGCCGTGCTCACCGCGCTCGCGCTGTCCGGGCTGCCCGTCGACCGGTTCTGCTTCGAGGGGTTCCTGCCGCGCAAGGCCGGCGAACGCCGCTCCCGGCTCCAGGAGGCCGCCGAGGAGCGCCGCACCCTCGTCTACTTCGAGGCCCCGCACCGCCTCGACGACACCCTCGCCGCGATGGCCGAGGTCTTCGGCGCCGAGCGCCGGGCCGCCGTCTGCCGCGAACTGACCAAGACGTACGAGGAGGTACGGCGCGGTCCGCTGGCCGAGCTCGCGGTGTGGGCCGCCGACGGGGTGCGCGG
Source organism: Streptomyces sp. NPDC001068 (assembly GCF_042897315.1). Lineage (NCBI taxonomy): Bacteria > Bacillati > Actinomycetota > Actinomycetes > Kitasatosporales > Streptomycetaceae > Streptomyces > Streptomyces sp. NPDC001068. The sequence goes on along the minus strand of NZ_JBIAYD010000012.1, from coordinate 25,611 downwards.
CGAGATCACGGTCGTCGTCGAGGGGGCGCCCGAGCGCGGCGCCGAGGAACTCGACGCGGCCGAACTGGTGCGGCGGGTACGGGTGCGGGAGGAGGCCGGGGAGCGCCGGAAGGAGGCCATCGCGGCGGTGGCGGTCGAGGCGGGGATTCCCAAGCGGGTCGTCTTCGACGCGGTGGTGGCGGCGAAGCGCGCGGAGGGGTGAGGGCGGCCCGAGCCTTCGGCCGGGGGTGCCCCAGGCGTCCCTGAGGAGCGCCGGGCATGCGGCCCTGACCTGCGGTGATTCCACCTCTGAGCGGGGCGCACCTCCTCTGAGCGCACTCCCCACGGGGGGGTAAAGCAAGGGACGGAAACGCAAAGCCCAGCCCTGTCCGACAGGGGCGATTTGGCAAGCAGACTCCAAATCGCCTCCAACACTCGGCAGGTCCGTCGCATTCGCGCCGGTGAAGGCGTCCACTGGTCAGCAGGGACGTACCCGTCCCTCGCCTCCATAGGGTTCCGGGGGGAGCCCCAGCAGCCGGAGGCGCTTGTCCAGCGGACAAGAGGAGCTGGCATGAGTGAGATCGCAGGGCAGACCGGCCTCCGCGGTGCGGCCACAGCCGTCGTCCACGAGTCGTATTCCTTCGCCTGCATGCGCTGCGGGCACGGCTGGGAGCAGTCGTACGAGATAGAGCACCACACGGACGCGGAGAACCACGAGTTCGTCATGTATGTGGCGAACGGCCAGGTCGTCCCGTCCCCGCTGAGCCGGCCCTCGTGCCAGAACTGCGACGGACACGTCCTGCGGATCATGCGCGCCGGACAGGTCTCGTCGGTGCACAGCGCGGCCGGGCGGTCGAACGGGCGGCCGGTGCCGGGCGGACGCGCCGAGGCGGGCGAGGAGGCCGGCGGCGCACCCGTGGCGGCGGAGGGCTCCGCGCGGGTGAAGGCGTCCCACCACTGGCAGCTGTCCGACCTGCTGCATCCGTTCCAGCGCAAGGCGAGCTGAGCCGGACGCGGGTCCGGCGGGGCGTGCCCCTTTCGTAGGATCGGGGCATGCCTTCGAACGCCTCCGCGAACGTCCCCGCGAACGCCTCCGCCGCGGCGGACAAGAACGCGGCCCCGCCCCTCCCGGAACCCCTGCGGGTACCGGTCGCCGACTCCCACACCCACCTCGACATGCAGTCCGGCACGGTGGAGGAGGGCCTCGCGAAGGCCGCCTCGGTGGGCGTGGCGACGGTCGTCCAGGTCGGCTGCGACCTCAAGGGCTCCCGGTGGGCGGCCGAGACGGCGGCCGCCCACGCGCAGGTCCACGCGACGGTCGCGCTGCACCCCAACGAGGCCCCGCGCATCGTCCACGGGGACCCCGACAACTGGTCCCGGCAGGGCGCACGGGTGCCCGGCGGGGACGCGGCGCTGGACGAGGCGCTCGCCGAGATCGACCGGCTCGCCGCGCTGCCCCAGGTGAAGGGCGTCGGCGAGACCGGCCTCGACCACTTCCGCACCGGACCCGACGGCAAGGCCGCCCAGGAGCGCTCCTTCCGCGCCCACATCGAGATGGCCAAGCGGCACGGCAAGACCCTCGTCATCCACGACCGCGACGCCCACGCCGACGTGCTGCGCGTCCTGAAGGAGGAGGGCGCCCCCGAGCGGACGGTGTTCCACTGCTACTCCGGGGACGCCGAGATGGCCGAGGTGTGCGCCCGCGAGGGCTACTACATGTCCTTCGCCGGCAACGTCACCTTCAAGAACGCCCAGAACCTCCGGGACGCGCTGGCCGTCGCCCCGCTGGAACTGGTCCTCGTGGAGACCGACGCGCCCTTCCTGACCCCGGCGCCGTACCGCGGACGGCCCAATGCCCCGTATCTCATTCCGGTCACGGTGCGCGCGATGGCGGCGGTGCGCGGCATCGACGAGGATGCGCTGGCGACGGCCCTGGGCGCGAACACGGCCCGCGCCTTCGACTACTGAGGGTGTATCAATCGTAACCGATCCATAACGCCCACCCGGTCACACCTCGGGCCCGGTCGCGACTCCTGGTAGTCGCGCCGCTTTGGAGAGTGACCGGCGCTCCGCTAGGTTCTGGTGCCCGATCCGGCCCCTCTGGCCCTCTGGAGCGTATCGGCGTGAGCAGATCGCAGTACGAGACGTTTGAGGCGTACGGCCTCTACGGTGCGCGCGACGGGTACGGCGCGCCCCCGGTGACCGGCGTGCACGACGCCGTGACGCAGGGATACGGCGTGGCCGCCCACGCCGGTGACACCTACCGGCCGGCCTACGAGGCCTCCGCGGAGTCGGAGCCGGAGGCCTTGCCGGGGACGGGGCCGAGGCCGGGGCCGGAGTCGGGGTCAGGGCCGGGATCGGGGTCAGGGCCGGTATCGGGGTCGACGGCCGAGCCGGGCGCGCGTGCCGGAGCGGGGCGGCGGGGCGCGCGCCGGCGGAAGACGCGGTACATCCAGCGCCCGGACTCCGCCGTACGCCGTCTGCTGCCGCAGGCACTGGTCGTCGCCTTCCTGGCCGGCGGCACCACCGCGTTCCTCGCCAAGGACAAGGCGGTCGAGCTGACCGTCGACGGCCGGCCGCGCGTCCTGCACACGTTCGCCGACGACGTGACCGAACTGCTCTCCGACGAGGGCGTACGGGTGGGAGCGCACGACATGGTGGCACCCGCCGCCGACGCGGCACTGGCCAGCGGCGACGAGGTCGCGGTGCGCTACGGCCGGCCCGTGCGGCTCACGCTCGACGGCCGGCAGCACGAGGTGTGGACGACGGCGCGCACCGTGGACGGAGCGCTCACGCAGCTGGGCGTGCGGGCCGAGGGCGCCTACCTGTCGGCCTCGCGCTCCCGGAACATCGGCCGCACCGGGCTCGCCCTCGACGTGCGCACCGAACGCACGGTCACGATCCTGGCGGACGGCCGGACCCGCACCATCCGCACCAACGCCGCGACCGTCCGCGAGGCCGTCGAGGAGGCCGGGGTCACCCTGCACGGCCAGGACACCACCTCGGTGCCGCCGGCCGGCTTCCCCCGCGACGGCCAGACGGTGACCGTGCTGCGCGTCACCGACGGCAGGGAGGTGCGCGAGGAGATCATCCCCTTCAAGGTACGGCGGACACCGGACCCCACCGTCTTCCAGGGCACCGAGGTGGTCGAGCGGATCGGCCGGCCGGGACTGCGCCGGGTCAGCTACCACCTGCGGACCGTCAACGGGGTCCGCCAGAAGCCGCGCCGCGAGCGCGACGACGTGGTCCGCGAGCCGCGCACCCAGCTCGTGAAGGTCGGCACCAAGCCGCATCCGGACTCCGTGAAGGGCGCCGACGGCCTGAACTGGCACGGTCTCGCCGCCTGCGAGTCCGGCGGCCGCCCCGGCGCGGTGGACCCCTCCGGCACGTACGGCGGCCTCTACCAGTTCGACACCCACACCTGGCACAGCCTCGGCGGCCGGGGGCGCCCGCAGGACGCGCCCGCCGAGGAGCAGACGTTCCGTGCGAAGAAGCTCTACACGAAACGCGGCTCCACCCCCTGGCCGCACTGCGGGGCGCGGTTGCACGGGTGACCGGCGGGAGGGGTCCGGGCGGCCCGTACCCTTGTCCCGTGAGCAGCCCCAGCCCCGACGCCCTTCTCGGCGCGGCCGACATCCGTGAACTCGCGGCAGCGCTCGGTGTACGCCCCACCAAGCAGCGCGGCCAGAACTTCGTGATCGACGCCAACACGGTCCGCCGTATCGTCCGCACCGCCGAGGTCGGCCCCGACGACGTCGTCGTCGAGGTCGGCCCGGGGCTCGGCTCCCTCACGCTCGCCCTGCTGGAGGTCGCCGACCGGGTCACCGCCGTGGAGATCGACGACGTCCTGGCGGGCGCGCTCCCCGCCACGATCGCCGCGCGCACGCCCGCCCGCGCGGACCGGTTCGCGCTGGTCCACTCCGACGCCATGCACGTCACCGAGCTGCCGGGCCCGCCGCCCACCGCGCTCGTCGCGAACCTCCCCTACAACGTCGCCGTCCCCGTCCTGCTGCACATGCTCGACTTCTTCCCGAGCATCGAGCGGACGCTGGTGATGGTGCAGGCCGAGGTCGCCGACCGGCTCGCCGCCGCGCCCGGTTCGAAGGTGTACGGCGTGCCCTCCGTCAAGGCCAACTGGTACGCCGAGGTCAAGCGCGCCGGAGCCATCGGCCGCAACGTCTTCTGGCCCGCGCCGAACGTCGACAGCGGACTCGTCTCCCTGGTGCGGCGCGCGGAGCCGCTGAAGACGACGGCGTCCCGGCGCGAGGTCTTCGCGGTGGTCGACGCCGCGTTCGCGCAGCGGCGCAAGACCCTGCGGGCGGCACTGGCCGGCTGGGCCGGATCCGCGGCGGCCGCCGAGGCGGCGCTCGTCGCCGCCGGCATCTCGCCGCAGGCCCGCGGCGAGTCGCTGACGGTGGAGGAGTTCGCGCGGATCGCCGAGGCCGCGTCCCTGACAGAGGAGTCCGGCAAGTGAGCGTCACCGTACGCGTCCCCGCCAAGGTCAACGTGCAGCTCGCGGTGGGCGCCGCCCGCCCCGACGGCTTCCACGACCTGGCCAACGTCTTCCTCGCCGTCGGCCTGTACGACGAGGTCACGGTCACACCGGCCGCGGAGCTGCGCGTCACGTGCGAGGGCACGGACGCCGACCAGGTGCCGCTGGACCGCACCAACCTCGCCGCCCGCGCCGCGCTCGCGCTCGCCGCGCGCCGGGGCATCGACCCGGCCGTGCACATCCACATCACCAAGGACATCCCGGTCGCCGGCGGCATGGCCGGGGGGAGCGCGGACGGCGCGGGCGCGCTGCTCGCGTGCGACGAGCTCTGGGGCACGGGCGCCGCCCGCGCCGAGCTCCTCGCCATCTGCGCCGAACTCGGCAGCGACGTGCCCTTCAGCCTGGTCGGCGGCGCCGCCCTCGGCACCGGGCGCGGCGAACGGCTCACCGCGCTGGAGGTCGGCGGCACCTTCCACTGGGTGTTCGCGATGGCCGCCCGCGGGCTGTCCACCCCGGCGGTGTTCCGCGAGTTCGACCGGCTCGCCGAGGGCCGCGACATCCCCGAGCCCGTCGCCTCCCGCGACCTCCTCGACGCGCTCGCCGCGGGCGACCCGGACGCGCTGGCCGCCGCCGTCTCCAACGACCTCGAGCCCGCCGCGCTCTCCCTCTTCCCGGACCTCGCGAAGACCCTCGACGCGGGCCGCGCGGCCGGTGCCCTCACGGCGCTGGTCTCCGGCTCCGGGCCCACGACGGCGTTCCTGGTCCGCGACCCCGAGTCGGGCCTGAAGGTGTCCGAGGCCCTCCTCGCCTCCGGCACCTGCCGCACGGTCCGCACCGCGACCTCCCCGGCACCCGGCGCGAGGGTCCTGCCGTCACCGCCCGACACCACCACGAACGCCTGAGCGGCGCCCGCCCGCTCCACGTGCCCCGCGGCTTACGCCCGCACCCGGCTCCGGCCGCCGGTGCCCGCACGGACGGGCGGTGAGCGGCTCGCGGCGGGACGGGTGTCCCGCGCGCATTACGCTGGGAGGCTGACCGTCCCCGTGCGCAGGAGTGAAATGGCCGTCAACCTGGTCAATGTCGAGAACGTCAGCAAGGTCTACGGCACCCGTGCCCTGCTGGACGGCGTCTCGCTCGGCGTGTCGGAGGGCGACCGCATCGGTGTGGTGGGCCGCAACGGCGACGGCAAGACCACCCTGATCAGGATGCTCGCCAAGCTGGAGGAGGCCGACACCGGCCGCGTCACGCACTCCGGCGGACTGCGCCTGGGCGTCCTCACCCAGCACGACTCCCTCGACCCGGCGGCCACCGTCCGGCACGAGGTCATCGGCGACATGGCCGACCACGAGTGGGCGGGCAACGCCAAGGTCAGGGATGTCCTCACCGGCCTCTTCGGCGGCCTGGACCTGCCCGGCTTCCCCAAGGGCCTGGACACCGTCATCGGACCGCTGTCCGGCGGCGAACGGCGCCGCATCGCGCTCGCCAAGCTGCTCATCGAGGAGCAGGACCTGCTCGTCCTCGACGAGCCCACCAACCACCTCGACGTCGAGGGCATCGCCTGGCTCGCCCGCCACCTGAGCACCCGCCGCTCGGCGCTGGTCTGCGTCACCCACGACCGCTGGTTCCTCGACCAGGTCTGCACCCGCATGTGGGACGTGCAGCGCGGTGACGTCTACGAGTACGAGGGCGGCTACTCCGACTACGTCTTCGCCCGCGCCGAGCGGGAGCGGATCGCCGCCACCGAGGAGACCAAGCGGCAGAACCTCGTCCGCAAGGAGCTGGCCTGGCTGCGCCGCGGCGCCCCGGCCCGTACCTCCAAGCCCCGCTTCCGGGTCGAGGCCGCCAACGAGCTGATCGCCGACGTGCCGCCGCCGCGCGACACCTCCGAGCTGATGAAGTTCGCCTCCACCCGGCTCGGCAAGACCGTGTTCGACCTGGAGGACGTGACCGTCCAGGCCGGACCCAAGGTGCTGCTCAAGCACGTCACCTGGCAGCTCGGCCCCGGCGACCGCATCGGCCTGGTCGGCGTGAACGGCGCCGGCAAGACCTCGCTGCTGCGCGCCATGGCCGAGGCCGCGCGCACCGAGGGCGAGGAGCAGCCGGCGGCCGGCCGGATCGCCGTCGGCAAGACCGTGAAGCTGGCCTACCTCTCCCAGGAGGTCGCCGAACTGAACCCGAACACGCGGGTCCTGGAGGCGGTCCAGCAGGTCCGCGAGCGCGTCGACCTCGGCAAGGGGCGCGAGATGACCGCCGGTCAGCTCTGCGAGACGTTCGGCTTCAGCAAGGAGAAGCAGTGGACGCCGGTCGGCGACCTCTCCGGCGGGGAGCGCCGCCGTCTCCAGCTGCTGCGCCTGCTCATGGACGAGCCGAACGTCCTCTTCCTCGACGAGCCCACCAACGACCTCGACATCGAGACCCTCACGCAGCTGGAGGACGTCCTCGACGGCTGGCCCGGCTCGATGATCGTCATCTCCCACGACCGGTTCTTCGTGGAGCGCACCACGGACCGTGTCTTCGCCCTCCTGGGCGATGCCGCCCTGCGCATGCTGCCGCGCGGCATCGACGAGTACCTGGAGCGGCGGCAGCGCATGGAGGAGGCGACCGCCGCCACCGTCGTGGCCCCGAAGGCCCCCACGGCCGAACGGAGCGCCGCCGACCAGCGCGCCGCGAAGAAGGAACTCCAGAAGATCGAGCGTCAGTTGGACCGCGTCTCCGAGAAGGAGACCAAGCTGCACGACCAGATCGCCGCGAACGCCACGGACTTCGGCAAGGTCGCCGAACTCGACGGCCAACTGCGCGACCTGTCCGCGGAGCGCGAGGAACTGGAGATGCGCTGGCTGGAGTTGGCGGAGGACGCGTAGCGGGCCGGGCCGGTGGCGGGAAACCGCCGTACGGGCGTCGCGTGAAGGGGGCGTGAAGGTGCGTAACGGGCGCATCACAGGGCGGTTCTTCCTTGGGCACAGGGGCTGACGTGGGTCGGTCGGCTGTCGGGACCGGGTGGTAGAAAGGTCGGTCTGAGAGCAGTCTGCGTACGGCCCAGGGCCCGTCGGGCGCCTCGGGACGTGGCGAAAAATCAGTAACGGGGGAAGAACGCTGATGACTCAGCCACCCAGTCAGCCGCCGGAGCAGGGTGGCTTCGGCGCCCCGCAACAGCCGCCCGCGCAGGGCGGGTTCGGTGCGCCCCAAGGCGTGCCCGCGCCTCCCGCCCAGCCGCCGCAGCCGGGTCCGTACGGGCAGCCCGGCCCGTACGGAACGCCCCAACAGCCCGGCCCCTACGGGCAGCCGCCGCAGCCCGGCCCCTACGGGCAGCCGCCGCAGCCGGGTTACGGCTATCCGCCGCAGTACCCGGGCGCGCCGGGCGGCGCGCCGCCACCGCCTCCCGGTGGCCGCGGGCCGTTCGAGGGGAGGACCGGCCTGATCGTCGCGGCGGCCGTGGCGGGGCTGCTGGTCGTCGGCGGCACCGTGTACGCGGTGACCAGCGGCGGCGACGGCAAGAAGCCGGTCGCCCAGCGGTCCGACGATCCCAAGGCCTCCGCCGCCGACACCCCGGTCGACCCGGGTGACGGCAGCGGCGACGGCGGCGCGGACTCCGACGACCTCAACGAGGGCCGCAAGTCCGGTGAGGCGAAGGTGCTCTGGTACAAGTCGGCGCCCGACGCGCCGGCCTCCGGCGCCGACGCGCCCGGCATGTGGATCACCGGGAGGACCGCGGTGAAGGCCGCGTACAAGCAGGTCTTCGGCTACCGGGTGACCAGCGGCGAACAGGCCTGGGCCCCGATCACGTTCGCGCAGAAGATCTGCGCGGTCACCCCCGACCGGTCGGCCGGCGGCAAGGTCGTGGTGGCGTACATGAGCGGCACCAGCGACCGGGCCAAGTGCAACCGGTTGCAGGAGATCGACCTGGACACGGGCCGCAAGGGCTGGACCGCGACCGTCGCCGACGGCGGCCTGTTCGACTCCGCGCTCAGCATCGAGCTGTCCATCAGCGGAAAGACGCTGATGGTGGGCCGCTCCCAGTCGGGCACGGCGTACGACCTGGCCAGCGGTCACAAGCTGTACGACAAGAAGAAGTACGGCGACTCCTGCTTCCCGACGGCGTTCGCCGGCGGCACGAACCGGCTGGTCGAGGTGGCCTCCTGCGGGGCCGGCGCGAGCAACGCGCACGACGAGATCTCGGAGCTGGACCCGGCCACCGGCAAGGTGCGGTGGACCCGGCCGGTCAAGAAGGGCTGGTCGGTCGAGCGGACGTACTCCGTCGACCCGCTCGTGGTCTACATGACCAACGAGCAGAAGAAGGCCTGGAACATCTCCACCCTCGACGCCAAGGGCGCGTTCCGGTCCGAGGTGAAGGTCGACGAGAAGTTCGCCCCCGAGTGCGGCTGGGCGGGCCTCTCCCGTGATCTCCAGGGCTGCCGGGGTGTCGCGGTCGACGCGGACACCCTCTACCTGCCGACGGACACGAACGGCGGCGCCAACGAGATCGTCGCGATCAGCCTCGCCGACGGCAGGGCGAAGTGGCGTACGAAGTCCCCGACGGACGAGTCGATGTACCCGGTCCGGGCCGAGGGCGGCAAACTCGTCGCGTACGTGAAGCCGTCGTACGACGCGGGCGGCCGGGTCGTGTCGATCCCGACGGGCGGTTCCGCCCACACCATCACCAGGCTGCTGCAGAACCCGCAGCACACCGCCGACATCGAGGACGGTTTCTTTGACGGCGCGGTCGACTGGGTCGACGGGCGCTTCTACCTCTCCTCCACGCGGCTGACCGGCAGCGACGACGCCAAGGAGAAGCTGATGATGGCCTTCGGCAACTGAGCGGACCAACCGAGCGGACCCGTCCCGTCCGACCCCGTCCAGCCGTCCTCCGCGTCGTCCCCAGAGGTGCCGTCATGACCCAGCCGCCCCCGCCCCCGCCCAACCAGCCCCCGCAGCAGCCCGGTCACGGGTCCCCGGCCGGCCCGCCGCAGCCGCCCACACCCCCCGCCCCGCAGCCCGGCTACGGCCACCCGGCCCAACCCCCGGCTCCGCAGCCCGGCTACGGCCACCCCGCCCAGCCCCCGCAGCCCGGTTACGGCTACCCGGCCCAGCCGCCGTCCGCGAACCCGTACGCCCAGCAGCCCCCCACCGCGGCCAACCCCTATGCGCAGCAGCCCGGTTACGGCTACCCGGGCAGCCCCACCGTGCCCACGCCCATGACCGGCCCCGGCCGGAACAACGCCGCGCTGTTCATCATCGTCGCCGCGGTCGTCGTGATCGCGCTCATCGTCGGCGGCGGCATCTGGTACTCCAAGTCCTCCGGAGCCGGCGGCAAGAAGGACGACACCACCGCCTCCAGCACCGGCGGCTCGGGAGGCAAGGGCTCGGGCGGCGGCGGGGGCAGCGAGAAGGTGCCCGCGGACCCGTCGGCCAAGGCCCTGTTCCAGGTGCCGATGCCCACGGCGAAGGACACCACCGTCACCGCCGGCTCCTGGCTGACCGGCAAGGTGTACGCGAAGACCGGTGTCGCCCAGGTCGTCGGCTACGACCCCGACTCGGGTGCCAGGCTGTGGACCGTCCCGCTGTCCGGCCCCGTCTGCTACGCCACCGGGCACGCCAGTACGGACGGCAGGACGGCCGTCGTCTTCCAGCCGAAGATGCCGCCCAAGGGCTCCTCCGCGGGCTGCACCCAGGTCGCCGCGATCGACCTGAACGCGGGTAGGAAACTCTGGACGCGGACGATCAAGTCCGGTGACGTGCCGGTCAACTTCAACAACGTGACGATCGCCCAGCAGACGGTCGCGGTCGGCGGCACCACCGGTGGCGCCGCCTTCGACCTCGCCACCGGCGAGGTCCGCTGGCAGCCCAAGCCGACCGACACCTGCTACGACGCCGGGTACGGCGGCGGCACGAAGCTGGTCGCGGTCCGCAAGTGCGGCACCGGCGACACCGCCCAGCTGCACATCCAGACCATCGACCCGGTCTCCGGCAAGGTGGTCTCCGAGTACGAGATGACCTCGGGCATCCCGTACGCCAGCGTCGTGTCCACCGACCCGCTGGTGGTGGCCGCCGACGTCAACGACAGCGCGGGCGACGGCAGCGGCTTCTCCGACGTCTTCTCCATCGACAACAGGACCGGACGCCTGCGCACCCGCATCTCCACGCCGGGCAACTCCTACGCGGCCCGCTGCGACGGCATCTACCAGGTGGAGAAGTGCCAGGGCGTGGTGGTCGGCAACGACCGGCTGTACCTGGCGACCGAGAAGCACGACGGCGGCGGGGACCTCTCGAGGACCAACGAGATCGTCGCCTTCGACCTCGCCACCGGCAGGCAGACCGGCCAGCGCGCGGACGCCGGGGACGACTACACGATCACGCCGCTGCGCATGGACGGTCCCAACGTGATCGCGTACAAGGACCCGCCGTACGACAAGGGTGCTCAGATCGTCAGTATCGACGGCGGTTCGTTCAAGGAGACCAAGCTGCTGGAGAACCCGGCGACCGCCGAGGTCAGGGCCGTGGAGACCGCCCTGTCACCGGCGTACGCGGAGGTCCTCTTCGCCCGGGGGCACCTGTACCTGTCCGCGGTGTACGCCCACGCCATCGGTTCGTCGGTGTCGTCCAAGGAGTACCTGGTGGCCGCGTTCGGCACCGGCGGCTGACGGCCGTTCAGCCGCGAATACCAGAAAACCCAGAGATTCCTCCGATCCGGGGCACTTCTCATCAGTAGGGGCAGCGCAACGTCGAACAAGCGTGTAGCTTCCGGGGGCATGAAGGACGAGGTGCCGGGGGGCCCTCTGTCCATGCGGACCAGTGGGCATCCATAGTGGGGCATCCATTGGGGGGAGTGGGGGGTTGCTCTATGGGAGTGCGGCTCATGGTGGTCGACGACCACCGGCTGCTCGCGGAGGCACTGGCCTCGGCGCTGAAACTGCGCGGCCACCGGGTGCTGGCCGCGGCGGCGCCGGCGGCGGGCGCGGCGGAGCTGGTGATCACCCGGGCGCCCGAGGTGTGTCTGCTGGGTACCGCGACACCGGCCGAGCCGGGCATCTTCGACCCGGTGGTGAAGATCAAGCGGGAGCGGCCGCAGGTCGCCGTCCTGGTGCTCGGGCCGGTGCCGTCGCCGCGGGGCATCGCGGCGGCCTTCGCCTCGGGCGCCTCGGGGTACGTCCGGCACGACGAGCGGATAGAAGGCGTCGAACGGGCGATCATGAAGGCGCGGGCCGGTGAGGCGGCCGTGGCGCCGGCGCTGCTCCAGGGCGCGTTCGGCGAACTGCTCAACCCCGCCGCCCAGCCCGACGACGAGGGGCAGCGCCTTCTCCAGATGCTCACCCCGCGGGAGGTGGAGGTGCTGGTCCGGGTGGCGGACGGAGAGGACACCCGCCTGATCGCGGCCGGCATGGGCATCGCTCCGAGCACGGCCCGCACCCATGTGCAGAGGGTCCTCATGAAGCTGGGGGTGGGGTCGAGGCTGGAGGCGGCCGCGCTGGCGGCGAGGACCGGCCTGCTGGACAGGGCCGGAACCTTCGACACCACCAGGGAAACTCCCTAGTCCGCGTCCGGCCCGGAGGTGACCGGCTCAGGGGCGCTGGGGGTCCCCCGCCCGAAGGGTGGGGGAGGACCTGCGCGGTCAGCCCCCACCCACCCGCGGTCGGAACACGGCCGGATCAGTCGTCGGTCTCCTCCGCCGGAGGCACCGGTGGAGGCGTGGGCCGCAGCCACAGCCACGCCAGGAAGAACACCCCGAGCAGCAGCATCCCGATGCCGGTCCACAGGTTGATGTTGATCCCCTGCGCCTTGTCGATCTCGGCCTGCGAGTCCGTGATCCCGGTGATCGTCACGATGATCCCGTACACCACGAACAGCCCGCCGATGATCCGCCGCAGGTCGAAGATGCGGGCGGCGGTCGTGGACCTGCCCTCCAGGTCGGTGACTTCCCGCTGGATGTCGTCGGTCATGGTCTCTCCATTCTCCCGCGGCCGGGACTAGAACGAGAACGGGATGTAGCAGAGGGCGGCGAGGACGACCGCACCCCAGCCGAGCAGTGCCGGCCGCCGGTACCAGGCCTCGTCGCCGGGTGCGGGCGCCTCGGTCAGACCGGGGGAGCGCGTTCCGTAGACCAGGCCGGCGAGCTCCGCCTCCGGCTTCGGCGCGGTGAACAGGGAGACGATCACCATGACGACCGCGCCGGCGACGAAGCCGGCGATCGCGGAGACGAAGTTGGCGCCCTGGTCGGAGGGGATGCCGATGATGTCCTTCTTGTAGAGGACGAAGTAGTTGACCATCGCGGTCACGGTGCCCGCGAGCAGCCCCCAGAAGCCGGACTTCGCCGAGGCCCGCTTCCAGAACATGCCGACGATGAAGACGACGAACATCGGCACGTTGAAGAAGGAGAAGAGCGTCTGGAGGTAGCTCATGATGTTCGAGAAGGACGACGCGAGGAACGCCGTCCCGACGGAGGCGCACACGCCGATGACGGTGATGAGCCGTCCGAAGCGGACGTAGTAGCCGTCCTCGCGGTCCTTGACCACGTACTTGGCCCAGATGTCCGTGGTGAACACGGTGTTGAAGGACGACACGTTGGCGGCCATGCCGGCCATGAAGGCCGCGAGCAGGCCGGTGACCGCGATGCCGAGGACGCCGTTGGGCAGCAGCTGGGACATCAGGTACGGGATCGCGTCGTTGTACTGGAGGTCCGAGCCGGACGTGCCGATGTCCGGCACCAGCGCGGCGGCGACCAGGCCGGGGATCATCACCAGGAAGACGATGAAGATCTTCGGGTACGCGGCGATCAGCGGGGTGCGCTGGGCGGCGGAGAGGTTCTTCGCGGACAGGGCGCGCTGGACCTCGGCGAAGTTGGTCGTCCAGTAGCCGAAGGAGAGGACGAAGCCGAGACCGAGCACGATGGTCAGCCAGTTCGCGCCGAGCGGGTTGGCCGAGCCGATGCCGGTGCCGCCCCAGGCGGTGGTGAAGTTGTGGCCGTGGGTGGCGTCGAGCTTGTGCACCAGGCCGTCCCAGCCGCCGACCTTCTTCAGGCCGAGCACGGAAAGCGGGATGAGGGCGGCCAGGATCACGAAGAACTGCAGCACCTCGTTGTAGATGGCCGAGGAGAGGCCGCCGAGGGTGATGTACGCCAGCACGAACGCCCCGGCCACCACGATCGCCACCCACTGCGGCCAGCCCAGCAGCGCCTCGACGACGATCGCGAGGGCGTACAGGTTGACGCCCGCGATCAGGATGGCGGCGAAGGCGAACAGGATCGAACTCAGCAGGTGTGCGGCTCTGTCGAAGCGCAGCAGCAGCATCTCGGGGACCGAGCGGACCTTGCTGCCGTAGTAGAAGGGCATCATCACCAGGCCGAGGAAGACCATGGCCGGAATGGCGCCGATCCAGTACCAGTGCACGGTGTACGCGCCGTACTGCGCGCTGTTGGCGGCCATGCCGAGGATCTCGGTGGCGGCCAGGTTCGCCGAGATGAACGCGAGCCCGGTGATCCACGCGGGCAGGGAGCGCCCGGAGAGGAAGAAGTCGAGGCTCGTCTTCACCGAGCGGCGGGCCGCGAGGCCGATGCCCAGGACGACCACGAAGTAGATCGCGAGGATCGCGTAGTCGAGGCCGTTGGTGGGGAGCCGCAGCCCCGCCGCCAGTGAGGTCGCGAGCGATGTGGGGGATGCGGGGGCATTGGTGGGGTTTTGCACCCAATAATTCAACACTTTTGTTGTCTCACCTTGATTGATTGCGATGTTGACTCACCTGGTGAGTTGTGTTTTGGTGTGTTCGGTTCTGTTTGGTGGTTTGGCTGACTCGAACAACGCTCGAATTTCGGGAGTCCGCAGTGAAGAAGACCTCGACCCGGCTGGCCGACGGTCGCGAGCTCATCTACTACGACCTGCGGGACGACACCGTGCGGGACGCGGTGGACCGCCGCCCGCTGGAGCGGACGCACACCACCTCCGAGATCCGCCGCGACGTGCTGCTCGGCGACCAGGTCGCCATCGCCTCGCACCGGCAGGGCCGCACCTACCACCCGCCGGCCGACCAGTGCCCGCTCTGCCCGACCAGGGGCGACCGGCTGAGCGAGATCCCGGACTCGTCCTACGACGTGGTGGTGTTCGAGAACCGTTTCCCCTCGCTGGCCGGCGACTCCGGCCGGTGCGAGGTGGTCTGCTTCACCTCGGACCACGACGCGTCCTTCGCGAGCCTCACCGAGGAGCAGGCGCGGCTGGTCCTCGACGCGTGGACCGACCGGACCTCGGAACTGTCCCATCTCCCCTCCGTCCAGCAGGTGTTCTGCTTCGAGAACCGCGGTGAGGAGATCGGCGTGACGCTCGGTCATCCCCATGGCCAGATCTACGCCTACCCCTTCACCACCCCTCGCACCGCACTGATGTTGCGGTCACTCGCGGCGCACAAGGAGGCGACCGGCGGGGAGAACCTCTTCGACGCCGTCCTGGAGCGTGAACTCGCCGGTGAGCGGGTCGTCCTTGAGGGTGAACACTGGGCCGCCTTCGTGCCGTACGCGGCGCACTGGCCCTACGAGGTCCACCTGTACCCGAAGCGCCGGGTCCCCGACCTGCTCGGACTCGACGAGGCGGCCCGCTCGGAGTTCCCCCGGGTTTATCTGGAACTCTTGAGGCGCTTCGACCGTATCTTCGGTGAGGGTGAGCCTCCCACGCCCTACATCGCCGCCTGGCACCAGGCGCCGTTCGGGACGCTGGAGGAGTTCGACGGTGTCACGCGCGACGACTTCGCGCTGCACCTGGAGCTCTTCACCATCCGCCGAACGTCCGGGAAGCTGAAGTTTCTCGCGGGTTCCGAATCCGGCATGAACGTGTTCATCAACGACGTGCCGCCGGAGCGCGCGGCCGAGCGACTGCGAGAGGTAGCGAGTTGATGAAGTACCTGGTGACGGGCGGGGCGGGATACGTCGGCAGCGTGGTCGCCCAGCACCTGCTGGAGGCGGGCCACGAGGTCACGGTCCTCGACAACCTGTCCACGGGCTTCCGCGAGGGTGTCCCCGCGGGCGCCGCCTTCGTCGAGGGCGACATCCGCGACGCCGCCAAGTGGCTGGACGCCTCCTACGACGGGGTGCTGCACTTCGCCGCGTTCTCCCAGGTCGGCGAGTCGGTCGTGAAGCCCGAGAAGTACTGGGACAACAACGTCGGCGGCACCATGGCGCTGCTCGCCGCGATGCGCGAGGCCGGCGTCCGCAAGCTGGTCTTCTCCTCCACGGCGGCCACCTACGGGGAGCCGGAGCAGGTCCCGATCGTCGAGACCGCCCCGACGAAGCCCACCAACCCGTACGGCGCCACCAAGCTCGCCGTAGACCACATGATCACCGGTGAGGCCGCCGCCCACGGCCTGGGCGCGGTCTCCCTGCGCTACTTCAACGTGGCGGGCGCGTACGGCGCGCAGGGCGAGCGGCACGACCCCGAGTCGCACCTGATCCCGCTGGTCCTCCAGGTCGCCCAGGGCAGGCGGGAGGCCGTCTCCGTCTTCGGCGACGACTACCCGACGCCGGACGGCACCTGCGTCCGCGACTACATCCACGTCGCCGACCTGGCCGAGGCCCACCTGCTGGCGCTGACGGCCGCCGAGCCGGGCGAGCACCTGATCTGCAACCTCGGCAACGGCGAGGGCTTCTCGGTCCGCGAGGTCATCGAGACCGTCCGCCAGGTCACCGGCCACCCGATCCCCGAGGTCGTGGCCCCGCGCCGGGGCGGCGACCCGGCCGTCCTGGTCGCCTCGGCGGCCACCGCCCGCGAGAAGCTGGGCTGGAACCCGACCCGCGCGGACCTCGCGGGGATCGTCGCGGACGCCTGGGAGTTCACCCGGCACGTATCGAGGGAGCAGTAGTGGGGGCGGTTCTGAGTGCGGCGCGGCAGGTCCGGGACGGCTTCACGGAGCTGTACGCAAGCGCGCCGGAGGGGGTCTGGTCGGCACCGGGCCGGGTCAACCTGATCGGTGAGCACACCGACTACAACGACGGCTTCGTGATGCCCTTCGCGCTGCCGCACGTGACGACGGCCGCGGTCTCCCGCCGCACCGACGGCGTGCTGCGCCTGCACTCCGCCGACATCGAAGGCGGTGTCGTCGAACTCTCCCTGGACGCCCTGGAACCCGGCACCGACCACGAGTGGACGGCCTACCCGGCGGGCGTGGTCTGGGCGCTGCGCGAGGCCGGCCACCCGGTCACCGGCGCGGACGTGCACCTCGCCTCCACGGTCCCCACCGGCGCGGGCCTGTCCTCCTCCGCGGCCCTGGAGGTGGTGATCGCCCTCGCCCTGAACGACCTGCACGGACTGGGCCTGGCCCGCTGGCAGCTGGCCCGCCTGTGCCAGCGCGCGGAGAACGTCTACGTCGGGGCGCCGACCGGCATCATGGACCAGACCGCGTCCGCCTGCTGCGAGGACGGGCACGCGCTGTTCCTGGACACCCGGGACCTCTCGCAGAAGCAGATCCCCTTCGACCTCGCGGCCGAGGGCATGCGCCTGCTGGTGGTCGACACCCAGGTCAAGCACGCGCACAGCGGCGGCGAGTACGGCAAGCGCCGCTCCGGCTGCGAGAAGGGCGCGGCCCTGCTGGGCGTGGACGCGCTGCGGGACATCGCCTACGACGGTCTTGACGCGGCACTCGACCGCCTCGGCGACGAGGAGGAGGTGCGGCGCCTGGTACGGCACGTCGTCACCGAGGACCACCGGGTGGAACGCGTCGTCTCCCTGCTGGAGGCCGGCGACACCCGTGCCATCGGCCCGGTCCTCACCGAGGGCCACGCCTCGCTGCGCGACGACTTCCGGATCTCCTGCCCGGAGCTGGACCTGGTCGTGGACACCGCCCTGGGCTCCGGCGCGCTGGGCGCCCGGATGACCGGCGGCGGCTTCGGCGGCTCGGCGATCGTCCTCGCGGAGGCGTCCGACGTCGACACGATCACCAAGGCGGTGGAGGAGGCGTTCGCGGCGGCCGGCTTCACGGCGCCCCGGACCTTCGAGGCGGTGCCGTCGGCGGGCGCCCGCCGGGAGGACTGACGTTCAGCCCAGCCGCTTGGTCAGTGTGTACTCGGTGATCCCCGGCGGATAGTCGGGGATCACGCACACCACGTCGTAGCCCTGCTTGCGGTAGAAGTCCGGCGCCTGGAAGTCCCAGGTCTCCAGCCGCGCCGCGGCGCAGTCGCGGTCCCGTGCGGCGATGCGCTCCGCCTCGGCCAGCAGCCGGCCGCCGAGCCCCGTGCCGCGGCGGCGGGCGTCCACCCACAGATAGGTGACGTGCAGCCAGGCCGCCCAGGTGTGCCCCACCAGACCGCCCGCCAGTTCGCCCGAATCCTCGTCCATCGCCCAGACGTGCAGGGGGACCTGGCGTTCCTCGGGGGTGCCGCGCAGAGCCGCGAGGACCGGGGAGGCCGCGGTGTTGGTCTCCAGCAACAGCGTCCGGAGCAGTTCCCGCCGTTCTTTGTCGACTTCCGTCTCAATACGAAACATGCGGCTCACCATAAACGCGCCGGCGGGGCAGTTCTGCAAATTGCCTTCCGCTTCCGCCCCCCGTCCGTACTCTGAGGAGCGGTGCCGGTGGGGGCCGGTGCTGATCAGGGGGCGAGACACGTCGGGTACGACGCCCGCGGTGGGGGTAGCAGTTCAGGCACGGCGGCGGCCGTGCGGTTCGGTCCCCGCCCGGGTGTCGTGTCCGAGTGGTCCGCCGTTCTGAGCTTCTTGGGGTATCCCCTGCTCGTGAAGAGCTTGGGGAAGGGGGTTTTGTGGTTCGTATCCGAGTTCTGGTCGTCGACGACCACCGCATCTTCGCCGAGTCGCTCGCCGCGGCGCTGGCCGCCGAGCCCGACGTCGACGTGTCCGCGGCCGGCAGCGGTCCGGCCGCGCTGCGCTGCCTGGAGCGCGCGGCCGCCGAGGGCCGCCGCTACGACGTGCTGCTGGTCGACGCGGATCTGGGCGGTCAACTGCCCGGCGGCCGCCCGGCGGTGCCGGTGCAGGCGGGCGACGAGGAGGGTCTGGTCGACGGGATATCGCTGGTGGCCGGGGTGCGTTCGGCCCAGTCCGCCGTGCGGGTCGTGGTGCTCGCCGAGAAGGACGACCCGCGGCGCGCGGCCCTGGCCCTGCAGGCCGGTGCCTGCGGCTGGGTCGCCAAGGACTGCTCGCTGTCCCGGCTGCTGAGCGTGATCCGGGGTGTGCTGCGCGACGAGACCCATCTGCCGCCCGCCCTGCTGACCGGGGTGCTGCGGGAGTTGACGGCGGCGCGCAAGCACCGCACCGAGAGCGAACGGCTCGTGGAGTCCCTCACGCCGAGGGAGCGGGAAGTGCTCCGGTGCATGGTGGCGGGCCTGGGGCGCAAGGCGGTCGCCGAGCGCCTGTTCCTGTCCCCGCACACCGTCCGCACCCACATGCAGAACGTGCTCGGCAAGCTGGGTGTGCACTCCACCCTGGCCGCCGTCGCCCTGGCCCGCCGGGCCGGGGTCGGACCTGCGGACCTAGCCGGGGATGTTGTCGAACGGGGCGGTCAACTGGCGTAGCAGGGCTGCGAGTTCGGCGCGCTGACCGCGGGAGAGTTCGGCGAGGATCGCCCGTTCCTGGTCGAGGAGTCCGGCCAGCGCCTGGTCCGCGCGCTCCTGGCCCTCCTCGGTCAGCCGCACCAGCACGCCACGCCGGTCGCTCGGGTCCGGCAACCGCTCGACCAGGCCCTTCTTGGCCAGCCGGTCGATCCGGTTGGTCATCGTCCCCGAGGTGACCAGGGTCTGGGTCAGCAGCTGTCCCGGAGAGAGCTGATACGGCGTCCCCGCGCGCCGCAGCGCGGTCAGCACGTCGAACTCCCAGGGCTCCAGGCTGTGCTCCGCGAAGGCCAGCCGACGTGCCCGGTCCAGGTGCCGGGCCAGTCGGCTCACCCGGCTGAGCACCTCAAGCGGTTCCACGTCGAGGTCCGGGCGCTCCCGGCGCCACGCAGCCACCAGCCGATCGACCTCGTCCTCCATGACGATCAGTGTAGTGGTTGTGTCGACATGAAGTCTCTTGATGTCGAGCTTCTTGACATCGAGATATTGGTCCGGGGAAGGTGGATCCCATGACGACCCCCGCCTGGGACCCCGCCCAGTACCTCCGGCACGCCGGCCACCGCGCCCGCCCCTTCACCGACCTCCTCGCCCGGATCCCCGAGCTCCCCGGCGACTCCCCGGCCGTCGCCGACCTCGGCTGCGGCCCCGGCAACATGACCGCCGTGCTCGCCGAACGCTGGCCCACCGCCCGCGTCACCGGCTACGACAACTCGCCCGAGATGCTCGACAAGGCACTCGTGGAGCACGCGGGCCCCACGGCCGGCGGCGGCCGCCTGGACTTCGCCCACGCCGACGTCCGCACCTGGACGCCCGAACGGCCGTACGACCTGATCGTCAGCAACGCCACCTTCCAGTGGGTCCCCGGGCACACCGAGCGGTTCGCCGAATGGATCGCCCACCTCGCCCCCGGCGGGACCTTCGCCTTCCAGGTCCCCGGCAACTTCACCGCCCCCAGCCACCGGCTGCTGCGCGCCCTCGCCGAGTCCCCCCGCTGGCGGGGCCGCCTCGCCGACGCCCTCCGCCACGACGACGCCGTCCTGACCCCCGAGGCCTACCTGGAGCGGCTGACCGGACTCGGCTGCGCCGTGGACGTCTGGGAGACGACGTACATCCACCTGCTGACCGGCGAGGACCCGGTCCTGGACTGGGTGAAGGGCACCGGGCTGCGGCCGGTGCTCACCGCCCTCGCCGACGACCCGGGGGCCCGTGACGCCTTCCTCGCCGAGTACCGGGCCGCACTGCGCGAGGCCTACCCGGCGGGCCCGTACGGCACCCCGTTCCCGTTCCGGCGCGTCTTCGCCGTCGCCCACCAGGAGGAGAACTGATGCTCGCCGCCCTCGACCACGTCCAGCTCGCCGCCCCGCCCGGCTCCGAGGACCTGCTGCGGACGTTCTACGTGGACACCCTCGGCATGGCGGAGGTCCCCAAACCGCCCGTGCTCGCGGCGCGCGGCGGCTGCTGGTTCCGGGCCGGCGAGATCCATCTGCACCTGGGGATCGAGCAGGACTTCCGGCCCGCCCGGCAGGCCCACCCGGGGCTGCTGGTGACCGGCATCGAGACGTACGCGGCCCGGCTCACCGCCCACGGCACACCCGTCGCCTGGGACGGGGACCTGCCGGGACACCGCCGCTTCTACTGCGAGGACCCGGTCGGCAACCGCCTGGAGTTCCTGGAACCGGTCCGCTGAGCCGCCGCCCGGCCCCGGGCGCCGCCCGGGCGCCGTCCGGCGCGCGCCGTCACGCCTTGCGGTGCCCTATCAGACGCGGCTTCGGCTCCAGACCGTCCAGGCCGTGCCAGGCCAGGTTGACCAGGTGGGCGGCGACCTCCGCCTTCTTCGGACGGCGCACGTCGAGCCACCACTGGCCGGTCAGCGCCACCATGCCCACCAGCGCCTGCGCGTACAGCGGCGCCAGCTTGGGATCGAAACCGCGCGACTTGAACTCGCGGCCCAGGATGTCCTCCACCTGGGTGGCGATGTCCGAGATCAGGGACGCGAAGGACCCCGTGGACTGCGGGATCGGGGAGTCCCGGACCAGGATCCGGAACCCGTCCGTGTACTCCTCGATGTAGTCGAGGAGGGCGAACGCGGCCTGCTCGCACAGCTCCCGCGGATGCCCCGCGGTGAGGGAGCCGGTCACCATGTCCAGCAGCCGGCGCATCTCCCGGTCGACCACCACCGCGTACAGGCCCTCCTTGCCGCCGAAGTGCTCGTACACCACCGGCTTGGAGACCCCGGCCTTCGCCGCGATCTCCTCCACCGAGGTGCCCTCGAAACCCTTCGCGGCGAAGAGGGTGCGACCGATCTCCAGCAACTGCTGGCGGCGCTCCGCACCGGTCATCCGGGTGCGACGTGCCCGCCGCGGCTTTTCGGGACTGGGGGTGCTGGAGTCGGTCGCCACGGCGTCAATCATGCCGTCTCGGCGGTCTTCCCCCCTCGCCGGGAGCCGCCTTCCCCGGAGGCGCGGCGCGAATCGATACGGGAGCGTGACGGCCACCGCACGTCGTACGCCCAGCCCAGCTGCTCGCACCAGCGGATGATCCGCGCCGACGAGTCCAGCTGGCCGCGCTCCACCCCGTGCCGGGCCGAGGTCGGGTCTGCGTGGTGCAGGTTGTGCCAGGACTCGCCGCAGGACAGGACCGCCAGCCACCACACGTTCCCGGACCTGTCCCGGGACTTGAACGGCCGCTTGCCCACCGCGTGGCAGATCGAGTTGATCGACCAGGTCACATGGTGGAGCAGCGCCACCCGGACGAGTGAACCCCAGAAGAACGCGGTGAACGCGCCCCACCAGGACCAGGTCACCAGACCGCCGATCAGCGGCGGCAGCGCCAGCGAGAGCGCCGTCCACAGGATGAACTGACGGGAGACCGCCCGGATCGCAGGGTCCCTGATCAGATCGGGCGCGTACTTCTCCTGTGGGGTCTGCTCCTCGTCGAACAGCCAGCCGATGTGCGCCCACCACAGGCCCTTCATCAGCGCCGGCATGGTCTCGCCGAACCGCCACGGCGAATGCGGGTCGCCCTCCGCGTCCGAGAACTTGTGGTGCTTGCGGTGGTCGGCCACCCAGCGCACCAGGGGCCCCTCCACCGCCATCGACCCGGCGATCGCCAGCGCGATCCTGAGCGGCCGCTTCGCCTTGAACGAGCCATGGGTGAAGTACCGGTGGAAACCGATCGTCACGCCGTGGCAGCCCAGGTAGTAGAAGAACACCATCAGGCCCAGGTCGAGCCAGCTCACACCACCCCAGCCCCACGCCAGCGGCACCGCCGCCAGCAGCGCGAGGAACGGCACGACGATGAACAGCAGCAGGGCGAACTGTTCGATCGAACCCTTCTTCTCACCGCCCAGCGTGGCGGACACCGTCGAAGCGTCGGCCGGCCTGTCGGCGTCGTCGATCACATCGGAATTGGACGAGGTCATGCGCGTCCCCTGGGGGGTCGAGGGTTGAGACGGGTGCCGATCCGCGGCGACCGAAGGGGACGACGAGGACTCCTCCCCACGGAAGGGCCCTTCCCTACGGTTCCGTAACCTACGGCGACGTAAGTATGGCAGCGAGGCGTCTCGCGGCAAGAGCCCCAGAACCTGCGCGTCCTCATGGACACCTATCCTTGGAGTCGGTCGGACAGCGCGGTCCGCTCTGTTTCCTTCCCGGATGTCCGGCCGCCATGCGGACAGGCGCCGCCTGCCGCCCGGCCGACGGACGGGTCCCCTCCAGACGAGCTTCAACACTGCAAGGAGCCGCACCTGTGAGCAGTGCCGACGACCAGACCACCACGACCAGCAGTGAGCTGCGCGCCGACATCCGCCGGCTGGGTGACCTTCTCGGCGAGACCCTCGTCCGCCAGGAGGGCCCCGAACTGCTGGACCTCGTCGAGAAGGTCCGCCGCCTCACCCGCGAGGACGGCGAGGCCGCCGCCGAACTGCTGCGCGGCATCGAACTGGAGACCGCCGCCAAGCTGGTCCGGGCCTTCTCCACCTACTTCCACCTGGCCAACGTCACCGAGCAGGTGCACCGCGGCCGGGAACTGCGCGCCCGCCGTGCCGCCGAGGGCGGGCTGCTCGCCCGCACCGCCGACCGGCTCAAGGACGCCGACGCCGAGCACCTGCGCCAGACCGTCCAGAACCTCAACGTGCGCCCCGTGTTCACCGCGCACCCCACCGAGGCCGCGCGCCGCTCCGTCCTCAACAAGCTCCGGCGCATCGCCGCGCTCCTGGACACCCCGGTCATCGAATCGGACCGCCGCCGCACCGACATCCGCCTCGCCGAGAACATCGACCTGGTCTGGCAGACCGACGAACTGCGTGTCGTGCGCCCCGAACCGGCCGACGAGGCCCGCAACGCCATCTACTACCTCGACGAACTGCACGCCGACGCCGTGGGCGACGTCCTGGAGGACCTCACCGCCGAACTGGAGCGGGTCGGCGTCAAGCTCCCCGACGACACCCGCCCCCTCACCTTCGGCACCTGGATCGGCGGCGACCGCGACGGCAACCCCAACGTCACCCCCCAGGTGACCTGGGACGTCCTGATCCTCCAGCACGAGCACGGCATCAACGACGCCCTGGAGATGATCGACGAACTCCGCGGCTTCCTCTCCAACTCCATCCGCTACACGGGCGCGACCGAGGAACTCCTCGAGTCACTCCGCGCCGACCTGGAACTGCTGCCCGAGATCAGCCCCCGCTACAAGCGCCTCAACGCCGAGGAGCCCTACCGGCTCAAGGCCACCTGCATCCGGCAGAAGCTGGTCAACACCAAGCAGCGCCTGGCCACCGACACCCCGCACCAGCCCGGCCGCGACTACCTCGGCACCGCCGAGCTCCTCGCCGACCTGCGGCTGATCCAGGACTCACTGCGCGCCCACCGCGGCGGCCTGTTCGCCGACGGCCGACTGGCCCGCACCATCCGCACCCTGGCCGCGTTCGGCCTGCAGCTCGCCACCATGGACGTCCGCGAACACGCCGACGCCCACCACCACGCCCTCGGCCAGCTCTTCGACCGCCTCGGCGAGGAGTCCTGGCGCTACGCCGACATGCCCCGCGAGTACCGCACCAGGCTCCTCGCCAAGGAACTCCGGTCGCGCCGGCCGCTCGCGCCCACGCCGGCCCCCGTGGACGCGGCCGGGGAGAAGACCCTCGGCGTCTTCCGGACCGTGAAGAAGGCCCTGGCCGTCTTCGGGCCCGAGGTCGTCGAGTCCTACATCATCTCCATGTGCCAGGGCGCCGACGACGTCTTCGCCGCCGCCGTCCTCGCCCGCGAGGCCGGGCTGATGGACCTGCACGCGGGCTGGGCCAAGATCGGCATCGTCCCCCTGCTGGAGACCACCGACGAACTCAAGGCCGCCGACACCATCCTGGAGGACATGCTCTCCGACCCCTCCTACCGGCGCCTGGTCGCGCTGCGCGGAGACGTCCAGGAGGTCATGCTCGGCTACTCCGACTCCTCCAAGTTCGGCGGCATCACCACCAGCCAGTGGGAGATCCACCGCGCCCAGCGCCGGCTGCGCGACGTCGCCCACCGCTACGGCGTGCGCCTGCGCCTCTTCCACGGCCGCGGCGGCACCGTCGGCCGCGGCGGCGGCCCCTCCCACGACGCCATCCTCGCCCAGCCCTGGGGCACCCTGGAGGGCGAGATCAAGGTCACCGAACAGGGCGAGGTCATCTCCGACAAGTACCTCATCCCCTCGCTGGCCCGCGAGAACCTGGAACTGACGGTGGCCGCCACCCTCCAGGCCTCCGCCCTGCACACCGCCCCCCGCCAGTCCGACGAGGCGCTCGCCCGCTGGGACGCGGCCATGGACGTCGTCTCCGAGGCCGCCCACGCCGCCTACCGCCGGCTCGTCGAGGACCCCGACCTGCCGACGTACTTCCTCGCCTCCACCCCGGTCGACCAGCTCGCCGACCTGCACCTGGGCTCGCGGCCCTCCCGCCGCCCCGGCTCGGGCGTCTCGCTCGACGGCCTGCGCGCCATCCCCTGGGTGTTCGGCTGGACCCAGTCCCGGCAGATCGTCCCCGGCTGGTTCGGCGTCGGCTCCGGCCTCAAGGCCCTGCGTGAGGCGGGCCTGGACACCGTCCTCGCCGAGATGCACGAACAGTGGCACTTCTTCCGCAACTTCGTCTCCAACGTCGAGATGACCCTCGCCAAGACGGACCTGCGGATCGCC
The DNA here is from genome assembly GCF_042897315.1 of Streptomyces sp. NPDC001068. NCBI lineage: Bacteria > Bacillati > Actinomycetota > Actinomycetes > Kitasatosporales > Streptomycetaceae > Streptomyces > Streptomyces sp. NPDC001068. Next base: position 448 of record NZ_JBIAYD010000012.1, on the reverse strand, counting down.
CAGCACTACGTCGACACCCTCGTCCCCGACGAACTCAAGCACGTCTTCGACACCATCCGCGCCGAACACGAGCTGACCGTCGCCGAAGTCCTCAAGATCACCGGAGAGCGCGAACTCCTCGACGCCACCCCGGTCCTCAAGCAGACCTTCGGCATCCGCGACGCCTACCTGGACCCGATCTCCTACCTCCAGGTCACGCTGCTCAAGCGGCAGCGCGACGAGGCCGCCGCGGGCGCCGAACCCGACCCGCTCCTCGCCCGCGCCCTGCTCCTCACCGTCAACGGCGTCGCGGCCGGCCTGCGCAACACCGGCTGACCGCACCACCACCGCGCACGACCGTGCCCCCGGGTCCACCTTGAGTTCTAGTGGTCGTTGCAACACCCCAGCTCAGGGGATGCAATGGACTTCGAGATCCGGGAGAACCGGGGGCCCGGAGGCGGGCGAAGGA
>NZ_JBIAYD010000011.1:159241-434255 GCF_042897315.1 Streptomyces sp. NPDC001068 | reverse complement strand
GTACCACGACCCGTACAGGGCCCGTTCCCGCTCCACCAGCAACGGCAACGGCTCCGAACAGGTCACCAACTCCCGCAACGGATACCGCGCCAGGACCTTCTCGACCTCCGGTCCGAGCGCGGCGGCCAGACGCCAGGGGGCCGGGCTGTCCTCGTCGCGCAGGACCTCCGCGGCGGCCAGCAGGACGTCCCGCTTCTTGTGCTTCGGCACCCCGGCGGCGGCCCGTTCGAGGAGCCGGGCACCCTCCTCCAGGACCAGACCGGTGTCCATGCCCGCCGGGATCTTGATCTGCGCGTGGTGCCGCCAGGTGGCGACCGGATCCGACCAGGCCTCGACCTGGTAGGTCCAACGGCCCGGCTTCCCCTCGACGGTGACGGTGGCTCCCCAGCGGTCGGTGCCGGGGGCCAGCTCCCGCATCGGGGTCCAGGGACCGGGACGGCCCTTGGGGTCCTTCAGCACGACATTGGCGGCGACGGCGTCATGACCCTCGCGGAAGACGGTGGCGGTGACCTCGAACGACTCCCCGGTCACCGCCTTGGCGGGCCGCCGCCCCTGCTGGACCAGCGGGCGGACGTCGAGTACGGGGATGCGGCCGACGGCGGTGGCCCCGTCCGCGGGTGGCTCGGGCGACACGGGGGGTGCGGTCGAAGCGGGGGGTGCGGCACGGGCTGACGTGCGCTGTGTCGGAGGTACTGACGGCTTGTGCGTGGCGGGCATGACCGCTCCTGTCCGCGGCAACGGGGGTGTGGGCGGATGGGTGGTGACGGGACGGGTCCTGCGGCTGTATCCGGAGGCGTACTTGAGGGTCTACCTGTGCGGGGTATCAGCGCTGTGTCCATGGGGTGTACCGGAGGAGCCTTCCCATACTTTTCGGGTGGGCAATCCGGCACTTTGTTAACTACTCGGCCGTATGTCTACGCACAAGACCGGCCCCGTTCCGAACGAACGGGGCCGGTGGCGTGTTCGCAGTCGAGAAAACGCTTCACGTTCTCGGCACCCGCAGGAGCCGGTTCGGTGATCCCGGCCCCACATGGGTCACCTTCCCGCTCGCCGCTCCCGCAATCAGGGCCTCGGCGACCCGGGCCGGGGTGGCCCTCGGACGACCGGCCAGGTAGAGCGCGGCGGCGCCCGCCACGTGCGGTGCCGCCATCGAGGTGCCCGAGTAGGTCGCCGTACGGGTGTCGCTCCGGTACGAGTCCGAGGTGATCGCCACGCCCGGCGCGAACAGGTCCACGGCCGCGCCGAAGTCGGAGAAGCCCGCGCGGGCGTCGGTGCGGTCGGTGGCGCCGACGGTGATCGCCTGCGGCACGTCGGCCGGTGAATAGTCCCCCACGGGGCGCCCGTTGTTGCCGGCCGCGACCGTGAACGTCACCCCGGACCTGATCGAGTTCCGCACCGCGGCGTCGAGTTGGGCGTTGTGCGCACCGCCCAGACTGAGGTTGGCGACCGCCGGTCTGCGGGCGTGCGCGGTGACCCAGTCGATACCGGCGATGACCTGGGCGGTGGTGCCCGCGCCCGTGTCGTCCATCACCCGGACGGAGACCACCTTCGCCTTCTTCGCGACGCCGTACCTGGCCCCGGCGACGATGCCGGCGACATGTGTCCCGTGACCGTTGCTGTCACCGGCGGATCCGTCTCCGTCGACGAAGTCCCAGCCGTAGCTCGCCCGGCCGCCGAAGTCGCGGTTGCCGATCCGGACGCCGGTGTCGAGCACGTAGACGGTGACGCCCGCGCCCCCCGACCCCGGCCAGCCGTAGGACCTGTCGAGCGGCAGTCCCGCCTGGTCGACACGGTCCAGGCCCCAGGACGGCGGGTCCTGCTGGGTGCGCTGCAGCCGTATCCGGCTGTCCTGCACCACGGTCGCCACCCGCGGGTCCGCGGCGAGCCGCCGGGCCTGTGCGGCGCTCGCCCTGATGGCGTAGCCGTTCAGCACACGGCCGTAAGTATGGCTTATTTTCGCCCCATAGCGGTCGGCGACGGCTCTCCCGGCCGCCGAGGCCCCTCTCGTTCCCCCGTCCAGCGTCACCAGATAGCTTCCGCCGACCGAGCCCGGCCGGCCGGCGCCCCACACGGTCCCCTCGGGCACGGCGTGCGCGGGCAGCGCCGCCGACGACAGCGCGGCGGCCGTCACCACCGCCGTCAGGGCCCCCACGACACGCGAACGCCGGATGATCGTCCATGACATGGCTGCGCGTTCCCCCTCCTCAGCTCAGGGGGGCAGGGTCTCGTGCGGGGCCGGGTCCCACAAGGAGGCGTGACGCGCCGCCCGGGTCCGTCCACCGGGGTACGGACCCGGAGTCCGGTGCCGGAGCTCCGACAACGGCCGCCCCGACACCGGTACCGTCTGAAGGACGCCGAGCCGCACACCGCCGTACGGCTCTCACCACGAACGCGTGGAGTGGAATGTGAAGGCGATCCGTCGGTTCACCGTCCGTCCCGTTCTCCCCGAAACCCTCCGTCCGCTCAGTGACCTGGCGCGAAACCTGCGCTGGTCCTGGCATACCGAGACCCGTGACCTCTTCCAGTCCGTCGACCCCGAGCGCTGGGCCGCCTCGGAGGGCGATCCGGTGCGGCTGCTCGGCAGCGTGCCGTCGGCGCGGCTCGCCGAGCTGGCCGGTGACCGCCGGTTCCTGCGCCGGCTGACGGCGGTCGCGGACGACCTCAACGACTACGTGACCGGTGACCGCTGGTACCAGTCCCGGCCGCAGGCCGCCGGGCTCCCGGCGGCCGTCGCCTACTTCTCGCCCGAGTTCGGCGTCACGGCCGCCCTGCCGCAGTACTCCGGCGGCCTCGGCATCCTGGCCGGCGACCACCTCAAGTCGGCCAGCGACCTCGGCGTTCCGCTGATCGGTGTCGGCCTGCTCTACCGGCACGGGTACTTCCGGCAGACCCTGTCCCGGGACGGCTGGCAGCAGGAGCACTATCCCGTCCTGGACCCGAACGAACTTCCGGTGGTCCCGCTCAAGGAGGCCGACGGCACCCCGGCGTACGTCTCCCTCGCGCTGCCCGGCGGCAGGCTGCTGCGGGCCCGGATCTGGCTGGCCCAGGTCGGCCGGGTGCCGCTGCTGATGCTGGACTCCGACGTGGAGGACAACGACTTCGGCGAACGCGGGGTCACCGACCGGCTCTACGGCGGCGGCAGCGAGCACCGGCTGCTCCAGGAGATGCTGCTCGGCATAGGGGGTGTGCGCGCCGTCCGGACGTACTGCCGGCTGACCGGCCACCCCGAGCCCGAGGTCTTCCACACCAACGAGGGGCACGCCGGTTTCCTGGGCCTGGAGCGGATCGCCGAACTGGTCGCCGCCGGGCTGGACTTCGAGTCGGCGCTGGAGGCGGTGCGGGCCGGTACCGTCTTCACCACCCACACGCCGGTCCCCGCCGGCATCGACCGCTTCGACCGTGAGCTGGTCGCCCACCACTTCGGTCCCGACGCCGAACTCCCCGGGATCGGGGTGGAGCACATCCTGCGCCTGGGGATGGAGACCTACCCCGGCGGCGAACCCAACCTGTTCAACATGGCCGTGATGGGCCTGCGGCTCGCCCAGCGGGCCAACGGGGTCTCACTCCTGCACGGCAACGTCAGCCGGGAGATGTTCTCCGGGCTCTGGCCGGGATTCGACCCCGACGAGGTGCCGATCACCTCCGTGACCAACGGCGTGCACGCCCCGACCTGGGTGGCCCCCGAGGTGGTCCGGCTGGGCGCCCGGCAGATCGGCGACCGGCGTACCGAGGAGGCGCTGACCGTCGGCGGCACCGAACGCTGGGACGCGGTCGCGGACGTCACCGACCAGGAGATCTGGGAGCTGCGCCGTGGCCTGCGGGAGCAGCTCGTCCTGGAGGTACGGGACCGGCTGCGGGCCTCCTGGCGGCAGCGCGGCGCCGGGACGGCCGAGCTGGGCTGGATCGAAGACGCCCTCGACCCCGACGTCCTGACCATCGGATTCGCCCGGCGCGTCCCCTCGTACAAGCGGCTCACGCTCATGCTCCGCGACCGTGACCGGCTGCTCGACCTGCTGACCCACCCCGACCGGCCGATCCAGATCGTGGTGGCCGGGAAGGCGCACCCTGCCGACGACGGCGGCAAGCGGCTGGTGCAGGAACTGGTGCGGTTCACCGACGACCCGCGGGTCCGGCACCGGATCGTCTTCCTGCCCGACTACGGCATGGCGATGGCGCAGAAGCTGCTGACCGGCTGTGACATCTGGCTGAACAACCCGCTGCGCCCGCTGGAGGCGTGCGGGACCAGCGGGATGAAGGCGGCGCTCAACGGCGGCCTCAACCTGTCGGTCCTGGACGGCTGGTGGGACGAGTGGTTCCAGCCGGACTTCGGCTGGGCGATCCCGACGGCGGACGGGGCCGGCACCGACCCCGACCGCCGGGACGACATCGAGGCGGCCGCCCTGTACGACCTCCTCGAACAGCGCGTGACCCCGCGCTTCTACGAGCGCGGCCGCAGCGGTCTGCCCGACCGCTGGATCGAGATGGTCCGCCAGACCCTGACATTGCTGGGACCCAAGGTGCTGGCCGGCCGCATGGTCCGGGAGTACGTGGAGCGCCTCTACACCCCGGCGGCGCACGCCCACCGCTCGATGACCGGCGACGCGGCCCGGGAACTGTCCGCCTGGAAGGGCCGGGTGCGGGGGGCCTGGCACGGTGTCTCGGTGGACCACGTCGAGGCGGCCACCGCCACGGCCAGCGCCGAACTGGGCACCACCCTCGCGCTGCGGGTCCGGGTCCGCCTCGGCGACCTCACCCCCGACGACGTCGAGGTCCAGGCGGTCTCCGGCCGGGTCGACCCGGAGGACCGCATCACGGACGCGACGACGGTCCCCCTGAAACCGACGGGAGGCCCGGACCTGGAGGGCCACTGGACCTACGAGGGCCCCCTCTCCCTGGACCGCACGGGCCCCTACGGCTACACGGTCCGCATCCTTCCCGCCCACCGACTCCTGGCGTCCGGAGCGGAACTGGGCCTGATGGTGGTACCGGCCGGGGGAGCGGTGACGGGGGCCGGGGTACTGATGCGCTGAGGCGGACGGTCCGGCGGCCCGGTCCGGGCAGTCACCGGCCCCGGCCGCCGGACCCGTCAGAACGCGTCGGGCTCGTCCGCGCACAGACCGCGCAGCACCTTGCCGCATCTGCGGGCGTACGCCTGCTGCAGCCCCCGGGTCGCCGGGCCGCCCGCTCGGGCGTACCACTTGGCGGGTCTGCTGAAGGCGGCGACGGTCAGCCAGACCGTGCCGTCGCCGGTGCGGGTGACCAGGAAGGCCTCCTCGCCGGACTCGGGGTGGCCGGGCAGCGTGCCGTAGGCCCAGCCGGCCCGGCGGGACTCCTCGACCGTCCACACTATGCGGCAGGGGGCCTTGATCAGGCCGGCCAGGCTGACGGTGACGTCGACGCCGGTGGCCGCGCGGTCGGCGGAGGCTTCGATGCCGACGCCCAGGGCGCGGTGGAGTTCCCAGGTGAGGACCGCCTCGGCGGCCTTGTGGAAGACCTCCGCGCCCTCGCCTATGCGCGTGCGCACATGGAGCGGGCGGAAGCCGGGCGGGCAGGCGGCGAGGTCGTCGAGGGTCGCGCCGACCGCCTCGTACGTGAAGGACATGGGGGAGAGCGTAGGGCGGACCCCGGGGACGGCTTCGTCCCGGGGTCCGCCCGATGCGCTGTGATCAGGTCACGTGACGTTCACGGCCGACCAGGCGGCCGCCACCGTGTTGTACTCGGTGGAGCCGGAGCCGTACAGGGCGGCCGCCGCCGACAGGGTGCCGGTGCGCGCCGACTTGTAGTTGGTCGTCGACGTGAAGTACGTCGTCAGCGCCTTGTACCAGATCTGCAGGGCCTTGGCCCGGCCGATACCGGTGACCGTGGAGCCGTTGTAGGTCGGGGAGTTGTAGGACACCCCGTTGATGGTCTTCGCGCCGCTGCCCTCGGACAGCAGGTAGAAGAAGTGGTTGGCGACACCGGACGAGTAGTGCACGTCCAGGTTCTTCACCGACGAGGACCAGTTGTCGGCCGAACCGCCGTCCTTGCTGGGCTTGTCCATGTAGCGCAGCGGGGTGCCGTTGCCGTTGATGTTGATCTTCTCGCCGATGAGGTAGTCACCGGGGTCGGAGGCGTTGGCGGCGTAGAACTCCACACCGGTGCCGAAGATGTCCGAGGTGGCCTCGTTCAGGCCGCCGGACTCACCGCTGTAGTTGAGGCCCGCGGTGTTGGAGGTGACGCCGTGGCTCATCTCGTGGCCGGCCACGTCGAGGGCGGTCAGCGGGTGGGTGTTGCCGGAGCCGTCGCCGTAGGTCATGCAGAAGCAGCTGTCGTCCCAGAACGCGTTGACGTAGCCGCTGCTGTAGTGGACCCGCGAGTAGGCCGCGACGCCGTTGTTCTTGATGCCGTTGCGGCCGAAGGTCGCCTTGTAGAAGTCCCAGGTCTCCTGGGCGCCGTAGGCCGCGTCCACGGCGGCCGTCTGGTCGGTGGAGGAGCTGGAGGCCGTGCCCGTGCCCCAGGTGTTGTCGGCGTCGGTGAACAGCGAGCCGGTGCCGGAGGTGCCACGGGCCAGGTTGTACGTCTTGTGGCCGCCGCGCGTGGTGTCGTACAGCTGGTACGTCGAGCCCGACAGGTTGGTGCTGAGGCTGACGGTGCCGGAGTAGAGGCTCTTGCCGGTGCCGGTGGCGTTCTCGATGCCCTGGTACTCGAAGAGCTTCTTGCCGGTGGTGGCGTCGGTGATGACGTGCAGCTGGTTGGGGGTGCCGTCGTCCTGGAAGCCGCCGACGACCGTCTCGTAGGCGAGGACGGGGGTGCCGGAGCCGGCCCAGATCACCTTGCGGGCGCCGTCGGCGGCCGACTTGGCGGAACCGAGCGTCCTGGCGACGCTCAGCGCCGACTTCTCCGCCTTGGCGGTGCTGATCTGCGGCTTGAGGGAGGCCACCTTGATGGCCGCCTTCGTCGCCTTGGTGACGCCCTCGGTCCTGCCGGCCTCGGAGGTGTGCACGACCAGGTCGCCGCCGAGCACCGGGAGGCCCGCGTAGGTGCGCTCGTAGCGGGTGTGGACGGTGCCGTCGACGTCCTTGACGACGTCCTTGACGACGAGCTTCTCCTTGGCGCCGAGGCCTATCTGCTGCGCGGTCTCGGCGACGTCCGCCTGCGCCTTCTGGACGAGGGCGGTGCGGGCGGAGTTGGAGAGCAGGGTGGGGGCGGCGGCCAGCGGCTGCTTGGGGGCGGCCGTGGCGGTGGTGGTCAGGCCCGTGGTCAGCAGGGCGCCGGCGGCGACAGCGGTGGCGATGGCCAGAGTGGTGCGCTTGTGACGCGCGTAGAGGGGGCTCACTCAAGCTCCTTCAGGCTGTGGGGAGTCCGGGACGGAGTGGGGTTACCGCACCGGCTGTGGGGTCGTGAAGTTGCTGTGCTGTGCGACGGGTGAGGGAAGAGTGACACCTAGGTCGCGTACATGTCAGGACCCTGAAGTGATGTTGGCCGAAAAGCAGGTGTCGGGTGAACGTTGCGAACATGTAAAACGGGCGCCGCCCGGCGGGGTTCGAACCCCCGGACGGCGCCCGCGGCTCACGCCCGTGTCCTGCGGTTTACGGGAAGGTCAGCTTCCAGCTGTTGATCTTGCCGACGTCCTGCGCGGCCTGGTCCTGGACCTTCAGCTTCCACGTCCCATTGGCCGATTCCGACGAGGCGTTCACCGTGTAGGTGTCCGTCACGTTGTCCGCGGAGTCCGAGGAGCTGAAGTTCTTCAGGCGGTACGACGTCCCGGACGGGCCGACCAGGTCGACCACCAGGTCACCGCGCCAGGTGTGGCTGATGTTCGGCGTCACCTGGAGGTTGGACGGCGCGTTCCCGCTGCGGCCGGAGACCGTGATCGACGAGGTGACCGCGGGTCCGTTGTCCGGGATCGACACCACCGTGGTGCTCTCGTACGAGGTGCCGCCACCGCCGCCACCGCCGGAGCGCGAGCCGACCGCGATGGCCGCCCAGGCGTCCTGCACCGCCTTGTACTCGGCGCTCGTGGTGCCGTACAGCTCACCGGCCGCCGCGAGGGTGCCGGTGCGGGCGCTCGCGTAGTTGGTGGTGGAGGTGAACTTGGTGGTGAGCGCCCGGTACCAGATCTGCAGCGCCTTGTCCCGGCCGATGCCGGTGACCGGAAGGCCGTCGGCGGTCGGCGAGTTGTAGCTGACGCCGTTGATCACCTTGGCGCCGCTGCCCTCGCTCAGCAGGTAGAAGAAGTGGTTCGCCGGACCGGACGAGTAGTGCACGTCCAGGCCGCCGAGCCCCGAGTACCAGCTGTCCTTGGACGCGCCGTCCTTGCTCGGCTTGTCCATGTAGCGCAGCGGGGTGCCGTCGCCGTTGATGTCGATCTTCTCGCCGATGAGGTAGTCGCCGACGTCGGAGGAGTTCGCCGCGTAGAACTCCACACCGGTGCCGAAGATGTCCGAGGTGGCCTCGTTCAGGCCGCCGGACTCGCCGGAGTAGTTGAGGCCCGCGGTGTTGGAGGTGACGCCGTGGCTCATCTCGTGGCCGGCCACGTCCAGGGCGGTCAGCGGGTCCGCGTTGCCGGAGCCGTCGCCGTAGGTCATGCAGAAGCAGCCGTCGTCCCAGAACGCGTTCACGTACGAGTTGCCGTAGTGCACGCGGGAGTAGGCGCCGACACCGTTGTTCTTGATGCCGCTGCGGCCGAAGGTGTTCTTGTAGAAGTCCCAGGTCTCGGCGGCCCCGTAGTGCGCGTCGGCGCCCGCGGTGGCGGCGTTGGACGTGGTGCCGTTGCCCCAGGTGTTGCTCGACTGGGAGAACAGCGTGCCGGTGCCCGAGGTGCCGTGGTTCAGGTTGTACGTCTTGTGGCCGCCGCGATCGCCGTCGGTCAGGTTGTACGTCGAGCCCGACTGGGTCGTCGACAGCGAGACGGTGCCGCTGTACTGGGTGTTGCCGGTACCGGTGACGTTCTCGATGCCCTGGTACTCGAAGAGCTTCTTGCCGGTGGCGGCGTCGGTGACGACGTGCAGCTGGTTCGGCGTGCCGTCGTCCTGGAAGCCGCCCACGATCGTCTCGTAGGCGAGGACGGGGGTGCCGGAGCCGGCCCAGATCACCTTGCGGGCGCCGTCCGCGGCGGACTTGGTGGAGCCGAGGGCCTTGGCGCGGGAGAGGGCCGTCTTCTCGGCGCTCGCCGCGCTGACCGCCGGGGTGAGGTCCGCGACCTTGAGCGTGGCGTTGTTCGCCTTGGTCACGCGCTCGGTGGCGCCCGACTTGGCGGTGTCGACGATCAGGTCGCCGCCGAGCACCGGCAGGCCCGCGTAGGTGCGCTCGTAGCGGGTGTGGACGGTGCCGTCGGCGTCCTTGACGGCGTCCTTGACGACCAGCTTCTCCTGCGAACCGAGGCCGATGGCCCTGGCGGTGGCGGCGCGGTCGGCGCTCGCGTCGCGCAGCAGCTCCGCGCGCTGCGAGGGCGAGAGCTTCATGGCGACGTGCGCGGGGTTGACCTTGCCGGCCTGGGGCGCGGCGGGGGCGGCGCTGGCGGCGCCGGACTGGACGGCCGCGGCGATCAGGGCGGTGACGCCCGCGAGGGCCACTACTGCGGTGCGGTGGGGGGTGCGTCTGCGAGAGGAACTGCTTCTCAACACTGACTCCTTCTGCGTGGCCGCGGATCACACGGCCAGGGGAGATCCGGAGGGCGGGTGGGCCGTCCGGGCAGAACTCGGAACAGGTGGAACGCGGAACCACGTACGCGTGCGGGGCCGGACTCGGCAGCGACTGGGTGATCCTGTGGGGTTGCTGTGAGTCGGCCGTGGGAAGAGTGGCACCAGAAAACGCGATCTGTCAGGACCGCGTCATAAATTTGGCCGGAAACGGTTCGTTGACCGGATGTTCATGTTCGGTATGCGGATCGTTCGGTGCACGGATCGTTCGGTCAGGCACCAGGCACGCCGACGGATCGACGCGTTGATCGACGGCGGGACGGCGGGACGGGCGGGCCCGGTCTCAGGGCGATGTACCGCCGTGCCAGGTCGCCCAGAGCGCCGCGTACGCGCCGCCCGCCGCCACCAGCTCCTCGTGGGTGCCGAGTTCGGTGAGCAGGCCGTCCTCCATCACGGCCACCCGGTCGGCGTCGTGCGCCGTGTGCAGCCGGTGCGCGATGGCGATGACCGTACGGCCCGCCAGCACGGCGGCCAGGGCACGCTCGGCGTGCCGGGCGGTCGCCGGATCCAGCAACGCCGTCGCCTCGTCCAGGATCAGCGTGTGCGGGTCCGCGAGCACCACGCGGGCGAGCGCGAGCTGCTGCGCCTGGGAGCCGTCGGTGTCCCGGCCGCCCGCGCCGAGCACGGTGTCCAGACCGCCGGGCAGGCCGCGGATCCAGCCGTCGGCGCCCACCGCCGTCAGCGCCGACCACAGGTCGGCGTCGCTCGCGGCCGGTTCGGCGATCAGCAGATTGTCCCGGACCGTGCCGAGGAAGACATGGTGCTCCTGGGTGACCAGGACGACCTGACGGCGCAGCAGCTCCGGTGACAGCCCGGCGATGGGCACCCCGCCCACGGTCACCGTGCCGGAGCCGGGCGCGTCCACGCCCGCCAGCAGCCGGCTCAGCGTCGTCTTCCCGGCGCCGGACGGTCCGACCACCGCCAGCCGCTCCCCGGGCCGCACCGTGAGATCCACCCCGCGCAGCACCTCGCCGCCGCGCTCGTAGGCGAACCGGGCCCCGCGCACGTCGATCCGGTCGTCCGCCGGGGCCGGCGCCCCGCCCGCCGCCGTCGTCCGGGTGGCCTGCGCAAGCCCTTCCACCCGGGCGAACGACGCACCGCTGGCCTGCAGTTGCTCCACCCGCATCAGAATCTGGTCCAGCGGCTCGGTGAACTGCTTCAGATACAGCGCCGCCGACACCACCACACCGACCCCGGCGTGCAGCACCCCGCCGACCAGCAGCACCCCGGCCACCGGTACGGAGTACGACACCTCGACCGCCGGGAAGAACACGCTGCGGAGGTACAGCGTGTGCAAGCGGGCCCCGCGGTTGGCCTCCAGCGCGTCCCGGCCGGCCCTGATCCGCGTCTCCTGGAGCCGGAACGCCTCCACCGTGCGCGCGCCCTCCACCGTCGCCGTGACGATCTCGGCGACCCCGGAGGTCGTCTCGCCCTCCGCGAGATAGCCGTCCCGGGCCCGGCGCAGATACCAGCGCAGCGCGAACCAGATCGGGGTCAGTCCGAGCACCCCGAACGCGCCGAGCACCGGGTCCAGGGCGAAGACCGCGGCCAGCACGAACAGCGCCTGCACCGAGCAGACCAGCAGCTCGGGTCCGGCGTCCCGCAGCGTGGTGCCGACGGTGCTGACGTCCGAGGTGCCGCGCGCGGTCAGGTCACCGGTGCCGGCCCGCTCCACGGCCGACGCCGGCAGCGCCAGCGCCCGGTCCACGAACTGCTCGCGCACCCGGGCCAGGGTTCGCTCCCCGAAGCGGTGGCCCACGTAGCGGGCGGAGCGGGCGAGCAGCAGCTGTACGAGCGCGCAGAGCAGGATCCACAGGGCGAGGCGGTCCACGGCGCCGACCCCGCGGCCGGCCCGGACCGCGTCCACGATCCGGCCGACCAGCCACGGGCCGGCCAGGCCGGCCCCGGCGGCGAGCGCGTTCAGCAGCAGGGCGGCGCAGAAGGCACCGCGGTCGGCCCGCACCAGGCGGAACAGGGCCCGGCGGACGGCGGCCCGTCCGGCGACGGGAAGCTGGTCCGCCGTCACCGTACGACCTCCTCTTCGTCCTCCGCGTCCCTGGCCACCAGGGCGCGGTAGCCGGGTTCGTAGCCGAGCAGGTCCTCGTGGGTGCCGGTCGCCGCGACCTTGCCGTCGACCAGGTAGACCACCTCGTCGGCGCGGGCCAGCATCAGCGGGGAGGTGGTGGTCAGGAGGGTGGTGCGGCCGGCACGGGCGGTGCGCAGGCGCTCGGCCACGAGGGACTCCGTGTGGGCGTCGAGGGCGGAGGTGGGCTCCACGGCGAGCAGGACCTCTGGATCGGCCAGCAACGCCCTTGCGAGGCGGACGCGTTGGCGCTGGCCGCCGGAGAGGTTGCGGGCCTGGGCGGAGAGCTCCGAGTCGAGGCCGTTCGGGAGGGCGTGGAGGATGTCGGTGGCGGCGGCCGCGTGCAGGGCGTGAGCGGTTCGCGTGTCGGCAGGTTCGGGCTCGTGTGCGGGCTCGGGTACTCCGGCGGCCGCGGGTTCGTGTCCTTCGGCGGCCGCGGGGGCGGGTTCGTGTGCTTCGGCCGCCGCGGGTGCGTGGGGGCTGGTCGCGCAGTTCCCCGCGCCCCTTTGGGGCGCGTTGTGGTCGGGCGGGGGATGTGGGGCTGGGGTGGCTGTGGTTCGGAGGGAGTTGCGGAGGGTGTCGGCGAAGAAGTGTGAGTCGTTGTCGGCCACCAGGATGCGGGTACGGACCTCCCGCAGCGGTACGGCGTCCAGGCGGGTGGCTCCCCAGGTGACGTCCGACCCGGTGTAGCGGCCCAGGCGGTCCACCACCGCCGCCGTCTCCGTCGGACTCGCGCCCACCAGCGCGGTCAGCCGGCCCGGCCGCACCCGTACCCCCGACTCCGGGTCGTGCAGGACCGCCGGTCCGGCCGGAGCCCGCTCCGTGCCCTCGTCCGGTTCGGGTTCCAGGTGCAGCAGGCGGACCACCCGGCGGGCGGCCACCACACCCCGGCTCAGCTGGTAGCCCATGTCCAGGAAGAACGCCACCGGGCCCACCAGGACCGCGACGTAGCCGTACACCGACACCAGCTGGCCCACCGTGATCTCGCCGCGGGCCGCCATCCGGGCCGCGAGCCAGGTCACCACCGCCAGGTACACCGTGGGCAGGCCGACGCCCAGGGCCTGGACCCAGCTGGCGACCGCGCCCACCCGGTAGCCCTGGGCGCGCAGGTGCTGCGAGTCCCCGCGGAAGGCGTCCGCGAACAGGCCTTTGCCGCCGAGCCCGTTGAGCACCCGGAGGCCGCCCGCCAGGTCGCCGATGCGGGCCGTGAGGACGCCCTGGCGCTCCCGGTACTCGGTCTCCCGTCCCTGCAGCCGCCGGGTCAACGGGCCCGCGAGCAGCGCCACCAGCGGCACCCCGAGCAGGACCACGCCGGTCAGCAGGGGAGAGACCGGCATCAGCAGGGCGGCCACCACCGCGTACACCACGACCGCGCCCACCCCGGGGCCGACGACGGTCAGCGCCTGGGCGATGGTGTGCACGTCACCGACGCCGATCGTGACGACCTCACCGGCCGACGCCCGCCGGGGCAGGGCCGCACCGAGCCGCACCGCGTGCCCGACGACCACCTTGATCGTGCGGAAGTACGCGTCCATGCGCACCCGGGTCATCGTGCGGTGGCGCATGATGCTGATCCACGCGTTGACCGCCCCGAGGACGAAGATCGCCGCCGTCCATCCGGCCAGCACCCCCATGCGCCCCGGTACCAGGCCGTCGTCCACGGCCCGGGCCATCAGGTACGGCGTGCCGGCCATCAGCGTCAGCCAGGTACTGCCCAGCAGCGCCCCGGCCAGCGAGCGGCCCGGCTGTCGGTGCACCAGCCACCACAGGTAGGACCAGCCCCCGCGTGCGTCGGGCGTCCCCGGATCCTCGTACGCGTCGATCACCCTGCGACCCCCGTTCCCGCCGTCAGGCCAGACTGTCCCGCCACGCCCGGTGCAGGTCGGCGAACCGGCCCGTGCCGGCGATGAGTTCGGCCGGGCGGCCGTCCTCGACGATCCGGCCGTGCTCCATGACCAGTACCCGGTCGGCGATCTCCACGGTGGACAGCCGGTGCGCGATCACCACCGCCGTACGGCCCCTCAGCACCGTCGACATGGCCCGCTGCACGGCCCGTTCGCCGGGGATGTCCAGGGAACTGGTCGCTTCGTCGAGGATCAGCACCGCCGGGTCGGCGAGCAGGGCGCGTGCGAAGGCGACCAGTTGGCGCTGGCCGGCCGAGATGCGCCCGCCGCGCTTGCGGACGTCCGTGTCGTAGCCGTCGGGCAGTGCGGCGATGAACTCGTGGGCGCCGATCGCCTTGGCCGCCTGCTCGATCTCCTCGCGGCCGGCGTCCGGGCGGCCGATGGCGATGTTCTCGGCGACCGTGCCGGAGAACAGGAACGACTCCTGGGTGACCATCACGACCCCGCGCCGCAGCTCCGGCACGGTCAGTTCGCGCAGGTCCACACCGTCCAGGAGGACCCGTCCCTCGGTCGGGTCGTAGAAGCGGGCGAGCAGCTTGGCGAGGGTCGACTTGCCGGCGCCGGTGGAGCCGACCACCGCGACGGTCTGGCCCGCCGGGAGGGTGAGGGCGAAGCGAGGCAGGACCTCGCCGCCGGTGCGGTAGGCGAAGCGGACGTCGTCGAAGACGACCTCACGACCGGGCAGTTCGCCCTTCCGGGCGGGCAGTTCCCTGGGGGCCGAGGGTTCCGGCACGGACGGTGTCTGGGCCAGCAGGCCCGCGATCTTCTCCAGCGAGGCGGCGGCCGACTGGTAGGAGTTGAGGAACATGCCGAGGCGGTCGATCGGGTCGTACAGCCGCCGCAGGTATAGGACGGCCGCCGCCAGGACACCGAGTTCGAGCGAGCCGGACGCCACCCGGTAGGCGCCCCACAGCACGATCACCGCGACCGAGGTGTTGGCGACCAGCCGGGAGCCGACGACGTACCGCGCCATCTCGAGGAGCGCGTCGCCGTTGGTGCGTTCGTGGCGGCGGTTGAGCACGGCGAACTCGGCGTCGTTGGCGGCCTCCCGGCGGAACGCGCGCACCGGGCGGATGCCGTTCATCGTCTCCACGAACTTCACGATCACCGCCGCGATCGCGGTGGAACGCGCCTTGTACACCCGTACCGCGCGCCGCTGGTAGAGCCTGACCAGCAGGTACAGCGGCACGAACGAGGCCACGGCCACCGCGCCCAGGCCCAGGTCCAGCCAGAGCAGCATCGCCGAGATGTACAGGAAGGAGAGGATGACCGTGACCAGCTCCTGGAGGCCCTCGCTGAGCAGCTCGCGCAGCGACTCGACGTCCGTGGTGGAGCGGGAGATCAGCCGGCCCGAGGTGTAGCGCTCGTGGAAGTCGATGCTCAGGGCCTGGGCGTGGCGGAAGATGCGGCCGCGCAGGTCGAGGAGGACGTCCTGGTTGACCCGGGCGGACGCCTCGATGAAGGCGTACTGGAGGCCGCCGGAGAGCAGGGCGCTCAGGCCGTAGCCGACCCCCACCGCGAGCAGCGGGCCGTTGTCGTGGTCCCGGAACGCGGGGACGGCGCGGTCGATGGCGTAGGCCACCAGCAGTGGGCCCGCCTGCGCGGCCGCCTGCTGGAACAGCAGCAGCAGCGTGGTCACGGCGACCCGCGCCTTCATCGGCGTCAGCAGCGAGCGCAGCAGGGCGGCGGTGGCGCCGGGCGGGACGGGCAGGACGTCCCGGTCGAAGGGATCGCCGGAGCCGGTGGCGGCCGCGGTGCCGGCGGTGCCGGCCGGTTCGGGGCCGGAGCGCTCGTCGTCCTCGTCGGGGGCGGGCAGCGAGGTGGCGGCGGTCATCGGCGGTGGTCCTCCCCGGACATCAGACGGGCGTACTCGGCATTGCCGCGGAGCAGTTCCTGGTGGGTGCCGACGGCGGTGACCCGGCCGTCGGAGAGCAGGGCGACGCGGTCGGCGAGCAGGACGGTGGAGGGGCGGTGGGCGACGATCAGGGCCGTGGTGTCGGCGAGCACCTCGCGCAGGGCGGCCTCCACGGCGGCCTCGGTGTGCACGTCCAGGGCGGAGAGCGGGTCGTCGAGGACGAGGAAGCGGGGCCGGCCGACGACCGCCCGGGCGAGCGCGAGGCGCTGGCGCTGGCCGCCGGAGAGGCTGAGGCCCTGCTCGCCGACCTGCGTCCCGGTGCCCTGCGGGAGGGCGTGCGCGAAGTCCGCCTGGGCGACGGCCAGGGCCCGCTCCAGCTCCGGTGCGCCCGCTCCGTCACCGGCGCCCATCAGCACGTTCTCGCCGACCGAGGCGGAGAAGAGGGTGGGTTCCTCGAAGGCCACGGCGACCAGGGAGCGGAGTTCCTCGCGGGGTATGGCGGTGATGTCCCGGCCGTCGAGGGTGATCCGTCCTGACGTGATCTCGTGCAGGCGGGGGACGAGTGCGGTGAGGGTGGTCTTCCCGCTGCCGGTGGCTCCGACGAGGGCCATGGACTCGCCGGGGCGGATGTGCAGGTCGATGTGGCCGAGGGTGGGGGTCGAGTCGGGGGCGGCGTCGGGGTAGCGGAAGGACACGGAGTGGAAGCGGATGCCGTCGTCGTCGGCCGCGGGTGGTTCGTGGCCGGTCGCGCAGTTGCCCGCGCCCCCCTGGTCCGCGTCCTCCCGCGCCGCGTCCCGTACCTCGAAGTACCGTTCCGTCGCGGTCGCCGCCTCCTGGCTCATCGCCAGCAGGAAGCCGATCGACTCCACCGGCCAGCGCAGCGCCAGCGCCGTCGACAGGAACGCGACCAGCGTCCCCGCGCTCAGCTCGCCCTGCGCGACCTGGACCGAACCCCACAGGAGGGCCGCTCCGATGGCCAGTTCCGGGAGGGTCACGATGACGCCCCAGATCGCCGCCAGCATCCGCGCCTTGCGCAGCTCCGTGCCCCGCAGCTTCCACACCAGGTCGCGGAAGGCGCGCGCCTGGCTGCGGTGCCGGCCGAACCCCTTGATGATGCGGATGCCGAGCACGCTCTCCTCGACCACCGTGGTCAGGTCGCCCACCTGGTCCTGGGCGAGCCGCGCCACCGCCGCGTACCGCTTCTCGAAGACCGCGCAGGTCCACATCACCGGGATCGTGGGGAGGAGGATGACCAGGCCGAGTGTCCAGTCCTGGAGCAGCATGATGAGCACGCCGACGGCGATGGTCACCCCGTTGACCAGCAGGAAGGTCAGCGGAAAGGCGAGGAACATGCGGAGCAGCATCAGGTCCGTGGTGGCCCGGGAGAGCAGTTGGCCGGAGGCCCAGCGGTCGTGGAAGGCGACCGGCAGACGCTGCAGATGGCCGTAGAGGTCCGCCCGCATCGACGCCTCGACGTGCGAGAGGGGCCTGGCCACCAGCCACCGCCGCAGCCCGAAGAGCAGCGCCTCGGCGATGCCGAGCAACAGCAGGTACAGCGCGCCGAGCCAGACCCCGCCGGGGTCCCGGTCGGCCACCGGGCCGTCCACCATCCACTTGAGGACGAGCGGGATGACCAGCCCCGTGCAGGAGGCGATCACGGCCACGAACGCGGCGACGGACAGGCGGGTGCGCACCGGCCGTACGTACGGCCACAGGCGTAGCAGGGTACGGCCGGCGGACCGGTCCTTGGTGGTTGCACGTGTCGGAGGCATCAGGAGCGAGCCTACGGAACGGCACTGACAACGCCTACCGAGTTTTGGCCGGACCGGAATCCGCCGCTGGTCCTACGACCAGGGTGTTCGGTGGGTCGTCCCAACGGCTCCGCCGGCATCGGCCGATCGGTCGATGCCGATTCCGGCGAGGCGGCCGATGTGCCGGAACCGGCCCGGACGGGACCCTCGGTCCATGCCATCCGTCATCGAAGTGACAGACCTGAGGAAGTCGTACGGCGGCCGGGCCGTCGTGGACGGGGTGAGCCTCGCCGTCCAGGAAGGGGAGATCTTCGGGATCCTCGGGCCGAACGGCGCCGGCAAGACCACCACCGTGGAGTGCGTCGAGGGACTGCGGGTGCCCGACGGCGGCCGCGTCCGGGTCACCGGACTCGACCCCGTCGCCGACCACCAGAAGGTCTCCCGTGTCCTCGGCGCCCAGCTCCAGCAGAGCGAGCTGCAGCCCAAACTCACCGTCCGCGAGGCCCTCGATCTGTACGCCTCCTTCTACCCGGCCCCGCTCGACTGGGGGCCGCTCGCCGAGCGGCTCGCGCTCACCGACAGGCTCGGCACCCGGTTCGGCAGGCTCTCCGGCGGGCAGCGCCAGCGCCTGTTCATCGCACTGGCGTTGATCGGGAACCCGCGCGTCGTGGTGCTGGACGAGCTGACCACAGGGCTCGACCCGCGGGCCCGCCGGGACACCTGGAAGCTGATCGAGGACGTCCGCGACCGTGGGGTCACCGTCCTCCTCGTCACCCACTTCATGGAGGAGGCGCAGCGGCTCTGCGACCGGATCGCGGTGATCGACAAGGGCCGGGTGGCGGCGCTCGACACCCCGGCCGGGCTGATCCGCCGCTCCGCCGGCGCCACCGTCATCAGCTTCACCCCCTCCGCCCCGCTGGACGACGAGGACCTGGCCGCGCTCCCGGGCCTGGCCTCGGTCGAGCACAAGGACGGCCGGGTCACCCTCGCCGGCACCGACGAGACCGTGAACGCGGTCGTCACCCTGCTCGCCCGGCACCGCGTCACCGCCCACCAGCTCCGGGTCGTGGACGCCACCCTCGACGACGCGTTCCTGGACCTGACCAAGGAGGAAGCGGTATGAACACCGCCGTCCTGCGCACCGAGTTCCGGCTGTTCCGCCGCGAACCCGGCGCCGTCTTCTGGATCTTCCTGTTCCCTACCCTGCTTCTGGCGATCCTCGGCTCGATCCCCTCGTTCCGGGATGCCGACGAGTCCCTGGGCGGGCTGCGTCCCGTCGACGCCTACGTCCCCGTCGCCGTGCTGATCGCCCTGATCATGTCCGGCGTGCAGTCGCTGCCCCAGGCGCTGACCGGCCACCGGGAGCGGGGCGTCCTGCGCCGGATGCGGCTCACCCCCGTCCGGCCGTCCGCGCTGCTGTCCGCGCAGATGGTGGTGACGGGCACCGTCGCGCTCGGCTCCGCGCTGCTCGCGCTGGCCGTCGGCCGGCTCGCCTTCGACGTGCGGCTGCCGGGGCAGCCCGGCGGGTACCTGCTGGCGCTGCTGCTGACGACCGTGGCCGCGCTCGCCCTCGGTTCCCTGGTCTCCGCGCTGTCCCGCACCACGAAGATCGCGGGCGCGATCGGCTCGGCGGTGTTCTTCCCGATGATGTTCTGCGCGGGCGTGTGGATCCCGGTGCGGGAGATGCCGCACGCGCTGTCCAGGGTGGTCCAGCTGACCCCGTTCGGTGCGGCGGCCCGCGCCCTTGACCAGGCAGCCGCGGGTCACTGGCCCGGCTGGGACCACCTCGGTGTGCTGGCGGCCTGGGCGATCCTGCTGACGGCCGGTGCCGCCCGCTGGTTCCGCTGGGAATAGGCGGCGGCCCGCCGTGCAGACTGGGGACATGACCGCCGAGGACAGCCGGATCGACCGGCGCTGGGAGCAGTTGCACACCTGGAGTCCGTTCGGGTTCCTCGGGATCAGCATCGTCCTCGGGGTCGCCACCGCCGACCCCGACACCTCCCGCGCGCTGTGGTCGACCGCCTGGTCCCTGGTCGGCGTCGCGCTCGTACTCCAACTGTGGTGGCACGGCACCCGGTTCCGCCGTCCCGACCGCGGCCGTACGCCCTCCCCGGCCGGATGCCTGTACTACGCGGTGCGCTGGGCCCTGGCCTTCGCGCTCGCCTGGCTCAATCCGTTCTTCGCGTTCTACGCCGCCTCCGGCTACATGGACGCGGACGAACTGCTGCCGCGCCGGTGGCGGCGGCTCGGGCTGCTGGCGAGCGCGGTCACCGTGGCCGGCGCGCAGTCGGGCGGGATGCCGCTGCGAAGCGTGCTCCAGTGGAGCCTGTTCGCCGTGCTGCTGGCCGTCAACTCCGTTCTCCAGATGGCCGTCGCCCACCTCAACGAGCAGGAGAAGCAGCGGTCCCGCGAGCGCACCGAGACCATCGCCGCGCTGCGTCAGGCCCTGGACGAGAACGCGGCCCTGCACGCCCAACTCCTGCTCCAGGCACGGGAGGCCGGCATCGCCGACGAACGGCGCCGGCTCGCCGCCGAGATCCACGACACCATCGCCCAGGGCCTGGCCGGGATCATCGCGCAGCTCCAGGTCGTCACCAACACCCCCGACCCGGAGGCGGCCGAGGAGCACGTGGGCCGGGCCCTGGCGCTGGCCCGGCACAGCCTGGGCGAGGCCCGCCGCTCCGTGCACAACCTGGCCCCGGTGGCCCTCGAGCACGACGCGCTGCCCGAGGCACTGCGCAAGACGGTCGTCGAATGGGGCGAACGGACCGAGATTCGGGCCGAGTTCACGCTCACGGGCACCGCCGAGCAACTGCACGCGGAGGTCGCGGCCACGCTCCTGCGCATCGTCCAGGAAGCACTGTCCAACGCGGCCCGGCACGCGCGCGCCTCCCGCGTCGGCGTCACGCTCTCCTACCTGGGCGACGAGGTCATCCTCGACATCCGCGACGACGGCGCCGGTTTCGACCCGCTCGCCCTGCCCGCCCGCAGCAGCGCCGGCGGCTTCGGCCTGGACGGGATGCGGGCCCGCGCCGAACGCATCGCCGGTGCGCTGACCGTGGAGTCCGAACCGGGGCTCGGCACGGCCCTGTCGGCACGCGTACCGTTGGTCCGCCATGACAGCTGACCTACCGATCTCCCTGCTGATCGTCGACGACCATCCCGTCGTCCGTGACGGCCTGCGCGGCATGTTCGCCTCCGCGCCCGGGTTCACGGTCCTCGGCGAGGCCCCCGACGGCGTCGCGGCCGTCGCGCTCGCCCGCACCCTGGATCCCGACGTCGTCCTCATGGACCTGCGCATGCCGGGCGGCGGCGGAGTGGACGCGATCCGGGAACTGGCCCGGCAGGGCGTCCGGGCCAAGGTCCTGGTCCTGACCACCTACGACACCGACTCCGACACCCTCCCGGCGATCGAGGCGGGCGCCACCGGCTACCTCCTCAAGGACGCCCCGCGCGAGGAGCTGTTCACCGCCGTCCGCGCCGCCGCCCAGGGCCGTACCGTGCTCTCCCCGGCCGTCGCCTCCCGCCTGGTCACCGCCGTCCGCACCCCGGGCGCCCCCGGCAACGAGCCGCTGTCCGCCCGCGAACGCGAGGTCCTGGCGCTGGTCGCCGGGGGCGCCTCCAACCGCGAGGCGGCCCGCGAGCTCTTCATCAGCGAGGCCACGGTGAAGACCCATCTCACCCACCTGTACGTCAAGCTGGGCGTCAACGACCGCGCGGCGGCCGTCGCGACGGCCTACCGGCGCGGGATCCTCGGCTGACTCCCGCCGGGCACCTCAGCCGGTGACCTTCAGCAGCAGCACCGCACGGGCCGGGACGGTGACCGCCGTCCCGGCCTCGTGGACCACCCCGGGTGCCTGCGTCTGGTCCTCCCGGCCGGTGTCCACCAGCACCTCGTAGCGTTCCGCCCACGGCGGCCCCGGCAGCAGGAACCGCGCCGGGCGGTCGCCTGCGTGCAGGACGATCAGGAAGCTGTCGTCCAGGACCGGTGCCCCGCGCTCGTCCCGGCCGGGGATGTCCCGCCCGGAGAGGTACATACCGAGGGTGGCGGCGGGCGCGTACCAGTCGCCCTCGGTCATCTCCTCGCCCCGAGCCGTGAACCAGGCCAGGTCGCGCAGCCCGTCCGCGGAGTGGGCGCGGCCCGAGAAGAAGGCCCGGCGGCGCAGCACCGGGTGGCGGTGGCGCAGCCGGATCAGCCGGGCGGTCAGGTCGAACAGCGGCCGCCAGTCCGGATCCTCCAGCAGCGACCAGTCCAGCCAGCTGATCTCGTTGTCCTGGCAGTAGGCGTTGTTGTTGCCCCGCTGGGTGCGGCCCAGCTCGTCGCCGGCGACCAGCATCGGAACGCCGGTCGACAGCAGCAGGGTGGTCAGCAGGTTCCGCAACTGCCGCCTGCGCAGGGTCCGTACGCCCTCGTCGGCGGTCTCGCCCTCGACCCCGCAGTTCCAGGACCGGTTGTCGCCGGCGCCGTCGCGGTTGTCCTCGCCGTTGGCCTCGTTGTGCTTCGACTGGTACGACACCAGGTCGCGCAGGGTGTAACCGTCGTGCGCGGTGATGAAGTTGACGGAGGCGTAGGGGCGTCGGCCGCCCCAGGCGTAGAGGTCGCTGGAGCCGGAGAGGCGGTAGCCGAGGTCGCGGACGTCCGGGAGGGCGCCGCGCCAGAAGTCCCGGACGGCGTCCCGGTAGTGGTCGTTCCACTCGGTCCACAGCGGCGGGAAGGCGCCGACCTGGTAGCCGCCGGAGCCGACGTCCCACGGCTCGGCGATCAGCTTCACCCGGCGCAGCACCGGATCCTGGGCGATCACCGCGAGAAAGGGGGAGAGCATGTCGACGTCGTGCATCGAGCGGGCCAGCGCCGCCGCGAGGTCGAAGCGGAAGCCGTCCACGCCCATCTCGGTCACCCAGTAGCGGAGCGAGTCGGTGATCAGGCGCAGCACGTGCGGCCGCACCACGTGCAGGGTGTTGCCGCAGCCGGTGTAGTCGGCGAAGTGCCGGGCGTCGGCCTGGAGCCGGTAGTAGCCCCGGTTGTCGATGCCCTTCAGGGACAGCGTCGGTCCCAGCTCCCCGGCCTCGGCGGTGTGGTTGTAGACCACGTCGAGGATGACCTCGATGCCGGCCGCGTGCAGCGCGCGGACCATCCGCTTGAACTCGCCGACCTGCTGTCCCGTCGTACCGGAGGCGGCGTAGCCGGCGTGCGGGGCGAAGTAGCCGACGGAGTTGTAGCCCCAGTAGTTCCGCAGGCCCCGTTTCAGCAGGTGGTCCTCGTGCGCGAACTGGTGCACGGGCAGCAGTTCCACGGCCGTCACGCCGAGGCGCGTCAGGTGCTCGACGGCGGCCGGGTGGGCCAGTCCCGCGTAGGTGCCGCGCAGGTGCTCGGGTATGCCCGGGTGCAGTCTGGTGAAGCCGCGCACGTGCAGCTCGTAGATGACGGAGTCCGCCCACGGCGTCTTCGGGCGGTGGTCGTCGGACCAGTCGTCGTCGTCGTGCACGACCACGCCCTTCGGGACGTGCGGTGCCGAGTCCCGGTCGTCCCGGACGGTGTCGGCGACCCGCTGGTCGGGCCAGTCCCGTACGTGCCCGTACACCTCGGGCGGCAGGGCGAACTCCCCGTCCACCGCCCGCGCGTACGGGTCGAGGAGCAGTTTCGCGGGGTTCCAGCGGGCGCCGGTCCACGGGTCCCAGCGGCCGTCGACCCGGTAGCCGTAGCGCTGCCCCGGCAGTACGCCCGGGACGAAACCGTGCCAGATCTCGTGCGTCAGTTCGGTCAGCGGGATCCTGGTCTCCCGGCCCTGCTCGTCGAAGAGGCAGAGCCGGACCGCCTCGGCCCCGGCCGCCCACAGGGCGAAGTTGGTGCCGGCCACCCCGTCCGGGCCGACCCGGAACCGGGCGCCCAACGGAGTGGACGACCCCGGCCAGGCGGCCGGGACGGGGAGTGCCGTCCCGTTCACCACGGGGGCCTGTGCCCTCGGGGCCCGCGCCCGTGCCCCCTGCTGCTCGGCTGCGCTCGTCACCTGTCGGCCCCTTTTTCGTTCCGCGGCTCGCCGACCCCCGGGGCGCACCCCACCCGTGTCCGGGCAGCCGTCCGTGCCCGGACTCACGGTCCCGGGCACGGTCGGCTGCTCGCTTCGGGCACGCCCGCGACGGCTCTGGCACGGGCGTGGCGGCTCCCCAGCTCGTCGTCCTTCCCTCTGTTCTGCCCAGTGCCGGGGTCGCACTCACGTTTCCCGGGGCGGGCCCGGTCGTTAGAGCCACGTGAGTCATGCACAAGGGCGCGCACGGCGCGCGGGGGCCGCGTTGGCCGCGGTACTGACATGGGCGGCGCTGCTGGCCGGAGCCGCCGGCTGCTCCTCGGACGACACCGGGGGGCTCGGCATCGACCACGTCCTCGGGGGCGCACCTCCGGCCCCCGAGGACGTCATCCGCATCTCCCCGGACGACGGCACCAAGGCGGTACGGCCCGGCGAACGGCTGGCGGTGCGGGTACCCGGCGGCCGCCTGGAGTCCGTCAGCGTCGTCAGGGCGCAGGACGCCCAGGACTTCCCGGTCCCCGGGCACATCGCCGCGGACGGCAGGGTCTGGCAGCCCGACGACCCGAAACTCGCGCTCGCCGCCAAGTACACGGTCGACGCGGTCGCCCTGGACGGCGACGGCCGCCGCTCGGCCCGCCACACCACCTTCACCACGCTGGTCCCCGACGAACGCTTCATCGGATACGTCACGCCCGAGAACCGCGCCACCGTCGGCACCGGGATGATCGTCTCCCTCGCCTTCAGCCGCGACATCGAGAACCGGGCCGAGGTGGAGCGCGCCGTGCGGGTCAGCGCCAACCCGGCGGTGGAGATCCGGCCGCACTGGTTCGGCAAGAACCGGCTCGACTTCCGCCCCGAGCACTACTGGCAGCCCGGCACGGTCGTCACCGTCGACCTCAGGCTCCGCGACGTCGAAGCCGCCCGCGGGGTCTACGGCCTGCAGTACAAGACGTTCACCTTCACGGTCGGCCGCAGCCAGGTCTCCCTCGTCGACGCGGCCCGGCACACGATGGAGGTGCGCCGCGACGGCGACCTGCTCGCCACCGTCCCGATCACCGCGGGCGCGCCGGCCCACACCACCTACAACGGCAAGATGGTGGTGATGGAGATGCACGAGGTGACCCGCATGAACAGCCGCACGGTCGGCTTCGGCGGCGAGTACGACATCCCCGACGTCCCGCACGCCCTCAAACTCACCGACTCCGGCACCTTCCTGCACGGCAACTACTGGGCACCGGACGCCCCCGGACGCGTCAACGTCAGCCACGGCTGCGTGGGTCTGCGAGACGTGAAGGGCGGCAGCTCGGACACGCCGGCGGGCTGGTTCTACGACCGAACCCTGATCGGTGACGTGGTCGAAGTGGTGAACAGCAACGACAAGACGGTCACTCCCGACAACGGCCTCGGAGGCTGGAACATGGGGTGGAAGGAGTGGAAGGCGGGCGGCGCGGTGAGGTGACCGGGCGGGGTCTTCCGGGGTCGGGCGGGGGCCGTCGTGCGCCGTCGCGGAAGTTGCGACGCAACGGTGACATTCGCCCAACACCAAGCTCAAAACCGTCCGGTTACTATGCGCAAATGCGCGGGCGGTACGCGCTGGGGTGGGCCTGACCTGGCCCTGGGAGGGGAGAACGACTTTGAACGTACGGCCGATATCGGGGGCGGCGGTCCGGGCCCGGGGCAGGGGTCTGGCCGTCGTGGCCGGAGTTGTGCTCATGGCGGTGACCGCGTGCGGGGGCGGCTCCTCGGACAAGGGGAGCGGGGCCGGCAAGGAGAAGGACGCCACGACGCAGGCGAGCAAGCAGTCCGTCGCCACCGTCAGCATCAGCCCCAGGTCGGGGGCGACCGACGTCGACACCAGCGGGACGCTCAAGGTCAGCGCGGCCAAGGGCAAGCTGACCGACGTGGAGGTCAAGGACTCCAAGGGCGGCGAGGTCGACGGCACGATAGCCGCGGACGGCGCCAGCTGGAGCCCGGCCGGGCACCTCGCCAGCTCCACGAAGTACACGGTGCACGCGGTCGCGAAGGACACCGAGGGGCGTGAGTCCGCCGAGGACTCCACGTTCACCACGCTCACGCCGAAGAACACCTTCACCGGGTACTTCACGCCCGAGGACGGTTCCACGGTGGGCGTCGGAATGCCGTTCTCCGTACGGTTCACCCGGGGCATCACCGACCCGGCCGCGGTGGAGAAGGCGATCACCGTCAAGACCGAGCCCGCGGTGGACGTCGAGGGCCACTGGTTCGGCAACGACCGCCTGGACTTCCGTCCGGAGAACTACTGGAAGTCCGGCACGAAGGTCTCCGTCACCCTGAACCTCGACGGTGTCGAGGGCCGCGACGGGGTCTACGGCAAGCAGGCCAAGACCGTGAAGTTCACGATCGGCCGCAACCAGGTGTCGATCGTCGACGCCAAGAAGCACACCATGAAGGTGATGCAGGACGGCAAGGTCGTGAAGACCCTCGCCGTCACGACCGGCAAGCCCGGGTACGACACGTGGAACGGCCAGATGGTCATCAGCGAGAAGCTGCGGGTGACCCGGATGAACGGCGAGACCGTCGGCTACGGCGGCGAGTACGACATCAAGGACGTGCCGGACGCGATGCGGCTGACCACGTCGGGCACCTTCATCCACGGCAACTACTGGGGCGGGGACGCCTTCGGCAACTACAACGCCAGCCACGGGTGCGTGGGGCTGCGCGACATCCGGGGCGGGGGTGACCGGGGGGTGCCGGCCGCCTGGTTCTTCGACCACTCGATCATCGGTGACGTGGTGACCGTGAAGCACTCCAACGACCAGACGGTGTCGCCCGACAACGGCCTCAACGGCTGGAACATGTCGTGGAAGGCATGGACTGCCTGAGTCGACCGCCCCTTCCGGCCCGCAGGTACGCGTGAACGCCCGCTAACCTGCGGGTCATGACTGTGACCCTCGAAGTCGCCGAAGGCGTCGGGACCATCCGTCTCGACCGGCCCCCGATGAACGCCCTGGACGTCGCCACCCAGGACCGGCTCAAGGAACTGGCTCAGGAGGCCACCCGCCGCGAGGACGTGCGCGCCGTCGTGATCTACGGCGGCGAGAAGGTCTTCGCGGCCGGGGCCGACATCAAGGAAATGCAGGACATGGACCACGCGGCCATGATCGTGCGCTCGCGTGACCTCCAGGACTCCTTCACCGCCGTCGCCCGGATCCCCAAGCCGGTCGTCGCCGCCGTCACCGGGTACGCGCTCGGCGGCGGTTGTGAACTCGCGCTCTGCGCCGACTACCGGATCGCCGCCGACAACGCCAAGCTCGGTCAGCCCGAGATCCTGCTCGGGCTGATCCCGGGGGCGGGCGGCACCCAGCGGCTGCCCCGTCTGGTGGGGCCGTCCAAGGCCAAGGACCTGATCTTCACGGGCCGCATGGTCAAGGCCGACGAGGCCCTCGCCATCGGCTTGGTCGACCGGGTCGTTCCCGCCGCCGACGTCTACACGGAGGCGCACGCCTGGGCGGCCCGGCTCGCGCAGGGGCCCGCGATCGCCCTGCGGGCGGCCAAGGAGGCGGTCGACACCGGCGTGGAGACCGACCTGGAGACCGGCCTCGCGGTCGAACGGAACTGGTTCGCAGGGCTGTTCGCGACCGAGGACCGTGAGCGCGGGATGCGCAGCTTCGTGGAGGAGGGGCCGGGCAAGGCCAAGTTCCGTTGATCTCGCGCCGGTTGTGAGGATCCCGCGCCTGGGGATCCCGAACCACTTGCAATTGACGTGATGTCTCATTCAGGGGTCCCTCGGCGGGACGGTTTATGGGAGCCTTAAGCCACCCTTAAGCCTGTCTTGTCGAGGGAGTCTGTCGATTGCCCGGAGATGAGTCGTCGCCGCAGCTCGGGCAGGTTGTCCGAGCCCCTGAAATGCCGTTGGTATATGCCGTTCGACCGGTATCGGACGGGAGCTTCGCGGGGGCGTATTCCTCCGGAACGGCCCCGGAAGGGGGACCGGGCGGCCATGATGGGGGCATGGCGGGGCTGGAGGGCATCGAACAGCCGCGGGGACACAGCCGTGCGGCCGCGGCGCGATGGTCGCCCACGGTCGAGGACGAGCGGGCACTCAAGGCGATCGAGCTGTTCGGCAACCCGACGGAAGCAGAGATTCCGTTGCCGTCCCGCCCCGAGTCCGCGGCGACCGCCCGCCGGCTCGCCCAGGTCGTGGTCCTGCGCCAGTGGCGGCTCAGCCCCAGGATGACGGAGGACGCGGTCTTACTCGTCTCCGAACTCGTGGGCAACGCCGTACGCCACACCGGTGCCCGCGTGTTCGGGCTGCGGATGCGCCGCCGGCCGGGATGGATCCGGGTGGAGGTGCGGGATCCCTCGCGTGGGCTGCCGTGCCTGATGCCGGTTCAGGACATGGACATCAGCGGACGGGGGCTGTTCCTGGTGGACAAGCTGTCGGACCGCTGGGGCGTCGATTTGCTGCCGCGAGGAAAGACGACCTGGTTCGAGATGCGGGTGGCCGACCGCTGAGAGGCTCGCCTGACGAGCCCCCTGTCAGGTCAATCACCCATTTTCTTACCCAATCACCCTTAAATGGGGCGGGTGACCACCTCCAACCGACGCGGCGTCCTCCGCGCAGGCGCCGGCCTCATCGCCGGAGGCACACTCGCCACCGGTTGCGGCGCCACCGGTACGGGCGCGCCACCCCCGCACCCGGCCGCCAACCTCGTCTCCGCCACCTCGACCCCCACCCCCACCCCGGCGGCGTCCACCGCGCCCGCTCCCCGGGCCTTCCCCGGGCAGCCGCTCCAGATCACCCACGGTCCCCGCGGCGCCGCCGCCGTCGCGCTCACCTTCCACGGCCAGGGCGACCCCACCCTCGCCACCCGGATCCTCACCACCGCCGAGAAGCGCGGCGCCCGCCTCACGGTGCTGGCCGTCGGGAGCTGGCTGGACGCGCACCCCGCCATGGCCCGCCGCATCCTCGACAGCGGCCACGACCTCGGCAACCACACCCAGCGGCACGTCTCCGTCAACGCCATGTCCGAGTCCGGCGCCCGCGCGGAGATCACCGACTGCGCGGACCGCCTCAGACGGCTCACCGGCTCGATCGGCAGCTGGTTCCGCCCCTCCAGGGCGCCCACCGCGTCGGAGCTCGTCGCCCGGCTCGCCGCCGAGGCCGGCTACCCGCACGTGCTCTCCTACGACGTCGACTCGCTCGACTACACCCGGCCGGGCGCGGCCGCGGTCACCCGCAAGGTGCTCGCGGAGGTCACGGGCGGGTCGGTGGTCAGCATGCACTTCGGATATCCGGACACGGCCGACGCCCTTCCCGCCGTACTCGAAGAACTCGACCGCCGCGGACTGCGCGCGGTCACCACCACGGAGCTGCTGAGCTGATGCCAACCACGAAAGCCGCCCGGCTGCCCGCC
The DNA here is from genome assembly GCF_042897315.1 of Streptomyces sp. NPDC001068. NCBI lineage: Bacteria > Bacillati > Actinomycetota > Actinomycetes > Kitasatosporales > Streptomycetaceae > Streptomyces > Streptomyces sp. NPDC001068. Next base: position 405,560 of record NZ_JBIAYD010000011.1, on the reverse strand, counting down.
GCCCTCACCGCCCTCGCCGTCCTGGCGCTGCTGTCCGCCTGCGGCGGCGGACCCGACTCCGGGACACCGGCCGCCCCCAGTACCGTCGCCGCGCAGCCGCAGGTGAGGAAGGCCGACCCGGCCGTCGACGTACTGCCGGGCATGCCCCCGGTGCTCGATCCGCACGACGTGTACTCCGCCGACCGCCCCGGCAGGCTCTCACCCGTCGTCAAGGACTTCCCGACCCGGATCTACGTCCCCAACACCAACTCCGACACGGTCTCCGTCATCGACCCGAAGACCTACCGGGTGACCGAGACCATCAAGGTCGGCCGCCAGCCCCAGCACGTCGTCCCGTCCTGGGACCTGAAGACCCTGTGGGTCAACAACGACCTCGGCAACAGCCTCACCCCCATCGACCCGCGGACCGGCCGGGCCGGACAGCCGGTGGCCGTGCACGACCCGTACAACCTGTACTTCACGCCCGACGGCAAGTACGCGATCGTGATGGCCTCCGCGGACCGGCAGCTGGTGTTCCGGGACGCGCACACCATGAAGACCGTCAAGACCGTCCCGGTCAGCTGCTACGGCGTCAACCACGCCGACTTCTCCATGGACGGGCGGTACTTCATCGTCTCCTGCGAGTTCAGCGGCGAACTGCTCAAGGTGGACACCGCACAGATGCGGGTGCTCCGGCAGGAGAAACTCCCCTTCCACGGCGCCATGCCGCAGGACGTCAAGGTCTCACCCGACGGCAAGCTGTTCTACATCGCCGACATGATGGCCGACGGGCTGTGGATCCTGGACGGCGACCACTTCACCAAGCCCGCGTTCCTGGCCACCGGCAAGGGCGCGCACGGCCTGTACGTCAGCCGGGACTCCCGGCAGATGTACGTGTCCAACCGCGGCGAGGGCACCATCTCCGTCTTCGACTTCACCCAGAACCGGCTGACCGCGAAGTGGCGGCTGCCGGGCGGCGGCAGCCCGGACATGGGCGGGGTGTCGGCGGACGGCAAGATCCTGTGGCTGTCCGGCCGCTACAACTCCGAGGTGTACGCCATCGACACCGCCACCGGAACCGAACTCGCCCGCATCGGCGTCGGCAGCGGCCCGCACGGCCTCGCCGTCTATCCGCAGCCCGGCCGCTACTCCCTCGGCCACACCGGCATCTTCCGCTGATCCCGGCGCTCAGGGCGCGAGCAGGAGCGCCTCGGCGCCCACCGGCAGGTAACCGGCCGCCTGGAACGCCCGTACGCTGCGGGCGTTCCCCGGGGCGACCTGCGCCCACACCGGTTCACCGGCCAGCTGCCGGGCGGCGGTCACCAGGGCCCGGCCCAGCCCCGTCCGCCGGGCCCCCTCGTCCACCTCCACCGAGACCTCCAGGCGCCCCGCGACCCCCCGGCCCAGCACGACCACCCCGCCGGGGGCCGCCCAGGCCCGTACCCCGGTACGGCGGGCGCGGGCGTAGGCGACCCGGGAGTGGCCGGGGCCGGCGAGCTCGGTCAGCGGCAGGTCCGGTCGGCCCGGGAGCGGACCGGCGACCAGCAGCGCGTCGACGGTCTCCTGCTCCCGGCCGGTGCGGTCCATCAGGGCGACCAGGAACCGGGCGTTCACCGACGCGCACAGCGGATCGCAGGGGATCGCGCGCAGGGTGTCGTACACCCAGTCCGGGTCCTCGTCGGTGAAGACGACCGAGTGCGCGGTGAAGGAGATCACTCCCGCGTCCCGCGCCGAGGGCTGCGGGACGACGGTCGTACGGCCGTCGGGCGGGGGGAAGACACCACGGGCCGCGGCGTCGAGAATGTCTCGCAAGGTCTCCATGGCCGTACCCGCTCCTTGAGTCTCCACCCACTGGAAGGCCCACACTCGCAGACGTGATCGAGAACAGCACCGGACTTCTCACCATCGGCGAACTGGCGCGCGCCACCGGGCTGACCGTGCGCACCATCCGCTACTGGTCCGACGAGGACGTCCTCACCCCGGTGGGCCGTTCCGCCGGCGGCTACCGGCTGTACGACGCCGGGTCCTTCGCCCGCCTTGAGCTGATCCGCACCCTGCGCGAACTGGGCCTGGGCCTCGCGCACGTGCGGGCGGTGCTCTCCGGCGAGCGGACGGTGGCCGAGGTCGCGGCGGCGCACGTGGCGGCACTGGACGCGCAGATCAGCTCGCTCAAGGTGACCCGGGCGGTCCTGTCGACGGTCGCGCGACGTGGTTCGAGCGCGGAGGAGACGACCCTGATGAACAAGCTGGCACGGCTGTCGGCGGCGGAACGGCGGCGGATCCTGGAGGAGTTCGTCGAGGAGACGCTGCACGGACTGGACACCGTCGACCCGGAGATCCGCAAGCGGATGCTCGCCACCGTGGCGGAGCTGCCCGAGGATCCGACCCCCGAGCAGGTCGACGCGTGGGTGGAACTGGCCGAGATGGTCCAGGATCCCGGCTTCCGGGCCCGGATGCGCCGGGCGACCGAGTTCAACGCGGCCGACCGGGGCCCCGAGGTGCCCGCCGGAGCGTCCCTGTGGTTCATGAAGAGGCTCGTCGACCGGGTGGGCGAGGCGCGGCGGCGGGGCGTCGCGCCCGAGGCGCCGGAGGCCGCCGAGGTACTGCGCGAGGTACTGGGCGACGCGGACCCGGCCGCCGTGCTGGAACGGCTGGACACCGCCTTCGACGACCGGCTCGCCCGCTACCGCGAACTGCTCTGTGTGCTGAAGGGACGGCCCCTCGCCGTGCACGCGGAGGAGTTCGCCTGGACGGCCGCGGCCCTGCGGGCTCTCCCGGCCCGTTAATCTGACCTGCGACAGTACGCCGACACGGCGCAGGCAATACGAAACAAAAGGGGCGGATCGGTGGCGGACATCGAAGAAGCGCGCACTCACTTCCAGCGGATCGATGCGGACGGTGACGGGTTCATCACCGCCGTCGAGTTCAAGACCGCCCTCGCGCAGGGCGGCGACTGGAACGTCACCGAGACGGTCGCGCAGGCGATCATCAACAGCCGCGACCTGAACGGCGACAAGGTGCTGTCGTTCGACGAGTTCTGGGCCCACCTGAGCAAGTAGGCACCAGGGGCGAGGAACGCGGGGCCCGGATTCCGGGCCCCTTTCTCATGCCCCGGAGCCGACGCGCACGGTCCGGCGGGGTGCCCGGATCCGTTCCCCCGGTCGGGCGACCCGTGGAATAGGTCACGCGAGGCCGGGGTTGTCGCCGCATGCCAGTGCATGCATGCGTGTGCATCGAATCTCGAAAGGCCTGTCATGAAGATCGGCATCATCGGCGCGGGCAACATCGGCGGCAACCTCACCCGGCGGCTCACCGCCCTCGGCCACGACGTCTCCGTGGCGAACTCGCGCGGCCCCGAGACACTGGGCGGACTCGCCGAGGAGACGGGAGCGACGGCCGTACGGGCCGAGGAGGCCGCACGCGGCGCCGAGGTCGTGGTCGTCACGGTCCCGCTGAAGGCCGTCCCGGACCTGCCGGCCGGGCTGCTGGACGGCGCGGCGGCGAACGTCGCCGTGATCGACACGGGCAACTACTACCCGCGTGAGCGGGACGGCCGCATCGACGAGATCGAGGACGAGGGCGTCACGGAGAGCCGCTGGACCGAGCGGCGGATCGGGCACCCTGTGATCAAGGCCTTCAACGGCACGTACGCCCAGGACATCCTGGACCGCCACCGTCCCGCCGGCGACCCCGGCCGGCAGGCCCTCCCGGTCTCGGGCGACGACGAGGCGGCCAAGAGGGTCGTCCGGGACCTGATCGACGAACTCGGCTTCGACACGGTCGACAACGGCGGCATCGACGACTCCTGGCGCCAGCAGCCGGGCACCCCGGTCTACGGCCTGCGGGACGGTGCCGAGGCCGTACGCAAGGCCCTCGCGGAGGCGTCCCGGGAACGTCCGCAGGGCTTCCGGGGATAGCGGCCCTTCCGCCCCGCCCGCCCGGGACCCGGCGGGCGGGGCTCAGGCGTCCTTCACCGCCCAGGACTTGAGCGCGGCCTTGGAGGCGAAGTCCGCCACGTTCTTGTCGTGCGGGTCGCTGGTGTACTGGTGGAAACGCCAGTTGGCCTGGATGCGCGGGTGGCCGGCGCTGACGTAGTCCGCGATCCAGAGGCCGTCACCGGCGAACGAGGTGGTGTCGACGTTCAGCCAGAAGTCGCGGTTGGTGTACAGCACGACCCGGTGGCTGGGCCGCAGTTGCTGCACGGTGCGGATGAACCGGTCCTTCTCGGCGTTGCTCGCCCGGGTGCCGTCGCCGGTGGTCTCCCAGTCGACGGCGAGGATCTCACCGGCCTTCTCCGGGGCGTGCGAGACGAAGTACTCGGCCTGGGCGGTGAGGTTGCCGGGCCAGAGGAAGTGGTAGTAGCCGACGACCAGTCCGGCGTCGCGGCCTGTCTTGGTCTGGGCGGCGAGCCTGGGGTTGACGTACGAACGCCCCTCCGTCGCCTTGATGAAGACGAAGGAGAGGCCGTCGGTGTCGTAGGCGGAGGACTGGTACGCGCTCACGTCTATTCCGTGCAGCATGTGGGGGACTCCCTGGGGAGCAGGAATTGAAAGTGCGTGTTCCGTATTCCCCGTAACGGAGCCCTCGATCCACGTGTGCGCGCGGTTTGTCGGTCCGGGCGCCGGTCTCGGCGGCCCGTCCAGGTTTCCCGGGTGGCGGGCCCGCGAGCAACTCCGGTCAACCCAGCAGGATTCCGACGGCCACGAGAACCAGGGTTATGGAGAGCAGCGCCAGCGTGACCCGTGCCAGCCGGTCGGAGGCCCGCTGGCGGTCGCGAAGGGCTGACATGTCGGCGCCCCAGGAGGCGCGGAGCCGGGTCAGTCGTTCCTCGGCCGCAGTATCGCGGGCCTGCCCGGCCGACCTCGCCTCCTCCTCCGCCCGGTTAAGCTCGCGGACGACGGCGGCCGTATCGGTGGCCTGGGCCTCACGGTGCAGCTCCAGCAATGCGGTCAGGCCGTCCCCGACGGACTCGAGCCGACGGCGGAGTGCCTGGTTCTCCCGGAGCAGCGCCTCCTGCTGCCGTTTCAGGGCACGAACGGCATCCTCCTGCTCCTCGGCCGTGCCGTCCAGGCTCGTCCTGAGTTTCGTCAGCGCCCTCTCGACCCGGTCCGCCTCCTCGGAGACCCGCGCGACGGTGCTCTTGGCCAGCGGGCCGGTCAACTGGTCGACGACGTCCTGGAAGGAGGCCCACAACGGCTCGGGCGCAGGGGGTTCGTCGGCGGTGTCGGACACATCGAAGACATCGGTCATGGGAACATCCGGTTCAGGTCGTGGATGCCGCGCAGGGCGGCGAGGAGGAGCCAGTACCGTCGGTCCTCGTCGGGCTGGGCCGCCTGCCGCGCCAGGCGTTGGACAAAGGTCCGGTTCCGCTCGTCGTGCACGGTCCGTACCGACCGCGCTACCACGAGGTTGGCGCTGTCGGCGGCCTCTTCCTCGGCGGCCCGGTCGAGCTGTCCGTCCAGCTCGGTGACGGCGGCTACCAGTGCCCCGGCGGTCCGGCCGACATGGCGGGAGGCCACGGCGCAATGCCGGCCGGCGGCGGCATCGGCCTCACTGAGACGCGCGGAGGCCGCGTCGGCGTGGGTGTGCAGGGTGGCCCGGATCCATGCCGGCAAGTGCGCGCCCGCAGCGGTCATCCGTGCGTAGCAGTACTCCGGGGTCTCGGATTCCCGCACGAACCTTTTCCACCAACCCTGTTCGCACAGCTGGCAGCACGCGCACAGTGCGTCGTACCTCTCCCGGGTCCGCGTGCTCAGGTCGTGGGGCGGATGCCGTGGCACCGCCCGTGACGTCACCGTCCCCCGCCATTCTGTCCATGTCCTGCGCGCGGCCGCCGTCCATGCGGCACGCTCCTCTTCCTGCTTGGCGCGTACCGCGGTCCCCCGCATCTCCGGTGCCTCCGGCCGGTCACAGATCACCGGCCACTCGGCGAGCCGCGCCAGATCCTCGCGGAGCAGCAGGGTCCGCCGTCCAGCCGCCTCGGCGGTCCTCCGGGCCTGGTCGTGGAGGGCGAGCGCCTCGGCGTGGGCGCGTTCGGCCCGCCGCCGGGTCGCCACCGCTGTCTCGAGGGCCCGCTCACGCCGCCTGGCGTTGTCCCGCACGACGATTTCAACCCGGGCGGCGATCTCGGCCGCAGCCAGATGGCGGCGGTCCGGGTCGGAATAGCGGGCGACGGTGTCACTCAGCCGCCGCAGCAACTCGTCGCAGACCGGGCGGATCGCCACCGCGTACTCGGGATCGCCTCTCAGCAGGTCCGTCCAGGAGTCGCCGAGTTCCACCAGGAAGAGGGACTCCGGCGCGAGCGCGGGCAGGTCTGAGAGTCGCACCTGCTCCGCGTAGTGTGCCTGGACCGCCTCGATGACTTTGTCACGCTGCCAGGACGGACCGCAGGGTTCGCCCAACACTGTGCGCAGATGCCTGCCGACGCTCTCCGCGCTGAACGCCCGGGTGAACACCATGCTGAAGCGATCCCTCTGCTCACTCCAGCCGAGAAGGAAGGGGTTCTCGGTGACGGCCGGGTCCCGGACCATCTCCCCGAACTGGTTTCCGGACACCACGAACACCACGTGATCCATCACGGGGGAGTAGGCAGCCAGCAGAGCCTTGGCCGCCTCCCGTTCCTCGGCGCCGGCACCGTGCAGTCCCGGCAGATCGAAGACCCGCAGATCCGGTCGACGGCCGGGGCCCGCGAAGCGGTCCGGCAATCCGATCTCCAGAGGCCGGGCCCGTGCCCGCCAGAGCAGTCGGTCCCCGGCTCCAGTACGGAACGATGCGAGCCGTTCCTCCAACTCCTCCGAGGTCAGCCAGACCGTCTCCCGGGTTGCGGCGGCCGCCACGTCGGGGTCGTCGTAGGCCAGGGACCACCGCTCGGGATCCCCGGACCACTGGTACCGGATGGGCACCGGCGTCGCCGAGCGGCCGCGGCCTCGCCCCGCTCGCAGCGGCGAGGCCGCCTCTGCCGCGGCCTCCGGGTCGGTCACTCCCAGCAGTCTCAGCAGCAGAGTCGTCTTGCCCACCTGGGAGTCGCCGAGGACCATCACATGGGCCAGGCCGGAGTCCTCCAACGCCTCGTCCACACCGCGCAGCCGGGCACGCAGCCAGGAGACGGCCTCCGCCGACCAGGCCCAACGCGACTCGTCGAGGTCAGCCCAGTTCGTCATGCCCGAGCGCCTCCAGCATCCGCTCGCGGTAGCTCTCCACCGCGCGGGTGGCCGCCACCAGCCGGAACTGCCCGTTGAGCTCGTTGTCCGCGCCCAAGGCCTGCTGCAGCCGGGACTGCAGGATCTCCCGGGTCACGCGCAGCAGTTCGTCAACGTTCTCCAGCACCTGTCGTTCCGCCGCTTCCCGGTGACGGGCCAGCAGAGACCGCGCGAGGCGGTCGCGCTCGCTCATCGCGTTGTTTCCGGCGTTGAGGAGTGTCGCGCCGACGGCACCGATACCGAGCGTGGTGAGCAGCAGAGTCGAGGCGGTGGCGCCGACCCCGGTCGCCGCCTTCGCGCCGTCGGCGAACAGGCCGGCCGAGAGCGTTCCGATGTTCTTAAGGAGATCGACGTCCTCCTTGACGAACAGGTCCGTGCCCAGCAACAGGCCGACGGTGCCCAGCAGCGCCTTGCGCTCGTTCGCGAGGTCGCGCAGCGCGTCCGACAACTCGGCGGGCGACTTCGTCGTCTCCAGCGAGCCGTCGGGCATGGAGAGTTCACCGACCGCGAAGGCCCTCGCATCGAGCGTCATGAACGGCAGGGCCCTGACGGCCTGCACCAGTCGGCCCCCGACGTGCACGGCGGGTGAAGCGGCGGTCCGGACCTCGCCCGACTGTGCGTCGGTGCCTTCGACGGGAGGGCGTCCGGTGAGCACCAGCGCGACATCCCGGTCGAGACGGCCATCGGTGAGTGACCCGGTGAAGGCCGCCAGCCGGATCTGGCGCTCGGTGTCGACGGTCGACTCGATGCTCCCCAAGTATGCCGCGTTGGGCCCGGGAAGACCCGGCTGCGCGGGGGTCAGCCAGGCATTCTGCACCAGCTCGACGAGACGGTTGTCGCGCTCGTTCCTGCGCAGCCGCAGGAACTCGGCGCCGCGCCGGGTGCCCTCCTTCCAGCCGCCGTTGTCGCTCAGCAGCCCTGTCAGGCGGCTTGAGGCCCGGGTCATGTGCTGGTCGTAGTGCTCGGTCACCTTGGGTGCGAGCGCGTGGCGGAGGGTGTCGCTCGCCGCGTCGAACTCGTCCAGCAGCCCTTGGATCTGGTCGGCGACCTCGCTCTTGAGAGCCTTGCGGTCACGAGCCGCCTTCGCCGTTCGCAGGACACCGGCGAGCTCCCGCCGGATCAGCTCCCGCAGCAGGTCGGTCTCCAACCGTCGACTGTCCCGGGCGCTCCCGCGCTTGGCGTCGATCCGGGACCTGAGCGTGGTGATCCAGTCCTTCGGGCTGGAGCCGTCCCTGCCCACGGGTACGACGTCCGACGGACCGACTCCGAAGACCTCCGCCGCACGGGCCGTACGGTCATGGATGACCTCGGGAGCGGAGGCCTCACACCGGGAGACGGCCACCACCAGGTGCAGTTCCTCCTCGTCCCGGCGCAGCAGACGCAGCAGCTCGGGCTGTCCGGCGTTGGCCAGCCGCTGTTCGTCGGCGACGAGCAGCGTGGCTGGGCTGGTGGCCAGAACGATCTTCATCAGCTCCTGCCACTGTGTCTGCGCCCGGCCGCGCTCCAGACCGGGTAGGAGCACGAATCCGGTGCCTTCCAACTGCCAGAAACCGAGAGGTACCTCGAGCTGGGTAAGCAGCACCTTGGGGTTCTCGCTGCGCACCTGCCGGCGCCACTCCTCACGCTGGCCGACGGTGTAGTAGCGATAGTCCACAAGCTGTCCGCTGCGTTCCGCGTCCACGCCCGACCGCCGAAGGACCACTACTCCCCGCGGCTCCTCCAAGCCGGCTCGCTCGATGATGGCCACCGGGCACTTCTCGCCCACGCCGGTATTGTCCTCCAGCCAGTCGGCGGCTTCTGGGTACAAGTTCCGGGCGAGTAGTGTCTTGCCCGCGCCCTGTTCGCCGGCGATGGAGACGAACTGGTCCTCGCCGAGTGAGCTCAGCACGTAGAACTGACGCACCAGCCGCAGCCAGTCGCTGTCATCGGCACCCCTGATGTCGAGTTCCACGCCGAGCCGCATCAGAGCCATGGCGAGCCCCTGCAGCAGTCTCTCCGCCTTCACGAAGCGGCCGTCGACGTTTTCCGGTTCGTCCATGTCCCTGCCCCCTGGGGAGTTGTGTCGAAGAACTGAGCGGCGTTGCGGGCTGCGGCGGTGGGGCGCTCGCGGAGCGGGTCGATGCTGCGCACGGGAACGTGCGCGCGGCTCGCACGAGGGCGCGAGCCGCTTTCCCAGTGTGGCCGTAAAGTGCAGTTGAATAAAGAGAGTTGACGCAAGTTACGGCCGTTTTGTACTGTCGTTCGGGCTGCCGTGGGGGGGCAGCTGTCGGCCGCATGTGGGAGGGGGTTGTCGTGGAGCGACACACCGGCCCGAAGATCAGGTTCTTCACCGACCTGGACGTGGGCGAGGAGATCGCCGGCATCGTCGAGCGAAACGGCGGGGTCGTGCTGTCGAAGGGGCCCGCCGAAGACCCCGGCAGGTTCGCCTTTGACTTCGGCACCGTCACCGCCGTGGTCACGCTGGCCGGCACACTTCTCTTCAAGGAGCCCGTGATCCCCGAGCTGTACCGCCTGTTGCGGCGGCGGGGCGACGGCCAGAAGGTGGTGGTCGAGGGACCGCACGGCAGGGTCGAACTCGGCTCCCGCGAACGGCCTCTCTCGGAAGCAGAGATCAGGGCTGCGGTGGAACTGGTCGCGGGCGCGAGGCAGACGCCGGACGGCGACGGCTGAGACACCGCGCACCCGAACGACTCCGGGAGCGCGACAGACCGAGTCCGGGACACGACGACGAGCCCGAGGTGCAGCGTATGAGTTCGGGATACGGCGAGTTCGACCCCAAGTTCCCCGGAATCTCGTTGCACGCGCAGTCCGCTGCGGCCTGGGAGCGGATCAGCCGCTTCTCCATAGGTTCCGAGACTCCCGATCCGGCTGCCGCGACCACATCCGAGGGCTTCCTGGACGCGGTATCGAGCCTGAGCGTGACGATCCACGAACTGCGCCACTTCCACGACTTCCTGATCTCGGACCACGGCTCCCGCCTGGTGCGGGCCCGGCTCCAGGTCGTACTGAACATGGTGGAGGTCGTGCAGGCCTTCCGGCACCTGGACGCTTGGCGGCAGGCCAACGTCGTGCTCACCCCGCTGTCCGAATGGTGCCGGCTGGAACCGGACGAACGGCAGGCGGAGATCGACGGCCTCAACTGGGCTGGCGCCGACTACCGTCCGCCGGATCTGCCGTACTTCGCGCAGGACTGGTCACCGCCGGACCGAGGGCTGGCCGGCCTGCACGACGTCTCCGCGGAGATGCTCGGCCGCCAGCTTCAGCTCTGTGGCTTCTACCAGGACCGCGTCCGCCTGTTGAACGGCAAGCCGGAGGGGCTGGAAGAAGCGCCCTATTATCCGCAGCAGTTCGCGGAGGCGTCGGCGATCCTCTGCCAGCAGGCGGAGATCACGAGTGCCTGGGACGCCGAGACGGCCCAAAAATTCACGGCCGTGCTGCTTGCGCCGGGCAACCGCTACGGCATGGCGCTGGCCCATGTCGGCGCCCTCTTCGGCGGTCGGGGCGGGGTGGACGCGGCCTTGGTGGCGGGTTTCCTCGGCTGGTGTCTGTTCGGCAATTACGAGTCCGGCGCCGATGCCTTCCCGATCGTGCGGTTCGGCCGGCTCGGTCAGGTCCTGCTGGAGCGGCCCCGCGACACGGTTCCTGCCGTCACCCCCAGGACTCCGGAGGAATGGCACCGGCTCTTCGCCCGCTGGGACGACCTGACCGACCAGCCCTCCACGATGGACGATCTGGTTCGCTCGGTACGCGAGACGGAGCTGTCGTACGCGAAGGTGTGCTCGCGGGTGAGGGAGACGGCCCGGGACGAGCTGTACGGGGATTTCCTGACTGGAGTGGGGCAGATCGTGCGGGCGCGATCCCACATGGTGGAGCGGTTCCTGGCCGATCCGGGCGGCTATCTGAGCCCCTTCGCCTACCGGCTGAACATGGACCGCTGGACAGCGGCGCCCCTGAAGATCACGCTGCCCGCGGACGCCGCGCTCACCGGGGTGGACGAGGAACGCTGGTCGGTCCACGCCTCTCAGCGGGACAGGACGGGGCGTCTCCTGGTCACCGTCATGGGCCTGCGTGAACCACTGCGCGGAGTCCGGCACATCGATCCCGAGGCCGCGTTTCAGGTGTATCACCTGGCCAGCGTGGCCGAGGTCCTGATCGGCCCCTGTCCCCCGGACGTCAGCCCGCTGGACCGCGCCCTCGCGGAGACCTTGCTGGGCGTCCCGACGCTGCCCCTGATCCGCTAGCCGGCCCCGCTAGCACTCGATGATGTTCACAGCCAGCCCACCCCGCGCCGTCTCCTTGTACTTGACGCTCATGTCGGCGCCCGTGTCCTTCATGGTCTTGATGACCTTGTCCAGGGACACCTTGTGCGAGCCGTCGCCGCGCATGGCCATGCGGGCCGCGGTGACCGCCTTGACCGCGGCCATGCCGTTGCGCTCGATGCAGGGGATCTGGACCAGGCCGCCGACCGGGTCGCAGGTGAGGCCGAGGTTGTGCTCCATGCCGATCTCGGCCGCGTTCTCGACCTGCTCCGGGGAGCCGCCCAGCACCTCGGCCAGCGCGCCCGCCGCCATCGAGCAGGCGGAGCCGACCTCGCCCTGGCAGCCGACCTCGGCGCCGGAGATGGAGGCGTTCTCCTTGAAGAGCATGCCGATCGCGCCGGCGGCGAGGAGGAAGCGGACCACGCCCTCCTCGTCGGCGCCGGGAACGAAGTTGATGTAGTAGTGCAGGACCGCCGGGATGATGCCCGCCGCGCCGTTCGTGGGGGCGGTGACCACCCGGCCGCCGGCCGCGTTCTCCTCGTTGACGGCCATCGCGTAGAGCGTGATCCACTCCATCGCGTGCGCCAGCGGGTCGCCCTCGGCGCGCAGTTGGCGGGCGGTGACGGCGGCCCGGCGGCGGACCCGCAGACCGCCCGGCAGGATGCCCTCCCGGGACATGCCGCGCGAGACGCACGCCTGCATCACCCGCCAGATGTCCAGCAGACCCTCGTGGATCTCCTCGTCGGTTCGCCAGGCGCGCTCGTTCTCCAGCATCAGCGCGGAGATCGACAGGCCGGTCTCCTTCGTCAGGCGCAGCAGCTCGTCGCCCGTGCGGAAGGGGTACTTCAGGATCGTGTCGTCCAGCTTGATGCGGTCCGCGCCGACCGCCTCCTCGTCGACCACGAACCCGCCGCCGACCGAGTAGTACGTCTTGGACAGCAGCTCCGCCCCGGAGGCGTCGTACGCCCACAGGGTCATGCCGTTGGCGTGGTACGGCAGGGTCTTGCGGCGGTGCAGCTTCAGGTCGGCGGTGAAGGAGAACGCGATCTCGTGCTCGCCCAGCAGGGACAGGCGTCCGCCGGTCCTGATGGCCTCGACCCGCTCGTCGGCGTGCTCCACGTCGACGGTGCGCGGCGAGGCGCCCTCCAGCCCGAGCAGCACCGCCTTCGGGGTGCCGTGCCCGTGGCCGGTCGCGCCGAGCGACCCGTACAGCTCGGAGCGTATCGAGGTGACGGAGTCCAGCAGCCCCTCGTTGCGCAGGCGCAGGGCGAACATGCGGGCCGCGCGCATCGGGCCGACGGTGTGGGAACTCGACGGCCCGATGCCGATCGAGAACAGGTCGAAGACCGAGATGGCCACGGGGGAACTCCTTGGAAAGGGGTGGGGGCACACGCCATCGGGTGCCCCCACCAGGGAACTACTTGTTCAGACCGGGGTAAAGCGGGTGCTTCACGGTCAGTGCCTCGACCCTGGCCCGGAGGGCCGCCGCGTCGTAGGACGGCTTCAGCGTCTCGGCGATCACGTCCGCGACCTCGGCGAAGTCCTCGGCCGTGAAGCCGCGGGTGGCCAGCGCCGGGGTGCCGATCCGCAGCCCCGAGGTGACCATCGGCGGACGCGGGTCGTTCGGGACGGCGTTGCGGTTGACCGTGATGCCCACCTCGTGGAGGCGGTCCTCGGCCTGCTGGCCGTCCAGCTCGGACTCGCGCAGGTCGACGAGGATCAGGTGCACGTCCGTGCCGCCGGACAGGACGTTCACCCCGGCCTCGCGGGCGTCGGGCGCGGTGAGCCGCTCGGCGAGGATGCGCGCACCCTCCACCGTACGACGCTGGCGCTCCTTGAAGTCCGCCGAGGCGGCGACCTTGAAGGAGACCGCCTTCGCCGCGATCACGTGCTCCAGGGGACCGCCCTGGAAGCCCGGGAAGACGGACGAGTTCAGCTTCTTCGCGAACGCCTGGCGGGCCAGGATGATGCCACCGCGCGGACCGCCGAGGGTCTTGTGGGTGGTGGAGGTGACCACGTCGGCGTACGGCACCGGGTTCTCGTGCAGACCGGCGGCGACCAGGCCGGCGAAGTGGGCCATGTCGACCCACAGGTACGCCTCGACCTCGTCGGCGATCCGCCGGAACTCCGCGAAGTCCAGCTGGCGCGGGTACGCCGACCAGCCGGCGATGATCACCTTGGGCCGGTGCTCCTTGGCGAGCCGCTCGACCTCGGCCATGTCCACCAGACCGGCGTCGTCGACGTGGTACGCGACCACGTCGAACTGCTTGCCGGAGAAGTTCAGGCGCATGCCGTGGGTCAGGTGGCCGCCGTGCGCGAGGTCCAGACCGAGGATGGTGTCGCCGGGCTGGGCCAGTGCGAACAGGGCCGCCTGGTTGGCGGAGGCACCGGAGTGCGGCTGCACGTTGGCGTACTCGGCGCCGAACAGCTCCTTCACCCGGTCGATGGCGATCTGCTCGGTGACGTCGACGTGCTCGCAGCCGCCGTAGTAGCGGCGGCCGGGGTAGCCCTCGGCGTACTTGTTGGTGAGGACCGAGCCCTGCGCCTCCATGACCGCGACCGGAGCGAAGTTCTCCGAGGCGATCATCTCCAGGGTGGACTGCTGGCGCACCAGCTCGGCGTCGACCGCGGCCGCGACCTCGGGGTCCAGCTCGTGCAGGGGCGTGTTCAGAACGGACATCTGTTTCTACGACTCCTGTTTCCTACGACTCCTGGTTTCCGCGACGTCTCAGCCGGCGGTGAAGGCGGTGTACTCGTCGGCGGAGAGCAGGTCGGCCGGCTCGTCCGCGAAACGCACCTTGAACAGCCAGCCGCCCTCGAAGGGGGCCGAGTTCACCAGGGACGGGTCGTCCACGACGTCCTCGTTGACCTCGGTGATCTCACCGGTGACCGGCGAGTAGAGGTCGGAGACCGACTTGGTCGACTCCAGCTCGCCGCAGGACTCGCCCGCGGTGACGGTGTCGCCGACGGCCGGGAGCTGGACGAAGACGACGTCACCGAGCGCGTTGGCCGCGTGCTCCGTGATGCCGACCGTCGACACGCCGTCCGCGGCGGCCGACAGCCACTCGTGCTCCTTGCTGTAACGCAGCTGCTGGGGGTTGCTCATGGCGTGAATTCTCCTGTACGCGGGGGAGTGGTGAGGGAAGAAGACTGCGGGAAACATGCGTGAGCAGCGCAAATGTGCGCAGGCTCACGCGCCGCCGAGCCCAGTGTCTCCTTCTGGGCCGGCCGCTGGGGGTCTACTTCTGGCGCTTGTAGAACGGCAGGGCCACGACCTCGTACGGTTCGTGGCTGCCCCGGATGTCGACGCCGACACCCTCGGTGCCGGGGGCCGCGTGCGCCGCGTCGACGTACGCCATGGCGATCGGCCTGCCGAGCGTGGGGGAGGGGGCGCCGGAGGTGACCTCGCCGATCACCTTGCCGTCCGCCACCACCGGGTACCCGGCACGCGGCACCCGGCGGCCCTCGGCGACCAGGCCGACCAGAACCCGCGGCGGCTCGGCGGCGGCCCGGTCGGCGGCCTCCTGGAGCGCCTCGCGGCCCACGAAGTCGCCGTCCTTCTCGAACTTCACCACCCGGCCGAGACCGGCGTCGAAGGGGGTCAGCGAGGTGGTCAGCTCGTGCCCGTAGAGCGGCATGCCCGCCTCCAGGCGCAGGGTGTCCCGGCAGGACAGCCCGCAGGCCACCAGGCCGACACCGGCGCCGGCCTCGGTGAGGGCCTCCCACAGGGCGACCGCGTGCTCCGGCTGCACGAACAGCTCGAAGCCGTCCTCGCCGGTGTAGCCGGTGCGGGCGATCAGCGCCGGGACGCCGGCGACGGTGCCGGGCAGACCGGCGTAGTACTTGAGGCCGTCCAGGTCGGCGTCGGTGAGCGACTTCAGGATCCCCGGCGACTCGGGCCCCTGGACGGCGATCAGCGCGTACGCGTCCCGGTCGTCGCGCACCTCGGCGTCGAAGCCGGCGGCCCGCTCGGTCAGCGCGTCGAGGACCACCTGCGCGTTCGAGGCGTTGGCCACGACCAGGTACTCGGTCTCGGCCAGCCGGTAGACGATCAGGTCGTCGAGGATGCCGCCGTCGGTCCGGCAGATCATGGTGTAGCGGGCGCGGCCGACGCCGACGGAGGCGATGTTGCCGACCAGGGCGTGGTTCAGCAGGGCGGCGGCCTCGGGGCCGGTCACCGCGATCTCGCCCATGTGGGAGAGGTCGAAGAGGCCGGCCCTGGTCCGCACGGCGACGTGCTCGTCGCGCTCGGAGCCGTAGCGCAGCGGCATGTCCCAGCCGGCGAAGTCGGTCATGGTGGCGCCGAGCGAACGGTGCAGGGCATCGAGCGCGGTACGGCGGAGTGCGGCGGAGTCGGAACTGCTCATCGGTCGGTCGTCTCCCAAAGATCCCAGGGCATGACAGGCGAGGTCTGTCCTCCCCATCTGTCATCGGAACCTGAGAGGTTCGCCTCGACCACCGAAGTGGTCACGGCTTGCACCTTGGGTGGGACCGCCGGTACGGCGGCCCGCTTTTCAGATGTGCCTCGCCCGCGCGGTAACGGTGCCTGAGAGATTCAAGGGAGGGACTTGCTCCTTCGGCGCCCCGGCGAAGACTGCCGAGGACTCTCCCGCGCGGATTCAAACGGCCGGTATGCAGTTGGCGCGGACATCATCGCATGCCCGGCCGGGCTTTGTAACAGGCCTGTGGCCGGAAGCGGACGGAACCGCGAGACACCGTCCATTACCTTCTCTTTACGATAAGTGGGGAGAACCTTTCCTGAGCCCCCAGGGAGGACGGTCACGGTGACAAGGACCACGGCATACGCGACGACGTCAGGCATCGCCCTGCCCGGCCAGCCGGCGGCCCCGGCCCGCGAGCGGTGCGATCAGCGCCCGGCACGAGTCGTCCGCGACCTGCGCGACCGGGCCGGCCGCAGCCCGCACGGCCTGTTCTTCGGCCCCGGTGACCTGGTCGTGGTCACCGGACTGCCCGGCAGCGGCAAATCGACCCTCATGCACCGCACCGTCCAGGGCCTCCGGGTCGACTCGCAGGACACCCGCGACCGCTGGGACGCCCGCCTGGCCCGCTTCCTGCCGTACGCCGTCTACCGCCCGCTGGTCCGCCTCGCCCACTACGCCGGACTGCGCCGCGCGCTGCGCACCGGCGAGGGCGTGGTGGTGCACGACTGCGGAACCCAGGCCTGGGTGCGCGACTGGCTGGCCCGCGCGGCCCGCCGCCGCGGCGGCACCCTGCACCTGCTGCTCCTGGACGTCACGCCCGGCACGGCACTGCAGGGCCAGCGCGCGCGGGGCCGGGGCGTCTCCCGGTACGCCTTCCTGCGTCACCGCCACGCGGCCACCCGCCTGGTGCGCGCGGTGGCGCGGGGCGGGCTGCCCGAGGGCGTCGGATCGGCGGTGCTCCTCGACCGGGACGCGGCGGACGTGCTGCGCCGGATCGCCTTCCGCGAGCCGGAGAACCTCGCCGGGTAGGGCCGCCGGGCAGCGGGGCGGTTCACGGGACGAGGCATTGTCACAGCCACCCGCTAGCCTTTTGAGACTCAGCAGCAGCGGTTTCCAGCAGGCGGTAGGCAGATGGACTTCCCGGCGGACATTCCCGCGGACTTCCCGGCACAGGCGCACCCCCACCCGCACGGCGGTTGGCCCGGCAACGAACTGGAGGAGGTCCTGTCGGCCTCCCTCGGCGTCCCCGCGGCGGCGGGACGGCTCATCGAGGTACTCGCCCGCAGTTTCCTGTGGATCCCGCTGCCGGAGGGCGGCGGCCCGCACAGCGGGTCCCTCGACCTGCCCACCACGGAGATCGAGGGCCGGGTGTACGTCCCGGTCTTCAGCTCCGAGGAGCAGTTCCGCCAGGTGACGGGCTCGCACCTGTCGTACACGGTCGCCCCGGCCGTCGAGTTCGCCCGCGGCCTGCCCCCGCAGGTCGGCATCGCCGTCAACCCCGGAGGCATGGTGGGTGTCCCGCTGCCGCCGGAGGCGGTCGCCGAGCTGTGCCGCGGCGGCCGCAGCGAACTGGACGGTCCCGCCTCGGGCGGCCGGGTCCGGCTGTACGAACCGGACTGGCAGGACGACCCCATGGACTTCCTGGCCGCCGCCTCCGCCGAGTTCGCGCAGACCGGCGTGGTCGCCACGGCCCGCCGCTGCCTGGCGGTGGTCGAGACGGCGGACCCGGTGATGTTCGTGGGCGTCGAACTCTCCCAGTGGGAAGGGGACATCCGGGCGCTGCCCCTGGAGGCGCTGGGCAGGGCGCTGGGCCGGATCCCGCTGAATTGGCCGGTGAACCTGGTCCTGCTCGACGTGGCCGACGACCCGGTGGGCCACTGGATGCGGGAGAACGTACGCCCCTTCTACCAGTACGGCCACTAGAGAACGGCCGGTACGGCCACGACGGAACGGCCGGTACGGCCACGACGGAACGGCCGGTACGGCCGCCGGAGACGACCTGGGGCAGCCGGCCCGGGGGCAGGGGGAACCGCGCGCCGGGCCACGACGAAACCCGCACCCCGACGAACAATCGGCCCCCGCTGCCTTGACGCTTAAGCTGTCCCCGAACGCGGGGCGACAAATGAAGGGGCGGTAACACGTGAGCGCCAGCGGCACCGCGGCGACCGGGCAGGTCGAGCACATGCTGCGCCAGGTAACCCCCGGGCGCTACGACGCCTACGAGGCACTCCTCCGCGCCCTCGCCACGCCGTCCTCGGGCCAGGTCTGGATGCTCCTGTGGCACGGCCAGGGCGGCTCTCCCGACGCGCAGTACGGGAACATGGAGGTCGAGGGCCACGGTTACGCGCCCTGTGTGACCTCGGCACAGGAACTGTCGGCGAGTGGCTGGAACCGTTCCTACGAGGTGGTCGACGGGCTCGACGTGGCCCGCACGCTCTATCCCGACCACTTCGGCCTGTGGCTCAACCCGCACGCTCCCGGCGGCGGGGTCGGCATCCCCTGGACGGACCTGCGCCGCATCGCGACGGGCCTGGAGCGGCAGCCCGCGGGGCCGCTGCGGCTGGCCGAACCGGCCATCGAGATCCCGCAGTTCTACGCCCTGCTGACGCAGAACGCGCACCGCACCCCCGCGGTCCGCTCGCTGCGGCGTGCCTGGGTGCAACCGTCGATCGGCACGCCGTATCTCGCGATCGGGCTCGACGTGTACGACACGTCGCCGCCGGCCGTGGACTCGGTCCGGGCGATGATGCAGCAGTCCGTCGGCGTGGTGCCGGACGGGCTGCCGGTGTCGACGGTCGCGATGACCGACGAGTACGACCCGGTGGTGATGTGGATGCGGGCCGCGGCCCGCCCGTTCTACGACCGTGAGGCGCATGCGGCCCTGCCGCCGGCACCGGCCGGCGGTTACGGCTATCCCGGTCCGAGGACCTACTGAGCGACGGGCACCGCGAACGCGGTTGCCGGACCAGAGAAATCCGGGTGGGCGGCGAATGATTCTGCCGCCCACCCGGATTTCTGTTGCCGACGCCCCGCGTCGGTCGTGCGCCGGTATCACGGCTTGGGCGCGCAGCCGTTCACGCTGCTGTTGCGCTTGCCGCGGACCGGCCCACGCGACTGGTGGGAGGCGTTCGGCGGAACGGCGATGAAGGCAATGAAGCCGGCCCCGTGAATTCGGTTCGGCAAGCAATGACCGAAATCCTGATCGGCCACTCTGTTCGCGGGGAGGAAACGGAGGAGCAGCCCTGAAAAGCGCATGACAATGAGGCGAGTGACGTCGGTCACTTCGGTGGTTGGTCCTCGGTTCGTGTCCGCCCCCCCCGCCTCCCTCGCGTCCGCATGGCGGTGTGCGGGGGTCGATGGGCAGTCGCGAGGGTATCTCCGCGCGTAGACTCGGCTGTTCGGTGGGGAGTTGGGACTTTTGTCGGAATCGATTCCGTCCGACCTCTGTGTCCACTCGTCCGGATACCGGAAACCCAGATCGTCATCACGGTTGCGCATACTTTCTCCATCAGGCCTGGCGCGTGATCACCACTGCATTGAAGACTCGCCTCTCAGACGCGAAGTCACCGATCCTGCGGGCCAGTACGTCGTACCGGCCGATGGGTCTCGTGGACAGTCGGGCCGTTACCTTTGGCGCCCACCGCGCAACAAGCAAGCGAACCAAGCCGCCCACCGCGGCGGACAAAAGCCGGTCACCACCGGTGAGAGGGGTCAGGTCACTGTGACCGCACCGATCGAGACCACCGGAGCGGCAGCCGAGGCACAGCCGGAGGCTGTGCTGGCGAACGCCACCAAGGGGCAGATCGAGGGCCGTTCCCTCGGGCAGATCGCCTGGACCCGGTTCAAGAAGGACAGGGTCGCCGTGGCCGGCGGCATCGTTGTCTTCCTGCTGATTCTCGTGGCGATCCTCTCCCGCCCCATCCAGGCCATGTTCGGCCTCGATCCCAACGCCTTCCACCAGGACCTGATCGACGCCAACACCTCGCTGCCGACCGGCGGTTTCGGTGGCATGAGTCTTGATCACCCGCTGGGTGTGGACCCGAAGTTCGGTCGGGACATCGCCACCCGCGTGCTGGAGGGCTCCTGGGTGTCGCTGGTGGTCGCTTTCGGCTCGACCATCCTGTCGAACGTGATCGGCGCGATCATGGGTGTCGTCGCGGGCTACTACGGAGGCCGTGTCGACTCGGTCATCAGCCGGCTGATGGACACCTTCCTGGCCTTCCCCCTCCTGCTGTTCGCGATCGCCATCTCCGCCACCCTCCAGGGCGGCGCGTTCGGCCTGAACGGACTGCCGCTCCACCTCAGCGTGCTGATCTTCGTCATCGGCTTCTTCAACTGGCCCTACCTGGGCCGGATCGTGCGTGGCCAGACCATGGCCCTGCGGGAGCGCGAGTTCGTCGACGCCTCCCGCGGCATGGGTGCCAAGGGCCCGTACATCCTGTTCCGCGAGCTGATGCCCAACCTGGTCGGCCCGATCATCGTCTACTCGACGCTGCTCATCCCGACCAACATCCTCTTCGAGGCGTCCCTGAGCTTCCTCGGCGTCGGCATCCAGCCCCCGCAGGCGTCCTGGGGCGGCATGCTCCGCGAAGCCGTGACGTACTACCAGGTCGATCCGCAGTACATGATCGTGCCCGGCCTTGCCATCTTCGTGACCGTGCTGGCGTTCAACCTGCTCGGTGACGGTCTCCGCGACGCTCTCGACCCCCGCAGCCGCTGACGCCTGCTGTCACCGAGAGCCCGACAAGTTTCCGACAATGGAGGGGAACCCACCCATCATGCGAAGGTCAGCGCTGGCCGCGATCGCGGCCATCGGCTCCGCCACCCTGCTGGTTGCAGGGTGCAGCAAGGCCGATGACAACAAGGACAGCAACGGAGGCGGCAGCTCTGCCGCGGCCAACGCGGCTACCACGGGTGTCGTCAACGCGTCCGACAAGAAGGGCGGGACGCTCACCTACGAGCTGTCCGACGTCCCGGACTCGTTCGACCCGGGTAACACGTACTACGCCTACATGTACAACCTCAGCCGGCTGTACGCCCGCCCGCTGATGACGTTCCAGCCGGGCCCCGGTTCCAAGGGCAACACCCTGGTCCCGGACCTCGCCGCGAGCAAGGGCGTCCCGAGCGACGGCGGCAAGACCTGGACGTACAAGCTGCGTACGGGCCTGAAGTACCAGGACGGCACGGCGATCACGTCCAAGGACGTCAAGTACGCCGTCGAGCGCTCCAACTTCGCGCGTGACGTGCTCTCCCTCGGCCCGAACTACTTCCAGCAGTTCCTGGTCGGCGGCGACAAGTACAAGGGTCCCTACAAGGACAAGAGCGCCAAGGGCCTCTCGTCCATCGAGACCCCGGACGACACCACGATCGTCTTCCACCTGAAGCAGGCCTTCCAGGAGTTCGACTACCTGGTCTCGGCCCCGCAGACGGCCCCGGTCCCGCAGGCCAAGGACAACGGCGTCGACTACGTCAAGAACATCGTGTCCTCCGGCTCGTACCAGTTCCAGAGCTACGAGGACGGCAAGCAGGCCGTGCTCGTCCGCAACAAGAACTGGGACGCGAAGACGGACCCGCTGCGCAAGCAGCTGCCGGACAAGATCGTCGTCAACCTGAAGGTCAACGCCGAGACGATCGACAAGGACGTCCTGGCCGGCGACGCGATCGACCTCGGCGGCACGGGTGTCCAGGCCGCCACGCAGGCCCAGGTGCTCACCGACGCCAGCAAGAAGGCCAACACGGACAACACCTACGGTGGCCGTCTGGTCTACATGGCGATCAACACCAAGCTGAAGCCGTTCGACAACGTCGCCTGCCGCAAGGCCGTCGAGTTCGCGGTCGACAAGGTCTCGGTGCAGACCGCCGAGGGCGGCCCGATCCGCGGTGACATCGCCACCACGGTGCTGCCTCCGGACATCCCGGGCTACACGAAGGCGGACGCCTACGCCACCGCGGGCAACAAGGGTGACGTGGCCAAGGCCAAGGAGCAGCTGAAGGCCTGCGGCAAGACGTCGATCAACACCAACATCACGGCCCGTTCGGACCGTCAGCCGGAGATCGACGCCGCCACGGCGATCATCAACTCGCTGAAGAAGGTCGGCATCAACGCCACCCTCAAGCAGTACCCGTCGGGCAAGTACTTCACCGACTACGCGGGTGTGCCGAACTTCGCCAACAAGCAGAACGTCGGCCTGATGATGATGCAGTGGGGTGCCGACTGGCCCTCCGGCTACGGCTTCCTGCAGCAGATCCTGAACGGCAAGGCGATCAGCCAGTCCGGTAACACCAACCTGTCGCAGTACGACAACAAGTCGGTCAACGACCAGCTGGCCAAGGCGATCGGCACGCAGGACGACACCGAGCGCAACACCATCTACACGCAGATCGACAAGCAGACCATGGACGACGCCGCCCTGGTGCCGCTGACCTACTTCAAGGTCCTGCTGGCCCGCCCGACCACCTTCACCAACCTGGTTTCCACGGCGGCCTTCAGCGGTCAGTACGACTACCTCAACATCGGCGTAGCGTCGAAGTAGCAGCCCCGGAAGGCAGGTGAAGGCATTGGTGCCCGCGGGCCGAGAGGCCCGCGGGCACCAGCGCCGATCCCCGTGATCTCGTACATCCTCCGTCGGACGCTCGCAGCGGTGATCCTGCTGCTGGTCGTCTCCGCGGTCACCTTCGCCATCTTCTTCGTGCTGCCGCGGCTCGCCGGGCAGACCGCCGATCAGTTGGCACAGCAGTACATCGGCAAGAGCCCGTCGAAGGCGGACATCGTCGCGGTCAAGCACAACCTCGGTCTGGACCAGCCCGTCTACGTCCAGTACTGGCACTTCATCAAGGGGATCGTCTCCGGCGCCACCTATGATCTGGGCCCGTCCACGGTGCACTGCAACGCGCCGTGCTTCGGCTACTCCTTCAAGACCCACCAGGCCGTCTGGCCGCAGCTGACCAACCGCATGCCGGTGACCCTGTCGCTGGCCCTCGGTGCCGCGGTGCTGTGGCTGGTCTCGGGTGTGGCGATCGGCGTGGTCTCCGCGCTGAAGCCGCGCTCCTTCTTCGACCGCACCTTCATGGGTGTGGCCCTGGCCGGCGTCTCGCTGCCCATGTTCTTCACGGGCAACCTGGCGATCCTGCTCTTCACGTACCAATGGCCGATCTTCGGCCGGACATACGTCCCGTTGACCGAGAACCCGGCGCAGTGGGCCAACACGCTCATCCCCGCCTGGTGCTCGCTGGCTCTCCTGTATTCGGCCATCTACGCGCGGCTCACCCGCTCGGGCATGCTGGAGACGATGAACGAGGACTACATCCGCACGGCCCGCGCCAAGGGCCTGCGCGAGCGCAAGGTCGTGGTCCGGCACGGACTGCGCGCCGCGCTCACCCCGATCATCACCGTCTTCGGCATGGACCTCGGTCTGCTGCTGGGCGGCGCGGTGATCACCGAGACCGTGTTCTCGCTGCACGGCATCGGCCAGTACGCGGTGCAGGCCATCGACGACAACGACCTGCCGCCGATCCTGGGCGTGACCCTGCTCGCCGCGTTCTTCGTCGTCATCGCAAATCTCCTGGTGGACCTGCTCTACGCATCCGCCGACCCGCGGGTGAGGCTCTCGTGACCGAACTCTCCAAGACCGGCGCGGCCGTGGGCGAGCCCACGCCGACCCACACGCCCGAGGCATTCCTCGAGGTCCGGGACCTCAAGGTGCACTTCCCGACGGACGACGGCATCGTCAAGTCCGTCGACGGCCTCAGCTTCTCGCTGGAGAAGGGCAAGACCCTCTCCATCGTCGGCGAGTCCGGCTCCGGCAAGTCCGTCACCTCGCTGGCCGTCATGGGCCTGCACCGGCTCGGCGCCCGTGGCAAGAACGTCCGGATGTCCGGCGAGATCTGGCTGGGCGGCAAGGAGCTGGTGAGCGCGTCCCCGGACGAGGTGCGCCGGCTGCGTGGCCGCGAGATGGCGATGATCTTCCAGGATCCGCTGTCCGCGATGCACCCCTACTACAAGGTCGGCGACCAGATCGTCGAGGCGTACCGGGTGCACCACAACGTCACCAAGAAGGTGGCCCGGACCCGCGCCATCGAGATGCTCGACCGGGTGGGGATCCCCGAGCCGGCCAAGCGCATCGACGGCTACCCGCACGAGTTCTCCGGCGGTATGCGCCAGCGCGCCATGATCGCCATGGCCCTGGTCAACAACCCCGAGCTGCTCATCGCGGACGAGCCGACCACCGCGCTCGACGTGACGGTCCAGGCACAGATCCTCGACCTGATCCGCGATCTCCAGAAGGAGTTCGGCTCCGCGGTCATCCTCATCACCCACGATCTCGGTGTGGTCGCCGAGATCGCCGACGACGTCCTGGTGATGTACGGCGGCCGGTGTGTGGAGCGGGGTCCTGTCGACGAGATCTTCGAGAAGCCGCAGCACCCCTACACCTGGGGCCTGCTGGGCTCGATGCCGCGCATCGACCGGGAGACCTCCGACCGGCTCATCCCGGTCAAGGGTCAGCCGCCGAGCCTCATCAACGTCCCCTCGGGCTGCGCCTTCCACCCGCGTTGCCCGTACGCGGACCTTCCCAAGGGGAACGTCACCCGCACGGTCCGTCCCGAGCTGCAGCAGGTCGACGGCGGCCACTGGTCCGCCTGCCACCTCTCGGCCGAGGACCGTACGCGGATCTGGACCGAAGAGATTGCGCCGAAGCTGTGAGCGACACGAACAAGACCGATGACGCCGTCATCCCGCAGCAGGCGTCGCCCTCGTCGGATCGTGACGTGCTGCTGAGGGTCGAAGGCCTGCAGAAGCACTTCCCGATCAAGAAGGGCATCCTGCAGCGGCAGGTCGGCGCGGTGAAGGCCGTCGACGGCATCGACTTCGAGGTGCGCAAGGGCGAGACCCTCGGCGTGGTCGGCGAGTCGGGCTGCGGCAAGTCGACCATGGGCCGGGTCATCACCCGGCTCCAGGACCCGACCGGCGGCAAGGTCACCTTCGAGGGGCAGGACATCACGCACCTGTCCACCTCGAAGATGCGTCCGCTGCGCCGCGACATCCAGATGATCTTCCAGGACCCGTACGGCTCCCTGAACCCCCGGCACACCATCGGCTCGATCGTCTCCGCGCCGTTCCGGCTGCAGAACGTGGAGCCGGAGGGCGGGGTCAAGAAGGAGGTCCAGCGCCTCCTGGAGCTGGTGGGTCTGAGCCCCGAGCACTACAACCGCTACCCGCACGAGTTCTCCGGCGGTCAGCGCCAGCGCATCGGCATCGCCCGCGCGCTGGCCCTGAAGCCGAAGCTGGTGGTCGCGGACGAGCCCGTCTCCGCCCTGGACGTCTCGATCCAGGCGCAGGTCGTGAACCTCATGGACGACCTCCAGGAGGAGCTCGGCCTGACGTACGTGATCATCGCTCACGACCTGTCGGTCGTCCGGCACGTCTCGGACCGGGTCGCGGTGATGTACCTGGGCAAGATCGTCGAACTCGCCGACAGCACCAAGCTGTACGAGTCGCCGATGCACCCGTACACCAAGGCCCTGATGTCGGCGGTGCCGGTTCCGGACCCGAAGCGCAGGGGCCAGAAGAGCGAGCGCATCCTGCTCCGCGGTGACGTCCCGTCGCCGATCGCGCCGCCGTCCGGCTGCCGCTTCCACACCCGGTGCTGGAAGGCGACGGCGATCTGCAAGACGACGGAGCCGGCGCTCGTGGAGCTCCGTCCCGGCCAGCGGGTCGCCTGCCACCACCCGGAGGGCTTCGAGGACCAGGCTCCGCAGGACACGGTGCTGCTGACCGTCGCCAAGGAGGCGGCCGAACTGGTCGCCGACGAGGTGCTGGCGGAGTCCGCGGAGACGTCGGCGGCGGTGGCGGCGGAAGTCGCCGGGACCGCCGAGCGGACCGAGTCGGCCGAGGCCGCGGAGACCACCGAGGAGGTTTCCGAGACCTCCGAGGAGGTTTCCCAGACCTCCGAGGAGGTTTCCGAGACCTCCGGGGAGGTTTCCGAGACCTCTGAGGCGGCTTCCGGGACTTCCGAGGAATCCGGGAAGTCCGAGTCCTCCGAGGGCGCGGGCCAGGAGCCGACCGGCAAGCAGGACTGACCGCTCGCCGAAGCGCGACACGTGAGAGTACCGGCAGGGGCCCACCCTGCCGGTACTTTTTCGTACCTGACGAGGAACGCGCGGGGCGCGGGGCCAGGAGTCAACCCGCAGGTGGCGCATGACAAGTTGGCAAAGTCATGGGCATGACCTGAGGGGAGCCTGCACAGTCGACCCTGTCCGGCTTGTCGGCACAAGTTCGAAAGGGACGACTCGTGAAATTCTCCCGTTCGGCACGTTTAGGGGCCCTCGCGACCGCGGCGGCCTCTTTTCTTGTCATAGCGGCCGCCCCCGCCCCCACCCAGGGCGCCCCGGGCATCGGCGACCCCTACTTCCCGCAGCTCGGCAACGGCGGCTTCGACGCCCGCCACTACGACCTCGACGTGGCCTACAACCCGGACACCGACCGTCTCGACGGCCGTACGACCCTCACCGCGCGGGCCACCCAGAACCTCTCCTCCTTCGATCTCGACCTGCAGAAACTGGAGGTCACGCGCGTCGAAGTGGACGGCAGGCGGGCCCGGTTCACGCGCACCGGCGACGAGATCACCATCACGCCGCGGGACGCGCTCCGCAAGGGCCGCGAGTTCACCGTCTCCGTCACCTACGGCGGGATACCCGAGCCGCTCAGCGGCCCCATCGTCTTCGGCTCCGAGTACGGCTGGATGAAGACCACCGACGGCGTCTTCGTCGCCTGCGAACCCAACGCCGCCTCCAGCTGGTTCCCGTCCAGCGACCACCCCTCCGACAAGGCCACCTACGACATCCGGATCAAGGCCCCCAAGGGTCTGACCGGCGTCTCCAACGGCCGGCTGGTCTCGACGTACGACAAGGGCGCCTCGACGTACACGCACTGGCGTGAGAACAGGCCCATGGCCACCTATCTCGCCACCGCCACGATCGGGAAGTTCGACGTGCGGACGGGGCGGACACCCTCCGGCATCCCGGTCTACGTCGCCATCGACCCGGTGCTCGCGAACAGCAACAGCGTCGACGTGTACGCCGTGACGGCCGCCGCCACCGACTACTGGTCCAAGCTCTTCGGGCCGTACCCCTTCGAGGAGACCGGCGCGATCGTCGACGACATGCCGGAGGCCGGGTTCTCGCTGGAGGTGCAGAGCAAGCCGGTCTACTCGGCGGTGCGCAACGAGACGACGATCGTGCACGAGCTGGCCCACCAGTGGTTCGGCGACTCGGTGAGCGTGGCGCAGTGGAAGGACGTCTGGCTCAACGAGGGCTTCGCCACCTACGCCCAGTGGCTGTGGGCCGAGCACCAGGGCACCAGCACGGCCCACGACACCTTCCTGGCCAACTACAACGCGCGCGGCGCGGACAACGCCTTCTGGCAGACCGTCGTCGCCGACCCGCAGCGCGACACGATGTTCGCCTCGGCGGTCTACCAGCGCGGCGCGATGACCCTGCAGATGCTGCGCGAACGCATCGGGGACACCGCGTTCTTCAAGCTCCTGCCCGCCTGGACGAAGCTGCACCGCTACGGCAACGCCGACACCGCCGACTTCGTCCGGCTCGCGGAGAAGATCTCCGGGCAGCAGCTGGACGGCCTGTTCCAGACCTGGCTGTACACCAAGGGCAAGCCGGCCCTGTGAGCCTGGCTTCGTAAGGTCTCCGCACCCTGACAGGTCACAATGTCAGGGTGCAGCTCCAGCAACTCTTCTCTCCCTCCGTCCAGCACACGCTCGATGTCATCGGCATCTTCGTGTTCGCGATCTCCGGCGCGCTGCTGGCCGTCCGCAAGAACTTCGACGTCTTCGGCATCGCCGTGCTCGCCGAGGTCACCGCGCTGGGCGGAGGGATCTTCCGGGACGTGATCATCGGGGCGGTGCCCCCGGCCGCCTTCACGGACCTCGGCTACTTCATCACCCCGCTGCTCACCGCGCTCGTGGTGTTCTTCCTGCACCCGCACGTCGAACGCATCCAGTCGGCCGTGCTGGTCTTCGACGCGGCCGGCCTCGGCCTGTTCTGCGTGACCGGCACGACGAAGGCGTACTCCTACGGCCTGAACCTGACCTCCTCGGTCGCCCTGGGGCTCGCCACCGCGGTCGGCGGCGGTGTGCTCAGGGACGTACTCGCCAACGAGGTCCCCTCGCTGCTGCGCTGGGACCGCGACCTGTACGCGGTACCGGCGATCGTCGGGGCCACCCTGGTGGCCGTGTGCATCCGCTACGACGCGCTGACCCCGCTCACCAGCGGACTCGCGGTCGTCACCGCCTTCGTGCTGCGTCTGCTCGCGATGCGGTTCCACTGGCGAGCGCCGCGTGCGTGGAACCGGCGGACGACGGTTCGCGAGGAGTAGCCCCGGTCCGGGGCCTGCTCTGGCCCATGTTCACCGTCAGCCACTCGAAGACGGACGGTACCTGGGGCCGCCACAGCGCCATGTTGTGACCGCCGGCGCTGCGCGGCAGGAA
Organism: Streptomyces sp. NPDC001068; assembly: GCF_042897315.1. Taxonomy (NCBI): domain Bacteria; kingdom Bacillati; phylum Actinomycetota; class Actinomycetes; order Kitasatosporales; family Streptomycetaceae; genus Streptomyces; species Streptomyces sp. NPDC001068. The sequence continues at coordinate 377,181 of NZ_JBIAYD010000011.1, read as the reverse complement.
GACCACGTGCACGGTGGTCGGTGCCTTCGCGACCTGTCCGAGCGCCACGCCCGCCTGGTAGCCGTCGCCGGACTCGCCGGAGAGGTAGAGGGCGATCCGGGGAGGTTCGGCCGCCTTCCTCAGCAGCAGGTAGGGGTTGTTCCGCTCGCGCAGGCTCACGCTCTGCGAGGCCAGCGAATTGCGTTCGCCGATCGGGTCGTTGTATCCGGACAGGCTGACCGCGGCCCGGTAGCGGTCCGGGTGGGCGACGGCCAGCTTGACCGCGCAGTGCGCGCCCGCCGAGTACCCGGCCACCGCCCAGTTCGCGGGCGCCGCGGCGGCCCGGAAGTTGTCGGTCACCATCTTCGGCACGTCGATGCTGAGCCAGCTGTCCGCGTTGACCGTGCCCGGGATGTTGGCGCAGCCGGTGTCCACGCCGGCCAGCAGGTTGGTGCGCGGCGCCACGAGGATGAACGGGGCGACCCTGCCGCTGCGCATCAGCGGCTCCAGTTGCTCGTGCACCTTCAGGGAGCCGAACCAGGCCTTGGCGGAGCCGGGATAGCCGGGCAGCAGCTCCACCACCGGGAACCTGTGGTTGCGGTAGCCCGGCTGGTCGTACTGGGGCGGCAGCCAGACGTAGACCTCGGCGTCGACGCCCGAGACCCGGCCGCTGAGCTGGGTGACCCGGACCCCGCCGGCCGCGTGCATGGCCGGTCCGTCCGCGGCCGTGAAGTTCTGCCTCACCTTGGGCAACCGTTTCAGCGCTATGCCGCCGGTGCCGTCCCGGCCGAGGTTCGCGGCCTGCTGGACGTGGTCACCGGTACCGAGCAGGTCGGCCCAGTTGTCGTACAGGTTGTTCTGGTTGTTGACCAGGACGAAGATCAGCGTCACCGCGGTGGCCTGTGCGAACAGCAGCATCAGGACCCGGGCCGCCGCACGCACGGCCCGGGGGCCCCGCATCCTCGACCACAGGACGAGCGGGATTATGAGGGCGACCACGGACAGGACGATGGTCGTGTAGAGGAACGGAGTCCCGGTGAGGCTCATGCCCTCATAGAGGGGAATTCGCGGCTCCGGGTTACGGACGTGTCCGGACACTTACCTAGAAATTGCCGGAACCTCACCCGGCGGGGGGATCCCTTACCGGTGGGCCGCTGGTGCGTGCGTCACAAAAGCTACCGCTTAGTAATGAACTCTGTGTACTGTTCAGACATGCCAGAAGCAGCTTCCACGCGGGCCGTGATCGGCGACAGCGAGTTCGACCGCGACACCGCGGTCACCCGGCGCGAGCCCGGGGTCTACGACATCGACCTCTCGGCCGGCTGGACCATCATCAGCGCCGTCAACGGCGGCTATCTGCTGGCCGTCCTCGGCCGGGCCCTCGCGGACACGCTGCCGCATCCGGACCCGTTCACCATCTCCGCGCACTACCTGACCGCGTCCCAGCCGGGCCCGGCCGTGATCCGCACGGACACCGTCCGCACCGGCCGCACCCTCTCCACCGGACAGGCCTCGCTCTTCCAGTACGACGGCGACGGCAACGAGGTCGAACGCATCCGCGTCCTCGCCTCCTACGGCGACCTCGCCGCCCTCCCCGACGACGTCCGCACCACGGCGACCCCGCCCGCCATCCCGCCCATGGACCAGTGCTTCGGTCCCGAGGACGGCCCCGCGCCGGTCGACGGCAGCTCCGCCATCACCGAGCGCCTGATGCTCAAGCTGGACCCGTCGACCCTGGGCTGGGCCCTCGGTGCCCCCTCCGGCCGGGGCGAGATGCGCTCCTGGTTCGGGCTCGCGGACGGCCGGGACGCCGACCCCCTCGCGCTGCTCCTGGCGGTCGACGCGCTGCCGCCCACCGCCTTCGAGATCGGCCTCAAGGGCTGGGTTCCCACGGTCGAACTCACCGTCCACGTCCGCCACCGCCCCGCTCCCGGACCGCTGCGCGTCTCCATCACCACCCGCAACCTGGCCGGCGGCTTCCTGGAGGAGGACGCGGAGGTCTGGGACAGCGCCGACCGGCTGGTCGCCCAGTCACGGCAGTTGGCCCGCGTCCGGCTCGGCTGACGCCTCCGCCCGGCCCCGCCCTTCTGTCGCGGGGGCTGCCGACCGGCGGGTGAGCCGTGACGGCCGGGTCAGCTGTGGCCGCGGGTGATCCGTGACCGCAGCGTGAAGCGTGACCGCCGGGAGGACGTGTGCCCGCCGCCGCGGCCGGTGCCGGAGCGCGCCTAGTCCAGCCAGTGCTGCCGGCCGAGGCTGATCAGCCGCATCTGGCGGGCGGCGAGCTGGGTGACCCGCTCGCGCTCCGCCTCCGAGGGCTCCGGTGACTCCAGGGTCTCCAGGAACAGCGACGCGGTGATGAGCATCTGGTCCACGTAGAGGTGGGCGAGCATCAGCAGGTCCTCGTCGTTCCATCCGGCGGCCTCCGGATCCCCGGCCAGCTCGGACCCGACCTCCTCGGCGAACCGGGCCAGCTGCTCCCGGATGGCCTCGCGCACCGGCTGTACGCCGCCGTGCCGCTCCCGGGCGATGAAGCGGACGTGCGCCGGGTTCGCGGCCACATGGTCGGCGATCAGCCGCACGGCCCGGGTGATGCGCTCCGGGCCGGGTGCGGAGACGGTGGTGGCGACCATCGCGTGCAGGCTGCCGAGCGCCTCGTCGACCAGGGCGACGCCCAGGTCGGCGGTGGAACGGAAGTGCCGGTAGAAGGCGGTGGGGGCGACGCCTACGGCCCGCGTGACCTCGCGCAGCCCGAGACTGCTCAGGCTCTGTTCCTCCAGCAGTCCCAGCGCCGCGTCCAGGAAGGCCTGGCGGGTCTTCTGCTTCTGCGCCTGTCGGATGCCGAGGGTGTGACTCATGTCATCCAGTAAACAACTGTTCTCTGGAATTGGAAAGCCGCCGGAGTTGCTAGACTCGAAGTCAGTGAACAACTGTTACTACAACCGTTCACCCAAACTTAACGGAGGGGGGATCGAATCCCATGCTGTTCCTCGTCGCCGCACTCATGCTGCTCGGCGTGGTGCTGGGCACCGTGGCCCACGCGCCGCTCGGCGTCACCGCAGGACTCGCCGCCGTGATCGTCGTCTGGCTGGCCGTCTTCGCGCTCCGCGAGCGCGTCTCCCGCCGACGCCGCGCCTCGGCCAACTGACCGTCCGTCACGACTTCCAGGAGCTGAGCATGCTGCACCTCACCGCCCCGGCCGCGACCACCGGGCCGCGACCCCGTACCCGCGACGCCGACGGCATGGCCGTGGCGTCCTTCATCCTCGGCCTTCTCGGCCTCCTCGCCCTGAACCTCTTCCTGGGCCCGATCGCGATCGTCCTGGCCCTGGTGTCCCTGTGGCGCGGCACCGCCCGCAAGGGCCGCGCGTACCTCGGCCTCGCCCTGGGCGTGTCGGACCTGGCGGTCCTGGGCATCGCTATGGAGATCTCGAACACCGTCTCCTGGAGCCTGTAGAACGGCGCCCCGACGGGGTGAGGGGAACCGCGCGACCGGCCCCGCACGGCCGGCGGTGCCCACCGGCCGAGTCGACCCCCGGTACCCTCGGCCCGGCGGCGAAGCCCCCGTAGAATCGACGCCATCATGGCCTACCTCGACCACGCCGCCACCACCCCGATGCTCCCGGAAGCGGTGGAAGCACTCACCGCCGCCCTCCGCGTCAGCGGCAACGCGTCCTCCCTGCACGCCTCCGGCCGCAAGGCCCGCCGCACGGTCGAGGAATCGAGGGAGACCCTCGCGGCGGCGCTCGGCGCCCGCCCCAGCGAGGTCGTCTTCACCGCCGGCGGCACCGAGGCCGACAACCTCGCGGTCAAGGGCCTCTACTGGTCCCGCCGCGACGCCGACCCCGCCCGGACCCGTGTCCTGTCCAGCCCGGTCGAACACCACGCGGTGCTCGACGCGGTCCACTGGCTGGGCGAGCACGAGGGGGCGACCGTGGAGTACCTCCCGGTGGACACCCACGGCAGGGTCCGTCCCGAGGTGCTGCGCGAGGCGATCGCCCGCAACCCCGACGACGTGGCCCTCGCCACCGTCATGTGGGCCAACAACGAGATCGGAACGATCCTGCCGATCCGTGAACTCGCCGACGTCGCGGGCGAGTTCGGCATCCCCCTGCACTCCGACGCGGTCCAGGCCGTCGGTCAGACCCCGGTGGACTTCGCCGCCTCCGGCCTCGCCGCGATGACCGTCTCCGGCCACAAGGTCGGCGGCCCGTACGGCATCGGCGCCCTGCTCCTCGGCCGCGAGCACACCCCCGTACCCGTCCTGCACGGCGGCGGCCAGGAGCGGCACGTGCGTTCGGGCACCCTGGACGTCCCCGCGATCGCCTCCTTCGCCGTCGCGGCGGACCTGGCCGTCGGACGCCGCGAGTGGTTCGCCCGGGAGATCGGCGCCCTGCGCGACCAGTTGGTCGACGCGGTGCGCACCGCCGTGCCGGACGCCGTCCTCGGCGGCGACCCGGTGGACCGCCTCCCGGCCAACGCGCACTTCACCTTCCCGGGCTGCGAGGGCGACTCGCTGCTCCTGCTGCTCGACGCCCAGGGCATCGAATGCTCGACGGGCTCCGCGTGCACGGCCGGAGTGGCGCAGCCCAGCCACGTCCTGCTGGCCACCGGGGTCGACGCGGACCTGGCCCGCGGCACCCTGCGCTTCTCCCTCGGCCACACCTCCACCCAGGCCGACGTGGAGGCGGTCGGCAAGGCGATCGGCCCGGCGGTGGAGCGGGCCAGGGCCGCCGGGCTGAGCTGAGCCGGGCGGGCCCCGGCCGAGCGGCCGCCGCCGGCGTCCGCGCCCCGCGGGCGGCCCTCCCGGAAGCCGGTCTCAGGACCGTCCGGCCCGCCGGACAGGCTCAGGACCGTCCGGCCCGCCGGACCAGCCCCAGGTAGCGGTCCCAGTCCCAGTGCTCACCCGGGTCGGTGTGGTCCGTCCCCGGCACCTCGACGTGACCGATCACGTGCTCCCGGTCCGGCGGCATGCCGTACCGCCGGCATATCGCGGCCGTCAGCCGCGCCGAGGCCGCGTACATCGCGGCGGTGAAGTCCTGCGGCCGGTCCACGAAGCCCTCGTGCTCGATGCCGACACTGCGCTCGTTGTACGACCGGTTGCCCGCATGGAACGCCACGTCCAGCTCGCGGACCAGCTGCGTGATCCGCCCGTCCTTGCGCACGATGTAGTGCGCCGCCGCCTCGTGCGCCGGGTCCTGGAAGACCTTCACCGCGCTCGCGTAGCCGCCCTGGGTGACGTGGACGACCACCCGGTCGATCCGGTAGTCGTCCGGCCGGTTCGCCGTCCGGTAGTTCGCGGGCGACGCGGCCACCCAGCGCGCGCCCCTGAAGTCCACCGCGCCCGCCACCCGGGCCTTGCGCACCCCGGGCAGCCGCCAGTACAGCCGCGTCAGCTCGTCCTTGGTCAGTACCGCGGTGCCCACGGCCGCCGCCGCCCCGCCGACCAGCAGTGCCCGCCGCCCGATCCGCCGGTCCCCGTCACCAGTCTCCGCCCCCATGTGATCCCCAACGGATACCCGGGGGCCCCGGTTCCCGCGCCCCCGTACCCTGGAGGGGTTATGACTGACACCCCGCAGCGCACCCGCCCCCTCCGCGTCCTCGCCGCCATGTCGGGCGGCGTGGACTCCGCCGTCGCCGCCGCCCGCGCGGCGGAGGCCGGCCACGACGTCACCGGCGTCCACCTCGCGCTCTCCGCGAACCCCCAATCCTTCCGCACGGGCGCGCGGGGCTGTTGCACCATCGAGGACTCCCGCGACGCCCGCCGAGCCGCCGACGTCATCGGCATCCCGTTCTACGTCTGGGACCTCGCCGACCGTTTCCGCGAGGACGTCGTGGAGGACTTCGTCGCGGAGTACGAGGCCGGACGCACCCCCAACCCGTGCCTGCGCTGCAACGAGAAGATCAAGTTCGCGGCCCTGCTCGACAAGGCCCTCGCCCTGGGGTTCGACGCGGTCTGCACCGGCCACTACGCGAAGGTCGTGACGCTCCCCGACGGGTCCCGCGAGCTGCACCGCGCCTCCGACATGGCCAAGGACCAGTCCTACGTCCTCGGCGTCCTGGACGAGCGGCAGCTCGCCCACGCCCTCTTCCCGCTCGGCGACACGCTGACGACCAAGGACGAGATCCGCGCCGAGGCCGAGCGCCGTGGCCTCGCGGTCGCCAAGAAGCCCGACTCGCACGACATCTGCTTCATCGCCGACGGCGACACCCAGGGCTTCCTCGCCCGCCGGCTCGGCAAGGCCGAGGGCGACATCGTCGACGAGTCCGGTGCCAAGGTCGGCACCCACGAGGGCGCCTTCGGCTTCACCATCGGGCAGCGCAAGGGACTGCGCATCGGCACCCCGGCGGCCGACGGCAAGCCGCGCTACGTCCTCGACATCTCGCCCGTCGACAACACGGTGACGGTCGGCCCGGCCGCCGCCCTGGACGTCAGCGCGCTGACCGCGATCAGGCCCCGCTGGTGCGGCACCGCTCCCGCGGGCCCGGCCCGCTACACCGCCCAGCTCCGGGCCCACGGCGGCGAGACCGAGGTGGGCGCGGAACTGGTCGACGGCGAGCTGCGCGTCACGTTCACCGAGCCGGTCCGCGGCGTCGCACCCGGCCAGGCGATCGTCCTGTACGACGACACGCGTGTGGTCGGCTCCGCGACGATCGCCTCGACGGTCCGTGCCGCGGACGTGGCCCGCGCCTGAACGGGCACGGGCCGCGGGTCAGCCGGTGACCTCCACCTCGTAGAAGCAGAGGTGGTCCTTGATCTCGGCGACGTCGGACCTGGGGTCGGGGTAGGCCCACACCAGGTCCGGCGCGTCCGGCAGGGACCAGTAGGAGGCGGTGCCCTTGAAGGGGCACACGGTGTGGGTCTCGGAGGGCGTGAGGAGGTCCAGGCGGACGTCCTCCGCGGGGATGTAGTAGCGCACGGGACTCCCGGTCTCGCGCAGGACCAGCGGCCGGTCGCTCTCGGCCAGTACGGCGTCGCCGTGCACCACGCGCACGTGCCGGTCGCTCTTCTCGATGGTGATCGTGTGTCCAGAGGCCATACAGGGATGACAGCGGCGGCCGCCCGGTTGTTCCCGGGGCGGGCGAGCAGGCACCGAACGGAGGACACGGTCCGCCCACGCCTACGCTGGCCCCATGCGAATCTGTGTCTTCCTCTCCGCCGCCGACCTGGACGAGCGCTACACCAGGCCGGCCCGCGCCTTCGGCGAACTGGTCGGCAAGGGCGGCCACACCCTGGTCTGGGGCGGCTCCGACACCGGCCTGATGAAGGTCGTCGCGGACGGTGTCCACGAAGCCGGCGGCAGGCTGCTGGGCGTCTCCGTGGAGTTCCTCGCCAACAAGGCGCGCCCCGGCGCCGACGAGATGGTGATCGCCGCCGACCTCGCCGAGCGCAAGCGGCTGCTGCTGGAGAAGGCCGACGCCGTGGTGATCATGGTCGGCGGTACCGGCACCCTGGACGAGGCCACCGAGATCCTGGAGCTGAAGAAGCACGGCCGCACGGACAAGCCGGTCGTCCTGCTGAACACCGCCGGGTTCTACGACGGCCTGGAGGAGCAGTTCCGCCGCATGGAGGCGGAGGGCTTCCTGCCCCGGCCCCTGGCGGAGCTGATGCACTTCGCCGCCGAACCCGCCGACGCGCTCTCCTACCTGGAGGCGAACCGGGCCGCCGACTGATGCGAGCATGGCCCCCATGGCAACTCATGTGATCACCGGCGCCGGTTCCGGTATCGGCGCCGCCGTGGCCCGCCGTCTGCACGCGCGCGGGGACGAACTCGTCCTGCACGCGCGCGACGCGGGCCGCGCGAAGGAACTCTCCGCCGAGTTCCCCGGCGCCCACACCCTGGTGGGCGACCTGGCGGACCCGGACAAGCTCTCCTGGGCCTTCTCCCACCAGACACTGCCGGACCGGATCGACTCCCTGCTGCACGTCGCGGGCGTGGTCGACCTCGGCGGCATCGGCGAGCTGACCCCGAAGTCCTGGCGTCACCAGCTCAACGTCAACCTGGTCGCGCCGGCCGAGCTGACCCGCCACTTCCTGCCGCAACTGCGCGCCGCCCGCGGCCATGTGCTGTTCGTGAACTCGGGCGCCGGCCTGAACGCCAACGCGGGCTGGTCGGCGTACGCGGCGTCCAAGCACGGCCTCAAGGCGCTCGCCGACGCACTCCGGCAGGAGGAGCACGGCAACGGCGTCCGGGTCACCTCGGTCTACCCCGGCCGCACCGCGAGCCCGATGCAGGCCAAGGTCCACCAGCAGGAGGGCAAGGAGTACGACCCGGCGAAGTGGATCGACCCGGAGTCGGTGGCGACCACGATCCTCACGGCCCTGGACCTCCCGAGGGACGCGGAGATCAACGACCTGACGGTCCGGCCGGGCGCCTGATCAGGCGCCCCGCGGAGGGGCGTCCCGTGGCGGGGCGTCCCGTAAGGGGCGCGGGGAACTGCGCGACCAGCCCCCACGAGCCCGCACTTGAACGAAGAACCGTCGCACCCCCGCCGGTCACCGACCCTAGGCTTCCCACGTGAACGCAACCCCCTCCTTCGGCTCCGCGACAGCCATCGGCTCGCTCCCGGGCACCGACGCCCGCGAGGCCGCCAAGACCGCGACCGGCAGCTTCGAGGATTTCCCCTTCCTGCCCGAACTGCCCGCCCGCGGACCCGGCGCCGACATGATCGGCCGCACCGCGGGGCTGCTGGTCGAGCTGTACGCGCGCGTGGAGCCCAGCGGCTGGCGGCTCGGCGACCGGCCGGGCCGGGACACCCGGCGGGCCGTCTCCTGGCTGGGGGAGGACCTGGACGCGCTGGAGGAGTTCACCCAGGACTACGAGGGCCCGCTCAAGGTCCAGGCGGTCGGCCCCTGGACCCTCGCCGCCGCCCTGGAACTGCGCAACGGCGAAGTGGCACTCTCGGACCCCGGTGCCTGCCGCGACCTCGCCGCGTCCCTCGCCGAGGGGCTGCGCCTGCACCTCGCCGAGGTCCGCCGCCGCATCCCGGGCGCCCGGCTCGTCCTGCAGCTCGACGAGCCGTCCCTCACCGCCGTGCTGCGCGGGCAGGTGAGGTCGGCCAGCGGCTACCGCACCCACCGGGCGGTGGACCGGCAGGTCGTCGAGTCGACGCTGCGGGACGTCATCGGGGTCCAGGCCGGCGGCCCGGTGGCCGTCCACTCCTGCGCCCCCGACGTCCCCTTCGCGCTGCTGCGCCGCGCCGGGGCCGCCGCGGTCTCCTTCGACTTCTCGCTCCTCACCGAACGTGACGAGGACGCGATCGGCGAGGCCGTGGAGGGGGGTACCCGGCTGTTCGCCGGTGTCGTGCCGGGCACGGACACGGCATTGTCAGACCCTGCCGGTAGCGTCATGGGTGTCAGGACGCTGTGGCGCAGGCTGGGGCTGCAACCAGGGCTTCTCGCGGAGGCCGTGACGGTCACCCCGGCGTGCGGGCTCGCGGGTGCTTCTCCCGCGTACGCCCGGCAGGCGCTCGCCCACTGCGTCCGGGCGGCGAGATCACTCGCGGACAACCCAGAGTAACGGGAGGAAAACGGTGGCCGGCGACAAGCAGCAGGCGGAGACGGCAGTGCCCGCCGAGGCACGGGAGAAGCACGCGCGGCTCGCCGAGCAGATCGAGGAGCACCGCTTCCGGTACTACGCGAAGGACGCTCCCGTCATCAGCGACGCGGAGTTCGACAGGCTCCTCAGGGCGCTCGAGGAGCTGGAGGAGCTCCACCCCGAGCTGCGCACTCCCGACTCGCCGACCCAGAAGGTCGCGGGGTCCTACGAGACGGAGTTCACGGCGGTCGAGCACCGCTCGCGGATGATGTCGCTGGACAACACGTTCAACGACGAGGACCTCGCCGCCTGGGTCGAGCGGATCCACCGCGAACTGGGCGACCAGGAGTACCACTTCCTGTGCGAGCTGAAGGTCGACGGACTCGCCGTCAACCTCACCTACGAGCAGGGCCGCCTCACCCGGGCGGCCACCCGCGGCGACGGCCGCACCGGTGACGACATCACGCTCAACGTCCGTACGATCGCGGAGATCCCGGACCGGCTGCACGGCGACCGCGTCCCCGACGTGGTGGAGATCCGCGGCGAGGTCTACTTCCCGATGGAGAAGTTCGCCGAGCTCAACGAACGCCTGGTCGCCGCCGGTGACAAGCCGTTCGCCAACCCGCGCAACGCGGCGGCCGGTTCGCTGCGCCAGAAGGACCCGCGCGTCACCGCCTCCCGCCCCCTGCACATGGTCGTCCACGGGATCGGCGTCCTGGAGGGCTACGAGGGCCTGGACCGGCTCTCCGAGGGCTACCACCTGCTGAAGACCTGGGGCCTGCCCACCTCCCCGCACAACCGGGTGGTCGACGGCCTCGACGGCGTCCGGGAGTTCATCGCCCACTACGGCGAGAACAGGCACTCCGTGGAGCACGAGATCGACGGCGTCGTCGTCAAGCTCGACGAGATCCGCCTGCAGGGGCGTCTCGGCTCCACGGCCCGGGCCCCGCGCTGGGCGATCGCGTACAAGTACGCGCCGGAGGAGGTCAACACCAGGCTCGTCGACATCAAGGTGGGTGTCGGCCGCACCGGGCGGGTCACCCCCTACGCCCAGGTCGAGCCGGTCACGGTGGCGGGCAGCGAGGTGGAGTTCGCCACCCTGCACAACCAGGAGGTCGTCAAGGCCAAGGGCGTGCTGATCGGCGACACGGTGGTGCTGCGCAAGGCGGGTGACGTCATCCCGGAGATCCTCGGGCCGGTCGTCGACCTGCGCGACGGCAGCGAGCGGGAGTTCGTGATGCCGGCCGAGTGCCCCGAGTGCGGGACACCGCTGCGGGCCATGAAGGAGGGCGACATCGATCTGCGGTGCCCCAACGCCCGTGGTTGTCCCGCCCAGTTGAGAGAGCGTGTCGCCTACCTCGCGGGACGCGAGTGCCTGGACATCGAGCACTTCGGCGGGGTCGCGGCGGCCGCGCTCACCCGGCCGCTGGAGCCGGCCGACCCGCCGCTCGTCGACGAGGGCGACCTGTTCGACCTCACCATCGAGAAGCTGCTGCCCATCAAGGCGTACGTCCTGGACCCCGACAGCGGGCTGCCCAAGCGCGATCCCAAGACCGGTGAGGAGAAGGTCGTCACGGTCTTCGCCAACCAGAAGGGCGAGCCCAAGAAGAACACCCTCGCCCTGCTGCAGAAGATCGAGGAGGCGAAGACCCGCCCGCTCGCCCGCTTCCTCAACGGACTGTCCATCCGGCATGTCGGACCCGTCGCCGCGCAGGCGCTGGCCCGCGAGTTCCGCTCCATCGAGCGCATCGAGCAGGCCGGCGAGGAGGAGCTGTCGAACATCGACGGCGTCGGCGGCATCATCGCGAAGGCGCTCAAGGAGTGGTTCGCCGAGGAGTGGCACCGCGAGATCATCCGGAAGTGGAAGACGGCTGGAGTCCCGCTGGAGGACGAGTCGAGCGGTGAGGACGAGGGACCGCGGCCGCTGGAGGGCCTCACCGTCGTGGTGACCGGCACCCTGGAGCACTTCACCCGGGACGGCGCCAAGGAGGCCCTGCAGAGCCGCGGAGCCAAGGTGACCGGCTCGGTGTCCAAGAAGACGTCGTTCGTGGTCGTGGGTGACAACCCCGGATCCAAGTACGACAAGGCGATGCAGGTGAAGGTTCCGGTGCTGAACGAGGACGGATTTGTCGTCCTTTTGGAGCAGGGACCGGACGCGGCGGCCGAAGTCGCCCTTCCCGTGGAGGAGTAGCGGTTGAAGGCCACCCGTTCGGCGCATACCAGATGCATACGGGTGGCCAGGGCGCAATCGGGCAACCGTAGACGACCGCTGCCCGTGGAAGCCTTCTGCGGCCTACTGTTGAGGCGTGCACCTGCCGTGCCCAGCTGCGGTCGGGGCATTGCCGTGCTCCGGCAGGGCACGGACCGCATGGCGTGGGCACCGCCGGCTGTGAGAGGGACGGGAATGGAACCGACCGAGAGCGCCGCCCCGGAAGCGCGGCTGCCGCTGCGCCGCCGGGCGGGCGTGTGGCGGGGGACTCGGTGGACGGTACGGAGCGACCGGCGCATCGGCATGCCGGGAGTGAGCGCCGCGACGGACGCGCGCGACCCGCTGCCGCTGGCCGGCGTGGAGCCGCCGCCCGGACTGCCCGGCCACGAGGACGAACGCCAACTGTCCTGGCCCGCGCTGCCCGCCGCGGTCGTCGGGATCGCCGCGCTGGCCCTCGGTGCCGGCTTCTACCGTGCCTTCACGGACAACCACGCGCTCTTCCCGTCCGGCACGGTCGGCTGGTCGCTGGCCGTACTGACGGGCATCATCGTCGGCCACCTGGTGCTGCTCGGCCGCGCCCGCTGGTGGGGCGGCACCGGCTCCGGCGCCGCCCTGACCCTCGCCGTCCTGCTGCTCTACGGCTGGGTGCCGGCCGGCATGGTCAGCCTCACCGTGGTCGTCCTGGTCGGTATAGCCCGGCGCCACCGCTGGCGGCAGGGCGTCCTGCACGGCGCGGTGGACATCATCGGCATCGGTGCCGGCGCGCTGGTGCTGGGCGGGTGCGGCCGGGTGCCGACCGTCGAGTCGCCCTGGAACCCGGACAGCTGGAGCGTCGCCACCGCCCCCGAGGTCGTCCTCGTCGCGGTGGCCTATCTCGCGGTCACCCGCGCCCTGCTCTGGTACCTGCACACGCCGCGTGGCGGCGGGCTGCCCACCGTCGCGCGCACCGCGCTGATGCGCCAGGGCCTGGTCGCCGTGGCGCTGCTCGGCATCGCCCCGCTGGTCTGCGTGGTCGCCGTCGCCCAGCCGCTGCTGCTGCCGCTGTTCGCCATCCCGCTGGTCGCCCTCGACTCCACCCTGTGGATGGCCCGGGCCCGCGCGGAGGAGCAACTGCGCGACCCGCTGACCGGACTGCCCAACCGGCAGTGGCTCCTCGAGCGGATCTGGACCGCCCTCGACGACGCGGAACGCATCGGCGCCCGCTCCGCCCTCATGCTGATCGACCTCGACCGGTTCCGTTCGGTCAATGACACGCTCGGTCATCTCGCCGGTGACCGGCTGCTGTTGCAGATAGCCGACCGGCTGCGGGCCGCGCTGCCGCGCGGTGCGGAGGCCGCCCGGCTCGGCGGTGACGAGTTCGCGGTGTTACTGCCGGTCGCCGACTCCACGACGTCCGCGACCCGGGTCGCCCGCGGCCTGGTCTCGGCCCTCTCCTCCCCGCTCGACCTGGACGGACTCACCCTCGTCCTGGAGGCCAGCGCGGGCGTCGCCGTCTTCCCCGACCACGCGCTGGACGCCGAGGGCATGCTGCGCCGGGCGGACGTGGCGATGTACCAGGCGAAGCGGGACCGAACGGGCGTCGAGGTGTACGAGTCCAAGCGGGACTCCAACACCCCCGACCGGCTGGGGCTGCTGGGCGATCTGCGCCGCGCCCTGGACGCCCACGAGGTGCAGTTGCACTACCAGCCGAAGGTGCGCTTCGACGGGCAGGTGGCCGGCCTGGAGGCGCTGGTGCGCTGGGTGCACCCCGAGCGCGGCAAGGTGCCGCCGGACGAGTTCATAGCGATCGCCGAGTCCTCGGGTCTGATGCCCCATCTGACGGAGTACGTCCTGGAGACCGCGCTCGCCCAGGTCGCCCGGTGGCGGGCGCAGGGGCTGCGCGTGCCGGTGGCGGTGAACGTCTCGCCGCGTGACGTCCACACCCCGGGCTTCGCGGGTTCGGTGGCGGCGCGGCTGGCCCGGCACGGGGTCCCGGCGGGCGCCCTCCAACTGGAGATAACCGAGCACGTGCTGCTGGAGGACCCGCAGCGGGCCGCCGACACCCTGGCGGGACTGACCGGGCACGGCGTGAAGATGTCGCTGGACGATTTCGGCACGGGTTACTCGTCGTTGGTGCACCTGCGGCGGCTGCCGGTGAGCGAGCTGAAGATCGACCGGTCCTTCGTGGCCCGGCTGGCCGTGGACAACGAGGACGCGGAGATCGTGCGCTGCACGGTCGATCTCGCCCACTCGCTGGGCCTGCTGGTGGTCGCGGAGGGCGTGGAGGACGACGAGACCTGGGAACGGCTGCGGGACCTCGGATGCGACGCCGTCCAGGGCTGGCTGGTCGCCGCCGCGATGCCGCCGGAGGAGACGACGGCGTGGCTGCTGGCGCGGGGCTCGCGGGGGTGGCAGCGGCCGCGCGCAGCCCTGCCGGCCGCCGAGTGAGGGCGGTCGGCCCGCGGGCCTCCGGGTGACGGACGCCGGGTCCCTTCCGGGCCCAGGGCGGCGGGAGTGCCCCGGCCCCGAGACGGGGCGCGAGCTGTCACGGAGTGGTGAAGTGCGCGATCAGCAGCCTCAGCCTCTCCTCGTGGCCCCCCTCCGGGAGGCGGCCGCTGCGCATCAGGGTGACCAGGCCGTGCAGGGCCGCCCAGAAGGTCTCGGTCAGGAGGCCGGGGTCGTCGCCGGTCATGGCGATCGGCTCCACCGCCAGCAGGATCTCCCGGAACGCGGCCTGCAGGGGCTCCGGGGCCTCGGGGGTCGCGAACGGCAGGTCCACCAGGTACGTGAACATCGCGTCGTAGAGCGCGGGGCGCCGGCGGCCGAACGACGTGTACGTCTCCGCCACCGCCGCCAGCGCCTCCCCGGCGCCCCGCGCCGCCGTGCGCGCCGCCCGTAGCTCCGTCGCCAGTTCCGCGCAGCCCTGGACGGCCACCGCCGCCATGATCGCGTCCTTGCCCTTGAAGTGGCTGTACAGGACCGGCTGGCTGTACTCGATCTCGGCGGCCAGGCGCCGTGTGGTCACCGAGTCCCAGCCCTCCGTCTCGGCGAGCTCCCGTGCGGCCGTCACGATCAGCTGCTCCCGTTCGGCCCGCTCCCGCTCCCGGCGGTTCTGAATCGACATGCACGGAATTCTAGCAGCGCTAGCCAATCTGTCGATGCTCTGCTAGCTTCGCTCTTGTACCTAGCGATGCTAGAAAACACTCACAGGGGGCCACCGTGACCGTCACCGCCTACACGCTCGCCGTCGTACTCGACCTGTTCTGCCTCTTCCTCGGCTACCGGTTCCTGTTCCAGCCCGGGCCCGCCGCCGCCGGCTACGGCGTCCCCGCCGACCCGAAGGGCGACGCCGCCGCGTACCTCGCGGTCAAGGGCCTGCGGGACGGCACCCTCGGCGTCGTCGGCCTGGCGCTGCTGGCCTTCGCCGGCACCCGCGCCGAGGCATGGTTCATGGTTTCTGTGGCGCTCGTGCCGTTGTTCGACACACTGATAGTGCTGCGGCACGGCGGGGCGAAGGCCGTCGCCTTCGGGATCCACTTCGCCACCGCGGTCGTGGTGCTGGTCAGCGCCGCGCTGCTGTTCCTCGTGTGAACACCGCGTCCGTCAACATCGTGTCCATCAACAGGGGGTTCGGAAATGTCGTTGTTCGTACCGAAGTTCGATGATTCCGTGATCGTGCGGGAGGCCGACGCCGAGGTGGTCGGCGGCGATCCGACCAGGATCCGGCTGCTCGCCGACAGCAGCGCGACCGGCGGCGCGCTGTCCACCGTGCGGGTCACGCTGGGCGAGGGCGCCGACGGCGCCGTGCCGCACCTGCACCGCAACTCCGCCGAGATGTTCTACCTGCTCGACGGCGCCGCCGAAGTGCTCTCCGGCGACGACGTCGTCACCGCCGAACGCGGCGACCTGGTCGTCGTCCCGCCCGGCAGGCCGCACGCCTTCGCCGCCGTCCCCGGCAGCACCGCGGACATCCTGATCGTCATCACGCCGGGCGTGGAGAGGTTCGAGTACTTCCGCCACCTCCAGCGCCTGCGGCTCGGCGAGGCCACCCTGGAGAGCCTCCTGGAGGTGCAGGAGCGGTACGACAACCACTTCCTGCAGAGCACGGCCTGGGAGAAGCGCCACTGAGGCACGCGGGTGCCGTGGTTCCGGGCCCGGGGAAACCGTTTCACGGTCACCGGGCCCGGCCCCATAGGATTGGCTCCACACCACACGCACTCACCCCAGAGGATCGCTGCATGCCTGGCATCACGCGCGAGGAGGTCGCCCACCTCGCCCGGCTGGCGCGTCTGGAGCTGAAGCCCGAAGAACTCGACCACTTCGCGGGACAGCTCGACGACATCATCGGCGCGGTCGCCCGCGTCAGCGAGGTCGCCGACCAAGACGTACCGCCGACCTCGCACCCGCTGCCGCTGACGAACGTCATGCGCGCGGACGAGGTCCGTCCCTCGCTCACCCCCGCCCAGGCGCTCTCCGGCGCACCGGCCCAGGAGCAGCAGCGTTTCAAGGTGCCGCAGATCCTGGGGGAGGACTGATCCCGATGACGGACATCATCAAGCTCACCGCGGCCGAGACCGCCGCGAAGATCGCCTCCGGCGAGCTCACGGCCGTCGAGGTCACCGAGGCCCACCTGGCCCGGATCGACGCCGTCGACGAGAAGGTGCACGCCTTCCTGCACGTCGACCGCGAGGGCGCCCTCGCCCAGGCGCGTGCCGTCGACGAGAAGAAGGCCCGCGGCGAGAAGCTCGGCCCGCTGGCCGGCGTCCCGCTCGCGCTCAAGGACATCTTCACCACCGAGGGCGTGCCGACCACCGTCGGCTCGAAGATCCTCGAAGGCTGGATCCCGCCGTACGACGCCACCCTCACCAAGCGGCTGAAGGCCGCCGACGTGATCATCCTCGGCAAGACCAACATGGACGAGTTCGCCATGGGGTCCTCCACCGAGAACAGCGCCTACGGGCCTACCGGCAACCCCTGGGACCTCACCAAGATCCCCGGCGGCTCCGGCGGCGGCTCCTCCGCCGCGCTGGCCGCGCACATGGCCCCGCTGGCCATCGGCACCGACACCGGCGGCTCCATCCGCCAGCCCGCCTCCGTCACCGGCACGGTCGGCGTGAAGCCGACGTACGGCGCGGTCTCGCGGTACGGCATGGTCGCGTTCTCCAGCTCGCTGGACCAGGGCGGCCCGTGCGCCCGTACGGTGCTGGACGCCGCCCTGCTGCACGAGGTCATCGCCGGACACGACCCGATGGACTCCACCTCCATCGACGCGCCCGTCCCGCCGGTCGTCGAGGCCGCCCGCAACGGCAGCGTCCAGGGCATGCGCATCGGTGTCGTCAAGCAGTTCCGCGGCGAGGGCTACCAGCCCGGCGTCATCCAGCGCTTCGACGAGTCGGTCGAGCTGCTGAAGGAGCTGGGCGCCGAGATCGTCGAGCTGGACTGCCCGTCCTTCGACCTGGCGCTCTCCGCGTACTACCTGATCGCGCCCTCCGAGTGCTCCTCCAACCTCGCCCGCTTCGACGGCCTGCGCTACGGCCTGCGGACCGGCGACGACGGCACGCACTCCGCCGAGGAGGTCACCTCCCTCACCCGTGAGGCGGGCTTCGGCGCCGAGGTCAAGCGCCGCATCATGCTCGGCACCTACGCGCTGAGCAGCGGCTACTACGACGCCTACTACGGCTCCGCGCAGAAGGTCCGCACGCTCATCACGCGGGACTTCGAGAAGGCCTTCGAGCAGGTCGACGTGATCGTGTCGCCCACGACGCCGACCACCGCCTTCGCGATCGGCGAGCGCGCCGACGACCCGATGGCGATGTACCTGGCCGACCTGTGCACCATCCCGACCAACCTGGCGGGCAACGCGGCCATGTCGCTGCCCTGCGGCCTCGCCCCGGAGGACAACCTCCCGGTGGGCCTGCAGATCATCGCGCCCGCGCTGAAGGACGACCGCCTCTACAAGGTCGGAGCCGCTGTCGAGGCCGCCTTCGTGGAAAGGTGGGGGCACCCGCTCCTTGAGGAGGCACCGTCGCTGTGAGCAACGCACTGTCCAAGGCCAAGGGCTTCAAGAAGTCGAAGTCCGGTACGTACCTGTCGATGGCCACCACCGTGTTCGGCGCGGTCGGTGTCGCCAAGCAGATCAAGAAGGCCCGCGCCGAGCACGACACGCTCCGGCTCGTCGACGCCACCGTGTCCGCCGTCGCGATCGTCACCGGTTTCGCCCTGCTGTACCGCGAGCTGAAGCGGCTGGGCGACGACGACGTCCTGCTGGGCTGAGAGGGAAGTTTCACCGTGACCACCACGACCGACCTGGTGTCGTACGAGGACGCGCTGGCGTCGTACGACCCCGTCATGGGCCTTGAGGTCCATGTCGAACTCGGCACCAAGACCAAGATGTTCTGCGGGTGTTCGACCGAGCTGGGCGCCGAGCCCAACTCGCAGACCTGCCCGACCTGCCTCGGCATGCCCGGCGCGCTCCCGGTCGTCAACGCGATCGGCATCGAGTCGGCCATCAAGATCGGTCTCGCGCTCAACTGCGAGATCGCCGAGTGGTGCCGCTTCGCCCGGAAGAACTACTTCTATCCGGACATGCCGAAGAACTTCCAGACCTCCCAGTACGACGAGCCGATCGCCTTCGACGGCTACCTCGACGTGCAGCTGGAGGACGGCGAGACCTTCCGGGTGCAGATCGAACGCGCCCACATGGAGGAGGACACCGGCAAGTCCACCCACGTGGGCGGCGCGACCGGCCGTATCCACGGCGCCTCGCACTCGCTGCTGGACTACAACCGGGCCGGCATCCCGCTCATCGAGATCGTCACCAAGCCGATCGAGGGCGCCGGCGAGCGCGCTCCCGAGGTGGCGCGGGCCTACGTCCGTGAGCTGCGCGAGGTCATCAAGGCGCTCGGCGTCTCGGAGGCCCGCATGGAGATGGGCCAGATGCGCTGCGACGTGAACCTGTCGCTGCGCCCGCACGGCCGCGAGAAGTTCGGCACCCGCAGCGAGACGAAGAACGTGAACTCGCTGCGGTCCGTGGAGCGCGCGGCCCGCTTCGAGATCATGCGGCACGCGGCCGTGCTCTCCTCCGGCGGCACGATCATCCAGGAGACCCGGCACTTCCACGAGGACACCGGGTCCACGACCTCGGGCCGCGTGAAGGAGGAGGCCGAGGACTACCGGTACTTCCCGGAGCCCGACCTGGTCCCCGTCGCCCCCTCCCGCGAGTGGGTCGAGGAGATCCGCGCCGCGCTGCCGGAGATGCCGCTGGCCCGCCGCACCCGGCTGCTCGCCGAGTGGGGCATCTCCGCCGTGGAGATGCAGGCCATCATCAACGCCGCCGCGCTGGACCCGATCGTCGCCACCATCGACGCCGGATCCGACGCGGCCTCCGCCCGCAAGTGGTGGATGGGCGAACTGGCGCGCAGCGCCAACGAGTCGGGCAAGGCCCTGGACGAGCTGGCGATCACCCCGGAGCAGGTCGCCCGGGTCACCGCGCTGGTCGACTCCGGTGACCTGAACGACAAGCTGGCCCGCCAGGTCATCGAGGGCGTCCTCGCGGGCGAGGGCACCCCGGACGAGGTCGTCGACAAGCGTGGGCTGAAGGTCGTCTCCGACGACTCGGCGCTCGGCACGGCCGTCGACGAGGCCATCGCCGGCAACCCGGGCATCGCCGACAAGATCCGCGGCGGCAAGGTGGCCGCGGCCGGCGCCCTGGTGGGTGCGGTCATGAAGGCCACCCGCGGCCAGGCCGACGCGGCCCGCGTCAAGGAACTGATCCTGGAGCGGCTGGGCGTCAGCGAGGGCTGAGCGGCAAGCACGCGGTACGGCCCCGGAGGCGACGCCTCCGGGGCCGTACGGCTGTCCGCGGCGGGCCGCTGCCGTCCGCGGCGGTGGGGGGTCCGCTACCCGCGGCGGGCGACCACGCGGACGAATCCGAGCGTTCGGCCCTCGTCGGCGCGCACCATCTCCGCGACCCTGCGGGCCATCGTGCGGTGGAACTCCTCCGGGCTCTCCTCGGCGACGATCTCGCACCACAGCAGCCAGTCCCGCCAGCCGTCCGGCTGCCAGTCGGCGGTCTCGACCTCGACGGCGCCGCTGCGCGTCCAGTGCCGGCGCCACCAGTCGGCCGAGTGGAAGCACCAGTAGTCGGGCTCCCACCAGGGCGCCAGGTGCTCCGGCGGCTCGGTACCCGCGAGTTCCTCGCGCAGCGCGGGCACGACCACCCCGATCCGGCCGCCGGGCCGCAACAGCCGGGCGAGGGTGGGGAGGTACAGGTCGGCGGTGCCGAAGTACTGGTAGGCGTCGATGCTCACGATCGCGTCGAAGCCGCCCTCGGCGAAGGGCAGGTCGTGTGCCTCGGCGCGCACGGGCTGCACCCGGTCGGCGAACCCGGCCTCGGCGATCCGCCGGGCGTTGTCGTCGGCCTCGATCCACAGGTCGGCGGCGGTCACCTGGGCGTGGAACTCCCGGGCCAGGAAGACCGACGTCATCGCACGGCCGCAGCCGAGGTCGAGCACGCGCGCGCAGGGGCGCAGCGCGTCCAGACCGAGGGCGGGGGCCAGCCATTCCAGCAGCCACAGGGCGTGCGGGCCCATCTGGTTGTCGACCACCCAGCGGGGGTCGTAGGCGTTGCTGCGCGGGTAACGGGGGTGGGTCAGGCGGTCAGCGAGGCGGCCGGCCCCGGTCCTGGTGTCGGACATGGCTGAACGGGCTCCTTGTGATCTTCGTAGTGGAAGGCGATGCGTAGGAGCTCATTCGGACCGTCAAACAATGCACCCGCTTCGGTCGCCGGCGAGGGGCCGGTCAAGGCTGACCAGCGGAAGCTAGCAGTCCTCGCCGACATCCGCAGCAGGTTTCCCCGGGCGTGGGCGGTACGCTCGCCCGCCATGACGGGACACGCGGAATCCGACGCCGAACCGGAGACGGCGGAGGCGGCGGTCACGGAGGACGAGGATCCCCACGACGAGGATCCTCACGACGAGGATCCCCACGACGAGGATCCTCACGACGAGGATCCCTGGGAGGACGCCCGCCGGGCCCGCTGGACCGCCGCGGGGACCGGGGCCCTGCTGGCCCTGATGGGCCTGACCGCCTCCCTGATGAGGGTGGGCGGCGGTGTGCCCGTGCTGGTCCCGGCCGCCTACGGGGCGGGCTCGGCGGTGTGCGTGGCCGCGGGCGTGCTCGGGGCCCGGGGCCGTACCCGCAGAGCCCTCTGGCTGCTGATCCTGGGCGTCATGATCATGGCTCTCGGAGATCAGTTCGACTGATGTACCTGCCGGGACGGGGTTGCCGTCAACCGGTGGCCGCCGCGCATGAGAGGCTCGGTCCGCCGACAGCGGACGCGGTGGACTGGAGAGCAGCAGGATGTACGCGATATCCCTGGGTGACGACGGCGCCGAACTGCGCCCGCTGGAGCCCTGGCACGCCGAGGAGTTCCTCGCCCACCTGGAACGCGGGCGCGAGTTCATCGGACAGTTCATCTCCTTCGGGTCCAGGGAGACGGACGTGCCCTCGGCGCGGGCCATGCTCCAGCGCTACGCCGACCTGCGCGCCGCCGACACCGGTTCCCTGCACGGCCTGTGGCTGGAGGGCACGCTGGTCGGCGGAGTGCTCTTCCTGAACTTCGACGCCGAGCACGGGAACACCGAGGTCGGCTGCTGGCTGGAACCGGCCGGCACCGGGCGCGGCCTCGTCACGCGCGCGATGCGGGTGCTGCTCGACTTCGCCGTGGAGCAGCGTGGCATCCACCGGATCGAGTGGGTCGCCGCCTCGGGCAACGAGCCCAGCCTGAACGTGGCCCGCCGGCTGGGGATGACCCGCGATGGCGTACGCCGCCAGGCACACCCCTATGGTGGCGTACGGCACGACCTGGAGGTGTGGTCGATCCTCGCCCCGGAATGGCGCGAAGCACGCGCGCGTGCCGTCGCAGACGATCATTAAGACGCCTCTCAGACAGGATCCGTACGGTGCCGGACATGGGAACCAAGACAGCTGACGAGACCGGCGCCGAGACGGGCGCCGAAGCCACGACCGACGAGGAGAAGGTGAGCGTCACCAAGGCCGCCGACGACGTGACGGAGGACGGTGCCGAGGCCGCCGGCGGCACGGACCACGACCTCGACGCGGAGGACCTCGAGGACGACGCCGACCTCGCCGGGGAACCGGCCGACGCCGAGGGCCCGTCCGGTGTCGGCCAGGGTGCCGCGGCCGTCGTGTCCGTCGTGCTCGGCCTGGTCTCCCTCACCGGTGGCTGGATCGGCACGGTGGCCGCGGCCCGCGAGACGCTCGTCGGCCAGCTCCAGACCTCGTCGAGCGCGAGCGTCGCCAAGCAGGTCAAGGAGGTCTACGGCGATGCCTGGCAGACCACCGCGCTGTGGGCGGGCGCGTTCGCGCTGGTGGCGCTGATCACCGGCGTCGCGGTGATCGCCCGGCCCGCCTTCGGTGCCCCCGGCAGGCCGCAGGCGCCGTGGATCAAGTCGGTCGCGTGGGCGGGTGTCGCGCTCGGCGTCATCGGCCTGCTCCTGGCCGTCCTCAAGTACTCCGACGCGCTCCTCGGACTGCCGTCGACCAGCTGACACGGCATCGGCCGCGAGGGGCCTCAGCACGTCCGTAAGCACCTTAGGGACGGTCTGAGGCCCCTTACGCGTGTCCGGGCTCCGGCGGCCGCCCGAAGATGCGGAACTCTCCCGATGTGGCGTACCCCCCGGGGAGACGAAGGTGGAGGCATCGCGAGAAGCGAGTCCCGATCACCGACTCTCACCAGGAGAACCGTCATGTTCGAGTTCGAACTCCACGAGATCCGCGCCGCCGAACTGCAGCGCAGGGCCGCGGAATCCCGCATGGTCCGCGAGGCCGTCCTGGCCCGCCGGGCCGCCCGCCGCGAGCGGGCGGCCGCCAAGGCCGCCGTCCCTGAGGGGCTCCATACCGTCCGCCCCGGCCGGCGCCGGCTTCCGGGCACGGTGTGAACGGGGGACCGGGCGGCGCTCGCCGCCGCCCGGCGGCAGCGGACCCGGGGACCGGTGGCCGTACGGGGGTCGACCACCGGTCCCCGGGACCACCGTCGCCCGCCGGGCCGTCGCCGGCCGCACCACCGCGCACCGCACCGGCGGCCTGCGCACCGCCCTCCGTGGCGCCGTCGGTCCGCGCGTCGGCGGCCCGCGCGCTGTCGGCCCCCGCGTCGACGCCCCCCGCACCACCGGGCCGCGTGCAGTCGGGTCGTACGACAAGCGCGCCGGTGTTGTGGAAAACCGCTGCCGCCCCCTCCGGGCCGCGTGCGATGCTCGGGCCCGTGGAAACCAGGTCCGTGAGTCCCGTGTTCGTAGGCCGCAGCGATGAGCTGGGGACGCTGAAGGACGCCCTGGCCCGTGCCGAGGCCGCCGAGCCGCAGGCGCTGCTGCTCGGCGGTGAGGCCGGAGTCGGCAAGACCCGGCTGGTCGAGGAGTTCGCGGCGGCCGCCTGCCGCCAGGGTGCGGTCGTCGCGCTCGGCGGCTGCGTGGAGATCGGCGCCGACGGGCTGCCGTTCGCCCCCTTCTCCACCGCCCTGCGCGCGCTGCGGGCCGCGATGCCCGACGAACTGGCCGCGGCCGCCGCCGGACAGGAGGACGAACTGGCCCGGCTGCTGCCGGAGTTCGGCGAGGCCCCGGCCGGCCGCCACGACGAACAGGGCATGGCCCGCCTCTTCGAACTCACCGCACGACTGCTGGAACGGGTCGCCGCCGAGCGCACGGTGGTCATCGCCCTGGAGGACCTGCACTGGGCCGACGCCTCCACCCGCCACCTCCTGTCCTATCTGCTGCGCACCCTGCGCACCGGCCGCCTGGTCGTCCTCGCCACCTACCGCGCCGACGACATCCACCGCCGCCACCCGATGCGCCCGCTGCTCGCCGAACTCGACCGGCTGCGCACCGTCCGCCGCATCGAACTCGCCCGGTTCACGCGGGAGGAGGTCGGCCGCCAGATGGCCGGCATCCTCGCCGCCGAACCCGACCCCGCCCAGGTCGACGAGATCTTCGAGCGCTCCGACGGCAACGCCTTCTTCGTCGAGGAACTCGCCGTCGCCTGGGCCGAGGGCTGCTGCACCGGACTCACCGACTCGCTGCGCGACCTGCTGCTCGTGCGGGTCGAGGCGCTGTCCGAGAGCGCCCAGCGGGTCGCCCGGATCGTCGCCGAGGGCGGCTCCACCGTGGAGTACCCGCTGCTCGCCGCCGTCGCCCGGCTCGCCGAGGACGACCTCATCGAGGCCCTGCGGACCGCCGTCGGCGCCAACATCCTCACCGCCACGCCCGGCGGCGACGGCTACCGCTTCCGCCACTCCCTGGTCCGCGAGGCCGTCGCCGACGACCTGCTCCCGGGCGAGCGCTCCCGGCTCAACCGGCGATACGCCGAGGCGCTGGAGGCCGACCCGAACCTCGTGCAGGCCGACGCGCGCGTGACCCGGCTGGCCAGCTACTGGTACCAGGCGCACGATCCGGCCAAGGCGCTGCCCGCCGTCCTCGACGCCTCCGTCGTGGCCCGCCGCCGGCACGCCTACAGCGAGCAACTGCGCCTCCTGGAACGGGCGATGGAGCTGTGGGACACGGCACCCGGGGAGGTCCGCGCCGCGCTGCGGCCCGTCGACTACACCGACGTCTACCCTCCCTGCGGCTGCGATCCGGTCACCACACCGCTGCGCTATCTCGACCTGATGGCGGAGGCGGCGGTGGCGGGCCGGTTCTGCGGGGAACGCGAACGCGCCCTGAAGATCGCCAAGAGGGCGCTGCGGATCATCGAGGACGACGAGGACGGCGACCCCCTGCGCGCGGCCTGGTTCTGGGTACAGCGCTCCCGGCTGGTCCAGGACCTGGCGCGGGGCGACGGCCGGCAGGAACTCGGCACCGCCCAGGACCTGGTGCGCGGCCTGCCGCCCTCGGAGGTGCACGCCGACGTGCTGGCCAACGTCGCCAACTGGTGCATGCTCCACGAACCCGGTCCCGAGGCCTTCGCCGCCGCCGAACGGGCCGTGGAGTACGCGCGCATGGTCGGTGCCCGGGAGATCGAGCTCAACGCCCGCATCACCATGGGCTGCCTCATGGTCGACGCGGGCGACGTCGAGAACGGGATGGCGGAACTGCACCGGGTCAAGGAGACCGCCCTCCACGAGGGTGCCACCGGGGTCGCGGCCCGCGCCTACGTGAACCTGCCCTCCGAGCTGCACTCGGTCGGCCGCAGCAGGGAGGCGGTGCCCCTCCTGCGGGAGGGCCTCGCGTTCGCCCGCAGGTACGGCCTGCTCGACTCCGAGCTGTGGATCTGGGGCAACCTCTCCGACTCGCTCTACACGCTCGGCCAGTGGGACGAGGCCGCCGAAGCCGCGACGGGCGCCCTCGGCTCCGCGGCCGGCGCCAAGCCCCGTGGCGCCGGCGCTCTGCGGCTCGCCCACATCGCCCTCGCCCGGGGCGAGGTCGCCGAGGCCGGCCGTCAACTGGCCATCGCCCACGAGCACTACGGCCCCCACGACCCGATGCCGCAGGCACTGCTGCCCGTCGCCCGGATCGCCGTCGGCGTCGCCGCCGAGGAGGGCCGGTTCCTCGACGCCCGAGCCGAGCTGGACCGTGCCCTCGGTGCCGGCTTCCCGCCGGGCACCCAGCGCTACGGCTGGCCCCTGCTGCTGGCCGCCGCCGCTGCCGAGGCCGACGCCCGTGCCCTGCCCGCGCTGGCGGACGGCAGAGCCGAGGTCCTGGACCGGCTCGCCGAGGCCGTCCGCAAACTCACCACCGGGGCACCCCTGTGGGTGGCGTACGAGCGCTGGACCCGCGCCGAACTGCACCGCGCCCGGGGCACCGACACCGCCGCGCTCTGGTCGGACGTGGTCACCGACTTCGAGTGCCTGGACAACCCCTACGACCTCGCCCGGGTTCGCCGCCGGCTCGCCCAGGCCCTGCTGGAAGAGGCCCCCGGGGAGGACGAACGCGACCGTGCGACGGAACTGCTCCGGCTGGCCGGTGCGGTCGCCGGCCACCTCGGGGCCCGTCCGCTGGCCGAGGCGGTGGCGCGGCTGGCGCAGCGCGCCCGCCTCAGTCTCATCGACGGCACCGTGCGCCGGGCCCCGGACCCCGCCGAGAGCCTCGGCCTGACCAACCGGGAGCGGGACGTCCTGCGGCTGGTCTCGGCGGGCCGCACCAACCGCCAGATAGCCGAGGAGCTGTTCATCTCCCCGAAGACGGCCAGCGTCCACGTCTCCAACATCCTGGGCAAGCTCGGTGTCTCGGGGCGGGGAGAGGCCGCCGCGATGGCCCACCGCCTGGCCCTGTTCCCGCAGGAGCACACCGACCGCGCCGCCGCCGGTCAGCGCACCTGAAGCTCCAGGATCCGGTCGTCTCCCGGCTTCGGCGCGCCCCGCCCGTCGGTGTTGCTGGTCACCAGCCACACCTTGTCGCCGCCCGCCGCCACGACCGTCCGCAGCCGCCCGTACCGTCCCTGGAGGAAGGCCTGGGGCGCGGCGCCCGCCTCGGTGCCCTTCAGCGGGATGCGCCACAGCCGCCGGCCCTTGAGCCCGGCCATCCAGATCACGCCGTCGACGTAGGCGATGCCGCTAGGGGAGGCGTCGTCGGTGTGCCACTGGGCGATGGGGTTCACGTACTTGGCGTCGGAGGACCGGCCCTCGGCGTCCGGCCAGCCGTAGTCGCCGCCGGGCTTGACGGCGTTCAGCTCGTCCCAGGTGTCCTGGCCGAACTCCGAGGCGAACAGCCGCTGACGGTCGTCCCAGGCCAGGCCCTGCACGTTGCGGTGGCCGTAGGTGTAGACGGGGGAGCCGGGGAACGGGTTGCCGGGGGCGGGGTCGCCCTCCGGGGTGAGCCGCAGGATCTTGCCGCCGAGGGAGTCCCTGTCCTGGGCGAGACCCCGCTGCCCGCTCTCGCCGGTACCGGCGTAGAGCATGCCGTCCGGGCCGAAGGCGATCCGCCCGCCGTTGTGGATGAACCCCTTGGGGATGCCCTTGAAGATCGTGTCGGGGGCGCCCAGCTGCTCCCCGGCCGGCTTGGCCTCGTCCCAGAGCATGCGTACGACGCGGTTGTCGGAGGCCGAGGTGAAGTACGCGTAGATCATGTGGTCGGAGGCGAAACCGGGGGAGAGGGCGATGCCCAGCAGACCGCCCTCGCCGGCCGCGGACACCCCGGACACGGTGCCCAGTTCGGTCTTCTTCCCGGTCTTCTCGTCGACCCTGCTGATCGTCCCGTCGTCACGGTCGGAGACCAGCAGACCGGCGCCGTCCGGCAGCGGTGCCAGCCCCCACGGCGACTTGAGCCCGCCGGCGACCGTACGCACCACCGTGACCGAGCCCTTGGCGGGCGCGACCGGCTCCGTCCGGCCGGCCGACGGGGAAGCACTCGCCGGCGTACTCACCGCCCAGGGCGGCGGGGGCCCGTCCCGGCCGTCACCGCCCGAGGAACACCCGGTCGCGAGCAGGAGCCCGGCCGCGGCCAACACGGCGGTCAAGCCTCGACGTTGCACGATCACGGTCCCTTCAGCACGCCTGACGCCCCCGCGACCGACGGTAGTGCAGCGCCCCCTCGGAGGCGCGGGACTCTGCCGATTTGCGGCTCCGCCGCGCGGGCGCGACCAGCCACCCCGGAGCCGCACCGAACCAACGGGCGGACGACGGCGATTGCCCGCTAATCCCACGACCCCTGCGCGGCCGGCAGCGAGCTCAGCTCGGCGATGTCCTCCGCACTCAGCCGGATGTCCACCGCCCCGGCGTTCTCCGTCACCCAACGGCACTGTTTCGTCCCCGGCACCGGAACCACGTGCCGCCCCCGGTCCCGTACCCACGCCAGCGCCACCTGAGCCGCGGTGACCCGCTCCCCGTGCCGCCGGGCGACCCGCCGGAGCCCCACCAGGATCGGCTGGTTGGCCGCCATCATCTCCGCCGTGAAGCGCGGGTGCCGGGCCCGCACGTCGTCCGGTTCGAACCCCTCGCCGGGCGTGAGCGTGCCGCTGAGGAAGCCGTTGCCCAGCGGCATCGCGGCCAGGAAGCCCACACCCCGCGCCTCGCACCACGGCAGCAGCGCCTCCAGCGCCTCGGGTGACCACACCGACAGCTCCGCCTGCACCGCGCTCACCGGGAACACCTGCTGCACCCGCTGCAACTGGCGCAGGGTCGCGTCATGCAGCCGCGCGCCGGATCTGCGCCCCCCACGCGCCCCCAGGGCGCACAGCCCCAGCGCGCGCACCTTGCCCGCCTGCACCAGTTCCGCCATCGCGCCCCAGGTCTCCTCCACGGGGACCTCGGGATCGGCCCGGTGCAACTGGTAGAGGTCTATGACGTCGGTCTGGAGCCGCCGCAGGGACGCGTCGCAGGCGCGCTTCACATACCCGGGCCGGCCGTTCGCCACGATGTGCTGGTCGCCGACCAGCAGACCCACCTTGGTCGACACGAAGGCCTCGGCGCGCCGCTCCCTGAGCACCCGCCCCAGCAGCAGCTCGTTGGTGAACGGGCCGTACATGTCGGCGGTGTCCAGCAGCGTCACGCCCAGGTCCAGCGCCCGGTGCACCGCCCGCACCGATTCCTCACCACGCTGCCGGGACCCGCTGTAGGCCCAGCTCATCGGCATGCACCCGAGTCCGACGGCCCCCACCGCGAGCGCCCCCGCGCCGATCGTCCTGCGCTCCACCGGCCCGTGAACCTCCTTCTCGAACCCCCAACCTAACCTCTGCCTCCGGCCGGCTCTGACATAGCCTCCTGACATGACCCGCGACGCATGGCTCCCCATCCCGCCGAAGGACTTCCAAGGGCTCCCGGAAGGGCTCGACTACCTCTTCTGGGACGGCGGGCAGGACTTTCCCGGTGATCCCGCCGACTGCGCCGTCTACGTCGTCCCCTACATGAAGCGGCAGAACGTCAAGGTGCTGCCGCTGCAGCGGATGCGGAACGTCCGCCTCATCCAGACCCTCACCGCCGGTGTCGACGACATGATCGCCGCCCTCGATCTCATCGTGCCCGGTGTCACGCTGTGCAACGCCCGCGGGGTGCACGACGCGAGCACCGCCGAACTCGCGCTCACGCTCACCCTGGCGTCCCTGCGCGGTGTCCCTGGGTTCGTGCGGGCCCAGCAGCGGGAGCACTGGGAGAGCGGCTTCCACCCGGCCCTCGCCGACAAGAGCGTGCTCATCGTGGGCTACGGTGCGATCGGTTCGGCCGTCGAGGACCGGCTCGTGCCGTTCGAGGTCGCGCGGGTGGCGCGTGTCGCGCGCTCCGGGCGCGCATCGGCGCGCGGTCCCGTGCATCCGCTCACCGAACTGCCCCGTCTGCTTCCGGAAGCAGACGTCGTCATCGTCTCCACACCCCTCACGGACACCACGCGTGGCCTGGTCGACGCGGAGTTCCTCGCGCGGATGAAGGACGGCGCACTGCTGGTGAACGTCGCGCGCGGGGCCGTGGTGGACACCAAGGCGCTGCTCGCCGAACTGGAGAACGGCCGTCTCACCGCGGCCCTGGACGTCACCGACCCCGAGCCGCTGCCTGCCGGACATCCCCTGTGGCAGGCGCCCGGAGTGCTGATCAGCCCGCACGTCGGCGGCCCCACCTCGGCCTTCCTGCCGCGTGCCAAACGCGTCGTCACCGACCAGTTGAACCGCTTCGTGAACCGGGAGCCGTTGCGGAACGTGATCCTTACGACGGGATCCACCGACAACTGACCATCCGGGCAACCCGCCCACGATCCGCTTCCGGCACGGTCCGCGACCTTCCGGGCGCGGTGCGTACGCGCATAGCCGCTGGTCGTCACGGAGCGTAGAGAAGCTATGTCCCTGAGTGACGATACTGGTGTATCGTCCCGACAGGGGCTGCGCCGCGCACCGTTCGGCGCCGGGGATGGACATCTCAGACATGTGAGGGGGGCGACGGGCGATGCACGGCCTATGGACGAACGATCCGACGCGGCGGAGCCGCCGGCGGCGACCCTGGCGCACTGCTGCGCGCAGACGCGGCCACCACACCAGCCATCACCACCACCGCAGGCACAGCGCACGCAGGAGGCATGCCCACCCGGCGCACCGGGATCCGAGGGACCCGGGCGCGGCGCGGACCGGGAGGGTCCGGTGACAGCGCCGACGCCTGTGCCGACCCCCCTTCCCGGAGCGCTGCGGGCACAGCCTCCGGCGGGGAAGCCGCGTTGCCGTCCGCCGGCCACCGGCGGCGGGACCGGCGTGGTCCGTCAACTCGTCCTGGCCCTGATCTGCGCGGGATACGCCGTCGGTTCCGCGTTCGACTGGGGCTCGAACCAGATCGCCCTGTTCATGGGCGACTTCGGTCTGACCGCGGCCGCCGGCACCGCCGCGGTGTCCTGCTTCTTCTACGCCCGCTCGCCGCGGGTCCGCTTTCGACCCGCGTGGCTGCTGTTCGCCCTCTCCTCGGCGATGGCGGCTCTGGGCAACGCGGTCTGGGGGTGGTACGAGGTCGTGCTCCAACGGCCCGTGCCCAGCCCCAGTTACGCCGACCTGTTCTTCCTGTGCTTCGCGCCGCCGGCCATCGTCGGTCTCCTGGTCCTGGCCAAGCGGCCGATGACCAAGGCCGGGTGGATCTGCCTGGGGCTCGACGCCTGGCTGATCGGCGGCTCGCTGGTCACCCTGTCGTGGAGCCTCGCGCTCGCCCAGGCCGCCCGGCTCGACGGGCCCAGCGTCGCGCACACCGCGCTCTCGCTGGCCTATCCGCTGCTGGACATCGCCCTGGTCAGCATGGTGCTCGCCCTGCACTTCCGGCGCTCGCCGGGCAACCGCACCGCGGTGAACACCGCGATCGGCGCGCTCGCCCTGACCGTGATGTGCGACGCCCTGTTCACCTCGCCGCTGCTGCACAGCAGTTACCGCTCCGGCCAGCTCCTGGACGCGGGCTGGTTCGCCGGCTCGCTGCTGCTGGCGTACGCCCCCTGGGCCCCGCCCAGGCCGGCGGCGGAGCCCGAGTCGCACGCGCGCGTGGTGCACGAGCACGTGCCCGGCGCGCGGACCGGGCCACCCCGCCAGGCCGCCGCACCGGGCGGCGAGCACGGCCGGTACACGGCGGGCCGCCCGCTGACCGGCTCGCTGGCCGCGCTCACCCCCTACCTGGCCGCCGCCGTGTGCACGCTGGGCATCCTCTACAACGTGCTGAACGGCCGCAGCCCGGACCACGTCGTCCTGATCACCGCCGGCTGCGTGGTCCTCGCGCTCGTCGTGCGCCAGGGCATCATGCTGCTCGACAACATCACCCTCACCCAGGAACTGGCGCACCAGGAGAACCACTTCCGCTCCCTGGTGCAGGGCTCCAGCGACGTCATCATGATCGCCGCGCCCAACGGCATCCTGCGGTACGTCTCCCCGGCCGCCGCCGGGGTCTACGGACGGCCCGCCGAGGAGCTGGTCGGTTCCGAACTGGGCAACCTCATCCACCCGGAGGACCTGGGGTGCGTGGTGCACGAGGTGCGCCGCTTCCTCGCCACCGGCCCGCTGGAGGAGGCCACCACCCGCATCGAGTGCCGTTTCCGGTCCGGGGACGGGGGCTGGCTCAACGTCGAGTCCACCGTCAACCGGCACCACGGCGGCCTCATCTTCAACAGCCGGGACGTGACCGAGAGGGTGCGGCTGCAGGCACAGCTCCAGCACAACGCCGAACACGACCCGCTCACCGACCTGCCCAACCGCGCCCTGTTCACCCGGCGGGTGCAGCAGGCCCTGTCCGGCCGCCGATCCTCCGACCGGGGCCCGGCCCTGCGGAACACGGCGGTGCTCTTCATCGACCTGGACGGGTTCAAGGCCGTCAACGACACGATCGGGCACCAGGCCGGCGACGAACTGCTCGTCCAGGCCGCCCGCCGGCTCCAGGACGCGGTACGCCACGGCGACACCGCGTCCCGGCTGGGCGGCGACGAGTTCGCCGCGCTGATCGTCGGGGACCACACACGTGACCGCAGTGCCCGGGAGCGGCACATCCTGGAGCTCGCCGACCGCCTCAGGGTGACCCTCTCGCAGCCGTATGTCATTGACGGCAACGATGTCCGTGTCAACGCGTCCATCGGCGTCGCCTTCGCCGAACCGGGCCTCGGCGCCGGAGAGCTGCTGCGCAACGCCGACCTGGCGATGTACCGCGCCAAGTCGGCCGGAAAGGGCCGCGTCGAGCTGTACAGGCCACAGATGCAGCAGGACGTCGTACGCAAGGCGGAGCTGGCCACCCGGCTGCGGGCCGCGCTGCACGACGGCGAGTTCACGCTGCTGCACCAGCCCGTGGTGTGTCTGGAGAGCGGCCGGGTCGACTCGGTCTCCGCGCAGGCGCGCTGGCGCTCCTCCCAGGGGGTGCTGTTCACGCCGGCCGAGTTCCTGCGGGTCGCCGAGGACAGCGACAAGACCGCCGAGCTGGACCGCTGGATCCTCCAGGAAGCGGTCGAACAGGCCGCCGAGCGGGCCGCCAACGGGCTCGTGGTGCCGGTCGCCGTCCGTACCAGCGCCCGGCGGCTGCTCGACCGGTCCTCGCCGCTCGGCTCCGTGGAGGCCCTGCTCACCCGGCACGGGCTGCCGTCGGGTGCGCTGGTCCTGGAGCTGTCCGACACCGACCCCAGGGTTCCGCTGGACGAGCTGGAGCGCCGTCTGACGGTGCTCAGCCGGCACGGTGTCCGGATCGCGCTGGACGGCTTCGGCAGTGGCTACGCGGCGATCACCGCGCTGCGCAAGCTCCCCGTCGACCTGCTCAAGCTCGACCGCAGTCTGGTCGAGGGGATCGTCGAGTCGCCGCGCCTGCACAAGATCACCAGCGGGCTGCTGCGGATCGCCGGCGATCTCGGGCTGCAGTCGGTGGCCGAGGGCGTCGACCTGCCCGAGCAGGTCACGGCGCTGCGCGCGATGGGGTGCACGCACGGGATGGGCATGGCCTTCTCCGGGCCGGTGGACGAGTACCGGCTGCGCCGGGCGCTCGGTTCCGGCCACTATCCGGTGCCGCACGCACCGGCCGAACCGGCGTTCGCGGGCGCCGGGGGCGGGGAACGGACCATGGAGAGGGGCGCGGGGGTGTACACCAGTGGTGTGCCCGCGGTCGCCGGCGGGGTGACCGCCGTGTTCGGAGGCGGCAGTGCCCTTCGCTCACATAATGAGACTCCCGTCCCACCCACTTGACACGTGGTGCGCGTCAGAGGGAGGGTCAGTTCCATGCGCACCCGAATTCTCGTACTTGGACAGCGCGTCGGCTGAGCTGGGACCCGCCGGAGAAGGATCCGGAATCCCCAGCGACCACACCGGCGCGCTCCCCTCGCTTGCCTTACGGCACGAGGGGTTTTTTGTTGCACCAGCACCAGACGTACGGCGGCAGAAATCCGTACGAAACTCGCAAAAACCCTCAGCATCGAGAAGAGAATGCCGATGACCGAGCAGAGCGCCGCGGCCCACCATCCGCAGCCGCGGCCCCGTTCCGGAGGACAGCAGACCCCGACCGTCGAGCACGTCTCGGGTGCCAAGTCCCTCATCCGCTCGCTTGAGGAGGTCGGCGCTGACACGGTATTCGGTATCCCCGGCGGCGCGATCCTGCCGGCCTACGACCCGCTGATGGACTCCACCCGGGTGCGCCACGTCCTGTGCCGGCACGAGCAGGGAGCCGGTCACGCGGCGACCGGCTACGCGCAGGCCACCGGCAAGGTCGGCGTCTGCATGGCGACGAGCGGGCCGGGCGCGACGAACCTGGTGACGCCGATCGCGGACGCGCACATGGACTCGGTGCCGCTCGTGGCGATCACCGGCCAGGTCGCGTCCTCCTCGATCGGCACGGACGCCTTCCAGGAGGCGGACATCGTCGGCATCACCATGCCGATCACCAAGCACAACTTCCTGGTCACCAAGGCCGAGGACATCCCGCGGACCATCGCCCAGGCGTTCCACATCGCCTCCACCGGGCGGCCCGGCCCGGTTCTGGTCGACATCGCCAAGGACGCCCTCCAGGCGAAGACCACCTTCTCCTGGCCGCCGGTCATGGACCTGCCGGGCTACCGTCCGGTGACCAAGCCGCACGCCAAGCAGATCCGCGAGGCCGCCAAGCTGATCACCTCCGCGAAGCGGCCCGTCCTCTACGTCGGCGGCGGCGTCATCAAGGCCGGTGCCACGGCCGAGCTGAAGGTCCTCGCCGAACTCACCGGAGCGCCCGTCACCACCACCCTGATGGCGCTCGGCGCGTTCCCCGACAGCCACCCGCTGCACGTGGGAATGCCGGGCATGCACGGTGCGGTCACCGCCGTCACCGCGCTGCAGAAGGCCGACCTGATCGTCGCCCTCGGAGCCCGTTTCGACGACCGCGTCACCGGCAAGCTGGACAGCTTCGCCCCGTACGCGAAGATCGTCCACGCCGACATCGACCCCGCGGAGATCGGCAAGAACCGCGCCGCCGACGTGCCGATCGTCGGTGACGCCCGCGAGGTCATCGCCGACCTGGTCCAGGCGGTGCAGAAGGAGCACAGCGAGGGCCAGCAGGGCGAGGCCGCCGCGTCGAAGTACGCGGCCTGGTGGAAGGACCTCAACCGCTGGCGCGAGACCTACCCGCTGGGCTACGACCTGCCGGAGAACGGCTCGCTCTCCCCGCAGCAGGTCATCGAGCGGGTCGGGCAGCTCGCCCCGGAGGGCACGATCTTCGCGGCGGGCGTCGGGCAGCACCAGATGTGGGCCGCGCACTACGTGCAGTACGAGCAGCCCGCCACCTGGCTCAACTCCGGCGGCGCCGGAACCATGGGCTACGCCGTCCCGGCGGCCATGGGAGCCAAGGCCGGACAGCCCGGGCGGACCGTCTGGGCGATCGACGGCGACGGCTGCTTCCAGATGACCAACCAGGAACTGACCACCTGCGCCCTGAACAACATCCCGATCAAGGTCGCCATCATCAACAACGGCGCCCTCGGGATGGTCCGCCAGTGGCAGACCCTCTTCTACAACCAGCGTTACTCCAACACCGTGCTGCACTCCGGGCCCGACGACGTCAACCCGGACGCCCGCGGTACCCGGGTCCCCGACTTCGTGAAGCTGTCGGAGGCCATGGGCTGCTACGCCATCCGGTGCGAGTCGCCGGACGACCTCGACAAGGTCATCGAGGAGGCGAACTCCGTCAACGACCGCCCGGTCATCGTGGACTTCATCGTCCACGAGGACGCGATGGTGTGGCCGATGGTGGCCGCCGGCACCTCCAACGACGAGATCCTGGCCGCCCGGGACGTCCGCCCCGACTTCGGCGACAACGAAGACGACTGAGCGAGAGAGACGTACAAGACCATGTCCAAGCACACGCTCTCCGTTCTGGTGGAGAACAAGCCGGGCATCCTCGCCCGGATCGCCGCGCTGTTCTCCCGGCGGGGCTTCAACATCGACTCGCTGGCCGTCGGTGTCACCGAGCACCCCGACATCTCCCGCATCACGATCGTGGTCAGTGTCGAGGCCCTGCCGCTGGAGCAGGTGACCAAACAGCTCAACAAGCTCGTCGAAGTGCTCAAGATCGTCGAACTGGAGCCGGGATCGGCGGTCCAGCGGGAACTCGTCCTGGTGAAGGTGCGCGCCGACAACGAGACGCGCTCCCAGGTCGTCGAGATCGTCCAGCTGTTCCGCGCCAAGACCGTCGACGTCTCCCCGGACGCCGTCACCGTCGAGGCCACCGGCAGCAGCGAGAAGCTGACCGCCATGCTCAAGATGCTGGAGCCGTTCGGCATCAAGGAGCTCGTGCAGTCCGGCACGATCGCGATCGGCCGCGGGGCCCGCTCGATCACCGACCGGTCGCTGCGCGCACTCGACCGATCTGCGTAAGTCTGGAACAGGGCGGCCGACGGCTGTCGGCCGCCCGTATACCGAGACCCCGCGTCTTCCCTTCCCCCCGCCGTCATACGGTGGGACGCACCGTCCGCACACCAAGGAGAGAACCCAAAGTGGCCGAGCTGTTCTACGACGCCGACGCCGACCTGTCCATCATCCAGGGCCGCAAGGTCGCGGTCATCGGCTACGGCAGCCAGGGCCACGCCCACGCCCTGTCGCTGCGCGACTCCGGTGTCGACGTGCGTGTCGGTCTGCACGAGGGCTCCAAGTCCAAGGCGAAGGCCGAGGAGCAGGGCCTGCGCGTGGTCACCCCGGCCGAGGCCGCCGCCGAGGCCGACGTCATCATGATCCTGGTGCCGGACCCGATCCAGGCCCAGGTCTACGAGGAGTCCATCGCCCCGAACCTGAACGACGGCGACGCGCTGTTCTTCGGCCACGGCCTGAACATCCGCTTCGGCTTCATCAAGCCCCCGGCCGGCGTCGACGTCTGCATGGTCGCCCCCAAGGGCCCGGGCCACCTGGTGCGCCGTCAGTACGAGGAGGGCCGCGGCGTCCCGTGCATCGTGGCCGTCGAGCAGGACGCCACCGGCAACGGCTTCGCGCTGGCCCTGTCGTACGCCAAGGGCATCGGCGGCACCCGCGCCGGCGTCATCAAGACGACCTTCACCGAGGAGACCGAGACCGACCTGTTCGGCGAGCAGGCCGTCCTGTGCGGTGGTACGGCCGCCCTGGTCAAGGCCGGTTTCGAGACCCTGGTCGAGGCCGGCTACCAGCCGGAGATCGCCTACTTCGAGTGCCTGCACGAGCTGAAGCTGATCGTCGACCTCATGTACGAGGGCGGCCTGGAGAAGATGCGCTGGTCGGTCTCCGAGACCGCCGAGTGGGGCGACTACGTCACCGGCCCGCGGATCATCACCGACGCCACCAAGGCCGAGATGAAGCAGATCCTCGCCGAGATCCAGGACGGCACCTTCGCCCGCAACTGGATGGACGAGTACCACGGCGGTCTGAAGAAGTACAACGAGTACAAGAAGCAGGACTCCGAGCACCTGCTGGAGACCACCGGCAAGCAGCTGCGCAAGCTGATGTCGTGGGTGAACGAGGACGCGTGAGCCCCAGGTGACAGGGCCGGAGCGGCATGCTCCGGCCCCGTTGTCCACCCCGTCGATCACGGACGGGTGATCCTTCCGCCAAGGCGCGGGACGACCGGCACCACGCCACTACACTGCCGTACTACATACGCGTCAGGCCCACAGCGTCGTGCGTCTCCACGCGGCCAGTACCCCTCCACCGCCAGCGGCCGTCGGGACGGCCGTCCGCATTGGACATGTGAGGACTCACGTGAGCTCGAAACCTGTCGTACTCATCGCTGAAGAGCTGTCGCCCGCCACCGTCGACGCGCTGGGCCCGGACTTCGAGATCCGGCACACGAACGGAGCAGACCGAGCCGAGCTGCTCCCGGCCATCGCCGACGTGGACGCGATCCTGATCCGCTCCGCCACCAAGGTCGACGCCGAGGCGATCGCCGCGGCGAAGAAGCTGAAGGTCGTCGCACGAGCCGGCGTCGGCCTGGACAACGTCGACGTCTCCGCCGCCACCAAGGCCGGCGTGATGGTCGTCAACGCTCCCACCTCGAACATCGTGACCGCCGCCGAGCTGGCCTGCGGTCTGCTGATCGCCAGCGCCCGGCACATCCCGCAGGCCAACTCGGCGCTGAAGAACGGCGAGTGGAAGCGCAGCAAGTACACCGGTGTCGAGCTCGCCGAGAAGACGCTCGGCGTCGTCGGCCTCGGCCGCATCGGTGCCCTGGTCGCGCAGCGCATGTCCGCCTTCGGCATGAAGGTCGTCGCCTACGACCCCTACATCCAGCCCGCCCGCGCCGCCCAGATGGGCGTCAAGGTGCTGTCGCTGGACGAGCTGCTCGAGGTCGCCGACTTCATCACCGTGCACCTCCCGAAGACCCCCGAGACGGTCGGTCTGATCGGCGACGAGGCGCTGCGCAAGGTCAAGCCGTCGGTGCGGATCGTCAACGCCGCGCGCGGCGGCATCGTCGACGAGGAGGCGCTGTACGCGGCGCTCAAGGAGGGCCGGGTCGCCGGCGCCGGCCTGGACGTGTACACGAAGGAACCGTGCACCGACTCCCCGCTCTTCGAGCTGGACCAGGTCGTCTGCACCCCGCACCTCGGCGCCTCCACCGACGAGGCCCAGGAGAAGGCGGGCATCGCGGTCGCCAGGTCGGTCCGGCTGGCGCTCGCGGGTGAGCTGGTCCCGGACGCGGTGAACGTCCAGGGCGGGGTCATCGCCGAGGACGTCAAGCCCGGTCTGCCGCTGGCCGAGCGGCTCGGCCGCATCTTCACCGCGCTCGCCGGCGAGGTCGCGGTCCGCCTCGACGTCGAGGTGTACGGCGAGATCACCCAGCACGACGTGAAGGTGCTGGAGCTGTCCGCGCTCAAGGGTGTCTTCGAGGACGTCGTCGCCGAGACCGTGTCCTACGTCAACGCCCCGCTGTTCGCGCAGGAGCGCGGTGTCGAGGTGCGTCTGACCACCAGCTCGGAGTCGGCCGACCACCGCAACGTGGTCACCGTGCGCGGCACCCTCGGCAGTGGCGAGGAGGTCTCGGTCTCCGGCACGCTGGCCGGCCCGAAGAACCTGCAGAAGATCGTGGCGGTCGGTGACTTCGACGTGGACCTCGCGATCGCCGACCACCTGCTGGTGCTGCGCTACGAGGACCGGCCGGGCGTGGTCGGCACCGTCGGCCGCATCCTCGGCGAGGCGGGCATCAACATCGCGGGCATGCAGGTGGCCCGGTCGATCGCGGGCGGCGAGGCGCTGGCCGTGCTGACCGTCGACGACACGGTGACCTCCGGTGTGCTGGCCGAGGTGGAGGCGGAGATCGGCGCGACCTCGGCCCGTTCGGTGAACCTGGTCTGAGCCGTCGTCCGGGGGCCGCCGCCCCCAGGCCGCCGCTCTCGGCCTGAACGGCCTCGTCGGCAAACGCCGGACGGGCTGGGAAACCAGCCCGTCCGGCGTTCCTGTGTCCGCTCACTCGCCGACCTTCCGCAGTGTCACCCCCGCTCCCACCGCCGCCAGCACCAGCAGCACCGCCCCGGCGATCGCCGCGCCCTGCATCCCGCTGGTGAACGCCTCCCGTGCGGTGTGCAGCAGCGCGTCTCCGGTGTGCCCCGGCAGCCGGCCCGCCGCGGCCAGTGCGCCGCCCAGCGTCTCGCGGGCGTCGGCCGGGGCGGTGGCCGGCATCTCGTGGCGGTAGACCGCCGTGCCGATCGACCCCAGCACCGCCATGCCGAGCGCCCCGCCGAACTCCGCGCCGGTCTCCAGGAGCGAGGAGGCGGTGCCCGCCCGTTCCACCGGCGCGCTGGTCATGGCGAGGTCGGTCAGCTGGGACACGATGGCTACCATTCCGCAGGCCAGGACACCGGCCCCGGTGAGCACCAGCCACAGCGAGTCGGTGCCGACGAGGGCGAGCAGGGTGAATCCGCCCGCCATGGCCGCGAAGCCGCCGGCCACGACGTGGCCCCGGTCGACGCCGCGCTGGACGAGCTGGGCCGTGAGCGGGCCGGCGACCCCGATGAAGACCGAGGGCAGCAGGCTCCACAGCGCGGCCTCCAGCGGGTTCTTGCCGAGCACCGCCTGAAGGTACTGCGTGGTGAAGACGGCCGAGCCCATCATGGCGAGCGAGGCGACGAGGTTCAGGACCAGCGCCGGGGTGAAGCCACGGCCCCGCAGCAGGGCCGGCGGGATCAGCGGGGAGTCGCCGGTGCGCTGGCGGCGGACGAAGAGCACGGCGAAGAGCAGGCCGACGGTGATCGAGACGACGTACAGCGGGTGCCAGCCCTCGGAGGGGATCTCCTTCATGCCGTAGACGACCGGGAGCACGGCGGCCATGGACAGGGGAACGCTCAGCCAGTCGAAGCGGCCGGGGGAGGGGTTCCTGGACTCGGGGAGCAGGATCGGGCCGAGCACCAGCAGCAGCACCATCGCGGGCAGGTTGACCAGGAAGACCGAGCCCCACCAGAAGTGCTCGACCAGGACGCCGCTCATCACCGAGCCGAGCGCGATGCCGCCGGTCATCACCCCGGACCACAGGCCGATCGCCTTCGCGCGCTGGCCGGGGTCGGTGAACATCGTGCGCAGCAGGGCCATCGTGGACGGCATCAGGGTCGCGCCGCCGATGCCGAGGATCGCGCGGGCGGCGATCAGGGTGGCGGCGCTGTCGGCGTACGCGGCGAGCAGCGAGGCACCGCCGAAGGCCGCGGCGCCGAACAGCAGCAGCCGGCGGCGGCCGATGCGGTCGCCCAGCGCGCCCATCGTCATCAGCAGACCGGCCAGGACGAAGCCGTAGATGTCCAGGATCCACAGCTGCTGGGTGCCGCTCGGGCGGAGGTCGGCGCCGATCGCCGGGAGGGCGAAGTAGAGGACCGAGACGTCCATCGAGACAAGGAGCAGCGGAAGCATCAGGACGCCGAGTGCGGTCCATTCGCGGCGTCCCGCACGGGAGTTGGTCTCGGGTGTGCTCGTGGTCGTGCTCGTCGGGTTCGTCATGCCAAGGAATGTACGGCCGTATTAAACGCTTGTCTAGAACGCATGTATAAGTCATTCGTCTAGGACGCTTGTATGGATCCGGGGTAGGGTGGCCCGCATGGGACACCGTGAGGATCTGCTGGAAGGCGCCAAGCGCTGCCTGCTGGAGAAGGGGTTCGCGCGGACGACGGCGCGCGACATCGTCAAGGAGTCGGGGACCAACCTCGCCTCGATCGGCTACCACTACGGCTCCAAGGACGCGCTGCTCGCCCAGGCCTACATCGCGCTGGTCGAGGACATGTCCTTCGAGGGCGGCGACGGCGGACTCACCGGCCCGCCGGGCTCACTGGAGCGGTTCCGCGAGGTGTGGTCGAACATCGTCGACAGCATGCGGGCGCCGGGCTCGATGTGGCGGCTCGGCGCGGAGATCGTCACGATGGGCGATCAGATGCCGGAGGTGCGCGACCAGTTGGCGCGCGCCCAGCGCGAGGGCGGCCGGGGGCTGACCTCGCTGATGATGGGCGTGCCGGAGGAGGAGGTC
Source organism: Streptomyces sp. NPDC001068 (assembly GCF_042897315.1). Taxonomy (NCBI): domain Bacteria; kingdom Bacillati; phylum Actinomycetota; class Actinomycetes; order Kitasatosporales; family Streptomycetaceae; genus Streptomyces; species Streptomyces sp. NPDC001068. The sequence continues at coordinate 336,633 of NZ_JBIAYD010000011.1, read as the reverse complement.
TCCGACGAGCGGGCCGACACCCTGGGCGGCTTCTACATGACCCTGATGTCGGGCCTGATCTCGCAGTGGACGTTCGACCCGAAGACCGCGCCCGACGCGGACACCCTCACCGAAGGCCTCCGCCAGATCATCGAGGCCGCCGGCCCGGCGTGACGCCGGCCGTCACAGCCGTCCCGCCTTCAGCGCCATGTGCAGCAGCAGCCGGTCCTCGCCGTCGTCCAGGTCCAGGCCGGTGAGCTGTTCCACGCGGGACAGCCGGTAGTACAGGGTCTGCCGGTGGATGCCGAGGGCCGCGGCCGTGCGGCCCGCCTGGCCCGCGCAGTCCAGGTAGGCCTCGGCGGTGCGGGCCAGTTCGCGGTGGGCCGGGGTGAGCAGAGCGGCCGTCGCGGGGTCGTGCGAGGCCTCCGGCGGCAGCGCGGTCAGCAGCCGGTACGGACCGATGCGCGCCCACTCGGCGACCGGTCCGAACCGCGGCTCGGCCAGTGCGGCGCGGGTGGCCGCGGCGGCCTCCTGCCAGCTCGTCGCCAGTTCGGCGAGACCGGTCCGGGCCTCGCCCACTCCCGCGGCCCGGCCCTGGGCCGTCGTACCCGTGAACCCGGCGGCGACGGCGGCGGCGGTGCGCGCCCCGGCCCCGCGCGCGGCCGCCGGCCGGGCGGTCCGGACCTGCTCGGTCTCCTTCAGCAGCCGGGCGGCGGCCGTCAGCGCCGGGGTCGTCGCGTCCGTGCTGCGCAGCCGGACCAGGACGGCGAGGCTGTGGCCGGCCGCCCCCCACGGCAGCGTGCACAGCGCGGTGGCGTGCGGGACCGTGCGCGGCGACGGGGCGTCGTCCGGGTCGGCGGACGGCCAGGGGGCCACGCAGACGATCGTGTGCGGGCCGTCCGCGCGGGCGCCGAGGGCGGTACGGAACTCGGCCACCGCCATGTCCCGCTGCCAGCCGTGCTCCGCGACCAGCACCGCCCGCAGCTCCCTGCCGAGGCCCGCGCCCGCCTGCGCCTCGTCCGCGAGCAGGGCGCCGATCCGTCCGGCCACCCCCATGGCCGCGGCCAACTGGGCGTCGGTCGGACCCGGATCGTCGTCCAGGAGCCAGACGTAGCCGAGCACCACACCCCGATGGCGTACCGGCAGGCAGATCCTTCCCCGGTACACGCCGGCCTCCGGCGTCGGCGGGATGCGGACCGGTCCGGTCGCCCGGGTGATGCCGAAGCCCTCGAACCAGGTGCGGACCGCCGCCGTGGAGCGCCGGGTCAGGATCGACCGGGCGCGCACCGGGTCCAGCGCCGACGGGTCCAGGTCGCCCTCGCTGTCGTACGCCCCGAAGGCGAGCAGTTCGAAGTCGCGGTTCTCCAGGGTCGCCGGGACGCCCAGCAGCTCGGAGATCTCGTCGACCAGCTCCTGGTAGTCACCCTTGAATTCCGACGTCACCCGGGCATTCTCCCGCAATTCCCGGGCTCGTTCATACATCTGTCTGAGATCGGCGGCACGGATGCGTGACAGCTGTCGATGGCCCACGATCGGAGAGATCCCTAACTTTCACGGTGGTTCTCCGTGCCGTGTCCACCTCGTCGGATCGCGGCCGTTCTGGCATGTGTTGTGGAGGTGCCCCGTGCTGGGTCCCGTGATTCTCGCCGCGTCGCGCAGCGACCGGATGCGACGTCTGATCTCGGCCGCGCCGGTGACGAAGCAGGTCGTCGACCGCTTCATCCCCGGTGAGACGGTCGACGACATCGTCCCGATCATCGAACAGCTCACCGGCCGCGGCCTGGAGCTGACCATGGACGTCGTCGGCGAGGACATCACCACGCCGGAGCAGGCCACCGCCGCCCGGGACGCCTACCTGGCGCTGATCGACCGGCTGCGGGACCTCGGTCTGGGCGAGCGCGTCGAGATGTCCGTGAAGCTGTCGATGTTCGGCCAGGCGCTGGCGGGCGGTCACGAGCTGGCCCTCGCCAACGTCCGCCCGGTCGTCGAGGCCGCCGCCGCCATCGGCACGACCGTCACCCTGGACGCCGAGGACCACACCACCCTCGACTCGATGTTCGCCATCCACGAGGAGCTGCGGAAGGACTTCCCGCAGACCGGCTGCGTCATCCAGGCCTACCTCTTCCGCACCGAGGCCGACGCCCGCCGCCTGGCCGAGGCCGGCAGCCGGGTCCGGCTGGTCAAGGGCGCCTACAAGGAGCCCGCCGAGGTCGCCTACCAGCAGAAGCACGAGATCGACAAGGCGTACGTGCGGATCCTGGGGACCCTCATGGAGGGCGAGGGGTACCCGATGGTCGGCTCCCACGACCCGCGCCTGATCTCCATAGCCCAGGAACTGGCCCGGCGCGCCGGGCGCAAGCCGGACGAGTACGAGTTCCAGATGCTGTACGGCATCCGCGGCGACGAGCACCTGCGGCTGGCCGCCGAGGGTCACCGGATGCGGGTCTACACCGCCTACGGCACCGACTGGTACGGCTACTTCATGCGCAGACTGGCGGAGAAGCCGGCGAACCTGCGCTTCTTCGTCCGCTCCATGCTCAGCAAGGGCTGAGCCGGCCCCTCCCGCCCGCCACCTCGCAACACCCGCTCACGTACAAGGAGTTACGGATCTCATGGACGCTGTGACCCAGGTCCCCACCCCCGTCAACGAGCCGGTGCACGGCTACGCCCCCGGCTCTCCCGAGCGCGCCCGCCTGGAGGCGAAGCTCAAGGAGCTGGCCGAGAACCCGATCGAGCTGCCGATGACCATCGGCGGCGAGAAGCGGCTCGGCGGCGGCGAGCAGTTCCAGGTCGTCCAGCCGCACAACCACAAGGCAGTCATCGGCACCGGCCGGCACGCCACCCGGCAGGACGCGCAGGACGCCGTCGACGCGGCCCTCGCCGCCGCCCCGGCCTGGCGCGCGATGTCCTTCGACGACCGCGCGGCGATCATCCTGCGCGCCGCCGAGCTGCTCTCCGGCCCGTGGCGCGAGACCATCGCGGCCTCCACCATGCTCGGCCAGTCCAAGACCGCCCAGCAGGCCGAGATCGACAGCCCCTGCGAGCTCGTCGACTTCTGGCGCTTCAACGTCCACTACGCCCGCCAGATCCTGGCCGAGCAGCCCCCGGCCAACTCCCCGGGCGTGTGGAACCGCATGGACCACCGCCCGCTGGAGGGCTTCGTCTACGCGATCACCCCGTTCAACTTCTCGGCGATCGCGGCCAACCTGCCCACCGCCCCCGCCCTCATGGGCAACGTGGTGGTCTGGAAGCCGTCGCCGACCCAGACCCACGCCGCCGTGCTGCTGATGCAGCTGCTGGAGGAGGCCGGGCTGCCCAAGGGCGTCATCAACCTCGTCACCGGCGACGGCATCGAGGTCTCCGAGGTCGCCCTGGTCCACCGCGACCTGGCCGGCGTCCACTTCACCGGCTCGACCAAGACCTTCCAGCACCTGTGGAAGACGGTCGGCAACAACATCGAGAACTACCGCACCTACCCGCGTCTGGTCGGCGAGACCGGCGGCAAGGACTTCGTGGTCGCCCACCCGTCGGCCGACCGCGCGGTGCTCAAGACCGCGCTGACCCGCGGTGCCTTCGAGTACCAGGGCCAGAAGTGCTCGGCGACCTCCCGCGCCTACATCCCGGCGTCCATCTGGAACTCCGGCTTCAAGGAGGAGTTCGCCGCCGAGATCGAGTACCTCACCATGGGTGACGTCACCGACCTGTCGAACTTCATCGGCGCCGTGATCGACGACCGCGCGTTCGCCAAGAACAAGGCCGCGATCGACCGGGCCAAGGAGGACCCGACCTGCACGATCGTCGCGGGCGGCTCCTACGACGACTCGGTCGGCTACTTCGTGCGTCCGACCGTCGTCGAGTGCTCCGACCCGGACAACGAGGTCTTCCGCACCGAGTACTTCGGCCCGTTCCTCGCCGTGCACGTCTACGAGGACGACAGCTACGACGAGATGCTGACCCAGATGGAGTCGGTGTCCGAGTACGCGCTGACCGGCTCGGTCATCTCCGGCGACCGCGCGGCCGCCGCGTACACGATGGAGAAGCTGCGCTACGCGGCCGGCAACTTCTACATCAACGACAAGTCGACCGGTGCCGTCGTCGGCCAGCAGCCCTTCGGCGGCGGACGCGCCTCCGGCACCAACGACAAGGCCGGCGCCCCGCAGAACCTGCTGCGCTGGACGCTGACCCGCGCGATCAAGGAGACGCTGGTCGCCCCGACCGACTACTCCTACCCGCACATGGGCTGACCCTCAGCCCGCCCGAGCACGGGCCGGGAAGCCTGACCCACGAGCAGGCTTCCCGGCCCGTTCCCATGTCCGGCGCCCGGCCCGTTCCCGTCAACCCGCCGACGCCGATACTGGGTTCATGTCTCTCCGCCTCGCGCACACCGCAGACCTGGACCCCGCCGACCTCCGCGCGGCGCGCGCCCTGCTCCACGACGCGTTCGACGGGGACCTCACCGACGCCGACTGGGAGCACGGACTGGGCGGTGTGCACGCCCTCGTGCACGACGGGGCCGGGCTGGCCGCGCACGGCTCGGTGGTCATGCGCCGGGCCCGGCACCGGGGCGCCTGGCTGCGGGTCGGATACGTCGAGGCCGTGGCCGTGCGGGCCGACGCCCGCCGCCGGGGGCTCGGCGGGCAGGTGATGGCCGCGCTGGAGCGGATCGTCGACCGGGCCTACGACCTCGGGGCGCTCGGCGCGAGCGACGACGGCGCCCAGCTCTACACGGCCCGCGGCTGGCAGCGCTGGCCCGGCAGGATCTGCGGCCTGTCACCGGACCGTGGGATCGTGCGCCTGGCGGAGGAGGAGGGCCACGTCTTCGTGTGGCCCGGTCTCACCGGCGCCCTCGACCCGGCCAATGAACTGGTCTTCGACTGGCGGGACGGTGACGTCCTGTAGCCCATCTGCCACACCTGTGCCACCCGTCGAAAGCCCAGCTCACGGCCGTATGCCCGGCTCCGCCGTCTCAGATAGTAGGAAGTCCGAGTAATTGTGCAGACAGAAGCGGGCCGCTCCCTTACTTTTGTAGGAGCCGAACGTCTCGCTCGATCAAGCGAATGGCGGTCGTGAGCCGGGCCCCGTGCAGGCAACCCCTGCGGCACCGCTCCCCGCCCCTTCCGGCGTCTCGCAACCCCCCAGTGCCGTACTCCATGGATGCCGAAGGAGTCGATTCCCATGGCCGAGACGACCGTCCGCCGCCGTGTCCGTCACGTGTCCCGGACCAGCGAGTCCGAGCGCAAGAACGCCGCCGCCGCCCTCCAGCGCGCCCTCGACCGCCGCGACAACGGCGGCGAGACCGGCCACTGATCCCCTCCGGGAACAGCGGTAACACGTGTAACACCCCTTGACCGGGAGCCGACCCGCACGGGGTACGGCGCGACCGGGACGGCCGCGCCGTACCCCCGGGGTCAGCCGCCCCGGCGAATCTCGAAGTGGTCCACTCGCGCACCGCTCTGCGCCAGCGCCGACACCCGCAGCCTCGGGGTGGTACCGGCCTCCGCCTCGACCCTGAGGAACGAGTAGCCGGTGTACCGCACCCGCGACCACTCCACCGTCTCCGGCACGTTGTGCTGTCCCTTGGCCCAGTGGAAGCTGCTCACCGCGTCGTGCCGGGTGACGTGCCCCTCGTAACTGTCCTTGACCCCGGACGGGAACGAGTACAGGTTCCGGCCGCCGCCGCCCGCGGTGACGTACACGATCCCGTCCCGCGTCGGGTCGGTGGAGCCGCCGACCGGCACCGCGCGGCCGACCGCGCCGTCCTTCACCGCGTCCGTGCGCTCGTAGACGTGGTTGTGCCCGTTGACGACCAGGTCCACCTGGTACTTGGCGAACAGCGGCAGCCAGGCGGCCCGGATACCGCCGTCGGAGGCGTGCGAGGACGTCGAGTACGCGCAGTGGTGGAAGAAGACGACCACGAAGTCGACGCCCGGCGCGGCCCGCAGCTCCTTCAGCCTCCGCTCCAGCCACGCCGTCTGCCGGCCGCCGCTGTAGCCGAGGTTGGCGGGGATCTCGTACGACACGTCGTTGGCGTCCAGCGCCACGAAGCCGACGTTGCCGTAGGTGAAGGAGTAGACGCCCGGCGCCCCCTGCGGGTCGAAGCCGTTGTCGGGGAGGGCGAAGCGGGCGTACTGGCCGCCGTACCCGTCGGGGGAGTACCAGGCCTCCATGTCGTGGTTGCCGGTCGTCACCATCCAGGGGACCGAACGGGCCACCGGGTCGTTCTGCCGCAGGAACCGGTCCCATTCGCGGGCGTCGTAGCCGTCCGAGGTGCTGCCGGTGCCGTTGCCGTCGGCGTAGCAGATGTCGCCCGCGTGCAGGTGGAAGGCCGGGTCCTGCTTCAGCAGCGCGTTGTCGGCGGCCTGGCCGGCGTTGCTGACGCCCTGGTCGCCGAAGGCCGTGAACACGAAGCGCTCCGGGCTCGCGGGCGCGGTGCGCATCGGGGTGATGGCGGAGCGGTGGCCGGGGGCGGCCGGGTCCCAGCCGTCGTGTCCGACGCCGTAGTAGTAGGTCGTACCGGGGGCGAGGCCGTCCAGGGCCGCGTGCACGTAGTACTGCTCGACCACCGGGCGCACCCCCCGCACCCCGGGTGTGTGCAGGTGCCGGATCTCCGCGGCGACCCGCCGGCCGAGGTCGTCGGGCCGGGTGCCGATCCGCACGAACGGCTTCCGCACGGCCGCGGGCACCTGCCAGGAGATCCGCATCTGCGTCCTCGGGTCGGCGCCGAAGGCCAGATGACGGCCGAACGGCGCGACCGCCGCGCCGTGGACCGCGGAGGTGGCCGGTGCCGGGTTCGCGGACCTCGCCGGCTTCGTCGCACAGCCGGCGAGCAGTCCGCCGCCCGCGATCGCGCCCGCCGTCACCAGCGTGCGGCGGCTCACCAGCCGGTCGCGCAGGTACTCGTACTGCTCGGCCATGCTCATGCGGGCGGCGAGCCGCGGCGGAATGCCGAAGTCGGGGATGTCCATACGGGTCACGATGCCCAGCGCCGGCCAACACCGGTCACACGTACAGGTGAACGCAGGGCGACGGGACGACCCGCCGCGTCCGCATGGCGGACAACGTGTGTCATCCCATGGGACGCGGAGTAGGGTGCCGACATGTCTCGCAGCATCGATCTCGCAGTGATCCCCGGTGACGGCATCGGGCAGGAAGTCGTGGCCGAAGGCCTCAAGGTCCTCTCCGCCGTCCTCCCGGAGGACGTGAAGCTGGAGACCAAGGAGTACGACTTCGGCGCCAAGCGTTACCACGCCACCGGTGAGACCCTCACCGACGCCGACCTCGACGCGCTGAAGCGGCACGACGCCATCCTGCTGGGCGCCATCGGCGACCCCGGCGTCCCCTCCGGTGTCCTGGAGCGCGGCTTCCTGCTCAAGCTCCGATTCGCCTTCGACCACCACGTCAACCTGCGCCCGTCGAAGCTCCTGCCGGGTGTCGCCACCCCGCTGGCCGGCGAGCCGCAGATCGACTTCGTCGTGGTCCGCGAGGGCACCGAGGGCCCCTACACGGGCAACGGCGGCACCATCCGCAAGGGCACCGAGCACGAGGTCGCCACCGAGGTGTCCGTCAACACCGCCTACGGCGTGGAGCGGGTCGTCCGGGACGCGTTCGCCCGCGCCCAGGCCCGGCCGCGCAAGAAGCTCACGCTGGTCCACAAGAACAACGTGCTGACCTTCGCCGGGCATCTGTGGACGAACGTCTTCAACAAGGTGGCCGCGGAGTTCCCCGAGGTCACCACGGACTACATCCACGTCGACGCGGCGACCATCTACCTGGTCACCGACCCGGCCCGGTTCGACGTGATCGTCACCGACAACCTCTTCGGCGACATCATCACCGACCTCGCCGCGGCCGTCTCCGGCGGCATCGGCGTCGCCGCGAGCGGGAACATCAACCCGTCCGGCGAGTTCCCCTCGATGTTCGAGCCGGTGCACGGCTCCGCGCCCGACATCGCCGGCCAGGGCAAGGCGGACCCGACCGCCACGGTCCTGTCCGTCGCCCTGCTGCTGCGCCACCTCGGCTACGAGGCGCAGGCCGTCCGGATCGAGGAGGCCGTCACCGCGGACCTCACCGAACGCCAGGGCGGCCCCGCCCGCTCCACCTCGGAGATCGGCGACGCCCTCGCCGTACGAGTAGCAGGCTGACCCGCCGCGCTGCCGATCGACTTCGAAGCCGCCGGGTCGCACAAGCGCCCGGCGGCTTCCCCATGTCCGCCGCCGGGTGCCACCATCGATCCCGGGTCCGCATTCACCCCGATTCCTTCCGTACCGGCCCCCGCGAGATAATCGAACGCGGAGCCGCGCTACGAGGGAATGCTCGGACGTCCTACCAGTGGACACCGGCGTACGGGCGTGAGCGCGGCCCCATCACTACAACCGGTGAAGGACTACCACTGATGACGACGCCCACGATCGAGCTCAAGCCGTCCGCGCACCCGCTCGCCGCGGCCGAGCGCGAGGCGATCCTCGCCAACCCCGGCTTCGGCCGCCACTTCACCGACCACATGGTGACGATCAAGTGGACCGAGGGCCGCGGCTGGCACGACGGCCAGCTCGTTCCGTACGCGGCGATCCCTCTCGACCCGGCCACCAACGTCCTGCACTACGCCCAGGAGATCTTCGAGGGCCTGAAGGCCTACCGCCGTCCCGACGGTTCGGTGGCCACCTTCCGTCCCGACCAGAACGCCAAGCGATTCCAGCGGTCCGCGCGCCGGCTCGCCATGCCCGAGCTGCCGGTGGAGACCTTCATCGAGGCCTGTGACCTGCTCGTCCAGCAGGACAAGGACTGGGTTCCGGCCCACGGCGGCGAGGAATCCCTCTACCTGCGCCCCTTCATGATCGCCACGGAGGTCGGCCTGGGCGTCAAGCCGGCCAACGAGTACCTCTTCCTGGTGATCGCCTCGCCTGCCGGCGCCTACTTCCCCGGCGGGGTCAGGCCGGTCTCCATCTGGGCCTCCGAGGACCGGGTCCGCGCCGTCCCCGGCGGCATGGGTGACGCCAAGACCGGCGGCAACTACGCGGCCTCCCTGCTGGCCCAGGCCGAGGCCGCCGCCCAGGGCTGCGACCAGGTCTGCTACCTCGACGCGGTCGAGCACAAGTGGGTCGAGGAACTCGGCGGCATGAACCTGTACTTCGTGTACGGGGACAAGATCGTCACGCCGACCCTGAGCGGCTCGATCCTCGAAGGGGTCACGCGTGACTCCCTGCTCACCGTCGCCCGTGACCTCGGCTACGAGTCGGAGGAGGCCCGGGTCTCCATCGAGCAGTGGCAGCGCGACTCGGAGAACGGCACGCTCACCGAGGTCTTCGCCTGCGGCACGGCCGCCGTCATCACCCCGGTCGGCACGGTCAAGCGCAACGGCGCCGAGTGGCTCCAGTCGGGCGGCGAGCCGGGCGAGGTGACCATGAAGCTCCGCGAGGCGCTCCTGGACATCCAGCGCGGCAAGGTCGCCGACAAGCACGGCTGGATGCACGAACTGGGCTGACCACCGCCGCCTGGAACGCCTGTCGCCTCCCCCCGCGGACCGCGGGGGGAGGCGACAGGCGTTCCAGGGCGGGGGGCCGCTCTCACACCCCGGAGGGGCTGGGCTGCGGCGCGGCGCGGCCTTCGTCCTCGGACGCCGGAAGGGACGGGTCGGCCGGGCGCGAGGGCAGCAGCAGGTACAGCGTGCCGCCCACCAGGCCCGACAGCAGGAAGCTGCAGTCCACCCCGCCCGTCAGCGACAGCAGCGGACCCTCGTACGACGGGAGGGAGACCGCGAGCAGGCCGACGCCCGCGCCGACGGCCCAGGAGACCGTCGCCCGGACGTTCCAGCCGGCCCGGTACCAGTAGATCCCGCCGTGCGAGCGGCGGTTGAAGACCTGGAGGGCGTCGGCGTCGTAGATCCCGCGGCAGCGGCGGAAGCCGATGAGGGTGATGACCGCCCACGGGGTGCCGATGGCCGTCAGCAGGAGCACGAAGGACGTCATCGCGGACTGCGCGTTCCAGGCGTAGTGGCCGACGAAGACGCAGGCCGTGGCGACGATCGCGACCGTGTAGGTGGCGCGGGCCCGGGACGCCCGGGGCAGGATCGCGTCCAGGTCCAGGCCCATCGAGTACAGCATCAGGCCCGCGTTGCCGACCGATCCCGCGGAGGCGGAGAGCAGCAGCGGGACCAGGTACCAGGCGGGGGAGGCCGACACCAGCGGGCCCGCGTAGTCCGTCGCCGACCGGGCCGCGTACGCGGTGAACGTGCCGAACAGCTGCGGCACCAGCAGCCCGAGGACCAGCCCCAGCCAGGTCCCGTGCAGGACCCGGCGGGAGGAGTGCCGGGCGGGGGAGATGTAGCGCGTGTAGTCACCGAGGAGGGTGATGAAGGCGACCGGCCCGGACAGTCCCGCCGCGACCGCGGCCAGACACCACGTCGGCCAGAAGCCGCCCAGCAGGTAGCCGCCCGCGTCCGGCAGCGGCGAGGTGCCGAAGTGCGGCGCGTAGGCGATGATCCCGAGGATCAGCAGGGCGGTCATGCCGATGGCGAGCACCTTGGACATGGCGAGCAGGACGCGGTAGCCGTAGACCGCGCCCGCCACCGTCGCCGCCGCGAGCACCGCGTAGACCACGGCGTACGACACCCCGTCCGCCGGCAGTCCGAACAGCCGGTTCAGCACGCCGACCATCACGTCGCCGCCGATCCACACGGTCAGCGCGGTGTACCCGAGGGCCAGCAGCAGGCCGACCACGGAGCCGACCAGCCGCCCGCGCACCCCGAACTGGGCGCCGGAGGAGGTGGACAGGTTGGTGCCGGTGCGCAGCGAGACCAGGGCCAGCGGAGCCGTGAACACCGTGCCGACCACCGTGCCCGCCACGATCGCGCTCACCGACGCCCACCAGCCGAGCCCGAAGGACGGCGGCAGCCAGCCGAAGATGATCACGCCGAGGCAGAGGTTGGAGCCGAGCAGGATCGACACCAGATCCTTGGGTCCGCTGGTGCGTTCCGCGTCCGGGATGGTGTCGACTCCGCGCTGTTCTATCGGCATGGCAGGTCTCCTTCGACGGCCGCCTGAAAGTTAGAGCGACGTTCAATGTGGGCGACCGGCCGGTTGATGTCAATGGTTCCCTTCTCGTAATGCGGCATTTAGAGTGTTGCTCTAAACGAGCAAGCCAAGAGGAAGCGAAGGAGGTGCCGGGACGTGCGACTGACCCCCACGGAACGTGACCGGCTGCTGCTCTTCGGGGCCGCCGAGCTGGCCCGCGCCCGCCGCGCCCGCGGCCTCAGGCTCAACGTGCCGGAGGCCACCGCGCTGATCGCGGACACCGTCTGCGAGGCGGCCCGGGACGGCCTGCGGCTCGCCGAGGCCATCGAGGCGGCCCGCTCCGTCCTCGGCCCGGCCGACGTGCTGCCCGGCGTCGCCGACGTGGTCACCGAGGTGCACGTCGAGGCCGTCTTCGACGACGGCTCACGGCTCGCCGTGGTCACCGACCCGATCGGGGCCGGCCACCTGGGCGAGGCGGCGCCGGGCGCCCTGCTCCCGGGACCCGGGCACGCCGACCCGGAGGCGGTCCTTCGGCTCACCGTCACCAACACCGCCGCCGTCCCCGTCTCCGTCACCTCGCACTTCCACTTCTTCGAGGCCAACCCCCGCCTCGACTTCGACCGCGCCGCCGCCTACGGCCTGCGGCTCGCCGTGCCCGCCGGATCCTCCGTCCGGTTCGGGCCGGGGGAGTCGCTGCAGGTCGGCCTGGTGCCCATCGGCGGCGCCCGGGTCGCCATCGGTTTCGCCGGACTGGTGGACGGCCCGCTGGACGCGCCCGGCGCCCGCGAGGAGGCGCTGCGCCGCGCGGCCGCCTGCGGCTACCTGGGCAGCCACGGCAACCACCGCGAGGAGGCAGACCGATGAGCCGTCCCGGAGGCCACCCGGCCGAGGCCCGCCGCCTCACCCCGTACGAGTACGCGGCCACCCACGGCCCCCGCGCCGGCGACCGGATCCGCCTCGGGGACTCGGGGCTGGTGATCCGCGTCGAGGACGACTCCCAGCGCTACGGCGACGAGTTCCTGGCCGGCTTCGGCAAGACCGCCCGCGACGGACTGCACCTGAAGGCCGCCGCGGTCCGCGAGACCTGTGACGTGGTGATCAGTAACGTCGTCGTCATCGACGCCGTGCAGGGCGTCCGGAAGGTGTCCATCGGCATCCGCGAGGGACGGATCTGCTCGATCGGACGGGCCGGCAACCCCGACACCCTCGACGGCGTCGACGTCGTGGTCGGCACCGGCACCTCGATCGTCTCCGGCGAGGGGCTGATCGCCACCGCGGGCGCCGTCGACACCCACGTCCACCTGCTGTCGCCGCGCATCATGGAGGCCTCGCTCGCCTCCGGCGTGACCACGGTCATCGGGCAGGAGTTCGGCCCGGTGTGGGGCGTCGGCGTCAACTCGCCCTGGGCGCTGAAGCACGCCTTCGGCGCCTTCGACGCCTGGCCGGTCAACATCGGCTTCCTCGGGCGGGGTTCGTCCTCGCACGAGGCTCCGCTGATCGAGGCCCTCGCCGAGGGGGGAGCCTCCGGTTTCAAGGTGCACGAGGACATGGGCGCCCACACCCGCGCGCTGGACACGGCGCTGCGGGTCGCCGAGGAGCACGACGTCCAGGTCGCCCTGCACAGCGACGGGCTGAACGAGTGCCTGTCGGTCGAGGACACCCTCAGGGTCCTCGAAGGCCGCACCATCCACGCCTTCCACATCGAGGGCTGCGGCGGCGGACACGTGCCGAACGTCCTGAAGATGGCCGGTGTCCCCAACGTCATCGGCTCCTCCACCAACCCCACCCTGCCCTTCGGCCGGGACGCGGTCGCCGAGCACTACGGCATGATCGTCTCGGTCCATGACCTGAAGACCGACCTGCCCGGCGACGCCGCCATGGCCCGCGACCGCATCCGCGCCGGGACCATGGGCGCCGAGGACGTGCTGCACGACCTGGGCGCGATCGGCATCACCTCCTCCGACGCGCAGGGCATGGGCCGGGCCGGGGAGACCGTCCGCCGTACCTTCGCGATGGCCGGCAAGATGAAGGCCGAGCTCGGCGCCCCGGACGACGGCCACGACAACGAGCGCGTGCTGCGGTACATGGCCAAGCTGACCATCAACCCGGCGATCGCCCACGGTCTGGCCCACGAGGTCGGTTCCATCGAGGTCGGCAAGCTCGCGGACATCGTGCTGTGGTCGCCCGAGTACTTCGGCGCCAAGCCGCAGCTCGTCCTCAAGTCCGGCTTTCCCGCGTACGGCGTCACCGGTGACCCGAACGCGGCCACCGACACCTGCGAACCCCTCGTCCTGGGGCCGCAGTTCGGGGCCCACGGGGCGACCCCCGCCGACATCTCGGTGGCCTTCGTGGCGCAGGCCGCCCTGGACCAGGGCAACGACACGATGCCCACCCGGCGCCGCCGGGTCGCGGTCCGCGGCACCCGCGGCATCGGCCCGGCCGATCTGCGGCTCAACTCCCGTACCGGAGCGGTCGACGTCGACCAGCGCACCGGCCTGGTCACCCTGGACGGCGAGCCGCTGCGCTCGGAGCCCGCCGACTCCGTCTCCCTCAACCGCCTGTACTTCCTGTAAGGATCACCCATGTCTGCTGCCTCCGACGGCTTCCGGATGCCCGCCGAGTGGACCCCGCACGAGCGCACCTGGATGGCGTGGCCCGGCCCCAACCCGACCTTCGAGGACCCGGACGACCTGCGCGCCTCCCGGGCGGCCTGGGCAGCGGTGGCCCGCGCGGTGCTGCGCTTCGAACCGGTGACGGTGGTCTGCGGCCCCGGTCAGTCGGCGCACGCCCGGACGCTGCTCGGTCCGGGCGTCGGCACCGTGGAGCGCGAACTGGACGACGCGTGGATGCGGGACATCGGACCCACGTTCCTCACCGACGGCCGCGAACTGGCCGCCGTGGACTGGACGTTCAACGGCTGGGGCGCCCAGCACTGGGCGCGCTGGGAGCACGACGCGAAGATCGCCTCGTACGTCGCGGACCTCGCGGGCGCCAGGACGTACGCCTCGAAGCTGGTGAACGAGGGCGGTGCGATCCACGTCGACGGCGAGGGCACCGTCCTGCTGACCGAGACCGTGCAGCTCGGCCCGGAGCGGAACCCGGACTGGACCCGCGAGCAGGTCGAGGCCGAGATCCACGCGATGCTCGGCACCCGCAAGGCGATCTGGCTGCCCCGCGGTCTCACCGGCGACTACCCTCCCCACGGTTTCGGCACCCTCGGACACGTCGACATCGTCGCCGCCTTCGCCCGCCCCGGCGTGGTCCTCGCCCACCACCAGCCGGACCCGGCGCACCCCGACCACGAGGTGACCCGGGAGGTCATCGGCCGGCTCAGGTCCCAGACCGACGCACACGGCCGGCCGCTGGAGGTCGTCGAGGTCCCGGCCCCGACCGTCCTGGAGGCCGACGGCCACTGGGCCGACTACTCCTACATCAACCACTACCTGTGCAACGGCGGGGTCGTGCTCTGCGGCTTCGACGACCCGCGCGACGAGGTGGCGGCCGGGATCTTCCGCCGTCTGTTCCCGGAGCGGACGGTGACCCTGGTGGACGCCCGTACGATCTTCTCCGGCGGCGGTGGCATCCACTGCGTCACCCAGCAGCAGCCGAAGATCCAGTAGCACGAGGAGCAGCACATGGCCGGTGGGCGCAGACAGGCCCCGCCCCGCGAGGACGTGCTCGCCACCGCCATGGACATGATCGCCGACCGCGGCCTGGAGAAACTCACCATGGCCGCCCTCGGCCGGGAGGTCGGCATGAGCAGCGGCCACCTCCTCTACTACTTCCGCTCCAAGGACGAGCTGCTGCTGCGGACCCTGGAGTGGAGCGAGGGCCGGCTGGGCGCCGAGCGGGGGCGGCTGCTCACCCGCCGGGGCACCGCCCGCGAGCGCCTGGACGCCTATGTCGACCTGTACGTGCCCGTGGGCCACCGCGACCCGCACTGGACGCTCTGGCTGGAGGTCTGGAACCGCTCGCAGAACGCCGACGACGCGGCCCGCGACCGCCAGGCCGCCATCGAGGGCGCCTGGCACCGCGACCTGGTGGCGCTGCTCGCGGAGGGCATCTCGCGGGGCGAGTTCCGGGCCGTCGACGCCGACCGGTTCGCGGCCCGCCTGCGCTCCCTGCTGGACGGCTTCTCCATCCATGTGGCGATCGGCCTGCGCGGCACCGACCGGGCGCAGGTCCTCGGCCATGTGCGGGAGTTCCTGGAGGCGGATCTCCTCGCGGACGCGTGACCTTCCGGCCCGGACGGCACCGAAGGGCGGCCGGGCCGACCGCATCCTGAGACGGTCGGTGAGCAGGGGGCGGTTTGTGCCAGACTTCCTCCGTGCTCTCGTTCGCCATGATTATTGGCAGCAGGCGCGCCGGTCCGCAGTGACCACCACGTACGACCAGGTACGGGTGGCCATCGTCGTCCTCGACCCGCGCGCAGACCTCTCGCACCCGCGAGGGGTTTTTTCGTTTTCCGGCCCACCTTCAGCCGGAAGGCAGGCGCGAGGGACCATGGAGGGACGGTGGAGCCGGTCATTCCGGTACGACCGAGATTCGACATCAGGAGCCTAGTGACCATGACCGAGACGGCAACCAACGAGCTGGACGACTCGTTCCACGTCTTCGACACCACGCTGCGCGACGGCGCGCAGCGCGAGGGCATCAACCTCACCGTCGCGGACAAGCTGGCCATCGCACGGCACCTGGACGACTTCGGCGTGGGCTTCATCGAGGGCGGCTGGCCGGGCGCCAACCCCCGGGACACCGAGTTCTTCGCCCGCGCCCGGCAGGAGATCGACTTCAAGCACGCCCAACTGGTCGCCTTCGGCGCCACCCGCCGGGCGAACGCCAAGGCCTCGGAGGACCCCCAGGTCAGGGCACTGCTGGAGTCCGGCGCCCCGGTGATCACCCTGGTCGCCAAGTCGCACGACCGCCATGTCGAGCTGGCGCTGCGCACCACCCTCGACGAGAACCTGGAGATGGTCCGCGACACGGTGTCCTTCCTGAAGGACCAGGGCCGCCGCGTCTTCGTCGACTGCGAGCACTTCTTCGACGGCTACCGCGCCGACCCCGAGTACGCGAAGGCGGTCGTGCGCACCGCCTCGGAGGCCGGCGCCGACGTGGTCATCCTCTGCGACACCAACGGCGGCATGCTCCCCGCCCAGGTCAGCGCGGTGGTCTCCACCGTCCTCGCCGACACCGGCGCCCGGCTCGGCATCCACGCCCAGGACGACACGGGCTGCGCGGTCGCCAACACCCTCGCGGCCGTCGACGCCGGTGCCACCCACGTCCAGTGCACGGCCAACGGCTACGGCGAGCGGGTCGGCAACGCCAACCTCTTCCCGGTGGTCGCCGCCCTGGAGCTGAAGTACGGCCAGAAGGTCCTCCCGGACGGCCGGCTGCGCGAGATGACCCGCATCTCCCACGCCATCGCCGAGGTCGTCAACCTCACGCCCTCCACCCACCAGCCCTACGTGGGCGTCTCGGCCTTCGCCCACAAGGCCGGCCTGCACGCCTCCGCGATCAAGGTCGACCCCGACCTGTACCAGCACACCGACCCCGCCCTCGTCGGCAACACCATGCGCATGCTGGTCTCCGACATGGCCGGCCGCGCCTCCGTCGAGCTCAAGGGCAAGGAACTCGGCATCGACCTCGGCGACGACCGCGAACTGGTCGGCCGGGTGGTGGAGCGGGTCAAGGAGTACGAGCTCAAGGGCTACACCTTCGAGGCCGCCGACGCCTCCTTCGAACTCCTGCTGCGGGCCGAGGTGGAGGGCAGGCCGCGCAGCTACTTCCGCGTCGAGTCCTGGCGGGCCATCGTCGAGGACCGCCCCGACGGCACCCACGCCAACGAGGCCACGGTCAAGCTCTGGGCCAAGAGCGAGCGCATCGTCGCCACCGCCGAGGGCAACGGCCCGGTCAACGCCCTCGACCGGGCCCTGCGGGTGGCCCTGGAGAAGATCTACCCCCAGCTGGCCAAGCTCGACCTGGTCGACTACAAGGTCCGCATCCTGGAGGGCAAGCACGGTACCGAGTCCACGACCCGGGTCCTGATCTCGGTCTCCGACGGCTCCGGCGAGTGGTCCACGGTGGGCGTGGCGGAGAACGTCATCGCCGCCTCCTGGCAGGCGCTGGAGGACGCGTACACCTACGGCCTGCTGCGGGCGGGCGTGGAACCGGCGGAGTAGCGGCGGCAGCGGAAAGCCGGGGGCTGGGCTCACAGCCCCCGGCTCGTTCCGGCGCGGCGCCCGACCGGCCTACTGCAGGTGCCACTTCTGGTTGGCGGCGCCGGTGCACGTCCAGATCTGGGCGCGGGCCCCGTTCGCCGACGAGTTGTCCGTGACGTCCAGGCACTTGTTGGCCGCCGTGTTCACCACGTCACCCGTCGAGGCGTTGTACGACCACTGCTGCGCCCCGGTGCCGTTGCAGTCGTACAACTGCACCTTCGCCCCGTTCGCCGTCGACGCGGAGGTCACGTCCAGGCACTTGCCGAGCGCGCGGACCGAGCCGTCGGACTGCACGGCCCACTGCTGGGCGGTGGAGCCGTTGCAGTCGTAGAGCTGCACGGCCGTGCCGTTGGCACTCGAACCGCCCGCCACGTCAAGGCACTTGCTCGCGAGCCCCACGAAGGCGCCGCTCTGGCCGCCGCCGCCCGACTGGGTGCCGGACCAGGTGAAGGTCGCCGAGGTCTTGCCGGGCAGCGAGTAGGTGGCGTGCTGGCCGCCCCAGTTGATGGTGACGGTCTTGGCGGCGGAGGCGTCGTTGTAGGCGATGAGCGCCTTGGAGCCGTCCGGGTTGCGCCAGGCCACGTTCGGCACCGCGGAGGAGGCGGTGGAGGCGATCCGCTGCGCGCCGGGCCGGACGAACTTCGTGAGGTGTCCCATCGTGTAGTACTCGACCGTGTAGTCGACGGTCCCGCTCGCGCCGTCGCCGTTGTGCACGGTGACCAGCCCGGTGCAGGTGCCGCAACCGCCGTTGTGCGGGCCCATGTTCTGGTCCACGGCCAGCGACCACTTGGTGACCGACTTCGCCCAGTTGCGGGTGTAGTCGATGATGTTGTTCATGTCCTCGCGCTGCTGGTTGGCGATCCAGGTGCCCCCGGAGTGCTCGGTGCCGAAGGCGTCGAGGTTCGGGTACTGGTTGTGCACGGTGGTCTGCTTGTTGATGTCACCGCCGTACCCGTGCCAGGCGATCCCGCCGAAGTTGGGGTGGTTGCGGATCGCCGCGTCGTCGACGCTCGCGGCCGCGTAGGAGTCGTAGACGTCCCAGTTCCAGTCGTGCGCGAGGACCTTGGTGGAGAGCCCGGCGGCCTGGAGCTTCGGCAGCAGCTCGCTCCCCAGGAAGTACTGCAGGCCCGAGGCGTTCCAGCTCATCGAGGGGTAACCGGAGCAGCAGGTCGGCTCGTTCTGCGCGGTGACGTAGGAGACCTTCACGCCCTGCGCCTGGTAGGCCTGGAGGTACTTCACGAAGTAGGAGGCGTAGGCCCCGTAGTCCTCCGACTTGAGCCAGCCGCCGTTGAGCGAGCCGCTGTCCTTCATCCAGGCCGGCGCCGTCCATGGCGAGGCCATGACAGTCAGGGAGGGGTTCAGCTGGAGCGCCTGCTTGGTGAGCGGGACGACGTCCGCCAGGTCGTGGGAGATGGAGAAGCCGTTGAGGTTCGGGTCGCTCTGCCCGGCGGGCACGTCGTCGTACGTGTATCCGTACCGGGCCAGGTCCGAGGCGCCCATCGGGTTGCGCAGGAACGACAGGCCGATCCCGTCGGTGGGGGAGAACAGCTTCTTCATGGTGGCGTCCCGGGTGGCCTGGGACAGCGCCCCGCTGCTGTTCATCAGCCAGGCCGCGGTGTCGGTGAAGGACGCGCCGCCGCCGGTGAAGGTCTGGTAGCGGGTGTTCTCGTCGACGGTGATGTTCTCGCCGCCCCCGCCGCTCCCGGACTGGAAGGCGAACGGCGTCTGTGCCTGGAGGCCGCGCGTGACATGGCGGCCGCCGGAGTCGTCGGTGGTGGTGAGGTACGCGGTGACCTGCTCACCGGCCGCGTGCGCGGACGGTACGGCGGCGCCGAGACCGGCCACGGTGAGCAGTCCGGCCAAGATCAGCCGGACCGTGTGGGGGGTGGTTCTCATGGACACATCGCCCTTCCTGACGGGACGTCTTGACGGGGGTGCGAGCCGTTAGTTAACTCACGTCGTGATCTAAGCCATGAGTGAACTGTGAGAGCCCTGAGTGAACCAGAGAGTCGAGGGAAGGTCCATGCCAAGAACCGCCCTGCTCGTGTCCACCGCCCTACTCGCAGCCCTGATGCCCCTGTCGGCGGCCCGCGCCGCCGCCGACGACCCCGCCCCCACTCCGGTCGACCGCTTCGAGGGCGAGGTCCCCTTCGCCTCCCAGCCCGCGGACGGCATCTTCACCTGGGGTGGCGACAGCGACGATCCGCCCGCCCTCCAGTTCGCCGACCGGGCGGACGCCCCCGAGGGCGCCAAGGTCCTCTCCGGGACGTACGACATCAGCGGTTACGGCGGCTTCTCTCATGACTTCGCCGCCGCCGAGCCCGCCCACGACTGGTCCGCCCACAAGGGCATCCGCTTCTGGTGGGACGGCCAGGACAACGGCAAGAAGATCAACTTCGAGATCAAGGACGGCGGCGCCAACGGCGAGGCCTCCGAGCTGTGGACGACGTCCTTCACCGACGACTTCACCGGCTGGAAGCAGATCGAGATCCCGTTCACGGACTTCGTGTACCGGACCGACTACCAGCCGGTCGGCGGCATCGACCACGTCCTCGGACTGGACCGGATGTGGGGCTACGCGCTCACCCTCCCGGTCGGCGTCCAGGGGCGGTTCGCCATGGACGACGTGGAGCTGTACGGCAAGGCCGACCAGTCCCTGCGCGCCTCCGTCACCACGGACGCGGCCGTCTACCCGGTGCGGGAGGGCCGCACCGCCTCGGTGAAGGTCTCCGTGGGCACCACCGGCTCCGCCCCGCTCGACGAGCCGGTGACGGTCGCGTACGAGACGGCCGGCGGCACCGCCACGTCGGGCAAGGACTACTCCCCGGTCTCCGGCACCCTCACCTTCCCGGCCGGCACGGTCTCCGGCGCCACGCAGACCGTCAAGGTCCGCACGCTGGACGACCGGTCCGCCGAATCGGCCGAGACCATCCCGCTGAAGCTCACCGTCAACGGCGCCAAGGCCCCCGCCGAGACCCCGCAGGTCGTCGTCGACGCGCACGGACTGCCGTACCTGGACAGCAAGCTGCCCGTGAAGAAGCGGGTCGCCGACCTGTTGTCGCGGATGTCCCTGGCGGAGAAGGTCGGCCAGATGACCCAGGCGGAGCGCGGCGCCGTGGGCACCGGCGGCGACGTCGCCGCCTACGACCTCGGCTCGCTGCTCTCCGGCGGCGGCTCCACCCCCACGCCCAACACCGCGGCGGCCTGGGCGAAGATGATCGACGGCTTCCAGCTCCGGGCGCAGGCGACCAGGTTCCAGATCCCGCTGATCTACGGCGTCGACGCGGTGCACGGCCACAACAACCTGGCCGGCGCCACGATCATGCCCCACAACATCGGCATCGGCGCGACCCGCGACCCCGCCCTCGCCGAGGACACCGGCGCGGTGACCGCCGCCGAGGTCCGCGCCACCGGCGTCCCCTGGGACTTCGCCCCCTGCCTCTGTGTCACCCGTGACGAACGCTGGGGCCGCTCCTACGAGTCCTTCGGTGAGGACCCGGCGCTGGTGAAGTCCATGGAGACCATGATCCAGGGCCTCCAGGGCCGCGCCGACGGACGCGACCTCAAGGACGACGACAAGGTCCTGGCCACCGCCAAGCACTTCGTCGGCGACGGCGGCACCGTGTACGGCTCCTCGACCACCGGGTCGTACACGATCGACCAGGGCGTCACCAAGGTCACCCGGCAGCAGCTGGAGGACATCCACCTGGCGCCGTACCAGACCGCGGTGGACCGGGGCATCGGCACGGTCATGCCGTCGTACTCCTCGCTCGACATCGCGGGCGACGGCCTGGGCCCCGTGAAGATGCACGCCCGCGGCGACATGATCAACGGGGTGCTCAAGGGCCGGATGGGCTTCGACGGGTTCGTGATCAGCGACTGGAACGCCATCGACCAGCTCCCCGGCGACTACCCGGCCCATGTCGGCACGGCCGTCAACGCGGGCGTCGACATGATGATGGTCCCCTACAGCTACCAGGACTTCACCAAGACCCTCACCGACCAGGTGAACGCGGGCCGGGTCACCGTGCGGCGGATCGACGACGCGGTCTCCCGGATCCTCGCCCAGAAGTTCAGGCTGGGCCTGTTCGAGCACCCGTACGCCGACACCAGCGGCGCCTCGAGGATCGGCTCCGCCAAGCACCGCGCGGTGGCCCGCGAGGCGGCCGCCGAGTCGCAGGTCCTGCTGAAGAACTCCGGGGGCGTCCTGCCCCTGAAGAAGTCGCAGAAGGTGTACGTCGCCGGTTCCAACGCCGACGACCTCGGCAACCAGACCGGCGGCTGGACCATCACCTGGCAGGGCCAGTCCGGTACCCACACCACGGGCACCACCATCCTCCAGGGCATGAAGAACGCCGGGGGAGACGTCACGTACTCGAAGGACGCCTCGGCGCCGACCAGCGGATACGACGTGGGCGTGGTCGTCGTCGGCGAGACCCCCTACGCCGAGGGCGTCGGTGACGTCGGCAACGGCAACGACCTGGCGCTGACCCCGGCCGACCAGGCCGCCGTGGACAAGGTGTGCGCGGCCATGAAGTGCGCGGTGCTGATCGTCTCCGGGCGCCCGCAGCTGATCGGCGACCGGCTCGGCGAGATCGACGCCCTGGTGGCGTCCTGGCTGCCCGGCACCGAGGGCGACGGCGTGGCCGACGTGCTCTACGGGAAGAAGGCCTTCACCGGGCAGCTCCCGGTCACCTGGCCGAAGTCCGAGGCCCAGCTCCCGATCAACGTGGGCGACGCGGCGTACGACCCGCAGTACCCGTACGGCTGGGGTCTGACGACCCTGGCCAAGCCGTCGAAGGGCGGCGAGGCCACCCTGCGGGCGCTCGGCGTCGCGGCGAAGGCCGCGGAGCGGACGGGTGCCGACGCGGCGGGGCGGAAGCTGGTCGACAAGGCGCGGCTGCTGGTGCAGGCCGAGATCGGGCAGTCGATCACGGCGGCCGTCTCGAAGCCCTTCGCCGACGCCGACCACCTGCTGCTCGGCGGCAGGTACGCGGCAGCGGTGGAGAAGCTCGTGGAGGCCTACGAAGCAGCATAAGAAATGACTGGTTATGGGAGGCTTCGGGTAAATTGCGAAATATGAAGGCCGTGTCGCGGACCCGAACCCGAAGCCTCCCAGGCCTGCTGCTGGCCCTGCTGGTGATCGCCCTGACGGCGTTCGCCCCGCAGGCCACGGCGGCCACCGGTGTCTCGACCATCGCCGCGGCTCTCCGCAAGAGCCCGGTGTACGTGGACCCGGCGGCCGCCGCCCAGCTCTCCACGGCCGAGGCCGACACCCTGGCCCGGCAGATCAAGGACGCGAACAAACCCCTGTTCATCGCCGTCCTGCCGGCCGGCTACCCCACCGCGAACCTCTTCACCGACCTGCGCACCGCGACCGGAGTCACCGGCCTGTACGCCGTCCGGCTCGGCGACCGCTTCGACGCCCGCGCCGACTCCTCGGTGCTGTCGCGGACGGGCGTGCAGAACCTCGTCACCAGCGTCCAGGGCGAGCCCGTCTCCACCCAGCTGACCGACTTCACCGACCGCGCCCTGACCAACCTGGGCGGCAAGGCACCGGCCACCTGGGGTGGCGGCGACTCGGGCGGCTCCGGCGTCTCCAGCACCGCGCTGATCACGATCGGCGCGGTGGTGGTGGCCGGCGGGGCGGGCGCCTACGCCCTGACCCGCCGCAACCGCCGGCGCCGCGAGGAGGAGCAGCAGGCCGCCCTGGACCGGCTCCGGGTGGTCGTGGACGAGGACATCACCGCCTTCGGCGAGGAACTGGACCGCCTCGAATTCCATCCGGCCGAGCCGGGCGCCGACGACGCCATGCGCGCGGACTACGAGCGCGCGCTGAACGCCTACGACCAGGCGAAGCAGTACATGGCCGACGCCCGCAGACCGGAGGACGTCCGGGCCGTCACCCAGGCCCTGGAGGACGGCCGCTTCTCACTGGCCCAGCTCGCCGCCCGCCGGGAGGGACGCCCGCTGCCCGAACGCCGGCCGCCCTGCTTCTTCGACCCCCGGCACGGCCCCTCGGTCACCGACGCCACGTGGACCCCGGCCGGCGGCTCGCCCCGCGAGGTCCCGGTCTGCGCGGCCGACGCCACCCGGCTGGCCGACGGACGCGACCCGGCGATCCGCGAGGTCGACACCGACCAGGGCCGCCGCCCCTACTGGGACGCGGGCCCGGCCTACGGTCCGTGGGCGGGCGGCTACTTCGGCGGCGGCGTCCTCCCGGGCCTCCTCATCGGCACGGCCCTCGGCGGCTGGATGTCCGCCCCCGCCTACGGAGCGGACTACGGCACCGGATACGGCGACTTCCAGACCGGCGGCTACCAGGGCGGCGACCTGTCGGGCGCGGACTTCGACCCCGGTGACTTCGGTGACTTCGGCGGCGGCGGGGACTTCGGCGGCGGAGGCGGCGACAGCGGCGACTTCGGCGGCGGCTTCTGACCTACCGGTCCAGGTCGCCGACCGCACCTGCGAGGAAAGCGGTCCAGGTGACGGGGGAGACGGTGAGGTGAGCGGCGTCGGGGTTCTTGGAGTCGCGGATGTGGACGGCGGCGCAGCGCGAGGCGACCTCCACGCAGTTGCCGCCCTCGTCGCTGCTGTAGTTGGACTTGTACCAGGCAAGCGCTGCTGCAGTCTTCATCACTCTCCTAACAGTCCGTTCAGGAGGCGCACGCTCTCATCGGGTGAGAGGGCTTGTGACCGCAGCATTCCATACTTGTGGTGATAGTCGCTGACCTCGTCGGGATCCGCGACGAGCACACTCGCGCGGTGCACCTCCAGGTATGCGAGGCGCTCGAACTCCGGGGTTTCCAGCAGCAGCATGGGTCCGGCCAGGCCCGCGTGCGGCGCTCGGTCCATCGGCATGATCTGAAGGCTCATGTGAACGGGCTCGGTGTACTCCAGGATCCGGCGGACCTGTTCACGCATCACCTCCGGGCCGCCGACCTTCCGCCGCAGGACGCTCTCCTCCAGTACGAAATGACCGACGGGCGGCCGCTCCCGCTGCCAGACCAACTGCCGCTCCATACGCGCGCTGACCCATTGCTCGGCGGTCTCGCTTCCGATCGCCGGATAGCGGTAACCGAAGACGGCACGGCAGTAGTCCCGCGTCTGGAGAAGCCCAGGAACCACCTGCGTCTCGTACGACAGGATGCCGACCGCCTCCTGCTCGTGGTCGACCAGTCCCTGCGCGAACTGCACGATCCGTTCCCGCACCGGCATCCTCGCCACCAGCACGGCCAACGCCCCACCCGTCCCGAGCAGTTGGTCGAACTGCTCCGCACGGTCCGGCTGGAGGGCGAGCCGCCCCTGCTCGATGGAGCCGACCGTGTCCACGTGCACGTTCGCGCGTTCGGCGAACCGCTCCTGCGTGAGCCGTGCCTGCCTGCGGTAATGGGCTACCAGCGCACCGACCGCGTGCCACGAACCGACCTTCTGGGGCTTCCTCGCCACGTGCATGCGTGTCCCTTTCCCCCGCGTGCGCCCGAACCGCTCGTAGTGGACTCGTAGAAGTCAGAACTACGACCTCACTCACTGATCCATGATAGTCACTCACGGTGACACTCGTCTCATGAACCCGGACCTCCAACATCCGCACGTCCGCGAGGCGTTCTACCGTCGGGACCACAGATCCGTCGGCGTGGCCCGCGACTTCACGCGCCAGGGTCTGGCCGACTGGGGAGTCGGCCGACGGGCGGACGACGTGCTGCTCTGCGTGAGCGAACTGACCACCAACGCGGTACTGCACGGCGTGCCCCCGGGCCGCGGCTTCCGGCTCCGGCTGACCCTGCATCCCGACGGAGTGCTCCGCGTCGAGGTCCACGACAGCGGGCCGGGTGAACTCCGCTACGGAGACATGTCGCCGGAGTCCGAGCACGGCCGGGGCCTGCTGCTCGTCTCACTGCTCGCGGACAAGTGGGGGGTGGGGGAGCGGGAGCCGGGGAAGGTGGTGTGGTGCGAGTTCGCGGTGGGGTCCGGGCCCGTGCGGCGGCAGTGAACGCGGAGGGCGTCCTAGACTCGGAAGGACCGCCGAGGGGACCGCCTACCCCAGGAGGACGCGATGGTACGGCAGACCAGGCTGGCCGGGGAGTCCGAGGAGTACCTCGCCGCCCGGGAGCGGCTGCGGCTGGCCGAGGTCGGGCTGATGCGGCGGCGGGAGGAGGTCGCGGCGCTGCGGCGGGCGCTCCCGCCGGGGCCGGCCGTCGAGGACTACGTCTTCCTCGAAGGGCCCGGCGATCTCGGCGCCGGTGACACCCCGGTCCGCGAGGTCGCGTTGAGCGAGCTGTTCTCCGGCCCCGGACGGCCGCTGATCGTCTACCACTTCATGTACGGCAAGCTGCAGACCAGTCCCTGTCCGATGTGCACGATGTGGATCGACGGGTACGACGGCATCGCCCACCACGTGGCCGAGAACGCGGACTTCGTCGTCGCCGCGGCCGCCGGCCCGGCCCCCTTGCGGCGGTACGCCCGCGCCCGCGGCTGGCACCGGCTGCGGCTGCTCAGCTGTGGTGACAGCACGTTCAAATACGACCTCGGCAGCGAGGACGCGGATGGTGGGCAGGACTCCACGGTCTCCGTCCTCACCCGCGACGGCGACGGCACGGTCCGGCACGTCTACTCGGCTCATCCGCGCATGGCCGACGACATCCAGGAGCGCGGCATCGACCTGCTGACGCCCGTCTGGCACCTACTCGACCTCACCCCGCAAGGGCGAGGGGACTGGTACCCGGTCCTCGAGCCCTAGGACGGCTGCCGGCCCACTCCCTCCCCGCGGTGCGGCCATGACCGCGAGCGACACCGTGGACATGACCGAGCGCCCGGCCTCCGTACGAAAAGGGGGAGGACGGGCGCTACGGGCAGTGGCCAACGGCGGCCGGGCGTTCGGAGGTCGCGGGTGTCACCGCGATTCCGCGCCGCAGGTTCACGCGTTCTTGATCGCCGAGATGTCGAAGTTCAGCTTGATCTTGTCGGAGACCAGGACGCCACCGGTCTCCAGCGCCGCGTTCCAGGTGACGCCCCAGTCGGAGCGCTTGATCTCGGCCTTGCCCTCGAAGCCGACACGCTCGTTGCCGAACGGGTCCTTGGCCGCGCCGTTGAACTCCAGGTCGATGGTGACCGGCTTGGTCACACCGAGGATGGTGAGGTCGCCGGTGATGCGGTAGTCGTCGCCGCCGAGCGCCTCCGCCTTGGTGGAGCGGAAGGTCATCTTCGGGAACTCGTCCGTCTTGAAGAAGTCGGCCGACTTCAGGTGGCCGTCACGGTCGGCGCTGCCCGTGGTGATGCTGTCCATCACGATGTCGAGGGAGGCGGTGGACTTGGCCGGGTCCGAGCCGTCCAGGTGGAGCGTGCCCTCGAACTGCTCGAAGCTGCCCTTGACGTTGGTGACCATCGCGTGGCGGGCCACGAAGCCGAGCGTGGTGTGCGACGGGTCGATCGTGTAGTCGCCGGTCAGCGCGGCGGTGCCGGCGGAGGGGGCGGTCGTGGCGGCGTCGTCGTTCTTGCGGCCGAAGATTCCCATGGTGTGCTCCTTGAGGGGGACGGATCGCTGATGTTTAACGTTCAACGAACTCAACGACGCCCACCGTAGCCCCATTCCGTACAACTTTCAACATCATCGGTTCGCGTGTCGTGTTCATCACGGACCGTAACGTCGTTCGGGGTGGATCGCCACGCGGAGTGAGCGGGCGGGTCGGGTGCGACTACGCTCGGGGGGAGTGGGTGAGGCGGTGCCGGCACCCGCCGTCCGGGGGGCCCGTCACTCCGGGGGTGGTATCGACCGGCCACGAATGTGAGGCGTGTCTCAGGCTCCGCCTTTGTCGCACTCCTACAACACCATGGCCCCCTGAGCAGTCGGAACGGCTGCATGTTGTTCTGGTTCTGTTCAGTGCTTCCAGGAAAACGCGTCGGAGACTGTACGGAGTCGACGTCTCGCAATCCTTGGTGTCCTTCGTAAGGTCGCTACATGACCGTTTTGGAAGAGACGACGGGTGAGCCCACCGGCGAGCCGACGGACGCGCGCGGGCGGGTCGCCGAGCTGCATGAGATCCGTGCGGCGGCCGTGGCGGGACCCAGCGAGAAGGCGACCGAGGCGCAGCATGCCAAGGGCAAGCTGACGGCCCGGGAGCGCATCGAGCTGCTCCTCGACCCGGATTCCTTCCAGGAGGTCGAGCAGCTGCGCCGGCACCGCGCCGTCGGCTTCGGCCTGGAGGCGAAGAAGCCCTACGGCGACGGTGTCATCACCGGCTGGGGCACGGTCGAGGGCCGCACGGTCTTCGTCTACGCCCATGACTTCCGGATCTTCGGCGGCGCCCTGGGCGAGGCCCACGCCACCAAGATCCACAAGATCATGGACATGGCCATCGCGGCCGGAGCCCCGCTCGTCTCGCTGAACGACGGCGCCGGTGCCCGTATCCAGGAGGGCGTCTCCGCGCTGGCCGGCTACGGCGGAATCTTCCAGCGCAACACCAAGGCGTCCGGCGTCATCCCGCAGATCTCCGTGATGCTCGGCCCGTGCGCCGGCGGCGCGGCCTACAGCCCCGCGCTCACCGACTTCGTCTTCATGGTCCGCGAGACCTCGCAGATGTTCATCACCGGCCCGGACGTCGTCAAGGCGGTCACCGGCGAGGAGATCACCCAGAACGGCCTCGGCGGCGCCGACGTGCACGCCGAGACCTCCGGCGTCTGCCACTTCGCGTACGACGACGAGGAGACCTGCATCGCGGAGGTCCGCTACCTCCTCTCGATGCTGCCGCAGAACAACCGCGAGAACCCGCCGCGGGCCGAGTCGACGGACCCCGTCGACCGCCGCAGCGACGTCCTGCTGGACCTGGTCCCGGCCGACGGCAACCGGCCGTACGACATGACCAAGGTGATCGAGGAGATCGTCGACGACGGCGACTACCTGGAGGTCCACGAGCGCTGGGCGCGGAACATCATCTGCGCGCTGGCCCGGATCGACGGCCAGGTGGTCGGCATCATCGCCAACCAGCCGCAGGTGCTCGCCGGTGTCCTGGACATCGAGGCCAGCGAAAAAGCTGCGCGCTTTGTCCAGATGTGTGACGCTTTCAATGTTCCGATCGTCACCTTCCTGGACGTACCGGGCTTCCTCCCCGGCGTCGACCAGGAGCACGGCGGGATCATCCGCCACGGCGCGAAGCTCCTCTACGCCTACTGCAACGCGACCGTGCCCCGGATCTCCCTGATCCTGCGCAAGGCGTACGGAGGTGCCTACATCGTCATGGACTCCCAGTCGATCGGCGCCGACCTGACCTACGCCTGGCCGACCAACGAGATCGCGGTCATGGGCGCCGAGGGTGCCGCCAACGTGATCTTCCGCCGGCAGATCGCCTCCGCCGAGGACCCCGAGGCCATGCGGCAGAAGATGGTCAAGGAGTACAAGGCCGAGCTCATGCACCCCTACTACGCGGCCGAGCGCGGCCTGGTCGACGACGTCATCGACCCGGCCGAGACCCGCGAGGTGCTCGCCAGGTCGCTGGCGATGCTCCACACCAAGCACGCCGACCTGCCGTCCCGTAAGCACGGCAACCCCCCGCAGTAATCCTGCGGAAACCTCTCTCACGGAGACTGAATCCATGAACGCTGACATTCGCGTGGAGAAGGGCAACGCGGACCCGGAGGAAGTCGCCGCCATCACGGCGGTCCTCCTGGCCCGTGCGGCCGCCCGCCCGGCCGCGGACACCGAGCAGACCCACCGGGGCCGCCCGAAGGCCGGCTGGCGCCGTCTGGAGCGCGAGAACGGCTTCCGCGCCCCGCACAGCTGGCACGGCTAGGGCCGGGCCGCTCTCGGCCGACGCTACGCACGGAGAAGGGCCCCTCTCGCTCGAGAGGGGCCCTTCTCCGTACGCGCCGTCGCGGCGCTCAAGAAACCGAATCGGGCCCCTTCGAGGAAGGGGCCCGGGGACGCGCCCCTTCAGGGGCGCTGGGGGTCCCCCGCCCGAAGGGTGGGGGAGGAACTGCGCGACAGGCCACGATCCACCCGCAGTCGGCGTGCGACCGTGGCGGCCCGGTGGAACTACCGAAGCCGCGCCATCAGAGCGTGCTCCACGAGAGTGATCAGCGCCGACTTCGCATCGGCGCGGTGCCTCGCGTCCGTCGTGATGATCGGGGTGTCGGGGCCGATCTGGAGCGCCTCGCGGACCTCTTCCGGGTTGTACGGCTGGTTGCCGTCGAAGCCGTTGAGGGCGATGACGAAGGGCAGACCCGAGTTCTCGAAGTAGTCGACCGCGGGGAAGCAGTCGGCGAGACGGCGGGTGTCCACCAGGACGATGGCGCCGATGGCACCGCGTACCAGGTCGTCCCACATGAACCAGAAGCGGTCCTGTCCGGGCGTGCCGAACAGGTAGAGGATCAGGTCCTGGTCCAGGGTGATGCGGCCGAAGTCCATGGCGACCGTGGTGGTCGTCTTGTCCCCGGTGTGTGTGAGGTCGTCGATGCCGGCAGACGCGGACGTCATCACGGCCTCTGTGCGCAGCGGGTTGATCTCCGAGACGGCACCGACGAACGTGGTCTTGCCCACGCCGAAGCCGCCCGCCACCACGATCTTCGCGGAGGTGGTGGAGCGGGAAGGACCGCCGCTAGAGCTTGCGAAGTCCACTGAGCACCCTTTCGAGCAGTGTCACGTCTGGCTGGCCACCGGCGTTCTCGTCGCCGCCGGGCTGATGGATGGCGACCAGGCCCGCCTCCGCCAAGTCGGCGACGAGGATCCTGGCCACGCCGAGAGGGATCGACAGGAGGGCCGAGACTTCGGCCACCGACTTGATCTCACGGCAGAGGTTGCAGATCCGCTGATGCTCGGGCAGTTGGCCCTGCATCTGGTGCGGCTGCGCGGTGGTGTGCACCAGTGCCTCGATGGCGAGCTGGTACCGCGGGCGGGTCCGGCCGCCGGTCATGGCGTACGGACGCACCAAGGGGTTGTTCGACCCCGAGGCCGGTGCCGGCTCGGGGCGGCGCTGCGGCTGCACCGGCTGGATGCGCGGCGCCGGCGGCTGGTCGTACGGCGAAGGGCCGGGGCCCTGCGGCGCGTACGGCTGCCGGTGGCTGGGCGTGGAGGGGAAGTTGTACCGGTTCGCGGAACCGTCGCCCTGACCCTGTGCCGGGCCGTACGACCAGTTGCCGTTATTCGAACCGTTTGGGGGTGTTGCCACTTTCTCTCCTCCTCCGACCGTGCCGGGCACCCATCCCTGTGGAGCCGCGTCCCGAAACCTTACGGCCCCGGGACGTGAAAACGCACCGTCTGATTGTTAGTTGAGAAGGCTTCCCTGGAGTTCCGCACGCAGATCCGGGGTAAGAACCGTGCCGGCGCGGTCGACCAAAAGGGCCATCTCGTACCCAATCAGGCCGATGTCGGCCTCCGGGTGGGCCAGAACGGCCAACGAGGAACCATCGGATACGGACATGATGAACAGGAATCCCCGTTCCATCTCCACAACCGTCTGATTCACACTGCCGCCCTCGAAAATCCGGGAGGCGCCTGCCGTCAGCGACGTCAGACCGGAGGCGACGGCCGCGAGCTGGTCGGCGCGGTCGCGGGGGAAGCCTTCGGACATCGCCAGAAGGAGTCCGTCGGCGGAGACCACCACCGTGTGGGACACCCCCGGGGTGTTGTCCACGAAGTTGGTGATCAACCAGTTCAGGTTCTGTGCCGCCTGGCTCATCGGGCTCACACTAACGCTCCTGGTTGTAGGTGCTGTCAGGACCACTGTGCTGATTTCTAGTGGCCTGGCCGTTCGTTTCACTGCCTGCGTCACGTCCGCGCTGGACGCCTCTGCGCAGGTTGCTCAGCCTGCCCCGGATGTCCTCCGGGGCGCGGGAGACCTGGGGGCCTCCCTGGGGGGTGTTCTCGGCGGCTCCCTCGACCAGGTTGGCCTTGGGAACCCGCCTCGGCAGACCGGAGGAAGTGACTCCGCCCGCCTTGGGCCTGCGCAGCTGCGAGGCCTGCTGCCAGCGCTCGTCGTTCGCCGAACGCCAGTCGCCGTCACCGTTGGGCTCCGGCGCCGGAGCCGCCGGAGCCGAGGCCGCGGACGGAGTCTGTCGCGTGGGAGCCGCGCCGTTCGGGCCGCCCGATCCACGGCGGGGGAGCCCGGCGTCGGTCAGATGGTGTCCGGCGGCGGGGGCCGCTCCCGGACGGTCGAAGCCTACGCGGTTCCGCTCGTCCACGTCACCGGCCTGCGCGGATTCCGCTTCCGGAGCGTACTGGGCCGGGAAACCGTTCTGGTAGCCGGCCTGCGACTGTCCCTGCTGCGGCCAGTCGTCCTGGTAGGGCTGCTGCTCCCCGAATCCCCGGAAGGAGTCGGAGGCGGCGGGTGCGGCCGCCGGCTCTTCCTGGACCGGTTCCGCATAGCCCGGCTCCGGATAGCCGCCGTTGGTGGCGAAGGCGTCCGGCGAGAACGGGTCGCCCTGCGGCAGGCCGCCGTTCGGCGCGTAGTACTGCTCGTCGTACGCGCCCTGCGGCTGCTCCTGGTACTGCTGCCCGGCGTCGAAGTCCGCGGGCCGCTCCTGGAAGCCGGTACCGCTGGTGTCGTAGCCCTGCTGCCCGTTGTCGAACTCGTCCACGTACGCGGGGATCTCGGCGGTCTCCGGAGGGGCTCCGGGGAGCTGCCCGGCGTGCGGGGGCTGCGCCTGGGCCTCCAGGGCCGCGCGGCGCTCCTCGCGCATCAGGGAGCGGCCGACGGGGTCCAGGTCGCGGATGTCGTCGGGGACCTCCACGTAGGCGCTGTCGTCGAAGCCCAGCTCGGCCGCCGTGCGCATCGGCTGGAGCTGCGGCTGCTGGCTGAAGTTCTCAGCCTGGAACTGCTGCTCCGGGATGATCTGCGAGACGGTGAACTCGTCGCGGTCCAGCGGCTGTTCGCCACCGCCACCATGCGTGATGGCGTCCGGCAGCATGACCAGCGAGGTGGTGCCGGCCTGCTCACCGGAGGGCCGCAGCTGGACCCGGATGCCGTGCCGGTCGGAGAGCCGGCCGACCACGAAGAGGCCCATGCGCTGGGAGATCGCGGCGTCCACGGTCGGCGGGTTGGCCAGCTTGTGGTTGATGTCCGCGAAGTCCTCGGCGGTGAGGCCGATGCCCTTGTCGTGGATCTCGATCATGATACGGCCGTCGGGGAGCCGGGTCGCGGTGACGCGGACCTTCGTCTGCGGCGAGGAGAACGTGGTGGCGTTCTCCAGGAGCTCGGCGAGCAGGTGCACGAGGTCGGTGACCGCGCGGCCGTGGATCTCGGCCTCCGGGACACCGGAGAGCTCGATGCGCTCGTACTGCTCCACCTCGGAGGAGGCGGCGCGCAGCACGTCGACCAGCGGGACCGGCTGGTCCCAGCGGCGGCCGGGCTCCTCGCCGGCGAGGACCAGGAGGTTCTCGCCGTTTCGGCGCATACGGGTCGCGAGGTGGTCCAGGCGGAAGAGGTTCTCCAGCTGGTCCGGGTCGGCCTCGTTGTTCTCCAGGTCGGTGATCAGGGTCAGCTGGCCCTCGATCAGTGACTGGTTGCGGCGCGAGAGGTTGGTGAAGATCGCGTTGATGTTGCCCCGCAGCAGGGCCTGCTCGGCGGCGAGCCGGACGGCCTCGCGGTGGACCTGGTCGAAGGCGCGGGCGACTTCGCCGATCTCGTCGGTCGAGGTGATCGGGATCGGCGCCACCCGGGTGTCGACCCGGCCGGGGTCGGTGCGGGAGAGCTGGTCGACCAGCATCGGCAGGCGCTGCTCGGCGATGCCGAAGGCGGCGTTGCGCAGCTGGCGCATGGAGCGGGACATCTGGCGGGCGACCATGCCGGCCAGGATGAACGCGGCGAGCAGGGCGACGACGACCGCGGCACCGGTGATGAACGCGGAGGTCTTGGCGTCGTCGGCGATACCGGACGCCTCGCTCACCGCCTTGTCGGCCATGTCCGACTCGATGGTGCGGTAGGCCTGGTACTTGAGGGTGTTGACCGTCCACCAGTTCTCGGCGGTGATGCCCTGGGTGGCCAGCGCCTGACGGGTGCCGGGGTCGGTGTCCTGCAGCGTGGCCAGCGCCTGGACCATGGCGTTGTCCTTGGTCGGCGGCGGCACGTAGTTCGGGTCCTTGGCCTTGGCCTGCTGCACCAGGGCCGCGCCGTCGTCCTTCGTCTTCGTCTGCAGGTCGCTCAGCTTCTGCGCGTCCGCCTCGGTACCACCGCCGAGGTACTCCTCGACGGCGATGCCCTCGAGGTAGGCGTAAGAGGAGAGGGCGACCCGCTGGCTGGCCAGGTTGCCGGCGTCGGGGCCGGGCTTGATCAGCAGGTGCATGCCGATCGAGCGCTCCAGCGACAGGGCCGCCTTGGTGAGCGAGATGGCGTAGACGGTACGGCCGTAGGAGGTGATGTTTCCGGTGCCCAGACCGAGCTCGTTGGCGAACTCCATCAGGGGGTGGGCGATCGCGGTGTACCCCTCCTCGGTCTGCACACCGGTGAGATTGGTGGTGTACGCCGCGGCACGGAGGTCGGCGAGCTTGGGCTCGGTCTTGCGGAAGAGCTTCAGCCGGCGTTCCAGGCCCGCTTTCTGGGGCATGTTCTGCGCGGCCGCGTCGAAGGCGTCGGCGGCCTTGTCGGTCTCCGCGCGGGCGTCGGTGACGATCGCCTTGTCCTTGGCGTCGCCCTTGGCCAGCAGCAGCGGAGCCGCGGTGGTGTCACGCTCGTTGTAGAGGGCGTCGCCGTAGTTCAGGGCGGCACGCACCAGGCGCGCGGTGTTCTCCGCGTCCTGGGCCTCGTTCCAGGTGTCGATCGAGCTCTTCACCTGGAAGCCGCCCATGACCAGACCGACGACCACGGGTATGAGCAGAATCGCGTTCAGCCTGGTCGGCACTCGCCAGTTCCGCGGGGAGAAACGGCCGCCGCTCTTCGCGGGTGCGGCCGGTGGTTCCGCGGCTGGCACAGGGGTGGGCGCCGCAGCGCGCGGCGGCGGGGTGAAGTTGCCCCGTGCCGACGGCTCGGGACCGTTCTTGCTTCGCCTCACTCGACCAACAACCTCTCGGCGGCGGGCACCTATCGTCGTGCCGCAGTCTCTCAGAGCCCGGTGTGTCGCAGACCACTACTCAGTACGTCCTTGACTATTGGGCAGTTCAGGCATTCCAGCATGGGGTCCTGCGCACTTCCAAACAGCGGAAAGCAATGATGTGCGCTCTTGTAAGGCCCAGATAAAACGGTCATAAAGAGCGAGCCCCGCCAAAAGGCGGGGCTGTTGTGAGCGCAGCGGCACCGTGCGACCGCGACGCGTGGCGATACCAACCGATTCCTCTGCCGAAACGTTATGAACACCGGAGCCGACCGTGTCAAAGGCCACAGCCGGCTCCGGTTTCCGTACGACAACTGCCGTACACGACGTACGACTTGGGTGTTACCGCAGTCGTGCCATGAGCGCGTGCTCCACCAGTGTGATCAGCGCACTCTTGGCGTCGGCGCGGTGCCGGGCGTCCGTGGTGATGATCGGCGCGTCCGGCCCGATCTGCAGTGCCTCGCGGACTTCCTCGGGCGTGTAGGGCTGGTGCCCGTCGAAGCCGTTGAGGGCTATGACGAACGGCAGGCCGCTGTTCTCGAAGTAGTCCACCGCCGGGAAGCAGTCGGCCAGACGCCGGGTGTCCACGAGCACCACCGCGCCGATCGCACCGCGGACGAGGTCGTCCCACATGAACCAGAAGCGGTCCTGGCCGGGCGTGCCGAACAGGTACAGGATCAGGTCCTGGTCGAGCGTGATACGTCCGAAGTCCATGGCCACCGTGGTGGTGGTCTTGTCCCCGGTGTGGGTCAGGTCGTCGATGCCCGCCGAGGCGGACGTCATCACGGCCTCCGTGCGCAGCGGGTTGATCTCGGAGACCGCTCCCACGAAAGTGGTCTTGCCGACGCCGAAGCCGCCCGCCACCACGATCTTCGCGGAGGTGGTGGCCCGACCTCCGTCAGAGCTTGCGAAGTCCACTGAGCACCCTTTCGAGCAGCGTCACGTCAGGTGCGCCACCGTTGTTCTCGTCGCCGCCCGGCTGGTGGATGGCGACCAGGCCGGCCTCGGCGAGGTCGGCCACCAGGATCCGGGCCACACCCAGCGGCATGGCGAGCAGCGCCGAGACCTCGGCGACCGACTTCACCTCACGGCACAGGTGGCAGATGCGCTGGTGCTCCGGGAGCAGCCCCATGAGCGCTGCCGGGTCGGCCGTGGTGCTGATCAGCGCCTCGATGGCGAGCTGATAGCGCGGCCGTGTCCGGCCGCCGGTCATCGCGTAAGGACGTACCAGCGGCTGGTCGCCCTCGTCCCCGTACGGCTCCGCGTACGGATCATGAGAGGCGGTGGGCGGGGTCATCGTTCCTCCGGGCGGGACAGCAAGTCGGTCAGTCGTGCCGTCGGACGTGGCCGGTGGGGGGATTGTGGCGGCCGGACGGTGATTTGGTGAGGCGGGTTGGATCCGGGCTGTCAGTGGAGCAGACTGCCTTGCAGTTCGGCACGCAGGTCGGGCGTGAGCACCGCCCCGGCGCGGTCGACCAGGAGCGCCATCTCGTAGCCGACGAGGCCGATGTCGCACTCGGGGTGGGCCAGGACCGCGAGGGACGACCCGTCCGAGATGGACATCAGGAACAGAAAGCCGCGTTCCATCTCGACGACCGTCTGCGCCACGTCGCCGCCCTCGAAGATCCGGGATGCCCCGGCCGTCAACGAGGTGAGCCCGGACGCGACGGCCGCCAGCTGGTCGGCGCGGTCGCGAGGGAAGCCTTCGGACATCGCCAGAAGGAGGCCGTCGGCGGATACGACGACGGTGTGGGACACACCCGGGGTGTTGTCCACGAAGTTGGTGATCAACCAGTTGAGGTTCTGTGCCGCCTGGCTCATCGGACTCAACTAACGCTCCTGCTGGTGAGTGGGGCTCGGGAAGCTGCCGGTCTGCGGGCCGCCGGCCTGCCGACCCTGCGCGATACCCCGACGGAGATTGGTCAGCCGGCCACGGACGTCATCAGGCGCACGCGAGACCTGCGGACCGGTGTGATGCTGCTGCTGCTGAGCCGTGCCCGGGACGAGGTTGGCCCGGGGTACCCGGCGCGGCAGACCGGAGGTGGTGACACCGCCCGCCGCCGGCTGCCGTACACGCTCCGCCTGCCGAACGAGATCGTCGTTCGGGGAGGTGCGCCAGGCCGCCTGCGCGGGACGCTGGGGGGCCGCGGCGGCCGGGGCCGGCGGCTGGGCAGGAACGGACGGGATCGGCGCCGAGCCGTTTCCGTGGCCGTTGCTCTGCTGCTGCTGCTGCTGCTGCTGCTGCTGGTGGTGCTGCTGTTCCTGCTGCGCGCCGTGGAACCAGTTGGTCTCCAGCGTGTCGTACAGCGGGGTACGACCGTCACCGGGACCGCTGGCCGGCGGCAGCGCCTCGGGCTCCTGACGGACCGGCGGGACCGGCGGACGCTGGGCCGCGCCGAAGTCCGTCCCGCGGCCGTTGGTCGCCGGACGCTCGTACTGACCGGTGTTGTGCTGACCGGTGTTGTACTGGCCGTTGGTGTGCTGGCCGTTGGTGTGCTGGGCGTTGCCCGCGTAGCCGTTCTGGTGGCCGGGCAGGGCGTGCTGGCCGGTGGAGCCGTTGTCGTAGCCCTGCGGGGCGGGGAACTGACCGGTGGCACCGTTGTCGTAGGCCTGCGGGGCCTGCGGAGCGGCGAACTGGCCGGTGTTCTGGGAGCCGCCCTGCGGTCCGCCCTGCCCGCCGAAGACGTCGGAGCGGACGAACTGCCCGGAGTCCTGCTGGCCGTTCAGGTTGGGACGGGGGAAGGACCCCGTGTCCTGCGGTCCGTTCATGCCCGGACGGGGGTACGAGCCCGTGTCCTGCTGGGCGTTGAAGTCGGGGCGCGGGAAGGATCCCGTGTCCTGCGGTCCGTTCATGCCCGGACGGGCGTACGAGCCGGTGTTCTGCTGGCCGTTCGGCAGGTTGAAGTCCGGGCGGGGGAACTCGCCGGTGGACGACGGCCCCTGCGGGATCGCCGGCATCTGCGAGGTGCCGCCCAGGTCCTGCCGGTCGTCGATGCGAGGCATCGGCGCGGTGTGGCCCGGGTCCTGCTCGTCGTGTCCGCGCGGGGCGTCCATCGAGGCACGGGAGACCGGCGGCTGGGCGTTGTCGTCGCTCCAGCTGGGCCTGGCCTGCGGGTTGCCGCCGGGCAGCTCGGCCCGCGGGCCGCCACGCGGCGGCAGCTGGGGCTGGCGGCCCTGGTCGGAGCCGGAACGCTGCGGCGGGACCGCCCCCCGGTTGCCGAACGCGTCCTGAGCGCCGAAGGAGTCCTGCCGGTTGCCGAACGCGTCCTGGTCGCCGAAGGCACCGCCGGCCGGCCGGCCCTGCGGGGAACCCGCCTGGCCCTGCTGACCGCGGGCACCGCCGGGGCGGCCGCCGTTCGAGCCCGCGCCGGGCAGCGCGGCCCGGGGACCCTGACCCGCGCCGACCTGGCCGCGCGGAGCCGAACCGGCGCCGAGGGCGCCACCACGCGTGCCGGCCGCGGCGGCACCGCCGCCGAGAGCAGGGGCGGGGGCACCGGCGCCGAGCGGAGCACCGGCCTGGCCGTTGCCGCGGCGGGCGGCGGCCGCACCGGCCGAGGCCTGCGCGACGGCCGGACCGCCGGACTGTGCCGGGGCGCCGGGCTTGCCGGGAGTGGGCTTCTTGCCGCCCTGCGCGACGTCGACGGGGAGCATGACCAGCGCGGTCGTGCCACCGGAGTCGGAGGGGCGCAGCTGGATGCGGATGCCGTGGCGCTGGGACAGCCGGCCGACCACGAACAGACCCATGCGGCGGGAGACCGAGACGTCCACGGTGGGCGGCGAGGCGAGCCGCTCGTTGATCGCCGCGAGATCCTCGGGGGAGAGACCGATACCCGTGTCGTGGATCTCGATCAGGACGCGGCCGTCGGGCAGCGCGTGACCGGTGACCTTGACCTTGGTCTGCGGGGAGGAGAACGACGTGGCGTTCTCCAGCAGCTCGGCGAGCAGGTGCACGAGGTCGTTGACCACGCGGCCGGCCACTTCGGTGGTCGGCACGGCGGCCAGCTCGATGCGCTCGTACTGCTCCACCTCGGACGCGGCGGCGCGGAGCACGTCGACGAGCGGGACCGGGCGGGTCCAGCGGCGTCCCGGCTCTTCACCCGCGAGGACGAGGAGGTTCTCACCGTTACGGCGCATACGCGTCGCGAGGTGGTCGAGCTTGAAGAGGGAGGACAGCTGGTCCGGGTCGGCCTCGCGGGACTCCAGTTCGGAGATGAGCGAGAGCTGACGCTGGATGAGGCCCTGGGAGCGGCGCGAGAGGTTGGTGAACATCGCGTTGACGTTGCCCCGCAGGAGGGCCTGCTCGGCGGCGAGGCGGACCGCCTCGCGGTGCACGTCGTCGAAGGCCGCGGCCACCTGGCCGATCTCGTCCCGGGAGTGCACACCGACCGACTCCACGGACGTGTCGACGTCCTGCGGGTCGGACTCGGACAGCTGCTTGACCAGCTCGGGCAGCCGGTCCTGGGCGACCTTGGTGGCGGTCTCCTGGAGGCGGCGCAGCGAGCGGATCATGGAGCGGGCCACGATGAAGGCGCCGACCAGCGACACGCCGAGGACGAGCAGGATCAGCGCACCGGAGATGATCGCTTCCTGCTCGGAGGAGGACCGCAGCTCGCGGGCCTTCTGCTCCATGTCCTCGAGCAGCGTGTGCTCGATCTTCTTCATCTGTTCGATCTTGGTCGAGCTCTCGTCCACCCAGTCGGGGTAGGACCGCTTGGAGAGCTCGGTGAGTCCGTTCTGGGCACCCAGCGCGCGCTTGGCGTAGGTGTTGGCGGACTCGATCGTCGGGTTGTTGTCGTCGACCGGCTTGAGCAGCTCGGCCGCGTTGCCCGCGTAGATCTTCCGGAAGATCGTCAGTTCGGAGGTCTCGCTCTCCTGAGCCGACTCGCCGTACAGGCGGTCGTTCTCGGAGAGCTTTCCGAAGGTCGTGGGCTGGGCCGGCAGGGCCGCGGCGATGACCGCTCGCTGGACCGACGCGTACTCCTTGGCGGTGGAGAACGCCGCCAGGGCGCGCGTGCGCTGGATCATCTCCGGGTTGCTGGAGGCCTGCGCCATGTCCTGCGAGAGGTCGATCAGCTGGGTGATCAGCCGGTGGTAGGCCTCGACCGTCTGGGTCGAGTTCTCGTTCTGCTGGTACGCGTCCTTGCGGATCTTCGCCAGGTCGTCCAGCTGGCCGGCCAGACCGACGAGGGTGTCGCGGACGCCCTGGAGCTGACCGTTCTTGCTCGCGGCGTCGATCTGCTCCGAGGCGTTGAGGAAGTTCTCGCGGGAGCGGTCGGTCTGCTTCTCCAGGCCCTCGACGGTGGGGTTCGTCCCCGTGTGCGCGAGTGGACCGGCCGCCTTGTCCCGCTCGTCCTGGAGCGCGGAGGCGAGCTCGGTGGCCTGCTTGGTCATCTCGGTCAGCAGCTTGATGTTGTCGAGCTGCTGGATGCTGTCGAGTGACTGGTTGATGCGGACCGCGCCCAGCGAGGTCGCCGCCACCACGGGGAGCGCGAGCAGCGACACCAGGCGCGTGGAGATGCGCCAGTTGCGCAGGGCTATGCGCGGGCCGGGGTTGGACGAGCCCGCCGGGGGCTTGATCGTGGGTGTCGGTGTGGCGGTCGACTGGGAGCCCGAGGATCCCGAGGCCGTCGAGGACGCCGACACGGCAGGGCGCCCGGGGCGCTCGCCGCCGTCACCGCCGCCGGCCGGGGCCGGGCCCGGGTTCTGGGCGTGCTGGGGCGAGGAACCGCGGTCGGTCCCGCCGTGCGCCTCCGGCTCCGCCGAAGCGCTGCCATCCCTCTTGAAACGTCCCTGCACTAGCGTCGCAACCTCTGGACCAGGCGCCCCTCCGCTGAACGGAGAGACACGGTGTCGGCGTTGATAGGGGGAGCGCCCTGAATGCACGCCCCCTGTTGGTCTTGAGTGTGACCGGCGCTGGCTCCCCCTGTCCCGCCGCCGCCCGGCGCTGCGTTGCGCCCCCTGCGCGCCGGCTGGATCCCGCGGCGGTCCGTGGAATTCCAGCACAGTGCCGGATCTCCAACAAGGGCCGTGGACCGAGCTGTGACCTCCGTGACAGCCCGTGAGTGACACGTTACGAGGTGTCGAAGTCGATCGCGTACATAACGGGCGTATCCCTGTCAGTCGCAGGCGCCCCACTCGTGTCCCAGTCGCCATGATCAGGAGCGGAATGACAGCTTCAGTTCGTCAATGTCCGTTTCGGCGCGGACGCTTGCCGGTGAGGAATGACCGCTATGTCCTCGACATCGTGAGCAAACTCACACGGTCATCACGACTACTTGGCGGCTTCCGTCGGGAATTCGATGTTTAGCCTGGCGCTTTACAAGAGGGAAGTCTCTGCCAACCGACACATGACGGGGTCCACGACAACCGTGAAGACGACGATGATGTTCCGCAACATAGCCAACCCCCGGCGCACCACTCTCGCCCACCTCAAGGACGCCGAGGAACTGCAGACCCCGGAACTCCCCGAGCACTCCCTCGAACTGCCGGCGCAGACCGCCAACCCCCGGCGCACCGTCCTCATGGAGATCCCGGTCGCCGTCGCGGCCGCCGAGTAGCCGCCGCCACGGGTCCAGGCCGCCGGCCGTCCGCTCACCCGGTCACCGGGTCGTTCTCACGGCGGCCGCCCCCTGCCGCGTTAGCCTGGGGTGTCAGACTCCAGCCGGCTCAGTGAGGGGCGCCAGGATCCCGTGCGCATCGCCAGGTTCTCCATCGACGGGAACGTCGCCTTCGGCGCCGTCGAGGGCGACAAGCAGGACGAACTCGTCCTCGACATCATCAAGGGCATTCCGTTCACGGACTTCGAGCTCTCCGGCACGAAGGTCCCCCTGAACAAGGTCCGGCTGCTTCCGCCGGTGCTCCCCAACAAGGTCGTGGCCTTCGGGCGCAACTACGCCGAGCACGCCCGTGAGCTGGGCAACGAGGTCCCGGACGCCCCCTTCGCCTTCTTCAAGCCGTCCACCTCCGTGATCGGCTCCGGCGACGAGATCCAGTACCCCTCGTTCTCCCAGGAGCTGCACCACGAGGCCGAACTCGCGGTGGTCATCGGCCGCCTGTGCCGTGAGGTCCCGCGCGAGCGCGTCCAGGACGTCATCTTCGGCTACACCTGCGCCAACGACGTCACCGCGCGGGACGTGCAGCGGCGCGAGAAGCAGTGGGCCCGGGCCAAGGGCTTCGACACCGCCTGCCCGCTCGGCCCCTGGGTGGAGACGGACCTGGACCTCGCCACCGCGTCCGACCTGACGATCCAGCTCACCGTCGACGGCGAACAGCGCCAGCTCGGCCGGACGAGCGAGATGATCCACTCCATCGCGGACCTGATCGTCAACATCACCGAGGCGATGACGCTGCTCCCCGGCGACGTCATCCTCACCGGCACCCCGGCAGGGGTCGGCCCCCTCAACGTCGGCGACGAGGTCGCCGTCACCATCGAAGGCATCGGCACTCTCACCAACAAGGTTGTCAAGCGTGGCTAGCGCACCCGGCTCCCCCGTTCGCGTCCGTTTCTGCCCCTCGCCCACCGGTAACCCCCATGTGGGCCTGGTCCGCACCGCCCTGTTCAACTGGGCGTTCGCCCGGCACCACCAGGGCACGCTGGTCTTCCGCATCGAGGACACCGACGCGGCCCGCGACTCCGAGGAGTCGTACGACCAGCTGCTCGACGCGATGCGCTGGCTGGGCTTCGACTGGGACGAGGGCCCGGAGGTCGGCGGTCCGCACGCGCCCTACCGCCAGTCGCAGCGCATGGACGTCTACGCCGACGTCGCCCGCAAGCTGCTCGACGCCGGCCACGCGTACCACTGCTACTGCTCCCAGGAGGAGCTGGACACCCGCCGCGAGGCCGCCCGCGCCGCCGGCCGGCCGTCCGGCTACGACGGCCACTGCCGCGACCTCGGCGCCGAGCAGGTCGAGGAGTACAAGGCCCAGGGCCGCACCCCGATCGTCCGCTTCCGGATGCCCGACGAGACGATCACCTTCACGGACCTGGTCCGCGGCGAGCTGACCTTCACCCCTGAGAACGTCCCGGACTACGGCATCGTCCGCGCGAACGGCGCCCCGCTGTACACGCTGGTCAACCCGGTCGACGACGCCCTGATGGAGATCACCCACGTCCTGCGCGGCGAGGACCTGCTCTCCTCCACCCCGCGCCAGATCGCCCTCTACAAGGCGCTCATCGAGCTCGGCGTCGCCCAGCGGGTCCCGGACTTCGGCCACCTCCCCTACGTCATGGGCGAGGGCAACAAGAAGCTCTCCAAGCGCGACCCGGAGTCCTCGCTCAACCTCTACCGCGAGCGCGGCTTCCTCCCCGAGGGCCTGCTGAACTACCTCTCGCTGCTCGGCTGGTCGTTCTCCGCCGACCAGGACATCTTCTCCGTCGAGGAGATGGTGGCGGCCTTCGAGATCTCCGACGTGAACCCGAACCCGGCCCGCTTCGACCTGAAGAAGTGCGAGGCGATCAACGCCGACCACATCCGGATGCTGGACGTGAAGGAGTTCACGGAGCGCTGCGCCCCCTGGCTGAAGGCCCCCTTCGCCCCCTGGGCGCCGGAGGACTTCGACGAGGCGAAGTGGCACGCGATCGCCCCGCACGCCCAGACCCGTCTGAAGGTCCTGTCCGAGATCACCGACAACGTCGACTTCCTCTTCCTGCCCGAGCCGGTCTCCGACGAGGCGTCGTGGACGAAGGCGATGAAGGAGGGCAGCGACGCCCTGCTGACCACGGCCCGGGAGAAGCTGGAGTCGGCCGACTGGTCCTCTCCGGAGTCCCTGAAGGAGGCCGTCCTGGCCGCCGGCGAGGCCCACGGCCTCAAGCTCGGCAAGGCCCAGGCCCCGGTCCGGGTCGCCGTCACCGGCCGCACGGTCGGCCTGCCGCTCTTCGAGTCGCTGGAGATCCTCGGCAAGGAGAAGACCCTGTCCCGGATCGACGCGGCGCTGGCGAAGCTGGCCGCCTGACCCGAATGTCCGCCCGGGGGGCGGCACCCGGCGCGTCCGGGTGCCGCCCCCCGGACGTCCGCGTACCGGCCTGCCGTCAAGTCCCGTGCCCCGGCCGCAGGTCGGACGTCCCGTTCGCACGGGTGGGACCGCCGGGTCCGCCACGGAGGTCGGCGGCGCTCCCGGCCCGTGCCGGAGCGACCCGGCCCACGGGCCCCGCGAGCGCCGGACCGCGTCACCGCACCCGGGCGGGGGGCGGCCGGGGAGTACGGTCGGTGTCATGACGATCAGGGCCGTGGCCTGGGACGTGGACGACACTCTCTTCGACTACACGAGCGCCGACCGCGACGGGATGCGGGCGCACCTGGAGGCGGAAGGGCTGCTCACGGGCCGGGAGGGCGCGGAGGCGGCCCTCGTGCGGTGGCGGGAGATCACCGACGCGCAGTGGGCGCGGTTCTCGGCGGGCGAGGTCAGCTTCGAGGGGCAGCGCCTGGACCGGGTACGGGTGTTCCTGGGCCGGGCGCTGACCGACGACGAGGCCGACGCCTGGTTCCGCAGGTACCGGGTGCACTACGAGGCCGCCTGGACGCTCTTCCCCGACGTGCTGCCCGCCCTGGACGTGCTCGCGGCCGGCTACCGGCACGCGGTGCTCTCCAACTCCAGCCTGCACGTCCAGGACCACAAGCTGCGCGCGCTCGGCGTGCACGACCGCTTCGAGGTCATCCTCTGCGCCGCCGAACTGGGCGTCTCCAAACCCGATGCCGGTGCCTTCCGCGCCGCCTGCCAGGCGTTGGACCTCGCTCCGCACCAGGTCGCGTACGTCGGCGACCACCCGGAGATCGACGGGCGCGGTGCGGCCGACGCCGGGTTGCTCTCCGTCTGGCTCGACCGGCACGGGACCGGGAGCGCCCCGGCCGGCGGTCACCGGATCGGCTCCCTCGCCGAACTGCCCGCGATCCTCCACGCCGATACCCGTTTTGGAGCCCCGTCCACCTTCAGGTAATGTTCTTCCTGCGCCGCCGGGGAGCGGGCCGAAAGGCCGGAACCGGAGACGCGAAGCTAGAACGAGAACCCCTCTGGGGCTTGCGTTCCAGTGGCCTATGGTGTAATTGGCAGCACGACTGATTCTGGTTCAGTTAGTCTTGGTTCGAGTCCAGGTAGGCCAGCTCGCAGAGCTCATCTGCACACGCGGATCACATCCGCGAGCCCCCGTTGTGTAGCGGCCTAGCACGCTGCCCTCTCACGGCAGTAGCGCCGGTTCGAATCCGGTCGGGGGTACGGAGATCTTCTACGGATGATCGCTAGGGCCCCCGTTGTGTAGCGGCCTAGCACGCCGCCCTCTCAAGGCGGTAGCGCCGGTTCGAATCCGGTCGGGGGTACGAACTGGTCTAAACCATCATTGGTCTATGGTGTAATTGGCAGCACGACTGATTCTGGTTCAGTTAGTCTTGGTTCGAGTCCAGGTAGACCAGCTCGGATCTGCGGCGGTTGGCTTCAAGCGCTCGTAAGATCCACGCCCCCGTTGTGTAGCGGCCTAGCACGCCGCCCTCTCAAGGCGGTAGCGCCGGTTCGAATCCGGTCGGGGGTACACGAA
The DNA here is from genome assembly GCF_042897315.1 of Streptomyces sp. NPDC001068. Taxonomy (NCBI): domain Bacteria; kingdom Bacillati; phylum Actinomycetota; class Actinomycetes; order Kitasatosporales; family Streptomycetaceae; genus Streptomyces; species Streptomyces sp. NPDC001068. The sequence continues at coordinate 291,886 of NZ_JBIAYD010000011.1, read as the reverse complement.
CACGGCGAAAGGCCCCTCATTCCGGTGAGGGGCCTTTCGCCGTACCGCCGTATGGCGGACGGTTCACTCGAAGCCGTAGCGGCGGGCCGTCTCCTCCTCCTGGGCCAGCCGGTGCAGCGCCTGGAGCATCGGCTCCACCAGCACCGCCGCGGCCACCGCGACCTCCACCTTCTCCTCCTCGGACTGCCGTGTCTCCAGGAAGTCCAGGTCGGCCACGGCCGCCTGGTGCATCAACTTCGCGTGGGACACGAGAAGTTCGGCGTCCCAGTCGTAACCGAGCCGGCGGAACGCGGCGAGCGCGACCACCAGCCGGCGGTAGGCGGGGGAGATGGTCGTGAGCTGCTTGGCGTTCTCCCAGCCGAGCACGTCCAGCAGCTCGCCGACCTCGCGGTGCGCGCCCCGCACGAACTCGTCCTCGTCGTCGGGCTCCGGCACCTGGGGCAGCGCCCACAGTGCGGCGCCCACCCTGATCGTGCGGCCCAGCGAGGCGTCGTCGACGTGTCCGAGCACCTCCCGGACCGTCGCGACCGGGATCCGGCCGACCTGGATCATCGCCCGCACCAGCCGCAGCCGCCGCAGATGCTCCCCGTCGTACTCGGCGGTGGTGGTGTTGACCTGGCGGCCCGGCGGCAACAGCCCTTCGCGCAGGTAGTACTTGATCGTCGCGGCGGACACACCGCTGCGCTCGCTCAGCTCGGCAAGCCGCATGTCTTGCGCCCCTCCTTGGTAAGTGCCACTATCCAAGCATCCAAGTGAAGGATAGTGCTGCTATCCGATAGGGATCCGGGGGTCTCGTCATGTTCGCGAAACCGATTCCGGGCCGGACGACCGCGGCCCGCGAGGGCGACGCGGTGGTCCTGCTGATCGGCATGCGCGTCAATCACTTCTGGGCCGTCCACCAGTGGCTGCCGGTCGCGCTGTCGATGTTCCGCATGCTGCGGGAGCTCGAACGGGACCCCGGCCGGGGTCTGCTCGGACGCGTTCTGCTGACGGCGTCGCCGCGGACGTACTACGTCGTCCAGTACTGGGAGTCCAAGGAGAAGCTGTACGCGTACGCGAGCTCGCCGGAGATGCTCCACCACGGGATGTGGAGCATCGTCAACCGCAAGGAGCGGGCGGGGAGGCTGCGGCAGCACGTGGGCCTGTGGCACGAGACGTACGTCGCGCCCGAGGGCTCGTACGAGTCGATCTACTTCGACATGCCGGAGTTCGGACTGGGCGCGGCGAGCGGGGTCGTCCCGGTGGAGAAGCGGGGCCGCTACGCGAAGGACCGGTTCGCCCATCGCTCCGGGAGCGCGACCCCCAGCGCCCCCTAGGTGGTTTCACTCCCGGAGGGATGGGCCGGCCGCGGCGTTGGGGCCGGCCCTTCCGGTGGAGGCGTCAGCCGGTTCGGCGCAGGGCCTCGGAGAGGCGGCCCGCCGCGTCGATGACCGCCTGCGCGTGCATACGGCCGGGGTGGCGGGTCAGTCGCTCGATGGGGCCGGAGACGGAGACCGCCGCCACCACCCGGTTGGAAGGCCCCCGCACCGGCGCCGACACCGAAGCCACCCCCGGCTCGCGCTCGCCGATCGACTGGGCCCAGCCCCGGCGGCGGACGCCCGAGAGGGCAGTCGCCGTGAAGCGGGCGCCCTGCAGGCCCCGGTGCAGCCGCTCCGGCTCCTCCCAGGCCATCAGGATCTGCGCGGAGGAACCCGCCTTCATCGTGAGTGTCGAGCCGACCGGGACCGTGTCCCGAAGGCCGGACAGGCGTTCCGCCGCGGCCACACAGATCCGCATGTCCCCCTGGCGTCGATAGAGCTGCGCGCTCTCGCCGGTGATGTCCCGCAGGTGCGTGAGCACCGGGCCCGCCGTCGCGAGCAGACGGTCCTCGCCGGCCGCCGCGGCCAGCTCCGCGAGTCGCGGCCCGAGAATGAAACGGCCCTGCATGTCGCGTGCCACCATGCGGTGGTGTTCCAGGGCCACGGCCAGCCGGTGTGCCGTGGGCCGTGCCAGTCCGGTGGCTCCGACCAGACCCGCGAGGGTGGCCGGACCGGACTCCAGAGCGCTCAGGACAAGGGCCGCCTTGTCCAGAACGCCGACGCCGCTACTGTTGTCCATGAAACGATACTCACGTCTCACTCTGTGAAACGCAAGTTCAATTTCCGATGGAACGCGCCACCCTGGAGGGACACAGGGGCCCGCGAACCAACGGGTCCGGCGGCAGGAGCCCGGAACCACGACTTCAGGGGCCCGGAGAACGGGCGGCCGCCGCCTCAAGATCTCTAGTTGGGCCGGTGCACGCTGCCGGCCGGAGGGAAAGCGATGGGTAGGACACTCGCGGAGAAGGTCTGGGACGACCACGTCGTCCGGCGCGCCGAGGGCGAGCCCGACCTCCTCTTCATCGATCTGCACCTGCTGCACGAGGTGACCAGCCCGCAGGCCTTCGACGGCCTGCGGCACAGCGGCCGCCGGGTGCGCCGCCTCGACCTCACCATCGCGACCGAGGATCACAACACCCCGACCCTCGACATCGACAAGCCCATCGCGGACCCCGTCTCCCGGGTCCAGCTGGAGACGCTCCGCAAGAACTGCGCCGACTTCGGTGTCCGGCTGCACCCGCTGGGCGACGTCGAGCAGGGCGTCGTGCACGTCGTCGGCCCGCAGCTGGGCCTGACCCAGCCCGGCACGACCGTGGTCTGCGGCGACTCCCACACCTCCACGCACGGCGCCTTCGGCGCGCTGGCGTTCGGTATCGGCACCTCCCAGGTGGAGCACGTGCTGGCCACCCAGACGCTGCCGCTGGCCCGCCCGAAGACCATGGCCATCACGGTCGACGGCGAGCTGCCCGAGGGGGTCACCGCGAAGGACCTGATCCTGGCGATCATCGCCAAGATCGGTACCGGCGGCGGCCAGGGCTACATCCTGGAGTACCGCGGCTCCGCCATCGAGAAGCTCTCGATGGAGGCCCGCATGACCATCTGCAACATGTCGATCGAGGCCGGTGCCCGCGCCGGCATGATCGCCCCCGACGAGACCACCTTCGCCTACATCAAGGGCCGCGCCCACGCGCCCGAGGGTGCCGACTGGGACGCGGCGGTCGAGTACTGGAAGACCCTGCGGACCGACGAGGACGCGGTCTTCGACGCCGAGGTGCGCATCGACGCGGCCGCCCTCTCGCCGTTCGTCACCTGGGGCACCAACCCCGGTCAGGGCGCACCGCTTTCGGCGGACGTCCCCGACCCCGCTTCGTACGAAGACGCTTCGGAGCGGCTCGCCGCCGAAAAGGCCCTGGAGTACATGGGGTTGGAGGCCGGACAGGCGCTGCGGTCCATCAAGGTGGACACCGTCTTCGTAGGCTCCTGCACCAACGGCCGCATCGAGGACCTGCGCGCCGCGGCCTCGATCGTCGAGGGCCGCAAAGTCGCCGACGGGGTAAGGATGCTGGTCGTCCCCGGCTCGGCGCGGGTCGGTCTGCAGGCGGTCTCCGAGGGCCTGGACGTGGTCTTCAAGGAGGCCGGCGCCGAATGGCGGCACGCGGGCTGCTCGATGTGCCTGGGCATGAACCCCGACCAGCTGGCACCGGGGGAGCGCTCCGCGTCCACCTCCAACCGCAACTTCGAGGGCCGGCAGGGCAAGGGCGGCCGTACCCACCTGGTGTCGCCGCAGGTCGCGGCCGCCACGGCCGTCCTCGGCCACCTGGCCTCGCCCGCCGACCTGTCCGACGCCGACGTTCGTACGCCCGCTGGAGTCTGATCAGCCATGGAAGCATTCACCACGCACACCGGCCGGGCCGTCCCGCTGCGCCGCTCCAACGTCGACACCGACCAGATCATCCCTGCTCACTGGCTCAAGAAGGTCACCAGGGACGGTTTCGAGGACGGGCTGTTCGAGGCCTGGCGGAAAGATCCGGAGTTCGTGCTCAACCGGCCCGAGCGGCAGGGGGCGACCGTCCTGGTCGCGGGCCCCGACTTCGGTACCGGTTCCTCGCGCGAGCACGCCGTCTGGGCGCTGCAGAACTACGGGTTCAAGGCCGTCATCTCGTCCCGCTTCGCGGACATCTTCCGGGGCAACTCGCTGAAGAACGGCCTGCTCACGGTGGTTCTGGAGCAGAAGACCGTGGACGCGCTCCAGGAGCTCGCCGAGCGCGACCCCGAGGCCGAGATCACCGTCGACCTGGAGGCCCGCGAGGTGCGCGCCGAGGGCGTCACCGCCTCCTTCGAGCTGGACGAGAACTCCCGCTGGCGGCTGCTGAACGGCCTGGACGACATCTCCATCACCCTCCAGAACGAGGCGGACATCGCCGCGTACGAGGCCAAGCGGCCGACCTACAAGCCGCGGACGCTCCAGGGCTGATCCGGAGCCCGCTTCCGGCCTGATCGCCCACATCTGAATACGGCTGGTTTCAGCCACCGCCACGCCACGCCTGTACCCCCGATCGCCACGATTGGGGGTACAGCCATGTCTGCACCCGAACGGACGCTCGCGTTGTCGCAGGTCTTGCCAACTTCCCACGTTAGGACGGATGTTGTTGGGGTACGTGAGTGACGTGTGCGCCCCTTCCGCAAGTGCCCGGAAGGCCATTTGAGGCGGCAGTTGCCCCCTGCGCAGGCGACAACTCGCCCCAGATGGCACAATCTGTGCATGGAACACGACGGCCAACTCCAGCTCTATGCGGCGGTCGCGGACCAACTGAAGGAAGCGCACACAACAGTGCGCGCACTGCAAGTCCCGGAGGGCGTACGGATGGCGCTGACCCGGAAGCTGCTGGTCATTACGGCCGCGGCCAAGCACGATCTCGCCGACGCGGCAAGGCGGCTGGAACGGTTCAATGCGGACCTCGACGAGGGTCGATTCCCCGAAGAGGAACGCTGAGTGGACCGTCCCGCGACCGAATCCGTTGCGGCACAAGGGTGATAAGCCCGTTTCGTGTTTGATTTGCGGTATATATCTGCCTAACGTGCGAAAAAGCTTGAACACTTTCGTTCTGGCGATGTCTCCGAAGGGGAAGACGTGAACAAGGCGCAGCTCGTAGAAGCGATTGCCGACAAGATGGGCGGCCGCCAGCAGGCGGCCGAGGCTGTCGACGCGGTTCTGGACGCCGTCGTCCGTGCGGTCGTCGCGGGGGACCGGGTCTCGGTCACGGGCTTCGGGTCCTTCGAGAAGGTGGACCGCCCGGCGCGTTACGCCCGCAACCCCCAGACGGGCGAACGGGTTCGGGTCAAGAAGACGTCTGTGCCGCGTTTCCGTGCCGGTCAGGGCTTCAAGGACCTGGTGAGCGGCTCCAAGAAGCTCCCGCGCGGCGGCGAGGTCGCGGTCAAGAAGGCGCCCAAGGGCAGCCTGACCGGCGGCGCTTCCGCGACGGTCAAGAAGGCGGCGGCCAAGAAGAGCACCACCGCCAAGAAGGCCACCGCGAAGAAGGTGACGGCGGCCAAGAAGACGACGGCCGCCGCCAAGAAGACCACCGCCGCCGCCAAGAAGACCACGGCCAAGGCGACCGCGAAGAAGGTCACGGCCACGGCGAAGAAGACGGCCGCGAAGAAGGCTCCGGCCAAGAAGGTCACCGCCAAGAAGGCCCCCGCCAAGAAGTCGACGGCGCGAAAGGCCACCGCCAAGAAGGCTGCGGCTCGCTGAGAGGCGGAGCTCGGGGTACTCACGCGACGGGCCGGATTCCCTGGGGGAATCCGGCCCGCGGTGCGTTCATGAAGAGGCGGTGCCCCGCTCAGAGCGTCTGCAGGGTCACCAGGGTGATACGGAGGTCCGCTCCGCTGCCCGCGGTCTCGATCCGCACCCGCTGCCCCGGACGCAGCAACCGCAGGCCGCCCGCCTCGAACGCGGCCCCGTCGAAGGACACCGGGGTCCCGTCGTCCAGGAGCACCTGGCCGCTGCGGGTCTCGGGGTCGTACGTGTAAGCGGTCGCCTGCATGACGGCAGCCTACTGGTCCGGGATCAGCAGGCGCGCCGCGACCGCCGCCGTGCGCGGGCCCACCCCCAGGGCCAGGGCCGTGCGCAGGTCGGCGCCGGTGTCCACGTCCTGGCGCACCGACTCCACGCCGGCCGGCCGCAGTTCCACGGCGCCCGAGGCCGCGTGGCGGGCCCGGGAATCCGGGCCGAATGCCGGCGCCAATTCATTGCCGGCCGTCGCGGCCAGCAGCGTCGTACCGACCGCCGCCGTGTCCGGGAGAAAAGCGCGCGGGAATTCCGCGGCGGCGTCCAGTACCCGGCACAATTCCAGTGGACGCAACGCCGGGAGATCCGCGTTCAGGGCCGCCACCGCGCTTTTCGGCCGCGACACGCGCGCGAGGGCGGCGCCGAACCGCAGAGCGGCGTTCAGACCGCCTCCCGGTGTGTCCGGGACGATCCGCGCGCCCAGCGCCGAGAGCTCCCGCGCGGCCAGCGTGTCGTCCGTGACGACCACCACATCCCGCACCGCCGGGCAGGCCAGCGCCGCCGCCACCGTGTCCTGGGCGAACGCCAGCGCCAGTCCCGGCCGCAAACCGTCCGTGGCGGTGTCCGCGAGCCTGCTCTTGGCTCGCGCGAGGGGCTTGAGGGGTATCACCAAGGTCCACTGCACCGACGTACCGTCCCTCCCTTGTTGCCTCATTGTCACCCGGGCCCCGAGGCAGGCGCGGCGCCGAGGCGTACGGTGTTCCTCGACAGACCGGCGGTCCGGGGCGACACTTCTCCCGGCCCCCCGGTCCGGGAGAGGAAGTCCCGGAGACCGGGAATGAAGTCCTAGAGGAAGGTGTGCGCGTGCCCCGCCGGAGAATCGGCTTCTGGTACCGCTTCGCTGCAGTGCTCTGCAAACCGCCGCTGGTGGTCCTGATCAAGCGGGACTGGCGCGGAATGGAGAACATTCCGGCCGACGGCGGATTTATCACCGCGGTGAACCACAATTCCCACATCGACCCCTTCGCCTACGCGCACTATCAGTACAACACCGGGCGTGTTCCGCGATTCCTGGCGAAGAGTGGCCTTTTCAAGAAGGGATTCGTCGGCGCCGCCATGCGGGGCACCGGCCAGATCCCCGTGTACCGCGAGTCCACCGACGCCCTCAGCGCCTTCCGGGCCGCGATCGACGCCGTCGAGCGCGGTGAGTGCGTGGCCTTCTACCCCGAGGGCACGATCACCCGCGACCCGGACCAGTGGCCCATGACGGCCAAGACCGGCGCCGCCAGGGTCGCCCTGCAGACCAGGTGCCCGGTGATCCCCATCGCCCAGTGGGGCGCCAACGAACTGCTGCCGCCGTACGCGAAGAAGCCCAACCTGCTGCCCCGCAAGACCCACCACGTCCTCGCGGGCCCGCCGGTCGATCTCAGCCGCTTCTACGACAAGGAGATGACCCAGGACGTCCTCAGGGAGGCGTCCGAGGTCATCATGGCGGCGATCACCCGCCTGCTGGAGGAGATCCGCGGCGAGAAGGCTCCCGAGACCCCCTACGATCCACGCCAGGTGCGGATCGAGCAGCGGCGCCGGACGCGTGCGCAGAGCGGTCTGGAAGAGGAGAGCGGCAAGTGAGCATGCCTGCCAAGGCGGCGGTCTTCAGCGCGGGTTCGTGGGGTACGGCCTTCGGGATGGTGCTCGCCGACGCCGGGTGCGAGGTCACCCTGTGGGCGCGGCGGGCGGAGGTGGCCGAGGCGATCAACTCCGGCCGCACCAACCCCGACTACCTGCCCGGGGTGGAACTCCCCGGGAACCTGCGGGCCACGACCGACCCCGCCGAGGCGGCGGACCGCGCCGACTTCACCGTGCTGTCGGTGCCGTCCCAGACCATGCGCGCCAACCTCGCCGACTGGGCGCCGCTGCTCGCGCCCGGCACCACCCTGGTGTCCCTCATGAAGGGCATCGAGCTGGGCACCACCATGCGGATGAGCGAGGTCATCTCCGACGTCGCCAAGGTCGGCCAGGACCGGATCGCCGTGGTCACCGGCCCCAACCTGGCCCGTGAGATCGCCGCCCGGATGCCGGCCGCCGCCGTGGTCGCCTGCACCGACGGGGCCGTCGCGGAGCGCCTCCAGGCCGCCTGCCACACGCCCTACTTCCGGCCCTACACCAACACCGACGTGATCGGCTGCGAACTCGGCGGCGCGGTCAAGAACGTCATCGGGCTCGCGGTCGGCATCGCCGACGGCATGGGGCTCGGTGACAACGCCAAGGGCTCGCTCATCACCCGGGGCCTCGCCGAGACCACCCGGCTCGGCGTGGCGCTCGGCGCCGACCCGCTCACCTTCTCCGGCCTGGCCGGACTCGGCGACCTGGTGGCGACCTGCTCCTCGCCGCTGTCCCGCAACCACACCTTCGGCACCAACCTCGGCAAGGGCATGACCCTGGAGGAGACCATCGCGGTCACCCGGCAGACCGCCGAGGGCGTCAAGTCCTGCGAGTCCGTGGCGGATCTGGCCCGCCGGCACGGGGTGGAGATGCCGATCACCGAGACGGTGGTCGACATCGTGCACGAGGGCAAGCCGCCGGTGGTCGCCCTCAAGGAGCTGATGTCGCGCAGCGCGAAGCCCGAGCGACGCTGAGCGAACCCACCCGGCGGACGCTGTATCGGCGCCCTACCACCGGGTACTCTCATCGCGATATGAGCACCGAGAACCTCCCCCAGAGCCCTGAGCAGCCCGCTCGCAAGCCCCGTGTGGCCCTCGTGTTCGGCGGCCGCAGCTCCGAGCACGGCATCTCCATGGTCACCGCCGGAGCGGTCCTGAGCGCCATCGACCGGACGAAGTACGACGTCCTGCCGATCGGCATCACCCGGGAGGGCCGCTGGGTGCTCACGGCCGACGAACCCGAACGCATGGCCATCACCGACCGCCGCACGCCCGAGGTCGGCGACCTCGCCGAGGCCACCGACGGCGGCGTGCTGCTCCCCGTCGACCCGGCCAACCGCGAGGTCGTCTACAGCGAGCCCGGTTCCGTGCCCAAGGCGCTCGGCGAGGTCGACGTCGTCTTCCCGATGCTGCACGGCCCGTACGGCGAGGACGGCACCCTGCAGGGCCTCCTGGAGCTCTCCGGCGTCCCCTACGTGGGCTCCGGCGTGCTCGCCTCGGCCGTCGGCCAGGACAAGGAGTACATGAAGCGGGTGTTCACCTCGTTCGGCCTCAAGGTCGGCCCGTACCTGGTGATCCGTCCCCGCGAGTGGAAGCAGGACGAGTCCGGCGCCCGCAAGCGGATCGTGGACTTCGCGGGCGAGCACGGCTGGCCGCTGTTCGTGAAGCCGGCGCGGGCGGGCTCGTCGATCGGCATCACCAAGGTCGACGACCTCTCCGGACTCGACGAGGCGATCGCCACCGCCCAGGTCCACGACCCGAAGATCCTGGTCGAGGCGGCGCTGCGCGGCCGTGAGCTGGAGGTCGGCGTCCTGGAGTTCGAGGACGGCCCGCGCGCCTCGGTACCGGCCGAGATCCCGCCCGCCGACACGCACGCGTACTACGACTTCGAGGCCAAGTACATCGACTCCACCCCCGGCATCGTCCCGGCGCCGCTGACCGAGGCGGAGACCGCCGAGATCCAGGCGCTCGCGGTGGACGCGTTCGAGGCCGCCTCCTGCGAGGGCCTGGTCCGCGCGGACTTCTTCCTCACCGAGGACGGCGACTTCGTGATCAACGAGATCAACACGATGCCGGGCTTCACGCCGATCTCGATGTACCCCCAGATGTGGCAGGCGACGGGCGTCGGCTACCCGGAGCTGATCGACCGCCTGATCCAGGCGGCGCTGAACCGTTCGACGGGGCTGCGCTAGAGCCGCCCCGAGCCGGAGCGCCCCTGGCGGGCGGACATCGCAGGACCCGCTAGTCGGCGACCCCCTTCGGAATCGCGTGCTCGACGGCGGGCGCCAGGTTCGCCAACGGCGCCAGGCCGTCGCCGGTCCGCTCCGCGGGGATCGTCACCTCGACATACGCCTTCCGCAACGTCGTGGTGAAGTGAAACGATTTGTCGGGCTGCTGCTCCAGCAGCCAGCCGACCCCGTCGACCTCGACCCCGTCGGCTTCGGGGTCGGCCATCTTCGCAGGCCGCTCGACACCACAGCGCAGTATGATCGCCGGGTTCCCCCAGCCCGCCGTCAGTACGGAGGCGGGCTCGGGGTCACGCCGGGCGAGCTTCTCCACCCTCTTCGGCAACCCCTCGTCGAGATTCCGGCACAGCTTCGCCACCGCTGCGCCCGGACGGGGAACCGCCGCCGACGGCGGATCGTCCGCCGATGAACAGCCCGCCGTGGCGATCATCAGCACGGCGAGCACGGGCAGACCGGAGGGCCGGTGACGGAAGGTCTTCACCGGCCAAGCGTAGACGGGGGCTACAGATGCACGACCGGGCAGGTCAGGGTGCGCGTGATGCCGTCCACTTGCTGGACTCTGGCGACCACGAGCCGGCCGAGTTCGTCGACCGTCTCCGCCTGCGCGCGCACGATGACGTCGTACGGTCCTGTCACATCCTCGGCCTGGATGACTCCAGGGATCTTGCTGATGATCTCGGCGACGGTCGACGCTTTGCCGACCTCCGTCTGGATCAGGATGTACGCCTGTACCACGGAACCTCCAGGGCGGCCACGAGGATCATGTGGGGAAAAGGAACGCCACGGTATCGCGTCGCCGCTCACCACGGGGAGACCTGCGCGGACAGGGGCTTGCGCGCCAGGGTGCAGGCACGACAGAAGTTGACGGTCACCTCGACCGTATCCAGGACGACGGTGACGCGCGAGCGGGCCCGGCACGGCAGAGAAGGGGCGTAAGGGCAATGAAGGGCACTGTTGGTGAGCTGGGGGAGTTCGGGCTCATCAGGGAGCTCACCTCCCGTCTCACCACCACTCCGGCGGTCCGGGTCGGCCCCGGCGACGACGCCGCGGTGGTCGCCGCGCCCGACCGCAGGGTCGTGGCGAGCACCGACATCCTGCTGGAGGGCCGGCACTTCCGCCGCGACTGGTCCACGGCCTACGACGTGGGCCGCAAGGCGGCCGCCCAGAACCTCGCGGACATCGCGGCCATGGGCGCCGTGCCGACCGCGCTGCTGCTCGGCCTGGTCGTCCCCGCCGAACTGCCGGTGACCTGGCCCAGCGAGCTGATGGACGGCATCCGGGACGAGTGCCAGGTGGCGGGCGCCTCGGTGGTCGGCGGCGACGTGGTCCGCGGCGACACGATCATGGTCTCCATCACCGCGCTCGGCGATCTGCGCAACCAGGAGCCGGTGACCCGGGCCGGGGCCCAGCCCGGCGACCTGGTGGCCGTCACGGGCTGGCTGGGCTGGTCCGCGGCCGGCTACGCGGTGCTCTCCCGGGGCTTCCGGTCGCCGCGCGCCTTCGTGGAGGCGCACCGCCGCCCCGAGCCGCCGTACCACGCGGGTCCGGCCGCCGCCGGGCTCGGCGCCACCGCGATGTGCGACGTCAGCGACGGGCTGATCGCCGACCTCGGGCACATCGCGGAGGCCAGCAAGGTCCGGATCGACATCCGCTCCGGCGCGATCGACGTCCCGACCCAGATGAACGACATCGGCCAGGCCGTCGGCGTCGACCCCATCCAGTGGGTGCTGACCGGCGGCGAGGACCACGCGATCGTGGCGACCTTCCCGCCCGACGTGAAACTGCCCGCCCGCTGGAAGGTCATCGGCGAGGTCCTCAACCCGTCGGCGCTGCCGCAGGTGACCGTCGACGGGGCGCCCTGGACCAGCAAGGGCGGCTGGGACCACTTCGGGGACATCGAGTCATGAGCCTCCCGCGCGTGCTGACGGTCGCGGGCTCCGACTCCGGTGGCGGGGCCGGCATCCAGGCAGACCTGAAGACCATGCTGGCGCTCGGCGTGCACGGTATGAGCGTGATCACTGCGGTCACCGCGCAGAACTCCGTGGGCGTGCAGGGGGCCTGGGAGCTGCCGGTGGCGGCGGTGCGCGCCCAGTACCGCAGCGTGGTCGACGACATCGGCGTGGACGCGGTGAAGACCGGGATGCTCGCCTCGGCCGAACTCGTCGAGACGGTCGCGGAGTTGATCGCCGGAACCGACGCGCCCGTGGTCGTGGACCCGGTGGGCGTCTCCAAGCACGGCGACTCCCTGCTCGCCGCCTCCGCGCTCGACTCGGTGCGCACCAAGCTCCTCCCGCTGGCCACCGTGGCCACCCCCAACCTGGACGAGGTGGCCCAACTCGCCGGCGTCCAGGTCGAGTCGGAGGCGGATCTGAGCCGGGCCGCGGCGGCCGTGCTGGCGTACGGGCCGCGCTGGGTGCTGATCAAGGGCGGGCATCTGCCGGGCGAGGCCGTGGACCTGCTCACGGACGGCACGGACGAGTTCCGGCTGCGCGCCCCGCGTCACGACAACCGGCACACCCACGGGACCGGCTGCACCCTCGCGTCCGCGATCGCCTCGCAGCTCGCGAAGGGGCGGTCGGTGCCGGAGGCGGTGGCGGCGGCCAAGGAGTACGTCACCGGGGCGATCGCCGCCGGATTCGCCCTCGGCGCCGGGATCGGACCCGTGGACCACGGCTGGACCCTGGGCCGGCGCCAGGTGTATCGACCCGCGTGAACAACCCTGCGGGTCAATACACCTAGGACCGCTCCCGCGCACAGGGCCCCGCGGGCACGGCAAAAAGCCGGTCCACCCTCAGGTGGACCGGCTCAGTGCGGCGAACCGGCAGTGGCCGCGCGCTAGCAGCAGTGCGTCAGCGCGAGACCTTGCCGGCCTTGATGCACGAGGTGCAGGCGTTCACGCGCTTCGGCGTCCCGCCGACCACGGTACGCACACGCTGGATGTTCGGGTTCCAGCGACGGGACGTACGGCGGTGCGAGTGCGAGATGTTGTTGCCGAAGCCCGGCCCCTTGCCGCAGACGTCGCAGTTGGCAGCCACGGGTCACTCCAAAGACTTCAGATGCACTTACGGTTGGATCCCGGCTTGCCGGGATCGAGATCCAGGGATCTGAGATCTTGAGTGGCGTTGCCAGGGTTGACGGCCCGATCGGATCGGGCAACCGGAGCAGCATACAACGGCCGCGACGGTTAGACGAAACTAGCATGGCTGCTCAGGGGCCGGCTCCCGGCCCTCTTCCGGTGGACACCCTCCCGGGGTCTACGCTGCGACCACGTCGGGCCAGCTCAAGGAGGCGCAGGTGGCGCAGGTGCCGCAGACATTCCTCGATGCTCTCGCGGTACGCACCTGGTGCGCTCTCGCGCTCGGGGCGATCGGCCGGGCGCGGGAGGAGATCGACTCGATCAACGTCTACCCGGTGGCCGACGGTGACACGGGCACGAACCTCTACCTGACGGTGGAATCGGCCGCCGGAGCCGTGGAGGCCGTCTTCGCCGGCTACGAGCTGGGCGAAGAGGTCCCCACCCTGGCCGACGCCGTCGGCGCGATGGCGCACGGCGCCCTGATAGGCGCGCGCGGCAACTCCGGCACGATCCTGGCGCAGCTGCTGCGCGGCATGGCCCAGACCCTCACCGGGGGTGGGGCGACTCACATCGACGGCGAGCGACTCCGGCTCGCCCTGCGGCACGCCGCCGAGACCGCCCGCAAGGCCGTCGCCCACCCCGTCGAGGGCACCGTGCTGTCGGTCGCGACCGCGGCGGCCGACGCGGCCGACGCCACCGAGGGCGACTGCGGGGCCGTCGTCCGCGCCGCCTACGACGGCGCCTGCCGGGCGCTCGCCAGGACCCCCGGGCAGCTGGCCGTGCTGGAGCGGGCCGGCGTGGTCGACGCGGGCGGGCGAGGCCTGGTCGCGGTGCTCGGGGCACTGGTGGAGGCGTGCACGGGGGAGGCGCCGACGGCCTTCGACCCGCACGCCCACGACGGGCTCCCGATCGCGTACGCGCGCGTGGACGCCGTTTCCGACGCCAGGGCCGAGGCGTGCGCCGAGCCGGCCCCGGGACCCGCCTTCGAGGTCGTCTACCTCCTGGAGGCCGAGGACGCCGCCGTGGAGCGGCTCCGGCTCCGGCTGGACGCGCTCGGCGACTCCCTGGTGGTGGTCGGCGGCGACGGCCTGTGGAACGTCCACGTGCACGTCGACGACGCCGGCGCCGCCGTGGAGGCGGGCGTCGAGGCCGGGCGCCCCCACCGGATCCGGATCACGCACTTCGGCGCGTCAGACCCGCACACCGGCGCGGAACCCCCGCGCGAGCGGGTGCAGCGGGCCGTGGTGGCCGTCGTGCCGGGGGAGGGGCTGGTCGGGCTGTACGGCGACTCCGGCGCCACCACCGTGCTCGCGCGCCCCGGGGAGCCGCCCGCCAGCGGTGAGCTGGTGGACGCCGTACGGCGGGCCCACGCGCGCGAGGTGGTGCTGCTGCCCAACGACGCCGACCTGCGGCACACCGCGGCCGCGGCCGCCGAGCAGGTCCGCGCGGAGGGCATCCGGGTCGCCCTCATCCCGACCCGCTCCGCGGTCCAGGGCATCGCCGCGCTCGCCGTGCACCAGCCGGACCGCCGCTTCGACGAGGACGTCGTCCAGATGACCTCGGCGGCCGGCGCCACCCGCTACGCCGAGGTCGTGGTCGCGGAACGGCAGTCCTGGACCATGGCGGGCATCTGCCAGGCCGGGGACGTGCTGGGCCTGATCGACGGCGACGTGGCGGTGATCGGCTCGGACGTCACGGCCACCGCCGAGACCGTCCTCGACCGGATGCTCCAGGCCGGCGGCGAGCTGGTCACCCTCGTCCTCGGCGACGAGGCGCCCGAGGGGGTCGCCGAACGCCTGGAGGCACGGGTGCGCGAGGCGTACCTCGCCGTGGACACGGTGGTCCACGACGGCGGCCGGCAGGGGGCCCCGCTGCTCATCGGCGTCGAGTGAGCCCCCCCGCGCCCGTCCCCGCACACCCCTCAGGCCTCCGTGGGCTCCAGCAGCTGCCGTGCCTCCGCCCGCCGGGCCCGGACCGTGTCGTCGTCCGGGTCGGCGCCCTCGTAGGCGTCCAGCACCGCACGCGCGCGTGCCGCCGCGTCGGCCGGCCGGCTCAGGTCGGCCTCCAGCCAGCCCGCCGCGAGTTCGGCACCGGTACGGCTGTGCAGCTCCTCCTCGCCCAGTTCGGCGAAGACGGCTATCGCGGCCGTCGTCTCCGCCAGCGCCGCCTCGAAGGCGTCCTGGATCGCCGCGTCCTCGGCGTCCTCGGAAGCGGACCGGGCGAGCAGATCCCCGAACTGCCGGTGGGTGTGGCCCAGCTCGGCGGTGAGCCGGTCCCGGGCGGCCGGATCCGGGTGCGCCGCCAGCGCCGTCTCGCACTCCGCCACCGCGGCCGCCATCAGCCCGCGCGCGCCCGCCGTCCCGGCCTCCGTGCGCAGCGCCAGCCACGCGCGCGCCCGCAGCGAGCGGACCAGGAAGTGCACGTTGCCCATCGCCCGCCACAACTCGCCCGCGCGCGTGTAGGCCAGGTCAGCCTCGGCGGCCAGCCCCGCGTTGCCCAGCGACTCGGCGGCCAGGTGCGCCAGGGTGGCGTGGTCGTGCTGCTCGGGCCAGTGCCGGGCGGTCTCGGCCGCCTGCAGACGCCGTTCGGCCGCCGCGTGGTGCTCGCCCAGCTCGCTCAGACAGTCCCCGAGCCACCACTGGGTCTGCACGACCGCACCGTCACCGTGCGTCTCGGCGCTCAGGTCGGCCAGCGCCGACTCCAGCACCTCGGCGGCCTCCGCGAACCGCCCCTGCCGCAGCAGCAGGCCGCCCAGCTGGTGCCGCGCCCAGGCGCCCATGGTGGAGCTCTCCCCGGCCTCGTCGGCCCAGTGCGCCGCCTGGAGAGCGTGCTCGGCGGCCTCCTCGGCCGCGCCCCGCCCACCGAGCACCTCGGCCAGCTGGAGGTGCAGCTGGGCCCGCCCGACCGGCTCCACGAGCGGCCCCCCGTGCTCCAGGGCCGCCCGCAGGGCCCGCTCCGCCTCGGCCATGTCGCCCTGCTCATGGGCGAGCGCGGCCACCCGCACCTCGTACTCCACCGCGAACCACGGCAGCTCCGCGCCCACGAACTGCGCCGACGCCTGCCGGAACAGCTCGCCCGCGCGCTCCGCGTCACCGGCGTGCTCGGCCAGTTCGGCGAGCATCGCCCGCCCCTCGGCCGCCCGCGCCACCAGCCGGACGTCGGCCCCGCCGCGCCCGCCGACGAGCGCCAGCACCTCCCGTACGGCCTGCTCGGCGCCGTCGGCGCCCTGGGACCGCTCGTGCACCCGGCGCATCAGGATCCGCGCCCGGCTCATCAGCACGGACGCCGTCTGCCGCACACCGGTGGCGTCGTCGGCGTACAGCGCGAGGATCCGGTCGTACGGCTCGGCGATCGCCGCCGTCGCCTCGTCCAGTTCCCCGGCCAGCGCGCGCACGTAGGCGGCACGCGCGCGTGCCGCGATCGCCTCGCCCTCGTCGCCGGCCTCCGCGTACAGTGCGGCCGCCCGCTCGAACAGCTCGACGCCCTCGGGCCCTCGGCCCATCGCCGTGTGGTCGGCGATCTCCGCCCGGACGCGGGTGTCGACCTCGGTGTTCCCGGCGGCCTCCGCGACCGCCGCCCAGGCCTCCATGGCGTGCGGCTGGAGCGTGTCCGAGAGGCGGCGCGCCTCGGCGATCAGCGCGGGCAGCGACGGCCGCTCCGGCGCGGGCGCCCGCACCACCGGCGCGACCGGTCCGGCGGGCGCCGTCCGCGGTGTGCGCACGCCCAGCGGCAGCCGGTCCACCAGGGGCCGCTGCGCCATCCGCTCGCGCAGCTGGTCGCCGACGTAGGAGGTGCCGTTGCGGGCGTCGAACCGTGCCGCCAGCTCCAGCGCCTGCGCACGCGCGTGCCCGGCGAGTTCGCCGGCGCTCCACGCCCGTCCCTCGGGGCCCGGCACCCGCTGTCCGCCGAGGCCCAGCTCGGTCAGCCGCTCCATCAGCAGCGTCACCACCGCCAGGAAGTCCATCCGGCTGCGCGGCTGCCCGGTGTCCGTGAAGTACGCGGGACGTTCCGCCAGCAGTTCCAGACCGCGTGCCTCGTTGCCGGTCAGCGCGCAGAACTCCACGTGGTCCGCGTAGGCGCCGCGCATGCTCTCCATGGGGCGCACCAGCCGGAAGCCGCGCAGATGGTGGGCGCGGGCCTCGTCGGCCCGGCCGAGCCGCAGCAGCGGGAGCAGCGAGGAGGCGAGGACCGTGTGCGGCTCGTGGGCGCAGCTGTACTCGCCCTCCAGGACCGGCCCCCACAGCTCCAGGGCCGCGGCGTCCCTGCCGTTGCGCAGCTGCCAGCCGCCCTGCCCGTGCAGCTCGCACGCGTGGCAGTCGGCCATCCGGTCCCGGTCCGCCGCCAGCCAGGCCGTGTACGCCCGCTCCGCGCGCGCGAGGTCACCGATGTGCCCGGCGACGCTGAACTCGGCGCTGCGCACCGCCCGCTCGGAGTGCCCGGCCAACCGGTAGCGGTGCTCCATCTCGCCGAGCCACTTCTCGATCGAGGCGAGCGGGATGTGCGGCTGGTCGAGCATGCCGGCCGTCACCCACTTGAAGACCCAGTGCAGCGAGTGCGTCTCGTACTCGTCGAAGTCCCCGGGCCGCTCGTCCCACAGGCGCAGCAGGCGCGCGAAGGGGACGAACATCTTGTCCTTCTCGGAGCTGTAGTTGTAGACCTTCAGCTGGTGTCCGAGCGCCTCGATCACGGCGAGCGGGATGTTCAGCTTCTCGGCCTCCACCAGCAGCCGCTCCGCGCGCGCGTTGCGGGCGGGACCCTCCGGCTCCTCGGAGTTCTCGGCCATCGCGCGGCGCAGCGCGTCGAAGTCCGCGATCCCCCCGGCCTCGGCCATCAGCGGTCACCCTCCCCATGAGTGGCCCACTCCAGGAGGCCGATGAACGAGCGGTTGATCAACGCCGAGTCGGCGGGCCGCAGCGGGCGCTGCGCCATCAGCAGCGCCTGCCCGTAGAGCGATTCGCTCGCGGTGCCGATCAGCTCCGGTTCGGTCAGGGAACTGATCCGCCGGATCAGCGGGTTGAGATGGTTGAGCACCAGCCGTGCCCGGGGTGCGCTGCCGCGCAGCGAGCCCAGGATGCCCGCCCACAGATCGTCGGCCCGCTCCTCGGCCTCCGCGCGGGCCTGCTCGTGCCGCGCGGCCCGGTCGTCCAGGTGCAGCGCGGGCACGGACAGCGGGTGGAAGGCGCGCAGGACGACGTCGCAGCCCAGCGGGTCCAGCTTCGCCCGCGCGGCCGCCAGGAAGCCCGCGAGCGCCAGCTCCTCCGCCGGATCCACCGAGTCCAGGTGCGCGGTCACGGTGTCCGCGTCCAGCTCCGCGACCACCGTCCCGGGCCGCACCGACGGCAGTGCCTCGACCAGCTCGCTGTCGTACGTGTAACCGCCGTTGACCACCCCGATGCCCTGCGCGGAGGCGATCGGCGCGACCTGCCGGTACTCCTCGACCGTCCGCGTGAAGTGCACCACCGGGTGGCGCTGCGCGAACTCCTCCAGGGACAGCTGGCCGTCGGTCGTCTCGAAGGGCAGCCACGGCAGCATCGTGCGCAGCATCTCCCGGTCGTGCCGGGCCAGCGACTTCACCCCCAGGTGGTGCACGGACAGGAACGCCGAGAGCCGTTCCGGATCACCCGCGGCAAGGCCGGTCAGCCAGGACCGAATCCTTTCGCCGAGCGCCTCCCGTACGGCGGCCAGCGTCTCGTCCTCGTACAGCGACTCACGCGAGGCGGTCGGCCGCAGGCTGTCCGTGTCCAGGACGCAGCGCACGAAGAACGCCCAGTCCGGCAGCAGCTGTTCGGCCCGCTCGGTGAGCAGCATGCCCTTGAGGTGCACGCGATGGCCGGCCCGCTGGGCCGGGCTCACCGCCGCCGGCAGCACGTACGCCACCCCGCGGATCCCGGCCAGCGGCACGTCCAGGGCGATCGAGTCCAGCGGCGCGAACCCGAAGAGGTCCTGGCAGTGCCGGGCGAGGGCCACCCGGCGGGTGCCGGGGGAGGGGTAGGGCCGGTCCCAGGGCGCGGGCAGGTCGGTGACCGCCTCGTCGCCCACCCGGACGTCGTAGGGCAGCAGCGAACCGAAGTCCCGGGCCAGCGCCAGCACCCGCCGCTCGTCCAGCCACTCGGCCGCCCCCGCCCGTGCCACCAGATGCACGGTGGTGCCGGGTTCGGGCCGCGCCTCGGGCGCCAGCGTCCGCACGGTGTACGACCCGTCGTCCCGGGCCGTCCACTCCACGGGGAGCGCGTCCGGGGTACGGGCGCTGCGGCTGACCACCCGGATCCGCTCGGCGACCACGAAACAGGCCAGCAGCCCGATGCCGAACTGGCCCAGGAAGTCGGAGCGGGCCTCCTGGAGCCCGTCCGCGCGCTTGGAACTGCGCCCGATGGTCGCGAGCAGGCTGTGCACGTCCGACTCGGTGAGCCCGACGCCGCTGTCCTCCACCCGCAGGGCGCTGCCGTCGGCGTACAGCCGCACCCGCGCCGGGGCGTCGGGCTGCTCGGCCCGTCTGGCGGTGATGGCGTCCACCGCGTTCTGCAGCAGCTCGCGCAGGTAGACCTTGGGGCTGGAGTACAGGTGGTGGGAGAGCAGGTCCACCAGACCGCGCAGGTCGACCTGGAACGTATGGGGAGGCTGGGATGCCTGGGATGACTGTGAGGTCTGGGAGTCCATCGTCGCTGCGCCGGAGGGGGGAAGACGTGGTCGGCGCGGGGTCGGGCGGTCCCGGGTGGGGTGGTGACCGCGGAAGGATGGCCGGAGCGCGCCATCCTATGACTCAAAACGGCCGTCTGACCAGGGGTTTCCCGAGACATATACGGCATTGTCAGTGGCGTGGTGTGGAATGGATCTCGTGCCCGCACTGGAAGAACCACTGAAGAAGGTGCTCGGCCCAGCCACCGCGAAGGTGATGGCCGAGCACCTCGGCCTGCACACGGTCGGCGATCTCCTGCACCACTACCCGCGCAGATACGAGGAGCGCGGCCAGCTCACCCACCTCGCCGACCTGCCCATGGACGAACACGTCACGGTGGTCGCCATGGTGGCCGACGCCCGGCTGCACACCTTCGCCTCCGCCAAGGCGCCGCGCGGCAAGGGACAGCGGCTGGAGGTCACGATCACCGACGGCAGCGGCCGGCTCCAACTGGTCTTCTTCGGCAACGGCGTGCACAAACCCCACAAGGAACTCCTGCCCGGCACCCGCGCGATGTTCGCCGGCAAGGTCTCGGCCTTCAACCGCCGCCTCCAACTGGCCCACCCGGCCTACGAACTGCTGCGCGGCGAGGACCCGGACGAATCGGTGGAGACCTGGGCCGGCACCCTGATCCCGCTCTACCCGGCCACCGCGAAGCTGGAGTCCTGGAAGATCGGCAAGGCGGTCCAGACGGTCCTGCCGAGCGCGCAGGAGGCCCTGGACCCGCTGCCGCCGGCCCTTCGCGAGGGCCGCGGCCTGGTCTCCCTCCCCGAGGCCCTGCTCAAGATCCACCGCCCGCACACCAAGGCGGACATCGCGCAGGCCCGCGACCGCCTCAAGTGGGACGAGGCCTTCGTCCTCCAGGTCGCCCTGGCCCGTCGCCGCCACGCCGACGCCCAACTCCCCGCGGTGGCCCGCAGGCCCAGCCCCGACGGCCTCCTCACGGCCTTCGACGACCGGCTGCCTTTCACCCTCACGGACGGCCAGCAGAAGGTCTCCAAGGAGATCTTCGACGACCTGGCCACCGAACACCCGATGCACCGCCTCCTGCAGGGCGAGGTGGGCAGCGGAAAGACGCTGGTGGCCCTGCGCGCCATGCTCGCCGTGGTGGACGCGGGCGGCCAGGCGGCGATGCTCGCCCCCACCGAGGTGCTGGCCCAGCAGCACCACCGGTCGATCACCGAGATGATGGGCGAGCTGGCGGAAGGCGGCATGCTCGGCGGCGCCGAACACGCCACCAAGGTCGTCCTGCTCACCGGTTCGATGGGGACGGCCGCCCGCCGCCAGGCCATGCTGGACCTCGTCACCGGGGACGCCGGACTGGTGATCGGCACCCACGCGCTCATCGAGGACAAGGTGCAGTTCCACGACCTCGGCCTGGTGGTGGTGGACGAACAGCACCGCTTCGGCGTGGAACAGCGCGACGCCCTGCGCGGCAAGGGCGCCCAGCCCCCGCACCTCCTCGTCATGACGGCGACCCCCATCCCGCGCACGGTCGCCATGACGGTCTTCGGCGACCTGGAGACCTCGGTCCTGGACCAGCTGCCGGCCGGCCGCTCCCCGATCTCCACGCACGTCGTCCCCGCCGCCGACAAACCCCACTTCCTGGCCCGCGCCTGGGAGCGGGTCCGCGAGGAAGTCGCGGGCGGCCACCAGGCGTACGTCGTCTGCCCCCGGATCGGCGACGAGGACGAGGACCCGAAGAAGGCGAGGAAGTCGGCCGAGGACGAGGCGGAGAAGCGCCCCCCGCTGGCCGTCCTGGACATCGCCGACCACCTGGCCAAGGGCCCGCTCGCCGGCCTGCGCGTCGAGGTCCTGCACGGCCGCATGCACCCGGACGACAAGGACGCGGTGATGCGCCGCTTCGCGGCCGGGGACACCGACGTCCTGGTCGCCACCACGGTCATCGAGGTCGGCGTGAACGTCCCCAACGCGACCGCCATGGTCATCATGGACGCCGACCGCTTCGGCGTCTCCCAGCTGCACCAGCTCCGCGGCCGGGTGGGCCGCGGCTCAGCCCCCGGACTCTGTCTGCTGGTCACGGAGATGGGCGAGGCGAGCCCGGCCCGACAGCGTCTGTCGGCGGTCGCCTCGACCCTGGACGGCTTCGAGCTGTCCCGTATCGACCTCGAACAGCGCCGGGAGGGCGACGTCCTCGGGCAGGCCCAGTCCGGAGCCCGCTCCAGCCTCCGCGTGCTCGCGGTGATCGAGGACGAGGAGATCATCGCGGAGGCCCGTGAGGAGGCGACGGCGCTGGTGGCCCGGGACCCCGAACTGACCGGCCTCGCGGGTCTGAGAACGGCCCTGGACGCCCTGGTGGACGAGGAAAGGGAACAGTTCCTGGAGAAGGGGTGAGCCGAAGCGCCCCGTCGGGAGCGTGGGGAACCGCGCGAGCGACCACGACGCACCTGCTGCCAGACTGAATCCGTAACCACCCCGAACCGAGGATTCAAGATGACCCGCGTGATCGCCGGCGCAGCCGGTGGACGTCGGCTGACGGTGCCGCCCGGCACCGGAACCCGCCCCACCTCCGACCGCGCGCGCGAAGGCCTCTTCTCCACCTGGCAGTCCCTCCTCGGCGGTCCCCTGGACGGCGAGCGGGTCCTCGACCTCTACGCCGGCTCGGGGGCCGTGGGCCTGGAGGCCCTCTCCCGGGGCGCCGGCCACACCCTCCTCGTCGAAGCCGACCCCCGGGCCGCCCGGGTCGTACGTGAAAACGTAAAGAATCTGGGACTCCCCGGCGCCGAGGTCAGAGCGGGCAAAGCGGAACAGGTCGTCCAGACGCCGGCGCCCGCGCAGCCGTACGACATCGTCTTCCTGGACCCCCCGTACGCCGTCTCGGACGACGATCTTCGGGAGATTCTCCTCACACTCCACTCGGGGGGCTGGCTAGCGCCCGAGGCGCTCGTCACCGTGGAGCGCAGCACCAGAGGCGGTGACTTCCGCTGGCCGACCGGCTTCGAAGCCCTCCGGTCCCGTCGCTACGGCGAGGGAACGTTTTGGTACGGTCGCGCCGCCTCTACGTGCGAAGACGCACGATGAACGGACCGGAGAGCGAGGGATCACAAGTGCGCCGCGCCGTCTGTCCCGGGTCATTCGACCCGATCACCAACGGACACCTCGACATCATTGCCCGGGCGTCCCGTCTCTATGACGAGGTCTACGTCGCGGTGATGATCAACAAGTCCAAGAAGGGCCTGTTCGAGATCGACGAGCGGATCGACCTGATCCGCCAGGTCACGGCCGACCACGGGAACGTCCGCGTCGAGGCGTTCCACGGCCTCCTCGTCGACTTCTGCAAGCAGCGCGAGATCCCCGCCATCGTCAAGGGCCTGCGGGCCGTCAGCGACTTCGACTACGAGCTGCAGATGGCCCAGATGAACATCGGCCTGTCGGGCGTGGAGACGCTCTTCGTGCCGACCAACCCCACCTACAGCTTCCTCTCGTCCTCCCTGGTCAAGGAGGTCGCCCAGTGGGGCGGAGACGTGTCGCACCTGGTTCCGCCGGCCGTCCTGGAGGCCCTCGACAAGCGTATTCACCGGGACTGATGGGGCTACAGTCGTTCCGTCCGTCTCCAACACAGCTGTAGAGAGTGGCGAGCGCAGGGTGGACGTACAGAACAAGCTCGACGAGATCGTGGCCACCGTCTCCGGTGCCCGGGCCATGCCCATGTCGGCGTCGTGCGTGGTCAACCGGGCCGACCTGCTCGCGATGCTCGAAGAACTGCGCCAGGCGCTGCCCGGCTCGCTCGCCCAGGCCCAGGAGCTGATCGGCGGCCGTGAGCAAATGGTCGAGCAGGCGCGCATGGAGGCCGAGCGGATCATCGAGACCGCGCACGCCGAGCGCGGCTCGCTGATCTCCGACACCGAGGTCGCCCGCCGCTCCCAGGCGGAGGCCGACCGGATCCTCGGCGAGGCCCGCAGGGAGGCCGAGGAGGTCCGCGCCGACGCCGACGACTACGTCGACTCCAAGCTCGCGAACTTCGAGGTCGTCCTCACCAAGACCCTCGGCTCGGTCGGCCGGGGCCGCGAGAAGCTCCTCGGCACCGGACCCGGCCTCGACGAGCAGGGCTACGAGGACGAGGACGCCCCCGAGCGCAGCCACGACCCCGAGACCCTCCGCCGGGACGCCGACGCCTACGTCGACGTGAAGCTCGGCGCCTTCGAGGCGGTCCTGGCCAAGACCCTGGAGGCCGTCGGCAAGGGACGCGCCAAGCTGCACGGGCGGATCGCCTCGGACGCCCTCGGCGCGCTGTCCGACGACAACACGACCTTCCAGCACTCCAGCGACGCCGACTACCTCGCCGACCTCGCGGCCCTCGCCGACCAGGACGACCGGGCGGCGCAGCAGGCACAGCCCGAACCGCAGCCCGTCGCCGCCCACCAGCAGCCGCAGTACGACCAGCAGCCCGTGCAGCAGCCCATGGTGCAGGACCCGTACGGCTACCCGCAGCAGCAGGACCCCTACGGCGGCTACCCCCAGCAGCAGCCCGCCTACGCCCAGCAGGACCCCTACGGCTACCAGCAGGCCGACCCCTACGCCTACCAGGGCTACGACACCGGCCAGCAGCCCGTCTACGACCCCCAGCAGCAGCCGGCCCAGCACCAGTCGTACGCTCTGGACGAGACCAGCCTCTTCGACACCGGCATGATCACGCCGGAGCAGCTGAGGGCCTACGAGCAGGGCCGCGGCCTGTAGGGACGGGGCCGAGGCCGGCGGATTGGGCCGACAGCGAAAGGTCCAGTATCCTGGCTCTTCGGTCGCGTCCAGATCCGCGATCCGCGCTGCCCGGAGCTGTATTCCGGACGGCGTCCCTCTGAATTCGAAGATCGAAAGCAGGAATGGCTCCTCACGCACGCCTCGACCACCGCGACCCGTTCGTGTTCGACACACACGAGCTGGGGCGGCGTCCTGGCGCGCTGCAGCGCCTGACCCGCACGATCGACGCCCCGGAGGACTTCGGGATCAAGGATGTCATCGGAGTGCCGGAAGGCGCGCCGGTGGAACTCGACCTCCGACTCGAGTCGGTCATGGAAGGTGTGCTCGTCACAGGCACCGCCCGTGCACGGGCCGAGGGGGAGTGCGTAAGGTGTCTGGAGCCGGTCGGGCAGGAGCTCGAAGCGGACTTCCAGGAGCTGTTCTCGTACCCTGACGCCGACGACCGGGGCCGCGTGATCGCGGAACCGGGCGACGACGCCGAGGACGACGAGGACAGGTACTTCATCGAGGACGGCTTGTTCGACCTCGAACCCGTGCTGCGTGATGCGGTGGTGCTCGCACTGCCGATGCAGCCGGTGTGCCAGGACGACTGTGCAGGGCTGTGCTCCGAGTGCGGAGCCCGTCTCGCCGACGACCCGGACCACCACCACGACGCCGTCGACATCCGTTGGGCGGCTTTGCAGGGACTCGCCGGTTCCACCAAGGACGGCGAGAAGGACGAGATGAGCGGCGCTGACGCGGAAGCGGGCGTCGACGAGAAGCAGGAGAAGTAGCCGTGGCTGTTCCGAAGCGGAAGATGTCGCGCAGCAACACGCGCCACCGCCGGTCGCAGTGGAAGGCTGCGGTCCCCACCCTGGTTGCGTGCGAGCGCTGCCACGAGCCCAAGCTGCAGCACATCGCGTGCCCGTCTTGCGGCACCTACAACAAGCGCCAGGTCCTCGAAGTCTGAGCGGCCAGGTGAGAGGCACAGTGTCCAGTCCCAAGAAGGCGGATGACGCCAAGGCGGATCCATCCGCCAAGAAGAAAACGGACAGCACGGCCTCGTCCCACACGCTTCTGGAAGGGCGGCTCGGCTACAAGCTCGAGTCCGCCCTTCTGGTGCGCGCGCTGACCCACCGTTCCTACGCGTACGAGAACGGCGGCCTGCCGACGAACGAGCGGCTGGAGTTCCTCGGTGACTCCGTCCTCGGCCTCGTCGTCACGGACACGCTGTACAACACCCACCCGGACCTGCCCGAGGGCCAGTTGGCCAAGCTCAGGGCCGCTGTGGTGAACTCGCGTGCGCTCGCGGAAGTGGGTCGCGGTCTCGACCTGGGTTCCTTCATCCGGCTCGGCCGCGGTGAAGAGGGCACGGGCGGCCGGGACAAGGCGTCCATCCTCGCCGACACCCTGGAAGCGGTGATCGGCGCGGTCTATCTCGACCAGGGCCTCGACTCGGCGTCCGAGCTGGTGCACCGGCTCTTCGACCCGTTGATCGAGAAGTCCTCGAACCTCGGAGCCGGCCTGGACTGGAAGACCAGTCTCCAGGAGCTCACCGCGACGGAGGGCCTCGGCGTGCCCGAGTACCTGGTCACGGAGACCGGCCCCGATCACGAGAAGACCTTCACTGCTGCCGCCCGCGTCGGAGGCGTCTCGTACGGCACCGGCACCGGCCGCAGCAAGAAGGAGGCGGAACAGCAGGCCGCCGAGTCCGCCTGGCGCGCCATCCGCGCCGCCGCGGACGAGCGGGCCGCCGCGGCCAAGGCCGCAGCGGTGGCCGAGGAGGACGACGGGTCGTCGTCCGCCGCCTCCGCCTGACGAACAGCGCGACGTTCCGAGCGCCCGGCCCCACCACGGGGCCGGGCGCTCGGAACGTCCAGGGTCCTGCACGGGAGACGCGATGCCCGAATTGCCCGAGGTCGAGGTCGTACGGCGTGGCCTGGAGCGATGGGTCGCCCATCGGGTCGTGGCCGAGACCGAGGTCCTGCACCCGCGTGCCGTGCGCCGGCACCTCGCGGGCCCCGACGACTTCACGCACCGGCTCAAGGGGCACCGGGTCGGCACCCCGAGCCGTCGCGGCAAGTACTTGTGGCTGCCGTTGGAGGACACCGACCAGTCGATCCTGGCGCACCTCGGCATGAGCGGTCAGCTGCTGGTGCAGCCGCACGAGGCGCCGGACGAGAAGCACCTGCGTGTCCGCGTCCGGTTCGGCGACGGCCTGGGCACCGAACTCCGCTTCGTGGACCAGCGCACGTTCGGCGGACTGTCGTTGCACGACAACACGCTCGACGGACTGCCGGACGTCATCGCGCACATCGCCCGCGACCCCCTCGACCCGCTGTTCGACGACGAGGCCTTCCACCAGGCGCTGCGCCGGAAGCGGTCGACCATCAAGCGGGCACTGCTCGACCAGTCGCTGATCAGCGGGGTCGGCAACATCTACGCGGACGAGGCGCTCTGGCGCGCCCGCATCCACTACGACCGCCCGACCGCCGGCTTCACCCGTCCGCGTACCGCCGAACTCCTCGGCCATGTACGGGACGTGCTGAACGCGGCCCTCGCCGTCGGCGGCACCAGCTTCGACAGCCTGTACGTCAACGTCAACGGCCAGTCCGGTTATTTCAGCCGCGATCTGAACGTGTACGGGCGCTCCGGCCAGGCATGCAACCGGTGCGGAACGAGCATCGGGAGAGCCCCGTTCATGAACCGTTCCTCCTACTTCTGCCCGAAGTGCCAGCCCGTTCCGAAGAGCAGCTGAGGGCGTTTTCGCCGGGTGCGCAGACGGTCACTCGGTGTCGGTACCGAGCGTCGCCGTGCGGCATCCCGGCTGTCACACATGGTTCCGGGCACTGAAGGCGGTCGGCCGTGTGCCGGTCACGCGTGGGCAACTCCGCCCACCCCTCGGCCGGCCGACCACCCACGTCACCGCTCGGGCCGACCGGCTCGCTTCGGCCATTTCGGCACCGCCGCTGTTTGGATCTCAGGCCCCTCGCGAGTCACTCTTGGTGTCATGTGAGTCGGACGAGCTGAGCCTGAGGTCAGGATCCTCCTATCGGGACTTGTGGAAATGAAAGACGACGAGAAACATCACGTGCGGTTCGCGGTCCTGGGATCGGTCAAAGTCTGGCGAGAAGACACCGAGTTATCCCTGGGGCCGCCCAAACAGCGCACTCTGCTGGCATTGCTTCTGCTGCACGCCGGGCAGACCATTGGTCTGAGCCAGATCGTTGACATTCTGTGGCACGGAGATCCGCCGAACAGCGCGGTGAACGTCGTCCGCCGTCATATCGGCTCGCTGCGGAAATTGCTGGAGCCCGGACTTCCTCCCCGTGCCCCGGGCGACCTGTTGGCGCGCCGTGCCGGTGGGTACGGCATCAATGTGGACCCAGGCACCCTCGACCTGCTGCACTTCCGTGATCTTGTAGCCCGCGCCCGCGATGCCGCCGACTGCGGCGAGGCGAGCGGCGCCGCGGAATTCTACGCCGAGGCACTCTCCCTCTGGCGCGGAGAGGCGGCACAGGGAGTTCCGCAGGACATCCGGGTGCATCCACTGTTCTCCGCCGTGGACAGCGAACACCTGGCGGCCCTGCGCGAGGGCGCCGACCTGATGCTGACGCTGGGCACGCCCGCCCCGGTTCTGCCCTTGCTGCAGCGGGCGATCGCGCAGTATCCGTTGGACGAGTCGCTGTACGCCCGGCTGATCCGGGCGCTCGCCCAGACGGGCCGTCAGGCGGAAGCGGTCGGGCTGTTTCAGGAGATGCGTCTGCGGTTGAGAACCGAGCTCGGTATCGAGCCGGGCCCGGAACTCCGCATTGCCCACGCCGGTCTGCTGCGCCAATCGAAAGGAGCCGCAATTCCGCGGGACGGGCGCCACGAGGCCTCCCCGAAGGAACTCTCCGGGTCCACGACGCCACAGTCTCCGCCTGGGCGGCCGAATGTGCCGAACACGGTTCGCCCCACACAACTTCCCCTGGACTTGCGCGCATTCGTCGGGCGCCGGGACGAACTGGCCCGGATCATCAGCGATCTCGAGAAAGTCGACGAGGAATCCGGAAGCCATGTGGTGATCAACACCATTGAGGGAATGGCGGGCGTGGGCAAGACCGCTCTCGCAGTGCATCTCGCACACCGCCTCGCGCACCGCTTCCCCGACGGCCAGCTCTACGTCAACCTCCGCGGTTTCGACGTGAGCGGGCCCTGCGTGACCGCCGCCGAAGCCCTGCGTTCCTTCCTGACCGCGCTGGGCGTGTCCGCACGGCACCTGCCGGCCAGCGTCGACTCCCAGGTCGCCCTCTACCGAAGCATCCTCGCGGACCGTCGGGTTCTGGTCGTTCTCGACAACGCGCGTGACGCGCAGCATGTACGGCCCCTGTTGCCGGGCAGCTCCACCTGCCTGGTCGTCATCACCAGCCGCGCCCAACTGCGTGGCCTCGTCGCCACCCACGGGGCCGCCCCGCTGATCCTCGGGCCGCTGAGCGAGGCGGAGTCCCGTGAAGTCCTCGCGCGTCACCTGGGCCAGGACCGGACCACCGCCGAACCCGAAGCCGTCGACGCGATCGTCGAGTTCTGCCATCGGCTGCCACTCGCCCTGGCGATCATCGCGGCGCGCGCGGCCACCCTGCCCGGGTTCCCCCTCGCCTCCATAGCCGCCGAGCTCCGGGCCAACCACTGCAGCCTCGACGCCTTCGCCGACGAGGACCCCTACACCGACCTGCGTACCGTCTTCTCCTGGTCCCTCGACGGCCTCGGGCGCGAGGAGGCAAGGCTCCTGCGGCTGCTGTCCCTGCACCCCGGGCCGGAGATGTCCGCCACGGCCGCGGCGAGTCTCGCCGCGCTGCCGGTGCGCCGGACCATGACCCTGTTGGCCAAGCTGGCGGACGTCCACCTGATGATCCGGCCGGTGCCGAATCGTTTCGCGTTCCATGACATGGTCAAGATCTACGCGTCCGAGCAGATCCAGGACCACGAGGACGCCGACACGCGCGGGTCCGCCGTGCGGCGCCTGCTCGACCACTATGTCCACGGCGCGCACGCCGCCGCGACCGCGCTGACGCCCCACCGTATCGACGCCGCCCCCGACGCCCCCATGGAACCGGGCGTCGAACTCGACCCGCTGACGGACCCGGACTCGGCCGCGACCTGGCTGGAGCGGGAACTGCCCGTGCTGATGTCCGCCGTGGGCCAGGCCAAGAGCATGGGCCACCCGGCCCGGGCGTGGCTGCTGGCACAGACCCTGGAGCTGTACCTGGACCGCAGGGGCCGCTGGCAGGACCAGATCGACATTCAGTCCATCGCCGTGGAGTCCTCCCTGCTGCTCCAGGACCGGCTTCGTGAGGCGCAGGCCCGGCGGTCGCTGGGGTTCGCCTACGGGCGCCTCGCCCAGTACGACCGGGCCCACACCGAACTCCACGAGGCGATGGCACTGTTCACCGCACTCGACAACCCCAACGGCCGGGCCCGCGTGCATCGTTCGCTGGCCTTCCTGGCCAACTGCCGCGACGAACACGACGCGGCTCTGCGCCACTATGCGCAGGCCCTGGACCTGTACCGGTCCGCGGACGACCTCACCGGGCAGGCGCTCGCCCTCAACGAGACGGGATGGACCTACATCCTCCACGGTGCCTACCCGCAGGCCGTTGCCGAGTGCACCCGAGCGGTGGCCCTGCACCAGAAGATCGGCGACACCAACGGCGAGGCCGCGGCCTGGGACAGCCTCGGGTACGCCCGCCACCACATGGGTCACCACGAGGAAGCCCTCCGTTGCTACGAGAGCGCGCTGAAGCTCTACCAGCGCATGAACGACCACTACCTGGAGGCGGACACACTCCTGCACATCGGGGACACCCACGAGGCCCGGGGAGACCGCGCCGCCTCCCTGTCCCTGTGGCGGGAGGCGGCGCGGATCCTCGACGAACTCGGTCACCCCGAGGCCGAACAGGCACGCGCTCGGCTGAGAGGTGAACCCACGGACGGCTGAGC
Organism: Streptomyces sp. NPDC001068; assembly: GCF_042897315.1. Taxonomy (NCBI): domain Bacteria; kingdom Bacillati; phylum Actinomycetota; class Actinomycetes; order Kitasatosporales; family Streptomycetaceae; genus Streptomyces; species Streptomyces sp. NPDC001068. The sequence continues at coordinate 261,685 of NZ_JBIAYD010000011.1, read as the reverse complement.
GGTGGCCTCGCAGGTCGCGGCGCCGGACTGTGGGACAGAGCATGCCAGGATGCCTCTCCCAAGAGCTTGCCTTCCGTTCGCCACCGCTTGCCGAATCCTTGCGGGCGGCTCGATCCGGCCGCTACGACACGGAGGTCCGGGGGCGCGGGCGGGCGATCGGCAGATCGCGGCTGACGTAGGCGAACTCTCCGCGGGATTCGATCTCCGCGGCCGACGACCGCAATGTCCTCCTGGCATCCTCGATCGCTCCGCTGCTCTGCTGTGCCTGGGCCAACAGGCCCAGATGGAGTGGCAGACGGATGAGGAGACGTCGTTCGCGCAACTCGTCGACCGCCGACTCCAGGCAGCCGAGCGCGCCGGGCTCGCCGGTCTGCTGCTGCGCCCAGCTCTGGCACACCTGGAGCATGGCGGTCCAGTGGCTCAGCCCGTGGGCGCGGGCGATCTGGAGACCCCGCCCGCTGGAGACCGCCGCCCTGTGGGGATCCTTGCCCAGTGCCGCCACCAGGGCGTGGAAGTAGTGCGCGCTCGCCCGGTCGACCGGTGTGCCGTTCCGGCCGGTGGCCACGAGCAGGGTGTCGCACAGCGCGAGCGCCTCGTCGGTGGCGCCCAGCAGCCACAGGGTGAGGACTCGATGGTTCATCGCCAGGAACCGTGGGTCGTGCTGCGACTGATGGGTCATGGCGATCCGCCGTTCGGGGCTCAGCTCCTCGGCCGTCAGCTCCGCCTCGGTCAGGGCTGTGAGCGCGTCGGCGGCCTCACTGGGCAGCTGCAGCAACCCGCAGGCGATCCTTTCGTAGAACCGGATCTCCGGGTCACCGAACCGCTCCGCGAGAGCACGCAGTTGCTCCACGTGCCAGGCGCCCTCGGCGTGCCGTCCGGTGACCAGTTCGGCCACGCACTGCTGAAGCAGCAGCGCGGCCTGTTCGGTGGTACGGCCCGCGGTGGCGGCGGACAGCTTCCGGATGCGCTCGGCCTCCACCTCCACCTCGCGGTCGGCGTAACCACGGGTGAGGACCGTCGTGTACAGGAGCCTGGTGCGCAGCTCCAGCGTCTGCTCCGATGCCGCGTCGCCGTTCGCCGGCACGGCGGAGAGCAAGGTGTGCGCGTGCTCGAACCACGTCCGCGCGCGCTGGTAGTCGCCGTCACCGATGGCCTGTTCGCCGGCGCGCGTGAGGTGCGGCACCACGTCCTCCGCCGGCAGGGTCAGGGCCGCCTGCCAGGCATGCCGGGCCACCTGATCGCTCGCCTCGGGCGAGCGTCCGTGGCGGGCGCTGAGCACGCCGACCGCGCGGGCGTGCAGTGCCGCCCGCTCCTGGTAGGGCATCTCCGCCAGGAGGACGTCGCGGATGAGGTCGTAGCGGAAGGCGAGCCGGTGCGGGTGGTCGAGGTCGCTGCGCACGAGTCCGGTCCGCTGGACCTCTTCCAGGACATCGTGGTCGGCCTCGCCGCTGTCCCGTATGCCGGTGAGCGAGGTCAGTGTCGCCTCGGTGCCGAGGACGGCGCAGCACTTCAGGATCTCCAGGACTCGTGGGGGCAGTCCGGCGAACCGCCTGCGCACCATGCTGCGGATCCCCGTCGGGATGCCCGCGCGGACGACGTCGGCCACGCGGGGATCGTGCAGGCGCCGTGCTCCGCCCGCGTCGGCGAGCAACTGGTTGAGGAGGTAGGCGTTGCCGCCGCTGCGTTCGTACAGTGCACGCACGACGGACGCGTCGACGCCGGGTCCGGCCTGGGCCGTGACCGCGGCCTGGACGTCTTCCTCGGCGAGGTCGTCCAGATGCACCACCTTGGTGCGGGAGTCGGCCAGGAGGTCCACGAGCGGACCGTCGGAGTCGATCCCGGCCCCGAGACCGGGTTCACGGACCGTGATCACCACGCTGACGGGCCGCCCCTGTATGCGGCTGCTGAGCAGTCCCAGCACGTCGAGGGTGAGACGGTCCGCCCAGTGCATGTCTTCGAGGACGAGCAGCAGCGGGTTGTCGTCGGCACGTCGGAGGATCGCCTCGCACAGCGCATCCTGGGCGAGGAAGTGCATCTCGGTCGAAGGGTGTTCGGTGAGGTCGGCGCCGGGTCCGGACAGCGTTGTCATCGGATAGAGGACGTGCTGTCCGCGAAGGCCGTCGCACGCCACCCCGTACGGGATCTCGAGCCGGCGCAGCACCTGCTGCCACACCCAGCCGTCGGGCGTGCCCTCGGCGCTGCGGCAGTTGACACGGATGACCTCCGCGTCGGGGGACCGCGGCTCCGCTTCCGCGGTGGCTCGTGCCACCAGTTCGGTCTTCCCGACGCCCGCCTCGCCGACGACGGCGGTGATGTGTCCACTTCCGCGCAGGGCGCCGGTGATGAACGACCGCAGCGCGTCGAGGGAGTCGTCGCGGCAGGGGAAGGCCGAGTACACCGTCGGTGCCGCCGCACGCCGCTGTTCGCCCTCGGGCACGGCCGCGCCGTCCGCCCTGCGCTCGGCCGGAGCGTCGGCCGCGCCCGCGTCGCGGGGCCGGTCCGGCACCTCGACGGAGGCCGGAGCGGGCGCATGGTCGTCGAGTTCGTGACGCAGCAGGGCCAGGTGGACGTGCTGCAGTTCGCGGGCCGGAGCGACCCCGAGTTCATCGGACAGGTGGGCGCGCGTCCGGTCGTACAGCTGGAGCGCCTCGGCCTGCCGTCCCAGGCGGTACAGGCCCGTCATGAGGCTGCCGACCAGGCGTTCGTCGGTGGGGTGCAGGGACACCTCACGGCGTAACAGCGCGACGGCGTCACCGGCTTCGCCGAGCGCGAGCAGCGCGTCGGCGTGTGCCGCCACGGCGGTGGTCCGCAGAAGGCTCAGGCGCGCGCTCTCCTCCGCGAGCGGACCGTAGGCCACGAGGTCCAGGAAGGGATCGGCCCGCCATATGCGCAGCGCCTTGTCGAACACCTCACGAGCGGCCTGGAGACGGCTGTCGGCCACATGGCGCTGCCCGCGGGCGACGAGACCTTCGAACCGGGACAGATCGAAGCTGTCCGGCTCGACTGTCAGGACGTATCCGGGAGCCTGGTAGCGCAGCGGGGCGCTGGGGCCGTGCTGCCCTGTCAGCACACGCCGCAGGTGCGACAGGTACGTCTGCAAGGTGGCCTGCGGACGCCTGGGGAGGCGGTCACCCCACAGTTCGTCGACAAGCTGATCGGCGGGCACCACCTGACCCTGCCGTATCAGAAGCAGCGCCAGGACGGCTCGGTGTCGTGGAGGACCGAGGGGTACTCTCTCGGCCCCGCGCCGAGCCGTCATCACTCCGAAGGCTTCGAACGAGAGATCTGCCAGGGACGTGGATTGGTGCTCTTGCGCTGAGTACGCCATGCCGGGGGCACTTGCCTTTCGACGGTCACGCACTAGACGGACGGCCGATCGTACGGTGAGGCAGGTGCTGAAAGAGTGCCGATGAAGTGACGTACAGAACACGCCACGGACACGTGCTGGTACGAGCCACCTGCCGGGCGGTGCCCGGTACCCGGTCAGGGCGCGGCGCCGCTCCGGTTCTGCGGAGCGAGACGTTGCTGTCCTGTCAGTTCTTCCCGGTCGTAACGCCGCTCGACGTAGCTGAGCATGTCGATGAGGCCCTGGGCGGTGACCCGTTGCCGGTTTCCGCTCAGGCTGCGGGCCTGGGGGATCGGCACTGCTCCCGGGTCGACCCAGGCCAGCCGGCCGCGGCCGTCGATCCGAGCCCGGCAGCGGTTCGCATTGTCCTGATGCAGGCAGAACGGGACGTCGAGATGCCCGAGTTCGAACGCGCGGATGAGCGCTGATCCCACGTCGCTTCCCAGAGTCAGCGTGTGGGTGATGATGGCCTGAGCCTCTTCGTAGATCCCGGAATCCGGAATTGCGGCCGGTTCGACCACCGTTTCTTGCTCTGCCACCGACGCTGCGAATTCCAGGGCCTGGATGTTCTCCGCGATGGACGGGATTCGGCTGGATTCCGCCGCGGTCTTGACGATCAGCCGCTCGGTCCCGGAACGGACGGCGAGCCTCGCGCTCGCCTCCAGCAGCCTGTATGCCCCCTGCCGACTGCGCGGATAAACACCCATGTAGGTGTACAGGACGCAATGCCAGTCGGTGTCTCCGAGCCAGTCGCCGGCCAGTGCGCGCAGGACGGAAAGCGCCTCGATGTCCTGCTGCGCATGAGTCTGCTGAGCGTAGCTGAGGGAAATGTCGCGCAGGCCGTGTTCGCGGAAGAACAAGCCTTCCAGGATGCTCAGGGCGATGAGCAGGCTCGGCGGGCACAACTGCCCCAGCATGCATCCGCCGAAGCTCTCCAGATGCACCGGTTCACTGTTTCTCGCGAGCATCTCACAGCATTCCGCCCATGCGGCGACGGCTCGCGCCAGCGGGACGCGACTGTACGGCAGACAGTAGGAGACGGGTCCGCCTTCGGTGGCGTCGATGCCGGCCGTCGTCAGACTCGCGAACAACTCGCCCGGTAATGCCGATCCATGCCTCACCTGAACCGGAAAGTCGTCTCCCGCGATTCCGGCGAGCATCTGGCGGGTCACCGCCGCGCCATGCGTCACCAGCGGGAATCCATTGAGGTCCTCGGCCCTCTCCAGGGCGAGAAGCGCTGACGCGTGATCGTTCATCCGGGTGTAACTGTCAACGGTGATGGTACCTACCGTGGGTGCGCCGACCCCGCCGACCGCCTTGAGTCCGGCGCCCATCTGATCGACCGTGCCGAACCCCATCCGCGGCTGGACGACCAGTTTCCCCTCGCTCGCGGCATTCCGGACGAACCGGGTGAAGCGTCCGGGGCTCGGGCGAGTCGACATCAGATGCTCCAGGCTCTCGGTACGGGAATCTGCTTCGGTGTCGACGGCAACAGTCCGAGACAGTCGAGAAACTGGTTGAACTCGCCGTCCGCTTCGAATACCGCGTCGTAGCCGTTGGCGACCAGTTCCGCTCCGAATCCCCCGTGCCGGGAGCCGTGAATGCCCAACTTGCCGCCGATGACCACTCTCAGGTGGGCGAGCTCCGCGTTCTGGCGGATCTTCCTGATCAGGCGCAGGCCATCGATGTGACCGTGCCCGTTTACCGTGCTGATGACCAAGGTGTCCGGTCGGACCCTGATGCATTCGGATATGATGAGCTCGTCCGGAGTGCATGCGCCCAGATTCACCACCTGCCCACCGTGTTCCTCGAGCAACAGCTGAAGGAACACGAGGTTCCACATATGGGCGTCCGACGACACACTGGTCACAACGAATTTCCCCGTGCCGCCTTGGGAAACTGAGTTCACCGGCTGCTCATCTCGCTTCCTTGTGACGACTAGTCCGAGTCGACCGCACCCGGTTCCAGCCCGTGTTGCCCGGCCGCTGCCAGGAACGCGTCGTTCTCCTCCGCGGTCCCTATCGTCACTCGGACGCCCTCGTCCGGATATGGCCGCACGGAGACCCCCGCCGACGCGCACGTGCGGACGAACGCCTGCGTACGGCTACCGAGCGGCAGCCAGATGAAGTTCGCCTCCGAAGGCGGAACGTCGAATCCCATCTCACGCATCGCGGCCCGGACACGTTCACGTTCGGCAACCGTGTGCCGGACCCGGCCGAGGAGTTCCGTCTCCGCGGCCAGCGACGCGACGGCGGCGGCCTGGGCGATGTCGCTGACGCTCAACGGCATGATCATTCGCCGGATCCGGGAGACGACGCGGGGATCCGCGAGCATGTAACCGACGCGCAGGCCGGCCAGGCCGTACGCCTTGGAGAAGGTGCGGGCGACGATCAGGTTCGGCCACGAGGCGACGAGGCGGGCGCCGAGGCCGGGGTCGCGCGCGAACTCGCAGTACGCCTCGTCGAGCACGACCAGGCACGTGCGCGGGACGGCGTCGAGGAACCGCAGGAGGCCGGCCTCGTCCGACGCGGTGCCGGTGGGGTTGTCGGGGTTGCAGAGCAGCACCAGGCGCGTGTGCTCGTCGACCGCCGAGGCCAGGGCGTCGAGGTCGTGCCCGTCCTCGGCCAGAGGGACCCGTACCGTGCGGAATCCGGCGAGGTCCGCGAGCACCTCGTAGCCGTCGAACGACGGCCACGAGTAGGCGACCGCCGCTCCCGGTTCGGCGGTCACCGTGAGCAGTGCCTGGAGGAGTGTGATCGATCCGGCGCCCACCGCGACGCGGTCCGGGGAGAGGCCGTGGTGCCGGGCGAGCGCGGCGCGCAGCGCTCCGCAGTCCGGGTCCGGGTAACGGTTGGCCTCGGCGGCGGCGCGGGTGATCGCGTCCAGCACGGACGCGGGGGGCCGGAACGGGGTCTCGTTGCGGGCGAGTTGGTGGGCGGGGGCGGGGCCGCCGGGGTGGAGGCCTTCCCCGCCACCGAGCAGCCGGGTGAGCCCGGCGTCCTCGGGGGCTTCGGCTCGGTCCGCCGCCTCGGATCCGGTTGCTCCCGGGGAACCCGGCAGGTCCGCGGCGCGCTTCTCGATGAACTCGGCGATGTCCGCCAGCGTCCTGAGCCCGAACAGTTCCTCGTCGGTGATGGTGACGCCGAGGCGCTGGCTGAGCGCGAGGGAGAGTTCGAAGGTGGCCAGGGAGTCCAGGCCAGCGTCCTCGCGGCTCGCGTCCGGGGACACCTGGTCGGCCTCCACCTCCAGATCCTCGACCATGATCGTCTTCAGTAGTTCGTACACAAATCCTCCGGTCCGATCGCCGGGCCGCTACGCGTCGGCCGGCTTCCTTCGGGGCGTCTTCCAGCGCTCGGGCACCGCGTTGGTCCGGTGCTCCCAGACGACGTTGTCGTCCCACCACTCCTCGATCCGCCGCAGCTCCGCCCCGGTGTCCGGCTCGGTGAGCCGGAAGACCATCTCGGCGACGGGCCGGCCGAGTCCGGGGGCACTGCCGTAACTGCGCCCGACGTCGCCGCAGGGCCGGTAGCTCACCGTCCCCGGCAGCGGGCACGTGTCGGGCAGCACGCGCAGGACTCCCTTGGCCGGCGGGAACCAGACGAAGCCGAGCCGTTCGCCGGTCGGGTGGATCTCGACCTGGTCACCGCGTCCGGCCTGGCCGAGCAGGCTCGCGCCGTAGAAGTTCATGCCCAGCACGGCTTCGTGGACGTCGGTGACGAGGGCCGCGCCCGCCCGGCAGGCGATCTCGCAGACGACCACGCGGTCGTCGGCGGTGTGGAACAGCTCGAGGTGGAAGGCGCACAGGCCGGGCACGGCGGGCAGCGCGGCCACGACCTGCCGCGCGGTGCCGCGCAGCCTCTCGGACAGGGGGTCCTCGTCGGGCATCATCCCCGTCATGGTCGGGGCGTCGTAGGCGACCGAGAACCAGTCGGAGTACAGGTTGCGGGAGGGCACCGCCAGCACCACCTCGCCGTCCTTCATAAGGCCGTTGACGTGGTAGAAGTCGCCCTCGACCCAGGCCTCGGCCAGCCGGGGGGTTCCGGTGGCACGCTCCGGGAGGGCGCGCAGGTCCTCCGCGTCCATCAGGACCACGGTGCCGTTCGACGCGCCGGAGTCGAGTTCCTTGACGACGACCGGGAAGCCGACCTGCCACGTGAACTCGGCGAGTTCGTCACCGGTCCGGAACCTGCGCATGGGGGCGACGTCGATGCCCGCCGCCGCCAGGGTCGACTTCATGACGTGCTTGTCCCGGTACGCCGTGGCCGAGGCGAGGCTCTGGCCGGGCAGGCCGAGTTCGGCCCGTATGCGCGCCGCGCGCAGCACCTCGCGCTCGCCGAGCGACAGGATCCGTCGTACGCCGAACCGCCGCGCGAGGGCGAGGAGTTCGTCGTCCGGCATCTCCCAGAGGTTGGGCACCACCTCCATGTGGAGGAAGCGCTCCGCGTACGCGGCGACATCGGCGGAGGGGATGTCCGCTCTCGTGGTCACCACGACCAGCTCCCGCGCGGCGTCGGGGAACCACTCGTGCAGGCGCGAGACGATCTCCTTGGTGTTCAGCAAGAGAAACGGACCCTGTTCGGCCTTCATGTCGATCCTTCGATCAGTCGTCGTTCCACGGTCTTCCGGGCCGGCCGCGCACGCGTCAGGCGTCGGTGCCGAAGTAGCGGTCCCCGAAGTCCCCGATGCCGGGCAGCATCCACGCGTCCTCGTTCAGCCGCTCCTCGATGGCGGAGGTCACGATCCGCACCCGCGGGTACTGCTCGCAGACGGCGGTGATGCCCTCGGGGACGGTGATGAAGTTGACGAAGACGATGTTCTCCTCGGGCACGCCGAGGTCCGTCAGTACCCGCAGCGCCGACAGCGCGGTCCCGCCGGTCGCCATGACCGGGTCGAGGAGCAGGACGTGCCGCCGGGCGATGTCGGTGGGCAGGGCGGTGTAGTAGAGGCGGGCCTCTTTGGTCGTCTCGTCCCGCTGGATGAGGATCTTCCCGATGCGGATGCCCGGGCAGATGTCCCGCAGTTCGTCCTCCATGCTCTCCCCGGCGCGCACCACGGTGACCCCGCACAGCCCGGAGGCGAAGCGCAGCCCCGGGTAGGCGGCGCCGGTCGGGGTGCGGACCTCGTGCGGCTCGAAGGGCAGCAGGTCCATGCCTGCCTCGATCAGCAGGCGGATGATCCGGCGCGAGTAGCGGACGAAGTCCTCGCGGCGGGCGTCCCGGTCGCGGATCGCGGTGTGCAGGGCGCGCAGTTGGTCGGTCTGGGGCAGCAGACGGACGCTTGTGCCCAGGTACTTGTCGATCGAGGGGGCGGTCGGCGCGGTCATGGGGGGTGTCTCCTCAGGCCCTCGGAACGAATTTCACGGGAAGCGAGTCGAACCCCCACAGCAGGTTCGAGCGCAGGCGGCGGACCTGTCCGGCGAGTTCGGCGACCTCGACCCGTGCCAGGAGTTCCTCGAACATCACCGTGAGTTCGAGCTTGGCGAGCGAGGAACCGATGCAGTAGTGGTTGCCCTGGATGAAGCCCAGGTGGCGGTTGGGATCGCGCTCGATGTCGAAGCGGTCCGGGTCGTCGAAGACCTTCTCGTCGCGGTTGGCCGAGGGCAGCCACGCGACGACGTGGTCCCCGGCGCTGATCCGCTCCCCGCCCAACTCGACGTCCTCGGTCGCGGTGCGCAGCGCGTGCATGACGGGCGAGGTGTAGCGCACGATCTCCTGGATCGCCGTGGGCATGAGGGCGGGCTCGTCGCGCAGCCGGTGCCACTGGTCCGGGTTGTCGATGAGGGCGAGCAGTCCGCCGACGGTGGAGTGCCGGGTCGTCTCGTTGCCACCGGAGACCAGGGCGTCGCAGTTGTAGAGGATCTCCTGGTCGGTCAGCGGGGCGCCGTCGATCTCGCCGCACACCAGGGCGCTCATGAGGTCGTCCTTCGGCTCCCGCCTGCGCTCCGCGGCGAGGTCCTGGAAGTGGAGCAGGATCTCGGTGTGGGCCTGGACCTTGGCCGCCTCCTCCGCCTCGTCGAGGGCGGTGGAGCTCCAGGCGAAGCGGGTGCGCTCGACCATGAAGTCCCAGTCGGCGGGCGCGACGCCGAGCATGTCACAGATGACCGAGACCGGCAGTTTCTGGGCGACGCGCGTGAATTCGCACTCCCCCGCGGCCAGCGCCTCGTCGATGGCCTTGGCGGCCGTCTTGCGCATGGTGGCCTCCAGCCGGCTCACCATGCGGGGTGTGAACGCCGAGCTGACGACCTTGCGGATCTTGTCGTGCCGGGGCGGGTCGGTGATGTTGAGCATCTTGCCGGCCGCGGCGGCGAGGACCTGCGGGTCGGAGTCGAGGCGCATCCCGTTCTGGGAGCTGAACACGCGGGGGTCGGTCAGCATGTCCGTGCACAGGTCGTGGGTCATCACCGCCCAGAAGTGCTCCCCGTTGGCCCGCTGGTTGCGGTAGACGGGGTGTTCGGCGCGCAGCCGCGACCAGACCGGCCCGGGATCGGAGTCCTGGTACAGGAGCGGGTCGGACAGGTCAACGTTCATCAACTCTCCCGGTGTCGATCGCGGTGGCGGGACGGAGGACCTCGCGCAGGGCCTGCAGGACGTCGTCCGGGTGTTCTCCCAGGTAGAAGTGGCCGCCGGGGAAGGTGCGGAGTGTGAAGCGGCCCCGGGTCGCGCCGGCCCAGGCGCCCGCGTCGCCGACGCCGACCGCCTCGTCCTGGCGGCCCACGAACGCGGTGACGTCGGTCCGCAGGGGTGGGCCGCCGGCGCGCGGGACGTAGGACTGGACGATGCGGTAGTCGTCGCGGACCGCGGGCAGGAAGGCCGAGCGCATGTCCGGGTCGTCCAGCAGGCCCGCGCTGCCGGAGCCCAGCTCCTTGAGGAGGTCGACGAGCCGGTCGTCGTCGAGGAGATGGGCGCCTTCCTGTCCGGCGAAGGGGCGCACCCGCTGGGGGGCGCCGCACCCCGAGACGACGAGGTGGCGTACGGCGCCTCCCCGGCCGCCGGAAGTCAGGCGGCGCAGGACCTCGTAGCCGACGACGGCGCCCATGCTGTGCCCGAAGAAGACGGCGGGCCGGTCGAGGAGTCCGCTCAGCTCCTCGGTGACCTGGTCGGCGAGGGTGTGCAGATCGGGCGGGAACTCCTCCCGAATCCGGTTCTCACGTCCCGGGTACTGGACGGCCCACACCTCGGCCCCGGCGAGCTCCCGGCCGCCCCAGTCCCGGAAGTAGCTGGCCGCGCCCCCGGCGTGCGGGAAGCACACGAGCCGGACCGGGGCCGAGGGATCCGGCGGCCGGAAGGTGCGCAGCCAGGGGCTGTCGGGCCGCGTGGCGGCGGTCTGTCGCGGTGCCACCGCCGGTCAGCTCCGCCCGGCGCGGTCCGCCGCGCCGTCGCCGGTCGCCCGGGTGACGGCTTCGGCGAGCCCGGCGATGGTCGGTGACTCGAACAGCACGCGGGCCGTCATGCCGACGTCGAACCGGTCGCGGATGCGGGCGATCAGGCTCGCGGCGAGCAGGGAGTGGCCGCCCACCTGGAAGAAGTCGGCGTCGACGCTGATGCCGCGGCGGCCGAGGACGTCCTCCCAGATGTCCGCCAGGGCCGCTTCCACGGGGGTGCGCGGCGCGATGGCGGCGGCCTCGCCGTCGTCGTCGGGTTCGAGCGCGAGCAGGGCGGTCCTGTCGATCTTCCCGTTCGGGGTCATGGGGAAGGCGTCCAGGACGTGGACGGCCGTCGGGATCATGTACCAGGGCAGCCGGTTCCTCAGGTGGGCGATGAGCTCGGCGGCCGGCGGCGCGGCGCGCTCGTCGGCGGTCACGAAGCACACGAGGGCGCTTTCGGGGCCGTCGCCCGTCACCTGGGCGACGCACGCCCGGACGTCCCGGTGCTCGGCGAGCACGGCCTCGATCTCGCCGAGCTCGATGCGGTAGCCGCGCAGTTTCACCTGGTGGTCCCCGCGGCCGAGGAACTCCAGGCAGCCGTCGGCGTCCGCGCGCACCAGGTCCCCGGTGCGGTACAGCCGGCTGCCGGGCACGCCGGAGAAGGGGTCGGGCAGGAACCGTTCGGCGGTGGTCCGCGGCGCGTTGAGATAACCGACGGCCACTCCCGCTCCGCCGATGAACAGTTCGCCCGGCGTTCCCGCCGGGACCGGCCGCAGGGCGTCGTCGAGGACGTACGTACGGACGTTGTCGATGGGGCGGCCGATCGGGACGGAGGCGTACTCGCCGGCCTCCCAGTCGGCGCCCGGCTCGTGGACCGTCGTGGTGATGGTGCCCTCGGTGGGGCCGTAGACGTTGAACCAGCGGATGTCCTCGCCGACCCGCTTCTTCCACGTCAGCAGGGCCTGGCGGGCCGCCTTCTCACCGGCCACGATCATCGTGCGCAGCGAGGACTCCGTGGCCAGCCGCAGCAGGCAGTCCTCCTCCGCGACCCAGCTGTGCCAGAAGGCCGTGGGCACGCTCAGGAAGGTCGTACCGGTGTCGATGACCTGCTGGGTCAGGGCCCGGAACGTCTGGCGCAGGGGGTCGCTGCCGAGGACCAGGGCCGCGCCGTGCAGAAGCGGCGGGAAGATCTCCTCGGCGGCGGCGTCGAAGCTCAGCGGCCTGCACTGCAGGACGCGGTCGCCGGGGGAGAACGCGAAGTGCCGGTTCACGGCGGCGCTGTGGTTCGCCAGCGAGCGGTGCGTCACCAGGACACCCTTGGGGCGGCCCGTGGAGCCGGAGGTGTGGATGACGTAGGCGGTGTCCGACGGCAGCGGGAGGGGGCTGTCCGGCGCGGGCGCGGTGGGCAGGGCGTCGATGGCCTGCCGGTGCTCGTCGAGGCAGACGATCTCGCCGTCGTGGTCCGGGAAGAGCGGCCTCAGCGGCTCCTGGGTCAGGAGCAGGCGTGCGCCCGTGTCGGACAGGACGTACCGCAGCCGCTCGACCGGGTACTCGGGATCGAGGGGCACGTACGCGGCGCCGGTCCGCAGGACGCCGAGCAGGGCCGTGATCATCTGCGGCGACCGCTCGACACACAGGCCCACGAACGCGCCGGGACCGACGCCGCGCAGCCGCAGATACGCGGCCAACCTGGCGGACTCGTCGTCGAGTTGACGGTACGTCAGGGTCTGGTCCCGCCAGATCAGGGCCGGCGCCTCGGGGGTGCGCACGGCCTGGGCGGCGAACAGGTCGTGGAGGCAGGCGCCCGCGTCCGTCCCGTCGTCCGGGAGTCTGGCGGGCCGGATGTCCGGCCAGTGGGCGCCGATGTACTCCAGGCACTCCCGGCGACTCGCCGCCCGGTGCGCTACGCGCCAGCCCGGTGGCACGTCGAGGCCGCCGGCCCACAGAGCGTGCCGGTTCTCGCTGCTCACCAGGACCAGAGAGACACCGTTGTCGTCATGAATCGGGTTGACCACGGCTCGCAGTCCCCTTCGGATGCTAAAGGTGCGGCGTACGGACTGGCGTTGAAGCGGGGGAGGCCCCCGGGTGGTACCCGCACAGCATGTCGCCGCGTCCCTGCAAGGACCTTGCCGCCTCGCTTGCCCCGCCCGCGGCGGCGACCGGTCAGCGCGACGGCGAGCCGTCGGCAAGACCCCGGTCCCAGGCTGGGCCGCGTAGGGACCACCGCGGCCGGCCTCCGCGGGTGCCCCCAGGGCGGATCACGCCGCACCTTGACGGAAAGGCGACCGTACATGCAAGCAACTGGACGGCTGTCCGTATCGGTCCTCGGCGCCGGACTCATCGGTATGGACCTGGCGAGCAAGATCATGCGCTCGGACTGTCTCGACCTGCGGCTCGTCGCGGGGCGGCACGACGCCGCCGAGCTGCGGCGGGCGGCCCGGCGCGGTGTGCCGGTGGCGACCGGGGGCATCCAGTCCCTCGTCGACGCCGAGGAGGACTTCGACGTGGTGTTCGACGCCACCAACGCGTCGTTCCACGCCGAGCACGCCGAGAAGCTCGCGGCGTCCGGGGCGATGCTCGTCGACCTGACGCCCAGCAGAGTCGGGCAGATGATCGTCCCGACCGTCAACCGGGCGGACATCGGCTCCCACCGCGACATCAGCATGGTGACCTGCGGCGGACAGGCGTGCCTGCCGATCCTGCACGCGATCGCGAGGGCGCACCGGATCGACTGCGTCGAGGTCGTGACCACGGCCGCCACCCTGAGCGTGGGCCGCGCCTCGCGCCTGAACCTCGACGAGTACGTGCAGACCACGCAGGACGCGATCCGCCTGTTCACCGGCGTCGAGGACGTGAAGGCGCTCGTCAACATCAGCCCGGCCCGGCCGGCGGCCACCTTCCGGGTCGCCATGTACCTGCGGGGCCGGGACCTCACCACCGACTCGGTGCGCGCGCTGGTGACGGGCGCGGCCGACGAGATCCGTACGTACGTCAAGGGATTCGGCGTCAGCGTGTGCACCGTCAACGACTCCACGGCCTTCGTCTCCGTGGAGGTCACCGCGTCCGGCGACCGGCTGCCGCACTACGCCGGGAATCTCGACATCATCAATTCCGCCGCGATCCAGGCCGCCGAGTACTACGCGGCGGACCGGCTCGCACCGGCAGGCAGGGAGACGGCATGAGCCAGGAAGCGGGCAGGCCGGTCCAGATCCACGACCCGACGCTGCGCGACGGCCAGCACGCCGTGCGGCACAGCCTCGGCGCGGAGCAGTTCCGCGCCTACCTGAAGGCCGCCGACGCCGCGGCCGTCCCGGTCGTCGAGGTCGGCCACGGCAACGGGCTGGCCGCCTCGTCCCTCCAGGTCGGCCGGGCCCGGCTGAGCGACGACGAGATGATGTCGATCGCCCGGGAGACCCTGACGACCAGCAAGCTCGGGGTTCTCATGTTCCCGGGCTGGGCCACCACCCAGGACATCAAGAACGCCCTCGCCCACGAGGTCGACCTGGTGCGCATCGCGACGCACTGCACCGAGGCCAGCGTCGCCGAGCGGCACCTCGGCTTCCTGCGCGACGAGGGCGTGGAGGCGCACGGCATCCTCCTGATGACGCACATGGCGAGCCCCGACCAGCTCGCCGAGGAGTGCGCGCGCCTGGTCGGGTACGGCGCCACCGGCGTGGGCATCCTCGACTCCTCGGGGCACTTCCTGCCCTCGGACGTCACGGCCCGCATCGGGGCCATCTGCGCCGCCGTCGACGTGCCGGTGATGTTCCACGGGCACAACAACCTCGGCATGGCCGTGGCGAACTCGATCGCGGCGGCGGAGGCGGGGGCCGGCATCCTCGACGCGTGTGCCCGGGGCTTCGGCGCGGGCGCCGGCAACACCCAGCTGGAGGTCCTGGTGCCGGTGCTGGAACGGCTGGGGTTCCGGACGGGCATCGACCTGTACCGGCTCCTGGACGCGGCGGACATCGCCGGGCGGGAGCTGATGCCGGCGCCGCCCACCATCGACTCCGTCTCCATCGTCAGCGGGCTGGCCGGGGTGTTCTCCGGGTTCAAGAAGCCGGTGCTCGACATCGCCGCGCGCGAAGGGGTCGACCCGCGCGACGTCTTCTTCGAACTCGGCCGGCGTCAGGTGGTCGCGGGCCAGGAGGACCTGATCGTGGAGGTGGCGCTGGGCCTGCGCGCCGCCCGGGACGGGGGAAGCCCGGCGGGCAGTGGGACCGGCTCATGCTGACCGTGGACGAGAACTCCCGGTACTTCGTGCCGGCCCCCGCTGTGGGAAGCATCCTCGGGGACGCCGAGCTGGCCGCGCTCGGCGAGGTCGTCCGGTCCGGCGAGAGCCTCTCGCAGGGGCGGTGGCGGGACGCGTTCGAGCAGGCGATGCGCGAGCACGTCGGCAGCCGGTACGCGATGACCGTCACCAGCGGAACCGTCGCCGTCGCGCTCGCCGTGCACCTGCTGGACCTCGCCCCCGGTGACGAGGTCATCGTGACCCCGCAGACCTTCAAGGCCACCACCGACCCCTTGCTGGCCCACGACGTGACGGTCCGTTTCTGCGACGTGGAGCCGGACACCCTGAACGTGGACGTCGACTCGTTCGAGTCGCTGATCACCCCGCGGACCCGGGCCCTGATCCTGGTCCACTACGGCGGCCGGCCGGCCCGCATGGACGAGATCATGCGAGTGGCCCGCCGGCACGGCGTCCGGGTGATCGAGGACTGCGCGCACGCGCTGGGCGCCCTCTACCGCGGCCGGCGGCCCGGCGTGCTCGGCGACATCGGGTGCTTCAGCTTCCACTCCAGCAAGAACATCACGACCCTCGGCGAGGGCGGGATGCTCACCTTCGACGACCCCGAGTGGGCCGAGCGCGTCGACCGCATCCGCTCCAACGCCGCCGACGGGGACCTCGTGCCGTCACCGCTGCTGGCCGGGCCGTACGACCGCTCGGAGCCCTGGATGATGTGGGCGGGGGACTCGTACGAGAAGGAGTGCCTGCGTATCCGGCATCCCGGGAGCAACGCCACGCTCAGCGAGGCCGGGGCGGCCGTCGGGCTCGTCCAGATGGAGCGTCTCGGGGAGCTGGCCGGGCGGCGGCGGTGGATCGCCGGGTGCCTCGCCCGGACGCTGGCGGAGTTCCCGCACGTGCGGGTGGCCGACGTGCCCGAGGACATCCACCACCCCTACCACCTGTTCACCTTCTTCGTCCGGCCGGAACAGGGCGTGAGCCGCGACGAGGTCATCCACGCCCTCGAGGACGCCGGGGTCCAGGTGCAGGTGCGCTACTTCCCCCTGCATCTGCGCCCCGAGTGGCGGGGCCGGGGACACCGGCTCGGCGAGTGTCCGGTCACCGAGCGGATCTGGTTCCACGAACAGGTCAATCTGCCCTGCTACCCGTCGATGACCGACGGCCAGGTCGAACACCTGGTGCTGGCCCTGAAGTCCGCGCTCACCGGACGGCGGGACACCGGCGAGGGCGGCACGTCGAACTACGAGGAGGCCCGGGCATGACGGAGTCCTATGACGTGGTGGTCGTGGGAGGCGGGCCCGTCGGCCTGGCCACCGCCTGGCAGGTCGCCGAGCGCGGCCACCGGGTGCTGGTCCTGGAGCGGCACACGTTCTTCAACGAGAGCGTGGGCACCAGCGGCGCCGAACGGCACTGGCGGCTCCAGTACACGCAGGAGGACCTGTTCCGCCTGACGCTGGAGACCCTTCCCCTGTGGCGCGAGCTGGAGAGCCGCTGCGAGCGCCGCCTCATCCACGAGATCGGCAGCCTCTGGTTCGGGGACACCGACGTCGTCACCAACGAGGGACAGATCTCGGGGACCGTCGAGATGATGGACAAGCTCTCGGTGCGCTACGAGTGGCTCAAGGCCACCGACATCGAGCGGCGGTTCGGGTTCCGCGGCCTGCCCCGGGACTACGAGGGGTTCCTCCAGCCCGACGGCGGGACGATCGACGTCAGGGGGACGCTGGCGGCGCTCTTCACGCTCGCCCAGGCGGCCGGCGGCGTCCTGCGCGCGGGGGAGACGGTGACCGAACTCGTGCCGGACGCCGACGGGGTGAGCGTCACCACCGACCGGGGCACCTACCGGGCCGGCAAGGTCGTACTGACCTGCGGCCCCTACACCAACGACCTGCTGGAACCGCTGGGCGCGCGCCTGGCGTACTCGGTGTACGAGATGGCCATCGCGGCCTACCGGCAGGCCACGCCGACGGTCGAGGCGCCGTTCTGGTTCGCCTTCCAGCAGCCGACGCGGGAGGACACCAACCTGTTCTACGGGTTCGGCCAGAACCCGTGGGCGCCCGGGGAGTTGGTGCGCTGCGGGCCCATCTTCGAGGTGGAGCCGCTCGACCACCCGTCGGCGGCCACCGGCGTCGCCGACCGGCGCCAGATGGACCGGCTCTCGGGCTGGCTGCGGGACCATCTGCCCACGGTCGACGCCGACCCGGTGCGCACCTCGACCTGCCTGGCCGTGCTGCCCACCGACCCCGAACGGCAGTTCTTCCTCGGCACCGCGCGGGACCTGATGACGCACGGGGAGAAGCTCGTCGTCTACGGGGCGGGCTGGGCGTTCAAGTTCGTCCCGTTGTTCGGCCGGATCTGCGCCGACCTGGCCGTGGAGGACTCCACCGCGTACGACATCTCACGGCTCGCCCTGCAGTCGGCTGTCTGACGTGGCCGCGAGAAAGGAAGGTGACAGGGCGTGAGTTCGTTCCGTCCCGAGGATCCCGGCCTCCCGAGGATTCCGCCGGACCGGGCGCGGGAGTACCGCGACCGCGGGTGGTGGCGACCCGAGCGGGTCGACCGGCTGGTGCTGCGGCACGTGGGCGAGGATCCCGAGAAGGAGGCCGTCCGCGGCCCCGGCGGCAGGCTGACCCGGCGCGAGCTGGCGGACGCGGTCGCCGGCGCCGCCGCCCGGCTGGCCGGCCTCGGGATCGCGCGCGGGGACCGTGTCCTCGTCCAGCTCCCCAACGATCTGGAGCTGGTCGTCCTGCCGCTGGCGCTGATGCGGCTGGGCGCCCACCCGGTGATGGCGGTGCCCACGCTGCGCCGCCGCGAGCTGCTGGCGGTCGTGGCGGCCACCCGGCCCACGGCCGTCGCCGTACCGCGCCGCTGGCAGCGCTTCGACCATGTCGCGCTGGCGAGGGAACTGCGGGAGAGCTGCCCGGGTATCCGGCACATCCTGGTCGCCGACCGCGCGTCGGACGCCGTTCCCGAAGGCACCGAGGACCTGGTCGAGCTGTGCCGTCCGGACCCCGGGGCCGGCCCGCTGCCCGATCTGGGTCCGCCCCTGGCCGACGAGCCCGCCGTCTTCCTGCTGTCCAGCGGAACCACCGGGCCGCCGAAGGCGATCGCACGCGCCCACGAGGGCTACGGCTACATGATCCGGACGGCCGCCCGGTGGGCCGGGCTGTCGCCGGACACGGTGTACCTCGCCGTCATGTCGGGGGCGCACGGGTTCGTCCTCAACTGCCCCGGCATGTTCGGCGTCCTGGCCTTCGGCGGCCGGGTGGTCCTGGGCTCGCCGGGGGACCCCGGGGCGGCGCTCGACCTCATCGACCGGGAGGGGGTGACGCACACGACGCTGGTGCCCGCGCTGGTCACCCAGTGGCTCGGCGAGGTCCGGAAACGGGGCCGGGGGCCGACGTCGCTGCGCGTGATGCAGGCGGGCGGCGCCCGTCTGGAGCCCGCCCCGGCGGCCGAGGCGCAGAAGCTGCTGGGCTGCACGGTGCAGCAGTGCTACGGCATGAGCGAAGGGCTGCTGACCTACACGGCGCTGGACGATCCCGGTGACGTCATCGCCGACACCCAGGGGCGGCCGGCCTCACCCGGCGACGAGATCCGCATCGTGGCCGAGGACGGCACCGAGGTGGCGCCCGGCGAGGTGGGAGAAGTGCTGACCAGGGGCCCGTACACGGTCGCCGGGTACTACGCGGCACCGGAGGCCGACGCGCGTGCCTTCACCGACGACGGCTTCTACCGCACCGGGGACCTGGCACGCCTCCACCCGTCGGGCGGGCTGGTGGTGGAGGGCCGGATCGGTGACGTCATCAACCGCGGCGGGGAGAAGATCTCCGCCGGGGAGATCGAATCGCTGCTCGCCGAGCACCCCTTGCTGCGGGCGGTCGCGGCCGTCGCGATGCCGCATCCGGTGTGGGGGCAGACGGTCTGCGTCTTCGCCGTCCCCCGCGACCCGGAGAAGCGGCCGGCGCTGCTCGGCCTGCGCCGGTTCCTCACCGAGCGCGGAATCGCCACGTACAAACTGCCCGAGGAACTGAGGGTTGTCGACGCCCTCCCGATGATCGGTGTCGGCAAGATCAACCGGGTCGCCCTGCGTGCGGCGGCAGCGGACCGGCAGACCCGAGAGGAACGGGAACCCATCCCATGACCGAGACGCTCGACCACGACATTCCGTCGTTCCCGATGGCCCGCGAGTGCCCCATGCACCCGCCCGCCGAGTACCGGGAGCTGCGCGGGCGGGAGCCGGTCAGCCGGGTCCGGATGCCCGACGGGCAGGTGGCCTGGCTGGTCACCAAGCACGAGCTGGCCCGCAGGCTGCTCGCCGACCCGCGGGTCAGCGCCGACCGCCTGCACCCGGCGTTCCCGGGGCGGCTGACCGCCGAGCAGCGCACGGCGGTCGAACGCGTCCGCCGGCTCAGCACCCGGCGGTCCATGATCCACCTGGACGGGGCCGAGCACGGGGCCCACCGCAAGATCCTGACCGGCGAGTTCTCGCTGCGCCGGATCGCCGCGCTGCGTCCGCGCGTCCAGGAGATCGTCGACCGGAGCATCGACGAGATGCTGGCCGCGCCGCAGCCGGCCGACCTCGTCGAGCACGTGTCGCAGGCGGTGCCGTCGCTGGTGATCTGCGAGCTGCTGGGCGTGCCCCACGAGCGGCGCCGCGAGTTCCACGAGTGGGCGGGCATGCTGGTCAGCCGGTCCGTCTCGATGCGGGAGCGCGCCGCGGCCTCCGACGCGCTCAACGACTTCCTGGAGGACCTCGTCACCGAGAAGGAGCGGGGCGAGCCCACCGACGACCTGATCGGCCGGCTCATCGCGCGCAACCGGCAGACACCGGTGATGACGCACGACGAGATCGTGGGCACCGCCGTCATGCTGCTGATCGCCGGGCACCAGACCACCGCGAACATGATCTCGCTGGGCGTGGTGGCGCTGCTGGAGAACCCGGAGCACAGGGCGCGGATCGCGGCCGACCCCTCGCTGCTGTCCCCGGCGATCGAGGAGATGCTGCGCTACTTCAGCGTCGTGGAGAACGCGCCCGCCCGGGTCGCCACCGAGGACATCGAGATCGGCGGCGTGACGATCCGCAAGGACGAGGGCATCGTCGTGTCCGGCCTGGCCGCCGACTGGGACGACGAGGTCTTCGAGCACCCGGACCGGCTCGACTTCGAGCGCGGCGCGCGGCACCACGTCGCCTTCGGGTACGGCGTGCACCAGTGCCTCGGCCAGAACCTGGCCCGGGTGGAACTGGAGGTCGTCTTCGAGACGCTGCTGCGCCGGGTGCCGGCCCTGTCGCTGGCCGTGCCGGCCGAGGACCTGCCGTACAAGGACGACGCCGGGATCTACGGCATCTACCGGGTGCCGGTGAACTGCTGAGGAGAGGGGCACGCCCGTGCACATCACCGCGGACAGGGAGCGGTGCGTCGGCGCCGCCCAGTGCGTCCTGGCGGCTCCCGCCGTCTTCGACCAGGACGAGGAGGGGCTGGTAGCGCCGCTGACGGTGGATCCGGCCGGGGCGGACCGGCCGGCCGTCCGTCAGGCGGTCCACCTGTGCCCGTCGTCGGCCATCCGGATCGACGAGGAGTGACCGGGAGCGGCGAGCGCGACCACCGACGGAAGCCGCCGTCCGAGACAGCTCGGGCGGCGGCTTCCGTGGGTGTCCGGCCGGGGTTCGCCGGCTACTCGAAGAACCCCAGGGTGACCGCCCGCCGCACCAGGCCCCGCCCCTCGCTGACCGGCGCCATCTGGTGCCAGGACGAGGGCGACGCCGAGTAGAACCAGGCGGTGCCTCCCGTCGGGGGCATGGTGGAGGCGGGGCCGGCCGACCTGTCCGGGCCGGACCAGTACTCCTGTTCTCCGCCGCCGTCGGCCGGCCAGTGCTCGTTGATGTGCAGTGCCAGAGCGAGTCTCTTGTGCTGCTTGCCGATGCTGAGGTCCTCGAAGTCGCCGCCGTAGTAGTTGTAGATCTCGGCCCGGCGGTGCAGCCCCGTGGTGTCCACCCCGGTCTCGCGGCGGAGCCAGTCGGTGAACTCGTCGGACAGCAGGTCGGTGACCAGCTCACGCCAGGGCGCCGCCAGGGGGATGCCGTCGGGGGTGAGCCCGGTCCTGTTGTCGGCGAACGGCAGGACGGACGAGCGGTAGCGGCGCCGTACGTCAGCACCGGTCGAGGTGTCGATCCGCTGGAACAGGCCCGCGTCCGGCACGGCGGCGCCGAGGTCGGCCAGGTCGCGCGCGGAGAGGAGACCGGCGCCGCGGAAGTGCCGGAAGGGGTGGTCCCACGTTTCGAGCCGGACGTCCAGGTTGATCAAGACTCGCACCTCTCGGCGGCCGGCGTGTGCACCGGTTCGGGTATCAGGGCTGCCCCGCCAGTGTCACCGTCCCGCTTGCCGTGCGATGGCGTGCCGGTTTGCGAAGACCTTGCCGATCCCCGGCAGCGGCCGGGCAGCGAACCGACAAGGGGTCGGCAGGGGCCCGCGGACAGGCTGTGGCCAGGTCGGGCCCCGGCCGTCCCGGGACCCCCGCATCGACCCCAAGGAGGCACCGTGGTGCTGACGTTCGACTCGGCGCTGGAGGAACGTACCCAGCCGTTCCAGCTCTTCCGAGGCCGTGACCTGCTCGACGACGGGCAACTGGACGAATTGCTCGCCACCATGCCGACCGCCGACGTCGCGAAGATCGCGGTCGAGGACCCGAAGCACGAGAAGCAGTACCGGATGAACCTCGTGGACCTCGTCGTCCTCGAAGAGGAAGCCCCGGTCTTCCCTCGCCTGCCCGAGATCTGGCGGGACCTCGTGGAGGACCTGCGCGGCGCCGAGTTCACCGCCTGGCTGGAGAAGTCGACCGGGATCGAACTGGCCGGCCTGCAGCGCAGCATCGGCCTCTACACCCACCGCAACGGCGACTACCTGTCGGTGCACAAGGACAAGCCGACCAAGGCGATCACCGTGATCCTCTACCTGAACCGCGACTGGCCGGTCGAGGCGGGCGGCCAGTTCCAGATCTTCGAGTCCCCCAAGGCGGGGCCGGCGGAGGAGATCAGCCCGGTCGGCGGCCAGCTCCTCGCCTTCCCGCCCACCGACAAGTCGTGGCACGCGGTCTCGAAGATCGAGCACCCGGAGGGGACCGAGCGGATCACGGTCCAGATCGAGTACTGGCTGACCACCGGACTCGCCGGCTCCGCGTACCGGCCGCAGAACTGACCGCCCGGCGCCCGGCGCCCACCGTGCCGGAACCGAAAGGACCTCCCATGGGAAAGATCGTGGACGAGCCCGGGAAGATCCTCGTGATCTGGCCCCCGCAGGTGCTCAGCTACTTCAACGCGGGGCACCACCTCGCGCTCTACCAGGTCGCCGGTCACCTGCGCGCCGCCTACCCCGGCGCGCAGGTGACGGCGATCGACGCCAGTGTCGAGCGGCTGACGTGGAAGGACCTCGGCAGCAGGCTCTTCCAGGAGCGGTACGACGTGATCGCCGTGATGAACGAGTTCGACGGCATCGACGGGTTCCGCCGGTTCGTCTCCTACGCCAGGGCGCTGAACCCGGACGCCCCGATCGTCACGTTCGGCAGGCTTTCCGGGGTCAACCCCCGCTTCTTCGAGCGCTTCGACATCGACGCGATCGTGGAGAACGGCGACTTCGAGTCCGGCGTCGGCGCCGCGATCGAGACCTTCCGGGGCCGTGCTTCGGACGCGGCGGGGGTGCACCTGCGGCGCGACGGCTCCTGGACCGCTCCCCAGCGCCGCGGTGACCTGCTCCCGGCGCAGGACTGGTACCTGCCGACGCCCGACGAGATCCCGTACGGGCACTACGACGCCCTCTACTTCGACGACGCCAACAAGTTCTGCGGCATCCCGCGCCGCCGCGAACTGGTCGTACCGGCGGCTCGCGGGTGCCCGGTCGGCTGCTCCTACTGCGAGGTGCCGCTGATCTACACGCGGAAGGAACGGCGGCTCACGGTCGAGCGGACGCTCCGGTACATCGAGGAGTCGTTCGCCGCGGCGCCGTTCGAGTACGTGGCGTTCTACGCGCCGACCTTCACGCTGGACAGGAAGTGGATGGAGGAGCTCTGCCGGGAACTGACCGGCCGGGGGTCCCCGTACCCGTGGAAGTGCGCGACGACCGTCCACCACCTCAGCGAGGAGATGATCCGGTCGATGGGGGAGGCCGGCTGCGTCCGGATCAGCGTCGGTCTGGAGACGCTCGACCCGCAGGAGGGCGCGTTGCTGCCCCGGCCGAAGCAGAAGTCCGCGACGGACCTCGACCGGCTCTCGGCCTGGTGCAGGGAATCGGGCATCGAGCTGAACTGCTTCGTCATCGTCGGGCTGCCCGGCACCACGATCGAGGGTGCCGAGCGGACCATCGAGGCCGTCCAGGAACGCGGCGGCCGGGCCCGGCCGACCGTGTACGCCCCCTGGGAACTCGCGGGCCCGGACCTCCTCGACCACGAGATGGCCGCGTTCAACCGGCAGCTGTTCGTGCCGGGCACCCACGCGCTGACCGACGACGAGCTGGCCCGGGGCTACGACATCGTCTTCGGCAGCCAGCCGGACGTCACGCAGGTGTTCGAGAACATCCCCGCCCGCGCCGCCGGCCCGGCCGTGCGTCCGGTATGAGGGACGAGACGCTCGTGACAGCGCTGGAAGGGGCGCCTTCCCCCTTCCAGCGGGAGAGCGCCGGCCGGTTCCGCAACCGGCGTGTCCGGGTCCCCGACGAGATCAACCTCAAGAACTGCGGACTGCTGGACAGCCGGGCGGCGGCCGTGCACCGGGCCACACTGGCGGAGTTCGACCCGAACGACGTGCTGACCTACCCCGTCCTCCAGCAGGTCTACGGCATGCTGGCCGACCGGTTCGGGGTGGACACCGACTCCCTCGTCCTGACCGCGGGCAGCGATCCCGGGCTGAACCTGCTGACCCGCGCGTTCCCGGAGGTGTCGCGGATCGTCCTGCACCAGCCGAACTTCGACGGCTGGGCGAAGTTCGCGGCGATCTCGGGCTGTGTCCTCGACCCCGTGGCCCCGGACCCCGAGACCGGGCTGTTCGACCTCCGTGACCTCGCGCGGCGGCTGCGCGCGGGTGCGCCGGCGTTCGTCGTCGTCACCACCCCGCACAGCTTCACCGGGCAGGTGCACGGAAGGGAGGAGCTGGCCGAGCTGGCCGACGCGGTGGCGGAACACGGCAGTCTGCTGGTCCTGGACACCGCCTACCTGGCGTTCACCGAGGGCGGCGAGGAACTGGTGCGCGGGCTCGCCGGTCTGCGGCACGTCGTCCGCGTCAACACGTTCTCCAAGTGCTACGGCCTGTCGGGCGCCCGGATCGCGGTGACGGTCGCGCACCCGGCGACCGCCCGGCACCTGTTCGACCTCGACCCGGAGGGCTCGGTCTCCGCTCCGGCGGTCGCGCTGCTGCGGCGTTCGCTGGAGGAGCAGGCCGTCTTCACCGGGATCTGGGCCGACGTGCGGCGGCTGCGGGAGCGGTTCGCGGCCGAGGTCGAGCGCGCGGTGCCCGGCTGGCACGCACGGCCGAGCGGCGGGAACTTCGTGACCTGGGACGTCCCCGACCCGGCGGCCGCCGGGGCCGCGCACCGGCACCTCCTGGAAAAGGGGATCGTCGTACGCGACCTGTCCGGCGCGCCGGGGCTGCCCGCCGCCGTCCGTATCGCGGTCGCGAACGAGGCCGTCGTCCGTCGGGTCGTCGCCGCCCTGGGCGACCGGTACCGCGAAGGGGTGGCATGAACACCCGGAGGATCACGGTCCCGGGACTGCCCAACGTGCGCGATCTGGGCGGGCTGCGCGGTCCCGACGGCGGATACCTGCGGCGCGGGCTCCTCGTGCGGGGGCCGGCGCCGTCTCCGGAGACGGCGCCGGCGCTCCGCGGCGTGGGCATCCGTACCGTCGTCGACCTGCGCCTGGAGGAGGAACGCCGCCAGTACCGCGGGCCGGAGAGCACGGGCGCGAGAGTGCTGCCCCGGCCCGTGGCCGGCGACATGAGCCGCATCCGGGGCAACGCACGGCCCCTGCCCAGCGACTACCTCGCGAACTACCGCGACATGCTGACCAGGGCGGCGCCGGTCGCGGCGGAGATCGTGGGCCTGCTCGCCGACGGGGCGGAGGTCCCCGTCTACATCTGCTGCGCCATGGGCAAGGACCGCACCGGCGTCGTCAGCGCCCTGGTCCTGCGGGCGCTCGGGGTGCGGACGGCGGACGTCGCCCGGGACTACGCCCTGACCGCCCGCGCCTACCGCGCCCTGCGCAGCGGTGACGCCCGCCCGAACTGGACCCGCGAGGACACCCTCGCCCAGCTGCGGCTGCGGACCTCCACGCCGGCGACGACGATGCGCTCGCTGATCGCCGGGATCGAAGCCGAACACGGCAGCGTCGCCCGGCTGCTCACGCTCAACGGCCTCCGGGAGGAGACCCGGCTGCGCACGGTCGCCGGCGCGTTCACCCACCCCGCCCACCTGTGAGGAAGAAGACGTGTCCCTCGTCGACATCGAGACCATCAGCCGGGCCGAGCTGGAACAGGACCCGTTCGGCCACGCCGTGATCCCCCGCTCGTTCGTCTCGGACGCCGTCGCCGAGAACCTGCGCGGCGACTTCAGCGACGCCGGCTTCGAGGAGTCCGAGCGCACGGACCTGAACCGGTCCGACAAGCAGTACCGGATGTTCAACCGCAACCTGGTCACCGCCGGGGCGGTCGACGAGGACGAAGTGCGCACGCTCCCCGCGAACTGGCGGCAGCTCGTCGCGGACGTCGTCTCCCGGCCCTACCGCGAGGCACTGTCCACGCTCACCGGCGTGGACCTGGAACGGTGCCTGGTCGAGGCCCGTATGACCCGCTACGCCCGGGGCTGCTGGATCGAGCCGCACACCGACCGCCCGGACAAGGCGGTGACCCACCTCTTCTACTTCAACGACGGGTGGGACCCGGAGTGGAGCGGTGACCTGCGACTGCTGCGCAGCGCCGACATGGACGACTGCGCGAAGCGGGTGGCGCCGACCACCGGGACGTCCGTCGTGCTGGTCCGCTCGGACCGGTCCTGGCACGGCGTCCCGCCGGTCGCCGACTCCTGCCCCGTGGATCGGCGGGCACTGCTCGTGCACTTCGTACGCCCGTGACCCAGTCGAGAACGGCGCTCGTGATCGGCCGGGGGCGGGAGGCGCCCGGGAAACGCACCTACCTGGTGGCGCTGACCGTCGACTGCGTGGGCAACGGCCTGTGGGCGCCGGTCGCGCTGATCTTCTTCACCCGGGGACAGCATCTCCCCCTGGCGCACGTCGGTGCCGCGCTGACGGCCGGCGGGCTCCTCGGCCTCCTCGCGGGACCGGTGAACGGCCTGCTGGTGGACCGCTGGGGTCCGGCGAACGGGGCGGCCCTGAGCTACGCCGTGCGCACCGGGGTGTTCTCGCTGTTCCCCTTCGTCTCCGCCACGTGGCAGGTCGGCGCGCTCGCCGTCGTCATGGTCGCCGCGGACCGGCTGTTCTGGACGGCCAGCACACCGCTGCTGGCCCGGCTGGTCCCGGCCGACGCGCTCCTCGGCGTGCTGAGCACGGCGAGCGTGCTGAGGGTCAGCGGGTGGGCGGCGGGCGGCGCGATCGGCGCGACCGCCGGGGGCCTGCTGATCGGCAGCGGTACGGGACTGCACCTGATCGCGTACGCCAACGGCCTCTCCTACGCGGCGGCCATGGGCCTGGTGCTCACGGTGCGCCGGCACGTCCGGCCCACCCCGGCCGCCGAGCCTTCCGGCGACGGACGGGCGTGGCGGTGGCGCGACCTGCGGGACGATCCCGGCTTCCTGCGGCTGTGCCTGCTGACGCTGTTGCTGGCGTTCGTCTCCGACTGCCTGACGACGATGCTCCCGGTGGTCGCCATCGTGGTGCTGGGGCAGCCGTCGTGGGTACCGGGTGTGGTCGTCGCCGTCGCCTGCGTGTCGATGGCCCTGGCCCGGCGGCCCTCGGTCGCCTACGCGCGGCGCGTCTCCGCCCCGCCGGCGCTGCGACTGGCGGCCTGCTTCTTCACCCTGGCGGTCCTCGTCATGGCGCCGTCCGGCTGGGCGGGGCCGGCCACCACCGCGGTCGTCCTCTGCGGGGCCCTGATCGGCACGTTCGGCGACGCGCTGTTCGCCCCCGTCGTCACGACGACGGCGAACGCCGCCGCGCCGCCCGGACTGGAGGGCCGCTACAACGCGACCTTCCAGACGGCCTTCGGGATCGCGGGCGCGGTCGCCCCGGCGGCCGGGACGGCGCTGCTGGCCCACGGGAACCCCGTGCTGTGGCTCGGCCTGGCCGTCGTCAGCGCGGGGACGGCCCTGTCGGTCGGGTTCCTCACGCGGCCCACCCCACCGGTGGCGGCGCCCGCGTCCGCGCCGCCGCGGCGGATCGTCGTCGGCGGGATCTCCGGTGCGGGCAAGACGACGCTCGCCGCCGCGGTCGCCGCGGCGCTGGACATCCGGCACATCGAGATGGACGCGCTCTACCACGGGCCCGGCTGGACCCACCGGGCGGAGTTCGCGGACGACGTGGAGCGCGCCACGCGGGCACCGGCGTGGATCTGCGACGCCCAGTACCACTGGGTCGTCGGCGACCTGCTCGGCGAGCGCGCCGACATGTTCGTCTGGCTCGACCTGCCCCGCCGGACCGTCATGAGCCGCGTGCTGCGGCGCTCGGTGGTCCGGGCCGCGACCGGCCGCGAGTTGTGGCACGGCAACCGGGAGACCTGGCGGTCGATGCTGCGCAACCCGCACCACCCGCTGCGCTGGGCCTGGTCCCAGCACGCCACCCGGCGGGCCGAGACGGCCGCTTTCCTCGGCCTGCACCCCGGCCTCACCGTCGTCCATCTGACCAGTGCGAGGGAAGCGCGGCAGTGGCTGCGTTCGATTCCGCACCGGACCCTCACGCCCGACCCCTCACCACTCAGCGCAGGAGGTACCCCCATGCAGGAACGCCGACGAGAACCTGCTCCTCCGGGCGAGCCGCTGCTCGAGATCCACGGCGGGAGCCGGATCTCCGGTTCCGTCCGGACCTCCGGGTTCAAGCACTCCCTGGTCACCATCGCGGCCGCCGCGGCCACCGCGAGCGCGCCGGTGCGCATCGAGAACTGCCCGGACATCGTCGAGACCACCGTGCTGGGCGAGATCTTCCGCGCCACGGGCTCACAGGCGCACTACGACGCGCCGAGCGAGACGTTCACCCTCGACGCGTCCACCTGGGACAGCGCGGAACTGCCCGCCGACCTCGTCGGCCGGATCCACGGCTCGCTCTACCTGCTGCCCGCTCTCATCTCGCGCAACGGCGCCGCTCGGCTGCCCGCGAGCGGCGGCTGCGTGATCGGCGAAGGACCCCGCGGGAGGCCCGTCGAGCACCTTCTGGACGTGGTGGAGCGGTTCGGGGCCACCACCCGGCTCACCGCCGACGGATCCGTGGAGCTCACCGCGAAGCGGCTGACGCCCTGCACCATCGACCTGCTCGACTACACGCGCAACAAGGCGCTCATGAGCGGGCCCTGCTACAGCAGCGCGGCCAAGACCGCACTGCTGATGGGCGCGGTCACGCACGGGACGACCACACTGCACCACCCGTACCTCAAGCCCGACGTGACCGACATGGTCACCGTGCTCGGTGAACTCGGCGCCGACATCGAGATCGCCGGGCCCGAGACGTGGGTGATCCACGGTCGCGGCCCGGAGTCGCTCAGCCGTCCCGTGGCCCTCACGCTGATCCCCGACCTGATCGAAGTGGTCACCTGGATCTGCGCCGGCGTCATCCTGGCGGACGAGCCGCTGCGGATCACCGGCCCGGGGATCGACCGCGCGGCCCGCGCGCTCGCGCCCGAGTTCGACGTGCTGGACCGCATGGGAGTCCGCGTCGACGTCGCCACCGACGAGGTGACCGTGCACCCGTTGACGAAGCCGTTGCGGCCCGTGGACTTCACCGCCGCGTCGCGGGGCGTGTTCAGCGACAGCCAGCCCTTCCTGGCCCTGCTGGCGGCGTACGCCGAAGGCCCCACCTACATCACGGAAGCCGTCTGGGAACACCGCTTCGGCTTCGTCCCGGAGTTGGCGGAACTCGGCATGCGGACGGCGGTCGACGACCCGGTCCTGCGCGTCGACGGCCCGTGTCCGCCGCACCGGGCCGGCAACGACCTCTACGCCACCGACCTGCGCGCCGCCGCGGTCCTGCTTCTCGCCGCTCTGGCGGTACCCGGCCGGACCTCGCTGCGCAACCACCACCACCTCGCCCGCGGCTACCGCGACCTCGTCGCGGACCTGGTGAAGCTGGGCGCCGACGTCCGGCACACGACCGCACCCGACGCCCTCCCGAAACTCCCGGCGGGTGCGGGTGCCGACCCGGCGGCCTGACCACCGGGACGGATCGGCCGTACCCTCCCGCGCCGGGGCAAGGTAAGAAGGTCCTGGGCGCGCTCGCCACCGCCGACGACCCGAGCGAGCGCGTCCAGGAGCTTCAGCGCCCCCTCGTCACAGGGGAGTTCGCGATGACGTGAAGGGTCTCTCGACGCGTACGGCCGCGAGGGGCTGCCCTGCCGGCGGTGCGGTACGCCGGTGCGCAGGCGGCCCTGGACGAACCGGCCCTGCCACTTCCGCCCGCAGTGTCAGCGGGCGCCGCGCGTCTCGTCGTAACGCTCGCGCGCGGCCAGCACCTCGCCCATCCGGCCCTCCACGAAGTGCACGACGGCCAGCAGGTGCTCGGCGACCCCACGGCCGAGCGGGGTGAGCTCGTAGTCGACGCGCGGCGGGTTGGTCGGCTGCGCCTCGCGGTGCACCAGGCCGTCGCGCTCCAGCGCCTGGAGCGTCTGGGAGAGCATCTTCTCGCTGACGCCGTCCACGCGCCGGCGCAGCTCGTTGAACCGGAACGACCCCTCGTGCAGCGCGCTCAGCGTGAGCCCGCCCCAGCGGCCCATGACGTGCTCGAGGGTCGTACGCGAGGGACAGTCCCGGGCGAAGACGTCGTACGGAGGCTGCGGCTCCACGACGCCGTCCTGGGTGATGGTCATGCACCTAGCCTACGGGAGCACAGCGCTGCCCCGACAGGGTGCGCTAACTCCTGGTTAGTGTTGCCTGGCCGCCTAGTAGCCGAAGTCCTGCGTCCACCAAGGGCCGCCCGAGCCGAAGTGCACGCCGACGCCGAGGGTCTTGAAGTCGCAGTTCAGTATGTTGGCGCGGTGGCCCTCGCTGTTCATCCAGGCGTCCATGACGGCCTCGGCGGTGGCCTGGCCCCGGGCTATGTTCTCGCCGCCCAGGTTGGATATCCCGGCCGCGGCGGCCCGGTCCCACGGGGTCTTGCCGTCCGGGTCGGTGTGGTCGAAGAAGTCCCGCGCGGCCATGTCCTCGCTGAAGGACTCGGCCAGACCGGTGAGGGAGGAGTTCACGGACAGCGCGCTGCAGCCGACCTTGGCCCGCTCCTCGTTCACCAGTTTGAGTACCTCGGCCTCGGCGGCCGCCGCCTCGGAGACGGTGACCGGTGCCGCGGTCTTCACCGGCGCCTTCGTCGCGGTCCTGGTGGGCGTCGCCGTCGCCTTCCTGGCCGGCGCGCTGGTGCTGGGCTCGGGCTTCTCGGACGGCGTCGCCGTCGGCGCGGCGGACGAGGCGGCGGAGGGCGGGGCGGACGGGGTCCCGGTGGGGGAGGCGGCCCGCTGGGTGTCCCGGCTGGTGGACGAACCGGTGTCCCGGCTCTCGGCGCTGCCGGAGGTGCCGCCCTGCTCGGCCGCCGTGTTGCTCGGAATTCCGTCCGCCTGCACCCGGTCGTCGCCGGTGGTGCTGGTGTTCCCGCCGAGCTTGTAGTTCTCCAGACCGGGGACCACACCGGTGGCCACCGCGACGGTGCCGATGGCGACGGCGGCCGAGACCCCGAGCAGACCGGTGCGCATGGGCCTGGCGGCCTTCTTCTTGCGGCGGTGCCCGCCGGGGCCTCCCGGGTCGCCGCCGACGACCGGGGCGAACTCCTCGATGGAGAACGCGGCCGTGTCGTGGGCCGTCGGGTACT
The DNA here is from genome assembly GCF_042897315.1 of Streptomyces sp. NPDC001068. NCBI lineage: Bacteria > Bacillati > Actinomycetota > Actinomycetes > Kitasatosporales > Streptomycetaceae > Streptomyces > Streptomyces sp. NPDC001068. The sequence goes on along the minus strand of NZ_JBIAYD010000011.1, from coordinate 230,737 downwards.
CCTCCCGGGCGGCGTACAGGTAGGCGGAGCTGCGCTCGTTCTCCTCGGTGTAGGCCTCCTGGTGCAGGTAGGCCGCCGTACCGGTTCCGAAGCGGAGGCCCGCGTACGAGTCCTGTGGGTCGTGGCCGCCCGGGTACGGTCCGTCGTTCTCCGTGCCCCCCATGGCGCGGCCCGTGGCGGCGCGGCCGGCGGCGGAGCGTCGGTGGCGTCCCATGTCCTTGCCCTCTTCCCTCGTCCTCACGTCCGGATCGACCAGGGGCCGCTGTGGCCGAAGACTCCTTCTGGTCGACCATCCTCACTCGATCGAGTGAGTTTCAGATGAGATTCATTGGGTGGGGACGGTACCGCATGGCTATGAAGGCGGATGCGTTCCGAGTGACATTGGTTGGTTAGGTTGCACCCATGAGCGAGGATGTACGGCTGGTCGCCTGGGTTCGCGGGCGGGTGCAAGGTGTGGGTTTCCGCTGGTTCACCCGGGCCAGGGCGCTGGAGATCGGCGGCCTGAGTGGTTTTGCTCTCAATCTGGGCGACGGCCGTGTGCAGGTGGTCGCCGAGGGCTCCCGTCCGGGCTGCGAGGCTCTGCTGGCCTGGCTCGAGGGCGAGGACACGCCCGGGCGGGTCGAGGGTGTCACCGAGATCTGGGACACACCCCGCGGCGGTTACGACGGTTTCGCGATCCGCTGACTCCGCTCCGTGAAACCCCGCAGGTGGAAGCGGAGCGGACGGCCGCCGGCGGCCGCCCGGAGCGGAAACCGCCTGGTGGTTGCCAATAATCGCTTGTCGTGGCAGGCTCCGCAGACAAAGATGATCGCCACGCTCTGAGGGCCCCGCAGGAGTCGCAGCGCCGCCGGTACCGATCCGCGCGCGCCCGGGTTCGCCCGCCGATACAGGGCGTGATCGTGTTGACCGTCAAACTTTTTGGTGAGACGCTGAAAGCCCCGCGCACCTTAGCTGTTTGGCATGGAGCAACAGGCGAGCAACACTCGGATGTGTCAAGCACCGCGGGTGCGATTCCCTCACGACCCACACCGCAACGGTCGGTCACTCAGTGTGGAGGACCATCCATCATGGCAAAGGCGCTTCTCGGTTACGTCGGCGGCTCCGACCCGCGACTCCTCGCCGAGATGCGACGGCTCCAGCAGCGCGTCCAGGACCTCGAATCCGAGCTCGTTCGGATTCAGGCCGAGAACGACGCGCTGACGGCTGCCGCTTCTCCCGACAGGATCATGGAGAGCATCGACGCAAACCAGGCGGAGCCTGCGCTCACCTGATCGCTGCATCGCTCCACAACAGCACATGCGGCGGTCGGGCAGCCCTTTCAACCGCTAAGTTGTCAAGATCTGCAAGGGACGCCCAGGCGTCCCTTCTTTTCTTCCTGCTCGTCAAGGGCTACTTCGGCCTGCCCCCGTACCCCCGCCCCCCAGCCCCTTCCAGCCCCGCGCATCCTTTCACCTTCTTTAACGTCTGGTGTGCCCTGCATGTTCATGCGCGAAACCGCGAGGTTGCGAGGGGTCGTGGAGTGCGGTAGCACCGCCGGGTAAAGTCCCACGGCGTGCACCTCAAGGCCCTGACCCTCCGCGGGTTCAAGTCGTTCGCCTCGGCGACCACGCTCCGGTTCGAGCCGGGGATCACGTGCGTCGTCGGTCCGAACGGCTCGGGCAAGTCCAATGTCGTGGACGCGCTCACCTGGGTCATGGGCGAACACAGCGCCAAGTCGCTGCGCGGCGGCAAGATGGAGGACGTCATCTTCGCCGGCACCACCGGGCGCCCCCCGCTGGGCCGTGCCGAGGTGTCCCTGACCATCGACAACTCCGACGGCGCGCTGCCCATCGAGTACGCCGAGGTCACCATCACGCGGATCATGTTCCGCAACGGCGGCAGCGAGTACCAGATCAACGGCGACACCTGCCGCCTCCTGGACATCCAGGAACTGCTCTCCGACTCCGGAATCGGCCGCGAGATGCACGTCATCGTCGGCCAGGGCCAGCTCGACTCCGTCCTGCACGCCGACCCGATGGGCCGCCGGGCCTTCATCGAGGAGGCGGCCGGTGTCCTCAAGCACCGCAAACGCAAGGAGAAGGCCCTCCGCAAGCTGGACGCGATGCAGGCCAACCTCGCGCGCGTGCAGGACCTCACCGACGAACTCCGCCGCCAGCTGAAACCGCTCGGCCGGCAGGCCGCGGTGGCGCGCCGGGCCGCCGTCATCCAGGCCGACCTGCGCGACGCGCGCCTGCGCCTGCTCGCCGACGACCTCGTACGGCTGCGCCAGGCGCTGCAGAGCGAGATCGCCGACGAGGCCGCCCTCAAGGAACGCAAGGAATCCGCCGAGCAGGAACTGAAGAAGGCCCTCCAGCGGGAGGCTCTCCTCGAGGACGAGGTACGGCAGCTCAGCCCGCGCCTGCAGCGCGCCCAGCAGACCTGGTACGAGCTGTCCCAGCTGGCCGAGCGGGTACGGGGCACCATCTCGCTGGCCGACGCCCGGGTGAAGAGCGCCACCTCCGCACCGCCCGAGGAGCGGCGCGGCCGCGACCCCGAGGACATGGAGCGCGAGGCGCACCGCATCCGTGAGCAGGAGGCCGAACTGGAGGCCGCTCTGGAGGCGGCCCAGCACGCGCTCGACGACACCGTCGCGCACCGGGCCGACCTGGAGCGCGAACTCGCCCTGGAGGAACGGCGCCTGAAGGACGTGGCGCGCTCCATCGCCGACCGTCGGGAGAGCCTGGCCCGGCTGAACGGTCAGGTGGGCGCGGCCCGTTCACGTGCCGGTTCGGCCCAGGCGGAGATCGACCGGCTGGCCGCCGCCCGGGACGAGGCCCAGGAGCGGGCGGTGTCGGCGCAGGAGGAGTACGAGGCCCTCAAGGCGGAGGTCGACGGCCTCGACGCCGGGGACGAGGAACTGGCCGGCCGGCACGAGCAGGCCAGGCAGCGGCTCGCCGAGGCGGAGGCGGCGCTGACCGCGGCCCGCGAGGGGGCCACCGCGGCGGAGCGCAGCCGCGCCGCGACCCAGGCCCGCCGCGAGGCGCTGGCGCTGGGCCTGCGCCGCAAGGACGGCACCGGCATACTCCTCGGCTCCCGGGACCGCCTGACCGGGGTGCTCGGACCGGCGGCGGAACTGCTCACGGTGACCCCGGGCCACGAGACGGCCCTGGCGGCGGCCTTCGGCACGGCCGCGGACGCGGTCGCGGTGCGCACCCCCGCCTCGGCGGCCGACGCGATCAGACTCCTGCGCAAACAGGACGGCGGCCGCGCGGCCCTGCTCCTGGCGGGGGCCCCGGAACCCGCCCGCTCCGCGGTACCCGAGGGGGGCGCGGGGCACGGCGCGCCCGGCCACGAGGCACCCGCAGCCGGACCCGGCGTGCACGCTGCTCGTGAGAGGGGCGCGCCCGGCCACGAGGCACCGGCAGCCCAACCCGCCGCCGGCCACGCGGCTTCCGGGACCGGCGCGGAGTACGGCGCGGCCGTCCCCCACGCACCCGGATCCGACCGGCACCCCGTCACGGCCCCCCCGTCAGGGAACTTCGCGGCCGACCTGGTCCGCGGCCCGGCCGAGCTGATGCCCGCCGTCCGTCGGCTCCTGACCGGCATCGTCGTCGTCGACACCCTCGAGGCCGCCGAGGACCTCGTCCACCACCACCCCCACCTCACCGCCGTCACCGCCGAAGGCGACCTCCTCGGCGCGCACTTCGCCCACGGTGGATCGGCCGGCGCACCCAGCCTGCTCGAGGTGCAGGCCTCCGTCGACGAGGCGGCCGCCGAACTGGAGGAGCTCGCCGTCCGGTGCGCGGAGCTGTCCGAGGCGCAGCACGCGGCGGGGGAGCGGCGCAAGGAGTGCGCGGCGCTGGTCGAGGACCTCGCCGAACGCCGCCGTGCCGCCGACCGGGAGAAGTCGGCCGTCGCCCAGCAGCTCGGCCGGCTCGCCGGTCAGGCGCGCGGCGCCGCCGGTGAGGCGGAACGCTCCGCGGCCGCCGCCGCCCGGGCCCAGGAATCCCTCGACAGGGCCCTGGAGGAGGTCGAGGTTCTGGCCGAGCGGCTCGCCGTGGCCGAGGAGATGCCAGTGGAGGAGGAGCCGGACACCTCGGTACGGGACCGGCTCGCCGCCGACGGGGCCAACGCCCGCCAGACCGAGATGGAGGCCCGCCTCCAGGTCCGTACCCACGAGGAGCGGGTCAAGGGTCTCGCGGGCCGTGCCGACTCCCTGGACCGCGCCGCCCGCGCGGAACGCGAGGCACGCGCGCGTGCCGAACAGCGCCGGGCCCGGCTGCGCCACGAGGCCGCGGTCGCGGAGGCCGTCGCCGCCGGCGCCCGCCAGCTGCTCGCGCACGTGGAGGTCTCGGTCGGCCGGGCGGAACGGGAGCGGGCCGCCGCCGAGGCCGCGAAGGCCCGGCGCGAGCAGGAGCTGGGCGCCGCCCGCGGTGCCGGCCGCGACCTCAAGGCGGAACTCGACAAACTCACGGATTCAGTTCACCGGGGTGAGGTACTCGGCGCCGAGAAGCGGCTGCGGATCGAGCAGCTGGAGACCAGGGCGCTGGAGGAACTGGGTGTCGAACCGGCGGGGCTCGTCGAGGAGTACGGACCGCATCAGCCGGTGCCGCCCTCGCCCCCCGCCGAGGGCGAGACGCTTCCGGAGGACCCCGAGCACCCGCGCAACCAGCCCAGGTCCTTCCACCGCGCCGAACAGGAACGCCGGCTCAAGGCCGCCGAACGTGCCTACCAGCAGCTCGGCAAGGTCAACCCGCTCGCCCTGGAGGAGTTCGCGGCCCTCGAAGAACGGCACAAGTTCCTCAGCGAGCAGCTCGAGGACCTCAAGAAGACCCGCGCCGACCTGCTTCAGGTGGTGAAGGAGGTCGACGAGCGTGTCGAGCTGGTCTTCACGGAGGCGTTCCGGGACACGGCCCGCCAGTTCGAGGGCGTCTTCAGCCGGCTCTTCCCGGGCGGCGAGGGGCGGCTGATCCTGACCGACCCCGACAACATGCTCACCACGGGTGTGGACGTCGAGGCCCGGCCGCCGGGCAAGAAGGTCAAGCGGCTCTCCCTGCTGTCGGGCGGCGAGCGTTCGCTGACCGCGGTGGCGATGCTGGTGTCGATCTTCAAGGCGCGTCCCAGCCCGTTCTACGTCATGGACGAGGTCGAGGCGGCCCTGGACGACACCAACCTCCAGCGGCTGATCCGCATCATGCAGGAGCTCCAGGAGTCCTCCCAGCTGATCGTGATCACCCACCAGAAGCGCACGATGGAGGTCGCGGACGCGCTGTACGGCGTGTCCATGCAGGGTGACGGTGTGTCGAAGGTCATCAGCCAGCGGCTTCGCTGACGCCGGGTCCGACGGGCGCTCCCGGTGCGGTGCGGCGGTGGCCGCCCGCACGGTTCCGTGTGCCCGTTTGAGGGCACTTCACCTTCGCCCTTTCTTCAAGAAGTGAACGCATCTCCCTTGCGTGGTATCTGCAACTTCACACCGCACCGGCTATTGACTTCGAAACTTGAAGGCATAGTCTCTGCAACGTTGCTTTTACCTTCAGGTGTGAGCGGTGTGATGTTGTGCGCCACTTGAACCTGAGAGGGCTCACCCCCACCCCCGGCAGCGCTGCCGGGTGGCCCGAGGAGTTTTCTGTGACCAGCACTGCGCAGGCACCCAATTCAGGAGCCGGGACGGCTCACCCCGATCATCTCGGGCATGTCATCTTCATCGCGGCGGCCGCCGCGATGGGCGGTTTCCTCTTCGGCTACGACAGCTCCGTCATCAACGGCGCCGTCGAGGCCATCCGAAGCCGGTACGACATCGGGTCCGCCGCTCTGGCCCAGGTCATCGCCATCGCCCTGATCGGCTGTGCCATCGGCGCCGCGACCGCCGGCCGGATAGCCGACCGGATCGGCCGCATCCGCTGCATGCAGATCGCCGCCGTGCTGTTCACGATCAGCGCCGTCGGTTCCGCGCTGCCGTTCGCCCTGTGGGACCTCGCCTTCTGGCGGATCATCGGCGGCTTCGCCATCGGCATGGCCTCCGTGATCGGCCCCGCCTACATCGCCGAGGTCGCCCCGCCCGCCTACCGAGGCCGCCTCGGCTCCTTCCAGCAGGCCGCTATCGTCGTCGGCATCGCCGTCTCGCAGCTGGTCAACTGGGGTCTGCTCAACGCCGCCGGCGGCGACCAGCGCGGCAAGCTGATGGGCCTGGAGGCCTGGCAGGTCATGCTGGGCGTCATGGTGATCCCGGCCGTCCTGTACGGCCTGCTCTCCCTCGCCATCCCCGAGTCCCCGCGCTTCCTGATCTCGGTCGGCAAGCGCGAGCGCGCCCGCGAGATCCTCGAAGAGGTCGAGGGCGACAAGATCGACCTGGACGCCCGCGTCGCCGAGATCGAGCACGCGATGAAGAGCGAGCACAAGTCGACGTTCAAGGACCTGCTCGGCGGCTCCTTCTTCTTCAAGCCGATCGTCTGGGTCGGCATCGGCCTCTCGGTCTTCCAGCAGTTCGTCGGCATCAACGTCGCGTTCTACTACTCCTCGACGCTGTGGCAGTCGGTCGGCGTGGACCCGACGGACTCGTTCCTCTACTCCTTCACGACCTCGATCATCAACATCGTCGGCACCGTGATCGCGATGATCTTCGTGGACCGGATCGGCCGCAAGCCGCTCGCCCTCATCGGCTCGGTCGGCATGGTCGTCGGCCTCGCGCTGGAGGCCTGGGCCTTCTCCTACCACCTGGTGGACGGCAAGCTCCCGGCCGCGCAGGGCTGGACGGCGCTGGTCGCCGCCCACGTCTTCGTCCTGTTCTTCGCCCTGTCCTGGGGTGTCGTCGTCTGGGTCTTTCTCGGCGAGATGTTCCCGAACCGGATCCGTGCCGCCGCGCTGGGCGTGGCCGCCTCCGCGCAGTGGATCGCCAACTGGGCCATCACCGCGAGCTTCCCGTCGCTCGCCGACTGGAACCTCTCCGGCACCTACGTGATCTACACGGTCTTCGCGGCGCTCTCCATCCCGTTCGTCCTCAAGTACGTCAAGGAGACGAAGGGCAAGGCCCTGGAGGAGATGGGCTGATCGCCGGCCCCCTCGAAACCCGGGGGGAAGGGTCACCTCCCCGCTGCCCTTCTCCTCGTGCTCCCCGTCGCCCCCGCCCGGTCACTGCCCGGGCGGGGGCGACGGTCTGCCGCCCGGAGAGCGTCCGCTCACGCGGACAGCGCCGGCAGCACGGTCTCCGCGAACAGCCGCAGACTTCGCCAGCCCTCCTCCACGGGCATGCCGCCCGCCAGGGGATGAAGGACCAGGTTGTCCAGGCCGGCCGTGACGCACTGCTCCGGTGTGAGGACGCGGTAGACGCCCTCCGCGCGGAGTTCCTCCACCGTCGCGGCCGACGAGCGCACCGCCGAGTGGATGTCCCCCGACTGCCAGGACGCGTACGTCAGCGCCTCGTGCAGGAAGTGCTGCCCGTACCGTGCCCACGCCCGGTCGGGGTCCTCGGCGATGTGCAGCAGCGGGGTCTCCGCCGTGGGCATCATCGTCCAGCCCTCCGTGCCGTACTCGGTCAGCCTCTCCTTGTAGTACGCCTCCAGCTCGGGGAGGTGCGCGCTGGGGAAGAACGGCAGGCCGAGCCGGGCGGCACGGCGGGCGGCGGCCTTCGAGGAGCCGCCGACCAGCAGCAGCGGGTGCGGATCGGTGAAGGGCCGCGGCGTGACCCGTACCGTACGGCCCCGGTACTCGAACTCCTCCCCGGTCCACGCCTTGAGCACGGTCTCCAGCACCTCGTCCTGCAGCCGCCCCCGGCGCTTCCAGTCGACGTCGAACAGGGCGTACTCCTCGGGCCGGTAGCCGATTCCGGCCACCGTCACCAGCCGTCCCCCGCTGAGCAGATCGAGGACCGCCACGTCCTCCGCGAGCCGCAGCGGGTCGTGCAGCGGGCCGATCACCGCCGACACGGTCACCGCGATGTTGCGCGTCGCCCCGAACACCGCTCCCGCGAAGGTGAACGGCGAGGGCAGCCAGTTGTTCTCGACCCCGTGGTGCTCCTCGGTCTGGACGGTGGTGACCCCGTGCTCGTCCGCGTACGCGGCCATCTCCAGGGCGGCCCGGTAGCGGGCGCCCAGGGAGGCGGAGTCGGCCCCGGGCTCTACGAGGTTGAAGCGAACGACCGAGACGGGCATGGGGTTCCCCTTCGCCTTGGCGGGGCGGGTGTGCGGGGACAGTAACTGACGATGCGTCAGACAGCCAGAGACGCGCGCCCCCCGGTCGTCGCCGGGACCACCGCCGGCTTCGGCAGCACCGCGTACAGCAGGCCCGAGACCACGATCGTCGTGATCCAGCCCAGCCCGTACCGGCCGACCGGGTTGTTCGCGGCGAGCGGGCCGGTGAACCAGTCGGACCTGGTGAACAGCAGCCCGGTCGGCAGGCCCAGCGCCCAGGCCGTGACGGCGGCGGGGGAGAAGCCGGCCCGGTACCAGTAGGCACTCGTCCGGCCGGTGTCGAGCAGCGCCGTGGCGTCGTACTCCCGGCGCCGCAGCATGTCGACACCGAACACGCCCACCCATGCCGAGAACGCCACCGCCAGCAGGGACAGGAAGGCGACGAACGAGCCCGTGAACGAAGGCGCCGCGAGCATCAGCACCCCGCCGAGGACCAGCGAGATCGCCGCGTTGACGGAGACCGCCCAGTGGCGGGGGACCCGGAAGCCCAGCGTCTGCGCGGTGAAGCCCGCCGAGTACATCGACATCGCGTTGATCAGGAGCATGCCGATCAGGGCGATGAGCAGATAGGGGACCGCGAGCCACAGCGGGAGGATCTCGCCGAGGAAGGAGACCGGGTCCCTGGCCGCGGCGAGTTCCGGCACGCCGGACGCCGTCACCGCGCCCATCAGGAGCATCGGCAGGACGACGACCAGGGCGCCGCCGACCGTGTTGCGCACGATCGCCGCCGAGGACGCCGTACCCGGCAGGTAGCGCGTGAAGTCCGGCGCGGCCGGTGCCCAGCTCATCCCGCCGGCGGCGATCAGCCCGACTCCGGTGACCAGCGCCGTCGTGGGTCCCGCGGGCTGCGCGAGCACCCGGCTCCAGTCCGTCGCCGTGACCAGCCGGCCGAGGACCAGCAGGGTGAAGGCGCCGAACAGCCAGGTCGCCCACCGGTTGCAGCGCCGGACCGCCCTGATGCCCATGCCGGAGATCGCGAACGTGGTGATCACGAAGAGCAGGAGGGTGACGATGATCAGGACGCCGTTGCCGCCGATCCCGAAGGCGATGTCCAGGACCGTCAGCAGCGCGTAGGCGCCGGTCACCGCGTTGATCGTCTCCCAGCCCCAGCGCGCCACCCAGATCACCGCACCGGGCAGCAGGTTCCCGCGCTGTCCGAAGACCGCGCGGGACAGGGCCATCCCCGGTGCGCCGCCGCGTTTGCCCGCGACGCCGATCAGTCCGACCAGGCCGTACGACACCACCGGCGAGGCGACGCCGACCGCGAGGACCTGCCAGAAGTTCAGTCCGAACGACACCGCCAGGGTCGCGCCCATGGTCAGCAGCAGGACGGTGATGTTGGCGGCGATCCAGGTGGGGAGCAGCCCGCGGGGTGTGCCGGTGCGCTCGGAGTCCGGGACCGGTTCCAGGCCCCGGGTTTCGAGGCCGCGCTGCTCCAGCGACTCTTCCAGATGTTCGAGGGCGCCATCGTGGTGGGCGGTGGTCCTCATGGGCAGCCATCGTACTTTAGCTCGACGAATCATCCCAAAGGGTGCATCTCGCTCGGGAGGATCGTCCGGAAACTCCCTCGCGAGGGAGCAAAGTCCCACCCGGGGGAGGGATGGATACTGGACGCGTTATGGAAACCGTCATCCTTGCTGTAGTCATCGCCGTGGTCGTGCTCGGCGCGCTCGGCGGGCTCGTCATCGGCAGCCGGCGCAAGAAGTCGCTGCCCCCGCCGCCCCCCGCCGCGCCCGACATCACCGCGCCCCCGGCCGAGCCGCACGTCGGCGACGAGGCCGAGACGCCGCGCGACGAACCGCGCCGGACGATAGAGGAGGTCGACCTTCCCGACGGCTCGGCTCCCGTCGTCGTCGAAGAGCCCCCGGCTCCCGAGATCGAGATCCCCGAGCCCACGGCCGGCCGTCTGGTCCGGCTGCGCGCCCGGCTCTCCCGCTCCCAGAACGCGCTCGGCAAGGGGCTGCTCACGCTGCTCTCGCGCGAGCACCTCGACGACGACACCTGGGAGGAGATCGAGGACACCCTGCTCACCGCGGACGTCGGTGTGCAGCCCACCACCGAGCTGGTCGAGCGGCTGCGCGAGCGCGTCAAGGTGCTCGGCACCCGCACCCCCGAGGAACTGCGCGGGCTGCTGCGCGAGGAACTGCTCAACCTGGTCGGCACCGACGCCGACCGCGTGGTGAAGACCGAGCCCGCCGACCGCAAGCCGGGCATCGTGATGGTCGTCGGGGTCAACGGCACCGGCAAGACCACCACCACCGGCAAGCTCGCCCGGGTGCTCGTCGCCGACGGCCGCACCGTCGTCCTCGGTGCCGCCGACACCTTCCGGGCCGCCGCCGCCGACCAGCTCCAGACCTGGGGCGAGCGGGTGGGCGCCTACACCGTGCGCGGGCCGGAGGCCGGCGACCCCGCCTCCGTCGCCTTCGACGCGGTGAAGGAGGGCAAGGAGATGGGTGTCGACGTGGTGCTCATCGACACCGCCGGACGGCTGCACACCAAGACCGGGCTGATGGACGAGCTCGGCAAGGTCAAGCGGGTCGTCGAGAAGCACGCCCCGCTGGACGAGGTGCTGCTCGTCCTGGACGCCACCACCGGCCAGAACGGCCTGGTCCAGGCGCGGGTGTTCGCCGAGGTCGTCGACATCACCGGAATCGTGCTCACCAAGCTGGACGGCACCGCCAAGGGCGGCATCGTGATCGCGGTCCAGCGCGAGCTGGGCGTACCGGTCAAGCTCATCGGCCTCGGCGAGGGCGCGGACGACCTGGCGCCGTTCGAGCCGGAGGCGTTCGTGGACGCCCTGATCGGGGAGTAGCGGCCGGGTAGATCCACCCACCCGCGTCGAGGCGGCGCCCGTTCCCGGGAGTTGACCGGGGGCGGGCGCCGCCCGTCGCCGGGTGGGCCCGGCGACCTGCCGTGCGCGCGTATCGGGCCGCGGGGCGTGGGTGTCCGTCCGCCTCGAACGCGCAGCCCCCCGTCGCGAACGCGCAGCCCCTCGCGGCGCATGCGTATCCCCGGGCCGTCCGCGTGTATCCGGCGGTCCGCCGTCGCGACCCCGCGGATCCCGGCGCTCCGGCGCGGTCGCCGGGTCGCAGGGTCGGCGGCTCGGCGATCCGTTGGGACGGGAGCGGCCGGGTGGGGAGTGGCCGGGTGGGGGGCTCCCGGGACGGTGGGGGGCTGCCGGGACGGTGGCGACCGGGGGATCCGGCGTCGACGGTGACGAGAAGAGCCCCCTCGCACGGTGCGGGTGCGACGGGGCCCTCCGCTGTCGGCCGGCCGGGCCGGCTACGCCCGTGACCGGTGTGCCACGTAGGCGAGCGTCCCCAGCAGCAGCCGGGCCGCCGGCGGCCCGGTCGCCGTGTCCAGGGCGGGCGGCCGCAGCCAGCGCACCGGCCCCAGGCCGCCCCGGTCGGACGGCGGCGCGGTGATGTGCGCGCCCGGGCCGAGGCCGCGGAGGTCCAGGGAGGTCGGGTCGTCCCAGCCCATCCGGTAGAGCAGCCCGGGAAGCTCGGCGGCCGCGCCGGGCGCGACGAGGAAGTGGGCGCGCCCCTCCGGGGTGGCGGTGACCGGACCGAGCGGCAGGCCCATGCGCTCCAGGCGGACCAGGGCCCGGCGCCCGGCGGGCTCCGCGACGTCGATGACGTCGAACGCCCGGCCGACCGGCAGCATCACCGCGGCGCCCGGGAACTCCCCCCAGGCCTTGGTGACTTCGTCGAGCGTGGCCCCGGCGGGCACCCGGGGCGCGAAGTCCAGTGGATGCGCTCCCGGCTCGCGGCAGTCGGCGCGCCCGCACGAACACGCGCCGGCCGCGGCCCGGGCCCCCGGGACCACGTCCCAGCCCCACAGGCCGGTGAACTCGGCGACGGCGGTGCAGTCCGAAGAACGACCGCGCCGCCGTGTGCCGGAGCGGATCTCGCGGATGCCGCCGATCGTGAAGCCCATGCCCCCTCCAACGGGTCCGGCGCACCGGTGGTTACGGCGCGGAACGGGATGGCGACGGAACGTGACGCTACGGCTCCGCTTTCCCTCGCGCCCGCGAGGTGAAGACAGCGCCCGGAAGCGCCGCCGGTGGCGCGTCCGGCTCTGTGCGCCCCCGAGTGCACCGTTCCGCCTACTCCTGGCCGTCCTATGTCAAGTGAATCGCGCCGAGGCCATCGTGAGTTCATTCGAAGGGGTGGCGAATGGTGGCGTTTCCGGGATCGCCATGGCTGGAGCAGTGATCGTAGGATTACTTTGAGTGCACGAGGCCTGGGGGCACATGCACTCGTGGGTATGCCGGAGGCAACCCGGGTTCCCGTTCGAAGGGTGAGAACCGCCGGACGGGAAGCGGTATTTACCGGCATTCTGATAGGGCTTGGCGCATCCGGCATCAAGTGGTCTCAGGGATGGGGGCGTTCCAGTGGGCGGCAACGGCGGAAGCGGGACGACCGCGACCAGTACCGACAAGCGCCCCAATGAGCTGCTCAACTCGTGGTTCGTGCGCAGTGGCTGGTCCAAGGGCGAGCTGGCGCGGCAAGTGAACCGCAGAGCACGCCAGTTGGGGGCCAACCACATCTCGACCGACACGTCGAGGGTGCGTCGCTGGCTCGACGGGGAGAACCCGCGCGAGCCGATCCCCAGGATCCTCTCCGAGCTGTTCTCCGAGCGCTTCGGCTGTGTCGTCTCGGTCGAGGACCTCGGGCTGCGGGCCGCCCGCCAGTCACCCTCGGCGACCGGCGTCGACCTGCCGTGGACGGGCCCGCAGACGGTGGCCCTGCTCAGCGAGTTCTCGCGCAGCGACCTGATGCTCGCGCGGCGCGGCTTCCTCGGAACCTCGCTGGTCCTGTCGGCGGGCCCGTCCCTCATCGAACCCATGCAGCGCTGGCTCGTCCCCTCGCCCGCCGCCTCGTACCAGGCCGCGGAGACCACGGCCGAGTCCCGCCGTCCGGGCCGCCTCTCGGGGCCCGAGCTGGAACTCCTCGAGTCCACCACGATGATGTTCCGCCAGTGGGACGCCCAGTGCGGCGGCGGCCTGCGCCGCAAGGCGGTCGTCGGCCAGCTGCACGAGGTCACCGACCTCCTCCAGGAACCCCAGCCCGAGACCACCACCCGCAAGCTCTTCCAGGTCGCCGCCGAGCTGGCCGAGCTGGCCGGCTGGATGTCGTACGACGTCGGGCTCCAGCCCACCGCCCAGAAGTACTTCGTGCTCGCCCTGCACGCCGCCAAGGAGGCCGGTGACAAGCCGCTGGGCTCGTACGTCCTCTCCAGCATGAGCCGCCAGATGATCCACCTGGGCCGGCCCGACGACGCCCTGGAGCTGATCCACCTCGCCCAGTACGGCAGCCGGGACTGCGCCGGCCCGCGCACCCAGTCGATGCTGTATGCGATGGAGGCCCGCGCCTACGCCAACATGGGCCAGCCCGGAAAGTGCAAGCGCGCCGTCCGGATGGCCGAGGACACCTTCGCCGAAGCCGACGAGTGGGACGAGCCGGACCCGGACTGGATCCGGTTCTTCTCCGAGGCCGAGCTCTACGGCGAGAACAGCCACTCCTTCCGCGACCTGGCCTACGTCGCCGGCCGCAGCCCCACCTACGCCTCCCTGGCCGAACCCCTGATGCAGCGGGCCGTGGAGCTGTTCGCCAAGGACGCCGAGCACCAGAGGTCGTACGCGCTGAACCTCATCGGCATGGCCACCGTGCACCTGCTGCGCAGCGAGCCCGAGCAGAGCACGGTCCTCGCCTCCGAGGCCTTGGGCATCGCCAAGAAGGTCCGCTCCGAACGCGTGAACACTCGTATCCGAAAGACGGTGGACGCGGCCGTCCGCGACCACGGCGACCTCGCCGCAGTCATCGACCTCACCGAGCAGCTGGCCGTCGACCTGCCGGAGACCGCCGAGGCGGTCTGACCCACGGCACCTCCCGGACCCCGGCCGCGGCCGGCCCTCCCGAACTGCCCGACTCGGCTCCCCCATGCCAGGTCGTCGGAAGGCCGCCGCGGCCGGTTCTCCCTGCCCGGAGAAGGCCGTGAGCCGTCCGCGCGAAGGCCGCCGGAAGGTTGCGCCACGATAACGATCCCGCAGACTGGTATCTGGCAGTTCATCGACGCGTAACACGCAGGGCGCCTTCGTCACTCCCGCGAAACAACGAGGGGTAACGGCCGAAACCGCGCTGCGCCAGTCTCATGGCGCATAACCGGCCCACCCCCCGCTTGACCGGACCGCTCACGCTCCGACCCGCACGGGGCCGTACAACCGACGAGGAGACGCCGATGGCACCAGCCGCCATCACGCTTGCCGCGGAGGCACCCAAGCTTTCCTCCGCGAACACAGGCTTCATGCTCATCTGCTCCGCCCTGGTGCTGCTCATGACGCCGGGACTCGCCTTCTTCTACGGAGGCATGGTCCGCGTCAAGAGCACGCTGAACATGCTGATGATGAGCTTCGTCAGCATCGGGATCGTCACCATCCTGTGGATCCTCTACGGCTTCTCCCTCGCCTTCGGATCCGGCAACGGCTTCATCGGGTTCGACTCCGACTGGCTGGGGATGAGCAACGTCGGCCTGACGGAACTCTGGGACGGCTACACCATCCCGATCTTCGTCTTCATGGTCTTCCAGATGATGTTCGCGGTCATCACGCCGGCCCTGATAAGCGGCGCCGTCGCGGACCGCGTCAAGTTCTCCGCCTGGGCGCTCTTCGTCGCCCTGTGGCTCACGGTCGTCTACGTCCCGGTCGCCCACTGGGTCTGGGGCGCCGACGGCTGGGCCTTCAAGCTCGGTGTGATCGACTTCGCCGGTGGTACCGCGGTCCACATCAACGCCGGTGCCGGCGCCCTCGGCGTGATCCTGGTCATCGGCAAGCGCGTCGGCTTCAAGAAGGACCCGATGCGCCCGCACAGCCTCCCGCTGGTCATGCTCGGCGCCGGTCTGCTGTGGTTCGGCTGGTTCGGCTTCAACGCCGGCTCCTGGCTCGGCAACGACGACGGCGTGGGCGCGCTGATGTTCGTCAACACGCAGGTCGCCACCGCCGCCGCCATGCTGGCCTGGCTCGCCTACGAGAAGATCCGGCACGGCGCGTTCACCACCCTCGGTGCCGCCTCCGGCGCGGTCGCCGGCCTGGTCGCCATCACCCCGTCCGGCGGCGCGGTCTCCCCGCTCGGCGCGATCGCCGTCGGCGCCATCGCCGGTGTCGCCTGCGCCGCGGCCGTCGGACTGAAGTTCCGCTTCGGCTACGACGACTCCCTGGACGTCGTCGGCGTCCACATGGTCGGCGGCATCATCGGCTCCCTGCTCATCGGCTTCTTCGCCACCGGCAAGGGCCAGTCCACCGCGACCGGCGTCTTCTACGGCGACCACTCCTTCACCCAGCTGTGGAAGCAGTTCGCCGGTGTCGGCGCGGTCCTCGCCTACTCCCTGGTGGTCTCCGCGGTCCTCGCCTTCCTCCTCGACAAGACCCTCGGCATGCGGGTCTCCGAGGACGACGAGGTCTCCGGCATCGACCAGGCCGAGCACGCGGAGACCGCATACGACTTCAGCGGAGCGGGCGGCGGTGTCGTCGGCACCGTCTCCGCGGCCCTGGCCGGTTCGAGCAAGAAGGTGGACGCATGAAGCTCATCACCGCCGTCGTGAAGCCGCACCGGCTCGACGAGATCAAGGAGGCCCTGCAGGCCTTCGGAGTCCACGGCCTCACGGTCACCGAGGCCAGCGGTTACGGGCGGCAACGCGGTCACACCGAGGTCTACCGCGGTGCCGAGTACACCGTCGACCTGGTGCCGAAGATCCGCATCGAGGTACTGGCCGAGGACGAGGACGCCGAGCAGCTGATCGACGTCGTCGTCAAGGCCGCCCGCACCGGCAAGATCGGTGACGGCAAGGTCTGGTCCCTCCCGGTCGAGACCGCCGTACGGGTCCGTACGGGCGAGCGCGGACCGGACGCCCTGTAGAACAGAAGCATCCGAGTACAGGCAGGAGTCGCTGGGTGACGGGTACGGACGTGCGGAACGACGCAGAGGACACGGGACCCAGCGGCTACGCGGCGGCCCGGCTGCGCCTCCTCACCGAGGAGGCGCGGTCCGGGCCGCCGCGCCGTACCGCCCTCGCGGAACTCACCGACGACTGGCTGACCGGCCTGTTCGCCGCGGCCACCGAGGGCGTCGCCGGGGGAGTCTCCCTGGTGGCCGTCGGCGGCTACGGCCGCGGTGAACTCTCCCCGCGCAGCGACCTCGACCTCCTGCTGCTGCACGACGGCGCCGACTCCGGCACCGTGGCCGCCGTCGCCGACCGCCTCTGGTACCCCGTCTGGGACCTCGGGCTGGCCCTCGACCACTCCGTGCGCACCTCCGCCGAGGCCCGCAAGACCGCGGGCGACGACCTCAAGGTCCAGCTCGGCCTGCTGGACGCCCGCCACATCGCCGGCGACCTGGGCCTGACCAGCGGCCTGCGCACCGCGATCCTCGCCGACTGGCGCAACCAGGCACCCAAACGCCTCCCCGAACTCCAGGAACTCTGCGTCGAGCGCGCCGAACGCCAGGGCGAGCTGCAGTACCTGCTGGAACCCGACCTGAAGGAGGCCCGCGGCGGCCTGCGGGACGCCACCGCGCTGCGTGCCGTCGCCGCGTCCTGGCTGGCCGACGCCCCGCGCGAGGGCCTCGCCGACGCCCGCCGGAGCCTGCTGGACGTCCGGGACGCCCTGCACCTGGCGACGGGACGCGCCACCGACCGCCTCGCGCTCCAGGAACAGGACCAGGTCGCCGCCGAACTGGACCTCCTCGACGCCGACACGCTCCTGCGCCAGGTCTACGAGTCCGCCCGGGTCATCTCGTACGCCAGTGACGTCACCTGGCGCGAAGTGGGGCGCGTGCTGCGCTCGCGCGCCGTACGGCCCCGGCTGCGGGCCATGCTGGGCGGCGGCAAGCCGGTCGCCGAACGCTCCCCGCTCGCCGAAGGGGTGGTGGAGCAGGACGGCGAGGTGGTCCTCGCCCGGGCCGCCCGCCCCGAACGCGACCCCGTGCTGCCCCTGCGCGCCGCGGCCGCCGCCGCCCAGGCCGGCCTCCCGCTCTCCCTGCACGCCGTACGGCACCTGGCCGCCACCACCCGCCCCCTGCTCACCCCCTGGCCCGCCGAGGCGCGCGAACAGCTGGTCACCCTCCTCGGCTCCGGCCGCCCCACCGTGGACGTCTGGGAGGCGCTGGAGGCGGAAGGCCTGATCAGCCGCCTGCTGCCCGACTGGGAGCGGGTGCGCTGCCGCCCCCAGCGCAACGCCGTGCACATCTGGACCGTGGACCGCCACCTCATCGAGACCGCCGTCCGCGCCTCCGAGTTCACCCGCCGCGTCCACCGCCCCGACCTGCTCCTGGTCGCCGCGCTGCTGCACGACATCGGCAAGGGCTGGCCCGGCGACCACTCGGTGGCCGGCGAGATCATCGCCAAGGACGTGGCGGCCAGGATCGGATTCGACCACGCCGACGCGGCGGTCCTGTCCACGCTCGTACGGCACCACCTGCTGCTCATCGAGACCGCCACCCGGCGCGACCTGGACGACCCGGCCACCGTCAGGCTGGTCGCCGACGCGGTCGGCGGCCAGGGCACCCTGGAACTCCTGCACGCCCTCACCGAGGCCGACGCACTGGCCACCGGCCCGGCCGCCTGGTCCTCCTGGCGCGGCTCGCTCGTCGCCGACCTGGTCAAGCGGGTCTCCGCGGTCCTCGCCGGGGACACCGCGGACGAGCCCGAGCCGGGCGCGCCCACCGCCGAGCAGGAGCGGCTGGCCATCGAGGCCTTCCGCACCCGCGGCCCGGTGCTGGCCCTGCGCGCCCAGACCGAACCGGCGGCCGGCGACGAGGAGCCGTCCGGCGCCCCCGAACCACTCGGCGTGGAACTGCTCATCGCCGTCCCCGACCAGCCGGGCGTCCTCCCGGCCGTGTCCGGCGTGCTCGCCATGCACCGCCTCACCGTCCGCACCGCCGAGCTGCGCTCCCTGCGGCTCCCGGACGACGTCGACGACGACGGCACCGTCCTGCTCCTGAACTGGCGCGTCGCCGCCGAATACGGCTCCCTGCCGCAGGCGGCCCGGCTCCGCGCCGACCTGGTCCGGGCCCTGGACGGCTCCCTGGACATCGCCGGACGCCTCGCCGAGCGGGACGCCGCCTACCCGAGGCGCCGGGGCTGGGTGGCCCCGCCGCCGCGCGTGACGGTGGCCTCGGCGGCCTCCCGGCACGCCACGGTGATCGAGGTGAGGACCCAGGACGCACCCGGACTGCTGTTCCGGATCGGGCGGGCGCTCGAGGAGGCCGCGGTGCGGGTGCGCAGCGCGCATGTCAGCACCCTCGGCTCGAATGCCGTCGACGCCTTCTACGTGACCGGCGCCGACCACGCGCCGCTGCCCGCCGCGGAGGCCGCCGCCGTGGTGCGCAAGCTGGAGGAGGCGCTGAGGGCCTGACCGGACGGTTGCGCAAGGCGGGGACCACTTCCTTGCGCGGCCGGATATCCTGGAAGACGCTCACCGCCCCCGACTCCGAGGACCGACGCCGCCGTGTTCGACACTCTCTCCGACCGCCTTTCAGCGACCTTCAAGAACCTGCGCGGCAAAGGACGTCTGAGCGAAGCGGACATCGACGCCACGGCGCGGGAGATCCGCATCGCGCTCCTCGAAGCCGACGTGGCCCTTCCGGTCGTCCGCACGTTCATCAAGAACGTCAAGGAACGGGCCCTCGGCTCCGAGGTCTCCAAGGCCCTGAACCCGGCCCAGCAGGTCCTCAAGATCGTCAACGACGAGCTGGTCACCATCCTCGGCGGCGAGACCCGGCGGCTGCGGTTCGCCAAGCAGCCGCCCACCGTGATCATGCTCGCCGGTCTCCAGGGTGCCGGTAAGACCACCCTCGCCGGAAAGCTCGGCCACTGGCTCAAGGGGCAGGGCCACTCCCCGCTCCTGGTCGCCGCCGACCTCCAGCGGCCCAACGCCGTCAACCAGCTCAGCGTCGTCGCCGAGCGCGCCGGTGTGGCCGTCTACGCGCCCGAGCCGGGCAACGGCGTCGGCGACCCGGTCAAGGTCGCCAAGGACTCCATCGAGTTCGCCAAGCAGAAGGTCCACGACATCGTGATCGTGGACACCGCCGGCCGCCTGGGCATCGACCAGGAGCTGATGCGGCAGGCCGCGGACATCCGGGACGCGGTCAGCCCCGACGAGATCCTCTTCGTCGTCGACGCGATGATCGGCCAGGACGCCGTCACCACCGCCGAGGCCTTCCGCGACGGCGTCGGCTTCGACGGCGTGGTCCTGTCCAAGCTCGACGGTGACGCCCGCGGTGGTGCCGCGCTCTCCATCCGCCAGGTCACCGGCAAGCCGATCATGTTCGCCTCGAACGGCGAGAAGCTCGACGACTTCGACGCCTTCCACCCGGACCGGATGGCTTCCCGCATCCTCGACATGGGTGACCTGCTCACCCTGATCGAGCAGGCGGAGAAGACGTTCAGCCAGGAAGAGGCCGAGAAGATGGCCTCCAAGCTGGCGTCCAAGAAGGGCCAGGACTTCACCCTGGACGACTTCCTGGCCCAGATGGAGCAGGTCAGGAAGATGGGCAGCATCAGCAAGCTGCTCGGCATGCTGCCCGGCATGGGCCAGATCAAGGACCAGATCAACAACCTGGACGAGCGGGACGTCGACCGCACCGCCGCGATCATCAAGTCGATGACCCCGGGCGAGCGCCAGGACCCCACCATCATCAACGGCTCCCGCCGCGCCCGCATCGCCAAGGGCTCCGGTGTCGAGGTCAGCGCGGTCAAGGGACTGGTCGAGCGGTTCTTCGAGGCCCGCAAGATGATGTCCCGCATGGCCCAGGGCGGCGGCATGCCCGGCATGCCGGGGATCCCGGGCATGGGCGGCGGCCCCGGCCGTACCAAGAAGCAGCCGAAGCAGGCCAAGGGCAAGCAGCGCTCCGGCAACCCGATGAAGCGCAAGCAGCAGGAGCTCGAGGAGGCCCAGCGCCGCGAGGCGGCCGCCCAGGGCGGCAACGCCTTCGGAGTGCCGCAGCAGGGCGCGCAGGACTTCGAGCTGCCGGACGAGTTCAAGAAGTTCATGGGCTGACGGCCATGAGCCGGAGTTCCTGAGCCGAAGTCCACGGGCGGAAGTCCACGCTGAGGTTCATGGGCTGATTTCACCTGTGCGCGTGCCAGGGGTTGGTCGGTGTCGTACCTTCCGCATATGACCAACCCCGCGCCGCCGCGCAAGTCGCCCGACCAGCCCTGGCGTACCGAGGGTGCTCCCGAGGAGCCGCAGCAGTCGCCGGGCGGCCGGCGGATGCGCGGCGGCTGGTGGCGGCTGATCATGACCGCCCTGGTGGTCTACCTGCTCGCCAACCTGGTGCTGTCCTACTTCGACGAGGCCGACGAGCCGACGATCTCGTACACCGAGTTCAGCAAACAGGTGAACGACGGCAACGTCGCCAAGATCTACGCCAAGGGCGACTCGATCCAGGGGCAGCTCAAGAAGGAGCGGAAGAACCCGGAGGGCGGCGGGAACTACACCAAGTTCAACACCGAGCGGCCCTCCTTCGCCGACGACGGTCTGTGGGCGAACCTGACCAAGCACGACGTCACGGTCACCGCCGAACCGGTCGTCCAGCACCGCAGCTTCCTCGCCAACCTGCTGATCTCACTCGCGCCGATCATCATCCTCGTGGCGGTGTGGGTCTTCATCGCGCGCCGGATGAGCGCGGGGCTCGGCGGTCCGGGCGGCATGCTGGGCCGCAAGGCGCCGCCCAAGCCGGTCGAACTGGAGCCCGGGCAGCAGCGGACCACCTTCGAGGACGTGGCCGGCATCGACGAGGTCGAGGGCGAGCTGAACGACGTCGTCGACTTCCTGAAGAACCCCGACGCCTACCGCAGGATGGGCGCAAAGATGCCGCGCGGTGTGCTGCTGGCGGGCCCGCCCGGCACCGGCAAGACACTGCTCGCGCGGGCCGTCGCCGGTGAGGCGGGGGTGCCGTTCTTCTCGGCCTCGGCCTCGGAGTTCATCGAGATGATCGTCGGCGTCGGCGCCTCCCGGGTCCGTGAACTGTTCGCCGAGGCCCGCAAGGTCGCCCCCTCCATCATCTTCATCGACGAGATCGACACCATCGGCCGGGCCCGCGGCGGCGGTGCCTCGGTGGGCGGCCACGACGAGCGCGAGCAGACCCTCAACCAGATCCTCACCGAGATGGACGGCTTCTCCGGCTCCGAGGGCGTCATCGTCATCGCGGCCACCAACCGCGCCGACATCCTCGACCCGGCGCTCACCCGGCCGGGCCGCTTCGACCGGGTGGTCCAGGTGTCACCTCCCGACCGCACCGGCCGCGAGGCCATCCTGCGGATCCACACCCGCGAGATCCCGCTCGCCCCGGGCGTCGACCTCGCCCAGGTCGCCCGCACCACCCCGGGCATGACCGGCGCAGAACTGGCCAACCTCGCCAACGAGGCCGCCCTGCTCGCCGTCAAGCGCCAGCAGGACAACGTGACCCAGTCCGACCTCTCGGAGGCGCTGGAGAAGGTCCAGCTGGGTGCCGAACGGCCGCTGGTGATGCCCGAGGAGGAGCGCAGGCGCACCGCCTACCACGAGAGCGGGCACGCCCTGCTCGGCATGCTCCAGCCCGGCGCCGACCCGGTCCGCAAGATCACCATCGTGCCGCGCGGCCGCGCCCTCGGCGTCACCCTGTCCACCCCGGACGCGGACAAGTACGCGTACACCGAGGAGTACCTGCGCGGCCGGATCATCGGCGCGCTCGGCGGAATGGCCGCCGAGCAGGTCGTCTACGACGTGATCACCACCGGTTCGGAGAGCGACCTGGAGCAGGTCACCAACATCGCGCGCGGGATGGTCTCCCGCTGGGGCATGAGCGAGGAGGTCGGCCGCCTCTCCGCGCTCCCGAACGACGCCCAGCAGGCCTACGGGCTCGCCGCCGCGCCCCAGACCCTCGACGCGATCGACACCGAGATGCGCCGGATCGTCGACGAGTGCTACGAGGAGGCCCGCCGCAAACTCCGCGACCACCGCGACCAGCTGGACGCGCTGGCCGCGGCCCTGCTGGAACGCGAGACACTGGAGGAGGCGGACGCATACCGCATCGCCGGCATCACCCGCCTCACCAAGAACCCCGAGGAGACCTGACCGCCTCGGTCTTGAGCGCCCCGGTTCGCGCGCCCCGGTCTTGAGCGCCCCGTAGGAGCGCTGGGGGTGCCCCCGGCCGGAGGCTGGGGGAGGAACTGCGCGACCAGCCCCCACGGCGCCGCGGACGGGTCACAGCCGATGACGGCGCACCCAGCGGAGCGAACCGGCGTCAGCGCACGCGAGCGATCAGGTACCGGAAGACGTTCGGCATCCACACCGTCCCGTCCGGACGCCGGTGCGGATGCAGCGCCTCGGTCATCTCCTTCTCGACCTGCTCCAGGTCGCTCGCCGCGATCGCCGCGTCGAACAGTCCGGTCGCCAGCAGTCCGCGTACGGCACTGTCCACGTCGGCGTACCCGAACGGGCAGGAGACCCGGCCGGATCCGTCGATCCGCAGTCCGGCCCGCTGGGCGACCTCCTCCAGGTCGTCGCGGCAGGCCGGCCGCCAGCCTCCCGCGCCGTGCAGCGGCTCCGCCAGCTTCGCGGCCACCCGCAGCACGGACGAGGTCGCGCAGCGCTCCGGCGGACCCCAGCCGACCAGCACCACCGCCGCCCCGTGCGCCGCCAGGGGCGTCGCCTCGGTGAGCAGTCCGCCGAGCCCTCCGGCGTCGCCGGCCAGGCAGCCGATCGGGTCGAACGCGGTGATCACGTCGTACGCGGCGGCCTGCGGGTCCGCCGCGTCCGCCGGGCCGCCCATGACGATCCGGGGGCCGGCGCCCCGCGCGCGTGGCCCGCGGACCGACTCGGGCAGCAGGCGCTCGCGTGCGAGGGCGAGGCGTTCGGGGGAGGAGTCGACACCGGTCACCGAGGCGCCTCTGGCCGCCGCCAGCAGCAGGGCCAGACCCGAGCCGCAGCGCAGACCGAGCAGCCGGGTGGCGGGACCCACTTCGAGTCGCTCGTGGACGGTCTCGTAGAGCGGCACCAGCATCCGCTCCTGGATCTCGGACCAGTCACGCGCGCGTGCGCCCAGGTTCACGCGGGGTGCGGAGTCCGCGTGAGACGGGTGATGCCGCACGAGCGTAGGTGTCATAGGTAAGCGCCCCAATCCGCCGAGAGTTACGCACTGACCGATTCCGTGGCCCCCGTGCCGTGCGCTCGCACTTCCCACGTATGCCAGGTAACTCCGGGCTCGCGGTGGCGTCCAGAGGGTGCGGGTCACCGCTTGTGCATGGACTATGACAGTGGCGAGATTTCACATCCCGGCAACGTGTGGCTCTACCATCGGACCTCTGGACGGCGGTTTTGGCCATGGTCGCCCGGCTCGGTGCCGCACGGTGCCCGGCCGCCGGAGCGGGGCCGGTGCGGGGTGACGGCGGGCGCCGGGTAACGTCTGGGCCGCCCCGGGCGCTGACCAGGATGACGACCTCGGCCACCAGAGCGGCCGAAAGGTCTCTTGCGCATCCGCCGGGCACGGCCGCCCCGGCCCCTACGCCGGGGATACGCGTCGGGTCGTACGTCAGGCTACGCACCGGCTTGGTATGAGCTGTGCGGCTTCTCCGCAGATCAGCGCACCCGTACTCGTCTCCACGCATCAGTGCCAACTGACGGGTACGTGCAAATTATTTGGGATGGCCCGGAATAGGAACACAGGGGCACTCCCGCTCGTTCTCATTACGTGAGCACGACACAGACACCACCTGTTCTCGCCGCGGAGCTGGCAGAGGCGTGGGCCGACATTCAGCGGTACCACCCCGAGCTGCCGGATCTCGCCGCGCCGGAGTCCCTGATCGGAGAGTCGTCGTCCGCGTGCGGTCACGAACTCTCCTTCGAACGACTGCTCCATGAGGCAGTCCACGGCATCGCCGCATCCCGTGGGGTGCGCGACACCTCCCGGGCCGGCCGCTACCACAACCGCAGATTCCTCGCGATCGCCGAGGAGCTGGGCCTGGACCACCCCGACGAGCCGCACCCCAGCAGCGGCTTCTCGCTGGTCACGCTCAACCCCGAGGCCAAGCGCCGCTACCGGCCGACCATCGAGAGGCTGCAGCGGGCCCTCAAGGCCCACACGGTGGCGACCTCCGCCGACACCTCCCGCACCTTCCGCGGTCCGGCCGCCCGTCACGGCTCGTCCGGCGGCGGAGTCCGGGTCAAGGCGGTGTGCGACTGCGGCCGCAACGTCCGCGTGGTGCCGTCGGTCCTGGCCCAGGCGCCCATCGTGTGCGGCGGCTGCGGCAAGCCGTTCCGCATCCCGGAGGTCGTGGGAGCGGCGGCGAGCTGAGCACACGGCTGCTCGTGGCAGTCGTAGCCGCCCTCGTCACCGCACCCCGCTCTCCCGCCGGCAGCGCACCCGACGCATCACACCTCCGCGCCGGGTGCGCCCGAGGCGTGCCCAGAGCCCCTCACCCCGCCGTCGGCAGGAGCGCCCTCCAGGGTGTGGCACAATGGCTAGCTGTACTCGACAGCCGCACAGGACCCCTCTCTCCTCCGGCTGACGCGTCCATCGGGCACTCGGGTACCGCAACCCCACGCGGCAGTCTCGCCGTGCCCAAACACGTCAAATCCAGGAGAATCCACTCCCGTGGCAGTCAAGATCAAGCTGAAGCGTCTGGGCAAGATCCGTTCGCCTCACTACCGCATCGTCGTCGCCGACTCCCGCACCCGCCGTGACGGCCGTGCGATCGAGGAGATCGGCAAGTACCACCCGACCTACAACCCGTCGGTCATGGAGGTCGACGCCGACCGCGTCGCCTACTGGCTCGGCGTCGGCGCCCAGCCGACCGAGCCCGTGCTCGCCATCCTGAAGAAGACCGGCGACTGGCAGAAGTTCAAGGGCGAGCCCGCCCCGGCGCCGCTGCTCGTCGCCGCTCCGAAGGCCGCGCGTCCGACGTTCGAGGCGCTCGGCGGTGACGACGAGGGCAAGGGTGAGGCGATCACCCAGAAGAAGAAGGCTGAGAAGAAGGACGAGGCCGCGGCTGAGTCCGAGTCGACCGAGGCCTGAGCAGCATGCTCGAAGAGGCGCTTGAGCACCTCGTGAAGGGCATCGTCGACAACCCCGACGATGTGCAGGTCGCCTCGCGCAACCTGCGCCGCGGGCGCGTGCTGGAGGTCCGGGTGCACCCCGACGACCTCGGCAAGGTGATCGGTCGCAACGGCCGTACCGCTCGCGCCCTGCGTACCGTCGTGGGCGCCATCGGCGGTCGCGGAGTCCGCGTCGACCTCGTCGACGTGGACCACGTCCGCTGACGCTTCATCGCAACCGGCTCGGGCCGGGGAGGGCCACTGGGCCGTCCCCGGCCCGTAGTCGTATGACAGGAGAACAGGCACAGTGCAGCTGGTAGTCGCGCGGATCGGCCGCGCCCACGGCATCAAGGGCGAGGTCACCGTCGAGGTACGTACCGACGAGCCGGAGCTCAGGCTCGCGCCCGGCGCCGTACTCGCCACCGATCCCGCCGGCGTGGGACCGCTCACCATCGGCACGGGCCGGGTGCACAGCGGCCGTCTCCTGCTGCGCTTCGAGGGCGTCGAGGACCGCACCGGCGCCGAGGCCCTGCGCAACACCCTCCTGATCGCCGAGATCGATCCGGAGGAGCTGCCCGAGGACGAGGACGAGTACTACGACCACCAGCTCATCGACCTGGACGTGGTCACCGCGGACGGCACCGAGGTCGGCCGGATCACCGAGATCTCGCACCTGCCCTCCCAGGACCTGTTCATCGTGGAGCGGCCCGACGGCAGCGAGGTGATGATCCCGTTCGTCGAGGAGATCGTCGCCGAGATCGACCTGGCGGAGCAGAAGGCGGTCATCACGCCTCCGCCCGGCCTGATCGACGACCGGGCCGAGACCGCCTCCTCGCGGGAGGAGTCGTAAAGCGATGCGCCTCGACGTGGTCACGATCTTTCCCGAGTACCTCGAACCCCTGAACGTCTCGCTCGTCGGCAAGGCACGCGCGCGCGGACAGCTCGACGTGCGTGTGCACGACCTGCGCAGCTGGACGTACGACCGGCACAACACGGTCGACGACACCCCGTACGGCGGCGGGCCCGGCATGGTCATGAAGACCGAGCCCTGGGGCGACGCCCTCGACACCGTCCTCGCCGACGGCTACGAGACCGGCGCGCACCGCCCCGTCCTGATCGTGCCCACCCCCAGCGGCCGCCCCTTCACCCAGGACCTGGCGGTCGAACTCTCCGAGCAGCCCTGGCTGATCTTCACGCCGGCCCGCTACGAGGGCATCGACCGCCGGGTGATCGACGAGTACGCCACCCGGATGCCGGTCCACGAGGTGTCCATCGGCGACTACGTGCTCGCCGGCGGCGAGGCCGCCGTCCTCGTCGTCACGGAGGCCGTGGCCAGACTGCTGCCCGGCGTCCTCGGCAACGCCGAGTCGCACCGGGACGACTCCTTCGCGCCCGGCGCCATGGCCAACCTCCTGGAAGGCCCCGTCTACACCAAGCCGCCCGAGTGGCGGGGGCGCGACATCCCGGAGGTGCTGCTCAGCGGCCACCACGGGAAGATCGCCCGCTGGCGCCGCGACGAGGCGCTGAAGCGCACGACCGCGCACCGGCCCGACCTGATCGAGCGCTGCGACCCCAAGGCGTTCGACAAGAAGGACCGCGAGATGCTCTCCATCCTGGGCTGGGCACCCGACCCGGACGGGGCGTCCCACGGCCGATTTTGGCGCCGGGCCGCCGGCGTGGAAGAATAGGCGGCTGTTGTGCCGTGAACCGTCCGGTGTGCGCCCCTGCCACAGGGGGAGACGACGCCCATCCCGACGGCCCGGCCCATCTCCGAGAACCTCTAGTTCCCGTCGATGACCTGTGGCATCGGCGAAGAAAGCAGAAGAACAATGGCTCACCTCCTCGACACCGTCGACTCCGCGTCGCTGCGCAGCGACGTCCCGGCCTTCCGCCCGGGTGACACCGTCAACGTCCACGTCCGCGTCATCGAGGGCAACCGCTCCCGTGTGCAGCAGTTCAAGGGCGTTGTGATCCGCCGCCAGGGCAGCGGTGTCCGCGAGACCTTCACGGTCCGCAAGGTCTCCTTCTCCGTCGGCGTCGAGCGCACCTTCCCGGTGCACACCCCGATCGTCGAGAAGATCGAGCTCGTCACCCGCGGTGACGTGCGTCGCGCCAAGCTGTACTACCTGCGCGACCTGCGCGGCAAGGCCGCGAAGATCAAGGAGAAGCGCGACAACTGATCGCGCGTCTCGTCGCTCGCGAGCCGTGGGCGAGCGAGCCGACAAGAAGGTGTCTTACCGGGGCCGGATAGCATCTGGCTGCGATGGACACCGAAGCACAGCCGACGGAGCGCGACCGCTCCTCCAGCCCCGAACCGGAGGCCACGGAGGACCGGTCGCGTTTCGCGTTCCTGACGCGGGTCGCCGACTGGCTGCCGGGCGGCCGGATCGCCCTGACCCTCCTCACCTGCCTGGCGTTTTTGCTCGTTCTCAACGCGTTCGTGGCGCAACCGTTCCAGATTCCCAGCGGATCCATGGAACAGGGATTGAGGATCGGGGACCGGGTTCTCGTAAATAAGTTGGCGTACCGTTTCGGTGCCGAGCCGCGCCGGGGCGATGTCGTCGTGTTCGACGGCACCGGATACTTCGGGGACGCCGACTACATCAAACGCGTTGTCGGTGTGGGAGGGGACCGTGTGGTCTGCTGCGACAAGGAAGGGAGGATCGAGGTGAACGGCCGGCCGGTCGACGAGACCGCGTTCCTCTATCCCGGGGACACCCCGTCCACCGTGCCCTTCTACGTCGAGGTCCCCAACGGCACGCTCTTCGTCCTCGGTGACCACCGCAGCGACTCCAGCGACTCCCGCGACCACCTGGGCTCACCGGGCGGCGGCATGATCCCGGTGGGGGACGTGATCGGCCGGGCCGACTGGATCGTCTGGCCGTACGCCCACTGGACCCGCCTCACCCGTCCCGCCGCCTACGCGCGCGTGCCGTCGAGCGCCCCGGCGGAGCCGGAGCCGAAGGGGGCGGGAGCGGCCCATGGGTAACCGCGGCAAACCGCGCGGCGTGCCCGAGGACGCCACCGCGAACCTCCTGCCCACCGGGCTCCGGCGCTCCTCCGCCCCGTCCTCGGGCCGGTCCCGCGCGGAGCGGCGCAAGCTGCAGCGCAAGGTCAAGCGCAAGCGCCGCCGCGGCGCGATGCGGGAGATACCGCTGCTGGTCGGCGTGGCCGTCCTGATAGCCCTGGTGCTGAAGACCTTCCTCGTCCAGGCCTTCGTGATCCCCTCCGGTTCGATGGAACAGACGATCCGCATCGGCGACCGGGTGCTCGTCGACAAGTTCACCCCCTGGTTCGGCTCCGAGCCGCACCGCGGTGACGTCGTCGTCTTCCACGACCCGGGCGGCTGGCTGGCCGACGAGCAGACCACCAAGGCGAACGACCCGATCGGCGTCAAGCAGGTCAAGGAAGGGCTCACCTTCATCGGCCTGCTGCCCTCCGCCAACGAGAAGGACCTCATCAAGCGGGTCATCGGCGTCGGCGGCGACCGTGTCAAGTGCTGCGACGCGCAGGGACGGGTCACCGTCAACGGCGTGCCGCTCACCGAGGGTGACTACCTGTATCCGGGGAACGCCCCGTCGGCCACCGAGTTCGACATCACCGTGCCGCAGGGGCGGCTGTGGGTGATGGGCGACCACCGCGGCAACTCGGCGGACTCTCGGGCGCACCAGGACACCGACTACGGCGGCACCGTCCCGGTGAGCCTGGTGGTGGGCCGGGCCAAGTGGATCGGCTGGCCGTTCGGGCACTGGGCCTCGCTCGACGAACCTAAAACCTTCGCAAGCGTTTCCAACTCCGTGTCGGGGTCGACCGCGGGTCCCCGGCTGTCGCATAGGGTTGCCTCCGACGGTCCGAACGGATACATCCAACTCCCGAGCCCTGCGGAACTCCCGCTCGTTATGGGAGTGGTGGGCCTGCGCCGGGTGTGGCGCGGGCGGCGGCACGGAGTAAGGAGTTGGCGTGGGGGATGTGGCGGTTGGCGCACGGTCGGGACACGACGGCGAGGAGCACAGCGGGCGCCCCGTGGAGAATGTCCCCCCCGTCGACGGTGGTTCCACCTCCGGCGATGACGGTGGTCCGACCGGGGGCGGCGGTCCGGCGGGCGGCCCGTACCCCGGCGGTGGCGGCGGGGACACGGACAGGGACGCGGGCGACTCGGCGGCGTCCGCACCGAAGAAGCCCCGCTCCTTCTGGAAGGAGCTGCCGATCCTGATCGGCATCGCGCTGGTGCTGGCGCTGCTGATCAAGACGTTCCTGGTGCAGGCGTTCTCGATCCCGTCGGACTCGATGCAGAACACCCTCCAGCAGGGTGACCGGGTCCTGGTCGACAAGCTCACCCCGTGGTTCGGCTCCGAGCCGGACCGTGGCGAGGTCGTGGTCTTCCACGACCCGGACGACTGGCTGGCCGGCGAGCCCACGCCCCAGCCGAACGCCGTCCAGACGTTCCTCAGCTGGATCGGCCTGATGCCCTCCGCCGAGGAGAAGGACCTCATCAAGCGGGTCATCGGCGTCGGCGGCGACACCGTCTCCTGCAAGAACAGCGGCCCGCTCATGGTCAACGGCCATGCGTTGAACGAGCCCTACGTGTACCCGGGCAACACCCCGTGCAGCGTCGACGACCAGGGCGGTCAGTTCACGGTGAAGGTGCCCAAGGGCTACATCTGGGTGATGGGCGACCACCGCCAGAACTCCCGCGACTCCCGGTACAACCAGTCCGACAGCCACCACGGCATGGTCCCGGTCAAGGACGTCGTCGGCCGTGCCATCGTCAAGGCCTGGCCGATCAACCGCTGGGGCACCCTGCCGATCCCGGACACCTTCGACCAGAGCGGCATCAACACCCAGTCGTCCGCCGCGGCCTCCCTCTCGGTGGCCCCGGAGGGCGTGGCCGTCGCGGCGGTCCTGCCGATCGCGGTGTGGCGCCGCCGGCGGGGAGAGCGGACCGGGTCGAAGTTCGGGCAGCGGCCGGCCGCCGCGGGCAAGCGCTGACCGGTCCGTGTGAAACCCTTGGGGAGCTTGTGACCAGGGGCGGAGAAGAAGGACTGCCCCCGCCCGGTACCGCCGGGTAGGGTGCGGCCTCATGAGTGGCGAGAGCACGATACGTACGGCCCCGCGCAGCGGAGGCACCGGTACCGGTACGGCGCAGGCCGGCAGCAGACTCGGAAACCGCCTGTCCGGGATCGCCGTCGCCCTGGGCCTCGTGCTCTTCCTCGGCGGGTTCGGCTGGGCCGCGGTGGTCTACCGGCCCTACACCGTGCCCACCAGCTCCATGACCCCGACCATCGACGTCGGGGACCGGGTCCTCGGCCGGCGCATCGACGGCAGCGAGGTGCGCCGGGGGGACGTCGTCGTCTTCCGCGACACCAGCTGGGTCTCCAACGCGGACGTCGTCAAGCGCGTGGTGGCGGTCGGCGGCGACACCGTCGCCTGCTGCACGGACGGCAAGCTGACCGTCAACGGCAAGCAGATCGACGAGCCCTACCTGCCGGCCGGCAGTCAGGCCGAGCTCCAGGGCTTCCCGAGCGTCACCGTGCCCAAGGGCAGGCTCTTCCTCCTCGGTGACGAGCGCCAGGGCTCCCTGGACTCCACCGCCCACCTCACGGACGCGGCGAAAGGCACGGTGGCCCGCAGCGCCGTGCACGCCCGCGTGGACTCCGTGGTGTGGCCCATGAAGGGCCTGCTCAAGCGCCCGACCGGATTCGAGACCCTGGGCGCCCTCTCCCAGCCGGGCCCGGTGCGCCCCATCGAGGTCATGATCGTCGCCGGTGCCGTGCTGGTGCTCGCGGGCGGCGCGTACGGCCCGATCGCCGGCCTGGTGGGCCGCTCCCGCGCCCGTGGCCGTACGGAGTCCGCCGGTGGCCGCTGAGGCGCTCGCGGAGGGTTCCCCGGGCGCCCCGCGCAAGGTGGCCCGGGTGGTCCTGCTCGACCCCGACGACCGCATCCTGCTCCTGCACGGCCACGAACCGGACGACCCGGCCGACGACTGGTGGTTCACGCCCGGCGGGGGACTGGAGGGCGACGAGACCCGTGAGCAGGCCGCGCTGCGGGAACTCGCCGAGGAGACCGGCATCACGGACGTCGAACTCGGTCCGCTGCTGTGGCGCCGGATGTGCTCCTTCCCGTTCGCCGGCCGGCGCTGGGAGCAGGACGAGTGGTACTACCTGGCCCGGACCACGCATATTTCCGAGGGGATGCCCGGGGCCACCGCCCTGACCGAGCTGGAGCGGCGCAGTGTCGTGGGAGCGCGTTGGTGGACGTGCCCGGAACTGACCCGGGCGCATGAGACGGTGTATCCGACCAGACTCGCCGAGCTGTTCCGTAGGCTGCTCGACGAAGGTCCCCCCGTCAGGCCCGTCACCCTCGACACGGAAATCGTCTAGGGGCGCGCGGTACTGGCGCACAATGGTGGGATCGCACGGCTGAAGGGGAACATGCCATGAGCGCCGAGGACCTCGAAAAGTACGAGACCGAGATGGAGCTGAAGCTCTACCGGGAGTACCGCGATGTCGTCGGTCTGTTCAAATACGTGATCGAGACCGAGCGGCGCTTCTACCTCACCAACGACTACGAGATGCAGGTGCACTCGGTCCAGGGTGAGGTGTTCTTCGAAGTGTCCATGGCGGACGCCTGGGTCTGGGACATGTACCGGCCGGCCCGCTTCGTGAAGCAGGTTCGTGTGTTGACGTTCAAGGACGTGAACATCGAGGAGCTGAACAAGACCGATCTGGAACTCCCGGGCGGCTGAGCCGGACCCGGAGCACGCCTGGCCTCACTCGTGCGGGTGACGGAGTTGTCCACAACCGCCGGGTAGTCCACCAAGATCCACTCCGGGGCCGGAGACGCGTGACGGTTGGCGCCGGAGGTGGTGCCGACATGAACACGAACCGGGCACGCGGAGCACTCGGCAGGTACGGCGAGAGGGTGGCCGCGCGGCGGCTGACGGACGCCGGTCTGAGGATCCTGGAGCGCAACTGGCGCTGCGGCAGGACGGGCGAGATCGACATCGTGGCACGGGACGGTGAGGTCCTGGTGGTCTGCGAGGTCAAGACCCGGCGGGCCGGACCCTTCGAACACCCCATGGCCGCAGTGACCCCCCGCAAGGCGGAGCGCCTGCGGGCCCTGGCCGAGCAGTGGATCCACGCGCATGGAGGAGCGCCGCCGGGCGGTGTCCGCATCGACCTGGTCGGCGTCCTCCTGCCGCGACGCGGGGCCCCCGTGGTCCAGCACGTCCGGGGGGTGGCGTGAGATGGGGTTCGCGCGGACGTGCTCGGTGGCGCTGGTGGGCGTCGAGGGCGTGGTGGTGGAGGTCCAGGCAGACCTGGAACCCGGCGTGGCGGCCTTCACACTCGTGGGGCTGCCGGACAAGAGCCTGACGGAGAGCAAGGACCGGGTCCGGGCGGCGGTGGTCAACTCGGGAGCCCCCTGGCCCTCGAAGAAGCTCACGGTGGGGCTGAGCCCGGCGTCGGTGCCGAAGAGCGGCAGCGGCTTCGACCTGGCGGTCGCCGCCGCCGTGCTCGGCGCGGCCGAACGGATCGACCCCCGGGTGCTCGCCGAGATCGTGATGATCGGCGAACTGGGTCTGGACGGGCGGGTGCGCCCCGTACGCGGCATCCTGCCGGCCGTACTGGCCGCCGCCGACGCCGGATACGAGCAGGTGGTCGTCCCCGAGAGCGCGGCACCCGAGGCCTCGCTGGTGCCCGGCGTGTCGGTGCTCGGCGTGCGCAGCCTGCGCCAGCTGATCGCGGTCCTCACCGACGAACCGGTGCCCGACGAGGAACCCGTGCCCGGCGAGATCCGCTCCGACCCCTTCCTCGCGGGGCTGGCCCTTCCCGGCATGGGGCTCGGCACCGGCACGACCACCGGCGACCACGCCCCCGACCTGGCCGATGTCGCCGGGCAGCCGGTGGCCAGGGCCGCGCTGGAGGTGGCGGCGGCCGGACGCCACCACGTCTTCTTCAAGGGTCCGCCGGGCGCGGGCAAGACCATGCTCGCCGAGCGGCTGCCGGGACTGCTGCCCGAACTGAGCCGGCAGCAGTCCCTGGAGGTGACCGCCGTCCACTCGGTCGCCGGGATGCTGCCACCGGGCCAGCCCCTCGTGGACAGGGCGCCCTACTGCGCTCCGCACCACTCGGCCACGATGGCCTCCCTGGTCGGCGGCGGCACCGGCCTGCCACGGCCCGGGGCGGTGTCCCTGGCCCACCACGGCGTGCTCTTCCTGGACGAGGCGGCCGAGTTCCACGCCAGCGTCCTGGACGCCCTGCGCCAGCCCCTGGAGTCCGGGCACGTCGTGGTCGCCCGGGCCGCCGGGATGCTGCGGATGCCGGCCAGGTTCCTGATGGTCCTGGCCGCCAATCCCTGCCCCTGCGGCCGGTACGGCAGCCCCGGCGACACCTGCGAGTGCCGGCCCTCCTCGATCAGGCGGTACCGGGCCCGGCTCTCCGGCCCCCTGCTGGACCGGGTGGACCTCAGGGTCACCGTCGAACCGGTCGCCCGCGAGGAACTGCTGCGGCTGCACACCGGCGCCGAGTCCTCCGCGACCGTGGCCGACCGGGTCCGCGCGGCCCGGGAGCGGGCGGCCCACCGCTACGACGGTCTGCCCTGGCACACCAACAGCGAGGTGCCCGGCCACGAACTACGCACCCGCTGGCAGGTACAGCCCGGCGCGCTCGCCAAGGCCGAGCTGGATCTCGACCGGGGTCTGCTCACCGCCCGCGGCCTGGACCGGGTGCTGCGGGTCGCCTGGACCCTGGCCGACCTGGCAGGCCACGACCGTCCCACGGTCAACGACGTCAACCTGGCCCTGGAACTGCGCACCGGCGTCCGGCGCGGCGCGGTCCTGGAGAGGACCGCGCCATGAGCGACGACGGGCCGCTCTCCCGGATCCTGCTCACCAGGGTCATCGAACCCGGCGACGAGACCGGCGGGCGGTGGCTTCGGGAGTACGGGGTCCGGGAGGTGGTCCGGCGGCTGCGGGCGGACGGGGCGACGGCGCTGCCCGGAGTGGGCGAGAAACGCTGGGCGGGCCTGCGCGCCAGAGCCGGGCACGCCGACCCGGAGCGGGACCTCGGGGCGGCGGCGCGGGCCGGCGTGCGTTTCGTCGCCCCGGGGGACGCCGAATGGCCCACCCAGCTCGACGACCTCGGGGACGGCCGTCCGCTCGGGCTGTGGGTGCGAGGGCGGCCCAGTCTGCGGCTGTGGGCGCTGCGGGCCGTCGCCGTGGTCGGCGCGCGGGCCTGCACCGAGTACGGCGCGCACATGGCGGCCACCCTCGCCGCGGGGCTCGCCGAACGCGGCTGGGTGGTGGTGTCCGGCGGCGCCTACGGCGTGGACGGCGCCGCCCACCGCGGTGCCCTCGGCGCCGGCGGTGCCACGGTCGCGGTGCTGGCCTGCGGGGTCGACCGGCCCTACCCGCGCGGCCACACGGAGTTGATCGGCCGGATCGCGGAACAAGGCCTGGTGGTGGGCGAGTTGCCGCCGGGCGAGCATCCGACGCAACGCAGGTTCGTACTCCGCAACCGGGTCATCGCCGCGCTGACCAGGGGGACCGTCGTCGTGGAGGCCGCCCACCGCAGTGGCTCGCTGGTCACCGCGCGAGCGGCACAGCGGCTCGGCCGGTTCACCATGGGCGTGCCCGGACCCGCCACCAGCGGCCTCTCGGCCGGGGTGCACGAGTTGCTGAGAGGGGAGGCCACCGTAGTCACCGACGCCGCGGAAGTCGTCGAACTCGTGGGCGACATGGGTGAGCTGGCACCGCTCAGACGCGGTCCCGTCCTCCCGCGTGACCTGCTGGAACCGGGTGCCCGGCGGGTCCTCGCCGCACTGCCGGGGGATCGGCCGGCATCACCCGAAGAGGTGGCACGGGGCGCTCAGACGTCCGAGGACGAAGCCGTCGCGAGGCTGTACGAACTCCGAGCACTCGGGTACGTCGAACGACACGGCGACGGCTGGAAGTTGACACGCCAGGCGATGATCTCGGTCCGCGCGGGTCGGAGTCCGCGCTGACCGAGCGTGTTCGGCCGTCCGGGGGAACACCCGACGCCCTTGGGAATTCCCGGAGTTGACACCTCCAGGCGGTCACGCAGAGCGATACGCCGAGCCGTGCGGGACGCGCCGTGCAGGGGGTTCGCGCAGGGGTGGCGCCTCAGGGTTCGCACACCGCGACTCCTCAGTCACGCTACGCTCACGAAAGCCCTGGCGCAGATCGCGCCAACCGGCACCGAACCGACACCCCGCCCATCCGCGTCCTTCACCCTCCGCTCACCCTCTTCGCGACACATCACGGCACTTCCTGGCACTTCACGGCAGAACGGCACAAGGCGACGAATGCCCCAGCACACCTCCGGGTCCGACCGGGCGGCGATCCCCCCAGCCGCCCGCGACGGTGGCAGCGTGCGGCCGCCCGCTCCCTCGACACTCGACGAGCTGTGGCGGTCGTACAAGGCGACGGGGGACGACCGGCTGCGGGAACAGCTGATCCTGCACTACTCGCCGCTGGTGAAGTACGTGGCGGGACGGGTGAGCGTCGGTCTGCCGCCCAATGTGGAACAGGCCGACTTCGTCTCCTCCGGGGTGTTCGGGCTGATCGACGCGATCGACAAGTTCGACGTCGACCGGGAGATCAAGTTCGAGACGTACGCGATCACCCGGATCCGGGGCGCGATGATCGACGAGCTGCGCGCGCTGGACTGGATCCCCCGCTCGGTACGGCAGAAGGCGCGCAACGTCGAGCGGGCGTACGCGACGCTGGAGGCCCGGTTGCGCAGGACGCCCTCGGAGGGCGAGGTGGCCGCCGAGCTGGGCATCGAGGTGGACGAACTCCACGCCGTCTTCAGCCAGTTGTCGCTGGCCAACGTGGTGGCGCTGGAGGAGCTGCTGCACGTCGGGGGTGAGGGCGGCGACGGTCTGAGCGTCATGGACACGCTGGAGGACACCGCCGCGGACAACCCGGTGGAGGTGGCCGAGGACCGCGAGCTGCGACGCTTTCTGGCGCGGGCCATCAACACGCTGCCGGAGCGCGAGAAGACCGTGGTGACCCTCTACTACTACGAGGGACTCACGCTCGCCGAGATCGGCAACGTGCTCGGGGTCACCGAGAGCCGGGTCAGCCAGATCCACACGAAGTCGGTGCTGCAGCTGCGGGCGAAACTGGCGAGTTTCGGCCGCTGAACGTGTCCTCTCGGTGTTCTCTCGCCATGTCTCCGCTCTGAACTGCTGTTTCCCGGGCGTGGCCGCCGGGAGTGACCCGTGTCCCCGTCGTGCTGACTCCCGTCCGGCGCGGTGCGTCCGTAGAGTGGTTGACGTGCCAAGGATTCGAGCGGCCTCCGTGGCCGAGCACCGGTCGATGCAGCGAGCCGCCCTGCTGGACGCGGCGCGGTCCCTCCTCTCCGAGGGCGGGACGGAGGCGCTGACGTTCCCCGCGCTCGCCGAGCGCACGGGCCTGGCCCGCTCGTCCGTGTACGAGTACTTCCGTTCCCGGGCCGCGGTGGTCGAGGAGCTGTGCGAGGTCGACTTCCCGGTGTGGGCGGCCGAGGTCGAGGCGGCCATGGAACGCGCGGTCTCGGGCGAGGACAAGGTCGAGGCCTATGTGCGGCAGCAGCTGGCGCTGGTCGGGGACCGGCGGCACCGGGCCGTGGTCGCGATCTCGGCGAGCGAGCTGGACGCGGGGGCACGGGAGAAGATCCGGGCCGCGCACGGCGGACTGGTCGCGATGATCGTGGAGGCGCTGGCGGAGCTGGGGCACGAGCAGCCCCGGCTGGCGGCGATGCTGGTACAGGGGGTCGTGGACGCGGCGGTACGGCGCATCGAGCTGGGCGCGGCGGAGGACCCGACGGTCATCACGAACGCGGCCGTGGCCATGGCGCTGCGGGGCGTACAGGGCTGAGGCGAGGGCCGCCCGCGCCCCGACCCCGACCCCGACCCGCGCCCCCGATCCGGGCCGCCCCCCCCGCACCCGTCAGCCCTCAGGGAACGGCACCCCCAGTACCGGCAGAAGTCTGGCCGGACCCCCGTTCAGCAGCCACGGGGGCAAGAGCAGGAGCGGGTTCACGTAGACGTCCCCGTCGAGCAGTCCCCAGTGCACGCACGCCCCCGCGCCGCAGTGCGACCCCGACCGCTCCACCGTTCCCACCACCTGGCCCGCCGCCACCTCCTGCCCCTTCCGCACCCGCGCCGTCACCGGTTCGTAGGTCGTGCGCAGGTCCGTCCCGGCCAGTCGCACCGCGACCACGCCCCGCCCCGCCACCCGCCCCGCGAAGGAGACCCGGCCCGCCGCCACCGCCCGGACCTCGGCATCGGGCGGGGCGCCGAGATCCACCCCGCGGTGCCCGGGGCCGTACACCGTGGCCGGCGGCTCCCAGCCCCGCAGGACCGGCGGCCGTACCCCCACCGGCCAGGCGCGGCCGATCACCGGGACCGTCGCCGGCGGGGGCCCGGGCGGGGGAGGCTCCGCCCGGGCCAGGGCGCCCGTCCCGGTCCAGGTCCAGGTCCAGTTTCCGGCCACCATGAGAAGCAGCGGCAGCCACCGCATCGTTCGTCGCATCGCGCACATGACCGAACCATCCCGCAAAGCGCCGATCATGGCCGGTACCTGTGGATTACTCACGGGTTGTGGACAGCGGCGTCACCCGGTGCCCTGCGGGTCCCGTACACTTCCCTTGGCGATCCGGGTCACCGGGTCGACTTCGCACGCCCCGACATCAGGTCAGTAACACGATCTGAGTCAGCGCTTCTCGGTCCTTCGTGGCACAGCGCAAACGGGCGTCAGGCGCGGGAACCGTCCGGTACCCGCGGCACAACCGAGAAATTCAAGGAGATACGGCCATGGCCGTCGTCACGATGCGGGAGCTGCTGGAGAGCGGCGTCCACTTCGGTCACCAGACCCGTCGCTGGAACCCGAAGATGAAGCGCTTCATCTTCACCGAGCGCAACGGCATCTACATCATCGACCTGCTCCAGTCGCTGTCGTACATCGACCGCGCCTACGAGTTCGTCAAGGAGACCGTCGCCCACGGCGGCACGGTCATGTTCGTCGGCACGAAGAAGCAGGCGCAGGAGGCCATCGCGGAGCAGGCCACCCGCGTCGGCATGCCCTACGTCAACCAGCGCTGGCTGGGCGGCATGCTCACCAACTTCTCGACCGTCTACAAGCGTCTGCAGCGCCTCAAGGAGCTCGAGCAGATCGACTTCGAGGACGTCGCCGCGTCCGGTCTGACCAAGAAGGAGCTTCTCGTGCTGTCGCGCGAGAAGGCCAAGCTGGAGAAGACCCTCGGTGGTATCCGCGAGATGTCCAAGGTGCCCAGCGCCGTCTGGATCGTGGACACCAAGAAGGAGCACATCGCGGTCGGTGAGGCCCGGAAGCTCAACATCCCGGTCGTCGCCATCCTCGACACCAACTGTGACCCCGACGAGGTCGACTACAAGATCCCGGGCAACGACGACGCGATCCGCTCCGTCACCCTGCTCACCCGCGTGATCGCCGACGCCGTCGCCGAGGGCCTCATCTCCCGCTCCGGTGTCGCCACCGAGGGCAAGGGCGACAAGGCCGCCGGCGAGCCGCTCGCGGCCTGGGAGCGCGACCTGCTCGAGGGCGAGAAGAAGGCCGACGAGCCCGAGGTCCAGACCTCCGCCGAGACCGAGAAGGTCGCCGACGCCGAGCAGGCCGAGGCTCCGGTCGCCGCCGAGGCCGCTGTCGAGGCCCCCTCGGCCGAGGCGCCGGCTGTCGAGGCCCCCGCCGCGGACGCCGAGCAGGCCTGACCCGTCAGCGTTGACGGCGGGGGCGGCGACATCCCGTACGCCCCCGCCGTTCATCCATAGATTCGCGTTCCACATCTCCGTGTGGTTCGTGGATCGGGCAGATCTCCCGACTTCGAGAAAGACTTAACGACTCATGGCGAACTACACCGCCGCTGACGTCAAGAAGCTCCGCGAGCTCACCGGCGCCGGCATGATGGACTGCAAGAAGGCCCTGGACGAGGCCGAGGGCGACGTCGACAAGGCTGTCGAGGCGCTCCGGATCAAGGGCCAGAAGGGCGTCGCCAAGCGCGAGGGCCGGTCCGCCGAGAACGGCGCCGTCGTCTCGATCATCGCCGACGACAACTCCTCCGGCGTCCTCGTCGAGCTGAAGTGCGAGACGGACTTCGTCGCCAAGGGCGAGAAGTTCCAGGCCGCCGCCAACGCCATCGCCGAGCACGTCACCAAGTCCTCCTACGCGGACCTGGACGCCCTGCTCGCCTCCGAGATCGAGCCCGGCAAGACCGTCCAGGCGTTCGTGGACGAGGCCAACGCCAACCTGGGCGAGAAGATCGTCCTGGAGCGCTTCGCGCAGTACGCCGACGGTTTCGTGCTCGCGTACATGCACCGCACGATGCCCGACCTGCCCCCGCAGATCGGTGTCCTCGTCGAGCTGGACAAGCCGAACGCCGAGGTCGCCAAGGGCATCGCCCAGCACATCGCCGCCTTCGCGCCGAAGTACCTCTCCAAGGAGGAGGTGCCGGCCGAGGTCGTCGAGTCCGAGCGCCGCATCGCCGAGGAGACCACCCGCGCCGAGGGCAAGCCCGAGGCCGCCCTGCCGAAGATCGTCGAGGGTCGCCTCAACGGCTTCTTCAAGGACGCGACGCTGCTCGGCCAGCCGTACGCGCTGGACAACAAGAAGTCGGTCCAGAAGGTCCTGGACGAGGCCGGTGTCACCCTGAAGCGCTTCACGCGCATCAAGGTCGGCATCTGAGTCCGTACCGCGATCGACGCGCGACCCGCGGGGAAATCCCGATAGGGTCGGTCGACAGCAGTCGTCCGGTACCCGGCCAGACCCAGGGTCGTGCCGGACGGCAGCAGATCTGACGAGGAGGCCATTGCCGAGCATGGGCAGCGAAAAGCGACCCCACCGGCAATGGTCTTCTTCGTATGTGCACCACGTGAAAGAGGCGGGATCTCCATGACCACCAAGGCTCAGAAGAGCGACGACGGCAAGGTACGCGGCCGGTTTCTGCTGAAGCTGTCCGGAGAGGCGTTCGCCGGTGGCGGCGGCCTGGGCGTGGACCCCGACGTGGTGCACAAGATCGCCCGTGAGATCGCGGCCGTCGTCCGTGACGGCGCGGAGATCGCCGTCGTCATCGGCGGCGGCAACTTCTTCCGTGGCGCCGAACTCCAGCAGCGCGGCATGGACCGGGCCCGCTCGGACTACATGGGCATGCTCGGCACCGTGATGAACTGCCTGGCCCTCCAGGACTTCCTGGAGAAGGAGGGCATCGACAGCCGGGTGCAGACCGCGATCACCATGGGCCAGGTCGCGGAGCCGTACATCCCGCTGCGCGCCGTGCGCCACCTGGAGAAGGGCCGCGTGGTCATCTTCGGCGCCGGTATGGGCATGCCGTACTTCTCCACCGACACCACCGCCGCCCAGCGTGCCCTGGAGATCGACGCCGAGGCGCTGCTCATGGGCAAGAACGGCGTGGACGGGGTCTACGACTCCGACCCGAAGAAGAACCCGGACGCCGTCAAGTTCGACTCCCTCGGCTACGGCGAGGTCATCACCCGTGATCTCAAGGTCGCCGACGCCACGGCGATCACGCTCTGCCGCGACAACAAGCTGCCGATCCTGGTGTTCGAGCTGCTTGTGGAGGGCAATATCGC
The DNA here is from genome assembly GCF_042897315.1 of Streptomyces sp. NPDC001068. NCBI lineage: Bacteria > Bacillati > Actinomycetota > Actinomycetes > Kitasatosporales > Streptomycetaceae > Streptomyces > Streptomyces sp. NPDC001068. The sequence continues at coordinate 189,874 of NZ_JBIAYD010000011.1, read as the reverse complement.
GCGGGCCGTCAAGGGTGAGAAGATCGGCACGCTGGTGGGTGACCAGGGCGGCCGGGCCTGACCGGCACCGCCTGACGCACCCTGACCGGGGGATGGACAATGTCCTGCCGGTCGGGAACCGTGCAGGAAACAAGACGCGACGCAGCCGGCCGCCGCCCGCACAGGAACAGCAGCCGGGCCTTACTCAAGACACGCAGGAGCAAGTGGTGATCGAAGAGACCCTCCTCGAGGCCGAGGAGAAGATGGAGAAGGCCGTCGTGGTCGCCAAGGAGGACTTCGCCGCGATCCGCACCGGGCGTGCGCACCCGGCGATGTTCAACAAGATCGTGGCCGACTACTACGGCGCGCCGACGCCGATCAACCAGCTGGCCTCGTTCTCCGTGCCGGAACCGCGCATGGCGGTCGTGACCCCGTTCGACAAGAGCGCGCTGCGCAACATCGAGCAGGCGATCCGCGACTCGGACCTGGGCGTCAACCCGAGCAACGACGGCAACATCATCCGGGTGGTGTTCCCGGAGCTCACCGAGGAGCGCCGCCGCGACTACATCAAGGTCGCCAAGGGCAAGGCGGAGGACTCCCGGGTCTCCATCCGTTCCGTCCGCCGCAAGGCCAAGGACGCCATCGACAAGCTGATCAAGGACGGCGAGGTCGGCGAGGACGAGGGCCGGCGCGCCGAGAAGGAGCTCGACGACACCACCGCGAAGTACGTCGCGCAGGTGGACGAGCTCCTCAAGCACAAGGAAGCGGAGCTTCTCGAAGTCTGATGAACGACTCATCCTGGGGAGCGCCGCCGCACGCCGGTCCGCAGGCCGCGCAGGCCGGATCACCGGCCGGGTACTGGGGGCCGACGGATCAGGGCACCGGTCAGGGATACGACCGGGGCCCTGCCGAGGGGCAGGGGTACGACCGGGGTCCGGTTCCGGGCCAGGGGTACACCGACGGTTCCGGCCGCGGTCAGGGGTACCACCAGGCTCCCGGCCACGGGTACCCGCAGGCTCCGGGGCAGGCGTACGGCCATGGCCACGACCACGGTCATGGCCATGGGCATGTCCGGGGAGCCGCCCCGGCGGGTCCCGCGTACGATGCGCATGACGCGCAGCAGACTCGCCCCATGCCCATCGTGCCCGACGACGTACCCGCGTACGGCGGTGACCAGGACGACGACCGGGGGGCCGCTCGGCTGAGCGGTCCCCTGTTCCGAGACGAGACGTTCCAGGACGGTACGTCCCGCGACGGGACGTACCGCAACGACACCCCGTCGGCGCAGCCCCTGCCCTCTGCGGCGGCGCCGCAGAATCCGGAGCCCATGCCCGACGCCCCGCAGCCGGCGCCCGCGCCGCAGAAGAAGAGCGCGGGCCGGGACCTGGGCGCGGCGATAGGGGTCGGCGTCGGACTCGGCGTCGTGATCGTGGCGTCCCTGTTCGTCGTCAAGGCCGTCTTCGTCGGCGTGGTCGCGGTCGCGGTCGTGGTGGGCCTGTGGGAGCTGACCAGCCGGCTCCAGGAGCGCAAGGGCATCAAGGCGCCGCTCGTCCCGCTGGCGCTCGGCGGCGCCGCGATGGTGGTCGCCGGCTACGCCCGCGGTGCCGAGGGCGCCTGGGTGGCCCTCGCGCTCACCGGACTCGCGGTCCTGGTCTGGCGGATGACGGAACCGCCGGAGGGCTACCTCAAGGACGTCACGGCGGGTCTCTTCGCGGCGTTCTACGTCCCGTTCCTGGCGACCTTCGTCTCGATGATGCTCACCGCCGACGACGGCCCCCGCCGGGTGATCACCTTCCTGCTCCTGACGGTGGTCAGCGACACCGGCGCCTACGCGGTCGGCTGGCGGTTCGGCACCCACAAGCTCGCCCCGCGCATCAGCCCCGGCAAGACCCGTGAGGGCCTGGTCGGCGCGGTGCTGTTCGCCATGACCGCCGGCGCGCTGTGCATGCAGTTCCTGATCGACGACGGCACCTGGTGGCAGGGCCTGCTGCTGGGCCTCGCGGTCGCGGCCAGCGCCACCCTCGGCGACCTCGGCGAGTCCATGATCAAGCGGGACCTGGGCATCAAGGACATGGGCACCTTGCTCCCCGGCCACGGCGGCATCATGGACCGGCTGGACTCCCTGCTGCCGACGGCTCCGGTGGTGTGGCTGCTGATGGTGCTCTTCGTCGGCAGCGGCTGACACGACTCCGTCGCCGTCCGAGCCCCCGTCCATCCCAGGACGGGGGCTCAATTGCCGTGCCGACCCGGACGGCGGGTCGGAAAGCCCTTGGACGGGGCCCCGGAAAGTACCCCCGGACGGCGCAGCAGGAATCGCACCGTCACCCGATGGGACGCAGACTCCCAGTGAGGACGCTGTGTGTCCTCCGACGCGCAGGGAGTGTGCCCATGCCCCTCGACCCGGCTCCGGCCGGCACCCCGAACCCGCCCCCGCCGCCTCCGGTGCGGCCCTGGCCCGTCGTCGACCTGCCGGCCCTCGATCCCGACCCGTTCCTCGACGAGGTGCTCCGCGACGAGCCGGTCACCCGGATCAGACTCCCTTACGGCGAGGGCCACGCCTGGCTCGTCACCCGGTACGAGGACTGCCGCTTCGTCACCTCCGACCCCCGCTTCTCCAGGGAACGCGTCGTCGGCCGCGACATCACCAGCATGCGTCCGGAGCCGGTGGCCTCGCAGATGGCCGCGCTGCAGTACATCGACCCGCCCCGGCACAACCGGCTGCGCCGGGTCGTCGCCCGTGCGTTCACCGGACGGGCCATGCAGCGGCTGCGGCCGCTGGCCGAGCGGCGGGCCGCCGAACTGCTGGACGCGATGGCGGCCGCCGGGCCGCCGGCCGATCTCATGGAGCACCTGCACGGGCCCTTCCCGATCGCCGTGATCCGTGACTTCCTGGGCGTCGAGGAGAAGGACTGGCACCGGTGGGCGGCGACCGGTGAGGCCCTGCTGTCGGCCGGACCCGACTCCGAGGAGCGCGCAAGGGAGGCCGCCCGGGTCACCCGGGCGCGGATCACCGAGTTGCTGCGGCACCGCCGCGAGGAGCCCCGCGAGGATCTCGCCGGTGTGCTGGCCCTGGCCACCGAGTCCGGCGAGATCACCGGCGACGAGGCGATCTCGCTGGCCACCGCCATCCAGGTCAGCGGCGGTCACGCCGTCCGCAACAACAGCGGTTCGATGATGTACGCGCTGCTCACCCGGCCCCGGCAGCTGGAGCGGCTGCGCCGTGAGCCGGAGCTGCTCCCCAGGGCGGTGGACGAACTCTTCCGCTACGTCCCGCACCGCAACGGCGTCGGCATCCCGCGGGTCGCCGTCGAGGACGTCGAGGTCGGCGGCCGGCTGATCCGGGCCGGCGAGGTGGTCTACAACGCGTATGTCGCCGCCAACCGGGACCCCGCGGTCTTCCCCGACCCCGACGAGCTGGACTTCGACCGCGCCGACGGCCCCCACCTGGCCTTCGGGCACGGTCCCCACCACTGCATGGCCGCCATCATGGCCCGCCTGGAGGCCGAGATCATGATCGGCTCGGTCCTCACCCGTTTCCCCGCCATCCGGCTCGCCGTGCCCGCCGAGGAGGTCGAGTTCCAGCGCCACGGCCTGATCCGCGGGCCGCGCACCCTGCCGGTGGAGTGGTGACCGGATCAGCGCGTCACGGCCGTCAGGCCGACGATCACCAACCCGACTCCCACGGCCCCGAACTGCGTCCTCATCCAGCCGGGGCTCCTCCAGGGCGTACCCCAGCGCGTCCTGTACCGCGGCGAGAAGTACGCGTCCGCCCAGTCCCACACCCGGACGTCAACGCCGCGGAAGCCACCGGCCACCAGAAGGAGGCCGGTGCCCGCGACCAGCGCGAGCAGCCCACCCAGAAGCACGTCTTTCCTCCCCGTCTTGACCGGCGTCACCGTCGCGGACCTATCGCAGGGTCAGGACGCAGAGCGCATGGCCCTCGTCGGGATCCCCTACATAGGTCCAGAGTTTCAGTGCCCTGCCGTCCCGCAGAACCTCGTAGGTGGAGGTCACCCGACCGGCTCCGAAGGACACCGTGACGCTGCTCTGTCCCTTCAACTCGTCGGTGTCCCAGGTGCCCGACCCTGACCGGGGTTCGTTCTCCGGGCCGTAGGCGGAGATGTCGTAGTCACCGCAGACGTCGCCGGCAGTGAACGAGCCGTCCGCCCTCAGCTCCAGGGTGCCGCCCGCGCCGTCGTCCCACACGGTCGATGTCCGCGACCGGGGCAGCTCGGCCGGCTCGCCGTGCGGGACCGGCGGGACGGCGAGCCAGCCACATGCGCCGAGGGCGAACGCGACGGGAACGAGGACCAGGACCGCCCGACAGGAACGCACCTCACGCCACCCCAACCGATCGACGGGACACACGAACGACCGGGGTCCGACCCGTCGTCGAGCACTGCCCGTCATCCTGGCAGCATTATTGAACGCGTTCAACTCTGTTGTGCGGCCGAGCGGCTGTCCGTACGACGGCCCTTGACCGGGGCGTCGGTCCTCAGGCGGGACGCCCGGCCATGACGACCAGACCCGGACCGCTGAACTCGTCCGCGGGGAGCCGAAGTTCGGCGACGGGGCGCAGTCCGGCCCGCTCTATCAGCTCCACGAACCGTTCCGGCCGCCATTTGTGCGTCGTCCAGCGGACGGCCACGCCTCCGTAGGCCTCCGTGCGCAGGGCGTCCTCGTCGCCGACATGGGTTCCGGTGATGAAGTGGCCGCCGGGCTTCAGGGCCCGCGCGAACATGGCGAGGACCTGGGGAAGGACGTCGCGCGGGAGGTTGAACAGCGACCACCATCCGAGCACCCCGCCGAGAGAGGCCTCCTCGAGGCCGAGTTCGGTGGCGGAGGCGACGCTGAAGCGGCAGTGCGGATACAGGCGGCGGGCGTTCTCGATCATGCGGGGCGAGAGATCGACTCCGGACACGTCGAGTCCGCGTTCCGCGAGGTAACCGGTCACCGTCCCGGGCCCGCAGCCGACGTCGAGGACGGGACCGAGGTCGCCCACGGTGTCGGCGAAGGCGTCGATCGACGCCTTGAGCCAGGGGTGGCGGCGGATGTCGCCCATGCCCGTCGTCGCCACCATCTCGGCGTAGTTGTCGGCCACCCGGTCATAGGACTCACGGACCGCGTCGAGATCGGCCGGCCGGTCAATTTGGTGTGCACGCATCAGCCAAAGATAGGAGGACGAGCCCGCCGTCCGCGACCGTCTAACCCTCCCCGTGAGGATCCGTTCCGCGATCTTCCCTCTGCCGTCGGGATGGGCGCCCGGGTGGGTCGTGCTCAAGGGGAGCAGGTGCCCAACAGGGCTTCGGACAGGGTCAGTTGCACGTGATGCCCTGGTAAAGGGGACTGCTGTCGGCGGTGTGTCGGGTGCATGATGCTCGTATGACCTCCTGGCTGAGCGCACGGAGCACATGGGTGCTCGTACTGCTCCTGTGGGCGAGCACACTGGCAGTCGCTCTGCCCGGAATCGCGCTCGTCCGGGCCGTCCTCGAACACCCCCCTCTGAGGCCCTTCACCGCCGACCTCCCCATGACGATCGGCGGTACCTTCTGCTGCGCCGCCGCCGGAGCCGGGGGGATGCGTCGTAGACATCGGCAGCAGGAACGATGAGACCGGCGAGCGGCCGGCCACCGGCCGATGGACAGGGGGCCGGCTTCAGGCCACTGGGCCGTGGTCTGGGCCGTCAGGCTCACGCGGGCCGTTGAGCACCCGGTCCACGGTCTTTTTCGTACGCTCCTGACTCGACGGCATCAGGTGCGCGTACACCCGCGGCGTCAGTCCCGGGTCGGAGTGCCCCAGGTACCCGCTCACGGCCTTGATGCCTTGGCCGGCGTCGAGGAGCACCGAGGCGTAGAGGTGCCTCAGCGCGTGCGTCCCGCTCGTGAGGGAGGTCACACGGGGCGCGGGACCGTCGAGAGCCTACCTGGGCGTGGCAGACGGAAGGCTGAATCGTAAAGTTGGCGGCGCAGATCACCGCTGACCGGCCTTGGAGCAGTGCATGTCCTCGTTGGACGAGTTGCAGGCCCTACTGGGGGCTCCTCCTGCCCGCCGGCAATCGAACCCGACCGACTGGGACGAAGTCGAGCGGCACATGGGCTCCGCGCTGCCCAGCGACTTCAAAGGGTTCCTGGACGTCTACGGGAGCGGGGTCATCTCTGGCGAGCTCGTCGTGTTCCACCCCTCCGGATCGAGCCCGCTCCTCGAACGCATGCGCAAGACGCACCAGAGGTTCACCGGACGCCGGGACAGGGCCCTGAGCCGCGGCGACTCCGAGCACATGCCGTACCCCTTTCACCCCGCATCTGGTGGGCTGATCTCCTGGGGATACGACTACGGCGGCGACGAGCACTTCTTCCTGCCCCGCGACCCGGACCCGGACCGGTGGAAGATCGTCACGATGGTCCATGAAGAGGGCTGCGAGACCTTCGACGGCCCGTTCTCGGACTTCGCTCTCGCCTTCGTACGGCGATTGCTCGAAGTGGACCGGTACCACGGCATCGAACCGGAAGCCCTGGAGTTCCTGGAACCGCAGGACCTCGAAGAACTGGTCGCCAACGGTGAGATCGGGCCCGTTCAGCCGACCTTCGAGCCGTTCTGACACGACGCTGCGCAACTCTGTCCAGGGCCGTGAAGCGGCCGGAACGACTGTGGCTGACCGATCCACGGAGAGCTACGGATCAGAAGGTCGTCCGAAGGTCCGAATGGCAAGAGACCTGGAAAAGGTGCAGGTCAGAGCGCCTCTCTTGGCGGGGTGATCGGCTTCCCGGACTTACGTGTGCTCCAGGCCGAGGTGATCCGCTCATGAGCTGCTTCGATCGTGGAGGCTTCGCCGGCCGGGCCGTCTGCGGGTCGTCCGAGGGGGATCTGCGACGGCAGATGACGCCCGCCGGCGACAGGTGCCCAAACCGTGACCCGCAGGTCACCCAAGTGGATCTGCGACACTGGTACCACCATGCCCAAGCCCGGAGAACTCACCTTTGTCGCGCCGCGCGGAGCCCAGAAGCCGCCGCGGCATCTTGCCGACCTCACGCCTGCCGAGCGCAAGGACGCGGTGGCCGAGATCGGTGAGAAGCCGTTCCGTGCCAAGCAGCTCTCGCAGCACTACTTCGCGCGGTACGCGCACGACCCCGAGCAGTGGACGGACATCCCGGCCGGCTCCCGGGACCGGCTGCGGGACGCGCTGTTCCCGGACCTGATGACCGTCGTCCGGCATCTGTCGACCGACGAGGGGACGACGCGCAAGACGCTGTGGCGGCTGTTCGACGGCACGCTCGTGGAGTCCGTGCTGATGCGCTACCCGGACCGGGTGACCATGTGCATCAGCTCACAGGCCGGCTGCGGGATGAACTGCCCGTTCTGCGCCACCGGCCAGGCGGGCCTGGACCGGAACCTGTCCAGCGCGGAGATCGTCCACCAGATCGTGGACGGGATGCGTGCGCTCCGGGACGGGGAGGTGCCCGGCGGTCCGGCACGGCTCTCCAACATCGTCTTCATGGGCATGGGCGAGCCCCTCGCCAACTACAAGCGGGTCGTCACGGCCATCCGCGCGCTCACCGACCCGGCCCCGGACGGTCTGGGCCTGTCCCAGCGCGGGATCACCGTCTCGACGGTCGGCCTGGTGCCGGCCATCCACCGGTTCGCCGACGAGGGCCTCAAGTGCCGGCTGGCGATCTCCCTGCACGCCCCCGACGACGAGCTGCGCGACACCCTCGTCCCCGTGAACACCCGCTGGAAGGTGCGCGAGGTCCTCGACGCCGGGTTCGAGTACGTGGAGAAGAGCGGGCGGCGGCTCAGCATCGAGTACGCGCTCATCCGCGACATCAACGACCAGGCGTGGCGAGGGGACCGGCTGGGCCGGCTGCTCAAGGGCAAGCCCGTGCACGTCAACCTCATCCCGCTCAACCCGACCCCGGGCTCGAAGTGGACCGCCTCCCGGCCCGAGGACGAGAAGGCGTTCGTCGAGGCGATCGCCGCGCACGGCGTGCCCGTCACCGTCCGGGACACCCGTGGGCAGGAGATCGACGGGGCGTGCGGTCAGCTGGCGGCGACCGAGCGGTAGGATCTGGGCACATCTTCATATTCCGACAGGGGAGCGCCACAGCGCTGAGAGTGCGGCGATCGGGCCGCAGACCCTCTGAACCTCGCCCAGGTCATTCTGGGTAGGAAGTTCGGTCATCACTCAAGCTGTTGTGCCCTGCCCGGGTGGTTCCACCGGGTGGGGCCGCGTCTCTTCCTGGTCCACTCCAGGAGGAAAACACCAGTGCACACCAAGATCTTCTTGGCCGCGGCCGTCGGGCTCGGCCTCGTCACGCTGTCCGCGTGCGGGTCGTCCACGGGCGACCAGGCCGACTCGAAGACCGTCACCCTCGTCAGCCACGACTCGTGGGCCGTCTCCAAGGGCGTGCTCCAGGACTTCGAGAAGCGGTCCGGCTACAAGGTGCGCGTCCTCAAGGACGGCGACGCCGGCCAGGCCGTCAACAAGGCGATCCTCACCAAGGACAACCCCCAGGGCGACGTCTTCTTCGGCGTCGACAACACCCTGCTGTCCCGGGCCCTCGACAACGGGCTCTTCCAGCCGTACGAGGCCAAGGGGCTGGACCGGGTCGGCACCGACTACCAGCTCGACCGCGCCAAGCACCGGGTCACGCCGATCGACTACGGCGACATCTGCGTCAACTACGACAAGGCCTACTTCAGCGAGCACCGGCTGACCCCGCCCGCCTCCTTCGCCGACCTCGTCAAGCCGCAGTACAAGAACCTCCTCGTCACCGAGAACGCGGCCACCTCCTCGCCGGGCCTGGGCTTCCTGCTCGGCAGCGCCGCCCAGTACGGGGACGGCGGCTGGCAGGGGTACTGGAAGCAGCTCAAGGCCAACGGCGTGAAGGTCGTCGACGGCTGGGAGCAGGCCTACAACGAGGAGTTCTCCGGCTCGGCCGGCGGGAAGAAGGCCAAGGGCGACCGGCCGCTCGTCGTGTCGTACGCCTCCTCCCCGCCCGTCGAGGTCATCTACGGCGACCCGAAGCCGAGCACCGCGCCCACCGGCGTCGCGGCCGGCACCTGCTTCCGGCAGATCGAGTTCGCGGGGCTGCTGAGCAACGCGGGGAACACCAAGGGCGGCAAGGCGCTCATCGACTTCCTGGTCTCCAAGGAGTTCCAGGAGGACATGCCGTTGAACATGTTCGTGTACCCGGTGGTCGAGGGGGCGGCCGTGCCCGCCGAGTTCACGAAGTACGGGCCCGCCGCCCAGGACCCCGAGACCATGGCGCCCGAGAAGATCGCCGCCGACCGTGACCAGTGGGTCAAGACGTGGACCTCACTCGTACTCAAGTAGCGGGCAGGCGCCGGCGGGCGGCGGGCGGGCGCAGGGGCGCGGCGCGGGTCGGTCTGATGGCCGTACCCGTCGCGTTCTTCGCCGTCTTCTTCGCGTGGCCGGTCGCGGCGATCGTCACCCGTGGGCTGAGGGCCGACGGGGTGTGGCGGTTCGGACGGATCGCCGACGTCGTCGGCCGGTCCGACATCCGGCACGTCCTGTGGTTCACCACCTGGCAGGCGCTCGCCTCCACCGGCCTCACCCTGCTCGTCGCGCTGCCGGCCGCCTACGTCTTCGCCCGCCTGGACTTCCCGGGCAAGCAGGTGCTGCGGGCCGTGGTGACGGTGCCGTTCGTACTGCCGACGGTGGTGGTCGGTACGGCGTTCCTGGCGCTGGTCGGCCGCGGCGGACTGCTGGACGGGCTGTGGGGCGTCCGGCTGGACACCACCGTGTGGGCGATCCTGATCGCGCACGTCTTCTTCAACTACGCGGTCGTCGTACGGACCGTGGGCGGGCTGTGGGGCCAGCTGGACCCGCGGCAGGAGGAGGCCGCGCGGATGCTGGGCGTCTCGTCGTTCGGCGCCTGGCGCAGGGTCACGCTGCCCGCGCTGGCGCCCGCCGTGGCCGCCGCCGCGCTGATGGTCTTCCTGTTCACCTTCACCTCCTTCGGTGTGGTGCAGATCCTCGGCGGTCCCACCTTCTCCACCCTCGAGGTGGAGATCTACCGGCAGACCTCCGAGATCTTCGACCTGGCCACGGCCGCCGTCCTGACGATCGTGCAGTTCCTGGCCGTCGGGGCGATCCTCGCCGTGCACGCGTGGACGGTACGGCGGCGGGAGACCGCGCTGCGGCTGGTGGACCCGTCCGTGACGGCGCGCCGCCCGCGCGGCGCCGGGCAGTGGGCGCTGCTCGGCGCGGTCCTCACCACCGTCGCCGTCCTCCTCGTGCTGCCGCTGGCGGTGCTGGTGCGGCGGTCGCTGGACGGGGGGTTCGGCTACTACCGGGCGCTGGGTGACGCCGACGGGGGCACCTTCCTGGTCGCGCCCGTCCATTCGGTGGTCGCCTCGCTCGAGTACGCCGTCGTCGCCACCGCGGTCGCCGTGCTGATCGGTGGGCTCGCCGCCGCCGCGCTGGCCCGGCGGGACGCGGGGCGGCTGGTACGGGGCTTCGACGCGCTGCTGATGCTGCCGCTCGGGGTGTCCGCGGTGACGGTGGGCTTCGGCTTCCTGATCGCCCTCGACAAGCCGCCGCTGGACCTGCGCCAGTCCTGGATCCTGGTGCCGCTCGCACAGGCGCTGGTCGGGGTGCCGTTCGTCGTACGCACCATGCTGCCCGTACTGCGTGCCGTCGACGACCGGCTGCGGGAGGCGGCGGCGGTGCTGGGGGCCTCGCCGTGGCGGGTGTGGCGTGAGGTCGACCTGCCGATGGTGCGGCGGGCGCTGCTGGTCGCGGCGGGCTTCGCCTTCGCGGTGTCGCTGGGGGAGTTCGGGGCCACGGTGTTCATCGCCCGGCCGGACAACCCGACGCTTCCGGTGGCCGTGGCGCGGCTGCTGTCCCGTCCCGGTGACCTCAACTACGGCCAGGCGATGGCCCTTTCCACGATTCTGATGGTGGTGTGCGCGGTGGCCCTGCTGGTGCTGGAGCGACTGCGGACCGACCGGACGGGGGAGTTCTGATGCCGCTTCTCGAACTGGAGCAGGCCACCGTGCGGTTCGGTGGACGGCCCGTCGTCGACGCCGTGGACCTGAAGGTCGCCGAGCACGAGGTGGTGTGCGTGCTCGGACCGAGCGGCAGCGGCAAGTCGACACTGCTGCGGGTGGTGGCGGGTCTGCAACACCTGGATTCGGGGCGGGTGTCGCTCGACGGGCTGGACCAGGCGCGGGTGCCGGCGCATCGGCGCGGGGTCGGGCTGATGTTCCAGGACCATCAGTTGTTCCCGCAGCGGGACGTGGGCCGGAACGTGGCCTTCGGGCTCCGGATGAGCGGTGCGGGCAGGGACCAACAGGCGGAGCGGGTCGGTGAGTTGCTGGAGCTGGTCGGGCTGCCGGGAGCCGCCGGGCGGGCGGTGGCCGGGCTCTCGGGCGGTGAGCAGCAGCGGGTGGCGCTCGCCCGGGCGCTGGCGCCCCGGCCCCGGCTGCTGATGCTCGACGAACCGCTGGGGCAGCTGGACCGCTCGCTGCGGGAACGCCTGGTGGTCGAACTGCGGGAGCTGTTCGGCCGGTTGGGTACGACCGTGCTCGCGGTCACCCATGACCAGGGTGAGGCCTTCGCGCTGGCCGACCGGGTGGTGGTGATGCGGGACGGCCGGATCGCCCAGTCCGGCACGCCCCTTGACGTCTGGCAGCGGCCGGCCGACGAGTTCGTGGCGCGCTTCCTCGGCTTCGACAACGTGGTCCCGGCGACCGTCACCGGGACGGTCGCGGTGACGCCGTGGGGAAAGGTGCCGGTGCCCGGCGGCGCGCCTCAGGGGCCGCGCACGGTCCTGGTGCGGCCCGCCGGTGTGCGCCTGGTGGCCGTCGGCGCGGGACTGTCCTGCGCGGTGACCGCGCGCACCTTCCAGGGCACCCATGTCACCGTCCACCTCCAGCCCGAGGACGGCCCGCGCCTGGCGGCGGCCTGCGCGCTGCGGGAGGCGCCGGCGGCCGGGGACACGGTGGGCGTCGAGTTCGACGCCGCGGAGACCGTCGTACTGGGCTGAGGGGCCCCCGGAGCACGGTCGAGGCCCGTCCCCCGGGGATACGGGGACGGGCCTCGACGGTGTACGTGTACGACGGTGGGTGCGTCAGCTTCCGCTGTTCGCCCCACGACGGCGCATGCCGAACCACACGGCGCCGCCGCCGACCACGACCAGCGCGCCGGCGAGGCCCGCGATCAGGCCGGTGTTGGAGTTGGCACCGGTCTCGGCGAGGTTGGAGTCACCGACCGCCGGGGACGGGGCGTTGTCCGACGAGCCCGCGGGAGCGGTGCTGCTGCTCTCCGAGGCCGAGGGGGCCGGGGAGTCGGACTCGGCCGGGGTGGACGCGGACTCCGACGGCGACGGCGTGGCCGAGTCCGACGGGGACGGGCTGCTGCTCTCCTCGGACTTGCACGCCGTCGACGGGGTCGTCAGGTTGGGCGTGATGTCCTTGTCGATGTGGATGTTGCCACTGTCGACCTTGACGTGGACGCGGTATTCCGCGTTCGGCTTCCAGTCCTCGGAGAAGGTGACCGTGGTGCCCTCGCGGGAGCCCTTGACGGTCTGCTCGGCGCCGACCTGCTTGGCGTCGCCGCCGTTGCTCTCCAGGAACACGGAGATGGTGGCGGACGTACCGGAGGCGTCGATGTCCTTGACGTTGATGACACCGTTGGTGCCGTCGCAGGTGGCCTCGGCGGAGAAATCGTTGATGTTGCACGCGAGGGCGGAACCGGAGACGCCCAGCGTCAGCGCGGCCGACGCGGCGGCGACACCCAGGATGCGCACGGAACGACGTGCACTGCGGCGGGATATGGACACGTTTGTCCTTACTGAGTGCATAACTGCGGGGGGCTTGAAGGGGAGTTGACGCAACGTGAGGTGAGGCATCAGCAACCCCGGGAGACTCACAGGTCTATAAGTGCGCCATAAGGAGTGTCAATGCATATGCGGTCTACAGCCGTTGACTTTACCTTCTTATTAGATGCTGAGACGTTTCAGCGTCGCGGCGGCCTGCTCGATCCGGTCAACCAGGGCGATACGGGACGCCATCGGCCGGTCCTGGGCAAGCGAGGTCAGGAGCTGCCAAGCCGGCAGCCGCGCGCTCCAGTGCGCCTCGTTCACGAGCACCATCGGGGTCGGCTCGCCCCGTGACCCGTAGTAGTTGGGTGTCGCGTTGTCGAAGATCTCCTGAACTGTTCCGGCCGCGCCCGGCAGGAACACCACACCGGCGTTCGAACGGGCCAGCAGGCCGTCCTCGCGGGTGGCGTTGGCGAAGTACTTGGCGATGTGCGCGGCGAAGGCGTTCGGCGGCTCGTGGCCGTAGAACCAGGTGGGGATGCCCACCGAGGCGCCGCCGTCCGGCCAGCGTTCGCGGACCTCGAAGGCGGCCCGCGCCCAGTCGGTGACCGACGGCCGGAACGAGGGCGCCTTCGCCAGGATCCGCAGCGCCTCGTCCAGCATCCCGTTGTCGAAGGGCGCCGCGTACGCGCCGAGGTTCGCCGCCTCCATGGCACCCGGACCGCCCCCGGTCGCCACCGTCAGGCCGGCCCTCGCCAGCTCCCGGCCGAGCCGGGCGGCACCGGCGTACTCCGCCGTGCCCCGTGCCATCGCGTGCCCGCCCATCACGCCCACCACGCGGGCGCCGGTGAGGAGTTCGTCGAGGGCGTCGGAGACCGCGTCGTCGTGGATCGAGCGGAGCATCGAGGCGAATATGTCGCCGTCCGCCCGGGTCTCCTGGAACCAGGCGTAGGAACGGGCGTCCGGGGTCGCCTCGTAGCCCTCGCCGAGCGCGTCGAACAGTTCGTCCGGCGTGTAGAGGAAGGCGCGGTACGGGTCGAAGGGCAGGTCGGGGACGGGCGGGAACACCAGGGCGCCCGAGGCTCCCACCCGGGCGGCGGCGTCGGCCGTCATCGGGCAGCCGAGGAAGACCGCGCCGGCGGTGTCGGTGGTGAGCAGGGCGTCCGTACGGTCCGTCAGGTCGACGGCCTGGACGCGGTACTGGGCGAGTGTTCCGTGCGCGGCGACGACCTCGTCGAACTCGGCGAGGGACTCGATCTCGCGGTCGCGGGCGGCACGGTGGGGCTGCGGCTGGGCGGGTGTCGGATGCACCCGCCCACCCTAGGCGTCAGCCCTGCACGGCCGCCGGGTCCATCCACACGACCTCCCAGGAGTGGCCGTCGAGGTCCTCGAAGGACCGGCCGTACATGAATCCCTGGTCCTGGACGTCGTCGTTGGCCGTGCCGCCGGCCGCGACCGCCTTCTCCACCAGCTCGTCCACCTTCTCGCGGCTCTCCGCGCTCAGGCAGATCAGCACCTCGCTGGTCTTCGTCGAGTCGGCGATCTCCTTCTTCGTGAAGTCGGCGTAGCGCTGCTTGCTCAGGAGCATCGCGATGATGGTGTCGCTGATCACGACGCAGGAGCAGTCGTCGTTGCTGAACTGCGGGTTGATCGAGTAGCCGAGTTCCGTGAAGAACTTCCGCGACGCGGCGACGTCGGCGGTGGCCAGGTTCACGAAGATCATCTGCTGGTACATGGGGTTCCCTCCCTCGGGTGTCGTGCCGTTCGCGGGGATAGACCGAAGGGGGACGCGAATGTCATCGGTGCGTTCGAAAGCGCGGCGGCGACGCCCCCGCGCCCCCCCCGGGCGGCTCAGCGGGCGAGGGGCAGCGCGGCGAGCTCGGCCACCAGCAGCGTGAGGGGGGCGAAGAGGGCCAGCAGGGCGCCGGCGCGCAGGGCCGCCGCGCTGCGCAGCACGGTGGCCGGGGCGCCGAGGCGGAGCAGGGCCTCGGTGGTGTCCGAACGCGACTGGCGGGCCTCCACCGCCGCGGTCAGGACGGTGGCGAGCGAGCAGCCGGCGACCACGAGACCGCCGAGGGTGGTCAGTGGACCGAAGGCGAGGCCGTCGCCGTCGGCGTCGGCGTGGAGCATGCGGGCCGCGAAGGCCGCGGACACCACCGCGCAGAGGACACCGAGCGGGCGCCCGATGCGGGTGGCCTCCGCCATCAGGGCGCGGCCGGCCAGCAGGCGCAGGGCCCCGGGGCGGGCGAGTTGCAGGAGACGGCCGCACAGGTGCGTGAGGCCCGGCGCGGCCAGCACCAGACCGACCGCCGTGAGCGCCCATCCGGCGAGGACCCCGACGGGGCCCACGGCCAGGCCGCCGGGGAGGACGGTACGGGCGGTGGCCTCCATGGTGCTGACGTAGGACTCCGCGGCGAGGCCCGCGGCGAGCACGGCGACGCCCCAGGGCAGGCCGGCGGGCGTCCTGGCGTGTTCCACCCGCCCGGTGACGCCCGCCGGCGGCACGGCCTCGCCCACCGGCGCCTGCGCGGCGCCGTCCTGCGCTGTGCCGACCTGGGCGGTGCCGTCCTGGGCCGTGCCGTCCTGTGCGGTGCCGTTCCGATGGGTGCCGTCGTGAAGGGTGCCGTCGTCGGGGGTGCCGTTCCCGGGGGTGCCCTTGCGGTCAAGTGCGTCCGCCCCTGCCGGCCCGGTGTCGGGGGCGGCGGCGGGCGGCGGCGCGGTCCGGGGCGCGGACGGGAGCAGACGCGTGCCGAATCGGCCGTAGGCCCCGAAGGTCTCCCGCTTCGCCCTGGTGTCCGGAGCCCCGAAACGGCGCTGGACCCGCGCCCGGCCCGCCGGGTCCGGCAGGTCCCTCGGACGCAGCGTCACGGCCACCGCGGTGGACGCGACGACCGGGAGCACGGCCAGCAGGGTCAGGGCCGCCGGGACGGGCAGGGACCTGTCCACCGCCAGGAAGTCCTTCGCCGTGCCGTCGAAGGCCAGGCCGGGGAGGTCGCCGCGCAGGTGCAGGAAGGCCAGCAGGGCCAGCAGCGAGCCCAGGGTGCAGGCCAGCGCGGTGTTCAGGGCGGCGACGAACATCAGGCGGCCCGGACCCAGGCCCAGGGCGGACAGCCCCGGGCGCGGCCGGGTGCCGGGATCGGTGCGGGCCACCGCGAGCGCGAGGTACACCGTCGCGACGAGCGGGATCACGCACCACGACAGGCGCAGCAGCGCGGCCGTCGAGTGGGTCGGGTGGACCATCGCGTAGCCGAGGGCGGACAGCAGCAGGAAGCCCGTGCCGCCGGCCGCCGCGGCCACCAGCAGGCGGCGCAGGTGGACGGCCGGACGGGCGGCGCGGGTCAGGCGGAGAGCGAGCACTCGGCCCGGCCCTCCGCCTCGGGGACCGGCGGCAGGTGGACGGTGTTCACCCGGCGCCCGTCCAGGAGCGGGACCGTACGGTCGGCGAGGGCCGCCGTGTCCGCGTCGTGCGTGGCGACGACGACGGTGATGCCGTGCGAGCGCGCCGCCGTGGTGAGGGTGCGCAGCACGTGGGCGCGGTCGGCGCGGTGCAGCGGTGCCGTCGGCTCGTCCGCGAAGAGGATCGTGGGGGCGGGCGCGAGGGCGCGGGCGATGCAGACGCGCTGGCGTTCGGCCTGCTGGAGCTGTGCGGGGTGGCTGCGGGCCCGGTCGCCGACGTCGAGGCGCTCCAGCCACTCCAGGGCGGCCACCTTGGCGCGGCGGCGGCCGGTGCCGCGCAGCATCAGGGGCAGCGCGGTGTTCTCCCAGACGTTCAGCTCGGGGACCAGCGCCGGGGCCGGGTCGATCCAGCCGAACCGGTCGCGGCGCAGCCGCTCCCGGGTGAGCGGGCCCATCCGGTGCACTGCCGTGCTGTTGAACCAGACCTCGCCGTGCTGCGCCGGGACCAGACCGGACAGGCAGCGCAGCAGCGTGGTCTTGCCGCTCCCGCGCGGCCCGGTGACGGCGAGGATCTCGCCCTCCCGCACGCCCAGCGAGACCCCGGTGACACCGGGCGAGCCGTCCTGGTGGCGGAAGTGCAGGGAGCGTGCCCACAGCACGTCGTTGTCCGGCGGGGCCTCCATGGCGTACACCTCGGTTCTGATCCGTTTTCCCGTGTCCGATCCCCCGTCCGGGGGAACGAAGGCTGGGCCGATCGGTCACGTGCACGCTAGGCAGGTCGGGGGCCGGGCCCGGACAGCACACGGCCCCGGGCCGCCGTTCTCACTCGAACGGACGGCACCGGGGCCGTGATCAGGCAGCTGATCGGATGATCAGAGCTTCGTCCACGCCTCCGTCAGCGTGGCGCGCAGGATCTGCTCGATCTCGTCGAAGGTCTCCTGGTTGGAGATCAGCGGCGGGGCGAGCTGGACGACCGGGTCGCCGCGGTCGTCGGCACGGCAGTACAGGCCGTTCTCGAACAGGGCCTTGGAGAGGAAGCCGTACAGGACGCGCTCGGTCTCCTCGTCGTTGAAGGACTCCTTGGTGTTCTTGTCCTTCACCAGCTCGATGCCGTAGAAGAAGCCGTTGCCGCGGACGTCGCCGACGATCGGCAGGTCGTGCAGCTTCTGCAGGGTGGACAGGAACGCACCCTCGTTGTCGAGCACGTGCTGGTTGAGGTTCTCGCGCTCGAACAGGTCGAGGTTGGCGAGACCCACCGCCGCGGAGACCGGGTGGCCGCCGAAGGTGTAGCCGTGCAGGAAGGTGTTGTCGCCCTTGTAGAACGGCTCGGCGACCTTGTCGGAGACGATGCAGGCACCGATCGGCGAGTAGCCCGAGGTCATGCCCTTGGCGCAGGTGATCATGTCCGGGACGTAGCCGAACTTGTCGCAGGCGAACATCGTGCCCAGGCGGCCGAAGGCGCAGATGACCTCGTCGGAGACGAGCAGCACGTCGTACTTGTCGCAGATCTCGCGGACCCGCTGGAAGTACCCGGGCGGCGGCGGGAAGCAGCCGCCGGCGTTCTGCACGGGCTCCAGGAAGACCGCGGCGACGGTGTCCGCGCCCTCGAAGAGGATCTCCTGCTCGATCTGGTCGGCGGCCCAGCGGCCGAAGGCCTCCGGGTCGTCGCCGAAGAGCGGGGCGCGGTAGATGTTGGTGTTCGGCACCTTGTGCGCGCCGGGCACCAGCGGCTCGAACGGCGCCTTCAGGCCCGGCAGACCGGTGATGGACAGGGCGCCCTGCGGGGTGCCGTGGTAGGCGACCGCGCGGGAGATGACCTTGTACTTGGTCGGCTTGCCCTGCAGCTTGAAGTACTGCTTGGCGAGCTTCCAGGCGGTCTCGACGGCCTCGCCGCCGCCCGTGGTGAAGAAGACCTTGTTCAGGTCGCCGGGGGCGTAGTCGGCGAGGCGCTCGGCCAGCTCGACGGCCTTCGGGTGGGCGTACGACCACACCGGGAAGAAGGCCAGCTCCTGGGCCTGCTTGAAGGCGGTCTCGGCGAGTTCCGTGCGGCCGTGACCGGCCTGGACCACGAACAGGCCCGCGAGACCGTCCAGGTAGCGCTTTCCCTTGTCGTCGTAGATGTAGGTGCCCTCACCCCGGACGATGGTCGGGACGGGCGAGTTCTCGTACGAGGACATGCGGGTGAAGTGCATCCACAGGTGGTCGTACGCGGTGCGGCTGAGGTCCTTCTGGGTCACGGTTATCGGGTTCCCCACATGTAGGTCTGCTTCTTCAGCTTCAGGTAGACGAAGCTCTCGGTGGAGCGCACGCCGGGCAGCGCCCGGATGCGTTTGTTGATGACGTCCAGCAGGTGGTCGTCGTCCTCGCAGACGATCTCCGCGAGGATGTCGAACGAGCCCGCGGTCATCACCACGTACTCGACTTCCGACATGGCCGTCAGCGCTTCCGCTATCGACTCGACATCGCCCTCGACGTTGACGCCGACCATCGCCTGCCGGCGGAAGCCCACGGTGAGCGGGTCCGTCACGGCGACGATCTGCATCACGCCCTGGTCCAGCAGCTTCTGGACGCGCTGGCGCACGGCCGCCTCCGACAGGCCGACGGCCTTGCCGATCGCCGCGTACGGCCGGCGGCCGTCCTCCTGGAGCTGCTGGATGATGGCGAGGGAAACGGCGTCCAACTGCGGGGTGCCGTTCCTGGACTCGCGGGAGGAGTCCCTCTGGTCTGCGCTTCGACTGGCCACGACCTCACTGTGCACGACGTCTCGACGGTTCCGCAAGGCCGTAGCGATGAAATTCGTTGTTTGAGGTACCCGGTTTTGCGGATTTCGCAGAAGTGGCGCCGGTGGGGGTGTTGAAAACGTGGGATCTCGGATTACTGTGGGTGTCTCAGTGAATGGACACCGAACTTGGAGGGCCGGCAGTGAGCACCGAGCTGCGTCGTCTGCGCAACTACATCGACGGTGAGTTCCGGGACGCCGCCGACGGACGGACCACCGAGGTGGTCAACCCCGCGACCGGCGAGGCGTACGCGACGGCGCCGCTCTCCGGGGCGGCCGACGTCGACGCGGCCATGGCGGCCGCCGCCGCGGCCTTCCCGGCCTGGCGGGACAGCACGCCCGCCGAGCGCCAGAAGTACCTCCTGAAGATCGCCGACGCGTTCGAGGAGCGCGCCGAGGAGCTCATCGCGGCCGAGGTGGAGAACACGGGCAAGCCCGTCGGGCTCACCCGCTCCGAGGAGATCCCGCCGATGGTCGACCAGATCCGCTTCTTCGCGGGCGCGGCCCGGATGCTGGAGGGCCGCTCGGCCGGCGAGTACATGGAGGGCCTGACCTCCATCGTCCGCCGCGAGCCGATCGGCGTCTGCGCGCAGGTCGCGCCGTGGAACTACCCGATGATGATGGCCGTGTGGAAGTTCGCCCCGGCGCTCGCCGCGGGCAACACGGTCGTGCTCAAGCCGTCCGACACGACCCCCGCGTCGACCGTCCTGATGGCCGAGATCCTCGGCGGCATCCTCCCCAAGGGCGTCTTCAACGTCGTCACCGGCGACCGCGACACCGGCCGCCTGATGGTCGAGCACCCGACCCCGGCGATGGCCTCCATCACCGGCTCCGTGCGGGCCGGCATGCAGGTCGCCGAGTCCGCCTCCAAGGACCTCAAGCGGGTCCACCTGGAGCTGGGCGGCAAGGCCCCCGTCGTCGTCTTCGAGGACACCGACATCGCCAAGGCCGTCGAGGACATCTCCGTCGCGGGCTTCTTCAACGCCGGCCAGGACTGCACGGCCGCCACCCGCGTCCTCGTCCAGGAGTCCATCCACGACGAGTTCGTCGCCGCGCTCGCCAAGGCCGCGGCCGAGACGAAGACCGGGCAGCCGGACGACGAGGACGTGCTCTTCGGCCCCCTCAACAACCCCAACCAGCTCAAGCAGGTCTCCGGCTTCATCGAGCGGCTGCCCGCCCACGCCAAGGTCGAGGCCGGCGGCCAGCGGGTCGGAGCCAAGGGCTACTTCTACGCCCCGACCGTCGTCTCCGGCCTCAAGCAGGACGACGAGATCATCCAGAACGAGGTGTTCGGACCCGTCATCACCGTCCAGTCCTTCACCGACGAGGACCAGGCCACCGAGTGGGCCAACGGCGTCGAGTACGCGCTGGCCTCCTCGGTGTGGACCAAGGACCACGGGCGCGCGATGCGGATGTCCAAGAAGCTGGACTTCGGCTGCGTGTGGATCAACACGCACATCCCGCTGGTCGCGGAGATGCCGCACGGCGGGTTCAAGAAGTCCGGGTACGGCAAGGACCTGTCGGGTTACGGGTTCGAGGACTACACGCGGATCAAGCACGTGATGACCTCCCTCGACGGCTGATCCCGGCTGCGGGCGCGTGGGGGCTGGTCGCTCAGTTCCCCGCGCCCCTTCCGGGGCGCTTCAGCTGCCCTCTGCGGAGAAGCGACGCCGCGTCGACCCAGGTCATCGACAAGGTGTCCGGTCCACGTCAGGGGGCTCGACGGACCGTCGATTGCCCGGCCGAGGGCGCGCGAGCCATGCTTCAGATGTGCCCCAGACCTCTCCTCAGACGCCCCCGATGTCCCGTCGTTCCCTGCTGCGCGCGCTCGGCGGCACCGCCGCGCTGGGCGCCCTCGCGGGATGCGGGGTGCCCGCCGCCTACGTCAGGGCCGACGACCGGGCCGTGACCGACCGGTCCGCCCTGGACCACAGACTGGTCTTCGCCAACTGGCCGCTGTACATCGACGTCGACGACGACAACCCGAACAAGCGGCCCACCCTCGACGACTTCGAGAAGCAGTCCGGGATCTCCGTCGACTACATCGAGGAGATCAACGACAACGACGAGTTCTTCGGCAAGATCAGCCCCGCGCTGATGAACCACCAGTCCACCGGCCGGGACCTGATCGTCATCAGCGACTGGATGTGCGCCCGGTTCGTCCGGCTGGGCTGGGTCCAGAAGATGGACCGCGCCCACCAGCCGAACGTGGCGAAGTACCTGGACCCGCTGCTGCGCTCGCCGGCCTTCGACCCGGGCCGCCTGTACACGGTGCCGTGGCAGTCGGGCATCACCGGCATCGCCTACGACCACCGGAAGCTGGGCCGCGAGATCCGGCACGTCAAGGACCTGTGGGCGAGCGACCTCAGGGGCCGGGTGACCCTCCTGTCCGGACTCGACGAGGCGTTCGCGCTGCTGATGCAGGGCAACGGCGTGGACATCACCAGGTGGACGGCCGACGACTTCCACGACGTCTGCGACGAGGTCGAGAAGCAGGTGGCCCGCGGCCAGATCCGCCGCTTCACCGGCAACGACTACACCAAGGACCTGGTCAGCGGTGACGTCCTCGCCTGCCAGGCGTACTCCGGCGACGTCATCCAACTCCAGGCCGACAACCCCGACATACGCTTCGTCGTCCCCGAGGAGGGCGCGGAGCTGTGGTCGGACTCCCTGATGATCCCGGACCGGGCCGCCCACAAGACCAACGCCGAACGCCTCGTAGACCACTACTACGAGCCCGAGGTCGCCGCCCGGCTCGCCGCCTGGGTCAACTACGTCTGCCCCGTCCCGGCGGCCCGTGACGTCCTCGCCGCGTCCAAGGACGAGGACACCGCCGCCCTCGCCGAGAACCCCCTGATCTTCCCGAACACGGCGATGCGCGCACGCCTCGCCATCGCCCGCGACATCACGTCGGAGGAACGCGTCGACTTCGCGAAGCGGTGGAACAAGATCGTGGGGTTGTAGGGAGCGGCCGTGCGACCGGCCGTGCGTTCTCGGTCCACAGGCCGTGACCTGCGGATTCTTCGGACATGCGGGGCTCATGCGCCGGTTCTAGAGTGGTGGCTTCCGGGGAGGGCGAGCAGGTGCCGGATCCGGCCGCGCCCTCCGTTCCATGCCGGCGCGGCTCCGGCCGCGGCCCACACCTCAGGTGACACGCATGAGTGACGCGAGGAAAGTCCTGTCCGACCTGGTCCTCTCCGCCTCCACGGAACACGCACCGCTCGACGCGCCCTGGGACGCGATCGACATCGGCGACTGGCTGCTGAACCTTCCGGACGAGGAGTACCAGCGGTGCGCCCCGCCCGACCACAAGGCGGCCGGGTACACCACGACCGTCGACGGCCGGCCGATGTCGATCAACGTGGAGATGATCGGCACCGGTTTGGTGGTCCAGCACTACGTCGCCGAGATCACCGAGAAGCACCACTGCCACCTGGTGTCCCTCTCCGACGTGCTCACACCGCACGGCTGCACGACGGTCCAGGTGATCTGGGACCTGTCGGTCAGGGACGACGGCGACGGCACCCTCACCTACACCAACCAGGTCACCAGCCACCCCACCCAGGAGTTCATGGACTTCAACGAGGGGAACGGCGGCACCTTCGAGGAGGCGGCGGCCGCACGGCAGGCCGCCTCAGGCGATCACAACCGGCGGGAGACACCGCTGTTCGCCGCCGGCATCGCGCGTCACGCCCTGGCCCGCGCCGGCGGCGCCTGACACCGCCGCCGCGCACACGGGGCCGTCATCGGTCCGTCGGCCGCGCCGCGACGGGAATGTCCGCCGGGTAGGACTGGCCGAAGTCGGCCGAGCGGCTCACCGGGTCCCAGGCGGCGGCCTCCTCCAACTGGGCGCGGGAGTAGTCCTGCGCCATGTCGACGGCGTTGACGCCGAGGAGCAGGTGCGTGGGCGGGTTCGGTGCCTTGACGACCCGGACCAGGATCTCGCCGGCCCGCGCGGGATCGCCCGCGGCGGCGACGGTGCCGCCGAGCAGGCGGACCATCTCCCCGACCGTGGGCTCGTACTCCGGGGTCACCTCGGGGATCCGCATCGAGGAGCCGGCCCAGTCGGTGGCGAAGCCGCTGGGCTCCACGACCACGCAGCGGATGCCGAGGGGCGCGGTCTCGGCCGCGAGGACCCGGGTGAAACCGTCCACGGCGAACTTGGCGGCCTGGTAGGAGCCGAGGCCGGGGGTGCCGCCGACGCGGCCGCCGATGGAGGAGAACTGCACGATGGTGCCGCCGCCCTGGGCCCTGAGGATCGGGAGCGCGGCGGTGGAGACGTTGTAGACGCCCCAGAAGTTCGTCTCGAACTGGCGGCGGAAGTCGTCCTCCGGGGTCGTCTCCACGGCGGCGAGGTTGGCGTATCCGGCGTTGTTGACCACCACGTCGACCCGGCCGAAGCGGTCGGCGGCGGCCCGGAGTCCGGCCTCGGCGGCGCGCCGGTCGGTGACGTCGAGCGCCACGGTCAGGACGCGGTCGCCGTACTTCTCGACGAGAGCGTCCAGTTGCTCGGGCCTGCGGGCGGTGGCCACGACGTTGTCGCCGGCCTCCAGGGCGGCGGTCGCGAGGTCGCGGCCGAAGCCGCGGGAGGAGCCGGTGATGAACCAGGTGTGTGTACGCATGCCGACAGCACAACATGGTTTCGTTATTAGTGCAACCGTGTTGTGTTACACGTTGCCATGATGCGGCGCTCCCTCCGGCCCGGCCGTCGTGTCCAGGGCGTGGTCGATGAAGCGCCGCGCGGCGGGCGGCAGGGTGCGGGCGGCCAGTCGGGCCACGCCGATGTCCCGGGCGGCCCGCACGTCGGTGAGCCCGAGGTAGCGGACGGGGAGCTCCGGGCCGGTCCGAGGATCCGCGGTGACCTCGGGGGCGGCCGGGATGAGGGAGACGCCGAGGCCGGACGCGACCAGGCCGCGCAGCGTCTCCACCTCCTCGCCCTCGAACCCGACCAGGGGGCTGAAGCCGGCCTGGTGGCACAGGGTCTCGGTGACACTGCGCAGCCCGTAGCCCGGCTTGAGCACGATGAACTGCTCCGCGGCCACCTCGGCGAGCCGTACCCGCCGCCGCTGTGCGAGCCGGTGGCGGGCGGGGACGGCCAGCCAGAGGGGTTCGACCAGCAGCCGGCGCCAGGTGATCAGCGGGTGGCCGGGGTCCTTGCCGGTGATGATCAGATCCGCGGTGGAGTCCAGGAGGTGCTGGGTGAGACCGTTCTCGTCGGCCTGGTGCAGTTCGAACCGGACGGTGGCGTAGCGCTGCCGGAATCCGGTGACCAGCCTCGGCACGAGCCAGGTGCCGAGGGTGTGCAGGAAGGCCAGCGACACCACGCCGGTGTCGGGGTCGACCACCTCGGCGACGGCCCGCCGGCCCCGGTCCCAGCTGTCCAGCACGGAGTCGACGTACTCCTTGAACACCCGCCCGGCCGGGGTGGGCCGCAGGACCCGGCCGACCCGCTGGAGGAGCTCCGCGCCGACCTCGCTCTCCAGCCGGTCCAGGGCCCGGGAGAGCGCGGGCTGGGTGATGTGCGCGGCGGCCGCGGCCTCGGTGACGGTCGCGCCCTCGGCCACGGCCTGGAAGGAGCGCAGTACCTGGAGATCCATGGCCCCCATTCTCCCGCCGCATCGGACGGCGGGGACGGATGCCGTGCGGACATGGGCGGGGGAGCCCAGGGCGGGCGCGGCGGTCCGGGGCGGCTCAGACGGCCTTGATCGGCGGGTACACCGGCTGCCATATCGCGGCCCGCACCCGGTCCTCGACGGAGTCGTCCACACTCTCGCGCGCCACTCCGTCGGCGTCGGCCGCACGGGCCACCGAGACCGCCACGGCGACCGAGGTCTCGCGCAGCTGGTCGGTGAGGGGCAGGATCGGTGAGCCGGGGCTGGTGGCGTCGGTCCGGCCGGCGACGGCGTGCGCGGCGGCGGCCAGCATGCCGTCGGTGATCCGGGTGGCCCGGGCGACGATGGCGCCGAGTCCGAGGCCGGGGAAGATCAGCGCGTTGTTGGCCTGTCCGATCTCGTACCGCACCCCGTCGTGTTCGACCGGCCGGAACGGGCTGCCGGTGGCGATCAGGGCGCGGCCCCCGGTCCAGGCCAGCAGGTCGGCGGGGACCGCCTCGGCCAGGTCCGTCGGGTTGGACATCGGCAGGATGATCGGGCGGCGGGCGTGGGCTGCCATGGTGCGGACGATGTCCTCGGTGAAGGAGCCGCCCTGGCCGGAGGTGCCGATCAGGACGGTCGGCCGGGCCCGCCCGACGACCTCGGCCAGCGCGATGCCCCCGACCTTCTCGTCCCGGCGCCACCCGGCGACCTCGGCGGCGGGACGGGCGTAGCGGACCTGGAAGTCGCGCAACCCGTCCTGGTCATCGGTGAGCAGGCCGTAGCGGTCCACGGCGAAGACGCGGGCGGTGGCCTCCTCGACGGTCAGCCCGTCCGCGACCATCGCGTCGCGCAGCTGGTCGGCGATGCCGATGCCGGCGGTGCCCGCGCCGAAGATCACCGCCCGGTGGTCGCGCAGCGCGATCCCGCTGGCCTCCACCCCGGAGAGCACGGCGGCGAGGTTGACGGCGCCGGTGCCCTGCACGTCGTCGTTGAAGGTGAACTGGTGCGGGCGGTAACGCTCGAGGATCCGGCGGGCGTTGGCGGCGCCGAAGTCCTCCCAGTGCAGCAGCGCGTCCGGGAAGAGCCGGCGGGCGGTGATGACGTAGGCGTCGATGAACGCGTCGTACGTCTCCCGGTCCACCCGCGGGTGCCGGTTGCCCAGGTAGAGCGGGTTCCGCAGGAGCTCCTCGCGGTTGGTGCCGACGTCCAGCATGACCGCCAGGGTGCGGTTCGGGTCGATACCCGCGGCGGCGGTGTAGACGGCGAGCTTGCCCACCGAGATGTCGATGCCGCCCACGCCCCAGTCGCCGATGCCGAGGATCGCCTCACCGTCCGTGGCGACGATCAGGTCGACGTCGTGCGGGCCCAGGCCGATGGCCGTCAGCGCGCCCTCGATGTCCTCCGGCGCGTCCACCGACAGGTACACACCGGCCGGGCGCCGGTACTCGTTGCTGTAGCGCTGGATCGCCCGGCCGACGGTCGGGGTGTAGACGATGGGCAGCATCTCGTCGAGGTGGTCACCGAGCAGCCGGTAGAAGAGCACCTGGTTGCGGTCGTGCAGCGCGGTGAGATTGACGTTCTTGGCCAGGTCGGTCGGCTGGGCCGCGTACTGCTGGTAGGCGCGCTCGGCCTGCTGCTCAAGGGTGAGTACGGCCGACGGCACCAGGCCCACCAGGCCCAGCGACCGGCGTTCCTCCGGGGTGAAGGCGGTGCCCCGGTTGAGGCGGGGCTGGGAGAGCACGGCACGGCCGCGGGCGGTCGTCTCCACGTGCCCCTCGACGGCGTTCCACTGGGTTCCCATGATCGGCTCCTTGTCCGCTTTCCGCGTCGCTTCCAGAGTGCTGCCAGAGCGCGTCCGGGGCGCCTCGGGGCGCCTCGCGCCCCCGGGCACGCGCTCTCAGGAAGCCTCGCAGTCGACCATGCATGCGTCCAATGCCTGGGAAAGGGGCCAGTCATGCCTCTGGTGCATGCGGCAGTGGGTGCGGTGGGTGCGTGCGGCATCGGGTCCGGTGCGCGCGGCAGCGGGTGCGTTGCGCGCGGGAGTGGTCCGGTGCGTTCGGGTGCGTGTACGGGTGTGGGTGGTGCGCGCCGGTCGGTGGCGCCCTTCACCTCCGGCGGGCCGCCGCCGTGCGGGGGCGGCGGTACGACGTGAGGGGCGCGGTCACGCCGCCGGCCGGATCAGCCCCGACTCGTAGGCGAAGGTCACCGCCTGCACGCGGGCGCGGGCGCCGATCTTCGCCAGGACGTTGCTGACGTGGGTCTTCACGGTGGTCGGGGCGATGGAGAGCCACTGGGCGATCTCCGCGTTGGACCAGCCGGAGGCCACCGCGACCAGGACATCGCGTTCGCGTTCGGTGAGGACACCGAGCCCGGCCGCGCGGGGGAGGGGGCGGCTGGTGCGCCGCTCGCGGACGGCGTCGATGAGCGCGCGGGTCAGACCGGGCGTGATGACGGCCTCGCCGGCGGCCACCACCTTGATGGCGGCGGTCAGTTCGGCCGGGTCGGCGTCGTCGAGCAGGAATCCGCCGGCGCCCGCGCGCAGGGCTGCCCAGGCCTCCGCCTCCTGCTCGGCGGGTGTCAGCACCAGGACCCGGGGAGCGCGGGCCTCCTCGGCGGCGGGCAGCACCGGGGTGCGTGCCGTCCGGGGAGCGGGGTGGGTGAGGCGCCGGATCGTGTCGGTGCCGGCCGCCCCGGACAGCCGGCCGTCCATCAGGACGACGTCGGGGCGGAGTTCGGCGCTCGCACGGAGGGCCTCGTCCCCGTCCGTCGCCTCCCCGACGACGGTCAGCCCGGGCTCGGCGGCGAGCAGCATGCGCAGGGCGAGGCGTTGGAGGGATTGGTCGTTGACGACGAGTACGGAGACCGTGCCTGTCTTCTCCATGCGAGGTCCGTTCCGTGAACGAAACTGTTTCGTTCACATGTTACGCCTGGATCCGCCGGCCCGGGAGAGGGGGGTCCGCTCCCTCGACCCCACCCCCTCCCCGCGTCCGGCCCTCCCCGCCGGCCCGCTACTCAGCCGTTCCGGGACTGAGCCGTTCCGTCGCTCAGGTGCTCAGGTGCTCAGGTGCTCAGGTGCCGATGGCGCGGCGGCGGAGCGCGTCGAGCAGGTCCACCCGGTTCGTGGTGATGGAGTCGACGCCCATGTCCAGCAGGCGGCGCATCGAGCGGCGGGTGTCCGGGGTCCAGCAGGAGACCAGGCAGCCACTGCGGTGGACCTGCTCGGTCAGCGCGTGGTCGAGCAGGGCGAAGCGGTAGTTGAGGTAACGGGGGCGGATCACGTCGAGGAGTGCCGGGCGCGCGGGCGCCAGCGTGGTGCGGGTCAGGGCGATCTCCGCCGCGGAGTCCGCCGCCCGCACCGCCAGCATCGCCGCCGCGTCTCCCGTGTAGTAGACGCGGTCCGCCGCACCGCACTCCCGGGCCACGGCGACGATCCGCGCCACCGCCCGCTCACCGGGACCGCCGGGCAGGTCGATCATCACCCGGCTGTCCGCCGTCGCGGCCAGAGCCTCGGCGAGCGTCGGCACACCGCCGTCCGTGAGACCGCGCACCTCCTCCGCGGAGAGCGCGGACAGCGGCCGGTCGACGCCCCAGAGGCGCTTCAGGGTCTCGTCGTGCAGGAGGACGGGGACGCCGTCACGGGTCAGCCGTACGTCGATCTCCACCGCGTCCGCGCCCTGTTGGAGCGCGGAACGCAGGGAGGCCGACGTGTTCTCGCGGAAGCGGTAGGGGTCGCCGCGGTGGGCCACGGCGGTCACGGTCTGCATGGGCCCATGGTGTCAGGGCCCCGCAGGGGTTCTTCAGGGGGCGAGCCACGCCTTCGTGTACGCGTCGATCTCGGCCGAGATCCTCGCCTTGCCCGCCACGTCCAGGAAGGACGCCTCCACCGCGTTCCTGGCGAGGTCGGCTACGCCGCGCTCGTCGAGGCCGAGCAGCCGGGCCGCGACCGCGTACTCGTTGTTCAGGTCGGTGCCGAACATCGGCGGGTCGTCGGAGTTGACGGTGACCACGACACCCGCGTCCACGAAGGCCCTGATCGGGTGCTCCTCGAGCGTGCGGACCGCGCGGGTGGCGATGTTGGAGGTCGGGCACACCTCCAGGGCGATGCGGTGCTCGGCGAGGTGGGCGAGGAGCTTCGGGTCCTGCGCGGAACTGGTGCCGTGACCGATGCGCTCGGCGTGCAGGTCGGTCAGCGCGTCCCAGACCGTCTGGGGACCGGTGGTCTCACCGGCGTGCGGTACGGAGTGCAGGCCGGCCGCGACGGCCCGGTCGAAGTACGGCTTGAACTGCGGCCGGGGCACGCCGATCTCGGGGCCGCCGAGACCGAAGGAGACCAGGCCCTCCGGACGGAACCGGTCGTCGGTCGCGAGCCGCACCGTCTCCTCGGCGGCCTCCAGACCCGCCTCGCCGGGGATGTCGAAGCACCACCGCAGCACCGTCCCGAACTCGGACTCCGCCGCCTTGCGCGCGTCCTCGATCGCCTCCATGAATGCCCTGGCGTCGATACCGCGCCGGGTGGAGGAGAAGGGGGTGATGGTCAGCTCGGCGTAGCGCACCTGCTGACGGGTCAGCTCGCGGGCCACCTCGTAGGTGAGCAGCCGGACGTCCTCGGGCGTGCGGATCAGGTCGACGACCGAGAGGTAGACGTCGATGAAGTGGGCGAAGTCCGTGAACGTGAAGTAGTCGGCCAGGGCCTCGGGATCGCTGGGCACCCTGGAGTCGGGGTGCCGGGCGGCCAGTTCGGACACGATCCGGGGGGAGGCGGAGCCGACGTGGTGGACGTGCAGTTCCGCCTTGGGCAGCCCGGCGATGAAGGCGTGCACATCGCGGGGGGCGGGTGTGGTGCGGCTGTCGGTCAAGGGTTCCTCCCCGGAACGGCGCGGGGCCGCCTTCGGCGGTGGTACGCCCGTGAGCTGGGCCCCTGCGCGGTGATCGGCTGATCGGTGATCCGGGCCCATCGTAGGCCGGACCGGCGTTCGAAGTGGACGGGCCTTAGCATGACGGCGGCACGCGGGCAGGAGAGGGGACATCGAGAGATGACTGACGAGGCGCCGGAAGCTCCGAAGATCCGGCTGGACAAGCCGGCCGAGGCGGGGGAGGGGGCGGACACGTCCGCACCGCCGTCGATCCACGACCAGCGGACGGTCGCGGCGATGCCGGGGGCGTCCGGCGAGGTGCCTCCCCAGGGGCAGCCGAACCCCTTCGCGGCGCCGTCCGACGCGGTGCCGTCCGCGGCGGTGCCGTCTGCCGCGCCGGGTGCCGCGGCTCCGGCCGCACAGGCCGACCCGTTCGCGGCGCCGGGCGGGTACGCGTCACCCAGCCCGTACGCGCACCCGGCGCCGGCGGCGCCGCCGTACGCGCAGGGTGCGGCCGTGCCGCCGCCGCCGATGGCTCCGGGCGGTCCCGGCCAGGTCCCCTACGGCTATCCTGGCGCGCCCGCTCCCGGTCCGGGGCCGGCGTACGGCTATCCCGGACAGCCGCTGCCCTCGTATCCGGGCGGGCCCGTGGGGTACGGGGGCTGGCCCGGCATGCAGCCGATGCCCAACAACGGGCTGGGCACGGCGAGTCTCGTCACGGGGATCATCAGCGTGGTCGGGTTCTGTGCGTGGCCGGTCGCGCTGGTTCTGGGGGTGCTGGGCATCGTCTTCGGCGTGATCGGGCGGGCGCGGGTCAGGCGCGGGGAGGCCACGAACGCAGGGCAGGCGCTGGCCGGGATCATCTGCGGGTCGGCGGGGCTGGTGCTGGCGGTGGGATTCATCGTGCTGATCGTGGTGGCCAGCACGCGGTAGGAGGGGCCGGCGGGGGTGGTCGGGTGCGGGTGGGCGGGGCTTGTCGCGCAGTTCCCCGCGCCCCTTGGCCGGTGCGGTCGCGTCGGTCGGTGGGCGCGGGTGGGCCGGGCTGGTCGCGCGGCTTTCCGTGCCTCTTGGCCGGGGACGGGAGGCGGCGCTGTTCCCCTTGCTCTTTGGCCGGGGCACGCGCAGTTCCCCGCGCCCCTCGGCCGGAGCTGCCGCTTGGCCGGGGCACGCGCAGTTCCCCGCGCCCCTCGGCCGGAGCTGCCGCTTGGCCGGGGCACGCGCAGTTCCCCGCGCCCCTCGGCCGGAGCTGC
>NZ_JBIAYD010000011.1:0-159142 GCF_042897315.1 Streptomyces sp. NPDC001068 | reverse complement strand
CCGCGCGGTTGACGTGGCTCTGGGGAGGGTGGGGTGTGCGGCCTAGTCCGGCCGTGTCGCCCGCAGGGTCTCCCGCGCTTCCATCAGTGCGAAGCCCAGCAGGTTCAGGCCCTTCCACCGGGTCGGGTCCGTCGCCGCGTCGTCGGTCGCCGCCAGGCCGATGCCCCATATCCGGTCCACCGGGCTCGCCTCCACCAGGACCCGGTCGCCGGTCGCCAGCAGGAACTCCCGCAGGCCCGCGTCGGCGGCGAACTTGTGCACGCTGCCCTCGGTGACGATCCCGAAGCGCTCCCGGTCCCAGGTAGGGCCGTCGAAGTCCCTGACCAGCCGGCCCGCCTTCTTGGCCTCGGCGGGGTGACCGGCCGCCAGGATCCGGCGCTCCGCCTCCGTGTCGCCGAACAGCCGGGCCTTCGCCGCCATCATCCAGTGCTCGGCGGTCGCGTATTCCACGCCCTCGACCACGAAGGGTGACGGCCACCACTGGCTCAGGCAGCTCGCCGAGACCCGTCCGTCCGGCGCCGGACGGTGTCCCCAGAAGTGCAGGTACTTGATCCTGGCCCCCGCCCGGGCCGCCCTGATCAGGGCTTCCGCAGAATCGATCTTCACCATGCACGCCAGTCTGGCAGGCACCACTGACACTCCGTCCCGCCTTTTCCGCCCCGACTCGACATGTGGTCGACAGATTCCGTCGCGTAACCAAAAGGCAACAACGGAATCACTTGTTGGACTCCCTCTGCTCTGTCAGGATCGGCAGTCAAATCGAGCCGGAGCTACGCCATCCGCCCCTCCGGGCGGGGTGACGGCGGAGGAGATTCGACATGGACAACCCGGGCACCGCCACCCCGGAGACCTTCCCCGCGCAGGAGCGGCTCGCGGGCGGCGCGCAGTACATCGGGGGCCGTTTCAG
This sequence comes from Streptomyces sp. NPDC001068, assembly GCF_042897315.1. Classification (NCBI taxonomy): domain Bacteria; kingdom Bacillati; phylum Actinomycetota; class Actinomycetes; order Kitasatosporales; family Streptomycetaceae; genus Streptomyces; species Streptomyces sp. NPDC001068. The sequence continues at coordinate 158,235 of NZ_JBIAYD010000011.1, read as the reverse complement.
CAAGGGCACGTCAGGCCGTACGCACGCCGTCGTCGACCCCGCCACCGGTGCGGAGGTGTACACCTACGAGCTGGCCGGGACGGACGACGTCGACCGGGCCGTGGCCGCCGCGCGGGACGCCTTTCCCGGGTGGTCCGGGGCGACCCCCGGCGAGCGTTCGGACGCGCTGCACCGGTTCGCCGCCGTGCTCGCCGACCGCGCCGAGGAGTTCGCCCGCGCCGAGTCCCTGCAGTGCGGCAAGCCGCTCAAGCTGACCCGCGAGTTCGACGTGCCGGGGACCGTCGACAACACCGCGTTCTTCGCGGGCGCCGCCCGGCACCTGCAGGGACAGGCGGCCGGTGAGTACTCCGGCGACCACACGTCGTACGTCCGCCGCGAGCCCATCGGTGTCGTCGGGTCGATCGCGCCCTGGAACTACCCCCTCCAGATGGCCGCCTGGAAGATCCTCCCGGCGATCGCGGCCGGCAACACGATCGTGCTGAAGCCGGCCGAGCTCACCCCGCTGACCTCGCTGCTCTTCGCCGAGGCGGCCACCCTCGCCGGTATCCCCGACGGTGTCGTCAACATCGTCACCGGGACCGGGAAGGAGGCCGGCGAGCATCTGGTCGGGCACCCCGACGTCGCCATGACCTCCTTCACCGGCTCCACCGGCGTCGGCAAGCGGGTCGCCGAGGTCGCCACCGCGACCGTCAAGCGCCTGCACCTGGAACTCGGCGGCAAGGCGCCGTTCGTCGTCTTCGACGACGCCGATCTGGAGGCGGCCGTCAACGGGGCCGTCGCCGGGGCGCTCATCAACACCGGGCAGGACTGCACGGCCGCCACCCGCGCGTACGTGCAGCGGCCGCTCTACGAGGACTTCGTCGAGCGGACGGCCGCCCTGATGGAGACCGTGCGGCTGGGCGACCCCTTCGCCCCCGGCACCGACCTCGGGCCGCTGATCTCGCACGCCCAGCGGGACCGGGTCGCCGGCTTCGTCGAGCGGGCGCGCGGCTACGCGCGCGTGGTGACCGGCGGCGAGCCGCCGCAGGACGAGCTGAAGAGCGGCGCGTACTACCGGCCGACCCTGATCGCCGACGCGCCGCAGGACAGCGAGATCGTCCAGGCCGAGATCTTCGGTCCGGTGCTGGTCGTTCTGCCGTTCGACAGTGATGATGAGGGGATCCGGCTGGCCAACGACACCCCCTACGGTCTGGCCGCCTCGGCGTGGAGCAGCAGCGTCTACCGGGCGAACCGCGCCACCCGCGAGATCAAGGCGGGGTGCGTGTGGGTCAACGACCACATTCCGATCATCAGCGAGATGCCGCACGGCGGCTACAAGGCGTCCGGCTTCGGCAAGGACATGTCGGTGTACTCGTTCGAGGAGTACACCCAGGTCAAGCACGTAATGTTCGACAACACGGCGGTGGCCCGGAAGGACTGGCACCGCACGATCTTCGGGGACCGATAGTCACACCTGAGGCCGCTCATCACGGCCCTCTTCCCGAAAGGGCATCAAGCGCATGAGGCAGTACGAGCCCGACCGCCCTTCGCCGGTCGTAGCGGCCGCCATGCGGCGCAGCCTCCGCACCGGCAGGGCTGCCCTGGCCCGCCGGTCGTTCCTGGGCGGTGCGCTCGCGGTGGGCGGCGTCGGCGCGCTGAGCGCCTGCGGCATCCCCGCGGCCGGCAAGTCCCAGGGCGGCGTCTCCGCCGACGACCACTCGGCCGAGGAGAAGGTCGTCAACTTCTCCAACTGGCCCGAGTACATCGACGTCGACGACAGCGGGAAGACCCACCCGACCCTGGACGCGTTCCGCAAGCGGACCGGGATCACGGTCAAGTACACCGAGGACATCAACGACAACGACGAGTTCTTCGGCAAGATCCAGCCGCAGCTCGCCGCCGGCCAGGACACCGGCCGGGACCTGATCGTCCTCACCGACTGGCTGGCCGCCCGCATGATCCGGCTCGGCTACGTCCAGAAGCTGGACGCCTCCCACCTGCCGCATGCCTTCGCCAACCTGACGGACCAGTTCCGCAGCCCCGACTGGGACCCGGGCCGGGCCTACTCCTACCCCTGGCAGGGCATCTCGACGGTCGTCGCCTTCAACAAGAAGGCCCTGGACGGCGTCGAGGTGAAGTCGGTCTCCGACCTGCTCGACAACCCCGCGCTCAAGGGCCGGGTCGGACTGCTGACCGAGATGCGGGACACCGTCGGCATGACCATGCTCGACATGGGCATCGACCCGGGGAAGTTCACCGGCGACAACTACGACGCGGTGATCGCCCGGCTCCAGAAGGCCGTCGACAAGGGGCAGATCCGCCGGTTCACCGGCAACGACTACACCTCGGACCTCAGCAAGGGCGACCTGGCGGCCTGTGTCGCCTGGGGCGGTGACGTCGTACAGCTGCAGGCCGACAACCCGGACGTCGCGTACGTCATCCCGGACAGCGGCTACATGACGTCGACCGACAACCTGATGATCCCCAACAAGGCGCGCCACAAGACCAACGCCGAGCGGCTCATCGACTACTACTACGAACCCGAACCGGCCGCCGAACTCTCCGCCTACGTCAACTACGTCAGCCCGGTCGCGGACGTGCAGCCGTACCTCGCCAAGATCGACAAGGGGGCGGCGAGCAACCCGCTGATCGTTCCCGACAAGGCCATGCAGGCCAGGTCCCACGCCTTCCGCGCCCTGAGCTCGAAGGAAGAGACGGCCTACCAGCAGAAGTTCGCGAAGCTCACAGGGGCGTGACGACACCATGACGACGACAGACAGCAGCGGCGACGTCCGCCTCACCGGCATCGGCAAGACCTACGACAACGGCTTCACCGCCGTGAGACCGATGGACCTGACCGTGCCCCAGGGTTCCTTCTTCGCCCTGCTCGGGGCCTCGGGCTGCGGCAAGACGACCACCCTGCGCATGATCGCGGGGCTGGAGGAGCCGACCAGCGGCACCGTGCACCTGGGCGACCAGGACGTGACCCGTCTGCCTCCGTACAAGCGGCCGGTGAACACCGTCTTCCAGTCCTACGCCCTCTTCCCGCACCTCGACATCTTCGAGAACGTCGCCTTCGGCCTGCGCCGGCGCGGCATCAAGAGCGTGAAGAAGCAGGTCGAGGACATGCTGGAGCTGGTCCAGCTCGGCGAGCAGGCGCGCAAGAAGCCGCACCAGCTCTCCGGCGGCCAGCAGCAGCGCGTCGCGGTGGCCCGCGCGCTCATCAACCACCCCAAGGTGCTGCTCCTCGACGAGCCGCTCGGCGCCCTCGACCTCAAGCTGCGGCGCCAGATGCAGCTGGAGCTCAAGCGGATCCAGACCGAGGTCGGCATCACCTTCGTGCACGTCACGCACGACCAGGAGGAGGCCATGACCATGGCCGACACGGTCGCGGTGATGAACGCGGGACGGGTGGAGCAGCTCGGCTCGCCCACCGACCTCTACGAGAACCCGAACACCACCTTCGTCGCCAACTTCCTCGGCACCTCGAACCTGATCGAGGCCGAGGTGGACACGAAGAGCGGCGACGACATCGTGCTCAAGGCGGGCGGCGGCAAGCTCGTCCTGCCCGAGGCGCGCTGTTCGGCGCCCACCACGACGGGCGGCAAGGTGCTCGTCGGCATCCGGCCCGAGAAGATCTCCCTCACCCACGCCGACGACGCCGGCTCCATCCCCGAGGGACGCAACCGGATCACCGGCAAGATCGCCGACGCCAGCTTCATCGGCGTCTCCACGCAGTACGTCATCGACAGCGCGGTCTGCCCCGAGTTCGCGGTGTACGTGCAGAACGTCGACCGCGACGGCCGGCTCGTCCCGGGCGCCGACGTCGTCCTGCACTGGAGCCCGGCCCACACCTTCGGTCTGGACGCCGCCCAGGACATCGACGCCGGCACCGAGGAGGAAGCCGCCTGATGGCCACGCTCTCCGAGGCGCCGCCGCCGCTGGCGCCCACCGAACCCGAGGCGGCGAAGCCCCCGCGCAGACGCGGCCGCTTCACGCCGTACTGGCTGCTGCTGCCCGGCCTGCTCTGGCTGGTGGTCTTCTTCGCGCTGCCGATGATCTACCAGGCGTCCACGTCCGTCCAGACGGGGTCCCTGGAAGAGGGCTACAAGGTCACCTGGCACTTCGCGACCTACTGGAACGCGCTGAGCGAGTACTGGCCGCAGTTCCTGCGGTCCGTCTTCTACGCGGCCGCGGCCACCGTGCTCTGCCTGCTGCTCGGCTACCCGCTGGCGTACCTGATCGCCTTCCGCGCCGGCCGCTGGCGGAACCTGATCATGATCCTGGTGATCGCGCCGTTCTTCACCAGCTTCCTGATCCGCACCCTGGCCTGGAAGACGATCCTCGCCGACAACGGCCCGGTCGTGCACGTCCTGAACTCGCTGCACATCCTGAGCGTCACGGACTTCCTCGGCTGGACGGCCGGCGACCGCGTCCTCGCCACACCGCTCGCCGTGGTCTGCGGCCTGACGTACAACTTCCTGCCGTTCATGATCCTGCCGCTCTACACCTCGCTGGAGCGGATCGACGGACGGCTGCACGAGGCGGCCGGCGACCTGTACGCGAAGCCCTGGACGACCTTCCGCAAGGTCACCTTCCCGCTGTCGATGCCCGGCGTGGTCTCCGGCACGCTGCTGACCTTCATCCCGGCGGCCGGTGACTACGTCAACGCCGAACTCCTCGGCTCGACCGACACCCGCATGATCGGAAACGTGATCCAGACGCAGTTCCTGCGGATCCTCGACTATCCGACGGCGGCCGCGCTCTCCTTCATCCTCATGGCCGCGATCCTTTTCATGGTCACGATCTACATCCGCCGGTCCGGGACGGAGGATCTGGTCTAAATGCCCTTCGTCAACTGGCTCAAGAAGCGTCTCGTCGTCATCGCGGGACTGTTCACCCTCGGATATCTGCTGCTTCCGAACGTCATCGTCACGGTGTTCTCCTTCAACAAACCGAAGGGGCGTTTCAACTACGAGTGGCAGCGGTTCTCGCTCGACGCCTGGAAACAGCCGTGCGGAGTCGCCGACATGTGCGGCTCGCTCTCCATCAGCCTCCGGATCGCGGCCCTGGCGACCATCGGCGCCACGCTCCTCGGCACGATGATCGCCTTCGCGCTGGTCCGCTACCGCTTCCGGGCCCGCGGCGCCGTGAACTCGCTGATCTTCCTGCCGATGGCGATGCCCGAGGTCGTCATGGCGGCCTCGCTGCTCACCCTGTTCCTGAACATGGGCGCCCAACTGGGCTTCTACACGATCCTGATCGCCCACATCATGTTCTGCCTCAGCTTCGTCGTCACCGCGGTCAAGGCGCGCGTGATGTCGATGGACCCGCGCCTGGAGGAGGCGGCCCGGGACCTCTACGCGGGACCGGTGCAGACGTTCGTCCGGGTCACCCTCCCCATCGCGGCCCCCGGAATCGCGGCGGGCGCGCTGCTCTCCTTCGCGCTCTCCTTCGACGATTTCATCATCACCAATTTCAACGCGGGCTCCACCGTCACCTTCCCCATGTTCGTCTGGGGTTCGGCACAGCGCGGCACGCCCGTCCAGATCAACGTCATCGGTACGGCCATGTTCCTGGTCGCGGTCCTGCTCGTGCTGGTATCGATGCTCATCACCAACCGCCGCACCAGGCAAAAGGCATAAGGCACCAGAAAAACTCTGTAGGGAGTTGAAAATCATGGCCCCAAGCGCCATGAGCCGTCAGGCAGATTGGACATCGTCTCTCTCCGAAGCGCAGCCGGTCCCGTACTGGCTCGAAGACCCCGGCAAGCCGCCCGCCGAGCCCGCGCTCACCGGCGCCGAGACCTGCGATCTGCTCGTCGTCGGCGGCGGATACAGCGGACTGTGGACCGCGCTGGGAGCCAAGGAGCGCGACCCCGGGCGGGACGTGGTCCTGCTGGAAGGCCGTGAGGTGGGCTGGGCCGCCTCCGGCCGCAACGGCGGCTTCTGCGCCGCCTCCCTCACCCACGGGCTCTCCAACGGGCTGGCCCGCTGGCCCGACGAGATCCACCGGCTCGAGGAGCTGGGCCGGCGCAACCTCGACGAGATCGAGGCCGCGGTCGCCCGGCACGGCATCGACTGCGAGTTCGAGCGCACCGGTGAGATCGACGTGGCCACCGAGCCCTACCAGGCCTGGGAGCTGCGTGACTGGCACAGGGAACTGGAGGGCAGGGGCCTCGCGGACGGCATCGAGTTCCTCGACGCCGACGCGCTGCGCGCCCAGGTCGACTCGCCCACCTTCGAGGCCGGCCTGTGGGACCGCCGGGGCGTGGCCATGGTCAACCCGGCCAAGCTGGTCTGGGGCCTCAAGCAGGCCTGCCTGGCCCTCGGTGTCCGCGTGTACGAGCACACGCCCGCCCTCGAACTGAAGGCGTACGGCGCCGGTATGGCCGTACGCACCCCGTACGGGTCGGTCCGGGCCCGGCGGGTCGCGCTCGGCACCAACATCTTCCCGAACCTGGTCAAGCGGGTCCGTGCCTACACCGTCCCGGTCTACGACTACGCCCTGATGACCGAGCCGCTGACCGCCGAGCAACTGGGCGCGATCGGCTGGAAGAACCGGCAGGGCCTCGGCGACTCGGCCAACCAGTTCCACTACTTCCGGCTGTCCGCGGACAACCGGATCCTGTGGGGCGGCTACGACGCCATCCACCACTACGGCGGCCGGGTGCGCGCCGAGTACGACGACCGCCCGGAGACCTACGCCAAGCTCGCAGGGCACTTCTTCACCTGCTTCCCGCAGTTGGAGGGCGTCCGCTTCACGCACGCCTGGGGCGGCGCGATCGACACCTGCTCCCGTTTCTCGGCGTTCTTCGGCACCGCCCACCAGGGCAAGGTGGCGTACGCGGCCGGGTACACCGGCCTCGGGGTCGGGGCGACCCGGTTCGGCGCCGAGGTGATGCTGGACCTGCTGGCCGGCGAGGAGACCGAGCGCACCCGCCTGGAGATGGTCCGCAGGAAGCCGCTGCCCTTCCCGCCGGAGCCGTTCGCCTGGACCGGGATCGCGCTGACCAAGTGGTCGCTGGCCCGTGCCGACGCCCACGGGGGCCGGCGCAACCTGTGGCTCAGGGCGATGGACCGGATGGGACTCGGCTTCGACAGCTGACCCCTCCGAGAATGTGATCCAGGTCACTTCTGGAAGGTGACGAAACCCGCGTAATGCCCCCGGAGGACCTCCCTCTCTCCTCGTGACGCGACGACCGCGTCGACGAGTGGGACTGGGAGGTCTTCTGATGACTGGGGCGAAGACGGCGGTCGACTGGCTGGCATCCGTGGCACCCGACCCCGAGGCGTGCCGCTGGGAATGGGAGCGCAACCCCCTGGGGATCGCGCTGCTGCCCGCCGGCCGCGCCTGGGACGTGCTGATCCTGCCGGGCGAGCTCGGCTACCCCACCCTGGACGTGCTCACCCGGGTCCTCGACCAGCCGGGGCCCGTCCTGGTCGACTTCGGCGACAACCGGGTGGGCTTCTTCGTGCCGCCCGGCACGGCCGCCCGGTGGCTCGGCACCGGGATCCGCACGGCGGGCGACGGCACCTGGATCGTGGTGCCGTATCCCGGGCGGTCGACCCAGGGGGTGCGGTGGCTGGTGGTCCCGGACGGGTCGGGGACGCTGACGGATCCGGCGCTGCTGGAACTGGCCATACACGAGGCGGCGGCGGGGCTGGCCGATGACCAGACGCCGTTTGCGTGAGGTCGTCGGCCGGGTGCGGGTGCGGGTGCGGGTGCGGGTGCGGGTGCGGATGCGGGTGCGTCGTGGCTGGTCGCGCCCACGCGGCGGAGCCGCACATGTCGCAGCCCCGTGCCCCTTCGGGGCGCTGTGCCGCAAGCCTTGACAAGAAGATTGGTCTGGACCAAATTGAGCGCGGCTTCGACTCCTCCAATTCCCCCATCACCGGAGGCACTTGTGGTTCGCGCGAGACCTGTCCTCACCCTGCTCACGGCCGGTCTGCTGGCCGCGTCCGGTATCACCGCGCTCTCGTCGGCCGCCCGTGCGGCCGACGCCGACCTCGCCCGCAACGGCGGCTTCGAGTCCGGCCTCGACAACTGGAGCTGTACGGCTGGAACCACCGTGACCTCCCCCGTGCACAGCGGCGCCCACGCGCTGCAGGCGACCCCGGCCGGCAGCGACAACGCCCAGTGCACGCAGACGGTGACCGTGCAGCCGGGCGCCCAGTACACCCTGTCCGGATACGTCCGCGGCTCCTACGTGTACCTCGGCGCGAGCGGCACCGGCACCACCGACGTCTCCACCTGGACCCAGTCCGCCCCCGACTGGCAGAAGCTCACCACCACCTTCACCACCGGCGCCGCCACCACCAGGGTCACCCTCTACACCCACGGCTGGTACGGCACCGGCGCCTACGACGCCGACGACATCTCGCTCGTCGGCCCGGGCGGCAGCACGGGCCAGCCGCCCGCCACACCCAGCGGCCTGAAGACCGGGACGATCACCTCCACCAGCGTCGGACTGTCCTGGACGGCCGTCACCGGAGCCACGAGCTACGCGGTCTACCGGAACGGGTCCAAGGTCCAGACGGCCACCGGCACGTCGGCCACCGTGGCCGGACTGACCCCGTCGACGGCGTACAGCTTCCAGGTCACCGCCGTGAACGACGCCGGCGAGTCCGCCAGGTCCGCCGCCGTCGCGGCCACCACCACCGCCGGTTCCTCGGGCGGCTCGGGCGACCTGCCTACCCACGCGCTCGTCGGCTACCTCCACGCCTCCTTCGCCAACGGCTCCGGCTACACCCGGCTCGCCGACGTCCCCGACAGCTGGGACGTCATCGACCTGGCCTTCGGCGAACCGACCTCGGCCACCTCCGGGGACATCCGCTTCAACCGCTGCCCGGTCACCGAGTGCCCGAACGTCGAGAGCGACGCGGACTTCAAGGCGGCGGTCAAGGCCAAGCAGGCGGCCGGCAAGAAGGTGCTGATCTCGATCGGCGGCGCCAACGGGCAGGTCCAGCTCACCACGACGGCCGCCCGGGACGCCTTCGTCTCCTCCGTCTCGAACATCATCGACACCTACGGCCTGGACGGCCTCGACGTCGACTTCGAGGGCCACTCGCTGTCCCTGAACACCAACGACACGGACTTCAAGAACCCGACCACCCCGGTCGTCGTGAACCTGATCTCCGCGCTGAAGACCCTCAAGGCCCGGTACGGCTCCAAGTTCGTGCTGTCGATGGCGCCCGAGACCTTCTTCGTCCAGATGGGCTACCAGTTCTACGGCACCGGCAAGTTCGGCGGCCAGGACCCGCGCTGCGGGGCCTACCTCCCGGTCATCTACGCCCTGCGCGACGACCTCACGCTGCTGCACGTCCAGGACTACAACTCGGGCCCGATCATGGGCCTCGACAACCAGTACCACTCCATGGGCGGCGCGGACTTCCACATCGCCATGACGGACATGCTGCTCACCGGCTTCCCGGTGGCGGGCGACGCGAACAACGTCTTCCCGGCGCTGCGCCCGGACCAGATCGCGATCGGCATGCCGGCGTCGGTCAACGCGGGCAACGGCTACGTCGCGCCGGCCGAGGTCACCAAGAGCCTGGACTGCCTCACCAAGAGGACGAACTGCGGCTCGTACGCGACCCACGGCACCTGGCCGACGCTGCGCGGCCTGATGACCTGGTCGGTCAACTGGGACCGGTTCTCCAACTGGGAGTTCCAGAGGACCTTCGACTCCTACTTCGGCTGAGCACCAGCCACAGCGCCGTCAGCAGGACCGTGCACAGGCACCAGCTGGCCGCCACGTCCAGCGGCCAGTGGTAGCCGCGGCGGACCAGACCGTAGGAGACGGCGAGGACCAGGGCCGCGCAGCAGGTGACGGCGGCGCGGCGGGCGGCACGGGAGCGGAGCCAGGGGAGGAGGAGCAGGGTCGCCGAGCCGTACGCGACCGCCGCCGTCGCCGTATGGCCGGAGGGGAAATATCCGACCGCCGGGGGCACCACCGGGGTCCCCGGACGGGCGGTCCAGTCCTTCACCGGCACGATGATCGCCGGCACCAGCGCCATCAGGCCGGCGGCCGCGGCGGGCGGCAACCACCACTGGTCTGTACCGGTGACGCGGCCGCGCCGGACGGCGTAGCCGATGGCGACGACCAGGACCGGGACCGCGACCTGCACGTTCCCGAGGTCGGAGAGCAGCTCGGAGAACCGGTCCGGATGGACGAGTGCGCCGCTCAGGCGGCTGTCCAGGCGCAGCAGGGGGCCGTGCGCCACGACCTGCCAGGTGATCAGCGCGAAGAGGAGGGCCGGAAGGCCCAGCAGTCCCAGGAGTGCCGCGTACGGAAGGCGGCGAAAGGAGGTCGGCCGCCCCGGAACAGGGGGGGTGGTTCCGGGGCGGCCGTCCGGATCGGAACGCCGCGCGCCCCGGGGGGTTTGGGGCGGGCGACCGTCCGATCGGTGAGGAGATCCGGAGCCGGAGGCGCCGGGTGTGTGCGCGAGGGCACGACCAGGTCGAAGCTGGGGAGGCCCCGGCCTGAAGTCGCCCACAGTCCCCTGTGGGCGGGGTGTATCTCTCATCTGCTCAGAACCTACGGCAGAGTGCGGTGCGGCGACAGGCGGAAACGCGTCCCGTCATCCACCTCGCACACGTTCTTCACACGGCCTGACGAGGGCCGCCCCCGCCTCCCCCGTCACGCGGAGGGAGGGGCGGGGGCGGCCCGGACGCAGGGTACGTGAACCTGTGTGCGGCCTGTGTGTCAGATCCGGGCGAAGGCCTGCTCGATGATGTCGAGGCCCTCGTTGAGCAGGTCCTCGCCGATGACCAGCGGCGGCAGGAAGCGCAGCACGTTGCCGTAGGTGCCACAGGTCAGGACCAGCAGGCCCTCCTGGTGGCAGGCCTTGGCGAGGGCCGCGGTCGCCTCCGGGTTCGGCTCCTTGGTCGCACGGTCCTTGACCAGCTCGATGGCGATCATCGCGCCGCGGCCCCGGACGTCACCGATGACGTCGAACTTCTCGGCCATGGCGGACAGACGAGGCTTCATGATCGCCTCGATGGCCTTCGCCTTGCCGTTGAGGTCCTGCTCCTTCATGGTCTCGATGGCGCCGAGCGCACCGGCACAGGCGACCGGGTTGCCGCCGTAGGTGCCGCCGAGGCCGCCGGAGTGCGCGGCGTCCATGATCTCGGCGCGGCCCGTGACGGCGGCCAGCGGCAGACCGCCGGCGATGCCCTTGGCGGTGGTGATCAGGTCCGGGACGATCCCCTCGTCCTCGCACGCGAACCACTGACCGGTACGGCAGAACCCGGACTGGATCTCGTCGGCGACGAACACGATCCCGTTGTCCTTGGCGAACTGGCTGATCGCGGGCAGGAAGCCCTTGGCGGGCTCGATGAAGCCGCCCTCGCCGAGCACCGGCTCGATGATGATCGCGGCCACGTTCTCCGCGCCGATCTGCTTGCTGATCATGTCGATGGCCTGGGCGGAGGCCTCGGCACCGGCGTTCTGGGGGCCGGTCAGCCAGCGGTAGCCGTACGCCACCGGCACCCGGTACACCTCGGGGGCGAACGGCCCGAAGCCGTGCTTGTACGGCATGTTCTTCGCGGTCAGGGCCATGGTGAGGTTGGTCCGGCCGTGGTAGCCGTGGTCGAACACGACGACGGCCTGCCGCTTGGTGTAGGCGCGGGCGATCTTGACGGCGTTCTCGACGGCCTCGGCGCCGGAGTTGAACAGCGCCGACTTCTTGGCGTGGTCACCCGGGGTGAGCTCGGCCAGCGCCTCGGCGACGGCCACGTAGCCCTCGTACGGGGTGACCATGAAACAGGTGTGGGTGAAGTCGGCCAGCTGGGCCGCGGCCCGGCGTACGACGGCCTCGGCGGAGGCGCCCACGCTGGTCACCGCGATACCGGAGCCGAAGTCGATCAGGCGGTTGCCGTCGACGTCCTCGATGATGCCGCCGCCGGCGCGGGCGGTGAACACCGGCAGCACGGAACCGACGCCCTGCGCGACCGCGGCGGTACGGCGGGCCTGCAGCTCCTGCGACTTGGGGCCGGGGATGGCGGTGACGACGCGGCGCTCCTGCGGAAGTGCGGTCATGGGGGCTCCCTGATCAATCGTGCGTGCCGGGGTGCCGTGCGAGTCCGGCGGCCCCGGGGCGGATCCGGCGGTGCGTATCCGGACGCTCTCCTTCTTTCTTCGCAGGCTAGGGCCGGGTATGAGAGGTGGGCATGCTCCATGTGGGTGTTGTCGGGGGTCGGCGTTGTCCGTGGTGGACATAGGGCGCCGGGCGGTGCCGGGAACCGGTCGGCGGTTCGTCGGCCGTGTAAGCGGTGAACTCCCGTTGGGAGCGCGTTAGATTGACTCGCTGACGGTGGACGGAACGGCTGGTCAGGGGGAAAGGGCGATGGACAGCGACGGGACGCGGGACACGCGGGGCACGCACGCGAATCCTGTGCCGCGTCCGGCGGGGCCGCAGGACACGGGGGCGGTACCACCGCGACCGAACCTGCCCCCGGGGACGCCGCACCTGCCGCCCGGGGCTCCTCCGAGGCCCGACGGTTCGGCCTTCGTGAGCTGGCTGCGGGCCTCGCGGCCGGAGGCCGCGCCCGGGGTGTGGCGGTTCCGGTACACCCCCAGGCCCGCGGAGGAGCCCGAGCGGATCCCGGCCCGGCAGCTGCTGAGCGGCGCGGTGATCGCCTTCCTGGTCGGCTGGCTGCTCTGGTCGCTGCTGTGGAACGGATATCTGGGCGGCTGGTGGGTCGTACCGCTGGAGCTGTTCACCCCGGACTCCTGGCGGCACTCCGACGACCGCGTCGGCAACGCCGTCCTCTGGTACGGCTACTACACGCTCATCGCCCTGGCGATCATGCTCGTGGTCGGCCGGCTCGGCCGCTGGGGCGAGGTCTGGCGCCGCTACGGCCCCCCCGCCTGGACCCAGCCCTCCGGCGCGCCCGCCCCCGAGCGGACGCCCGCTCCCGAGCAGGACCCCGCCCAGTGGCCCCACCTGCGGGCCGCCGGGGCCCAGGACGCCGCCGACCGGCTGGCCGCCGAGGCGCGGGCCGGACTGATGGGCGACGTGGACCAGGCCCGGATCGCCCGGGCCTGGCAGGGCGTCCGCAGCGGCCGGCACACCATGGCCTCCTTCTCCGCCGCCGTGGTCAAGGACGGCGCCGCCGCCTGCCTGCACCCCTCCGGCGAACGCGACCTGCCCGCCCGGCACGCCCGGCACGACCTGGTCACCGGCCAGGTGCGGCTCGGCACGACCGCCGACGACCCCCGCAACCCCTACCTCTACCGGGGCACCGGCCTCGCCCTCGGCCCCGAGCTGCTCGGCACCTCCCTGCTCGCCGTCGGCCCGGCCGGCTCCGGCAAGACCGGCGCGCTCATGCGCCCGCTCGCCGAGTCGCTCTGCCTGCACGCCCTGGCCGGCCGTGCCTCCGTGGTCGTCGTCGGCGCGGCCGGCGCCGGGCTCGGACCCGCCGACTCCTACGACGTCGTCGTCCGCATCGCCCACCCCGAGTCCGTCTACGACCTCGACCTGTACGGCGGCACCACTGACCCCGACGAGGCCGCCGCCATACTCGCCGAGGCCCTCGTCGGCGACCTCGCCGACCCGCACCCCGGCAGTGACGGCCGCCGCTCCACCACCGTCCTCGCCCAGCTGCTCGGCCCGTTCAGGGCGGTCCACGGCCGGTTCCCCTCCGTCCCCGAACTCCGCGGACTGCTGGACGGCGCCCCCGGCCCGGTGGCCGCGCTCCGCAAGGCGCTGACGGCCACGGGACACGAGTCGCTGCTGCGTGAACTCGACGCCCGGGAACGGCAGATGGGCCATCCCGGAGACGTGGGCTCGGTCCTCGCCGACCGCGTCGCCCTCCTCGACCGCCCGGCCTTCGCCGGGTTCTTCGACACCTCCGGCCAGTCCCGTCCCTTCTCCCTCAGGTCCCTCGACCATCCGGTCCGGGTCCGCATCGACCTGCCCGAGCGCGGCCACGCGGACGCCTCCCGCATCCTGGCCCGGCTGGTCCTCGCCCAGTTCACGGCGAGCGTGACGGTACGGGACGACCGCTCGCTCTTCGCCTGCCTGCTGCTCGACGACGCGACGGGCGTCGTGACACCGGAGGCGGTGCGGGCGGTGCAGCGGCTGCGGTCGGCCAACGCGGGCGTCGCCCTGACCCTGCGCACCCTGGACGACGTGCCCCGGCCGCTGCGCGGACCGCTGCTGGGCGCCGCCGGCTGCCGGATGGCCTTCGCCGGGCTGACCCCCTGGGACGGCCAGGACTTCGCCGAGGTCTGGGGCAAGGAGTGGACCGAGGCCCGGGACGTCACCGACCGGCAGATCATCGCGGAGACCCCGGCGGGCAAGGCGCTGCACGTCGTACGGCAGGTCATCACCGGCAAGGCGCCCACCGCCCGCGCGGTCACCGTGCGCCAGGTGGAGCGCGAGCGCTGGTCGGCCTCCGAGCTCGCCCACGGCGTGCCGGCGGGGCACGCGGTGCTCTCCCTGACCACCGTCAAGGGCGAGCACGCGCCGCCGCTGCTGGTGGACCTCAGGGGTGGCGCCGGCCGGGTTTGAACAGGGGGACACACGCGACCGTACAGTGAGGCAGAATCGAGAGAGGCCGTTCATACGAGACGGCCAAAGGCACTCTGCCCCCACCACACGCCCTCACGTGTGTCCGACCGAAGAGAAGATCTGACGGCCCGATGCCACCCACGCTCGCCTCGCTCGTCCACCATTCCGCGCTCAAGCTGACCGTGCGCGCGGGCGAGGACCGCCTCGACGTGCCGGTGCGCTGGGCCCATGTCAGCGAACTCGCCGACCCGGTCCCGTACATGGAGGGCGGGGAACTGCTCCTGATCACCGCGCTCAAGCTGGACGCGGACGATCCACAGGCGATGCGGCGGTATGTGAAACGCCTGGTGGAAGCGGGTGTGGTGGGACTCGGCTTCGCCGTCGGGGTCAACTACGACGAAATCCCCGGGGCGCTGGTCGACGCGGCCGTGCGGGAGGACCTGCCGCTGCTGGAGGTTCCGCGCCGCACCCCCTTCCTCGCCATCAGCAAGGCGGTGTCGGCGGCGATCGCGGCCGACCAGTACCGGGCGGTGACGGCGGGTTTCGCCGCCCAGCGCGAACTGACCCGGCAGGCCCTGAGCGCCGGGCCCGAAGGCCTGCTCGCCGCACTCGCCGCGCAGGTCAACGGCTGGGCGGCGCTGTACGACGCCTCGGGCGCGGTGGTCGCCACCGCACCGGAGTGGGCGGGCCGCCGGGCCGCCCGGCTGACGGCCGAGGTGGAACGGCTGCGGGAGCGCCCCGCGCCGGCCTCCTCGGTGGTGGGCGGCCCGGACAACGAGGACCGGGTGGAGCTGCACTCGCTGGGCACCGGCCGCAGGCCCCGGGCGGCCCTGGCGGTCGGCACCGCGGCCGCGCTCGGCACCGCCGAGCGGTACGCCGTCCACTCGGCCATCGCCCTGCTCACGCTGACGACGGAACGCTCCCGGTCGCTGCACGAGGCGGAGCAGCGGGTGGGCGCGGCGGTGCTGCGCATGCTGCTCGCCGGGCAGCCGGACCATGCCCGGGGGGTCGCGGGGGACCTCTACGGCGGACTGCTCGACGCCCCCTTCCGGATGATCGTCGCCGACGCGGGCGGCGAGCTGCTCGCCGGTCTCACGGAGGCCGTCGAGTCGGCCGCGGCGCGCGCGGGCGAGGCGGTGCTGGTGGTGCCGGAGGGGGAGCGGCTGGTGGTGCTGGCCGCGGACGGGGGCGCGGCGGCGGGCGCGTGCGTGGAGTACGCGGCGGCGCGCGAGGCCGCGCGGTCCGGGTCGGAGCAGGGCGTCACCGAGGAGGGCGACCTGGTCGTGGGCATGTCCGCGCCGTCCGGTCCGATCGGCGCGCCGGCCGCCTACAAGCAGGCCGAACAGGCCCTGTCGGTGGCCCGGCGGCGGGGCCGCGTCCTGGTCGAGCACGAGCAGCTGGCCGCCGGGTCGGTGCTCCCGCTGCTGGCCGACGACGCGGTCAAGGCGTTCGCGGACGGCCTGCTGCGGGCGCTGCACGAACACGACGCGACGGGCCGCGGCGACCTGGTGGCCTCCCTGCGGGCCTGGCTGTCCCGGCACGGCCAGTGGGACGCGGCCGCCGCCGACCTGGGCGTGCACCGGCATACGCTGAGGTATCGGATGCGCAGGGTCGAGGAGATCCTGGGCCGTTCCCTGGACGACCCGGACGCCCGGATGGAGCTGTGGCTGGCGCTCAAGGCCACGTCGGCGGACTGACCGCCGCCGGAGAGCCCCGAGGCCCCCGGAGAACACGGTTCGTGCGCCCCTGCCAAAGAGGCGCACCCCCGCTCTCCACCACTACACCCCGGACAAGCGCCGCTTCTCCTTCCCGCGCCTACGGTGGAGCTCGAAAGCCAAGAACATCCCCACACGCGGAAGGGCCGGGACTCTCATGACCGCCACCCACGCCTTCTGGCTCGCCGGCCGTCAGGCCACCGGCGACGACACCTTCGACGTCACCAGCCCGTGGGACGGGCGCCTCGTCGGCAAGGTCAGCGTCCCCACCGACGCCCAGGTCGAGGAAGCCGTCGCCGCCGCGTACGCCGTGCGGGACGAGTTCGCCGCGACCCCGGCCCACATACGCGCCGCCGCCCTCGACCACGTCAGCCGGCGTCTCGCCGAGCGCACCGAGGAGATAGCCCGGCTGATCTCGGCCGAGAACGGCAAGCCGATCAAGTGGGCGCGCGGCGAGGTCGGCCGTGCCGTCTCCGTCTTCCGGTTCGCCGCGGAGGAGGCCCGGCGCTTCAATGGCGGCGAGGCCCAGCGGCTCGACACCGACCCCGGCGGCCAGGGCCGGCTCGCGCTGACCCGACGGTTCCCGAAGGGCGTCGTGCTCGGCATCGCCCCCTTCAACTTCCCGCTGAACCTGTGCGCCCACAAGATCGCCCCGGCCATCGCGGCCGGCGCGCCGATCATCCTCAAGCCGGCGCCCGCCACCCCGCTGTCCGGCCTGATCATCGGCGACCTGCTCGCCGAGACCGAGGGCCTGCCGGCCGGCTCCTGGTCGATCCTCACGGTCGCCAACGACAAGATGGCCGGCCTCGTCCAGGACGAGCGCCTCCCGGTCATCTCGTTCACCGGTTCCGAGAAGGTCGGCTACTCGATCATGGACTCGGTGCCGCGCAAGCACTGCACGCTGGAACTGGGCGGCAACGGCGCGGCCGTCGTCCTCGGCGACTGGGCGAGCGACGCCGACCTGGACTGGGCGGCCACCCGCATCGCCACCTTCTCCAACTACCAGGGCGGCCAGTCCTGCATCTCGGTGCAGCGGGTCATCGCCGACGCGTCCGTCTACGACCGGCTGCTGCCGCGCATCGTCGCCGCCGTGGAGGCCCAGGTCACCGGTGACCCCGCCGACGACAGGACCGACGTCGGCCCGCTGGTCAGCGAGGCGGCCGCGGAGCGCGTCGAGGCGTGGGTGAAGGAGGCCGTGGAGGCAGGCGCCACCCTGGTCACCGGCGGCGACCGCGACGGCGCGAGCTTCGCGCCGACCGTCCTCACCGAGGTCCCCGCGGACACCACGATCTCCTGCGAGGAGGTCTTCGGACCCGTCCTCACCGTGCAGAAGGTGTACGGCGAGGCCGAGGCGTTCGCCGCCGCCAACGACTCCAAGTACGGCCTCCAGGCGGGCGTCTTCACCCACGACCTGCAGACCGCCTTCCGGGCCCACCGCGCCCTCGAGGTCGGCGGCGTCGTCATCGGCGACGTCCCCTCCTACCGCGCGGACCAGATGCCGTACGGCGGCGCCAAGCAGTCCGGTGTCGGCCGCGAGGGCGTCAGGTTCGCGATGGACGACTACACCTACGAGCGCGTCCTGGTCCTCACCGGTCTCGCCCTCTGACCTGCCACGGACAGACCACCACGGCCGGAGCCCACTGTGCGGGGGCTCCGGCCGTCGTGTGTCCCATACAGGTTGACCTGGGGAAACGGTCGGATCTTGGCTGATATCCACAGGCGCGCGGGAACACGGTGGGAACACCACCACTAATCTCCCCGGCCATGGCAAGCGTCGTACCGCGTAAGAACAAGGCCGGCGAGATCGCCAGCTACCAGGTCAAGTGGAGGGCTGGCGGCAAGCGCACCGGCGAGTGGCAGCACGAGAGATTCGACGGGGACGAGGAGGGCTACGAGGCGGCCGAGCTCTTCGCCCAGGCCGTGGACGAGGCCGGGCAGCAGTGGCCGGCTGGATGGGTCAAGGGCGAGGGATACATCGACGCCCAGGCCGAGAGCGCGGAAACACTGCGCTACCGGTTCGACAACTACGCCCGGCAGAGCATCGAAAACCGCACTGCCAGCAAGCGGTACAAGCACATGCGCTACCGGGCGATGGAGGTCTACGTCTTCCCGACGTTCGGCAACTGCGACGTCCGCAGTACCGAACACTTCAGCAAGGCGACCATCGGTGCATGGGTCAACAAGATGCGCACCACCAAGGTGAGGCGCGGTGCCGAGATCAAGAACATGTCCTCGGAGACACTGCGCGGCCTGCACGCCCTGCTCGCCTCCGTCTTGAAAGAGGCGGTCATCGCGGAACCGCCGCTCCGGGACCGCAACCCCTGTGACCTCACCAGGCTGCCCAAGGACGACGAGCGGGGCGTGGGGGATGACGAGTCAACGGACGAGATGGAGTTCATGACGCCCGAGGAGGTCGCCGGCCTGGTGGGCTGTTTCTCACGGGCCAGTGACCGGATGCTGGTCCGCACCCTGTACGGCACTGGGCTGAGGTGGGGCGAAGCCACCGCCCTGGCGGCGAAGCACGTGCGCTCGCCCAAGGCAGGCCGGCACGAGGTGCGTGTCACCCGGGCCTGGAAGCGGGACACGGGGCCGCCGGAGGTGTGGTGGCTCGGGGCGCCCAAGACGCGAGCCGGGCGGCGGACGGTTGAGATCACGGCCGGACTGTGGCGGGAGATTCTCGACTTCGGCCTCGGCGACCTGAGTTCGAATGACCTCGTGTTCCCCAACGGGGACGGGGGACGCCTCGCCTACAGCACGTTCTATGACCGGTGGACGGCGGCGATCAAGGAGGCGAAGAAGCGCAAGGTCCTGCCGGAGTGGAAGCACCCGACCGTCCACGACCTGCGCCATTCCCACGTTGCGGCCCTGCTGTCCGACGGCCACAGCCTCACCTACGTTCAGCGACGACTGGGGCATGAGTCCATCAAGACGACGTCCGACAGGTACGGGCACCTGCTGGAGACGGCGCATACGGCCGCGATGACCACGCTCGACCGCGTGCTTGGCATCAGTCAGGGCGCCACCGCAGCGGGCGCCACCGAGACGGCCACGGTCCGGCAACCGCCGGTGTACGCCCTGCGCATCGATTCCGCGACTCTCGGGTTCTGGCGCGTCGAGGACGCGGAGGAGACGGCCGAGCGATGGGCCCGAGACCGCGGCGGCCCCGTACTGGTCGAGAAGTGGTCGGCGGACCAGTGGGCACAGAGCGGCAACGGCGAGTTGGGCGGCGTGCGCGCGGGACTGCCGGCGCGGGCGTTCATCTGGCAGGCGGGCCCGGCCAGGTATGCGGTGGACGGCACCGAAACGGTGTCAGCTACGACGGTGCATGAACCGCGCGGCGGGTGGGCGTGGGACTGGGAGCTGGAGTTCACCGACGAGCCGGCCCACGGCGCGGCGGAGTGGCTGCGCGGCGGCGGTGGAACTGAGACAGAGGCCCGGGCGTGGGGTGCAGACAAGGACGCCGTGGTGGCGGCGTACGCCTCCGCCCGGGCGGACGCACTGCGGATCTGCGGGCTGCACCCGAACCGGTCCGCTGTAGGCCGCGAGCCAATGAGCTGACGGCGAGCATGCAAAGGGCCCTGGTCGTCGATTCAACCGGGGCCCGCGTCATTGACGTTGGGGGACTACGACACGGGGCCGGCCACTCCTTCGGCAGGACGGTCATGGCGTGGCTGGTCGGAGACCGGCCGTGTCTTGGGACTAGGGATTCGGAACGGGATGGGGGCCACGGGGGCGTGGCCGGCGTCCGGATCGGCGTAGGGCCGGGCAGGGTTGTTGTCCGGCGCAGGCGGGGCGGTCGGCGTTCCCAAGGGGGAGCGGGCCGAGGTGATGGTCCGGCGGGTGAACCGGTCCGCCCGCTCCTGCAGCGTCTCGCGGATGAGCATGTTGTGGTCGCGCGCCAAGTCCTCGTACCGGCCCGTCATCTCGTTGAGGCTGCGCTCCAGTTGGGTGACCCTGGTGAGGGCCTGGTCCAGGCGGCCGGTGAGGCTCATCACGTAAGCCCCCGCCATCTCGGCCTGTTTGTTCACCCGGTCCTCGCGTTGCTTCAGCTCCGCCATCCGTGCGGCGCTTACTTCGAGCAGTGTGCTGCGCTGTCTTGAGATGTCCTCCAGCGTCTGCTGGTTGCTCGCATCTCGGGCCTTGATCCACCTCCGTGTGGAGGCGGACGCGACGATGGTGATGCAGATCATCGCGAACAGCCAGACGAGCATCATCATCAGGTCGCTGAGGGCGTCGTCCTCCGGTTGGCGGCCGGTGAGGGCGATGGTGGCCGTTACCCCGACGGCCGCTCCGCTTGCGGAGGCGACAGCTGTCCTGCCAGGCATAGGTCCCCCTGCCTACGGCGCCCCCGATGTCGCCGCTGCGTGCTCCGTGTCTTGCGCCCGTTGCAGTCTGATCGCCATCTCGATGGACCCGACCATCGTCTGGCGAATCACGGGGTCTGTGATGCCCCATGAGTCCGCGTAAGCCTCGGGGGAAAGCGGTGACTGCGAAGAACGTGAGCCTACATCCGGAATAGCCCCATCTGGCCATGCCTCGCGGGAGATGACTCCTGCGGCGACCAGAAGGTTCCGCACATCGGTATTTAGCACCCGTGCGAGGTTCTCGAACTGGTTCGGCATGGGCAGGGTGAGGCCGGTGAGCATGCGGCCCACGGCGGACTCGCTCATGCCCGTGTCGCGGGCAAGGGCCTTCCGGCCGCCTGCCCCTGGCGTCATGTCGTAGCCGGCCGCAGGGGCTAGCTGGCTGACGAGTGCGCCGAAGCGCTGGGCGATCTGGGATCGCTCGCTCGAATGGTCAGTGTCCATACTCCGCATGGTCCCGAGGCTAGCGCGCACGCATGCAACCGCCTAGGTGCTTGCATGCATGCATATTCCCAGGTCGCGACCGGTTATGGCCAAAGATGCTGGTGGGACCGGTTGTGCGCTCCGCGCCCTCGATTCAAAAAACACGCCGGGAAGATCCGTACGAGCGCTTGCATGCATGCAAACCCTTGCACGCATGCAAGACCAGAGGGGAGGAATGGATGCCCACGTTGCATGGAACCGCCGTGACGACCAAGGCCGCCCAGGTCGGAGACCGTACGCACGCGGCCATCGCCCGGAGGCTCCAGCTGCGTCAGTCGACGGTGTCCCGGCTCATCGCCGGAATCACCGCGCCGTCACTGCCCACGCTGCTCGCCATGCGCGCCGCCTACGGCATCAGCCTTGACGACCTGGTGGTGGAGGACGCCACCAAGGACGCCGAGGAGCCGCACGCCAGCGGAGCGTGTGCTCCGTGACCGCCTGGACGCGCAGGCACTGCGTCTGCGTCGAGGTCCGGAACCTCGACTACGACGAGGCAGCCGCCGCGCTCAAGATCAAAAGACGCTGGCTGGAGGACAACATCAGCCGCCTGCCGCACCAGAAGTTCGGCCAGCAAGCGGCCGTGTTCTGCATGTGCGACCTGCGGGTGATCCAGGCCATACAGGCCGTCCTGCCCGCCGATGCCCTGGCCGTCATCAACTCGCCGGCCGAACCGGCCGAGCAGGACCCGACCACCACGCCGCCCGTCCTGACACTGCGCAACTGCAAGCCCGCCCAGGGCCGCAAGCGCGCGACTGCCCAGGCGTGACGGCGGCGGGGCCGCACGGACCATGCCGGGTCCACACAGCCCCGCTCAGCCCAGGCCGTACCTCAATCCCATGAATCGAGGTCCAACCCGTGAGCGCAAACCTTAGCGCCCGCACCACCCCCAGGGAGGTGCCCAGTGGACGGTGAACTGATCATCGCCGCAGCGGTGTCCTGTGCCGCATTGCTCCCCGCCGCGGTCGTCCTGCACCGCACGGCGACCCGTCCGCCCGCCGGATCCGGCGAGTGCCAGGGCGAGGACTGCCGTTACTGCGCAGTCCTGTTCGGCCACCCGTCGCAGGCCCGGACCCGCCAGGCCATCGCCGAGGGCATCAAGCCCCAGACCCGCCAGGGCTGGTGAGGACCATGTCCCCGGTCAGGCTTAGCGCAGAGCGACGCAAGGCGTTCGCGGCCGTCGCCGCCACGGCCCGTGCCCAGCGCGGCACCTGGGTACGACTGGACGCCTACCCGACCGTGCGCGGCGCCCGCACCACAGTCGGCCGCATCATCAAGGGCAGCGCCGTGGAGTTCCCCGGCGCTGGCAACTGGCAGGCCTACACCGCCGCTTGCGAGGACGGCGAGTCCGTGTGGGTGCGCTACGTCGCCGGTGACCAGCCGGTGACACCGTTGCCCACCCGGATGACCGTCCGTGTCCGCCACGACGGCACCGGGCCCGGCTACGAAGGCGCGGGCGTCCTCACCGTCACGATCTCCACCTGCTGCCCCCGCTGTGGTGGCCCGCGCGGCGTGGAGACCGTCCGCCCCTATGCGTTCGTCCACGACGGCGACCACCTGACGGTCCACCGCTGGTCCAACCCCTGCGGGCACGTGGACCTGTACGAGAACGTCGTGGCGGAGGCCCGCCAGGAGGAGCGGGAGGACCCGGCGGACCTGTTGCTGTCCGCCTACTCCTCCCAGGAGATCAGCCTGGACGTAGGCCAGGCCGTCAACCTGTTGGTCCGTCACGGCCACTTCGACGCTGCCGCCGTGGTGCGGGGCGAGATCAAGAACCGCAACGGCCGCATGTCCACCTTGCAGGCCGTGGACTTCCTGCGCGGCCTGGTCGGAGGTGGCTCCTGATGGGCGGCCTGTACCGCGACTACCACCGTGTCGCCGATCACCAGACGACGGCCGCCTACGCCAAGGCCGCCCCGGGCGCCTGGCAGCGGGTGGGCATCTACCACGACACCGAAAGCGCCCGGACCACGACCACCCAGGTACGCGCTGGCCGGATTGCTGCCTACGGGCCCGCCGGGCAATTCGACGCCTACCGGTCGGTGGGCTGGGAGGGCCGCCGCCTGTGGGTGCGCTACGTCCACGGCACCTCCCCGACCCCCGAGCTGCCCGAGCAGCTCCCGGAAGCCGCCGCCGTAGTGATGGCCGCGCATCTCTCCGCCGACCGGTACGTGAGCGCCCGCTGGGCTGCTGACCTGCTGGTCTCCAAGGGGTACGGCGAGGACGCCGACCGCATCCGGGCCTGGCTCGCTGGCGGCCGCAGCGGCCGGACGAGCGCCCGCCAGGCCGCCGCCTACCTGCTCCAGATCAGCGCCCCCCGAGAGGACGTCATCCAGTGACCGCCACCATCACCGAACTCACCCTCCCCGGTGTGGACCTGGCACCGGAGGCCCGGGTGGTCCTGCCCGCCGGCGACATGCTCGACCCCGCGTATCGGGAGCTCTGGCTGGACGAACGCCTTCGCGGCCTGGGCGGCTCCGACGTCGCGGTGCTGCTCGGGTTCGTGTCGGGCAAGGGGCCGTGGCACGTGTACGAGGACAAGCACGGCCGCGGCAAGGACTTCGACACGGAGGCCATGGAGTTCGGCCGGGAGATGGAGGAGCCCATTGCCCGGGTGTTCTCCCGCCGGACCGGTATCCCCGTCATCACCCCGCCCGGCATGTACGTCAACGTCGAGCGGCCGTGGATGCTCGGCAACGTCGACCGGCTGGCGCTGGACCCCGACACCGGCGAGGTCGACGGGCCGGTGGAGTGCAAGAACCGGACCGAGTGGCAGCTGACCGACTGGGAGCAGGACGAGGCCCCGGACGCCCCGCAGATCCAGAACCTTTGGTACCAGGGCGTCGGCGGCTGGCGTAAGGGCTACGTCGCCGCGTGCGTGGGCGGCAACAAGCTGCGGTGGCACGCGGTCCCGCGCCGGGAGGACCTGCTCCAGCACCTGGTCCAGTGGACCGGGGACTGGTGGCACCGCCACATCGTGGAGGGCGAGGAACCCCCGGCGGACGGCCTGCCCGGCACCAAGGACCTGCTGGCCCACCTGTGGGACGTCAAGGCCGACGCCGTTGCCGAGGTGGCCGTCGAGCAGGCCCGCAACCTGCGCAAGCGGGAGGCCGCCCTGTCCGCCGCGATCGACCGGGCCCAGCGCCGCCTGGAGACGGTGCAGAACACCATGCGCCTGATCGCCCGTGAGAACGAGATCGTCAAGACCCCCGGCGGCAAGGTCGCGTGGACCTGGAAGCAGAACGGCAACTTCGCCGGCGCCCGGTTCGCCAAGGCCCACCCGGACCTGGCCAAGAAGTACGAGGTCACGAAGACCGGGATCGACACCAAGCGCCTGGCCGCCGAACACCCTGCCATCTACCGCGAGTTCCGCGCGCGTGTGCTGCGCGTGCCCGCCAAGGAGGTCTGATCCGTGACCGAGACGCTGATGGACCGGGTGCTCGCCGCCACTGGCGGCGGGCGCCCCGCCCCCGAGCAGAGCACCGTCCTGGCCGTGGAGCCCCCGGTGGGGGAGGCGACCCCGGCCCAGGTGGACGCCGTCCAGGAGTACCTGGACAAGCACGCCGACAAGTTCGCCGCGTCGCTGCCCAAGCACGTGCCGTACGAGGCGTTCCGGGCCGCCGTGGCCGCGCTGCTGCCCCGCCTCGGCGCCTGCACACCGGCATCCCTGCGCATGGCGCTGCTGACCTGCGCCCGGTTCGGCCTGGTGCCGGACGGCTACGAGGCTGCCATCCAGGTGCAGGGCTCCAAGGCCGTGTTCGTGCCCCGGTACCAGGGTTACGTCCGGCTGATGTACCGCTCCGGGATGGTCGCCTCCGTCCACTGCGGCCTGGTCCACGAGAACGATGAGTGGGAGGTCTCCCCGAGTGCCCCGGCGCCGGATGACTTCCGGCTGACGATCCGGCCGGACCTGTCCCCGGAGGAGCGCGGCAAGGCGCTGTTCGCGTACGCCTTCGTCCGGCTCACGGACGGCACCCGCTCCCAGGTGGTCTACGTCAACCGGCACAAGGCCGCCCAGCTCCGCGACGAGTGGAGCTACGCGTACAAGCTCGCCGAGGCCAACGGCCGCAAGGACTCTTTCTGGCACCGGGACTTCGACCACATGATGCTCAAGTCCGGGTTGAAGGCGCTGTTCCCGTGGGTGCCCACCTCGGCGGATCTGGTGGCGCTCGTGGAGGCGGACGACGCCGGTGAGCGGGGCGAGGTGCAGATCGTGCACGCGCCGCGCCCCGAGATGGCCGCCAGGGCCGCCGAGGCGGAGCAGGCACACCGCGAGGCCGAGGGCCCCCAGCGGGAGCCCGCCCGACTGCCGGTGAAGCGGAACAAGACCGGCGGCCGGTACCGGGGCAAGAAGCAGCGCGGTGG
Source organism: Streptomyces sp. NPDC001068 (assembly GCF_042897315.1). Classification (NCBI taxonomy): domain Bacteria; kingdom Bacillati; phylum Actinomycetota; class Actinomycetes; order Kitasatosporales; family Streptomycetaceae; genus Streptomyces; species Streptomyces sp. NPDC001068. The sequence continues at coordinate 132,813 of NZ_JBIAYD010000011.1, read as the reverse complement.
CCGGAAGACGGGGTGTAGCTGATGAGCCCGGCACCCCGTCCTGTTAAGGAAGGCGAGCGTGTTGGGCGCCTTGTCGCCACCGCTGACCGGCAGCCCGGAGAGCCGCGTGTGAAGGCCCGGTGCGTCTGCGGCGAGGAGCGCGCCGTGGCCATCGGGGAGTGGGGCAAGTCCCAGTCATGCGGGTGCCTGACGCGCGAGGCGACGATCAGGCGGAGCACGAAGCACGGGCACACCGGCACGTCGATCTACTGGACGTGGGCGGACATCGTGGGCCGATGCACCCGCCCGTCCCACAAGCGGTGGGCGGACTACGGCGGCCGTGGCATCACCGTGTGCGAGAGCTGGCTGACCTTCGCCAACTTCCTGGCCGACGTGGGGGAGCGGCCCCCTGGCCTGGAGCTGGACCGCATCGACAACGACCGCGGTTATGAGCCCGGCAACTGTCGGTGGACAGACCGCTCAACCAACCAGAAGAACCGTCGCCCGCACTCCTACTACAACCGGGCCCGGGACGCGCTGACCGGACGTTATACCTCGGAGGCAGCGGTATGACGTGGCACCGCCGTCCCCTCTGCGGCCTCGATCTCGAAACCAGCGGCACGGATCCGGAGTCGGACTGCATCGTCACCGCCTCCGTCGTGCGCTACGGCGGAGGCAGGCCGACCGCCGCCCGCTCCTGGATTGCCAAGCCCGAGTTCGAGATCCCGGCCGACGCGACGGCGGTGCACGGCTGGTCGACGGCGGACGCCCACGCTCAAGGGCAGGACCCCGCCGTCGTCCTGGCGGAGGTCATCGACTCCGTGGTGGCCGCCGTTGAGGGCGGCCACCCCGTGGTCATCATGAACGCCCCGTTCGACCTGACCCTGCTCGACCGAGCTGCACGGCGCCACGGCGTCGTCCCGCTCGCCGAGCGCGTGACCCCGTACGTCCTTGACCCCCGCGTCCTGGACAAGGAAGTCGACCGGTACCGCAAGGGCCACCGCCGTCTGGAAGACCTGCGCCGGCACTACTGCGTGACCCTGGAGGGCGCGGCCCACGACTCGCGGGTGGACGCCATCGCCGCGTGCCACGTGGTGTGGCGGATCGCCAACCGGCACCGGTGGATGCAGCGCAAGACCCTGGCCGAGCTGCACGCCGCCCAGGTCAAGTGGGCGTACGCCCAGAACTCCAGCTTCCGGGACTACCTGGCCCGTACGCCGGGCCGGGAACTGGAGGCCCTGACCGTGCGCCTGGACTGGCCGGCGGTACCGGCCACCACCGCGGCGGCCGTCGCCAGGAACGGCGATGACCCGCTGACCGCGATGCACGCGGCCGGCGAGGTGGAAGCCGCCGAATACCACTACTGCACCCGTGAGCGCTCCACCCGCGCGCACGCCGTCACGATCGACGGCCGCCGCAGGTGCTGGAGCTGCGGGAACGAAACGGTAGGCAACCAGTGATCATGACTCTCGAACCGTTCGGGGTGGACTACGTTCCCCCCGCCCAACAGGACTGCCCCGACTGCGGATGCTGCTCGGCCCGCCTGTGTGAACGCGGCCGGATGAACGTGCACCAGTGCCACGGGCTGACGCCCGAGGAGTTCCGGGCGACGGTCTCCAACTGCCCGTGCTCGTCGCCCTGGACGCGCGGGACGCACGCCTGGCGCCTGGACCGCATCCGCGCCACCCGGTACGCCTCCGAGCAGCCGCTGGCCCCGGCCGTGGAGGTGGTGCTGCGCGCCCTCGCCCAGGGCGTGGAGGTCAGCAACATGCAGGCCCTGGCCCCGCTCCGTGTGACCGGCTTCGTGGCGGTCAACGCCGACAGGACGGTCACCGTGACCGAGGCGGGCGCGTTCTACCTGGGCATGCGCAGCACGCCCCGGTTCGTCACGTCCGTGGAGGTGCTGTCGGTCGACACCAGGATGCGCACCGCGCGGTGCCTGGTCGTCGGCTGGCACCTCACCGAGCCGGTGACGGTGCTGCTGGACCAGCTCCTGGCGTCGACCAAGCTGCCGGTGGAGGAGCTGACCCGCGCGTCCCTGGAGGCGGAGGCCAACTGCCGCGCCTCTGCTCCTGACGACGTGGTCCTGACCCGTATCACCGTCGTCCCGCCCTTGCCGGACGGGATCCACGACCCGGAGCGGACACTGGCGCTGCGCGCAGTCACCCCGGCTGGGGGTGAGCAGGCATGAACCACGCCGTGCAGACGATCCACGAGCACACCCCCGAGGTCCGGCCCGTTGACGGGCCTCGGGTGGTCGGTGTGGACACCAGCCTGAGCGGCACCGGCCTGGCCTCCTCAGAGGGGTGGTGCCGCGTGGTCGGCTACGTGGACAAGAGTAAGAAGCACCCCATCAGCAAGCTGCCGCGCATGGAGCGGCTGGCCCACATGAACGTGCTGCTGGACGCGATCGTGGCCGCGGTCGGACACCCGGACCTGGCCGTCATCGAGGGCGCCGCCCTGTCCAAGGCGTCCGGCGGCGCGCACGAGCGCGGTTGGCTGTGGTGGCGGGTGTACGAGCGGCTGCTGGACGCCGGTGTCCCGACCGGGGTCCTGTCGACCAACCAGCGCATCCACTACGCCACCGGCAAGGGCACCGGCGCCAAGGGCGTGGTGCTGGAGCAGGTGGTGCGGCGGTGGCCCCAGTGGCAGACCGGCGGCAACGACAACGCGGCGGACGCCGTGGTGCTCATGGCCGCAGGCCGGGACTGGCTGCGCCACCCCATCGGTGACCTGCCCAAGCTGCACCGCAAGGCCGTGGACAACGCCGACTGGCCCGAGGCCGCGGACGTAGCACTGTTCGGGCCGGGGGCGTCGGGATGAGCTGGGAGACGGTGGCACGCGCTCTGCAGAGCGGTGACCCCCGCCAGATGTCGGACCTGGCGCTGGCGGCCGCACACGGGTGCAGCGTGGCCCTGGTGGGCCGGGTGCGCCAGGACCTCAACCTTCCGACGTACGCGCGCGGCAGGCGGCCCACCCGGCAGGCTCTGGAGGACGTGTTCCTGGAGCGGTCCCGGCCGGTCGCCGGCGGTCACCGGGAATGGATGCGCCAGACCGCCGCCAGCGGTACGCCGGTGCTCTCCTGGCGCGGCCAGCACGTCACGGCCGGACGGGTCGCGTTCAAGATCGAGTACCGGCGTGAGCCCGTTGGCCAGGTACGGCCTACGTGCACCTTCCCGCACTGCGTGGAACCGAAGTGCCAGGCGGACCGGCTCATGCGCGACGCGGACCGGGCCACGCTCGCGGAGGTCGACGCGTGAGCACGGCCGACCGCCGAGCGCGCCCCGCCCGGACCCCCGCCGGGGTACTCCCGGCGGGGCCCCGGCGGGGGGAGCTGCTGGCCGTCGCCAGGCGACTGGCCGGTGCCCCGGAGGGGGCCACCTGGTGGAGGGGCCGGGACCTCGTGGCGGTCGCCCGCGCCGCCGATCTTGCGTCACCGCTGCCGGTCCTGGACGCGGACCGCGACGAGCCGCGCCTGGCCGCGCTGGTGATGGCCGAGGTCGGCATCGGGATCGAGGAGACCGCCGACCGCCTGGGCAGCTACCACCGCCAGGTGTCCCGGTGGCGCGAGGCGGCGGAGGCTGGCCGTGCTTGACGACTACCTGCGCGCGCTGGACGCCCTGCTGCCGGTCGTGGAGACCGTGCCGGTGTGGGGGCCGCTGCTGGTCCTCGGGGTCGTCGCCGCCCTGGTGTGGCCACACCGCCCCAGCCGCCGGACGGTGTCCGGGCATGTCCCGGACGCTGTCCGGCCGTGCGCGGACACCAGCCCGGACGCCCACGCCCCCACTGCTGTGACCTGCACGGACACGCGTCCGGACGTGTCCGTGGACACCAGGACGGAGGCGTCCGGACATGAGGCGAGGGGCGAATCCTGATGTCGATCTTTCCTGCCCGCCGGGCGCCGGACAACCTGCCGCGCCCCGTCCACTGGGCGGCCGTCGCCGCGTGCAAAGACCCGGACGTCGACCCGGACACGTTCTTTCCGGCGCCCACCGACCCGCACGGAATCGAGGAGGCCAAGAGCTACTGCCGGACCTGTCCGGTGCAGATGCGGTGCCGTACGGACGCCCTCAACCGGGGCGAGGAGCACGGCGTATGGGGCGGCCTGGATGAGGAAGAGCTCCGCGCCGTGCGCCGCATCCGCCGGGCCGCCGCCGCCAAGCAACGCGCCCTGGCCAAGGCCGGCTGACCGCACCCGCACCACCTGACCCGCCCACCACCGAAGGGGAGCAACCCGTGGCCATCACCACCCGAGAGATCGGCATCCGTTTCGCCCCGCCCAAGAACGACGAGGCCCGCACCGCCATAAAGGCCCGGATCTCCGCCAAGGCCGAGGAGTTGGCGCTGCTCATCCATGAGCTGGTGCCCGGCTGCCGCGAGCAGTCCGAAGCGATCAACGGCGTGGAGCACGCCGTGCAGTGGGCGCACGACGGCGTGGACCGCCGCCTGGTGCTGCCCGGCGAGGGCCCCCAGGCGGTGGGCCAGTGATCGGCGCGGAAGCCCTGAACCCGCTGGTGCAGGAGATCATGCGCCACACCCTGGACGGCCGCCCGGCGGTCGCGGCCGGGCTCCTGGACGTCGTGGTCCACCACGGCGACAGCGCCGATCTGTTCGGCGTGTGCTGCGCCGCCGCCGAGACGGCACGGGGCGCCCTGTGCACCCTGTTCCCCGACGCCGGGACTGCCGAGGGCGACGGTTGGCAGCTGCCCCCGGGCCTGGCCGACCAGCTCGTCGGGGACCCCCACCGGCTGTTCGCCGCCCGGTTCACCACCGCCCACCTCAACGGCGATAGCGCAATGGCGCTCGCGCTGTTCCGGGCCACCGAGTCCGCCGGCCAAGAGGCCCAGACCGAATCCATCTGCAGCCTGCTCGCGCACGTGCGCGGCCTGGCCCTGCGGGCCGAACAGGGGCCCGCCACGCCAGAGACGGGAGGAGTTCCGGCATGACCACCGAGACGACCCAGCGCTACAGGTACCAGCCGCTCAAGGGCGCGCAGCGCGACCGCATCCGCGCCGAGGCCGCCGAGGACTACGAGTCCGGATCCAGCATCCGGTCCGTGGCCGCCCGCCTGACCGAGCGGTATGGGTCCGTCAGCTTCGGCCTGGCTCGGGACCTGCTCCTGGAGGCCGAGGTGCCGCTGCGATCCAAGACCTCCCGCCTGCACCGCACCCGCCTGAACCCGCCGTCCGCGTAGCCGCTCCGGGAGTCACCACCGTGCCCTTCACCAACCGCCAACTGGCCATCGGTGCCGGTCTGGTCGCGCTGCTCGCGCTTCTGTTCTCGTGCGCGGCACCTGTCCGTCACAACGGCACGGGTGACTGCCTGGGCCTGGTCGCGGCTACCAAGCCGGTGCCGCCCCGGCCGGTAAGGCCCGCGGCGCCCGTACGGCCGGCCGCGCCCAAGGTGCCGCTCCACAAGGCGCCGGCCCCCGCTCACGCGCCGGCCCCCGCTCACCCCGTGCGCAAGGACCAGCACGTCTCCGTGCCCCACACCGTCACCGCCCACCCGCACACCTGGCACGGCCACCACAGCCACGGCCAGGACGTCGACGTGGACGACTGCGACTGATCCCGGGGCAGTTCGCCGACGCGGTCCGGGCCTCTCTCCTCGAGGCCGGGCCGCGCACCCCTCCCACCTCCTCGCCCGATACCGAAGGAAACAGCGATGCCCCGGCCCTCGTTCTGTCCGGCCTGCGGTGCCCCGATCCGGTGGACCATCACCGAGGCCCGTAAGCGCTTGGCCGTCGACGCCGCGCCGCACCCGGAAGGCAACTCGGCCGTGTCCAGGGACGGCCGTGGCACCTGGCTGTCGCGCCGGCCGACGGAGGACCTGCCGCTGGCGCCCTACGAGAAGTTGCACATGCCGCACGTCGCCACCTGCAAGGCCCGCCAGGAGGAGGGTCCGCTGACGCGGTGCCTGGGCGTGATCCGGTTGGACGACCGCCGGCAGGGTCGGGGTGCGGCGGGGTGAACGGGTCAGCTGCCGCCGAGCGCCTTGACGGCGCGGTCGTAGAACTCCGGGGTCACCAGCATCACCTGGCGGACGCCCCGCTCTGTGAACGCGCCGACCTTTCCGCCGTAGCGGACATCCCGGACGAGGGCCGTGAGAGCTGCCCGGGCGTCCATCAGCCCGACCTCTGCGACGCCGTCCGACGCGGTCTTGATCTTGTCCTCTCCAGCCATGCCAGGAGTGTAAGACATGCCAACCTTTAAAGAGTGACAATGCTTGTAAACCTTTAAAGGTTCGTGCCACAGTGGCCCGTAGATCCACTACGGACGAAGGAGCAGGTCAATGACGGTTTCCATCTCCGCCGCCGGTCAGTCGAGGCAGCAGGATGACCTGTACGACTGGGCGATTCACGCCACCGACACCTGGCGCGTCGAGTACCGCCAGGCGGGCCACGGCGAGGCAGACGCGGACACGCTCACCGAGATCCAGGGCGCCCTGTACCGGGCTGCCAGGGGCGGCTGCGCCCACCGCCGCCAGGCCCTGCGCGTGCTCGCCACGGCCATGGGGCGTACGGGACGCACCGCCGTGGACGCCGTCCTTCCGGAGGTGCCCCGGATCGAGGCCGACCTGGCCGTCGCCCGGGCTGCCCGGACCTCCTGACCCGCCCCCCCACGACCGCAGAGAGACGCAGATGAGCACTGACGAGCAGGAGACCCGCAAGGACGGCGCCGTGCCGAACTCCTTCGGTAACGCGCTCGCGTGGACCTGGACGCGCCAGATGCCGCGCGGCCTCAAGGGCGGGTTCCTGTGCACGCTGTACGCGCTGCGCGCCATGGCCGCCCCGTCCGGTGAGCTGCGCTTCAAGGACGGCAAGCCCATCCGAATCCAGGACATCGCCAAGGCCGCCGGGTGCCGGGAACAGGACGCCCGCCGCTACATGCAAGCGGGGCGGCTGGCGGGTGTGGTGCTGGTCGACGGCGAGCGCCGCCGCGGCCGAGCCACCCGGTACGTCATCGCCCCGGTGGCCTGGCCCAACTGGCAGGCCGCCGCCGACTACTTGAAGGGCACCGCCCGCCGCCGCAAGGAGGATGAGGAGCCTGAGCAGGGTTCGGGCCACGGTGGCACGAACTCTCCGGAGGATGGTTCGGCCCACAGTGGCACGACCGAGAACGGGCCACAGCGGCACGAACTTGAGGCGGAGGGCGCCAAGACAGTTCCGCCCACAGTGGCACGTATGGGTTCGGACCACAGTGGCACGAAGGGTTCGGACCACAGAGGCCCGATCAACCCAGGGGTAGCCCAGGGGGTTACCCACGTACTGGCTGATGTAGGTACTCAACCTCAGGTGGTTGCGGGCGAGGCAGCCAACAGCGATCACTCCAGCGAGAACCAGGCCAAGGCAGACCACGAGCCGTTCGGCCGGTGCGAGGAGTGCGGGGTGCCCCTGGTGCGGCCCGGCCGTAGGCGCTGCTCGTCGCACACCGAGACCCCAGCTCGAGGCCGGAACGCCCGAGCGGGCCGTCAGCGGCCTATCCAGGCGCCGCTGATGACGGTGGTCGCGGGAGATGCCGAGGGCGCGCAGCGGGCTGCCGAGGCCTCTCAGCAGCCCGTTTCCAAGATCCCCAACCCGTGGGCCCCGGAGCGCACCTGCGGCTGCGGCCGGACCCACCGCACCGGTGAGAGCGCCTGCCCCCTGTGCATCGACCTCCAGCGCCAGGAGATCACCCGCCTCGCCGTCGACCACCCCGGCGCCCACACCGCCTGACTCCCTGGGGCGCTCCCGCCCGATACGTGGAGCGCCCCAGGCCGACCGAAAGAGAGCCACCGATGAAACACCCGTCCACGCGCTGCCGCACCTGCGGCCTGGACCACGGCCCGGTGCGCCACCCGGACGGCACCCCGCCGCACCCGTACGGCTGCCGCTGGTGCGGGATCGAACCTGCCGAGCACCGTCAGCGCCGCACCGCGGCCGCCGGCCTTCACGCCTGGGCCCGCCCCACCAACGTGCAGATCCTGGCCCGCATGCGCGCCCGCCGCGCCGCGCATACCGAGGCCCGCCGCCTGGCCGCCCTCCTGGTCGCGTTCGAGCGGGCCGCCGGACTGGTCGGCCCGGCCGAGCGCCGCCGCCGGGCCCGCGCCGCGGCCCGTCGCACGTGCACCACGTGCGAGCACTTCCTTCCCGCCACCCCGCCAGAGGAGCCGTGCAACCCCGACGGCTGCGGCTGCACCGGCTATCCGGACGCCTGCGACGTCCTCGCCGTCCCGGCCGGGACCGCGCTGCCCGTCATTGGCTGCCCCCGGTGGCAGCCCGCCGAGGAGCCCGCCACCGGGCCCGCGCCCCGCCAGGCCCCCGCCGTCTGCGACGAGATGAACCACAACTCGATCGGCCGGGAGGTCTTCTGCCAGATCGAAGACCCCGACCACAAGGAAGACCACGAGGCCGGCGACGGCACCACCTGGCCGCGCGAGGACTGACACAGATGACCGACGAGACCACCGAGACGCCGCCCGTGTACCAGCTCCCCGAGGAGCGGGTGGCCGCCATCCGCGACCTGCTCGCCGAGTTGACCGTCCAGGCAGCACCCCGCCGGAGGGCGGCCGCCGGCGACGCCGAGCACCGCGCGCTCCTGGCCCTGTGCCGGGACGCCATCACCGACCTGATCAACGACCGGGACGCCCTGGTCAAGGCCAACGGAGAAGCGGGCGAGGAGATCGCCCGGTGGAGGGGAGAGCTGTGACGACCGAGACCGGCACGCGCCGCCCGCACGCGCAGGAGGCGGAAATCCTGAAGCTGATCGGTGAAGGCCTGAACGACACGGCCATCGCCGAGCGGCTCTACTGCGGCAAGCAGGCCGTGCGCAAGGTCCGCCGAGCCCACGGCCTGCCCCCGGCGGCCAGGATCACCTGGCGCAAGGCGCACCCGAAGGAAGCCGAGATCTTCAGGCTCCTGAAGAAGGGCCTGAGCAACACCGAGATCCGGCAGCTCACAGGTGCCGACATGCGGACCATCGCCCGCCGCCGCGCCGCCGGCAACATCCTCCCTGCCCCGCTGGTCGGCAGCAAGGGCCGAACGCACCCGCGCCAGGCGGAGATCCTGGCCGCCCTCCAGGCCGGGGACAGCAACAGCGCCATCGCCCAGAAACTCGGCGTGGACAAGTCCGCCGTGGGCCGCGTCCGGCGAACTCACAAGCTGCCCGGGTACCTGGAGCGCCGCCGCGGACTCCAGCCAAGCCTGGCCGAGCTGTGGATCAGGCACGCCCGCACGGTCGACGGCGGCCACGTGGAGTGGAACGGCCCCCGCTCCAACGGTAGCCGGACACCGATCCTGCGCCACCTCGGCAGCTGGTACAGCGCCGCCGCGGTCGCGTTCGAGATGCGTACCGGCCGCCCCGCCGTCGGCCAGGTCAGGGCCGAATGCAAGGTCAAGCACTGCGTGGCCCCGGCCTGCGTGGAAGACGAGCCCGGCCGCCAGGGCCTGCGCCTGCAACTCCGCCGCCTCCGTGGCCTGCAAGACCCGCCCACCGGCACCTGCGACAACGGCCACGACCTCACCACGGAGGGCCGCCTGGACGCCCAACTGCACCCGTACTGCGAGGGCTGCAAACGGGAGGGCTCCACCCGCGCCAGGAACCGCACCACCAGCTGACCCACCCGACCCGACCGGGGCGCCCCCGCCCGATACGGGGAGCGCCCCGGCCCACCCAGAAGGGCACCAGTCATGACCACCACCACCACCGTCACCGACGCCGCCGGCCGAACTGTCCACCACGGAGACGCCGTCGGCGGTACCACCTCCGGCCGCTACCAGACCACCGTCATGGGCCCGGTCGTCCAGATCGGCAAGGACAAGGTCAAAGTCCGCGTGACCAACCGCCCGACGTACGGCGGCTATCGCGACGCCAACGGCGACGACGTATGGATCGACCCCAGCCGGGTGTTCCTCGTCCACCCCGCCACGGAGCGCACGTTCACCGGATTCCGCACTCCGGACGGCCACACGTGGACCGTCGCCGCCCGCACCAAGGATGTGCTGTGGGAGTCCCCGATGGTGCCCCAGCGGTACGCCGCCAACCAGCTCCGCAGCCTCTACGAGGGCAAGCTCCACCCGGTGTGGCAGGACACCCCCACCGCCGAACCCGACGCCTACCCGCTCACGGCGCCGTGGGCGCTGCTCCTGGACGACGAGGACCTGATCGGGTTCCTCAACGAACTCGCCGGCGTCATGCAGGACGCCCCCCACATGGCCACCGCCGCCGGTCACGTCCACGCCCGCCACATCCTCGACGGCCTGCACAAGGCGTGCGCCACCTGGCAGTTGATCGCCGAGGCCCAGCACGCCCACACCACCGCGCCCGGTCCGGACACCGAAGCGACCGCCTGACCACACCACGTCCGGGCCGCCCGCCGACACAGGGCGGCCCACCCACCTGGAGACCATCATGCCCACCAGCACCATCACCCGCCCGACAGCCGACCAGGCCGCCGTCATCCACGCGGTCCTGGACAGCATCACCGGCCAGCACCCGCCCGAGACGTTCCTGTGGGTCGTGCACCACCACCTCGACGGTGGCGCCACGCTCCATTACCGCTGGACCCCTGGCGGCGAACCGCTGGGGGACCACGTCGACCGCGCCGCCCTCGCCGCCGGCCTCGACGCTGCGGACTGGCTCCACATCGGTGACCTCAACTGCCGCCGCTCCACCCGCGGCCGCTTCTCCACCGACGCGTTCGCCCTCCGTCCCGTGCTCGCCGACGTCGGCAACGGCGTCCGCTCACCGGAGGACCGGCGCGCCGGAATCCTGCGGGTCATCGAGCGTGCAGCCGAGGAAACCGGCCGGACCGCGCGCCCAGGCTGCCCCCGCTGGCTGGGCATGGGTCCGGACCTGCTGAGCCGCAAGACCCCCTGACACAGCACGGCGCCGATCGTCCCCACCCGATATGGGGGCCATCGGCGCCGGCACCCACGGTAGTGGAGGAGCCCCGTGGCCGAGCACCCCGACGAGCAGAAGACACCCGCCGAACAGCCAGCCGACCGCTCGCGCACCTGGCGACCGGACGGGCCCGGCAGCTTCCAGGCTCCCGCTGGCGTCACCGCAGTGACCGACCGCACCGGCCGCCTGTGGACCAAGAGGACCACCAGGTGGACCCGCAACGGCACCAACTGGGTCCGCTGGTGCACCCTCGTCGCCGAGCACGGCCCGGTCCACGAAGCACGACGAGGCCGCCCGTGACGTGGGTCCGCTGGGCACGCATCGCCCTGTACGCCGCCGTGTTCGCCGTCCTCAGCTGGGCCGGGGCCTGGGCGACGCTCGCCGGCGCCTGGACAGTCGCCGCTGCGGCCTACGGCGGTTCCCTCGCGGCTGCCCTGGCCGGGCACCGCGAGTGGCAGACCGCCGCGAACTACGCCGAAGCCGTCGACGCCGGACACCCCACCTCGCCCACCGGACGCCGCCAGGCCCACCGCCTCGCCCGCCGCGTGCTGGCCGGCACCTGCTGGTGTGACCGCTGGTGGACCTCATTCGGTACCGATCACGACACCTGGTGCCCCGTATCGACAGGAGCCGCACGCCGTGCACGCCACATCCCCCGCCCTCACCGACAGCTACCCGGACGCCGAGCTGTGGCGCCTGCTCGCCGTCACCGCCGACACGGACCGCGATGAATCCCCGTTCGGCTGGAGCGACATCCCGCCCGTCCGAGACGCGGACCGGTGAGCCTGCCCGCAGGCTGCCCGTGCCCCTGGATCCGGCACCCGGACGGCGCCCCGTGGATCTACCGCCCTGACCCGGCCTGCCCCCGCCACGGCCGCCCTGCACGCCCCGCGCCCCTCGCCACCGTCACCCCGATCCGAAGGAACCCATGACCCTCCCACCCGACCCCTGTCCGCTGCCACCGCACGGCCCCCTCCTGCCCATGGACGGCACGACCACCTGCCGGGTCCATGACTCCGAGACCGCGCCCCCGTGCGGCCAGCCCGGCAGCTGGCATATCGCCTGGACCCTCAACCCCGGCGTGGCCTCCTCGATCGTCTGTGACGCCCACATGGCCGACATCCGCGCCGAGCACGTCTACGCCGACCGCCACCCGCTGGGCGCCGCCTGCCCACTGCCCGGCATGACCTGGTGGGGCTTCAACGGCCGGTGCGCCCTTGACCTGGACACCAGCCACGACCACACCACGAAGGAGATCACCAGTGCCTGCCACTGACTGCGTCGGCTTCCTGGACACAGGCCTGCCGCCTGCGCGGCCCAAGCGCCGCGACCTGTCCCCGCTCGCCGAGCTGCTTGCCCAGACCCTGTGGCCCCTCGCGGACTGGAAAGGCGACCGCGCCCGATGCGAGCGCGCCGCCCAGGCCGTCGCCCGCGTCATCGTCACCACGAACAGCGCCACCCCCACCGGACTCCGGGCCTCCGACGAGGTGGAGCAACACGTCTTCGCCCAGCTCGCAGGGGCCCGCTCCGCTCTCCTCATCGGCCTCCTGACCTCCCGCGAGGAGACGCGGCACCTGGCCGCCGAACTCGCCGGCGCCCGCTCCGCCCTGGACCACATGCGCGGCGCGATGTCCTGGCTGTCCGGCCACGACCGCCAGGGCCTGGACCACCTGGCCGAGGCCAACCACGAGTCACGCGGCCGCGAGGCAGCCGTCCGCCAGGCCCGCCGCTGGGCCGCCCGGGCCCGCGCCGCGGAGGCCTCCCTGGAACGCCTCAACGACTGGTGCGACGGACTGGACGAGACCGCCGTCCACGTCGCCGGACGCACGGAACCCATCCGGACCCACCCGGTCGCCGCGGCCGTCCGCGACCGCATCGCCGGCGGCACCGAGGAGGGGCCGAAGTGACCGACGCCGGCACTCTGCGGGACCTGCTGGGGGACTGGGTCACCGTCCGCAACCCCGACTTGCCCGTCACCTGGTACGGGCGCCTGGTCGGCATCCACGACGACCCCGGCCTGCTGCTCGCCATCCCCGGCCGCGGCAGCACCTGCCTGCCCCAGACGTTCACCGTCGCGGCCGCTGCCCCGCCCACCGTCCGGATCCCCCCGCAGGATGAGGCCCGCCCGTTCTCGGAACTGGCAGACGCCGGTCTGCTCTGGCTCATCAACCGGGTTGTGTTCCACCCACGCGGTCTGGCCCTGGCGATGCACTGCGATGACTCCGGTGCCGCCTACGGCTGGAGCCTGCTGCGCAACGACGAGGGCGAACCGTGGCAGTTCGACGTGGCCACCGACGCGGACGGGCTCACCCGTGCGGAGAACACCATCACCGCGGCGCTCGCCGACCACAGCGCCCGGGTGGACGACTCCACGGCTACCGGCAGCGAAGTCGTCCACCCGGACACGAACTCGCAGGCCAGCAGCCCGGCCGAGGCGGACGAGCCAGAGCAGCCCCAGCGCCTGGACTGCCCAGGGCGTTGCCAGGTCCCGCCCGGCGTCACGTTCACCGAGGTACCCGAGCCGCGGCACGCCTAGGGCGACGTCCACCGCTGCCCCAACGGCGGGTGCGGCAGGACCTTCCTGGCCCGCACTACCGGGTCCCCCTGGTGACCAGCAGGCGCCTCGCGCTCGAGGCACGCGTCGACCGGGCCGCGGCCTGGCTCATCGACCACCAGTGCATGACCCTCGCCCAACTCCTGTGGCGCACCTTCCGCATGATCTGACCTGTACGGAGCCAGCATGAACACCAACCCGTCCACGGACACTCCGGACGCGTCCGGGACTGTCGTCCGGGGCGTCATCGTCGGAGCATCCGGCGCGGACACCGGCCCCGCCTCCACCAGCACGGACACTGTCCCCGGACAGCCGGACACGGACACCCCGGACACCCCGGACACGGGTGTCCGCATCGAGTACCGGGCGCGCGTCCCCCGCCGCCTCCTCGGCGCCGCACTCCTGGAAGCGTTCGCCGCCATCCACCGCGAGACCAGCCGGTGACTCCCGACACGGACGCCATGCGCACCCGCACCGTCGGCGTCGACGTCGTCCGCCTCACCCCGCTCCAGCACGGCCGCCCGGTCCACGCGACGGCCGAAACCTTCACCCCACGCAAGCCGCTCCACCTGATGGTGGCCATCGTCTACCTCGCCGAGACCTTCCCCGAGCCACTGGTGCGGTGCGGACCGAACCGCGACGTGGTCGCCGCCATCGCCACCGAGGACGCGTACGAGGAACGCCACTTCACCGAGGCCATGGACCGCCGACTGCTGCACCACGTCGCGGACGGGGTCGCCGTCGAGACCTGGACCGCCGAACGCGGAGCCCGCCCAGCTCCCCGCCGCTGGCTCTACAACCTGCTGCCCCGCTGGACCTGGACCCCGCCCGAGGACTGGCCCCTGGAAGAACCCGACAGCATCACCGTGCACACCGTGGGCAAGGTCAACGCCAACCCGCTGCACACCTGGCCCACCCCGGCCCCGTACGAACGACGCGAAGACGCCGCCGACCTGCACGCCGTCCAGCTCCGGACCGCCATCACCAGCACGCCGCCACCAGCAGCGGGCTACGCGGACCGGCCCCTGGCCACCTGTCCCGCCGGCACCTGACCCCTCCAGCGCGCGGGTCCGCCGCCCCCATGCGGTGTGCCCCTGCGAGCACACCGACCGCGAGACAACCGAGATCGAGGCCTTCGCCTACCAGTGCGCACCCATGCCCACCTGGTCCCGCGTCCGTCGCATCAACGACGCCGCCCACATCTGGCGACGCCACCCAGAAACGCCCGGCGGCCGATGACCACAGGAGCACGCCGGTGACCGTCACGCCCCCCGCACCACCACCCGCCCCTCACCCCCTGCACCCGGAAGGTCACGCCTTGCTAAGCTCTCAACTGCCCAACTGCTGAACCGCACAGCTCCGTGCGGCAGCCCGCGCCTCGGCCCCCATCACTTCCAGCGATGGGGGCCGAGGCGCGTCCCAGGCCGCTCAGGTCTCAAGCTGCGGGAAAGTCGGGTCCAGGTAGCGCCAGTCCAGGGCGATGTTTCGCAGCGACTCCAGCACTGCGCGCGGGAGGTCGCCAGCAGCCACACGTTCCTGCGGCAGAAAGTCGCTGCCCTTACCGGGAACGCGCTCGCCCACCCAGAGGCCGAGGCTGTCGAAGTTCAGCACACTCACGTCAGCGTTGTTGCGACTGGAGGCGATGTGCAACTCGACGGGCGGAGTAGGCAGGGCCGACGTCCCGACAAGCTCCTCGGTCAGGGCGGGCAGGGCGTCACACACAAGAGCACGGACTGCTTCGTAGCAGGCCTGGACCCATAGCTCGCCGGCGACCTTCAGTCCGTCGGGCCAGAAGAGCAAATCGAAGAAGACTTCCAGGCTGGAGCCTCCGCCAGCCACCTTTGCCGTGCACTCCATCAGCATGAGCGGATTCGGGACCAAGCTCCGATGGCTGGGCCGGACTGAATCCGGGGGCCTGGGTGCCGTCGTGATCCTCACGAACCCGGCCGACCCATGCTCTCGATCCACGCTCCAGCCCGTGGGCGTCTCAGCTTTGACCCTCTGTGCTAGCGCCGTAAGCCGCGCATTCGGCTGCCCACCAGTACCCGTGAGCGCGGTGACGAGCCTCCCGACTGTCGTGCCATGCAGTCGAGGCCTCACGGTGCCCTGACGAAGCGGCTGCTCTGTTGCAGCACGGATGACCAGGTCCGGCGGCGACTCGCGATAGACGTTCCGGCCTGAAATCGCGCCGTTATCCGGGTGGAACCGCGGATCTCTGGCGTAGTTGACCACTGGCGCCTGGTCCATCTGCTGGAACAGCACCTGGGCCAACCGCCGGTCGGCGATTTCGTTGCGCCCGTCGAGGCGGATCCGGATCGCACCCTGATGGAGAAGAGGCCGCGGTGCCGTGTCGGCATCGACGCGCACCACCAGGAGCAGCTTCTCGTCGACCGTGACCGGGACAACTTCGGGCGACCACCACGGCGGGTCCAGTGTTGTGGCCATCTTGCTGACCAGCCGGTCCTTGTCGATCGGCTTGACGCCGACCAGGTCACCCGGAAGGTTCTTGTCCACGCCGTGCGCATCGACGCCGATGAGGACGATGCCGCCGTAGGTGTTGGCCATCGCCGCAACGGTGTCCGCGGCGGCCTCGATGTTGCGCTTGTAGTCGAGGGTGAAGCTCTCCTCCAGATCCAGGGACAGGAAGTCACGCACCATGTCGGCGTCGATCGTGTCCGCAGGAACGCTGAAGAGCGGATGAGCAAGATTCGGCATGCCGCACAGCATGACCCTCAATTCACCGCATCCGCACCACGATTCTCAGGGCCCGTCCAACGGAACCACGGTCCTTCACTCGCCATCCGGCTCGGGACTGCACGCCTCACAGGCCGTCGCCCACCCGTGCTGGAGGAAGGCCCTCGCCTGCCGGGTGTTGTCCGCCGGCATCACGCGCGTGCCCTTGGCCGCCGCCCAGCAATCGCCCACGTGCAGGACCAGGCGCCGCTGCTCGGGCCGGTCATGGGGGAGCGCCTCCAGGAGCCACCGGTGGGCAGCCATCTTCTCCGTGGGCACCCCGCTGTAGTCCGTACCCGGGACAGGCTGGACAGCCGCGGCGGGTACGTCGAGCGCCACCCGGTACCACCACTGGCCATCCGGATCCTGCCGACGTGCCAGCAGTTCCCCGTTGACACACCTGCCGCCCGGCAGGAGCACGACCACCTGCCGATCTGCGGATTCGCTCACGCATTCGATTTTAGCGTCAGTATGGTCCGCCGTGCATTGCCCGGCCAGCGCCAGTCAGTCCGAGCATTACTGCCCGCCGTCTGGGCCCGGCCGCTAGCGTGTCGAGCCATGGCGATCAGGACCAGCAGGGAGCTCATGGCCTGGCAGCCGCCAGTCGGCTGGCATGAGCTGAGCGGCGATCAGCGGCACGCCTACCTTGAGCGGCACGGCATACGGATCCCACTGCGACCGGCCGACTGGGACACTATGGAAGACGCCCAGCGCGCCCGATACCTGACCTGGCACGGGCGGATCCTCCATGACACCCCCGAGGCCCGGGCCTACAAGGAGCGCGAGTACCGCAAAGACCTGAAGGCTTGGAACTTGCTGATGTGCTGGTGGTGCTTCTCTCTGCTCGCCGCGCTGGGCATCGTGTGGGGGACTGGTGTGCTCGAAGGTGCGGGGCTACGTATCGGGGTGACTGTTTTTGCAGTCGCCGGGTTCACCTTCGCGATCGTCGTACCGATGCAGATCACGAGGCCCACCCGGCCGGAGGAGTGATTTCCCGCCTGGTCAGATGCCGTCGACCGCAGGGTTAACGGTCCAGATGTTCGACGGCCTCCCCACCCGAGTGAGGAGGTCGTTACGCGCTGACTGTCGACCCGCTCACGCGGGGCTCGCCACCCAGTCTGGGCGCTCTTGATCCCTCAGTCGCTCCACGTAGCGCGGGAACAGGCCTGAGCCGTCCAGGAAGTCGATGAACGCCAGGCGCCGCATGCGGTGTGCCTCGTTCGGGGGTAGCCCGCTCGCCGTGGCGTCCTGAAGCACGGACCACGCGAACGTGTAGGCCGCGCGTTGTGCGGCACCGCGGGCCTTGCCCATCTCCGTTCGCCTGCGCATGGCTTCTGTGTCTCGACCGGTGCCGTAGACGTTGTGCAGTGGATTCTCCCGGGTGATTGCGCGCAGCTCGGCACGATAGGCCGCGGCTCGGGACTCCGCCCAGTCGTCCGTGTGAGTTGCAACTTCAGGCCACCAGGACCGTGACCGGTGGTCCTGCCGGCGTCGCTCCGGGTCGTACGACGACCCGACGTAGAGCAGTGTCCCGTCCGCCGACCGTAGCCGGTAGACCGCCGCCGGCCTACTCGGCGCTTCCGTCGCCCATTCCTCGGCGTTCGCGCTCTGCACGCCTCGCCTCCTCTTCCTCAGCCTTGCGCTTTTGTCGTGACGGGTTGGTGATGCCCTTGACGATGTGCCGGGCCCGGCTCTCGGTCACGCTGATGAGGTCGCCGATCGCGCCGTACGTCAGGCCATTGCCGTCGTTGTAGAGCTGCTCGCCCACCTGCTGGCGCAGGCGGCGGACGGCACTGTGTACGTCCGGCCACCCATCGAGCAGCGCCGACAGTCGCCTGAACCGCTCGGCGGGATCCTCGGTGTCTTTGAACAGGCCCTTCAGCGCTTCCACGGCCCGCTCCACCTCCTCATTCGGCTCTCCCGACACGCGCGCACCTTTCTGGGCGCGTGGCACTGCCCGATCAGCGACTGTAGACTAGTCTACGGTTACACCGGGTAGCGGCACGCACCGCTGCCTGGACCTACAAGTCGGCCCCCGGTCGGGGCCTAGGAAACGCCGACCGGGGGCCACGTCAGATGGAGCTGACGCATGGCACAGACTACTGATCGACCCCTGGGCATGGCTCGGGACGTCACCGGTGAACACGCGTCCAAGGCAGCGCTGGTGCTCGCCGAGACGGCCCGGACCCTCGCGACCGAGAACCCGCAAGGCCTGGTGGCTTCGCTGGAGTTCACGGTCCTGGTGGGCGCACGGGCGTATGACCAGGTCGGCCGCAGCTGTCACGGCGGCGGGTCGAACGTCTCCCGCATGGCGCTGACGGCAGTTGCCGAACGCACCGGCCTGGGGCGTGGTGACGTCCCGGACGGGGCGACGCGCGAGGTGTTCGCCGTCGAGGTGGCCCAGGCCGCCCGGGCGCTGGGCTACGACTGGACCGGCATTCAGGCGGAGTGGGGTGAGGACGCCGACGAGCGTGCCATTCCCCGCCTTCCGGTTCCGGGGCCGCGGCGCACCGAGGAGTCCGGCCGCATCCCCGCCCCCCGTCCGGAGCGGGCGGTGGCCCGGTGAGCGCGCAGAGCGAGCAGGAGCGAGCCCGCCGGGCGTACACCGCCAGCCGGGACCAGCGTGACAGCGGCACCGTCCAGGAGGGCCAGGACAACGCCCGCATCGACGGCGCTGCCACTGGCGCGCAGGGCGGGGGTGCGCGATGACCTGTTGCGGAAAGCCGATGGCCCAGGAGGGCAGCCGCCTGGTCTGCCGCAAGTGCGGCGGCTACTTCGACCAGGGTGTCGTTCCGGTGCGGCGCCTGGTCGCCGCCGGCATCATCGCCCGCCGTGCGGGCGGCCGTTCCCTGCGCCTGACGTGCACGGCGGCCGGAGTGACCGGCCACCTGCGCCGTAAGGCCCCGGCCGCTGCTGGGGGGTGCCGCTGATGGGCGCCCGTGAAGTCCTCCGCTCCCTGCGCCTCGGCGATGACAGGGCGCTGGCGGCCCAGCTGAAGCAGGAAGAGCAGGCCCGCCGGGCGCAGCGCGCGGAGGAGCGCAAGCAGCTCACCCAGGAGATGTCCGACCGCGACCCGCAGCGGACGCCCGAGGAGAGAGCCGCAAGCGCCGAGCGGGGCCGCCGCCACAGGCGGAACCTGCCCCCTCTCGGTTGACCCCTTGAACGGCCCGGGCCGCCTCCAACCCCTACGCCACGGCGGCCCGGGCCCCCTTCTTGATGACCCACGAGCCCGAAGGGCACAGCCATGACCGAGACACCCGAGACGCTGCAGCAGCACCGGCAGCCGGGCGTGCGGTACAAGACGGTCACCGTGGAGCGCCCGGAGACGACCGTCATCGACGGACGGCCGTCCACGCGCATGGTGCGCTGCAACGTGGAGGTGGCACTGCCACCCCGCGACTGGGACGAGATCATTCGGCGCGGTGTCACCGGCGTTGCAGTCGCCGTGACCCTCCTGGCCGCGGCTGGGACCACGGCGAGCGTCGGCGGCCTGCTGTCCCGGCTGCTGCACCCT
This sequence comes from Streptomyces sp. NPDC001068, assembly GCF_042897315.1. NCBI lineage: Bacteria > Bacillati > Actinomycetota > Actinomycetes > Kitasatosporales > Streptomycetaceae > Streptomyces > Streptomyces sp. NPDC001068. The sequence continues at coordinate 113,153 of NZ_JBIAYD010000011.1, read as the reverse complement.
GCCGTCGCCTACTCCACCGGGCTGATCTTCACGGCCAGTTGGCTGGCGTGCCTGGGTATCGAGCAGATCGAGCGAGTGGACGCCGCCCGCGCCAACCGGGCCCGTGTCGCCGGGTGGGTCATGCTGCTGATCGGCATGGGCGCCGTCATCACGTACGGCCACGAGATGCAGCAGCTGCCCGCCGGCGTCGTCGGATCCTCTCTGGACCTGGCGGCAAAGGGCCTGTGGTGGCTGATCATGGGCCTGGACCGCGTGAAGCTGGACCCCGGCGTCGCCCACTGGGTCGCCGAGGAAGAGCAGCAGATGGCCGGCCGGTTCCTCCTCGGCACCCGCCTGGCCCGCCTCAACCGGCGCGCCGCCGCGATGCGCGCCGCCGGTACCCCGGAGTTCCAGGCCGCCGAGGCGATCCTGGCCCAGGCCGCCAGCCAGGCGCAGCATCTCCCGGCCGCGGACACGTCCGGACAGGCCGCGTCCGTGTCCGTCCCGCTGTCCGTGCAGGTTCCCGCGACTGTGCCCGGACAGGGGCCGGACCCGTCCGGTCCCACGCCGGGCGCGCCGACGCCTCCACCCGTCGCGCCCACGCCTCCGCCCTCGGCTCCTGTGCCGCCGCCTGCCGCTCCCGTGCCGCCCGCGCCGCCGGTCACCCCGGCGGCCACCGGTGCGTCCGGCAGCAGCGGAGGGCAGGCCGCACCCACCAGCGGCGGGCAGGGCGCTCCTGGCCTGCGACCCGTGGGCCTGGCATCCAAGGCCCAGACCGTCCGCGACGTCCTGGCCCAGGACCCGACGATCAGCGACGCCGACCTGATCGAGCGCGTCAAGGCCGTCCACGGCGACGGCGGCGACCCGCTCAAGTTCGCGGACACCGTCACCCGCACCCGCCGCCGCCAGGAGAACCGGCCCGCGAGCCAGGTCAAGAAGACCCGGAGCGCCCCGTGAATGCGCCCTCGTGGTCGGCGGCCCTGCACTATGCCGTCCTGCTGCTGCTCGCAGCGGGTGCCGCCTACTGGTGGCTACGCACCCGCGGCCCGGGCAGCAGCGGCCCGACCGACCGCCGCCGAGGCGGCGCGCCGATCAAGGGCGCGGGCGCCTCGGCCGACGCCCACGCCCGAGAACTGCGCACCCCGCTGGTCCGCCTGGCCACCGCCGCCGGCATCTCCACCCGAGCCGAGACCCGCGCCCGCAACTTCACGGAGGGCGCCAAGGGGGAGCGCTACGTCGCGGAGCTCCTGGAGCCCCTGACCCAGGAGGGGTGGGTGTTCCTCGCGGACTGCGCCCTGCCCCGTGGCGAGGCGCAGGTGGACCTGGTGGGCATCAGCCCGCGCGGCCTGGTCGTCATCGTGGACCCGAAGAAGTGGGACCGCCGTTTCCGCATGTCCGTACGCAACAACCGGCTGCTGCACGGCAACAGGGACGTATCCGCGCGCATGCGCGGCCTGAACTACGAGACGCGCACCGTCGCTTCCCTGCTGTCCGTGCCGGTCGTCCCGGTCGCCGCCATGGTCGGCCCGATGCTCCGCGGCACGATCCTGCACTTCCGCGGCATCCGCCTGGTCCCGGCCGAGGACGTACCGGAGCTGCTGCGCGCCCTGGACCGCAAGCAGCTGACCACCATCCCGGCCAGCCGTCTGGCCGACACCGCCCGGCGGCTGCTGCCGCCCAAGACCACGAGGTAACCCATGCTCCTTGACCGCTGGGACGTGCTGGTCGTCGCCCTCCTCCTGCCCCTCGTCCTTGTGAACCCCCGGCGCTACCGCAACCTCTACCGGGCGCTGACCGCCTATGCCCTGTGCTCGGTAGCCGTGGGCGCCGGATACCTGCTGGTGACCTCCCACTCCGGGGACTGGATCACGGGGGTGCTGGGATGACCGCCGGACCCGACGAGCGCACCCTGCATGTGATCCAGGGCGGAGGACCCGAGACCGAGCAGCAGGCGGAGGACCGCATCCGGGAGGAGCTCCACCGCCGCGGCGTCGGTCCGGGCGGCCCGGCCTCCTCGCCGCCGCCCATGCCCGAGCACCCGCCCGTCATCCCCGAACAGCCGGCCACCGACGAGCAGGCCGGGCGGACGCTTTCGGAGTGGTGGCGTGTGCTCCGTGACCGGCCCGACAACGACGAGTCAGGACAGGCCGATCCAGAGGAGCAGGAGCCGGAGGGCGCCGCCCAGACGGCCCCGGCCCGCGCGGCCAACGACCGGCTGCCGCCGTGGTGGGACAGCCGTAAGCCGATCCTGGGCGAGGAGCCCGAGCCGGACGACGTCGAGGACGACCAGGAGCCCGAGCCCGAGCCGGAACCCAAGGCCACGGGACGCGGCCCCCGGCCCGCCCGCCGCCGAGTATCCAAGACCGGCCAGCCCGCCAAGGACGACGGCGGCGACCAGGGCGACGGCAACGGCACGGGGGAGGAGGCCACCCCACCGGAGCGGCGCTGGTCCCGACCCGCCCTCGGCCGTCCGCCCGGCCTCCCTGCGAAGCGCCAGAACCTCATCACCTGGTGGCGCCAGGACGTCAAGCCCGAGCACAAGTGGCTGCTCTACCACGGCACCGGCCTGGCCGGCGGCATCTACATCGGAGCCTTTTCCCTGGGGACGCGAGGCGCCGCATTCGTCACCCAGCAGGGCCTGGGCGACCTGGAAGCGGACATCAACCTGGGCGCCCTCGTCCTGGTCCTGATCGTGGACTACCGCGTCCGCAACCTGTTCCCCCCACTGGCCTGGATCGCGCGCGCCATCAGCACCTCACTGGTCATCGGCGCGCTGTGGAACGGCACCCCCCTCGCAGACATCACCTGAACGGAAGCAACCTGTGGACAAGATCCATCTCGGAATCGGAGGCGTCGCCACCCTCCTGGTCGTCGTGCTGTGGTTCGGCACCAAGGGCGGCGGCAAGGCCGGCACCCTCTCCTGGGGCTGGACGCTGTTCCTCGCCATGGTCGCCGGATGCGCCTTCAAGGCAGCGGGACAGCCCTGGTCCTGGTTCACCGACCTGATCAACGGCGGCCTGTCCATGATCAGCGACGCCGCGCCCGGGATCACCGCCGCCGGCATGGCCGTCATCCTCATTGCCGTCGCCTGCTTCGTGAAGCTGACCCTGCGCAAGGTCGCACTGGTCGGCGTGGCGTTCTTCTGCGTGGCCGCCGGAGCGGGCGGCCCCTTCGAGTACCTGGCCGGCCGTATCGAGGTCGTCGCCATGCACTGGGCGTGACGGCGATGACCACCGCCCTGCACCTGGTTCCCGACCCCGAGGACCCCACCCCGCCGCCCGCCGTGGCGGGGGAGCAGTGCCCCACCGCCGCGGCCCTTTCCGCCGTCGAGGCGCCGGCGGAGCTGCCCGGTGACGTCGAGCCGGGGGAGGAGGACACCGACGGCCAGGCCGACCTGGACGACGAGGTGCCCGCCACCCGGCGGGCCCTGTCCATTCCCGACCTACGCCCCTACGCGGACGTCTCGTGGATCCCGGACGTCATCAACGCCGGTGCCACGGGCGCCCGCCGCTGGCGCCAGCGCGCACCCGAACGCAAGGCCGCCCGCCGCGCGGAGAGAAAGAAGCAGGAGGCGGCGGGTGAACTCGTGGGCCGGCGCCGGGCGTGGCGGATGGCCGCGGACTACCTGGCAGGGACCCGCATCCTGGTGGGCCACCTCGTCGCCTGGCTGTCGGGGGAGTACGGCCCCAAGGACATGAAAGTGCCCGCCCGCCTCGGAGCGGTCGGCATCGCCGGATACTGCGTCGTACGCACCTTCCTGGCCTGGCCCGTCTGGGGCCCGGTGGGCATCGCCACGGTGTGGTGCTGCGCCGCCCTGGGCGTCCTCCACAAGCAGCGCGCCGAGCAGGCGCCGAAGCACCCCACCGCCACGGCCCCCAAGGGCGTCGCCAGGAAGCCCGGCCCGCCCCCCGCCCGGGCCGCCGAGCAGGCCCCCGCCGAGGACGCCGGGGACTTCCGCGCCGAGGCCGCCGAGGAGGCCCCTGCAGAGCCCCCGGCGCCGCCCTCCCGGGAGGTCATTTCCGGGGCCCTCCACGGGCTCGTCGGGGAGGGCCGGGGGGTGCTGCTCACCACCCTCCGTCAGCACCTGGGATTGGCCGATACCCGGGCCGTCCGGGAGGTGCTGGACGAGGCCAGTATCCGGGTGCGCTCGGGGGTGCGCACGGTGGCCGGGAACGGGCCCGGCGTCCACCTCCAGGATTTCCCGCCGCCGCCCCCCTCTCCTGACCCCTCCCATGGGGACGGTGTTGTCGCAGGTGAGGGCGCCAACGCCAACGCCAACAACGCCGAGAGCGGCCCTCAGAAGAGGTTGGGTGTAGACGACAGCTATTGGCCTGAGGGGAAGGGCTACCACTTCGAGCCGCGGCCGGATAACCCCCACGGAACGGACATCGTCTACCACCGGGGCAATCAGAGGTAGGGTCGCGAGCCGCCCACAGACAGACGGGCCCCGGTTACGGTGTGCTACCACCAGCCGGGGCCCAGCGCCGACTGGATGGAGTCGACAATGGCTGACCCTACTGCCCGATGCCTCGGTATGGACGACGGCGGCCCCTGCACGGAGGTCGCGACCGCCACCAGGCCGGTGCCCCTGTGCACGCCCCACCGGCTGGAGGTCGCCCTGGGCATCGTCCCGGACGTCCTGCGGCGCGCGGTTGGAACGCTGGACGGTGCCACCCTGGGCCACCTCGACGAGCGCCAGGCGCGGCTGGTCGAGCGCGCCCGGACCGTGCCGGTGAACCTGTCCGGGCCCCACGCCCTCCGCGTGTACGTCATCGAGCACGGCCACCGGGTCAAGATCGGGTACACCACCAACCTGCGCGAGCGCCTCGCGTCGCTCTCCCTCCGCCCGGGCAACGTCGTGCTGACGCTCCAGGGCGGCCGGGACCTGGAGCGCGCGCTGCATGTGTACTTCGCGCCCTACCGGCTGGATGACACCGAGTGGTTCCGGTACGCCGCGCCCGTCCGTACGTGGGTCGAGGAGCGGACCAGGGCCAGGGGCCCGGAGCTCGTCCTACCCGCCCGTAGCGAGCTGCTCGCCGCTGTCGTGGCCGCCGTGGGCGGCGACCGGGGTGTCCACCTGGGCACGCTGCTGCCCAAGGTCGCCCACCTCGACATCGCCGACCGGGAGACCCTGCGGGAGCGGCTGGGCGCGGAGGGCATCCCGGTGCGGCGCAGCATGCGCACGCGCGAGGGGGCGGGGCGCTCCGGCGTCCACCGTGACGACCTCGTGCGCCTGTTCGGCCCCATGGCCGGCGCGTCGAACTGAGCGAGCCCCGACCGCCCTCGTCCGGCAAGACGCTTCCCCCAGTGCCCGTGATCGGTCACCATGGGTGGCCAGACGACTACGGAGGAGGGCGGCAGGGGTGGTCAGGCGGTACCGGTGCGACGACTGCGGAGGCACGTCGGGCCTGTGCTTCACGGACGGCATGCTGTGGCGGGAGACCCAGCGCCACCGGCTGCTGGAGCACGCCGGCCTTCAGCCGGACGGCGAGCGGGTCATCCTCGTGCCGGTCGCCCGGCTGGTGGACGTCCCGCTCGGCCAGGTCGCCGCCACGGCGGTCCTGTTTGCCGGGCTCATCGCCTGGGTGTTGGTGCGCTGAACCCGCCCGCCCCGGGCTCATAGTGAAGGGCCCGCGTCTCCCCCTCCGGGGCGCGGGCCCTTTCTGCCGCCTACGGCGCGGGTCGTCAACCGGCCGCGGCTGCCTTCCTGGACTCCCGGCCCCACCGCATGACGGTGTTGCGGTCGAACTCGGAGGCGTCCGCGATCGTCTGGGCGCTGGCGTGGCCGTCCACATAGTGCTGGGTGGCGGCGGCCTGGAGCGCGGCGTGCGTCTTCTTCTCGCGCTCCCCCGCCTTGGTGAACTCGGCGGTGAGCTGGTCCAGCTCCGCCAGGGTGGTGGCCGCCACCTCGTCGTCGTACACCGGGACCTCCGCCGGCTGACCCTTGGCGCGCAACGGCTTGACGCCGGCGTTCCGCGCGAGCACGCCGACATGGTTGCGGTCGTAAGGCGTGTGGTCGGCGACCGCGCCGGGCGCAGCATGACGCTCGGTCAGGTGGCGCACGATCGCCTCATGCAGGGCGTCCCGGGCGGCGGTGACGGCGTCTTTGTCAGCGTTCAGCTTGGCGCGCTGACGCTTGAGCTCGCGAACGGCGCGAGCCTCTGCGGTGGGGTCGTAGGTCGGCATGCTCAGCACTATGCCATACCGGGTTGCAATCTGGAAGCGCAGCACTGCAGCATGTAAGGCAACTTGACATTGTAAGTCAATATTGCAATCTCGTGTTGCGCCAGGATGGGTGAGCGGCCCGACCGTGACACCAGGAGGACCCCATGGCGAGCATCCCCACCGCCCCCGCCCAGGTCGGCAACGGCAAGGCGGTGCACTACGTCCGCAAGGACGAGTTCCAGGCCGACACCATCGGCTGCCGCCGCCGGGTGTCCCGGGAGCTGACCGAACGGGAGGCCGCCGGCCGCCAGCCCTGCGGCCCGTGCCAGCGAGCCGTGGACGCCCTGGTCGCCGAGCAGCCAGCCACCCCGGCCGGGGACGCTGAGCCCGCCGCCCAGGAAGGCCAGGTGTACCGCCAGGAGCTGAGGGCCGAAGTCGCCGCCTGCACCCTGACGGTCGCCGCCCACATCACCGCCCACGGCTTCCAGCCGGTCGGCGAACGCATCGCCTGGACGTTCCGCACCGGCCACGGAGCCAGCGCCCGCTACCGCTGGGTGTCCACCCGGTACGTCGTCGGCTAGGGCGACGGCAGCGAACACCGCTGCGGAGCGAAAGATAGCCAGAGTCATTGGCTCTTTCGTATTTAGTTGAACTTTTTCCAGACCACGGAGCCGTTTTCCGTCCCGCCGATTCCGTAGACATCGAAATTGCGCGGGTCGAGAACTGGGTTGGACGTCAGTCCGGCCAATTCCTCAACGGCTACGTGCGTATGCCCAATAAGGGTTCCGGCACCGTCAATCTGTGCCGGACCCGCGTAATAGGTCACTGGGGGATTGCTTTGATCGGGAAAGGTTATGTCGGATATATTCATGCCGAACCAAGGTTGGCCGTCCTGCGTAAATGCGGCTGTCGGCTGACTGAGGATCGGCCTCGATGGGGTGGACATTGTAAGCGCGGATGACCAGGTGGAAGTCCCGATGCGCTGCTGCGAGGCGTAAAGGGAGCCGTTAGTGCCGGTCCAGGCTACGGTAAGGGACCCATGGGCCGTGTCCGTGGCGAGAGCGGGAGCGTAATTCGATACGGCCTGAGTGACGGCTTGCGGGGTGGCGAAAGTACCCTGTCCGGTCGATTGGCTGGTTCGCTGGTGGTACTGGGCGTACACATGGTTGTCCAAACCCGTGTATGCGAGCTCCCACTGCTCCAGGTTGGCGCCCGGTAGTGGTGTCACAGTCGGGCTGGAAGTGGTTGTGACGTTGCCGGGAACCTGCTGCCAGGACCCAAGGGTCAGCGAGTTGTTACTGCCGACCTCGAATCCCGCATAGTAGATGTGGTTGTCGGTGCCGGTGTGAAATGCTCGCCACCCCCATTCAGTGTGAACCACAGCCGGGGCGTCGTGCGTGACGGCGGTCGGCCATGTCTGGTTCGTGCCGTTGTTGAAGGCGACATGAATATGTCCCTGTGTGTCGTTCCACACATCGGCAATGTTATTGCTGTTGTCGTGCGCCTGGGCAAATCCAGCCGCGCCAGTTACCTGCTGGCCGCCCGAAATTTCGGGACTCCAGCCGGTGGCACTTGCCTGAGTGGCTGACGAAATGGTCAGGATGGAGAGTGTGGCTGCGAGTGCTGCCGCGCACAGGGAGGATTTCTTCTTCAGCTTCCTTGATACGAAATTGCTTTTCGACATGCCAGGCCTCTGGTTCTTTCGGGATTTGGATGCGTGTGCCGCGCGACTCGGTGGCCGCCTCGGCTGTGCCGCAGGCTGCGGCTGGAACGTACTTCACGTAGCGACATGCTGCTCTAGATCATCATCGCTGAGTAATAGGTAAACCGTACTTGGTTCTGTTGAAAACAGAACCATGCGGAATCGTCGCTTTGGTCACACCTGCGCCTGCTGGCCTCATTCCGGCTCGCACTCGCGTTGCTGCCGTCCAGGCCCGGAAGGTGGCCATGCTCGCGGCTCGGGCTGATCCAGCCGTCGTGAGGGTCCGAAGATCGGTTGGCTGTGCCCCGGATGGTTGGCCGCAACGTGACCCGGGGCGCAGTCTGCCCGCGCGGTCGACGCGTGCCTCACCAGGACCCCCACCCTGAAGCCCCCCATGCCGCACTCCCCTGCACCGGTTGCTCCACTTCCCTGGCAGTGAGTTCCGCGCCCTGGCCGACGGTCAGTGTCCGGGCGGCGGCGCGGGACGCCACCACCGACTTAATGCAACTTGACATTGCAATGCAAGATTGCAAGTATCTGAGTGTCAGGACGGGCAATGGGCCCGGCCGCAACGGAAGGGCACGCCATGACCGCCACCACCGCCGCCGCCCAGGTCGGCAAGGGCCGCACCGTCCACCAGGTCCCCACCGGCGAGATGGTGACCCTGTGCGGCAGCACCGCCACCGGCGTCCTGACCGCCGAGGAGGCAGGGAAGGGCAAGGCGTGCGCCAAATGCACCAAGATCGCCGCCCTGCGGACAGTCCCGGCCACCGAGGCCCCGGTCGCCGAGGGGGCGCCCGCCGTCCCGGCCGAGCAGGTCCCCGCCGAGACCGCCCCGGCCGCCGAGACTGCCCCGACCGTGGAGGCCGCCCCGGTGTGGCGCACCCTCAAGGGTGCAGGCGACAACGGCGCGTTCCTCCTCTACGGCGACGTGCACGAGGCGCGCGGCAAGCTGATCTTTACCTCCTGGGGCACCTCGAAGCAGATCAAGGGCCAGCCGTACACCTTCACCCGCCAGTGGTCCGAGAACCGCGGCTTCAACCGCTACCTGGAGGACATCCTGGGGCGCACCGTGGAGTTCAACGGCGGCATGGCCAGCAGGGTCTGGATGGTGGACGGCGTCCCGGTCCCGGCCGTCGATGTCGCCGAGCAGGCCCCCGCCGAGGAGGCGCCCGAGGAGGCGCCGGAGGTGGACGCCGCCGAGCCGGCCGAGGTCCCCGAGGTCGAGGACGCCCCGGAGGCGGACGCCGAGCCCGCACCGGCCGGACAGGTCCAGGTGACCGCTTACACCGCCGCCCTGGAGGCCCTGCACATCAACGGCCAGGACAGCGAGGACCGGACCCTGACCCTGGACGCCCCCGCCGTCCTGGACACCGTCAACGCCATGCGCCGGATGCCCCGCTGGAACGCGGCACAGGAGCGGTTCACGGTCAACAAGGTGGCCGTGATCGTGGCCCGGGACGCCCAGGGGGAGCGCGTGTGGGTCCGCGGCGAGGCCGCCCCCGTCCGGGTCGACTTCACCGGCACCCCGATCCCGGAGGACGCTCCCGCCGAGACCGGCACCGTGGACATGGCCGCCCTCCTGGCCGCAACCCGGCTCCTGCGTCGCCGCGCCGAGGTGAAGCGGGTCATCGACAACCGCACCGCCGCCCGCGCCGCAAGCACCCCGGCCCCGGCCGACGAGCTCACCGCCTGACCGGCCAGCCCCGCCACGGACGCCCGGCCCCACCTGGGGGCCGGGGCGCCCGGCCGCTCACAGCAGGACGTACGACGCACGGGTGAACCGACCCGCCTACCCCGTAATGCAACTTGACATTGCAATGTCGAGTTGCAAGCATGTGGGTGTCAGGACGGGCGAGGGGCCCGGACGGAACGGAGGGACAGCGCAATGAACACCACCGCCAAGGCCGCGCAGCAGATGACCCGCCTCCTTGAGGCCGAGACCGCCCTCACCGCCATCCGCCGCGAGGCGACCCGGACGGCCAAGGCCGCCGAGCGCGCCACCGCCCGCGCCAAGGCCGCCCGCGCCAACGTCGGCGAGACTCGCAAGCTGGTTCGCGCCGCCGAACGCGCCGGTAAGGGCCTGGCCGCCGCCACCCGCCGCCTGGCCGCCCGCATGGCCAAGGCCGCCGACCTGGAGCAGGCCGCCCGCGTCGCCCGCCACGACGCCCGGCAGGCCGCCCGCGCTGCCGCCACCGCCGCGCGCCGCCACACCCGCCTGGCCCTGCGCGCCGCCGCCACGGCCGCCCGCGCCGTGGGCGAACTGGCCCACCATCTGGGCGAGGCGGCCATCACCGCCGCCCCGGAGCAGGACAAGACCCTGCCCACGGAGGAGCTGCCCGCCGTCAAGGAGGTCGAGGAGCACGCCGAGCGCTTCAAGGACCTGGACGCCCGCGCCAAGGGCCTGGCCAAGCAGGCCGACGCCGAGAAGAAGTGGCTGCGCCGCCTGCCCGTAGGCGAGTACGGCCGGGTGACCATCACCCGCACGCCCGGCGGCAGCGTCATCGACGGCGACCAGGTCGCCGTGGCCTACCTGGACCACGGCCTGGGCGTTCCCCCGCGCAAGGCCCGCAAGGACACGTTCAAGGCCGCCGTGACCACGGCCCCCGCCGTGGAGACCGCCGAGGACGTCGAACTGGCCCTGACCGCCTGACCACAACCCCCAACCGGCCGGGCGCCGCCTACGGTGCCCGGCCCCACAGAGGAACGGAGCACACCCCATGTCGATCCTGCCGCGCCACACCCCCACCGAGCACCTGACCGCCCTCACGGAAGAGCTGACCGCCGCCGGCATCACCCTGGGACCCGTCAAGCCAGGCACCCGCGTGACCCGCATCGTGGACCACAGCGGCATCCGCTGGGAACTGACCTACATCGGCCACGGCTGCTGGGCCCTGCGCGGCCCCGGCGTCGAGCACGGCGTAAGCGTGGACGCCCCGGAGGCCGCCGAGCACATCGCGGCCGCCGCCCTGGACGAGGACGAGCCCGGCATCCCCGCACCCGCCACCTGGCGCGGCGTGCCCGTACCGGAGGAGTACGCCACCAGGTGGGACTCCCCGGCCGCCACCGCCTGGCGCGAGGGAGCGGGCGCCGCACTGGCACTCGCCAGCCTGCGCGCCGTCAAGGCCCAGACGGACAGCTGACCCCCACCCCCACCGCACCGCCCGGCCGGGCGTACCCGATATGCGCCCGACCCCACACGAGAGGAAGCCCCTGTCATGGCTGCACCCGCCCTGTACGGCATCGCCGCCCGCCGCGTCGAGAACGGCGAGCTGATCGCCTGCGACACCGTGTTCGACCTGGTGGACCTGCCCACCCTGCTGGAGGACTACCGCATCCGCTACGCGGACCGGGCCGACGTGCTGATCGCCTTGGACACCACACCCCTGGCCGCCAACTGACCCACCCACCCGGGCCGGGACGGGCGCACCCGATAGGCGCCCGCCCCGGCCCTTCATGCCGGAAGACCCCGGGTGACCCGCAGGGATGAACCTGCCTCACCGTCCACCGCCCACCCCGTATTGCAACTTGACATTGCAAAATCGAGTTGCTTGCATGGGGGTGCATTACCGAGCACGACGAACGAAGGAGCATCACCATGGCCATGAATCCGATCCCCACCACCCCCACCGTGGCCATCGCCCGCGAGCTGCGCCGCCTGGGACTCCAGCAGGGCGCCGCCGGCGACTTCACCGTGGCCGGCCACTACCGCAACGGCGACCGCCTGTTCACCTACGTCACCGTGTTCAGCAAGGCGGCGGAGCGCCTGCTGGCGGAGCACGCGGACGAGATCGAAGAGCGCACCGCCAACGGCCCGTTCCCCTTCCGGGTGTCCGTCCGGTACGTGGGCGACCTCCCGTTCGTCGACATCAACAACGGCCCCGGCACCCGCGTGCGGGAACTGCCCGAATCCGCCCGCCAGGCCGCCACGGTGCAGCAGGCCGAGGAGCCCGCCCCCGCCGCCGAGGACGCAGCCCCCGAGACCCCGGCCGCACCCGCCAGGGACTGGCGCCGTGACTGGCGCTGGCAGGACGCCGCCAAGGAACTCGGCTGGTCCACCAAGCACGCCGCCACCGTCCGCGCCGCCGTCGACGGCCACCTCCTGCGCGACGCGGACGGAACCCCCCGCCTGCACACCCGCCCCGGCCTGGCAGGCACCCCCATCGCCGCCGGCCGCCTCGTCCCGCTGGAGACCGCCGGATACCTGGTCCACGGCGCCCCGGACGAGAGCGGCCGCCGCCCGATCCTGGCCACCCCCGACGCCCGCCGCGCCCTCAAGCTCTGGGACCACTTCCAGCCCGCCCCCGTCGAGCGCGGACGCAAGCAAGAGCACCTGCCCCTCAAGCCCCTCCAGTACGGCGAGGAGTGGACCCGCCGCGCCGAGAAGTTCCGTGCCGAGCAGGCCCAGCGCGAGGTGGAGCGGGAGCGGTTTTAGGCCGAACTGGACGCCCGGCACGCCGCGGAGGCGCTGGAAGACCGTTGCTGGGACGCATGGGCCCGCGTCCGGGACATCACCTACCGCCTCGGCCGCAACGTGCCCGCCGGATGGGCGCCCACCGACGAGGAGGTGGAGCTCCACCGCCTGGACCCGGAGATCGTGGCCCTGCTGCGCCAGCGTGCCGCCGCGCACGCCAACGAGCAGCAGCAGGAGGAGGCGCAGGCCCTGGTCGCCGTCGACGGCCCGCAGCAGCCCGCCGAGGGCGCCGACGCCGACCTGTGGGGCGCCGTCCCCGGCCTGGTCGCCGGACCCGGCGTGGTGGAGCCCGGCATGCACGTGGAGTACCTGCCCCGGTTCACCCCGGGCGCCCGCACTCGCCACCCCCACGGCGGCACCATCGTGAGCGTGGGCACCACCTGCGTCCGCTGGCGCCCGTACGCCTGGCACCAGGACGTCCGCACCCCCCTGCACCACATGCGCGTGGACGCCGGATCCCACCTCAACCACCGCGAAGACGCCCGCCGCTTCAAGGCCGACCGGGCTGCAGGCCGACCCGCCCGCCAGGCCCCGGCCTGGTGCACCTGGAGCCTGGCCGAGCACCTCGCCCACGCCGCCGAGCAGACCGCCGCCGCGGCGGCCCTCGAGGAAGCACCCTCCCGCGTGGTGGTCATCCCCTGCGGCGGAGCCAAGCTGGACCGCCCGGCACCGGCGGGGGAGCTGTACCGCGGCGGATACCACCAGGCGTGCCGCCGCGCGGCGGATGTCCTCACCGCCCAGGGGGGCACTGTTCTGGTCCTCAGCGCCCTGTACGGCCTGGTGACTCTGGACCAGGTGCTGGCGCCGTACGACCTGCGCATGGGCCAGCCGGGCAGCGTGACCCCCGCCCGCCTCGCCGAGCAGGCCCACGCCCTCGGCCTGGACGGCGCGCGCGAGGTGGTCGCCCTCGGCGGCGCCGCCTACACCACGGCCGCCCGGACGGTCTGGCCGCACGCCTCAACCCCCCTGGCAGGCCTGGGCGGTATGGGATACCAGCTCCAGGCGCTGGCAGCCATCGCCGCAGGCCAAGCGCCCACCCCGGCCGCCCGGGACCGGGCCGGGGAAGGGGCGACGCGCGAACCAGAATGCAACTTGACATTGCAAGTCAAGGTTGCCAATATCGAGACCGAAGGGAGGGCGCAGAGCCCGACCGGAACCCCCACCGCCCGAGAGGACAACCCCCATGGCTCACACCGTCACCGCCCGCACCCTGGACTACTTCGCCGGCCGCAACGGCGACGCCATGGCCTTCACCACCGCCACCGTCCTGCTCGTGGCCATGACCCCCGCTCAGGTGGCCTCCTGGAAGTGGGTGGGCGACGACATGGACGGCACCGACCCCGTCAACGGCTGGGAGCTGCGCGACTCCAGCGGCTCCCTGCTCGGCGTGATCCTGCCCCTCGGCCACAAGGCAACCGCCATCCACGCGGAGTGGTACGACCCCCAGACCGGCGACTTCTACCCGGCCGGTGAGACCACCTCCCCTGTCACCACCCAGGCCATCTCCCTGGTGGTCACCGCCCGCCGCTACGCCGTAGGAGAGCTGCCCTCCGGCCGGGACCACGCGCTGGACCCCGTACAGCCCGCCCCCCGCCGCAACCAGGCGTGCCCCTTCACCTACTGCTTCGACACCCACTGTGTGGACCACGGCCCCGTGTGGAACGCGGCCTGACCCGGACCGGCAGCACCCCGGGCGACATGCTCGCCCGGCCGAACCTCCACACCACGAAAGGGCGCACCCCATGGCACCGGCCTACACCATCAAGGGCACCACCACCGACGTCACCAACTGCGAGCACTGCCCCCGCCGCGGCCTGCGCAAGACCGTCGTCCTGGTGCCACTGGACGCCGACGGCAACGAGTTCGGGGAGCCCGTCCACTACGGCACGAGCTGCGCCGCCCGCGCCTTGGCCGTCACCACCCACGAGATCACCCGCGCCGCCCGCGCCGCCGACCTACACCAGCGCATCGCCGCCCGCGCAGCCCTGCGGGACGCCGCCCGCCTCGGCCTGGACAAGATCCGCACCCACCGCCACCGCCTCCAGGCCCGCCTGGACGCAGGCACCGCCACCGACACCGGCGCGGGCGCCCTGGCATTCGTCACCGCCCTCGGCGTGGCCCACTGGGCCCCGGAGCGCCAGGACGCCGTCAACGCCGAGCTGCGCGCCGCGCACGCCGCCGGCGGATTCACCGCCCTGCTCGCCGCAGCCGGGCGCCACGAGGCGGCCACCGCCCGCGTCGCCGCCCTGGACCCCGCCGAGCTGTAACCGCCTCCACCCGCCGCCCCTCTGGACTGCCAGGAACACGCGACACTCCCACCCTAAAAAGCAACTTGACATTGCAAGGCGGAGTTGCAAACATGTGTGATGTGAGGGAGGGCAATGGAGCCCCCCAGGAAAGGAACAGCCGCCATGATCACCACCACCGCCGCCCGCCGCACCGCCGCCACCGCCGCCCGCAGCCACCGCGAGTGCGCCGCCCGCGCCCGCGACCTCGCCGAGATCCTGCGCACCCGCGCCTTCGGCCACCCCCACAAGGACGTGCTGCTGGTGTTCATCGGCCACCTGTACACCGCCGCCGAGGCGTTCGACACCATCGCCCCCCTGGTCATGGACGGCGTCACCATCACCAACGCCATCCCCGCCGAGGCGAGCATGCCCCTGCTCATGGCCGTCAGCCGCGCCAGCGAGCACCCCGAGGCCGGTATCTCGGAGGCCCTGTTCGCCTACGTCACCGCCCCCATCACCCGCCGCACCTACCGCACGGAACCCCTGCCCGCCAGCGACCCCAGCGCCCGCCGGGACGTTGAACTGCGCACCCGCATCGCCCTGGCGGAACACAACCTGACCACCGAGACCGACCCCACCACCCGATACGCCCTCCTGGCCATCCTCATGCAGCTCCACGGCGACCGCCTGACCCTGGGCGCCACCGTCCGGGCCGACTGACCCAACCTCACCCCCGGCCGGGCGCACCCGATATGCGCCCGGCCCCCGGCCCCCACCACCCACCAGGAACGGAGCAGGACCCATGCGCAACTACGCCACCCACCAGAAGACCGGCGGCCGCGACAACCAGTGCGACGCCACCGCCGTGGCCACCGTCAACGGCGTCCGCGCCTATGTCCTGCTGGACGGCATCGGTGACAAGCCGTACGTCCGGGACTGGACCCGCGCCGCCGCCCGCCGCCTCGCCCGCACCGCCGCCCGACTCCATGACGCGGAGGCCGGCCTGCGCCACGAGCGCGCCCGCTACGCCGCCGAACCGGACCGCCAGGGCCCGTGGGGACTGGGCCCCAAGGCCTGCGCCGCCGTGGCCGTCGAGGCCCCCGGCCTGCCCCTGACCGTCGCCTGGAGCGGCGACGTGCGCGCCTACTGGCTCATGAACGGCACCCTCCGCCGCCTCACCCAGGACCACAACCTGCGCCGGGTCTTCCCGCCCACCGACCTGTTCCCGGAGGGCGGCAACCGCCACACCGTCACCAGCTGCCTCGGCGCCGTCGACACCGACCAGGACGTCATGAACGCCGTAGGCCACAAGGCCGTCGAGACGGCCACCGTCCACGACGCACGCGGGCGCCTGCTGCTCGCCTGTGACGGCGCGTACGAGCCCCACGAGGACGCCGGACACCAGCTCTCGGACCTGCTGTACGGCACCCCCGCCGAGGCGGCCCGCCGGGTCGTCAACGACGCCCTGGCCACCGCCCGGACCGTCACCGAACGGCCGGACAACGCCACCACCCTGGTGGCCGACCTGTACCTGTAACCGCAGGCCGGACGGTGTCCGGACGTGTCCGCCGCCCCTCTCGCGGACACGCCCGGACACCGGCCCGGACGACATGCCCGACCCTCCGGAATGCAACTTGACATTGCAATGTTGAGTTGCCAATATGGATCACGTGAGGGAGGGCGCAAGGCCCGACCGGAAGGGACAGAAATGCAGAAGCGCGAGATCACCCGCACCACCGTGGACGGCACCCTGACCGTCACCGGCGACCTGTACGTGGGCCGCGAGATCGAAGGCCGCACCATCCGCGGCGTGGACGAGGGCATGAGCGTGATCCGCGTGGCCTTCACAGACGGCACCTGGGCCCACTTCAACTACGGCCGCCGCGTCAACACCTGACCGGCCACCAGCCCGGGGGCCGCACCCGATATGCGGCCCCCGGCGACCGCCCCCACCCACCCCACAGGCATGGAGCGTCCCCACATGATCGAGATCACCCACACCCACGCGGACGGCACCCTGGTCGACGGCACCGCGCGCGGCGACGGCACCGGCCCCATCCTCAAGTCCCACGGCTTCCGCTGGTTCCCCTCCATCAAGCAATGGGGCATCCGGGGCAGCCGAGACCAGGCCCCCCGCCGCCTGGCCATCAACGCCGCAGCGGACGCCCTGCGCGCCGCCGGCCACGAGGTGACCGTGACCCTGGATGACACCGTGCGCGACAACGACACCGTGCGCTCCGACCGCCACGAGCGCCTGGAGGACCGCCGCACCGCGCTGGCCGCCAAGGGCCAGCGCCTCACTGCCGAGTCCGCCGCCCTGCACGCCCGCTCCAATGCCATGGTGGAACACATCCCGATGGGCCAGCCGGTCATGCCCGGCCCCCGCGGCCGGGCCCACCGCAACCTCCTGGACCGCTCCATCAACACCGCCATCAAGGGCGCCCAGGCCGCCCGCCAGGCGGAGGTCATGCCCGCCCGCATCGCCGCCTCCCGGGCGGCCGAGGCCCGCGCCGAACGGCCCGACGTGGTCAAGCGGCGCGTGGACCGCATGGAGGCAGAACTGCGCGGCCTGGACCGACGCCTGGCCGGACTCAAGCTGTACCCGGCCGCCAACTCCGACGCCGTGCGCGAGCAGTACGAGGGGGAGCGCGCCACCCTGCTGGAGCGCATCAAGGGCGACCAGGCACTCCTGGACCAGGCCCGCGAGGAAGGCCGGTTCGGCCAGTACGGCCGCGACAACGTCCACAAGAACGACCTGGTGATGATCCGCGGCCAGTGGCGCCAGGTGGCCCGGGCGAACGCCAAGACCGTGAGCGTCACCACCGGCTACTCCTGGACCGACAAGTACGGGTGGGAGGAAGTCCGGGCGCTGCGCTGCGGCCACGTCGAGGACGCCGAGCAGGCCCCCGCCGAGGCGCCCGCCACCTGACCCGCCGGACACGTTCGGACGCCACCGGCCGGACGTGTCCTGACACCACGGGCCAGCACGGACACCGGCCTGCCGGACACCGGGGCGGACACCCCCGCCCCGTGTCCGGACAGCCACACGGACGCTGTCCGCCCCCGTGCGGCCGTGCCGCCCACTCGTTGACCCACACGGACACCACGCCGCCAAGGAGCGCGAAATGACGACCCGTTGGACCCCGCCCGACCCCCGGAAGCTGCCCGACTGGCGCGCAAGCATGATCGAGTACCTGGACACCCTGGGCGCCAAGCGCGTGATGAGCGAGGCGATCCACGCCGGACACTGCACGCTGCTGCCGATGGTCCCCGGCATGCCCGCCTCGGTCGGCTCCATCGGCGCCGAGGTACTCCACCAGAGCGAGATCCGCCGCCTGGCCGCCGCCGATCTGTACTACGCGACCGAGGGCATGACGGCCCTCGCGCTGGCCGCCTCCACCACCGTGCCCACGGAACCCGTCAGCCTGGAGCGCCCGCCGAGCCGCTGCGGCCTGATCGTGTTCGCCGAACCCATCGGCGGATACGAGCAGGACGCCGGGCAGGTCCTCGCCGGAACCCTCGCCCACCGGCCCGGCGCCACCGCCAAGGTGACCACGCCCATCGTCGCCGCCTCCTGGTCGCCCTGGCACCCCGGCTCCGTCCGGCTCACCGGCAGCAACACCCACCGCGTGCGCTGGCTCTACAAGAGCGGCGGCCGGTCCGCGCTCATCCCGGACACCTTCAACGGCCTCTGGGTCACCTTCTACAGCCCGCGCGGCATCTTCGATCACCTGGACCCCGGCACCACGATCGGCAGCCACTGGGACGGCTCCAGCATGACCGCCGGCCAGATCTCCAATCGCCGCCGCACCACCGGGCCCGTCCTCGCCTGGGACAACGAGATGCTGATGAAAGAGGGCGGCCGGTTCGAGGAGCCACGGCCGGACACCAACGGCGCCTGGGCGTCCGTCGTGTACACCGCGTGGCAGCTGATGAGCCAGCAGGGCAACCCGTGGACCGAGACCGAGACGGCGCCCCGCTCCAAGTCCGGGGCCAGGCGTGACGCCCGGCAGGAGATCACCGGCAGCGGCGACGTGCGGATCGTCAAGGTGCACAGCAGCCACCGGCCGAGCCGCCGCCAGGCCGACCAGGACGCCGCCAGCAGCACCGGCCGCCGTGAACCCCAGTGG
Source organism: Streptomyces sp. NPDC001068 (assembly GCF_042897315.1). NCBI lineage: Bacteria > Bacillati > Actinomycetota > Actinomycetes > Kitasatosporales > Streptomycetaceae > Streptomyces > Streptomyces sp. NPDC001068. The sequence goes on along the minus strand of NZ_JBIAYD010000011.1, from coordinate 94,475 downwards.
TCATGCCGCTGGCCCGTCGCCCCGTATCGCCGCAACACCTGCCTGAACACCCGCGCCCACGCGGACGGCGGCTGCTCCCACGAGGACCGGATCGTGCCAGGCCACATCAAGGGCCCCGCCGACGCGCCCCTGCGCACCCGCGACCGCGTCCACCTGTGGGACGCCCAGCCCCAGCACTGACCGCCCCGCCCGCCTGCAGAACGGAACCCCAATGAGGAACACCACCCCTGCCGCCGACGTCGCATTCGTCGCGGACCTGATGCTCTGCGGCGCCGACCCGGCCTCCCCGGAGCGGCCTTTGGCCGAACTCCTCAACTACCTGGCAGCCAACTGGGACCAGCTCCCCACCGTCCTCAAGGACCACACCCTGGCGGTGGCCACCGCGCACGCGCCGAGCCGCACAGGCATGCCGCCCCGCCTCCAGGAAGCTCTGGCGATCATGGACAGGCGCGGCACGGAGCACGGCCACGAGGGCCTGCGCCGCCCCTGACCCTGCCCCTGGGCCCGCCCGGCACCGCCGAGGCGGGCCCTCGTCGTCCCCAGGGCCCTGCTCGCCGACCGGCGTACCCTGCTCCGCTGCCCAAGCAGCCCCCGAGCAGGGACAACGCCCATGAGTCAGGCCACCTACGAGCGCACCGAAGACGTCGCCCTCGGCGACCTCCGCCCGTTCCCCGGCAACGCCCGCCGCGGCGACCCCGCCGTCATCCTGCAGAGCCTCGTCCGCACCGGCCAGTTCCGCAGCCTCATCGTCCGGGACACCGGCGACGGCCTGGTGGTGCTCGCCGGTAATCACACCCTCCAGGCCTTGCTGGCCCACGGCCCTGGCCCCTGCGGCCTCACCACCACCACCGACGACGGGGAACTTCCCTGCGCCCTGTGCGACGGGCAGGAGTGGACGCCGGTTGCCCGGTGCGAGATCGTCACCTGCGACGACCCCACCGCCACCCGCATCAACCTGGTGGACAACCGGTCCGCCGAGCTGGGCGGCTGGGACCAGGAAGCCCTGGCGGAACTGATCGCAGGCCTTGACGGCGACCTGGACGGTACCGGCTACACCGACGCCGACCTGGACAAGCTGGTGGCCGCCATCGAGGAGGCGTATGAAGAGGAGCCGGAGGAGCCCGCCGCCAAGCAGCCCACCCCGGCCGGGACCACCGAACCGGCGCAGCCGGCCACCTCGAGCGCCGCGCCGGCCAGCGGCGACACCATCCCCGAGGGACCCGCGCCGGGCACAGTGGCGCCGCCCCTGCCGGACGGCACCCGCTCCATGCTCCTGACCTACCCGGCCGCCGACCGCGACGAGGCGGCCCGCCTGGTCCTCGCCGCTCGCGAGCTGTTCCCCGCCGAGGACGCCGCGATCATCGTGCTCCGCGCGCTCCGCACCCTCGTGGCCGTCCTGGACTCCCGGCACGCCCACGACGGCGTGGTCACCGTCAAGGCCCTGCTGTGCGCCGCAGGAGCCCCCGAGTCATGAGCACGGCCGTCGACCTCGCCCCGCCCCGGCGGCGCCGCCTGCGCCGCCCTGAGCGGCTGCTGACCCAGAACAGCGAGCTGCGCGACGAAGGCATCTGGAACTGGACCATCCCCGCCCTGGCCACACGCCTCCGCGACGGACGCACCGTCAAGACCTGCCCGGCCGCCGGCGTCTGCGCCCTCGCCTGCTACGCCAGGAACGGCACCTACCTGTTCCCCGGCGTCGTCGACCGCCACCAGCGCAACCTGGAGTACGTCCTGGACGACCTGGGCGGCTGGCAACGCCAGATGGCCGCCGAGCTCGCCCACCCACGCCACCAGGGCGGGTGGGTGCGCATCCACGACGCCGGCGACTTCTTCAGTGACCACTACCTGGCCGCCTGGCTCCGCATCATGATCTTCCGGCCCGGCGTGAACTTCTACGCGTACACGAAGGAGGTCACGCGGGTAAAGCGCATGGTGGTGCCCAACCCGCCCCGCAACTTCCGCTGGGTGTACAGCTACGGCGGCCGGGAGGACCACCTCCTGGACCCGACCAGGGACCGCGTCGCCGACGTCTACCCGGACGAGGCCGCCATCCGCGCGGACGGCTGGCACTCCCAGGACTCCAGCGACCTCCTCGCCGTCCTCGGCCCCGCCCCCGTGGGCATCCCCTCCAACAACATCCCGGCATTCCGCCGACGCATGAACGGGCGGACGTTCCGGGCCTGGCAGGCCGAGCAGGACGCCCGCCGCGCCCAGCGCGGATCGCCTCAGGTGGCGCCACCGGTAGGCGGCAAGGCAGGCACTTCAGGGTCGACGTAGCCCAAGGCGCTACGTGCCGCTTGGCGGAACGCAGCAGCAACGGCCCCGTGCGCTCGAAGAGTTTCCCTCCACCGCTGGAGATCGCGTGCCTGGACGGGCTGCATGGACAGCAGGAGGTTCTCCGCGACCAGAAGGTGTGTGGCGGCGTCCACGACGCTCTGCGGCCCTGGAATCTCAAGCCGTCGTGCCGCCTCCCGAGCCTCCTCGGCCGCGGCGGACATCTCGTCGAAGACCACTGGTGGCGCATCGCCGCGGTTGCGTACAGCGACTGCACAGGCATCAGTCAGCCGACGGTCAGCATCCAGCATCGCCTGATAGGCGGCCTGTCGCTGGTCTCGCTGCCATCGCTGGTCCTCCGCGCGTAGCTGTACGACCAGCAGGTTCGCGCTCATCCTCGCTGCCCGGTTGGCGCCCCACACCGCCGCGCCGGCACCAACTACCGCCCCCACCAGACCGAACACGGCCGCTATCCAGTCGCCCACCCACCGCATTCTGGGTCATCCACCCAGCGGGGACTACCCACTTCAGCCCCCCGGTACGGGACGTCACGAGGCACAAGGGCGGAACTTGCGCCTCCGCTTATCCTTCTCCGTCGCCCAGGACACCGAGCAGGGGATAAGCCCATGTCACAGGCGACGTACGTGTGCACGCAGGACGTGCCGCTGGAGGCCTTGAGCCTCTACCCGGGCAACGCCCGCCGGGGAGACGTCCGCCTGATCCTGGAGAGCCTGCGCACCAGCGGCCAGTACCGCTCCCTGATCGCCCGGCAGACGCCGGACGGCCTGGTGGTGCTCGCCGGTAACCACACGATGCTGGCGCTCGCCCTCCACGGCCGCGGCCCCTGCCCCACCAGCTCCCGCCCGGACGGCTGCGCGGTCTGCCACGGCGCGCCCTGGACGCCGGCCGCCCGCGTGGAGGTCGTGGACTGCGACGACGACACCGCCCGCCGCATCAACCTCGTGGACAACCGGGCCGCCGAGAAAGGCGACTGGGACCTGGACGGCCTGGTCGAACTCCTCTCCTACCTGCCCGACCTGGACGGCACCGGCTACACCGACGCCGACGTCGACCGCCTGCTCGCCCCACCGCCCACCCTGGAGGAACTGGCCGACACCTACACCCCCCGCGAGGACTACGGCGACCGCCCGTCCACCGAGCAGCCCGCAGGCACCCCGGCCGACGACGTCGCCGGCGGCCCGGAGCAGGGGAGTGGCCTGTGGCCCGTGCTCCGCCTGCGCATCCCCCCGGCCGTACGGGACGAATTCTACGCCGCCACCGCCGCCTGCCCCCGCTCAGCCGACGACGGCGCCCGCCTCGCCTGGCTCCTGGAACTCACCCGACCGACCCGAGAGGACTCCCCCACGTGACCTCCGCCTCTTACCTGCGTACCGCCACCATCCCCGTCGACCAGCTCACCCCGTACCCCGGCAACGCCAAGCGCGGCGACGTGCCCGCCATCCTGGCCAGCCTCCGCAAGAACGGGCAGTACCGCGGCCTGGTCGTCCGCCAGAAGCCGGACGGCACCCTCGTGGTGCTCGCCGGTAACCACACCCGCCAGGCGCTCGCCGAGCACGGCCGCGGCGACTGCGGCACCGAACGCTGCGGCGTCTGCCGCAACGATCCGGCCTGGACCGCGGCCGCGCGCTGCGATGTGGTGGAGTGCGACGACAGGACCGCGCTGCGCATCAACCTGGCCGACAACCGCACCTCCGACCTCGGCACCTACGACTACGCCGGTCTCGCCGAGCTGCTCGGCACCCTCGGCGACGTCGACGGCACCGGCTACAGCGACCAGGACGTCCAGGACATCACCGCCCTGCTCGCCCTGCCGGACGAGGAGCCCAAGGACGACAGCCACCACACCAAGGCCCTGGCAGACGGCGACCTGGACACCGGCAACCCGGAGGTGTTCAACCCGGTCATTCAGCTGCGCGTGCCCCACGCCGTGTTCGACCGGTGGCGCGCCGCCCTGGACGCCCACCACGGCGACGACGACACCGCCAAGCTCCTCGGCCTGCTGGACGAGGTCGAGGCCGGCCGTGCCAAGGCGGCGGCATGACCGCGGCCTTCAAGGCGCTGTGCTCGTTCGCCTACTTCCGCCGCCCGTCCTTCGGGGAACTCCTGGGGGAGCTGCACGCCGGCCCGGCCCAGGTGTTCGGGGACTCCGGCGCCCACTCCGCGCGCACCCTCGGCCTCACCCTCACCGTCCAGGACTACGCCGCGTGGTGCCACCGCTGGGACAACCAGCTGACCCTGTACGCCAACCTGGACGTCATCGGCGCCCCGGAGGCCACCTGGCGCAACCAGAAGGAGCTGGAAGCCCGCGGCCTGCACCCCATCCCCGTCTTCCACACCGGGGAGCCCTGGCACTTCCTGGAGCGCTACCTGGATCAGGGCCACACCTACATCGCCCTCGGCAAGCTCCTCGGCAACCCCCTCACCGACGTCCTCGCCTGGCTGGACACGGCGTTCCGGATCGCCGAGGGCCGCGCCGTCTTCCACGGGTTCGGCATGACCGTCTGGGACGTGCTGCGGCGCCTGCCGTTCTACTCCGTGGACTCCTCCAAGTGGCTGGAGGGCGAGCGCTTCGGCGTCGCCACCCTCTACGACGACCGGACGGGCAGCTGGTCCCGGTTCCTGCTCCGGGACAAGAGCGCCGTCCTGCGCAACCGGGACCTGATCCGCTCCTACGGCCTTGACCCACGCGTCCTCGCCAACCGCGCCCACTTCACCGCCCGCCGCCAGGAGTTCACCGCGGCGATCGCCCAGTCCTACCACCGCGCGGAGGCCGACCTCCGTACCCGGCACGGCCTGATCCGGCTGCCGGACGGCCCCCACAACCCGATCACACGCCACGGCGCCCCCAGCACGCCCGGCATCCACGTGTACCTGGCCGCCGCCAACCAGACCGTCCTCACCCGCGCCGTCCACGGCGTCCGGGCAGCAGCACGGGCGCACGCCTCATGACCCAGCCGCAGCCGTTCAAGGCCCTCTGCTCATACGCCTACTTCCGCACGCCGATCTTCACCAGCTTCCTGGGGGAGCTGCACGCCGGCCCGGCCCAGGTGTTCGGGGACTCCGGGGCGCACTCCGCGCGCACCCTCGGGATCACCCTCACCGTCCAGGACTACGCCGCGTGGTGCCACCAGCACGATCACCGGCTCACCCTGTACGCCAACCTGGACGTCATCGGCGCCCCGGAGGCCACCTGGCGCAACCAGAAGGAGCTGGAAGCCCGCGGCCTGGAGCCGATCCCCGTCTTCCACACGGGGGAGCCCTGGCACTTCCTGGAGCGGTACATCGACCAGGGCTACACGTACATCGCGCTCGGCAAGCTCCTCGGCAACCCCCTCACCGACGTCCTCGCCTGGCTGGACAAGGTGTTCCGGATCGCTGACGGCCGGGCCGTCTTCCACGGGTTCGGCCTCACCGTGGACCGGGCACTGCGGGAGTTCCCGTTCCACTCGGTGGACTCCTCCACCTGGGGCTCCGGGTTCCGGTTCGGGATCATCAAGCTGTTCGACGACCGCACCGGCCGGTGGACCACGGTCCAGCAGCGCGACCGCCCGGCCCTGCTCCGGCACCGGGACCTCATCCGCGCCCACCACGCGGACCCGCTCGCGTTCGCGTCCAAGGCCACACAGGACAACATCGCCGCCGCCGTCACCGCGGCGGTCGCCTGGCGCCGCTACGAGGCGTACATCCGCGCCCGCCACGGCCCCGTGCCCATCCCGCCCGGGCCACACAACCCCGTGACCCGCAACGGCGCCCAGGCCGCGCCCGGCCTCCACCTGTACCTGGCGGAGTCCACCACCACCAACCTGCGCCGAGCAGTCGCCGGCGTCCACGCCCTCCAGCAGGAAGCACGAGCATGACCGACACCCCGAGCCCGCCCCTGTGCGAGATCAACCACGCGACCAGGGAGGAAGAGGACGCCTGCGAGGAACGCCGCCTCGCCGACCTGGACGCGGAACTGGACCGCCGCAACCGCCTCCTGGGCGAGCAGGAGTGGCGGGACCAACAGGAGGCCGCCGACAGGCCGGCCACAGTCCTGGACCGCACCGTCACGGTCGGCCCCATCGCCGTGTTCTTCACCAACGTCAACCGGGCCATGAACCTGCGCGCCCACTCCCACACCGGCGCCGTCACCGTCGTCTACGACACCCTCGGCCGCCACGGCTACCCCTCGTTCGCCGACACCAACGCCGCCCTGGAGCGCTACATCCACGCCCTGACCCGGGCCGTGTTCAAGGACGCCACCAACGAGGACATCGCCGACCGCCTGTTCGCTCACCTGGACGGCTACCGGGACCCCGCGTGGGAGCGGTGGGGCGGCAACTACAGGCTCCGGGCCGTCCACCTGGACGTCATCGGCGTCCGGGACCAGATCGGCCACGACACCGGCACCACCCGCTACACCGTCGCCCGCCCCTACTCGCCGGACGGGGGCGCCTCTTGACCCCGCTCCTGGGCCTTGCGGCGGGCGTACCGCTCACGTTGCTTGGCCTTCTCGTCGTTCCGCTCGTAAGAGTCCCGGTTGCGCGACCGACGGCACGTCACGCACTCCCGGAACGGTGCGCGCCCAGGCTTGGTGACCATACGCACGTTGTCCCCACTGAGCGGGTGACCGTGCTTGCAGTGCGTCTTGCGCGCGTTCTCGGCGTGCGGGGCGTTCCCCGCCATCGCGTTGCCAGTCCGGGTCACCAGGCGCATGTGGGCCGGGTTCACACACCGACGGTGCGGACAGCTCGGCCCGGCCTTGCACGTCGCCCGTACGCGCGTGTGGCACTCGTGGTCAATCACCGCCCCGTCCGGGATCTCGCCGTTGGTGAGCGTCCAAGCCAGGCGGTGGGCCAGCCACAACACCCCCTGGTAGGTCCCCTGGCCGTATCCCGTCGCCTTCATGACGTAGCGGGGCCAGGCCCAACACTCATCCGCCGTGCGACCACGGCGCGCTTCAGCGAGCGCGGTAACCGCGCCTCCCTTGTTCGGCATGCCGTCAACAATATCGTGACGGACAGTTAGGAGACCAATTCAATGAGTCACCTCGTGACGGTTAAGCACAATTTCGAAACGGCCCACCGCCTGCCCCACCTGCCCGGCAAGTGCACCAGCCTGCACGGCCACTCCTGGTGGGCGGAGGTCACCGTCGCCGCACCGGACCTGTCCACCACCGGCCTGGTCGTGGAGTTCGGCGCCTTCAAGAAGGAACTGCGCGCCTGGATCGACCAGTACCTGGACCACGGCGCCATGCTCGGCTCCAAGGACGCCCTCCTGCCCGTCCTCCGCGCCCACGGCTCCAAGGTGTACGAGGTGACCAGCTGGCCCACCGTGGAAGCCACCGCCGAGCTGCTCGCCCAAGTCGCCGGCGACATCCTGTTCGACCTGGAGCATGCATCCGGCGCGCACGTCTCCCGCGTCCACGTCACAGAGACCCACGTCAACGGCGCCACCTGGGAGCAGGCCGACCCCAACGGGGCCGCCGCATGACCGCCCTGGACGTGGACCCCACCGACACCCTCGTCCTCGCGGAGGCGTTCGGCGTCACCGTCCAGGGAGAAGGACCGTCCGCCGGTCGCCGCTGCTCGTTCATCCGCTTGGGCGGCTGCAACCTGAGCTGTGGCTTTTGCGACACCCCCGAGACGTGGGACGCCCGCCGCTTCGACCTTCGCCAGACCCTCACCCGCACGCCCGTGGCCGAGATCGTCACGCGGGCGCTGGACGGCGACCCGCCAATGGTGGTGATCACGGGTGGGGAGCCGCTGCTCCACCAGCACCAGGACGGGTGGCGGGCGCTCCTCGGCTCGCTCATCCTCGCCGGGGCGGAGATCGAGGTGGAGACCAACGGCACCCAGACGCCCACCGATCACACGGCGCGCTGGGTGACCCGGTTCAACGTGTCGCCCAAGCTCGCCCACGCCGGCGACCCGGCCGCCAAGCGCATCGTGCCCAGCGCCCTCTACGCCCTGCATGACAACCGGAAAGCCTGCTTCAAGTTCGTCTGCCGCGACCTGGCCGACGTGCAGGAGGTGCAAGCGTTCACGGCCGCCCACGCCTTGGACCCTGGGCGCGTCTGGATCATGCCCGAGGGCACCGACGCGGCCACCATCACCCGCCGCCTCGGCGAGCTCGCCGACCCGGCCATCGCCGCCGGATTCAACCTGTCCACGCGCCTGCATGTTCTGTGCTGGGGCGACGAGAAAGGCCGCTGATCATGACGACCACCACAAGTTCCGCTCCCGCCTACCCCAGGGACCCGCTCCCGGGTGCCGTCGCCTTCAAGGCCGGCGTCCGCGCCTGGCTGGAGGCCCGAGGCCTGGACGCGGACGCCCCGGACCTCACCGACACCCCGCAGCGCGTGCTGGCCGCCTTGAATGAGTTCACCGCCGGCTACGACGAGGACCCGGCCGTTCACCTCACCCGGACGTTCCCGGCCCAGCACTCCGGCACGCCGATCATCGTCACCGGCGTGCCCTTCACCAGCCTGTGCGCCCACCACCTGCTGCCCTTCCACGGCCACGCCGACATCGCATACGTGCCCAGCCAGGGCCAGCCCGTCGCCGGCCTGTCCAAGCTCCCCCGCGTCCTGGACGTGTACGCCCGCCGCCTCCAGACCCAGGAAGACCTCACCCGCCAGGTGACCGACGCCCTGGTCAAGCACCTGGTGCCGCTCGGTGCCGCGTGCATCATCCGGTCTGAACACGGCTGCCTGGCCCACCGAGGCGCCCGCAAGCCCGGCGCCGTCATGGTCACCACCTCATACGCCGGGATCTTCCTGGACAGCCACCAGGCGCGCACCGAGCTGCACCACCTCATGTCCGGCTGACCCGCCGATATGCGAACCAATAGGCACATGCGAACGGAGGGCCCTCGATGAGCGCGAGCAAGGCCAAGCGCGCCCAGGTCGCCGAGCGCCGGTCCAAGGCCATCGCCATGGTGCTGGCCGGGGTGGACTACGACACCATCGCCGACCGGCTCGGCTACGCCAGCCGCGGCGCGGCCCACACCGACGTGGACCGCGCCCTGTCCGCCAACCTCACCGACCTCAAGGCCCAGGCCTCCCAGCTCCGGGAGACGCAGGCACTGCGGTACCAGCGGCTGCTGGCGGCCGTGTGGCCCAAGGCCCTCAAGGGCGACTTGAAGGCGGTAGAGACGGCGGCCCGGCTGGTGGACCGCATCGTCAAGCTGTGGGGCCTGGCCGAGCCGGACAAGCTGGACCTGGACGTCACCGGGCAGATCACGGCGGAGGACCTGCTGACGCTCATCCGCGCGACCCCGGACGGCGACGAGGATCCGGAGGCGGTCGGTGCTGACGCCTGAAGCCGAGGCGGCCTACCGGCGCATGACGCGGGCGCAGCGCCTGGAGCTGGCCCGCAAGGCGCCCCCCGCCTGGCGGCCCCACCTCGCCCGCCTGGAGCGGCGCATGCAGGCCGCCGAGCGGTACCTTTACCGGCCCGCTGCCTGGGCGCGGGAGGTCATCGACTGGGGCGAGGACGGCGGCCTGACGTTCTACCAGGACGACATCCTGGGCGCCCTGGCCCGGTACCGCCGCGTGGCCGCCCGTGGGCCCCACGGCTTGGGTAAGACCGGCGTGGCCTCTCTGGGGGTGCTGTGGTTTGCCACCACGAGGGAGGCGGCCGGCTACGACTGGAAGGTCCTTACGACCGCGTCCGCGTGGCGCCATCTCACAGTTTATTTGTGGCCTGAGATCCACAAGTGGGGACGGCGCATCCGCTGGGACGTCTTGGGCCGTGAACCATTCAGCGAGTTGACGGAGCTGCTCCGCCTCAACCTCAAGCTGGTCCACGGCGCCGCGTCCCCGGTGGCGTCCAACAAGGCGGAGCTGATCGAGGGCGCCCACGCGGACAGCCTGTTCTACCTGATCGATGAAGCCAAGGTGGTGCCGGACGGCACCTGGGACGCCATCGAGGGCGCGTTCTCCGGCGGCCGCATGGACGGCCTGCCCGAGGCGTTCGCCCTGGCCATCTCCACCCCCGGCCCGCCCGCCGGACGCTTCTACGAGATCCACAAGCACGCCCCGGGCCTGGAGGACTGGCACACCCGCCACGTCACCCTGGAAGAGGCCGTGGCCGCCGGCCGCATCAGCCCGGACTGGGCCGAGCAGCGCGCCCGCCAGTGGGGCCGGGACTCCGCCATGTACGCCAACCGCGTCCTGGGCGACTTCCACGCCAGCGACGAGGACAGCGTCATCCCCCTGGCCTGGGTAGAGGCCGCCATCGAGCGCTGGCACGAGTGGGACCAGGCCGGCCGCCCCGACGCGCCCGGCCGCCGTGTCCTCGGTGTGGATGTCGCCCGTACCGGCGGGGACTCCACCGTGTTGTGCCACCGCCGCGGCTTCCTCGTTGCCTCCTTGGAGACCCACGATCGCGAGGACACCATGCAGACCACTGCCCGCGTGCAGGCTGCCCTGGGTGAGGAGGACGGCGCCGCCGCGGTGGTGGATTCCATCGGTGTCGGCGGCGGTGTCGTGGACCGTCTCCGGGAGCTGGGTGCTCCGGTGCTTGCCTACACCGGGGCGGCCAAGAGCAAGTTGCGCACCCGGGACCGGGAGTGGGGATTCTTCAACGTGCGCTCTGCCGCCTATTGGAAGGTGCGGGAGCTGCTGGACCCGGCGTTCGGCGCCGAGCTCGCGCTCCCGCCGGACGACATGCTGGTGGCCGACCTGACCACGCCCACGTGGGACATCACCACCGGCGTCCCGCCCAAGATCAAGGTGGAGCCGAAAGACGAAGTGACCGCCCGCCTGGGTCGCTCCCCGGACCGGGGCGACGCCGTCGCCATGAGCCTGTTCGCGGACCACTTGACATCCAACAGGCTGCACGCGCCCAGCGGACAGCGTGAAGGGCGACCGTCCCGTGCTGCTGCCCGGTACGCCCGCCCCACCACCCAGGGCTTGCCCGCTACCAAGACCGTTGTCGGCCAGGGTCGCTGACTCGCGCTGGCCCATCATCACCGCTGGGGGTGATGTTCAAGAGGCCGGGGACATCCCCGCGGGTGCGGGGAGCAGAGGAACCGGCGGGCGGTCAGGGTGATCGCGGTAGGGAACATCCCCGCGGGTGCGGGGAGCAGATCAACCAGCACCTGTCCGTCGTCTCGGGGGTGGGAACATCCCCGCGGGTGCGGGGAGCAGGTCAGGCTGGAGTTCCAGAATCCGGGTTCGCCGGGAACATCCCTGCGGGTGCGGGGAGCAGCCTTCCTTGAGCAGGATCCCGCCCTAGGATGCGGGAACATCCCCGCGGGTGCGGGGAGCAGGAGACGGACCCGCTCGGCCGTGAGCCCGGCGAGGGACCATCCCCGCGGGCATGGGGAGCAGAGGGTGCCCGCCTTCGACAGTTCGATGACGGCGGGAACATCCCCGCCGGTGCGGGGAGCAGGCGCCCTGGAAAACCCGGCTGCGCATGGTCCAGGGAACATCCCCGCGGGTGCGGGAAGCAGCCGGCCACCGCCAAGGCGGTGGCCACGAAGCTGGGAACATCCCTGCGGGTGCAGGGAGCAGTGACCAAGGATGATGGCCAGGGCCTCAATCTCGGGAACATCCCCGCGAGTGCGGGGAGCAGATCGAGTACCGAAACCTGCGGGACTGCGCCCAGGGAACATCCCCGCGGGTGCGGGGAGCAGCGCAGGGCGGCGGTCACCGGCCTCATCGCCTCGGGAACATCCCCGCGGGTGCGGGGAGCAGCGCATGGAGCTCAGGAACGCGGCCCCACCGTTGGGAACATCCCCGCGGGTGCGGGGAGCAGGCCGTGATCTACATGTACCGGCGGTTCGACTGGGGAACATCTCCGCGGGTGCGGGGAGCAGGCCTTGATGAACACGAAGTCCAGGCCGGACACGGGAACATCCCCGCGGGTGCGGGGAGCAGGGAATGGACTAAACCAGTGCTCTGACGTGCACGGGAACATGCCCGCGGGTGCGGGGAGCAGGCGGCGTGTCCGTTCACGTCGGTTCCTAGGGCGGGAACATCCCCCCGGGTGCGGGGAGCAGATCATGCATTGGGAAGACCCGCAGGTGTTCATGGGAACATCCCCGCGGGTGCGGGGAGCAGCACCACCCTGTTCCGGCGCGCGGGGCGCCCTCGGGAACATCCCCGCGGGTACGGGGAGCAGGGCCACAGCACCTGGAGCGGCTGGGTGGTCAGGGGAACATCCCCGCGGGTGCGGGGAGCAGTCGGTGGCGACGGGGATTTTGCGCACCGAACAGTGGAACATCCCCGCGGGTGCGGGGAGCAGTCGACCGGCTACCTGCTGACTGGACGAGTCCGGGGAACATCCCCGCGGGTGCGGGGAGCAGGAGCACTTCGGGACCATCGGCGGGACGACCTGGGGAACATCCCCGCGGGTGCGGGGAGCAGAACCACTTCCCGATGCACCTGGACGCCGCGACGGGAACATCCCCGCGGGTGCGGGGAGCAGCGGGAGACCATCAGGCCGGAGGCCCGTACACGGGGAACATCCCCGCGGGTGCGGGGAGCAGTACGGCATCCGAGCCCCCTCTCAGCCGGTGAAGGGAACATCCCCGCGGGTGCAGGGAGCAGATCCGGCTGGAACGGGGGAGCCAGAACCCGGAGGGAACATCCCCGCGGGTGCGGGGAGCAGGGCTCGGACAAGGCCGACACGTCCACGTTCACGGGAACATCCCCGCGGGTGCGGGGAGCAGGCCTGGACGGCGACCAGCTCGGCGAGGGTGGAGGGAACATCCCCGCGGGTGCGGGGAGCAGAGGTAGAGGTGCTCGATTTCGGCGATCCTGTCGGGAACATCCCCGCGGGTGCGGGGAGCAGCGCTGGCTGGCGGCGCGGTAGACGGGCATGGCGGGAACATCCCCGCGGGTGCGGGGAGCAGGCCTGCAACCTCCGGATCGTCGCCTCGTGCTGGAACATCCCCGCGGGTGCGGGGAGCAGCGGGCTGCTCGTCGCGGACGTCGCGGCGGTGGAGGGAACATCCCCGCGGGTGCGGGGAGCAGCCGGGGCCGACCAGCTTCCTCAGGAAGCGCTCGGGAACATCCCCGCGGGTGCGGGGAGCAGCCCACGGGTTCTTACGATGGCGTGGACGTCGTGGGAACATCCCCGCGGGTGCGGGGAGCAGGCCTGCTCGTGTCGGTGGAGACGCTGGTTGCTGGGAACATCCCCGCGGGTGCGGGGAGCAGTCGGCCACGGACCAGGTCGAGGCGGGCCCGAGTGGAACATCCCCGCGGGTGCGGGGAGCAGGTACCCCTAAGTGGTGGATTTTTCGACTACTTGGGAACATCCCCGCGGGTGCGGGGAGCAGCGCCGCATCGGCGGCACCGTGATCGCGTTCGCGGGAACATCACCGCGGGTGCGGGGAGCAGACCTCCATGCCCTTGCTCAGGGTCTCGGTGGCGGGAACATCCCCGCGGGTGCGGGGAGCAGTCGGTCCCCGGAGTCCCGGCGTCGGCCGACGAGGGAACATCCCCGCGGGTGCGGGGAGCAGTGACGTAGCGGGCCATGGCGCGGGCTCCTGAGGGGAACATCCCCGCGGGTGCGGGGAGCAGGCGCCCGTCAGCTTGCCCGTGGACAGCAGTGTGGGAACATCCCCGCGGGTGCGGGGAGCAGGCGTTCGCTGCGATGGTTCCGGCCGTGACCGAGGGAACATCCCCGCGGGTGCGGGGAGCAGTCCCACGGCCGACCGTCGTTGAAGTCGTCCATGGGAACATCCCCGCGGGTGCGGGGAGCAGTCGGACCGCTGCCCCGGCAGGAGTCGCTTCGGGGGAACATCCCCGCGGGTGCGGGGAGCAGCCGCCCACCAGGTGGACGGCTTCCAACGATCTGGGAACATCCCCGCGGGTGCGGGGAGCAGGTCAGGCCCAGGATCTGGCCGGGCGCACCCGTGGGGAACATCCCCGCGGGTGCGGGGAGCAGATTCGGAGGTTCTGCTTCGTGCTCGCTGTTTCGGGAACATCCCCGCGGGTGCGGGGAGCAGAAGATGCGCGACCAGATGGCGAAGGCCGTCCAGGGAACATCCCCGCGGGTGCGGGGAGCAGGACCATCGACAAGACCCTTCAGGGCCGCTGATGGGAACATCCCCGCGGGTGCGGGGAGCAGTTGCGCAGGACGGACAGCGCGCGGCGGTATCGGGGAACATCCCCGCGGGTGCGGGGAGCAGAGGTCCGTCGTGGCGGTCGTCTCGAAGGGGACGGGAACATCCCCGCGGGTGCGGGGAGCAGATCGCCAGCAGATCGCCCGGGACCGACGCGCAGGGAACATCCCCGCGGGTGCGGGGAGCAGACGATCCCGGCCCCGGTGTTGACGGCCCCCCCCGGGAACATCCCCGCGGGTGCGGGGAGCAGAAGGGCTCCGCGCTCGCGCTGCTGTTCTTCCTGGGAACATCCCCGCAGGTGCGGGGAGCAGTCGAGGATGTCGAACTGGCCGAGGTGTCCCTCGGGAACATCCCCGCGGGTGCGGGGAGCAGACGAACCTGTAGGGGCGCGGCATGGCCATGCAGGGAACATCCCTGCGGGTGCGGGGAGCAGCATGAGGTTTTTGTAGAACCGTGCAACCCGTCGGGAACGTCCCCGCGGGTGCGGGGAGCAGCCGATGTGTCGCCGCGTACGGGCGAAGAACTCGGGAACATCCCCGCGGGTGCGGGGAGCAGCGGGGTGACCGCGGTCGCGAAGCCGCGGAAGTTGGGAACATCCCCGCGGGTGCGGGGAGCAGGGATCGACCGGTACATCATCGTGATCGGCCAGGGGAACATCCCTGCGGGTGCGGGGAGCAGCGGGGTGACCGCGGTCGCGAAGCCGCGGAAGTTGGGAACATCCCCGCGGGTGCGGGGAGCAGGGATCGACCGGTACATCATCGTGATCGGCCAGGGGAACATCCCCGCGGGTGCGGGGAGCAGTCCAACCGGTCTTCCAGCGACTCGAACTCCTTGGGAACATCCCCGCGGGTGCGGGGAGCAGGTCGGCGAGGGAGCCGGGTGCGGACCAGGTGAGGGAACATCTCCGCGGGTGCGGGGAGCAGTGGTGGCGCTCACGTCCGCGCCTTCCCCATGAGGGAACATCCCCGCGGGTGCGGGGAGCAGTGGTGGCGCTCACGTCCGCGCCTTCCCCATGAGGGAACATCCCCGCGGGTGCGGGGAGCAGGGACGCAGACCAGCACGCGGTAGACCTTGCACAGGGAACATCCCCGCGGGTGCGGGGAGCAGTGTGCTGGCGTTGCGCAGAGGACTACGTTCTGGGGAACATCCCCGCGGGTGCGGGGAGCAGGAGAGAACGTTGTTCTGGGTGGTGTCGGTGGAGGGAACATCCCCGCGGGTGCGGGGAGCAGTCTTCGGGGAGGTCGGCGGCGGCGAGCCGGTTGGGAACATCCCCGCGGGTGCGGGGAGCAGATGACCAGCGGCGTGACCAGCGTCCGCAGCAAGGGAACATCCCCGCGGGTGCGGGGAGCAGGGCGTACCGGCCAGGTACACGATGTCGCCCTTGGGAACATCCCCGCGGGTGCGGGGAGCAGCTGCTCCTCCAGGTCGTCGCCCTGGATCGGGTCGGGAACATCCCCGCGGGTGCGGGGAGCAGGTTCGCGGCGTCCGCCGGCCGTTCCTGACCAAGGGAACATCCCCGCGGGTGCGGGGAGCAGCCCGGGCGGCGGCTTGGTACCCAGGGAACAGTGGGAACATCCCCGCGGGTGCGGGGAGCAGTTCTCCGGCTACGACCTGTACCTGATCAACAAGGGAACATCCCCGCGGGTGCGGGGAGCAGGTGGGGCAGAGGTCGGTCCAGCGGTCGGTGATGGGAACATCCCCGCGGGTGCGGGGAGCAGACTGTGTGACCTGCTGGTCTACGGCAAGGGCACCGCGGTTTCGCACACTTCCTCTGATTCCGACAAAGGGAGCATTTCTCCCCTACCTTTGCCCTGGGTGGGCGGTTTCAGTAAGTGGGTCACCTTATGGCTCGAGAGAGCCTGGCGGGGGCTGCATAGCTTCATCGGCTGCAGTTCGACTGTGTTTCCTTGATTTGGCCTGCTGGGTCTTGGTTTGCGTGTAGGCATCTTGCATGACCAGTGGGGGTATGTTCGATCGAGGGCTGTTGCCGCGGCTTCAGGAGCCGGCGCGGTCGGTGTGGGCTAAGCATGACTGTGATGCTGACGGGTGGTTGCCTCTGTGGCGGCACATGGAGGACAGTGCCGCGGTCGGCGGTCTTCTGTGGGACGAGTGGCTGCCGTCCGGTGTGCGGCGCCTGATCGCTGAGGCGTTGCCTGGTGGCGAGGGCGACGGGCGCAGGCTTGCCGTTTGGCTCGCGGGTGTGCACGACATTGGTAAGGCGACGCCGGCGTTCGCCTGCCAGGTTGAGCAACTCGCCGACGTGATGCGGGAGAAGGGGCTGGAAATGCGGTCCCGCCAGGCGATGGGGCCCGATCGGCGTCTGGCGCCGCACGGACTGGCCGGTCAGGTGTTGCTGGGTGACTGGCTGGAGGAGCGTCACGGGTGGGCGGCGCGGCAGACCGGGCAGTTCACCGTGGCGGTGGGTGGGCATCATGGGGTGCCGCCGGAGAACGGGCAGATCAAAGCCCTGTACGACGCGGAGGAGTTGCTGCGTACTCCTGGCCGGAGCAGCGGGCTGTGGCGCCAGATGCAGACGGAGTTGCTCGACGCGTGCTCGGAGTGCTTCGGAGTGGAGGGCCGGCTCCAGGCGTGGCGGGAGGTGAGACTGCCGCAGCCTGTACAGGTGTTGCTGACCGCGCTGGTCATCGTCTCCGACTGGATCGCCAGCAATCCGGACCTCTTCCCGTACTTCCCGGATGCTGCGTCTAGTAGCAGTGTGGAGCGGCTGGCGGCGGCATGGCGGGGGCTGGATCTCCCGGCGCCGTGGCGGGCGGCGGAGCCTGTCGGGGATGCGCAGGAGTTGTTCGGGTCCCGGTTCGGGCTTCCGCAGGGGGCGAAAGTCCGGCCGGTCCAGGAAGCGGCACTGGTGTTGGCCCGGGAGATGGAGGCTCCCGGGTTGATGGTCATCGAAGCTCCGATGGGGGAGGGGAAAACGGAGGCGGCGCTCGCCGTGGCCGAGGTCTTCGCGGCGCGTTCGGGCGCGGGCGGTGTGTTCTTCGCGTTGCCGACGATGGCAACGGGCAATGCGATGTTCCCGCGGCTGCTGGAGTGGCTGAAGCGATTGCCGGACGACGGCAGCCGCCGTCACTCTGTGCATCTTGCGCATTCGAAGGCCGCTCTGAACGAGGACTTCGCCGGGTTGCTGGCCCGCGGCGGGCAGGTGACGGCGGTCGACGTGGATGCTGCCGCGCCCGTGCCCCGGCGGCTGGGGGAGCCTACGCGGTCCGCGGGCGCCGAGCTGGTGGCTCACACCTGGCTGCGGGGCCGTAAGAAGGCGATGCTGTCGTCGTTCGTGGCCGGGACCGTCGATCAGCTGCTGTTCGCCGGACTGAAGAGCCGACACTTGGCGCTGCGTCATCTGGCAGTTGCGGGCAAAGTCGTTGTGATCGACGAGGCGCACGCCTATGACACCTACATGAGCGTCTACCTGGACCGAGTGCTGGCCTGGCTGGGCGCCTACCGGGTTCCCGTGGTGGTGCTCTCTGCGACCCTGCCTGCTGCGCGCCGGCGTCAGCTGGTGGAGGCGTACTCCGGGGTGGCCAACACACAGGTCGACAGCGCTTCGGCACAAGAGGTGTATCCGCTGCTCACCGCTGTCGCGCCGGGCGGCAGGCCGGTGGTGCGCCATCCGGCTCCTGCGGCCCGGTGCACGGATGTCCGGGTCGAACGGCTCGCGGACGGTCTGGATGTGCTGGCCGACCGGCTGGAGGCGGAGCTGGACACCGGCGGTTGTGTGCTCGTCGTGCGCAATACGGTCAAGCGAGTGCTGGAGACGGCCCATGTACTGAGGGAGAAGTTCGGCGACGGGGACGTGAGCGTGGCGCACTCGTGTTTCGTTGACGTCGACCGGGCGGCCAAGGACCGTGACCTGCTGGAGCGGTTCGGTCCGCCTGACAAGGCGACGGGGCGGCCCTCGGGCAGGCATATCGTGGTGGCCAGCCAGGTGGCCGAGCAGTCTTTGGACGTGGACTTCGACCTCCTCGTCAGCGACCTGTGCCCGGTGGACCTGCTGCTGCAGCGGATGGGCCGGCTGCACCGTCACCAGCGTGGGGAGGGCCAGAGCGAACGGCCCGCGCGGCTGCGAGCGCCGCGGTGCCTGCTGACCGGCGCCGACTGGGAGGCGGACGTGCCCGTCCCGGTCCGCGGATCGGTCGCGGTATACGGGGCGTACGCGCTGCTGCGGTCGGCCGGGGTGCTGCTGCCCCATCTCGACGGCGGGCCGCAGCGTCCCGTGCGGCTGCCCGTTGACATCAGCCCGCTCGTCCAGGGTGCGTACGCCGAGGCGCCGGTCGGGCCAGCGCATTGGGTGCCGGCGATGGAGGAAGCAAGGGCGCGGTTCGAGCGGCACCGGGCCGACCAGGCCGAGCGTGCTGCTGTGTTCCGCCTCGGCGAAGTCGGCCGTCCCGGCAGGGCGTTGTTCGGCTGGGTGGCCGCAGGGGTCGGCGATGCCGACGACACCCGCACTGGGCGGGCCCAGGTCCGCGACAGCCGGGAGAGCCTGGAAGTCGTCGTCATACAGCGGCGCGCCGATGGCACCCTCGCCACCCTTCCGTGGCTGGAAGCGGACAAGCGGGGCCGCCGGCGCGGTGGACTGGAGCTGCCGCAGGATCAGGTGCCCACATCGCTTGCTGCCCGGACGGCGGCGAGTTGCGGGCTGCGGCTACCCCTCCAGTTCTCCTACGCCGAGACCCTCGACAAGGCCATCGCGGAACTGGAGCAGCTGTACGTGCCCGCATGGCAGGGCAAGGACAGCCCGTGGCTTGCTGACCAGCTGATTCTCGCCCTCGACGAGGATTGTCAGACCCGGCTGGCAGGCTATGCGCTCCACTACAGCCCGTCCGACGGCTTGGAGGTGACCCGTGACGGAGCGCGGGGGAAGTAGCCCAGCAGATACTTCGTTCAAAAGATCCCCGCTGACGCGGGGAGCAATGTGCTGTGCCCCTGGAATCGGGACCATCCCCATGCTGATGGGGAGCACGACGTGCGGATCAACACGGCCGCCTGGTGTGGCGTCAGTCAGCTGTGGGAGCCTATCCGACCGCGTCCTTGACGGTTGGCGCGGCCTGTGGGGTCACGCATCCTCCGACAACCCCGGCTTTGCCTCTGCCCAGCGGACCATCGGCAACCCGGCAACCGCAGATACGGCACTTGCGAGCGCCGTTGCGATTCCCCATCTGACCCCATCGTCCTCTGCTCCCCCGAGGGGCAGCCACCGGCCCAGTAAGAGAGCCAGCCAGAAAGTGACGATGACTCCGATGATCACGGCTCCCCACCGTATCCATCCCGACACAGCTTGATTTCCTCCCCTTGAATCGTTGCCGCAAGTACGCCGATACTGTGGAGGGCACGTGGCGTCCTGTCAAACTCCGACTCAGGATTGCGAGTTGACGTTGTGTTGCACCTCTCGGGCGCAGAGTCGAGTGACCGGTGGCAGGAGGCTTCCCGTTCATGAATCCTTGTAGGTCTGGAGACGATGCATGATGGAGCCGCCCCAAAACGTCCCGGCAGTTCCCTCCTTCAACCTGACGACCCAGCCGTGGATTGGGGTGCTCAACCACGATGGCTCAGTGGAGGAGCTGTCGCTGCACCAAGTGTTCGAACAAGCAGATGCAGTGCGGCGTCTGGTGGGGGATCTGCCGACGCAGGAGTTCGCGCTGCTGCGGCTGCTGCTCGCCCTCGCCCATGACGCCCTGGAAGGACCTGGCGACGTGGAAGAGTGGGCGGACCTGTGGTCCGACCCGCAGTGCTTCTCGCCGGTCACGGCCTATCTGGACGCACACTACGGCCGCTTCGACCTGCTGAGTCCTCACGCCCCGTTCTTCCAGACCGCTGGGCTGCGGACGGCGAAGGACGAGGTCTTCTCCCTTAACCGGATCGTGGCCGACGTGCCCAACGGGGAGCCCTTCTTCACCGCCTGGATGCCCACCGTCGGACGGCTCACCTTCGCTGAGGCGGCCCGCTGGGTCGTTCACGCTCACGCCTACGACACGTCCGGAATCAAGTCCGGCATGGTGGGCGACGACCGGGTCAAGGGCGGCAAGGTGTACCCGCTCGGTACGGGATGGGCCGGCGGCCTGGGCGGTGTCTTCGCGGAAGGCGACACCCTGCGGGAGACGCTGCTGCTGAACCTGGTGGCCGCCGACACTGACGCCCTGGAGTTCAGGGCGGACGACCGGCCGGCCTGGCGGCGTGAACCGTGCCCACCCGGCGGCACCGAACGCGCGCCGACGGGGCTGCGCGATCTGTACACGTGGCAGTCGCGCCGGCTGCGTCTCCACCACGACGAGGACACGGTCACAGGCGTCGTTCTGGGCTACGGAGACCCGCTCTCGTCCCGGAACATGCACCGGCGTGAGCCGATGACGGCGTGGCGGCGCAGCATGGTGCAGGAGAAGAAGCTGCGGCAGTCGCCGGTCTACCTGCCCCGCGAGCACGATCCGGCCCGCTCGGCGTGGCGGGGTATCGCCTCCCTCGTCGCAGACCGGTCGGACACGAATGCGGTGCAGGGAGCGGAGGCAGCCGCATACCTGCGTCCCGGGATCCTGGAGTGGATCGCCCGCCTGGTTACCGAGGGAGAACTGCCGCGGGGCTTTCTCATCCGGGCCCGGATCGTCGGCGCCACCTACGGGACACAGCAGTCCGTGATCGACGAGGTGGTCGACGATCAACTCGCCATGCCGGTCGTGCTGCTTCACCGCCAGGACCGTACGTGTGCCCGACAGGCGATCGGAGCAGCCGAGGACGCCGATCAGGCGGTGCGGGCGCTGGGCGACCTGGCTACCGATCTGGCCCGTGCGGCCGGAGCCGAGGGCGAGGGGGCACGATCGGCAGCGCGTGAACTCGGGTTCACCGCCTTGGAGAACCCCTACCGCACCTGGATCGCCGCCCTGGCGGACACGGATGACCCGTTCGAGAGCCGCCGTCGCTGGCAGCGCGACGTACACGGCATCGTCGACGGTCTCGGTGACCGGCTCATCGGCCAGGCGGGGGACGCCGCCTGGCAGGGCAGGACCGTCACCGGCAAGAAGGGCGCACTGTGGCTCAATGCCGGTCTGGCCGACAAGTGGTTCCGCGGCCGCCTGGCCAAGGCTCTGGGCCGCCCCTCGGACTTCGACGAGCGAGACGACGCCGGCACACCCCCGCCCGATCCGCCCGGCAGTCATGAGCCCGACCCTTCCGCGACCGACCCGAAGGTACCCGCATGACCACCACCACAGCCCCGCCGACCGCCCGCTCACGGGTCACTGAACTCGCCGCCGCACAGATCAAGCCCTGGCAGGAGGGCTACCTCAGGGACAGCCCCAAGGACGTCGCAGTACTGGCCCGTCTGCGCCGCGGCGCAGGCCGGGAGGCCGCCGATCTGCCCGACCTGTGGACGCTCGTCGACACCTCACCGCTGCACACACGCCTCGACGGCATGCGACCGCTCGGCGAGGAGGAACTCGTGCGCGCGGAGGACGCCCTGCACGCGGCCCTCACCCTCTGGGCGCTGCACCAGCAGTCCCGCGGTACGCGCATGCACCGCCCCCACACATACCAACGGCCGACCGGACTGGGTGCGGCGGTGCGGCGCCTCATGCCGCCGGACGGCATCGACGAGCCCGTCCGCAAGCGCCTGGTCCGCGCAGGCACCGCCCCCGACCTGACCAGCCTGTCCCAGCGGCTGCGCGACGTGATCGTCCTGCTGCGCCGCGCGGACATCCCCCTCGACTACGGCCTGCTCGCCGGGCAGCTCTACACCTGGCAGCGGCCCGGTGGCGCCGACACCGTCCGCCGCGAGTGGGGCCGCTCCTTCCACTCCTGGCAGGAACCGGCCGCACAAGCTCCCGGCCAGAGCCCCGACGACACCGCCGCCCGCCTCGACGACAGCGACAAGGACGCCTCGTGAACCGCATCTTCCTGGACGTGCACGCCCTGCAGACAGTCCCGCCCAGCAACCTCAACCGTGACGACACGGGCGCGCCGAAGACAGCCGTGTACGGCGGTGTGCCGCGCGCCCGCGTCTCCAGCCAGGCGTGGAAGCGGGCCACCCGCACCTACTTCGACGACGAACACCTGCTCGATCCCAGCGAACTCGGCGTGCGGACCAAGAAGGTCGTGGAACTGCTCGCCAAACGCATCGCTGACCTCGAACCCTCCCTCGACGCCGGCACGGCCCTCACCCTCGCCGACGAGACGGTCAAGGCGACCGGGCTGAAGACCGAGGTACCCAGGCGGAAGGCCGACGCCGTCAAGGAGTCCGGGGACACCCCGGCGCCGGAGGCGAAGTACCTGGTCTTCCTCAGCGCCCGCCAGCTCGACGGCCTCGCCCGCCTCGCCGTCGACGGCGCCGCAGACATCACGGCCTACCTCAAGGAGAAGACGAACAAGGAGAAGGCCAAGGAGATCGCGGACAGCCGCCACTCCGTCGACATCGCCCTCTTCGGCCGGATGGTCGCCGACGCCGCCGACTTCAACGTCGACGCCGCCGTCCAGGTCGCCCACGCCATCAGCGTGCACCGGGTGGACAACGAGTCCGACTACTACACGGCCGTCGACGACGAGAACACCGAGGAGGAGACCGGCGCCGGGATGATCGGCACCGTCGACTTCAACTCCGCCACCCTCTACCGCTACGCCGCCCTCGGCGTCCACCAGCTCGCCGCCAACCTCGGCCAGGGCCTGCGCGAGGACGAACCCAGGACCGAACCGGTACGCCGTGCGGTCGAGGCGTTCGTGCACAGCTTCGTCGCCTCCCTGCCGACGGGAAAGATCAACACCTTCGGTCACCACACCCTGCCCGACGCCGTCGTCGTCAAGCTCCGCACCACGCGCCCGATCAGCTTCGTCGCCGCCTTCGAAGAACCCGTCCGCGGCGACCAGGGCGGCCACGTCCGGGAAGCATCCGACCGCCTCGCCGCCTACGTTCCGGACATCGAACGCGCCTACGGCGACCAGGACTCCACCCTCAGCTGGGTCCTGCGCGTGGGCCCCAACACCCTCAAACTCGCCGACCTCGGCACCGAGTCCGACACCCTGGGCGACCTCGTCACCGCCGTCGGCCAAGCCGTCACCGAACACCTGGGCACGCCCGCATGACCGGGGTGCTCGCCCTGCGGCTGGCCGGCCCCCTGCAGTCCTGGGGAGCCTCCTCCCGCTTCACCCGCCGCACCACCGAGTCCGCCCCCACCAAGAGCGGCGTCATCGGCCTCCTCGCGGCCGCGGCCGGCATCGACCGCGACGACGACACCGCCCTCGCACCCCTGGCAGCACTCCGGTTCGGCGCCCGGATCGACCAACCCGGCACCCGCATCCGGGACTTTCACACCGCGCACCACGCTGTCACCGGCAAGTCCATGCCGCTGTCGGAACGCTTCTACCTCGCCGACGCCGTCTTCGTCGCCGCCCTCGAAGGCGACCGCGCACTGCTCGCCGGTCTGCATACTGCCCTGAAATCCCCGGTCTACCTGCCGTTCCTCGGCCGCCGCTCCTGCCCGCCCGCCGCACCGCTGGAACTGGGCCTGTACGAGGACGCCCACCTGGAACACGTGCTGCGAGAGGTGCCGTGGCAGGCGTCCGCCTGGTACCGCAAGCAGCACCGCTTCCGCCCGGAAGAAGGGCTGACGGTGCTGTGTGAGGCGGCAGCCGGCGAGCACGGCGGCGCCGACACTCTGCGCGACCAGCCGCTCAGCTTCGCCGCCGCACACCGCCGCCACGCCCTGCGCACCGTCGTCACCACCACAGTGCCGGTACCCAGCGCGGTCACGGCCGGCGCCCCGCGGCACGACCCGTTCGATGCTCTGGAGGATGAGAGCAGCTGATGTTCCTCTCCCGCTTCCGCGTGAACACCGCCCGTCCCGGCGCCCGCCGACTGCTGTCCTCGCCGCAGGCCCTGCACGCAGCCGTCATGTCCTCCTTCCCCGGCCTCCTGCCCACGGACATTCCCACACCGGATGCGCCGCGGGTGCTGTGGCGCCTGGACCACCAGGCCCGCGCCGAGGTGCTGCTGTACATCGTCAGCCCCGACCGCCCGGACCTTACCCACCTCGTTGAACAGGCCGGCTGGCCGGCGGCAGCCGCGGCCGACCCCCACACCCCCGGCTGGCAGACCAGGCCCTACACGCCGTTCCTCGACAAGCTCTCCACAGGTGACCGCTGGGCCTTCCGGCTGACCGCCAACCCCGTCCACAGCATCCGCCGCACCCCCGGCGAGCCCCGCAAGATCACCGCCCACCTCACCCCCGTCCACCAGACGGCATGGCTGATCGAGCGCCAGGAACGCAGCGGCTTCCGCATCCTGGAAAAGACCGACACCAAACGTCTCCTGCCCAGCGGCACCACCCATCAGGGCAAACATGAACACCACGGCGACCGCTACGAGCTGTCCGTCCGCGACCACAACAACCGTTCCTTCGACAAACGGCGCACAGACGAGGGCAGGAAGAGCAAACCCGTCACCCTGGTCGCCGTCACCTTCGACGGCCGGCTCGAAGTGACCGACCCTGCAGCTCTGCGCCGCACCCTCACCCAGGGCATCGGCCGGGCCAAGGCCTACGGCTGCGGCCTGATCACCCTGGCCCCCCTCACCCCACCCGCCCGGCAGACACCATGACCACGATCTCCCAGCACGCCGCACTGACACCACGCCAACTCACCCGCACCGCAGAGCGCATCTCCTTCATCTACCTGGAACGGTGCACCGTCCACCGGGACGCGAACGCCATCACCGCCCAGGACGCAGAAGGCACCACCCACATCCCCTCGGCGACCATCGGCACACTCCTCCTCGGCCCCGGCACCCGCATCACCCACCAGGCGATGAGCGTGCTGGGAGAAACCGGCGCGGCCGTCTGCTGGGTCGGGGAACGAGGCGTGCGCTACTACGCCGCAGGCCGCGCCCTCACCCGCTCCTCAGCACTCATGGAAGCCCAAGCACAGCAGTGGGCCAACGCGCGAAGCCGCCTCGCGGTGGCCCGCGCGATGTACCGGCTGCGATTCCCCGACGAAGACCCCGCCGGCCTGACCCGCCACGAACTCCTCGGCAGAGAAGGACGCCGCGTCAAAGACTGCTACCGCTCCCAGGCCGCCCGCACCGGCATCCGCTGGCGCGGCCGCCAGTACGCCCCCGGCGATTTCACTGCCGCGGACGCCGTCAACCAGGGCATCACCGCAGCAGCCCAGTGCATGTACGGCATCGCCCACGCCGTCGTCACCTCGCTGGGCTGCAGCCCAGCCCTCGGCTTCGTCCACTCCGGACACGAACTGTCCTTCGTCCTCGACATTGCCGACCTCTACAAGACCGAGATCGGCATTCCCCTCGCATTCGACGTCGCCGCACAGGACGAGGAGGACGTCGGCCCCCGTACCCGCCGCGCTCTGCGGGACCGCATCAACGAAACATCCCTGCTGGAGCGCTGCGTCGACGACATCAAACACCTGCTGCTGCCGGCAGGCACCAGCTCGGTCGACCCCGGGGGCGACAGGGACGTCGTCACCCTGCAGAGCGACGGCGGCCGTGAAGTCGCCTCCGGCCTCAACCACGACGACACCGGCGCCTACGAACAGGTGGCCTGGTGACCGTCATCGTCCTCACCAACTGCCCAGCAGGACTCCGTGGTTTCCTTACCCGCTGGCTCCTGGAAATCTCCGCGGGTGTGTTCGTGGGCAACCCGTCAGCCCGAATCCGCGACGCGCTCTGGCACGAGGTCCAGCAATACGCCGGCCAAGGACGAGCCCTGCTCGCCCACACCACCAACAACGAACAGGGATTCACCTTCCGCACCCACGACCACGCATGGCACCCCGTCGACCACGACGGCGTCACCCTCATCCACCGTCCCGACACGACCACCGTGTCCTCGCAGGAACCCCTGTCCACCACGGCCCGCCCCGGATGGAGCAAGGCTGCCAAACGCCGACGCTTCGGAAGAGGATGAATAGTATTGATGCCGTTATGGGCTGATTGTCGCGTTCAGAGGAAGTGTTCTGGAATCCGCTTCCTCCAAGACAAGTGCCCAGGTTAAACAGTCTGCTCCCCGCGCCCGCGGGGATGGCCCCCGCGTGTTGGGGATGACGAGGTGCAGGTACGACTGCTCCCCGCGCCCGCGGGGATGGCCCCGGTGTCGACGTCGGCCGGCTTGCCAAGGCACCCTGCTCCCCGCGCCCGCGGGGATGGCCCCGGCGGCCGGTGCCCCGGCGCGGACGGGTAGAACTGCTCCCCGCGCCCGCGGGGATGGCCCCTCGCGTACGTAGCACAGCTGTTCGTCGTCTCGCTGCTCCCCGCGCCCGCGGGGATGGCCCCTGGGGCCGCGACTTCTTCAACACCGGGCGGGTCTGCTCCCCGCGCCCGCGGGGATGGCCCCGCGTTCCAGACCTCGTCGACCCATGCTTCGTACTGCTCCCCGCGCCCGCGGGGATGGCCCCGAAGAGCGGCTCAAGCACGTCAGGCAGCCAGGCTGCTCCCCGCGCCCGCGGGGATGGCCCCTTCGGTTGGCCGGAGTCGACTGGCAGACGATCCTGCTCCCCGCGCCCGCGGGGATGGCCCCGATGGGGAGGGCACCGATGGTAGGTAGCGAGCCTGCTCCCCGCGCCCGCGGGGATGGCCCCGACTGGGCC
Organism: Streptomyces sp. NPDC001068; assembly: GCF_042897315.1. Lineage (NCBI taxonomy): Bacteria > Bacillati > Actinomycetota > Actinomycetes > Kitasatosporales > Streptomycetaceae > Streptomyces > Streptomyces sp. NPDC001068. Next base: position 67,529 of record NZ_JBIAYD010000011.1, on the reverse strand, counting down.
CAGATCGTGGCCTGCACGGTGCTGCTGCTCCCCGCGCCCGCGGGGATGGCCCCAGCAGCAGCATCGGCGGCCGCCGCCGCACCGCCTGCTCCCCGCGCCCGCGGGGATGGCCCCCGGCCCATCGGCAGTACGGGCACCGGGACGATCTGCTCCCCGCGCCCGCGGGGATGGCCCCACCGGGTTGCTGAACCCGCCGCTGTTGCCGTTCTGCTCCCCGCGCCCGCGGGGATGGCCCCCAGACGGGCGGAGTGACGTCGTCGTCTCGGGCCTGCTCCCCGCGCCCGCGGGGATGGCCCCGGCAGCTTCAGACGCGGCTGCCTGCAAGACCGCTACTCCCCGCGCCCGCGGGGATGGCCCCGATGGTGTCCGGAAGCTGGCGGCAGATCTGACCTGCTCCCCGCGCCCGCGGGGATGGCCCCGGACGATAATCAGCCGACGGCGCGTGATGACGCTGCTCCCCGCGCCCGCGGGGATGGCCCCAAGACCGAGGCTCAGGCGCTTGCGGATCAGATCTGCTCCCCGCGCCCGCGGGGATGGCCCCCCTACAATTCGAGTCATCCGAGGAACCTCACCCTGCTCCCCGCGCCCGCGGGGATGGCCCCCCTGCCGCCACCGGCGTCACCGCCGACACCCCCTGCTCCCCGCGCCCGCGGGGATGGCCCCGAGGCGGCGGGCCCCCGGGCGATCGGGGACCGGCTGCTCCCCGCGCCCGCGGGGATGGCCCCCAACCGGTACGGCTGTGCTGCGGCCTTGGGCTCTGCTCCCCGCGCCCGCGGGGATGGCCCCGGGTACGACGGGAACCAGCTGGTGCACCCGGCCTGCTCCCCGCGCCCGCGGGGATGGCCCCTACGGGCAGGTCGGTTGGCGCTACGGCGGCAACTGCTCCCCGCGCCCGCGGGGATGGCCCCAAAGCCCTCCTGAGGAAGATCCTCGACATGGGCTGCTCCCCGCGCCCGCGGGGATGGCCCCGCGCCCGCAAGCGCGAGACCGGCAAGAAGTAGCTGCTCCCCGCGCCCGCGGGGATGGCCCCGCGAGCAGGGCGACGGGTTTCCATCGCCGGGCCTGCTCCCCGCGCCCGCGGGGATGGCCCCAGGCCCTCACGCCAACAACCCGACAGCCCTCCCTGCTCCCCGCGCCCGCGGGGATGGCCCCTCGCGCCTGACAACCTGGTCTCCAGGGTCCAGCTGCTCCCCGCGCCCGTGGGGATGGCCCCGAGGACAAGAAAGCGGTCGGCGGGCCAGCCGTCTGCTCCCCGCGCCCGCGGGGATGGCCCCACCTCATCGACTTCGAGGTCCTCGTCCGGCAGCTGCTCCCCGCGCCCGCGGGGATGGCCCCCACACACCCCGACCGCCCGGGAGTCACCCCATCTGCTCCCCGCGCCCGCGGGGATGGCCCCCACCCCGTGGAGGGCGCAGACGGCCGTCTGACCTGCTCCCCGCGCCCGCGGGGATGGCCCCGTCCGGCGGAACCCGAACAGCGCGGAGGCGACCTGCTCCCCGCGCCCGCGGGGATGGCCCCTGTCCGGAGACGGAACAGGCACCGCGCTTCCGCTGCTCCCCGCGCCCGCGGGGATGGCCCCTCGGCACTCCAGGCAGGCCGGGTGATGATCGGCTGCTCCCCGCGCCCGCGGGGATGGCCCCGATCGCCGACATCAGGCCATGCCGGTTCGCGACTGCTCCCCGCGCCCGCGGGGATGGCCCCCAGGCCGAACCGCGTATCGTCCAGGACCCCGACTGCTCCCCGCGCCCGCGGGGATGGCCCCGTGCCCAACGGCACCAGTTCGGTGTCGGACGGCTGCTCCCCGCGCCCGCGGGGATGGCCCCAAGGAGGACAGCCACGGCGGCGAGCCGCACACCTGCTCCCCGCGCCCGCGGGGATGGCCCCATCCACCCGGGCATCGTCGACACGAGCCAGACCTGCTCCCCGCGCCCGCGGGGATGGCCCCCGTATCGAACCCCTGGAGTGACCATGACCGACCTGCTCCCCGCGCCCGCGGGGATGGCCCCAGCCCGATCCACTGTCCCGGCGGGACCGTGATCTGCTCCCCGCGCCCGCGGGGATGGCCCCCTGGAATGGGGCAAGCGACCCCTGCGGACTGTCTGCTCCCCGCGCCCGCGGGGATGGCCCCCGGAGCGGCCTCGTGCCACCACGCCTCGCCCACTGCTCCCCGCGCCCACGGGGATGGCCCCATCATGATGACGGCGGTGTCCTGACGGTCCTTCTGCTCCTCGCGCTCGCGGGGATGGTCCCGGCGATAACGTCGGCACCCGCGTCGGGTTCACTGCCTCCGACGAGGACGGCGTTATCCGGCTGTCCTGGGTGGAGGCGGCCATCGAGCGGTGGCACGTGTGGGACCTGGCTGGCCGCCCCGGCGCGCCCGGCCGCCGCGCCCTCGGCGTGGACGTCGCCCGCACGGGCGGAGACTCCACCGTGCTCTGCCACCGCCGCGGCCTCCTCGTCGCCTCCCTGGAGACCCACGACCGCGAGGACACCATGCAGACCACCGCCCGCGTCCAGGCTGCCCTGGGCGAGGAGGACGGCGCCGCCGCGGTGGTGGACTCCATCGGTGTCGGCGGCGGCGTCGTGGACCGCCTCCGGGAGCTGGGCGCACCGGTGCTCGCCTACACCGGGGCAGCCCAGACCAAGCTGCGCACCCGGGACCGGGAGTGGGGATTCTTCAACGTCCGCTCCGCCGCGTACTGGAAGCTGCGGGAGCTGCTGGACCCGGCGTTCGGCGCCGAGCTCGCGCTTCCACCGGACGACCTGCTGGTGGCCGACCTGACCACGCTCACGTGGGACATCACCACCGGCGTCCCCCCGAAGATCAAGGTGGAGAAGAAGGAGGACGTGGTGGACCGCCTGGGTCGCTCCCCGGACCGAGGCGACTCCGTGGCCATGTCCCTCTTCGCGGACCACCTGTCCGCGACCAAGCTGCACGCCCCCGGCGGCCAGCGCGACTCCCGGCCCTCCCGCGCTGCCGCCCGCTACGCCCGCCCCACCACCCCGGGCCTGCCCGCCACTAAGACCGGCGCTGCCGGGGCACGTTGACTTCCAACACGGGCCGCTCCTCGGCGTCCTCGACCAGCTCCGGCGGCACATACGACGCGTCGACCACCTGGCCCGCTTCGTCGTAGATCAGCAACTCCACGCCGCCGTCAGCGGTGGCCAGCTCCACCAGGAGCAGCGGCGACCCCTCCAAGGCCTCCCAGCGGTCTGCCGGGACGGCACGGACTATCTCGCCATTACGGGACATACGCCCACGGTAGAAGGGCGCGCACGGGTCAGGGCAGCGGTTTACGGAGACAAGCGGGGGCGGACGAGGTATGTGCGGCGCAAACCGCGATGCCCTGCGCCGTCGTCAGGGCGCGGGCGGCTGCTGACCCTGCCCGGCGGCGTTGGCCGACGCTCGCGAGACCAGCGATACGTGCTTCATGTCGTCAGGGTCGCTGCGGCCCAGGATGAACACCTTGATGAGAGCCAGCAAGCTTGGTCCACAGAGGAGGGTGGATAGCCACCAAGACTCTCGGGCCACGTAGAAGCCGCCGCCGAGCATCGCCAGCGCAAGCACGGTTCCGCAGATGAGCTGTGTCATCTGTGCCTGGTGTGCCCGCTCGCGGTGCCTTTCATCAAGAGCCTGCTGCGCCACCTCGCGCTGCATCTCCATGCGGGTGAGACGCTCGCGGTGCTCCCGCTTCAGGGAGGGCTCCATCGCCGCCAACGCGGCGGATAGGTGTGCCGCGTCCACTCCTTGCCACTGCATGGCCACATGGATGGCTGCGAGCACTGCCGGGTCGTCGTTCGATGGCCGCTCGGCGGGCAGTTGATTCCCCGTAGTCATTGCTCCGCTCCTCCGCCACCGGTGGGGACCCGTGTGTTGTCACCAGTCGCGCCCTCGGGTGGCGGGCCCAAGCGCAGGAAGGCCCGCGCCAGAACCTGGTTGATCGTGGCTGCCGTTCCCATGGCCAAGCGCTGCTTGTCCTCAGTTGGCAGGGCTTGGATGAATCGGACGTTGGCCTGGTCGGTGGGCATTTCCAGTGAGCGGTTGAGCGGTTTGTTAAGGGCCTTGGCGACTAGACGATCGACCACGAACTCGGCCATCGGTTCGTCCTCGTCGGGGGCCTCGTTAGAGGAGACCGCCCGTGCCCTTTCTCGTAGGCGCTTGTAGTCCTCGTAGGCCTGCAACGCGTCCGTGATGTCGGAGACGGTCAGGGATATGGTCAGTCCGGTCAGTCGGCGATCAAGGAGGATGGCGTCCACATCGTCAGACCACGGAAATCTGTTGGCCCCGAGGCGAGGCTCGCCATCGAAGGTGACGGTCATCTCACCTTCGGTGTGGTGGTAGCGCTCAGGGCGGTGGCGTAGGCCTGGAAGTTTGCTTGGGCGTAGCCCGAAGAACTTTGCTCCGGCGACGGCCACGCTGCGGAGTCTGCTCGTAAACGGCATTGCCCCCCCAGGTCGCGTCACGAGACGGACCAACACCATAGCGGCGCGGGCTCTTTGGGGACAGGGTTCGGCGGGAGGGGTGCCGGCGGGCGGGGCGTGTACCCCCGCGCCGCCCGGGCACTGCATCGGCACTTCCGCCGGCGCCCGCCTGTCCCCGCTCGGAACCGGGCCCACGCTACCAGCGCCCATGTGATCGAACTCTGGTCGCTGACCTGCGCGTTCGCGCCCACAGGACCACTTGGTGACGTGGCCTATCATGCTCCGCCGACCAGAACCGGAAGTACACATTCCGCCAGGGGGCGACCTTGATCGACCTGACCCACCTCGCCCTGCTCGGGCTGGCCGGCTACCGCGGCACCCAGCTCGCCGTCCACGACACGATCCTTGACCCCGTGCGCGACCGGATCATCGGCTGGCACGAACGCCGCCTCTCCTCCCGCCCACGCAACGCCGTCGTCGCGCTCATCTCCTGCGTGTACTGCATGGGCTGGTGGGTGTCCGGCGCCCTGCTCGCCACCTACCTGCTCGCCACCGGCACCTTCCACCAGGCCCCGCTCCTCGTCCACGGCATCGAGTGGCTGGCGGTCGCCGGCCTGGCCGTCCTCCTCAACCGCCTGGACGACACCCTCAGCCGGATCACCGGATGACCGCCCGCACCCGGCCCCGGGGCGAACTCACCGCCTCCGCCGCCCGCTACACCGCCCGCCGCCTGCGGACCAAGCCCGTGGACGGCAGTTGGCAGGAACGGGCCTGGCTGTTCTACGACGAGACACCGGAGGTGCGGTTCGCCGCCCGCTGGTACAGCAACGCCATGAGCCGGGCCCGCCTGTTCGCCGGCCACCGGGACTCCAAGGGCAACGTCGTCCCTCTGCCCGCCGGACACCGGGCCTCCGAGCTGGTGGCCGCCATCGCAGGCGGTGCGGACGGCCAGGCGCAGCTCCTGGGTTCCTTCGGGCCCCACCTCGTCGTGCCGGGCGAGGGCTGGATCATCGTCCGCCCCAAGCCGGACAGCAGTGGCAACGACACCGACGCCATGGACTGGCGGGTGCTGTCCACCATGGAGGTCAAGCCGCAGGGCACCAAGCTGGTGGCCGAGATCGACGGGGAAGAGGTGGTCGTCCCCGGCGCGGACGACGAGACCACGCCCCTGGACTCCAACGACCCGGTGGCCATCCGCGTGTGGGAGTCCCACCCCCGCCGCCACCTGGAGGCCGACAGCGCTGTACGGTCCAGCCTCGGCCTGCTGGAGGAGCTCAAGCTCCTCAACGCCGCGGTGGCCGCCATCGCCCGCAGCCGCCTGACCGGCCGCGGCATCGTCCTCGTGCCCCAGGGCACCAAGTTCCCCACCACACCGAACCAGGGGGCCGAAGAGGACGACCTGATCGAGGTCCTGATGACGGTCGCCGAGACCGCCTACAAGGAACCGGACAGCGCCGCCGCCACCGTCCCGATCATCCTGGAAGTCCCCGCCGACCAGATCCCGAACATTAAGCGGCTGACGTTCGAGAGCGACTTCGACACCCTGGCTATCCAACTGCGCCAGGAGGCCATCACCCGCTTCGCCAACGGGCTGGAAGTCCCGGCGGAGATCCTGCTGGGCCAGGGCGACATCAACCACTGGGGCCAGTGGGCGCTCAAGGACGAGGCGATCACCCTGGGCGTGGAGCCCAAGCTGGGCACCGTCGCCCACGCCCTGACCACCCAGTACCTCCAGCCGATCCTGGAGGCCGAGAACGTCCCGGACGCACTGGAGTGCCTGGTGTGGTCCGACACCAGCCCCCTGCGCGTGCGCACCAACCGGGCCGAGACTGCCCTCAAGGTCCACGAGGCCGGCGCCATCTCGGACTCGGCGCTGCGCCGCGAGACCGGGTTCACCGACGCCGACGCCCCCACCGAGGACGAGCAGCGCCGCCGCCAGAAGCCCGCCGAGGGCGAGCAGGACCCGGAGCTGCCGGTGGACGAGAGCCACGCCGAACCGGAGCAGCCCACCACCGATCCGGCCGAGCAGGGCCCGGACGCCATCGCCGCCGCCGTCACCCCGGTGGACGTCGCCGCGCTGCGCTACCAGACGGTGCTGGCCGCCATCGACGGCGTGATCCACAACGCCATGTGCCTGGCCGGCGAGAAGATCCGCGTCAAGCCGGCCTGCCCACGCAGCGAACGCGGCCGCTCACGGCAGATCCCGCCCGGAGAGCTGCACACCGTGTTCCCCGTCAACGACGACCAGGTCGACCAGTGGCACCTCCTCGTCGGCGCCTGGGACCGCGTCCCGGAGATGGCGCAGCGGTACGGGTTCGAGGCCGAGTGCCTGATCGACACCCTGGACAACTACGCCCGCGCGCTCATCGCCGCCCGCATGAAACACACCTACGAGGAGACCGTGCGCCTGCTGCGGAACTCCTGCCTCGGGCTGGCGGCATGACACCCCGGCGCCCGGTCGAGCCGCGCCCCGCCGACGTGGAAGTCACCGCGTCGGCGGCCAACGTGAGCGCGGAATGGTGCTCCACCTGCAAGGCCTACACGCTGCTTGCGGGGGAGATCGTCCTGCTCACCCCGGACGGCGTGGCCACCGTCGGCTACTGGGCGTGGTGCGAGACCTGCGACCCCCCGGAGGTGTCCCGTGTCAGCTGACTGCCCGGACCACCTGGAGCGCCTGGACCTGTGCCCCACCTGCCAGGGCCTGACCGTCACACGCATGACCCGCCTCACCGGCGTCACCGGCGTGCGCCTGAACGGGCCGCACGGGGAGCTGCTGGGCGCCGGCGTCCCGGCCGTCGTCTACATCGCCCCGGTGGAGGCGTGCCCCAACGCGGCGGCCCTCGAGGAACGGGCGGCCCGCGATGTGTAACCCACCTACGCCCGCCGCCGAGCACGGCCCGGACCTGTGGGGCCACTCCTCCGCCGCGCACCGCGTGCACGGCTGGTGCGCGGACTGCACGGGCCGTGACGTGGCCCAGGAGGCGGTGGCGTGGCGCGTCCGCGAGAACCGGCGGCACGACGCCGAGCAGACGGCCCTGGCCGCCTCCGCCGCCCGCCGCAACACCGTGGACATGCAGGCCACCCACGACCACCCGTGCCCCGCCTGCGGCCGGGAGGCCCTGACCCTCGTCACCGTCCGCCTGCACACCGACAGCGGCGAGCAGCGCCATGCCGGCGGGTGGGCGCACTGCACCGCCTGCGACGCCACCCCCCACCCCACGATGGAGGACTCCGCCCGTGGCTGACACACCCACATCCCAGACGGCGCCCAACGGCCGCCGCCTGGAGCATGACGCGCCGCCCGGACACAGCCTCATCGCCCACCAGGTGCACGGCTGGTGCAGCGCCTGCCCGGGCGTGGAGCTGTGGGAGGAACTGCACGCCTGCCGCCAGCACCAGCGCGCCGCCCAGGACAACCCGCCCGCCACCGACCGCGCCCCGCACCCGTCCCCGGAGGTGGCCCGCCATGGATGAGCCGGAGTTCATCACCGGGTCCGCGTCGGCGGAGCACGCCGCGTACATCGTTGACCTGATCCAGGAGGCCGGCGCCCTGGCCGCCGCGCACTTCGAGCAGCTCCCCCCGGGCGAGGAAGCGTCCGTGTACGTCACCCTCACCACCAGCACCGGATACGGCGTGATCACGCTCGGGATGTGGCTGTTCATCCGCGACGGGAACGGCACCGTCTCCCTGTACGGCTCCGAGCCGGAGGCCGCTCATGGATGAGCTGGAGGAGGCCCTGGCCGCCGCCGAGGAGGACGTAGCGGCGGAGGTCCGCGCGATCCTGGAGGAGGTGGCCGAGGAGTTCGCCGGCGAACTGGACGGCGCCACCGAGCTGGTGGCCGCCCGCTTCAGTGTCTCCCGTATCGGCGCGATGTTCCGGCAGCGGGTGCCCCGCCTCCTCCGCCGCCTGCTGGGCGTGACCGAGCAGGCCGCCCAGGCCGCCGCCGACCAGGTGGACGAGACCCTGCCACCCGGATGGGACGACCTGCCCGGCCGCCACGACCGCGGCGAGACCCTGCCGGACGGCATCGGCCAGTACGTCACCAGCACGGAACACCTGCTCCGCGCCGTGGGCGACCGCCTCGCCGACGTCGCCGTCCGCGAGCTCGCCGCGGGCGTGGAGGCAGGGGAGGACCTGGAGGCCCTGCGTGGGCGCCTGCTCGCCGTGTTCGCGCGGGAGGGGGCGCAGCTCGGGCAGGGCCGCGAGGCGCTGATCTCCACCACCGAGGCGGCCCGCGCCTGGAATACCGCCACCCTGGCCGCCGCCCAGGCCCTCACCGGCCCGGACCGGCCCATCGTCAAGCAGTGGCAGACCCGCCGCGACACCCTGGTCCGCGACGACCACCACGACGTCGACGGCTTCGTGCGCCTCCTGGACGACACGTTCGAGGTAGGCGGCGTCGACATGCAGCACCCCGGCGACCCCAGCGCCCCGCCCGCCCACGTGTGCAACTGCTTCCCCGGGGACACGCTGGTGCAGGTGCCGTCAGGTCTGCGACGGATCTTCCGGCGCTGGTACGAGGGCCCGCTGGTCGAAGTCCACACAAAGGACGGCGGCAAGTTGGCCGGAACCCCGAACCACCCTCTCCTCACGGATGCCGGGTGGAAGCCCCTGGAGGGCGTTGAGGTGGGTGACCAGCTCGTCGGCGCCGCCAGCGGTGAACGGGTGTGCGCGGGTGATCCAGACGTACAGGACGCACCAACCAGCCTCGGCCAGCTTTACCGTGCGGCGCACGAGGCGGGGATGGCGTCCGGGGTGGTAAGCACCCGTGTGGACTTCCACGGCGATGTGGCCGACGGCGGCGTCGAGGTTGTAACCGTGGACGGCGACCTGCGTCCGTACCTCGAAGCCGCGGGTGGCAAGCGCGTCGATGACCCGGTCTTCCATGGACCAGGTGGCCGACTTGGTGACCTCTCGTCTGCGGGCGATCTTGGGGGCGCGGGCGATGGCGACCGGATCGTGCGGCTCCGTGTAGGGACGGCTGAGCCAACCGCCGTCCATGCGGCGGGTGCCGTTGGCGGGCGCGGCCAGGGCTGCGCGCTCCTCGAACGTCAGCCGTTGCATGCGCAGTCGGTTCGCCTCGCTACCGGTGCGGATGGTCACCCCGGCCTCAACCAGGCGCCTGCGGATGGTCGGGCGGCTGACGCTGAGGGCGCGGGACAGAGCCAGTTCGGACTCTCCCGCCTGGTAGCGGCGGATGATCTCGGCGTCATCGATAGCGGCGCGGCGGATGCCAGTACGTCGTACGTGCTCGCCGGTGGTGCGGATCTCGACTTCGGCGGCGGTGAGGATGCCGCGGATGCGGCCGTGGCTGGTCTTGTGAGCCCGCATCAGGTCCTCGATCGACTCGCCAGCCATGTAGCGCTTCACGACGTCGTCAGCGTCGAGCGCAGGTCGTTCAGGGGCCACGTCTACAACCTCGAAACGGAAGGCGGGTGGTACATCGCCAATGATATTGCTTCGCATAACTGCCGGTGCATCCTGCGCCTCCAGCGCGCCCCGGACCGCGCTGCCTCCGCCCGAGCGCTCCACCAGCAGGGCATCCTGGCGGCTGGCAGCCTCCCGGACACGGCCCGCGCCCTGGGCCTGGAATCCCTCGCCAACTACCTCGCCGCAACCGCAGGATCTCAGGCGCCCGCCGAGGCGACGTCTTGCGATCCACGGCGAGAGGTCACCGCGGCGGCGACCGAGCACACCGGCGCCATGATCGCGCTCGTGCCCAGCCAGGCCGACATCGAGCGCCTGGCCCTGGAAGACGGAGAGGCCGCCGAGGAGCTGCACTGCACCCTGTGGTTCCTCGGCAAGGCCGCCGACTGGGGCGAGGACCAGCGCCGGGAGCTGATCGACGGCGTCCGCGCCCGCGCCTCCGCCCTGTCCGGGCCGGTCCAGGCCGTGGCGTTCGGCGTCAACCACTGGAACCCCGCCTCCGAGGACCCCGCCTGGGTGTGGGCGGTCGGCGATGACCCCGACGCCGACGAGGACGCCCCCACCCTGCAGGCGGCCCGCGCGGTCGCCCAGGACTCCCTGGAGGACGGCCACAACAACCCGGACCTGCCCCGCCAGCACACCCCGTGGGTCGCCCATGCAACCGGCGCCTACACGCCCGAGACGTGGCCCCTTGAGGCCATGATCGACCGCCTCGGCCCGCTCACCTTCGACCGTGTCCGCGTCGCGTTCGCCGGCGAGGCCACGGACATTCCACTCGGCCCCCAGGAGGAGCCACCTATGGACAACGCCACCGACGAGGAACTGACGGCCGCGATCCCCGTACGCACCTGGTCCACCCCGGACGGCTCGGCCCTGGCCTACGAGAACACCGAGACCGGCGACGGCCGGATCTTCGCGCCCGGCTCCCTGTACTGGGAGGGCGGCCCCTGGCCCCTCCAGTACGCGGAGGAGATGGGCATGGGCCACGAGGGCGCCGAACTGGCCGGTGCCATCGAGAAGTACGGCCGCGACGGCGACCGCCTCACCGGCTCCGGCGTGCTCTACCTCTCCCAGCGCGCCGGGTATGACGCCGTGACCCTGCTGGAGCAGGAGGCGCCCCTGGGCGTCAGCGTCGACCTGGACAGCGTCGACGTCGAGTTCGTGGACCGCACCCTGGAGGAGGACGAGGACGGGTTCCTCGTGCTCGCCGCGTCCATCCCGGCCATGAGCGTGCTCCGCCTCGCGGACGGCGGCTGGATGTTCACCGCCCAGCGCACCGCAGCCTGGACGGCCTCCGGCGTCACCCTCACCCGCCACCAGCACGTCGCACAGTTCCTCACCGCCGCCGACGGCACCGTGACCGCCGACGCCCTGCGCCGCGCGTTCGCCGGCACCGGCATCCTCACCGCGGCCGCCGGCGACCCGGACACCGACGACGGGGTGATCCTGCACTCCGAGCAGGCCGGTGACTTCGTGGTGCGCATCACCAAGGCCCGCGTGCGCGGCGCCACCCTGGTGTCCATGCCCGCCTACGACCAGGCGCGCATCGTCCTGGACCCGCCCGAGACGAGCGAGGACGCCGCCGCGGCGATCAACGCCGCGGTCACGGCCGCCGCGTCGGCGCCGGGGGAGACCCGCCAGCGCGTCATCCGCTACGTGCGCACCTGCCCGGACCCCGTGGGCGCGGGTGAAGTCGCCAGGGCCCTGGGCCTCACCGTGGACACCGCACGCAAGCATCTGCGCGCCGCCTCCAAGGACGGCCACCTGGTGCGCCTCGCCGCCGGCCTGTACGTCGGCGCGTCCACCATCCCGGAAGGCCTGGACGTCACCGTGGCCGCCTCCGCCGCGGACGGCGAAGACCCCGCCCTGACCGAGCTGGTGGCCTCCGCCTGGACCGCCATGCGCGACCTGCCGCCGATGCCCGCCGCCTGGTTCGCGGAGCCCACCCCGGAGGAACTGCCCCCAGGCTCCGGGGGCGTGCACTACGCGGACGGCCGGATCTACGGGTGGGTGGCCCAGGCCGGAGAGCCACACGCCGGGTTCGCCAACCGCACGCTGACCATCGAGAGCCTGGGCGACATCGACCTCACGCACTTCCTGCGCGCCCGGTTCCGTCTCGACAACGGGCAGACCGTCAAGGCCGGCGCCTTCACCATGAACGCCCCCCACTCCCGGGACGGCGCGGAGTGCAACGACGTGGCGTGCCAGTTCGATGACACGCGCACTGTCGCCGGGGTGATCACCTGCGGCATGAACGAGCGCGGCATGTGGTTCTCCGGCGCCGCCGCCCCGTGGCTGTCGGACTGGGACCGCACCGTGTTCATGGGGTGCCAGCCCAGCTACCACATGAAGAAGGGCGGGGACGGGCGCTGGCAGCTTCGGGCCGTGCTGTCCGTCCCCGTGCCCGGGCACTCCTCGCCGCTGCTCGCCGCCGCCGTGGAGCGCGGCAACCTTGCCCTGGCCGCCTCCGTCGCCGCGGTCCTGGACAGCCCGGACACGCTGCCCGGACAGCGTCCGGACACGTCCTCACCGCTGCGCACCCTGGGGGCGCACGCGACCGCCGGGATGCTGTCCGGCCTGCGCGGACACCGTCCGGACGACACGGCCGGACACGTCCCGGACAGCCCGGCCGCCCTGCTCGACGACCCGGCGTTCCTGGACGGCCTTTCCGCCGCCCTGGCCCGCCGGGACACCGAACGCCGGCAGGAGGTAGCGGCCCTGTCCGCTGCCGTCCTCGGCACCACCGACACCAACCCGAAGGGGGACCAGTAGCCATGGGATGCGCCTGCAACCAGCGCGGCCGCACGCAGTTCGAGGTGACCATGGAGGCCGGCCGTGGCCGCGTCGCCTTCACCAGCGGATCCAAGCCGACCGCCACCACCGTGGCCGCCCGCTACAAGGGCAGCGCCGTCCGCATCAAGGGCACCGACGAACTCGTGCACCACACCGAGACGTACGAGGTCGCCACCGCCGCCGGGGCCGTCGTCTTCGCCCACTCCGACCTGGACCAGGCCCTGGCCCACGCGGACACCGTGGACGGCGCGGTCGTCCGGGAACGGGAGACCGGCACCCTCGTCCAGCCCGTCCCCGCCGCCGACCTCACCAAGACCGACGAGACGGCCCAGGCGCCAGCGTAGGTACTGCGGCCGCCCCGGGCCTTGCAGCGGACCGGGGCGGCCGACCCCGCCCACCGGCACACGCACCGGTGCTCGGAATGCTCAGAATCTCCTCAGAAGGGAGACGAACTGAGAGCCAGTCAGTGATGCTTCCCCTCCAGCGTCCAAACGGATGCCGCAACAGGGGGGACTTCGTGGCACAGCCGGACAACGTCGCGCGGATCATTGCGGCAGGAAGTGCACTCGTCGCAGCGGCGAACATGCTTGTCTCGTACTTCGCGTACAGGCGCAAGCGTCCAAAGATCAAAGCTCGTGCCCGCCTTAGCTGGGCACCTCGCGAATACGGGGGATCAGTCCGCAGCTTCGCTGTCTGGCTGGACAACCACGGCGAGATGCCAGTCACCGTCACAGCGGCGGAAGTTCTGTTCCGCACACCTGAGACCGCCGATCCGCCCACGTGGGGGTACTCGCCGGGTGAGCCGTTTCCGTATCCCAGTCGGCGCTATCACTGCGAGACTCGCATGGACCTAGACACCGTTCACGAGGGTGACGTTGGGGGCATCCTCCTGCAGCCTTTCGGTAGAGCTGACGAACTGCTCAACACGGGGGAATGCACGAACAATGTTCATAAGCTCCGGCCAGTGAAGGCCAGACTCCTCCTGCATCTCTCCAACGGGCATGTGGCCCGTACCAGATGGATCAGGCTCCGGCGTGGCACCTTTTTCTGTCACTGCGGCGGCTGCGGGAAGCGGGGGCGACTGGCCGCCTAGCCGCTTGTGACCCGCCTCTAGCACCACTCCAAGACACCACCGTCGCGCGGAAGCTACTATTCCGTTTGATCGCTGGTTTAGGGCCGGATCTCCACCGCACACCGCTGGAGATCCGATCATGGATTTCGACATCCCTGAGGACGTCACCGCTCTCGATGACGAGGCCCTGGCCCAGGCCCTTGACGGGGCCCGCGCCGCGTTCGCCGCCCTCTCCGGTCAGGACGTCATCGAAGGCGACGCCATGACCCGCATGCGCGCCCTGGCCGCCTGCGTCGAGGGCATCCGCACCGAGCAGACCGCCCGCGTGGAGGCCGCCACCCAGGCCGCCGCGGAGATCGAGGCCCTGGCCGCGCAGGTCCGTGGCGAGGAGCCCACCGCCCCGGCCGCCCCGGAAGGCGAGACGCCGGCGGAGCCGACCGCCGCCGCCACCCAGGAGCCCGCCGCCCCCGCCGCGCCAGCAGCACCGGACGCCACCGCGTCCGCCGCGGTCGTACCGCAGCGCCCGGCCCTCAACCTGTCCGCCGTCCGCCGGGCGCAGCCCCGCGTACTGCCGGACGCACCGCCGCCGGGCACCACCATCACCGCCGCCGTGGACGTCCCCGGCTACACCCCGGGCTCCGCCCTGGACTTCGACGACGTGGTCAAGGGCATCAACACCCGCGCCACCGCCCTCAAGACGGCCGGCGGCGGCGTCGGCCAGGTCATCAGCTACCACCACCCCTTCCCGGCGGACAGCATCGTCACGGACTCCTCGTCCGCGCCGGAAGGCACCACGGTCGCCATGACCGCCTCCACCCAGTCCCGGCTGCCCCAGGGCGACCTGGTGGCCTCCGGCGGCTGGTGCGCCCCGTCCGAGACGCTCTACGAGCTGACCGACACCAGCTGCCCGGACATGCTGTGGGACGCCCCGGAAATCCAGCTCGCGCGCGGCGGCCTGCGCTACTACAAGCCGCTCTCCCTGGACGTCTCCGCCCTCACCTGGGTGCACACCGAGGCCGACGACATCGCCGGCAACACCAAGCCGTGCTACAAGATCCCGTGCCCGTCGCCGGTCGAGGTGCGCTGTGACGCGGTCGGCGTCTGCCTGGAGTCCGGGATCCTGACCGCCCGTCACTTCCCGGAGCTCATCGCCTGGTACCTGCGCAACAGCATGGTGGCCCACGAGATCCGGCTGCGGCAGGTGCTGTTCGCCAAGGCGCTGGCCACCGCCACCCCGGTGACCATGCTGGAGTCCATGGGCGCTCTGTCGGCCGTGTTCGGGGCCGTCGCGCTCCAGGCAGCCGACATGATCGAGCGTCACAGCCTGTGCGAGACCACGGCCCTTGAGGTCGTGTTCCCCTGGTGGAGCCGCAATCTCTTCCTCTCGGACCTGGCGCGCCGCAACGGCGTCGGCGTCAATGAGGTCTCCGTCGCGGACGTGCAGGCCCTGTTCTCGCCGCTCGGGGTGCGTATCCAGTGGGCGCGCGGCCTGGCCCCGGCCGTGCCCACCGACATCGGCGGCGTCAACCCCGCGACCGCCTGGCCGGACAGCATCAACTTCATGATCTACCCGGCGGGCAGCCTGGTCATCGGCCGTGGCGAGGACATCAACCTGGGAGTGATTCACGATTCAACAAAGTTCAGTGTGAACGACTACACCGCGCTTTTCGCTGAAGAGTGCGTGAGTCTCGTTGACCGCTCGGTCGACACCAGGATCGTGACCGTTCCGGTCTGCGCCTCGGGTGAGACCGGCGCTCAGACGCTGGTCGCCTGCCCGGCCGCCTGATCCCTCCCCGGCCCGAGACGGCGGCGGGCCCGTGACCAAACACGGGCCCGCCGCCCCCCCACCGAGGAGGTGAGGCTGTGCTACTCAACCTGCTTCCAAGTCTTCCGGGTGACGACCTGATGGATCGTTCCCTGGCTCACGTTGAACCGCCGGGCGAGTGCCCGCTGGCTCCAGTCGCCCGTGGCGTGCAGGGCCCGCATCTCGTGCACCAGGGGTTCGGTGAGTTCGGCGTTCCCATTCGTCTCACCGCGCGCCTGCCGCTCGGCTTCCGTCATGTCCTGCATGTTCTGGGCGTGGTCGCCCAGGTACAGGTGGCGGATGCTGATACAGCCGCCATCCCCTCGGTGGCAGGTGTGCAGCACCTGGCGGTCACCGGGGTCGTTCCCGGTCGCCTCCCACCACACGGCCCGGGTGGCACCCATCGGTTCCTTGCGGTACGTGACGCTGGGGCGGCTCCGCTCGCACGGCGCCAGCACGCAGTCATCGCCGGTGAAGCGCGCGGCGGCGCGAACCAGCGCCTGCATTTCGCCGTTCGAGCGGCGGCGCTTACGCAGGTCCCCGTGCTTCCATTCACGCTGCCAGTGGCGGTTGCACTTGCCCTTGGCCAGGTGCGGCAACGTGCAGCGCTTGCCGTCCTCAACGGCCGTGCAGAGGCCATCCGCTGGGGGTGGCTGAAGTCGGCGCCGTTTCGGGCTCTCTGGGTCCTCGCCGCCGTTGCGGCTGGACCACGTCCAGCACGTGTCGCACAGCCCGCTGGCCGTGTACTTCCTGACGTCCCGGGTGCACCAGCTCACTCGGCACTCTCTAGCCTGGCTCATCGCCGGACTCCTTCGGGCCTCAGTTCCCAGGGGTCATCGGTCAGGGGCGGCGGTGTTTGCGGCACCGTCGCCTCACCCGCCAGGTTCAACGTTCGAATGATGGGTGCGGTTGCACCTGGTGGGGGTGAAAATGCCTGCTGGCCTGCGTCAATCCGTTGAGGGTATCCAGGGGGCGCCGCTCCCTCATGGCCTGCTCAACGCCGCGTGTTCGAATGTCACTGACGTCTCTGAGGACCGCATCCATGAGTTGAACGGTGTGGAGTGGCTGGCGCTGGGCTGCTGTCCGGCGAGGGACTGGCCGGACCCGTGCGAGGACCCCGTGCCCGGGGACCCGACCGCCAAGGAGTTCTGCCGCCCGGGCACCGAGGTGGCCACCCCCATCACCGTGTACGCCGGCGCGGAGTGCAGCGCGCCCGGCTTCTCCTACGAGG
This sequence comes from Streptomyces sp. NPDC001068, assembly GCF_042897315.1. Classification (NCBI taxonomy): domain Bacteria; kingdom Bacillati; phylum Actinomycetota; class Actinomycetes; order Kitasatosporales; family Streptomycetaceae; genus Streptomyces; species Streptomyces sp. NPDC001068. Next base: position 50,778 of record NZ_JBIAYD010000011.1, on the reverse strand, counting down.
ACGCCCGCACGCAGGCCCTGGCGGCGCTCACGCTCGGCGAGCAGCACGCCATCGAGGCCGGGTTCATGCGGACCAAGCTGTCCGTGGACGCCACTGACCTGACCCCGGCGGAGGGGCCGCTGGCGATCGCCCAGGGCGTGGCCGTGCTGGAGGGCTGCCTGGCGGAGTCCTACGGCGGCGTGGGCACCCTGCACATCCCCGCGGGCGTGGCCGCCCTCCTCGGCTGCTGCAACGTGCTCCGGGAGGACCCGGCCACCGGCGCCCTCACCACGCTGGCAGGGAACTGCGCCGTCATCGGCGCGGGCTACTCCTTCCTCAACCTGGGCCCCGGCGGCGTCCCCGCCGACCCGGGCGCGGCCTGGCTCTACATCACAGGCCCCGTGGTCGTACGCCGCGGCCCGGTCGACGTGATCCCGGATCGCAACCGCGCCTCCGCGTCCGTGAACATCCGAAACAACGACAGGCGCGTTTTGGCTGAGCGATCGGTCGTTGTGGGCACTACGTGTACCGTCTGTGCGGTTCAGGTGATGGCATGTCCCTGAGCCTCCTTGGCGTCCAGCCAGCCCCAGGTGTCGCCGCGCACCACGTCCATGATGGTGCGCTCACTGACGCCGTACTCGGTGGCGAGCTGGGCACGGTTGCCTCGGTTGTGCCATCTGCTACCTCGGACGTAGCGGCGGCGGATGCTGCGCGCGTCGGCCTCTGTCAGCTTGGCCACGGTGATGCGTTCGCCTCGTGCGCTCGCCTTGGGCACGGGCCCCTGCGCGCCGCCCCAGGTGCGGCCGTGGAGCACGTGGGCGATGGCCTGTCGGCTGACGCCGAACTCGGCGGCAAGGGCGTCTTGGGTCATGGTCCCGGCCAACTCCCGGATTCGGGCTACCTGCTTGGCGGTCAGCTTGGCGTGACCGTTCCGCTCGCCCACTGCATGGCGTCCGGCGTTCACCGTGTCGGCCACGTTCTGCTGCTGGGTGCCCAAGTAGAGGTGGCGGACATTGATGCAGCCCTCTTGCCCCCGGTGGCAGGTGTGGAGCACGTACTGGTCCCCGGGGTCGCCGTGGACGAGGATCCAGACGGCCCGGGAGGCGGTCATGCCCACCCCGTTCAGGCGGACGGTAGGACGCCCGTAGGAGGCCGGGAGCATCACGCACTCGTGCGTGACGGCGGCCGTACCGGCGCCCAGGAGAGCGCGCGTCGACCGGATGAGCGGGTCGCCGTACAGCCGTTCCCGGCGGCGGTGCTTGCTGCACATGTCGTGAGTGGGGTGGTGCTCGTCGCAGCGCCGTCCGCTCTCGATGACCTTGCAGCGGATGCCTGGGCGTGCGGGGCGCCGCGACCTCGGCCGGGGGATGCGCACGAAGGAGCGCCCGGCCGCCACGCGGTCCCGGTGGTTGTCGGCGTCGTCGCCCAGGCGAAGGTGCCTGATGTTGAGGCATCCCTCGATGCCCCTGTGGCAGGTGTGCAGCACGTGCAGGTCGCCCGGGTCGCCGTAGGCGAGGATCCAGACCGCGCGCGACGCCCACATGCCCTTGCCGTTGAGGCGGACGACAGGGCGTCCGGCGTACCCGGTGAGGTCGATGCACTCGTCGGTCGTGGCCCGGGCGGCTGCCTTGAGGAAGGGCAGCACCGTGTTCTTGGAGCGCTGCGGGGTGCGGCCGTTGGGGTCCACCCAGCCATGACGGCGGGTCCACGAGTAGCAGGCGGAACACCACTTCGATCCGCGGTACGGCGCTCGCGTGCACCCGGTGCCGTCCGCGAACACAACGACACACGTAATCTGGACCATGGCGACTCCTATGCAGTCGTCGGAGCCCCGGGCGGACAGGCGCCAACCGACGCCCGGGGTTCATTGCGCCCTCACGCTAACCGGCGTTGCTCCAGGTCAGCGCCGCTTCTGGGGGTGCTTCACACGCATGCGTGACCACATCCGTATCAAGCCCGACCGGTCCCGGCTGCGGGAGTTCGCCCAGTGGGCGACCGCCCAGACACCGAAGATCGGCACCATCGGCCTGGCCGAGTTCGGCGTCCCGGCGGACCAGTTCGTCCAGGCGCCGGAGGAAGTCCTGGTGGGCGCCCTGGTGGACGGACACCGCTACGTGTCCCCGGCCGAGGACGCCGACAACGGGCTACCGGAGCCCGGCCACCAGGAGCTGCTCGGCGTCGCCACCCCGCAAGGCCTCACCCCGCCCGTGCCTGTGGGCGACCCGGAGGCGGACGCCGCCGCGATGGTGGCCGCCACCAGCCCGGCCACGGTCCAGGCCGCCATGGACGCCGTCTTGCTCGCCACCGAGCTGGCCGCCTCCAACGCCGCCAGCGGACGAGCCGAGGAGGGCGAGCCTGCCCGGGCGGCCGACTTCGCGCCGCTGGAGGACGCCCTCGCCGACGAGGAAGCCGACCAGGGCGAGGGCCTGCGCACGATGTACGGCTGCCCGCTGTGCCCGCGTGACTTCGACACCGAGCGCGGCCGGGACTCCCACCGCCGCCAGGCCCACAGGGAGGACTGAGCCGTGCCGGTCGAACCGATTCCCTGCGGGCCGGACGGCGGCACTGGCACACCGGGCGCCTGTTCCTGCTCGCCGTCCATCGCCTCCGCCCCGCTGTGCCGGGCGGACGGCTCCCTGGTGCTGGTCGTCCTGCGCTCCGGCTGCGCGGACTGCGCCGCCACCCCGCAAGACCCCGCGGTCATCGGGTGGGTGGACCCGCTGACGGGCAACTTCACCGCTGGCGCCGTCCCACCGGACGCGGGCCCCTGCTCCATCGGCTGCTCGTGCTCGCCGTCCATCGCCACCAACCAGATGTGCCGCGCGGACGGCTCCACGGTCCTGGTCGTGGTGCGCTCGGACTGCGCGGACTGCGACACCCCGGCCGCCAACCCCGTCGTGGCCGGCTGGATCGACCCGCTCACCGGCGTGTTCACCCCCGGGGCCGCGCTGGCCGACGTCGGTCAGTGCGACACCGGCTGTGTGGACACCATCTGTCGGCAGCTGTGTGACGACACCGACGGCGACGGGCAGGCGGACGCCACCTACAGCGAGTTGTGGTGCATCAAGGCGGACGGCAGCGCCACGTTGGTGCTCACCTACCAGGACGACCCGTCCACGCCGTACGTGCCCACGGCGCCGGTGGACTGCACCTACGGCTGCGCCGACTCCGAGACGGTGACCCTGTGCGACGACAGCGGCCCCTTCCTGCGCCGGTACCAGTTCCTTGACGGCTCGGCGTCCTACGTGGACGTCGCTCTCGACGGGCAGACCCCGCACGTCGTCACCGGCACCGTCGGCGTCTGCACTGACGACTCCAGCAGCGGCACCCAGTGCGCCGAGCAGACCACCCCCGCCGCCACCCTCGGCCTCTGCCTCGCCGATGGCACACCCATCGCCGTGGTGGTCACCCGGGACTGCAACGGCACCGTCACACAGGACGGATGGCTCAACCTCACCACCGGAGCGTGGGCCGCCGGAGACCCGCCGACCGGGACACTCGCGTGCGGCGACTCCCGATCAATCCAGGTGAGCGGCACGTTCTGTGACGTCCTCCCGGACGGCACGATCGCTGGTCTGGTCCTCATCGAGTACCACTACGACGACGCCGGCGCGATCGACTCCGTGCGCCTGGTCGACGCCGTCACCGGCACCACCTACGTCCCCCAAGGCCAGGTGACCACCTGCCCGACCGGGGAGGCCCTGCCGGAGCGGGACCTGGTGCAGCTCTGCGACACCGCAGGCAGCGGCGCCGCCACCCCGTTCGTCCGCGACTACGCCCGCAACGACACCGGGGCGATCACCGGGCACACGGACTACCTCCTCGACGGCACCCCGTACACGCCCACCGGCACCGTGGGCATCTGCGCGCCGGACGCGGAACCGGGCGTCGACGTCGAGCTGCTGCCGATGTGCGTCATCGACAACACCAGCGGCGGCATCCTTCAGCGGATCCTCGCCGAGATCCGCTACGACACCGAGACCGGCACCCGCCTCTCGGTGAACTTCGTGGACCCGATCACCTGGGGCCCCGTCGCTCTCCCGGGCGGAACACACCTGGACGTGTGCCCACCGCCGGACACCGAGGAGTGCGCCACCCAGAACGTGCTCCAGGCGTGCCGCTGCGACGACGCCGACGGCGACGGCATCGCGGACACCGACTACGTCGAGCTGCTGGCCGTCGACTGCACCGGCGCCGTCACCTCCCTCGGCTCGTACACCGCCGACCTCTCCGCCCCGTACACCCCGGTTGCGCCGATCAGCTGCGATGAGACGGACGAGGGCGCGGACCCGGCTGTCGGCGTCCAGGCGCGCCGGGTGGAGCTTGCGGCCGGTGAGACGTGGGACGCCGCCACCTGGCCAACGCTCCAGTCCGTTACGGCCGTCGCGCACGGCGGCACCGGCACCGTCACCACCGAGGACGGCCCGAGCACCCTGCACACCGGCGAGGCGGCCACCTGGTCCGTCGGCCGCGACACGGACGCCCTCCTGACCGGTCCGCTCACCGTCACGGCGGACACCGGCACCGTCACCCTCTCGTACACGATCGGAGTCACCCTGTGAGTGGATGCTGCGGGCAGGGGCCCGTCATCGTGAGCGGCGCCGCCCCGACGCCCCGCGTCGACGTCGAAACGCTGCTCCTGTGCGACGTCCTCCCGGACGGCACGGTCGCCGGCCTCGCCCTGGTCGAGCCGGTCTACGACACCGTCTCGGGGGACCGGGTCGGTACGCGCATCGTCAGCCCGACGACCGGCGCCGCCTACACCCCGACCGGCACCCTGGGCCTGTGCTCGCCGCCGGACACGTGCACGCGGCAGATCAGCACCGTGCACCGCTGCGACGACACCGACGCCGACGGCGAGCCGGACACCCAGTTCACCGAGGTGTGGGCGCTGGACCCGTGCGACGGCGGGGCCCCGGTGCTGGTCGGGACGTTCGCGGCCGACGACTACAGCACGCCGTACACGCCTGTCGCCCCGGTCGACTGCCCGGACGCCACAGCGGACACCCCGGTCGTCCTCGGGCAGATCTGCTACGACGCGGGCGCCGGCGAGACGCGCACCGCGGCGGTCCTCAAGTGCGCGGCCTGCGGCGACCCCACGGTCACGTACCTGGACGTCGAGACCGGCGCCACCGTCACCGCGCCCACCGTGGTCCCCTGCGCCGCCCAGGAGAGCCGCGCGCAGCTCCTGTGCGACGTGGCCACGGACGGCACGTCGACGGCGTTCCTGCGGACGTACACGATCGCCCCGGACGGCGCGACCACGCACGCGGACACCGCCCTCGACGGGACCACCCCGTACACCGTGACCGGCACGGCCGGCGCCTGCCTGCCCGTCTCGGACTGCGCCTCGCCGACCACGCCCACAGCCACGGTCGGCCTGTGCCTCGCCGACGGCACACCGATCGCCGTCACCATCGTCCGGGACTGCGAAGGAGTCATCACCTCGTCCGGCTGGATCAACGCCCTCACCGGCGCCTACAGCGCGGGCGCACCCCCGGCCGGCGCCATGGCATGCGGCGAAAGCCAGTCCATCCAGCTGAGCGGCACTTTCTGTGACGTCCTCCCGGACGGCACGGTCGTCGGCCTGGTCCTGATCGAGTACAGCTACGACGCAGAGGGCGCGATCGACTCCGTCCGCCTGGTCGACGCCGTCACTGGCACCACCTACACCCCGACCGGCACCGTCACCGTGTGCCCGGCCGGAGTCGAGCAGCCGGAACGCGACCTGCTGCAGCTCTGCGACACCGCCGCCGACGGCACGGTCACCGCGTTCGTGCGGGACTACGGACGCGACGAGAACGGCACGATCACCGGCCACAGCGACTACCTGCTTGACGGCACCGCCTACACCCCGGTCGGCACCGTGGGGACGTGCACGCCGCCCTGCCTCACCTGCGAGACGATCGAGCTGTGCGACAGCGCCCCCGGCAGCTGCGCCCCGGTCACCGGCATCACCGACGTCCCGTACGCCCCGCGGTATGTGCTGTCCGGGGACGGTCTCCCCGGTAACCGGCGGAGCGTCCCCGGCGGAGGTGCCGGGTTCTGGTCCGGCGCAAGCACGATCTTCCCGAACCAGGCTTCGGACCCTGACCCCGGCAACTCCGGTTTCCACCTGGGCATCGTCGGTCTCGTGCAGGTTCCCGACGCCTGTCCGGCGTGCCTCCAGCCCGGCGACCAGGTGACCATCACCGCGAGCGGCCAGGCCACCAACAACGGTCCCGGCAACGGCATCATCACCGATGGCCGGTGGCGGATCATCCGCGACGGCGGCGAGGCGGACGGCTCCGTCCCGAACCTCGTGGTGGTCACCGACGCGAACCGGGCGGCGGGGACCACCTGGTCGTTCTCCGTCACCACGACCGTGCCATGGTCTGACGTCCTCGCGGGCCGCATCGGCCTGGCCCTGGACCTGGAGACCAAGAGCAACGGCCAGTTCAAGCAGTGGACAGCGCACAACTTCGTCCTGTGCATCGAGCCTGTGACGCCGCGCACCGGGTGCGGCACCACCTTCCGGCGCACCATCTGCCGGGACTGCACCGGCGACATCGTCTCCACCACCGACTACCAGGCGGACGGCGTCACCCCGTACACGCCGGTCGGCGCCGTCGGGCCGTGCCTGTCTTGCGACCTGGTGGCCTCCAGCCAGACCGAGCAGGACATCGCCGAGCTGTGCGACGTCCAGGCGGACGGCACGGTCGTCGCCTTCCTGCGGGACTACGAGCGCGACGACACGGGCGCGATCAGCGGGCACAGTGACTACACCGTGGACGGGGCGGCCTACACCCCGACCGGGGCCGTGGGCCGCTGCTGTGACACGACGGTCCTGGCCGAGTGCACCTACAGCCTCCCCGATACCAACACCGGGTTCGCTCTGACCGATCCGGCGTTCCCCGGATGCTGGGTCGGCACGGCGGGCACCCCGTCGTACCAGTTCGGGGACCGGGTCACGTCGTGGGAAGGCGTCTACCAGTCCGACACCGGTAGCGCCTCTGTCGTTCTGTTCTCCAGCCCGGACCTCGGCGGCTCGGTCAACTTCACGGCCTTCGCCCCGGCCTTGCCGGTCAACCCGGCCCAGTCCGCGGCCGGGTACGTGGGGACCGCCGTCATCAACGGCATCACGGTCACGCTGACCGCGACGGCCGGGAACGGCCTGGGCATCTGGCAGGCCAACCCCATCGGCCTGTACCTCAACGGCGGCGACGCGTTCCGGATCGAGTTCTCGGAGCCCGTGCGCCTGACCCTGGGCACCTCCGGGTTCGCCGACCCGCCGTCCCTCCACGAGCGGTTCTGCTCGGTCGAGTTCGCCACAGTGCCGTGGACGGCGCTCCGGCTCGCGGACTGCAACGGCAACGTCAGCCTCGTGGACGCGGACACCCGGGAGCCGCTCCCGGACGACGCGACGGTGCTGTGCCAGTCCTCGTCTGCCGGGGTCGACGTCGAGACGATCCCGCTGTGCGTCGTGGACAACGCGACGGGCGCGGTGGTCCAGGCGGTGCGCGCCGAGGTCGTCTACGACGCCGAGGGCGCCCGTACGGCCACCCGGTACGTGGACGCCGTCGACGGCTCCACGGTCGCCCTGCCGGGCGGCACGCGCCTCGCGGTGTGCCCCACGGTCACCTGCGCACGGCAGGTCATCGAGCGGTGCGGCTGCGACGACACCAACGGCGACGGCATCGCCGACGCCTCGTACACGGAGCTGTGGGCGGTCGACCCGTGCAACGGAGCCGACCCGGTCCTCCTCGGCACGTATCTCGACGGCGACCTCAGCCAGCCGTACACGCCGGCCGCGCCGGTGGACTGCATCGCTTCCGAGGTGCTGGCCGGGGAGCCGCTGCTCTTGTGCGACTCCGGCACGCCGTTCCTGCGGCACGTCCAGTACGCGGGCGACGGTAACCCGGTGAGCGCCGTGGACACGACGCTGGACGGCACAACGCCGTACACGGTCACCGGGACCGTGGGGAGCTGCACCGCGGCCTCGACGCCGGACGCCGTGGTGAGCACCGCCCTGTACCGGTACACGGGCGCAGGCGGCCACGACATCAAGGCTCTGCACCCGGGCCTCCAGTCGGTCACCCTGACCGTCCTTGTCGGGACCGTCGAGGTCACCACCGCGGCGGCCGCCGCCCAAGCGGTCCCGGCCGGGGTGACGCTCACCTGGTCCGTCACGGACACGGACGACTCCGTGCTCGACGTCTTCTCGGTCGCCTTGACGGCCGGGGACGACGTGCTGATCAACGCCACCTACAAGGCCAGCGCGGCCGGCTGACGGACGGACAGGAGACGACTGTGAGCGACCCCCAGCCCACCAGCGGCACCCGCTACTACCGCAACCCCCAGGGCGGCCTGTCGACGTACGACGGCCTTGACGATGATCAGGTCCTCATCGAGCACGGATACGAGGAGCTGACCGCCGAGGCCTACCAGGACGCCCTGGCCGCCCTCTCCGACCCGGCCGACACTCCGGAGGGCTGAGCGATGCCAGGGAAGTGCGGCAACACGTACCGCATCGCACCAAAGCTGTCCGCCGACCCCTGCAACGTCCTGGAGCAGCGCCCGTCCGGGCTCCTCGTCGCTCGCACGACGCTAGCGGGTGTTGCTCCGGGCAGTGCGGTGGGCACGGCCCGGTCGGTCGACGTCGACGTCCAGGCGCCGGACCCCGACGCCTGCCCGGCCGTGTGGACGATCGGGGCGCGCCTCACGCCGGTAGGCGGCGAGGTCATCCCGAGCGCCGCCCTCAACCTGCTGCCGCTCGCGGCCGGGGTGTGGGGCAACATCCCCGGCATGTCGTTCGTGGCGCCCGAGGCGGGGATCTACCTCATTACCGCGGACGTCTCGGGCGGCATGACGGCCGGCGCACAGTCCAGCTTCAACCGGCTGACCCAGACCCGGATGACCCTCAACGGCACGCCGATCAACGGGAGTCTGCGGCAGCTCCAACAGCTCGACTTCTTCCTGACGGCCGGACAGACGATGTCGGCCGGTGAGAACGCCTCCAACTCGGCGACGAAGCGGGTCACGCTCGCGGCCGGGGACGTCGTCGCGGTCCAGGCCGAATACCAGAGCACGACGGGGACGGCCGCCTCCCTGTCGGCCGGCAACCCGCTCGGGTCGCTGCTGACCTGGCAGAAGGTGTCCGACTGATGACCGGCACCGACGCCAGCCTGCGCGGGGCGGTGACGATCGACCCCGCGGCGTGCAACGGGCTGGAACTCACGCCGTCCGGGCTCCTCGTCCCCCGTGCCGTCGTCGCGGGCCTGGCCCCCGGCACGGTCGTCGGGACCACCCGCTCGGTCCGGATCGACGTCGACGCCCCCGCGGCCGGGGACTGCCCCGAGACGTGGACCGTCGGCGCCCGCCTAGCGTCCCCGACCGTCGAGGACGTCGCCTCCTCGACGGACCTCCTGCCCCTGGCCGACAACACCTATGGCCCGGTCTCGGGATCCGCGCTGCTGCTCCCGTCCGCCGGACGATGGGCGGTCACGATGGTTGCCCGAGGAGTCTTCAGCTTCACGGGCGTAGCGGGCACGTTCATGGTCGCCCGCATCTTCAACGTCACCGCGGGCGCCGTCGTCGCGAACAGCGAGACGTTCGTGACGCAGGTCCGGCAGAACGTCGCCGGGGCGGGCCAGACCACCGGCGACAACGACACGTCAACCATGATCAAGTACGTGACCGTGACCGCCCCCACCACCCTGCGCATGGAGGCCAAAACCGTGTTTCAGCTGGGGACTCAGCCGACTCAGGCACAGATCGTGTCCGACACGAACGGCCGCTCACTGCTCGCCGCGCACAAGGTGTCCGACTGATGGCGGGCGCCTGCTGCGGCGGCAGCCTGATGCCCGGCATCGACCCGAGCCCCTGCAACGGCCTCGTACGGGCGGCCGGTGGGCTCCTCGTGCCGCGTACGGCGATCGAGGTTGGGCCGGGCCTGACCCTGGACGCGCCGGCCGCCGGGGACTGCCCGCAGACGTGGACGCTCGGCGTGGACGGCTCGTGGGCACAGACCACGTGGGGAGCGGGCGGCTCCCGGACGCTCAGCGCGGCGGACCGGGTGTGGGAGGAGGTCACCGAGGTTGCTCCGCTGGTGGCCCCCCGCTCCGGGGTGTGGGAGGTCACCTATCACGTGCGCGGGGGCGTCCAGCTACCCGCCAACCTGGCCATCGCTCAGTACGTGGTGGCGTCACTGTTCCGGAACGGCACGCTGATCGGCGGCTCGGAGGTGATGGTCGTCGGCCTCTCGCGCGGCCAGGCGTCCGGATCCGCGGCGGGCGCGCAGAACACCGGCACCGCGAGCTTCATGATCAACCTCACGGCGGGGGACCAGATCACCCTTCACGCCTACCAGATCGGCCAGTCCGGGGTGTCCTCCGTCGTCAGCAACCAGGACGGCCGCACCCGCGTGACGGCCCGCTGGACCGGGCCGGTCGGGGACACGCCGTGACCGGCACCGGCGCGAGCACGCGCCTCACCGAACACGGCATCGCGAGCCTGGCCACGGTCCTGGACCTCGTCTCGTCGGCGAGCGGGGCGTGGCTGGCGACAGGCCTGTCCGTGCTGCTCCCCGCGGCCGGAACGTACCAACTGGACGCGACGGTCCGGGCCTCCGTCGCGGCCGTCGACCCGTCCAACGTCTGGGTCAGCGCCCGCCTCTTCGACGTGACGGCCGGGATCGTCGTCCCCGACAGCGAGGTGCTGATCGCGCAGGTCAACGTCAACAGCTCGAACGCGGCCGTGAGCAGCGGCCACAACTGCACGAGTCCGATTCAGGTCGAGTACACGGTCATCCAGCCCACGACGATCCGCGTCGAGGGGGCACGCACCAACAACACGGGGACGGCCACGACGGCGTCCATCCTCGCCAACGCCAACGGGCGCACGACCCTGCGCTACCGGCGTATCGCGTAACTCACAAAGGAGCCAGCCTTGTCCGGGACCAGCGGAAGCGTCTCCGCCGCGGCGGCGGTGGACGCCGAGTACGAGATCCTGTGCGACACCCAGCCGGACGGGAGCAGTACGCCGTTCCTGCGGCACTACACCACCACCGGCACCGGCGCCCCTGCCGTGTCGGACACCACCCTGGACGGCACCACCGCCTACGTGGCCACGGGCACGGTCGTACGGTGCGGCGTCACCCCGACCCCCCAGATCGACAGCAAGGCCCAGAGGCAGACCGGCGCGGGCAACGTCACCATCACGGCCGGCGCGAGGAGTGTGACGCTGATCGTGTTCGCGGGCGCGCCGACCGTGGCCATCGGCGGGGACCCGGCCGTTCCCTTCCCGGCGGGCTCCTCGGGCACCTGGTCCGTCGACCAGGGCGGCAAGAACGGCGAGCGCCTGGCCGACGCGTTCGTATTCACCGGGATCGCCGGGGGCGACTTCCTCGTCCTGTCCACCCGCGAGATCTGACCGGGACGGTCCTGGAGATGGCGACCAGCGGCGACTACACGCCCACCTCGGGCCGCGTCGAGCGTCAGACCGTGGTGACCGACGCCAGCGGCAACGCGGTGTTCACGTGGCCCGCTGGGGCGTTCTCCGTGCCTCCGGTCGTCACCGTGGGCGTCCAGGGCACCAGCGCGTTCCGCTCCCACACGATCACCGCGAACTCGGCCGCGGCGACGACGGTGAACGTCCAGGCGGCGGCCGGTATCACGCTCCTCGGGATCGGGGTCCTGGCCGTCGGTGCCCCCGCCGCCGGCGTCACCGTCCACGCCCACGCCGCAGCCCCCTAGGCCCGGATCAACGCACCCGTACGCAGCGGCCCGGCTACTCACCACGGCCACCGCTAAACTGACACCGTCGCTGGCTTCGGGCCGGACACACGTCGCTGGTTGAGGGCCGGACTTCCTGAATGTAGGAGGTCACGGCATGTCTTGCCCGCTCATCGCGAACGCGGACACCATGCGGATCACCCGGGTTGACCAGTGTGGCAACCCCATCGCCGGCCCGGAAAACGGATACGTCTTCGACTGCTTCTCGTCCCTGGCGATGAACAACAACAGCGACGACGGCGACGACATCGAGTACAAGGCGGCCAACGGGCGCGTCTGCGGCTTCAAGAAGGGCTGCCCCACCTTCAGGGGCTTCGACCTCGAGCTGAACGTCTTCTCCGTCTCCCCGGAGCTGATCGAGATCCTCACCGGCCAGCCGGTGGTGCTCGGCTGGGACGGCAAGCCGATCGGGTTCGACACCTGCTCGGTGAAGTGCGACACGGGTTTCGCCGTGGAGCTGTGGGCGGAAGTCCTCGGCGAGGCGTGCGTGGCCGGCGCTACCGGCCAGTGGATCTACTTCCTGCTGCCGTGGGTCAGCAACGGCGTGCTGGGCGACCTGGAGATCGGCAGCGAGGCGGTCACCCTCCAGGTCACCGGCTCAACCAAGACCGGCGGTAACTGGGGCGTCGGCCCGTACGACGTGGTCGCCGCCGACGCCGCCAACACACCGGGGCCGCTCCTCACCCCGCTGGACGCGGACTGCCACCGCCGCACGTTCATCACCACCATCGAGCCGCCGGCGCCGTCGTGTGACTACGTCGCCGTTCCGGCCTGACCTGGTAACCACCGAGCAGCCGCGCGGCGCCCAACCGCGCGGCTGCCGCGTACCTGACGCCCAGGAGGTGGGCAATGCCGCTGCAGACGACCGCGTGTGACCCGTGGCCGGTTGACCTGTGCTGCGACGTGGAGGGCGTGGACCCGGACAAGGTGGAGCGGTGGCAGCGCGTGGCCACACAGATCCTGTGGCGCCTGTCCGGTCGCCGTATCGGCCTGTGCGAGGTGACCGTACGGCCGTGCCGCCAGGCGTGCCTGGACTTCGCCCCGGTCTCGTTCCAGGCCGGGGCGGGCCTGGGCCCGTGGGTGCCGTACATCGGCGTTGACGGCCAGTGGCGCAACGCGTCGGCGTGCGGCTGCCGCCCCAGGGGCTGCTCCTGCTCGGAGCTGTGCGAGGTGAAGCTGGGCGGGCCCGTCCACTCCGTGGTGCGGGTCAACGTGGACGGCCAGGACCTGGTGCCCGGGGTGGAGTACCGGGTGGACGCGCCGAGCCTGCTCGTGCGCCTGGGCGGGGAGTGCTGGCCGAAGTGCCAGCAGCTCACCGAACCGGAGGGCACCGAGGGCACGTTCACCGTCACCTACCGGTGGGGCATCGAGCCGGACGACTCCGCGATCGCGGCCGTCTCGGCCATGACGTGTCACCTGTTGAAGGGGTGCGGGGGGAACGGCTCGTGTGGATGCCGCGCGAACAACAAGATCACCAGACTTCAGCGGCAGGGCGTCGAGATGGAGATGCCCGACCCCACGGTGTTTTACAGCAGCGGCCTGACCGGGGTTCAGGAGGTGGACCTGTGGCTGATGACGGTGAACCCGGGACGGCTTACCCGTCCGTCCCGGGTGTACTCCGTGGATTACCAGCGCCCCCGGAAGACGACATGGCCGTGACGTCAGCTGAGGAGCGCCCAGTTACCGCCGTTCGCCGCCTCGCGGATGGTGGAGTGGTGCACGCCGTACTGCTCGCCGAGGGACCTGGAGCTGTGCGGGCTCGGGTAGCGGGCGCCCGAGCGGTACGCCTCGCGGATCGCCTTTACCTGGTCCGGCGTCAGCTTCGCCGTGTTGACCTGCGTCCCCCACGCCTGGCGCGACTTCGCGACCTTGTCGCCCTGGTTGGCGGCCGACGTGCCCTCGAACAGGTGGGACGGCTCGCAGCACGCCGGAGTGTCGCAGGTGTGGCACGCCTCCAGTCCCGGACCGATGGGGCGGCCCAGCGCCTGCTCCAGCATCAGCCGGTGGACGCGGACGCGCTTGTTGCCCATGCTCACCTGCGGGTACCCCCCGCGCGCGGTCGCGAAGACACCGGTGGTGATGCGGCAACCGTTGGCGTTCGCCGGGATCGCCAGGGCCCGGGCCACCACGTCCTCCACGCTCTGGGGAGGGCGGCCCGGCTGGAGCACGCCGAGCGGGTCGCCGGTCCGACGCCAGCGGATGTAATGCCGGTTACACAAGCCCTGCGCCCTCGGCGTTGCGGCGCATCTGGCGCCGTCCTCGACCACGGTACAGCGCGTACTCTCGGACATGTCGACTCCTTGTCAGTCGGCGATGCCCCCGGGGCGGCGCCCACCGCTGTCCTGGGGGTCTGCTATGTCGGATTCGACCGTAACGGGAAGGTCTGACAATGGCTTTGCAGCTCAACGCCGTCCAAGAGGCGGCGGAGGCCGTGCTGGCGTGTGTCTGCGCGGCTCTCCAGGATGCAGCCGGGCAGGTGGACGGTCAGCCCGGATGCCCCTGTCGGAGCTGTCTGGTGCCCGGCACGGCCGCGTGGGACTCCTGCGATGACCCGTGCAACGAGAGCCCCGGGGGCGGGGCCGGCGGGCAGCTGACGGTCAACGTGGCGCGGCTGTACCCGTCCACGGAGTTCCCCACCGTGGACCGCACACTGCCCGCGGCCGCCGCCCGGGGCCGGACCCTGTGCACGCCGCCGGCCGCCATGGCCGTGGAACTCGTGGTCACCCTGCTGCGCTGCGCCCCATCCTTCGACGAGGGCGGCTGTCCGCCGCCCTGCGATGCGCTGGGGGAGGCGGCCCGCGTCCTGCACATCGACATGGTGGTCGTGCGCAACGCCCTGGAGTGCTGCCTGCCCACGACAGGCGACCAGCGGCGCGGCCGGGTGGTGTTCGTCGGCGAGCAGCGCACCGTGGGCCCGCAGGGCGGGTGCGTGGGCCTGGAGCAGCGCGTCACGGTGGCGCTGCCGGGCTGTCTGTGCCCCTCGGAGATCACGCCGTGAGCGTGGAGGTACGCCTGGACCAGGGCGCCCTGGCACGGCTGCTGCGGGCTCGTGGTGGGATCGCCCGGCGCAAGCTGGAGCAGCGCGTGGAGCGGGTGGCCCGGATCGCCAGGGCGGAGGCCCCGGACAGCATGGGCGAGTTCATCAGCACCGACATCCAGGAGGGGCCGCGTGGCCTCCAGGGCGTCATCATCTGCGATCACCCCAAGGTGCGCCTGGTCCTGGACGGCACCCGCCCGCACCTGATCAGACCCCGCCGCCGCAACTTCCTGCGGTTCGAGGTGGGCGGGGACGTCGTGTTCACCAAGCTGGTGCGTCACCCGGGCACCCGCCCCAACAACTTCCTAGCCGAGGCGCTCCACCTGGGGCGGTAGCGACGACTGCACTGCTGAGTTGAGGTGCTGTCGGGTCGCCAACTAGGGCACCGGAGCCATGGGCGCGTGGGCAGACGCGATTTCTAGTTGGGGTGCCCGCCGACACGCCTATCGCTTTACCTCTAATTTTCTTCCAATTTGTCATTTCCTGGTTTTGGCTTGAGGGTACACCCTCTCTTTGTGGGCGGAGATTTCCATTTGATGACCAGTTGATCTCTGTTTCTTTTGGCTAAATTTTCCCCTCTTTGCCTCAAGGTGGCGTGCGGTTCGGGCGTCGTGCGTGGATTCGGCGAAATCTGCTCAGTCTGCATGTGGTTGACAGGTGAAATCTGCTGGGTTTTGATCTTGCGGCTGTGGAAATCGTGTGACTGCGGAGTGGGGGACATGAGGTCAACTCGGATGCTTTGCCGTGCTGTTAGGGGACGACGTGCCGAGCGGGTGCGAGGGCGCCGGGTCTGGCTGGCGGCATCCGTGCTCATCGTTCAGTTGGTCGGTACCGTCGGCGTGCAGGCGGCTGCTGCGCAGGCGACGACCGGTGACGCGCCGTCGGCTGTCGACAGTGACCTGTCGCCCGAGGCGGCCGCGTCGCAAAAGGCGGCGCTGTCGGGTTTGTCCGTTCCGGTTGATGCCGAGACGACGCCCACGCAACTGGTCATGGCGCAGCCGGACGGCACATTCACCGTTGAGTTCGACGCCGAAGCGGTGCGCGTGCGGCAGGCATCGGGCTGGGTGCCCGTCGACACCGATCTCGCGACGACCTCCTCCGGCGAGCTTGTGCCGAAGGCCGTCCCCGTGGACATCTCCTTCTCCGGGGGCGGTGCCCACTACCCCCTGGCGCGCATCACGAAGGACGGCAAGACCTACAGTGTCGGCTCGCCCTGGACGTTGCCACCGCCCACGCTCTCCGGTTCCACGGCCACGTATCCAGATGTCATGCCCGGTACAGACCTGGTGGTCAAGGCGACGGCGGACGGCTTCAGCGAGAACCTGGTCGTCAAGTCCCGCGAGGCAGCATCCGATCCGGATCTGGCGAGCGTCCGCTTCCCCGTCTCGGTCGACGGCGTTTCCGCGTACGACACCCACTCCGGGGGCGCGGCCTTCGTCGACGCCGGGGGACAGCCAGTGTTCACCACAGGCAGCGCGCTGATGTACGACTCCTCGACGTCCGCCACCACCTCCGGGACCTCGGCGGCGGCCACGACGGCGTCGCGCACTTCGTACGCGGTGTCGACCGCCGCCCTGCGTACGGCCGTTGCCGAAGCCGGTGCCCTCGACGGACCCCTCCCCGGCGCCCGCGCGACCGCCATGGACGTGACCGCCTCGGACGACGCGCTGACGTTCAAGCCGGACCAGGCTTTCCTCGACGACCCGGACACCACCTACCCCGTGGTGCTCGACCCCCAGACGACCAGTGCGTCGCTGTCGGGGTGGACCACGGTGTGGACGAGCTCGCCGGACACCTCGTTCTGGAAGACCTCGCACGCGCTGGGTGTCGGCTACGACGCGTGGGTGGACAACAAGAAGGCGCGTTCGCTGTATCAGTTCGACACACACACCCTTGGCGGCAAGAAAATCCTCTCGGCGACATTCACGGCGCTTGAGGTGTGGTCGGCGAACTGCACCGACAAGGCCGTGCAACTGTGGCGTACGGGAACCATCTCCTCCAGCACCAAGTGGTCGGCACAGCCGGCCTGGTCCGCCCAGGTGGACTCCGTCAGCACCGCCAAGGGTTACTCATCCTCCTGCCCCGGTGGGAATGTCGACTTCGATGCCACAGACGCCGTGAGCTACACCGCTGGGCAGTCGTCCTCGACCACCACACTCGGGCTAAGAGCCGCCGACGAAGGCGACGACATTGCCTGGAAGCAGTTCGCCTCCCCGTCGGACCACAAGCCCACCCTGTCGGTGACCTTCGTGTCCAAGCCGTCCGCACCGACGGGGGTGAAGCTGTCCAACCCGAACCTGGCGTGTGCGACGACCCGCGCCACGGCCGCCGTGATCCGGGACACGACGCCCACGCTGGGTGCGGCGCCGAAGTCGGCGGACGGTTCGCAGTCGACGCTGCGGCCCAACTTCGAGGTGTACAAGTACGACGCCGACGCCACCGACCCGCTGGCCGGCTCGGGCAGCCCATCGGCCTACACGACCTCCGGGACGACCAGCACCTGGACAACCCCGGCGCTGACGAACGGGCAGACATACTGGTTCCGCGCCCGCAGCCAGTACAAGTACTCCTTCGACGGCATCACCGGTTACATGTACTCGGGCTGGACCGCCGGCTGCTGGTTCCGGATCGACTCCTTGGCGCCGGTGCAGCCGGACGTCGACTCCACGACGTACCAGGAGTGCGCAAGCCCGGACAACCCGGACGACTGCACGGCCTACGGCGGCGTGGGCGCGCCCGCGCCATTCACGCTCAAGGCCAACGGGGCTTCGGACGTGGTCAAGTACACGTACCAGCTCAACGACAACCCGGTGCGGACCAAGACCTTCACCACCGCGACCACCAGCTACGCGGTGTCCCTGGCGCCGGATGTGCGAGGCGTGAACACCCTGACCGTCCAGACCTGGGACGCAGCGGGCAACGGGTCGCTCAGCTACACCTACTCCTTCAAGGTGGCGCCGGGCGCCGGTCCGGTCGATCAGTGGTCGATGGACGAGGGCACCGGGTCCACTGCGGCTGACTCCGTGAACGGCAAGAACGCGACCCTGAAGAGTGGAGCAACCTGGAGCGACAAGGCCCGGCTCGGCAAAGCCCTTCAGGGCGATGGCGCGGCCGCATACGCAACGACGGACTCCTCTGCTCTGGACACGACGAAGAGCTTCACGGTGGCTGCCTGGGTCCGCCTGACCGGCAACGCCCACAATGCTGTGGCCGTCGCGCAGTCGGGAGTCAACGGGTCAGCATTCGCGCTGTACTACTCGACCTCTTATCAGGCGTGGATCTTCAACCGGTACACCTCGGACGTTGCGTCGCCGACCATCGTCCGTTCCATCTCGACGATGACCCCGGCGGTCGGAGTCTGGACGCATCTGATGGGTGTGTACGACGCGCAGGAGCAGACCATCCAGCTCTTTGTCAACGGCGTGCCACAAGGCGATCCGGTCGCTTTCACCACTCCCTGGCAGGCCACCGGCGGGCTGCAGATCGCCCGCGGTCAGGCAGGAGGGACCTTCACCGACTACTTCCCGGGACAGGTGGACGAGGTGACCGCCTGGAACCGGATCCTGTCCGAGGAGGAGATCGCCGACCTCCAGGCGATGACGAACGCGAGCACGGGCCACGCACAGCCGGCTCTCGCTGCGGACTGGGGCATGGGGGAGACCTCAGGCACGACGGCCTCGGACTCCTCGGGATACGGCCACACCGCCACCGTCGCCTCCGGCGGAACCTGGACCACGGACACCGACGGCGGTAAAGGCAACGTGCTGTCCCTGAACGGCACTTCGACGGCCAATGCCACGGCCTCCGGCCCGATCGTGGACTCCCAGGGCGACTTCACCGTGGCGGCCTGGGCCAACCTCGACACGGGTGCCCTGTCCGACACGAGCGTGGCCCATCACATGAGGATCGCCACCCAGTCCGGCGGCGTACGCGACTCCTGGGGCCTGTGGTACGACCAGGCGGCGGGCTCCACTCAGGGCATGTGGGTGTTCGGCCGCACCAGCGCCGACACCACCAGCGCCTCGGTCGTCAAGGTGCCCGCCGATATCGCATCCGCCCAACTCGTGGACCCGGGTTCCTGGACGCTCTTGACCGGCGTCTACGACGGTGCCCACCACCAGCTGTTCCTCTACGTCAATGGAGTCCGGCAAGGGGCTCAGGGCGACACCGACACCGACGACAGCACTGGGGACGGCGTCGTCTTCGACACGCCCTGGCAAGCCACCGGCACCTTCAACATCGGCCGCGGTCGGATCAGCACCGGCGCGTACAGCGACTACGCGCACAGCCTCGTGGACGACGTACGGGTGTGGACCGGCGTCATGTCCGACACCGACATCGACCAGATGTACAACACCGAAGCGCCCATCCCGCTGTAGCACCATCCCGCCGACACGGCGGGCGTGACCGAACCTCAGCGGACTTTCACACGAAACGGGAGAGCAGTCATGGATGGGCTACGGCGGACACGGCTGTGGGTCGTCGCTGTCACCACGAGCGCCCTGGTGGCCACGGGACTGGGCACCGCCCCGGCGGTGTGGGCAACCCAGCCACACGGGCACCACACGGTGCACGCACCGGATGTCAAGAACGGCACCGCGGTGCCCTTCAAGGCCAAGAAGGCCACGAGGAAGGACCCGGCCAAAGCGGCCGCCACCCGTACCGCGAGGCAGATTTCGCAGCCGGCACACTGGCCGACCGCGTCCGCTGTCACGGTGCCCGTGGCAGCCGAGAAGACCCGTGCCCAGGCCACTTCGGTGGGCGGCATGCGGGTCCAGGTGAGCGCGCCGACCACCGGCGCAGCCCCGGCGAAGGTGGCAGTCAAGGTGGCTGCACACCGCACCGCAGCCGCCCTCGGCATCAACGGCACCGTACTGTCTCTCGCCCGCGCCGACGGGAGCCAGAGAACAGGCAAGACCCGGGTGACCCTGGACTACTCCGGCTTCGCCCACGCCTACGGCGGCGACTACGCCTCCCGGCTGACCCTGATGCGTCTGCCCGCCTGCGCGCTCACCACCCCCAGCGTCAAGAAGTGCCAGGCCACGACCCCGATTGCTACCCAGAACGACGTCACACACCACACCCTCACGGCCACCACCGCCGTCAGTGCCTCCGCTGTGACGGCCCTCGCCGCGACCGCCGCCGCCAAGTCCGGAACGGGCTCCTTCCAGGCGACCCCCCTCAACCCGTCCGCCTCCTGGAGCGCGGGCGGCTCCAGCGGTGACTTCACCTGGTCGTACCCGCTTCCGGTACCCCCGTCTAACGGCGGTCCGTCCCCCAACCTGGCTCTCACCTACGACGCGCAGAGCGTCGACGGGCGGCTGCCGTCCACCAACAACCAGCCGTCCTGGGTCGGCGAAGGCTTCGACCTCACCACCGGATACATCGAACGCTCATACGACTCCTGCGACGACGACGGACAGACCGGCAAGAACGACGAGTGCTGGGCAAACGACAACGCCACCCTGGTCCTCGGCGGCAAGTCCAGCCCGCTCATCAAGGACAAGACCACCGGCGACTGGCACGCCAAGACCGACGACGGCGAGCGGGTGGTGCGTTCCACCGGTGCCACGAACGGTGACAACGACGGCGAGTTCTGGACGGTCACCACCCCGGACGGCACCCAGTACGTCTTCGGCAAGAACCGCCTGCCGGGCTGGGCCACCGGCAACCCCCTCACGAATTCCGTCGACACCGTTCCCGTGTTCGGCGACGACTCCGGTGAACCCGGCTACGACCAGGGCACCAGCTTCTCCGGACGGGCACTCACCCAGGCCTGGCGCTGGAACCTGGACTACGTCGTAGACCCGCACGGCAACGCGATGTCGTACTGGTACACCAAGGAGACCAACTACTACGCCGAGAACGGCACCACCACCGGCAACGGGACGGTGTACGACCGCGCCAGCTATCTCAGCCGGATCGACTACGGCATCACCTCCTCCACCGTGTTCGGCACCGCACCCGAGAAAGTTTCCTTCACCACCGCCGAACGGTGCCTGGTGACCAGCAGCGAAAACTGCTCCTCACTCACCTCCACCACCGCCGCACACTGGCCGGACGTCCCCTACGACCAGATCTGTGCCTCGGGCAAAGTGTGCTCGGCGACCGGACCGACGTTCTTCTCCCGCAAGCGCTTGACCGGCGTCACCACCAGCATCTGGGACGCGAGCCAAACCCCACCCGCCTACCGGGACGCCGACACCTGGGCTCTTGACCAGTCCTTCCCCGACCCCGGCGACGGCACCTCCGCAGGCCTGTGGCTGAAGTCCATCACCCGCACCGGCAAAGACGGCTCCACCACGGCCATGCCGCCGGTCACCTTCGCCGGCGTCCAACTGTTCAACCGGGTCGACACCACCCACGACGACATCGCCGCGCTGGTCAAGTGGCGGGTGCGGACGATCACCTCCGAGACCGGCTCGGTCCTCACCGTCAACTACTCCAACCCACAGTGCGTCGCCGGCACGACCATGCCCAGCAGCCCGGACTCCGACACCCTGCGCTGCTTCCCCACATACTGGCAGCCGCCATTCACGCCTGATCCTCAACTGGACTGGTTCCACAAGTACGTCGTCACCCAGATCACGGAGTCCGACCCGACCGGCGGAGCACCGCTGAAGGAGACCGACTACACCTACAACGGCCCGGCAGCCTGGCACTACGACACCGACAACGTCACCGCCCCCGCCAAGCGCAAGACCTGGTCGCAGTGGCGCGGCTACGGCAGCGTCACCACGACCACGGGCGACGCACAGTCCACACGGACGAAGACCGAAGCCACCTACTTCCGCGGCATGGACGGCGACAAGCAGTCCGACGGAACCACACGCAGCGCCAAGGTCACCGACTCCACCAAGACCTCGGTGACCGACGACGATCCGCTCGCCGGAAACGTCCGCGAGTCGATCACCTACAACGGCTCCGCCGAGGTGTCCGGCACCATCACCGACCAGTGGATCCACCAGACAGCAACGGACGGCACCCGCAGCAGCTACTTCACCCGCCCTGCGGCCGTGCACTCCCGTACTGATCTGTCCTCCGGCGACCCCCGCAACACGCTGGTCTCGACGACGTACGACCCGACGACCGGTGCGGCACTGACAGTCGACGACCAGGGCGACACGGCCGCCCAAGGCGACGAGCAATGCACCCGCACCACGATCGCCAACAACACCACCGACTGGCTGATGGCCTTCCCCACCCGGGTCGAGACCGTCGACGTGCCCTGCGACGCCAACACCACCCGCCCCGACGACGTGATCTCCGACGTCCGCACCCTCTACGACAGCCAGACCTACGGCACCGCCCCGACCCTCGGCGACGAAACGTCGACACAGCGCCTGTCCTCGTACAGCAACGGCAGCCCCGTCTACCAGACCGTCTCCACCAGCCACTACGACACCCAGGGCCGAGTCGACTCCGTCCAAGACGCGGACGGGACGACGGTCAGCAAAACCACCTACACCCCGACCACCGGCGGCCCGCTGACCAGCACGGTCACGCAGGACGCGAAGCTCTACTCGACCACCACCACCTTCGACCCTGCACGCGGCCTCGCCACCTCGGTCGTCGACCCCAACAACAAGCGCACCGACTACGCATATGACGGCCTCGGCCGCCTGACCAGCCTGTGGCTGGCCAACCGCAACAAGTCCTCTGGGCAGTCCGCCAGCCTGGTGTACACGTACTCGATCTCCAACACCGCTGCCTCCGCGGTCTCAACCGGCAAGCTGAACAACGACGGCTCGACCTACGACACGACGTACGCCCTCTACGACGCGCTGCTGCGCCCCCGCCAGACCCAGACTCCGGCACCGGGCGGCGGGCGGGTCATCGCCGAGACCAAGTACGACAGCCGCGGCCTGCCAGTCGAGGCGGACACCGACTACACCGACAACACCTCCCCGTCCGGAACCCTGGCGAACATCACCTCCGCAGTCCCGTCCCAGACCCTAACCACCTACGACGGCGCGGGCCGCGCCACGGCGGCCGACTTCTACGCCCCTGGTGACAAGCACTGGACGACGTCGACGACGTACGGCGGCGACCGCGTCACGGTCACCCCGCCCCAGGGCGGCATCGCGACGACGACCCTCACGGACACCCTCGGGCGCACCACCGAGACCCGGCAGTACGATGACGGCACCCCGACCGGGACCTACACGTCCATCAAGTACCACTACGACGCGAAGAGCCGGCTCAAGGAGGTCGTCGACGACGACGGCAACACCTGGTCGTACGGCTACGACCTGATGGGCCGCAAGACGACGTCGACGGACCCCGACGCGGGTACGACGCAGACGACGTACGACGAACTGGACCGGGTCGCCACGACCACGACGGCGCTCGGTACGGCCGACGAGAAGACGCTCAGCTACAGCTACGACATTCTCGGCCGCAAGACCGACATGTACGACGGCAAGACGAAGGACGCAGCGCACGAACTGGCCAAGTGGACTTACGACTCGGTGGCCAAGGGGCAGCCGACGTCGGCGATCCGGTACGTCGGCGGCTCGTCCGGCAGTGCGTACATCAGCCAGATCGGCGCCTACGACTCCCTCTACCGGCCGACCCTGACCCGCGTCACCATCCCCTCGGTCACCGGTGAGGAGGCACTGGCCGGTCAGTACACGTCGACGACCGGCTACAACCTCGACGGCACCATCCAGGTCACCTCCGACCCGGCGGCCGGCGGACTGCCCGCCGAGTCCTTGGAGTACGGCTACAACGACCTGAGCATGCCGACGACGCTGAATGGCGCCACCGGCTACGTCCAGAACACCGACTACACCAAGCTGAGCGACATCAGCCAGATCACGCTGGGGGTTTCCTCCTCGGACACCGCCAAGTGGCTCCAGATCAGCAACACGTACGAGGACGGCACCCGCCGCCTCCGGCGTGAACTGGTCACGGATGATGTGCAGAGCGCCCCCGTCCAGGACACGATGTACACCTACGACGACGCGGGCAACCCGACCAAGGTCGCAACGCACGCCGACAGCACCGACGACGTGCAGTGCTACCGCTACGACGGCCACGACCGGCTCACCGAGGCCTGGACTGCCACCGACGGCTGTGCCGCCGCCGCGTCCACGGCGGTCCTCGGCGGCCCGGCGCCGTACTGGCACAAGTACGACTACGACGACCTGGGCAATCGCAAGACCGACGTTGACCACGCGACCACAGCGGGCGGTTCCGACACCTCGACGTCGTACGGGTATCCGCCGAAGGGCGATGCCCAGCCGCACACCCTGTCGTCGTCGACGACAACCACGGGCTCCACGACGACCAAGAACAGCTACTCGTACGACGGCGCGGGCAACACCCACACCCGCACGCTGAACGGCAAGACCCAGATATTGGACTGGGACAGCGAAGGCCACCTCGCGAAGGTGACGAACGTGGACGGGACGGCGGCCTCGTACCTGTACGACGCTGACGGCAACCGCCTCCTCTTGCGTGACGACTCGGGAACCACGCTGTATCTGGGGGACACGGAGGTCCACCTCGCCAAGGGGGCGACGACGACCACGGGTACGCGCTACTACTCCTGGGCGGGACAGACAGTGGCGGTGCGCACGAGCTCCGGCGGCCTGCAATGGCAGGTCACGGACGTGCACAACACGGCCGAGACTTCTGTGGACGCCACGACACAGGCAATCACCCGGCGCCGCCTGGACCCGTTCGGCAACCCGCGCGGTACACAACCGGCTGCGGGATCGTGGCTCGGCGACACGGGCTTCGTGAACGGGGTGGTGGACGCCACGACCGGGCTCACCCACCTCGGCGCCCGTGAGTACGACCCGACGATCGGCCGCTTCGTCTCGGACGATCCAGTCCTGGAGCTGGCCGACGCCCAGCAGATCGACGGCTACACCTACGCTGCCGATAACCCGCTCACCGGCAGCGACCCCAGCGGGCTGACGCTTGACGGGGGTGGCAACTGCGCTCTCGACCCGGGCGGCTGCAACACGGGCGGCAACGACACCTCCGGAACCTCCTTCCTCGACAACGACAACGGCGGTGGTGGCGGCGGTGGTGGCGGCGGTGGCGGCGGCGGTGGCGGCGGAAGCTCCCACCACAGCTGCGGCTGGTCGCTCTCCTGCCACGCATCCAGCTTCGTCCACAAGGCGTACCACGCGGTCGAGCGGCACCCGGTACTTGCGGCCGTAGTCGCAACTGCGGTGGTCGTCGGCGCGGTCGCCTGCGTGGCGGCGACGGCCGGCGTGTGCGGCGCCGTCCTGGTGGCAGGCGCCGAGGGCTTCACGGCCGGGGCCGAGATCGGGGGCCTTGGAGCCGCGGTAACGGGAGCGGCGGCCGGAGTGATCGGTGAAGGCGGGGCCGTGATCGCGGGCGCTGCGGGCGCCGCTGGGCTGGGTGTTGCGGCCGTGGTCAAGGGGGCGAAGACGGCTGTCAGATCCGAGGCGGCAGAATCGTCTGGTGCGGCTGCCGCCAGCTCGGACGCGGCGTCGACGGCCAGCAACGGTGTCCGTACAGCGGGCGCGTACCGAGGGAGCTCCCAGAAGGCGCCCGGCGGTCAGAAGGGGGGCGTGAGCGTCAAGCACGTCAAGATGGCGTTGGGGCGAGTCGGCATGAGCGTGGACCACTTCGACATCGTGCATGTCCCAGAGATCACGACGCCGGACGGCCTGGTCGCGTACGGCTACAGCCCGCACCCGGGAGGTGCGCCGGAACTGGGCCCCCGGGGGCGACCGGTGATCCAGATCTCGGACGCGGGCCTCGCCGACATGGACACCGCCGTCCTCACGATCTTCCACGAGGCTTATCATCACCAGAGCTTTGTCTCGATGGGTACGGCCGACTTCGGTGGCAAGGAATCTGCCGCAGAGGCATACGGACTGAGAATGCTTGAACTCTTCAACAGGAAATCAGGCCGGTGAAGCGATCCAGGACAGGTGAGGGCGACCCGTGAAATCTTATGACTGGAGGCACGTCCAGGCACTGGGCGTCGGGCCGCGGTTCATCGACGAGCCGAGGGAACGGGTGTGCCCAGTCTGCGGAAACACTGCGGTTCGGACTTATATGTACGCCTCCGACCGCGGACCTGGCCGGGAGACCGTCATCAGCTACACGTGGTGTGCCGCCTGTCGGCACTTCAGTGGAAACACGGGCCCGAGACCGACAGGGTTGCTTTTCACGGATCCCCTGGCCGCGCTGTCCCGCGCGGAGAGGATCGACATGGAATCCGACAGCGATCTTTTCTTCGGAAGGCTCGATCGTATGTGGGACTCCGGCGAACTGCCGCAGCGGTTCGAGCGCGCGTAGCGAACGAACAGAATTGTTACGGCAGATCGATCAGCGTTTCCGCGAGCACATGACCCAGGAGGTGAGCAATGGCGTACTACAAGGACCTCAGCCCGTACGAGGACTCGGCCGACCAGGATGAGACGGGCCAGCGCGCCGGGTCCGGAGCGTCTTTGCTGAACGTGGGGTGGCTTGCCGAGGGACACGAGTTCCCCCGGGGTGACGTCCCCGAGGGATTTGTGGAGGCCCTCCTAGAGCTAGCCAAGGACAAGGTGAACGTCTACCGGGGCATGCATATCTGCGACTTCTGCCCGACCTTTGAGGAAGCGCGGAAGAACGTCCGGTTCCGAGACGAGTTCATCGGCAGCGGAGAGGTCCACGTGTGGGGCGGTGAAGGCTGTGTCTACGCCGCCCCGGCACTGGTTATTCATTATGCGGCGGACCACGGCTACCAGCCGCCGCGGGAATTCGTAGACGCGGTCCTGGCGACGTGGGAGGGAAAGTGACGGGCTCGCGCGCGGAACGACGTTCCGCCGGTACCGAGACCTTGGTGGACGTGCTGCTGCGCTGGGCGCGGATCCGGCGCCGCACACCCGCGGGGGACATCGCGGACTTCGAGGCCGGCCAGCCGCTACGGATTGTTGGGTTCACAAAGAGCATCGGCGGGACGGTCAGGGTCTCGGTCGGTAAGGGCAAGGAGATCGCGAGGCTGAGGCAGGGCTACCTTCGGGTCGCTGCCGGTGAGGCGCCGGTCTGGAACGACGCGCGAGGAGGCCGGAGTGCGACCCTTCAGGAACCGTTCCGGTTGAAGCCGGCGGCCGGGAAGGTACGCCTGGCCCGGAAGTTCGAGCGATACGAACTCATTACGGGCGCTGGGACGTATGACCTGGCGGTGCCCAGGAAGGACGGGGAGCTGATACGGCACGCGCTGGGCGGCGTTGTTGGGACTTGCTGTTGATTCTCGGCAAGCCCCAGCAATTCGCTAATCACTTCGGCTTCCACGGCAAGGCATCATGTCGCACGGAGCTTAGTCCCTTGAACACCGTCGGGCCGACGGCTGGTATGTAGTCGAGGGAGGTCCTGCACCAACGGCTACCCTGATCCTCACGCCGACTGGTTGAGGGCCGGGCGAGGCGCGGGAGACAAGGACACGCCCCGTGGCAAGCAAGAACTTCTCGTTCAACACCGAACCCCACGTCGCCACCGTCAACGGCACGGAACTCCGCTTCGAGCCCGAGGTCATGGGCGACGAGTTCATGGACGCGTTCGGCAGCCTGCGCGATGCGCAGATGGCCGCCCAGGGCATCGACCTGGAGGACCTGTCGACGCTGGACCCGAAGAAGCTGCGCGGCGCCGCCCGGGGCCTGCGCGGGTTCCTCGCCCAGTTGATGCTCCAGGAGGACGCCCAGCGGTTCATGGCCCTGGAAGTCGTCAAGGACGGCGTGGTGCTGAGCACCCACCAGGACGAGAGCGAGGCGGAGCAGGCCGCGGGCCAGGCGGACGGGGCGCGGGTGAAGTGGGCCATGCCGATGCCGGACCGCATCCTGGTGCAGCTCATGGAGTGGGTCACCGAGCTGTACGGAGGTGGCGCGGACGCCCGCCCTACTGGGTCGTCTGGCGGCTCTGCGAAAGCATCGCAGCGGGCTGGGAGGGGTGGACCGGCGCGCTCGCGCTCGAAGGGGTAGACGCCCACACCTGGCGCCTGCGCACGATGCTCGCCGCCGCCGAGGCCTCCATGGACAGCGCCGCCAAGGACGACGGGGAACGCGCCCGCAACCGGGCCACGCTGTACGCCCCGCCCGCGAGCGCGCGCCGCGCCGGAGCCACGACGGGCCGGCCAGCCGCGCGGGGGATGCGCCTGGACCAGGCCCAGGCCCTCATGGCCGCAGTGACCGCCGAAGACGCCCAGGTCACCGGCGGCCGTAACGGATAATCTGGACTCAGGCCGGGCCGCGCGCCCTGGCCGCTCGCCGACTGGTTAAGGGCCGGGCAACGCTCACTTCGTGAGGTTGCCCGGTGGCTGGCGAGGAAGAGGACTACGGCTCAGCCCGCATCACGATCGACCTGGACGACACGTCTGCGGTCGCTGACGCCCAGGAGCTCGGGCAGCGGATCCAGAACGCCCTGGAACGCGCGACCCGCAACATCGGCCAGCAGATCCGCCGGAACATCCAGCGGGGCCTGACTGCCGCGATCTCCGTACGGGTGGAACCGGATACCGCCCGGTTCCAGGCACAGCTCCAGCGGGCGTTGCGTGGCCTGTCGGCCACCGTCGACGTCTCCCCGAACGCGACCCGTCTTCAGGTCCGCGTCCAGCGGGCGTTGCGCGGCCTGGTCGCCACCGTCGATCTCGCCCCGGACGCGACCCGCCTGCAGGCGCGGATTCAGCAGGCGCTCCGCGGCCTGGTCGCCACGGTCGACGTCTCCCCGGACCTGGCCGAGTTCCAGACCCGGGTCACCCAGGCGCTCCGCGGCCTGGTCGCCACGGTCGATCTCGCCCCGGACGTCACCCGCTTCGAGACGCGGCTCCAGCGGGCCCTGCGTCGCCTGTCGGCCACGGTCGATGTCTCCCCGGACACGACCCGGTTCCAGGCCCGGCTCAACCGGGCGCTGCGCGGCCTGGTCGCCCAGGTGCGGGTGGAGCCGGACACAACCCGTCTCGCTGCCCAACTCCGCCGGGACCTGCGGGCGCTCGGCGCGGTCACCGTACCGGCCCAGGCGGACGCCGCCCGGTTCCGCGCCCTCCTGGAGCGCGCGCTGCGGCGACTGCCGCCCATCAGCATCCGGGTCGACCCGGACCTGACCCGGCTCAACGCCGCGCTGCGCACCCACCACGCGCCGCCGGTACGCATCCCGATCGACGTCGACCGGGACCAGCTCCAACGCACCCTCACCGGTCTGTCCGGCCTGGCCGGCAAGGTGGGCGGCGTCCTCGTCAAGGCGCTGAAGTTCGGCGCCTTCGCCATCGCGGCGGCCGGCGCCGCCACGGCGGTCGGCAAGTTCGTCGCCGCACTCGCCCCGGCGGCCGGTCTCCTCGCGGCCGTCCCCGCGGCCGTCATCGGGTTCCAGGCCGCCCTGGGCGCTCTCAAGCTCGCCACGCTCGGCGTCGGCGACGCCTTCCAGTCCGCGCTCACGGACGACGCGGACGACTTCGCGGCCTCCCTGGACGCGCTGAGCCCCAAGGCCCAGGCCGCCGCCCGCGAGGTCCGCGCGCTCAAGCCAGCGTTCGAGCAGCTGCGCAACAGCGTCCAAGACGCCTTTTTCACCCAGTTCCAGGGGCAGATCACCGCCACGGCCAAGGCCCTGAACGGGCCCCTCAAGACCGGGCTGGCACAGATCGCCCGCGGCTGGGGGTCGGCGGCGCGCGGCGTCCTCGGCTACATCCAGGGCTCGCAGGGCGTCGCCAACGTCCGGACCATCCTCACCGCCACGGGCTCCGCCGTCACCGGCCTGGCCCAGACGACGAACAAGCTGACGGCCGGCCTGCTCCAGGTCGCCTCCGTCGTCGCCGAGCAGTTCGGCCCGGAGCTCGGCGGCGGCATCGCCAACCTGGGGCAGAAGTTCGGGGACTGGCTCCAGACCATCGCCCAGGGCGGCCAGGCCGTCTCCTGGGTGGACGGCGCGGTCAACACCCTGGCGCGGCTCGGGGACATCGCCGGGAACGTCAAAGGCATCTTCTCGGGCCTGTTCGCCGCCAGCGACGGCGCCGGGGCGGGGGTCCTCAACAACCTCCAGACCGTCACCAAGGCCGTCTCTGACCTGGTGAACTCCGCCCAGGGGCAGACCGCCCTGGGCAACATCTTCACCACGGTCGGCCAGGTCGCCCAGCAACTCGGCCCGATCATCTCGGCCCTGGTGGGCAACGTCGGCAAGATCGCGCCCGCCCTGGCGCCGATCGTGACCGGCCTGGGCCCGGTCCTCGTCGAGCTGATCAACCAGCTCGGCACCGCCGTGCAGGGCGGGCTGCCGCAGCTCGCGGTCGTCTTCCAGGACATCGGCACCGCCGTCATCGCGCTGGCCCCCGCCCTGCCTCCGCTGGCGGTAGCGGCTGCCTCCCTGGTTCGGTCCGCCGCTGACCTGCTCGTCCCGCTGGCCCCCGTGGTCGCGCTGCTCGCCCAACTGGTCGGGCCCGTCGTCAGTCTGGCGGCGCCGCTCATAGTCACCGGCGTGGCCGTGTTCGGCCTGGTCAAGGCCGTCAACGCCGCCGTCGCCATCTTCCAGTTGGTACGCGGGGCCTGGATCGCGCTCAACCTGGCGTTCGCAGCCTCGCCGATCGGCGCCATCATCGTGGGCGTCGTCGCCCTGGTCGCAGCGATCTACCTGCTGTACCAGCGGTTCGCGATCGTCCGCACCGTGGTGGACGCCGTGGGCCGCGCCTTGCGGGACGCATTCCTGGCCACGGTCTCGGCCGTGAAGTCCGCGGCCTCCGGCATCGGTCACTTCTTCGTCAGCGCGTTCGAGACAGCCAAGTCGGCCGTGTCGACCGGGATCGACGCCGTGGTCGGCTTCTTCACCGGCCTGCCAGGCAAGATCACTTCCGGGCTGTCGTCGCTGGGCTCCAGCATCGGCCAGTTCTTCGTTGACGCGTTCGAGACCGCGAAGTCCGGACTGACGACCGCCGTCCAGTCCGTCATCGACTTCTTCGTCGCGCTGCCGGGCCAGATCGTGGCCGGCCTGAAGGCCCTGCCCGGGCTGCTCGTCCAGGCCTTCACCAGCGCCGTCGCGCTCCTGATCATCGTCGCGCTGACCGAGATCGCCGCGCTCGTCTTCATCTTCACGGAACTGCCGGTCCGGATCTACAACGGGCTCGTCTCCCTGGGCCAGTTCCTGCTGTCCGCCTTCGTCGCCGGGTTCAACGCGGTGACGTCGACCGTGTCCGGCTGGATCTCGTCCACCGCTGCGTTCTTCCAGGCGCTACCGGGCCGGATCTTGTCCGCCCTGTCGTCCCTGGGCTCGTTCCTGCTCAACGCCTTCCGATCCGGGTTCAACTCGGTGACGTCCACGGTGTCCGGCTGGATCTCCGCCACGGTGTCGTTCTTCCGGGGCCTGCCGGGCAAGATCGTCTCCGCCCTGTCGTCGCTGGGCTCCTTCCTGCTGCGGAACTTCACCAGCGCCTTCAACTCCGCCCGCTCCGGGATCACCGGGTTCATCTCCACGGCCGTCTCGTTCTTCCGGGGCCTGCCCGGCAAGATCGTCTCCGCCCTGTCGGCCCTGCCGGGCAAGATCGCCAACGCCTTCTCCAGCGCCACCAACCGGGTGCGGTCCGCCGTGTCCGGGCTGATCTCGGGCGTGGTGTCGCTGTTCTCCGGCCTGCCCGGCAAGATCCTCGGCGCGATCGGCAACATCGGCGCCCAGATCATGTCCAAGGTCAAGGCCGGCATCCCGAGCAGCGTCCGCAAGTACCTGCCGTTCGCCAAGGGCGGCATCGTCCTCGGCCCCACCCACGCCCTCATCGGCGAGGCCGGCCCCGAGGTGGTCATCCCACTGACGGACCCGCGACGGGCCGTGCAACTCGCCCACCAGTCCGGCCTGGTGGGCATCCTCGCCGGACAGGCCCGCACCCTGGCCGCCTCCGCGACCGCGGCGACGAGCAGCAGCGGCGCCGCCGTGAGCGGCAGCCTGTCCACCCTGCGCTCCCTGCTCGCCGGTATCGGCAGCCTGCTGGACAACGTGGGCGCGGACGTGGTGCAGGGCATGGTGGACGGCATCCGTACCAACGCCGGCCTGGTGGCGGCCGCCGCCGCGGACATGGCCGACGGCGCCACCGGAGCCGCCCGCAACGCGCTGGAGACACACAGCCCGTCCAAGGTGTTCGCGCGCATCGGAACGGACGTCGGCCGCGGCTTCATCGACGGCCTGACCGGCACCGCCGCCAAGATCAAGGCCACCACGGACAAGCTGGCCAAGGACATCATCAGCGCGTTCTCGGGCAAGAAGACCCGGCTCGATGACCGCCTCGTGGCCCTGGTGGACGCCGGGAACAAGCGCCTGCAGAGCCTGGCCGCCCAGCGGGACAGCCTGGCCCAGCGGATCGCGGACGCCCAGAAGTTCGCCACCGACACGGCCAACCAGGCGCTCCAGTCCTTCAGCCTGCAGAACCTGGCACAGAGCCTCCAGGACGGGGCGGCGCTCACCACCAGGAGCCTTACGGCAGGCCTCCAGGGCGCCGTGGACCAGGTCAAGAAGTTCTCTTCCCAGCTCGCCACACTCCAGCGGCGGGGCCTGGGCAAGGACCTGCTGGAGCAGATCGTGGGCCTGGGCCCGCAGCAGGGCGCCCAGCTCGCCACGGCCCTGTCCACCGCCAACCGGGACCAGATCAAGCGGATCAACAGCCTCCAGTCCCAACTGGCCACGGCCTCCACCAAGCTGGGAGACACCAGCGCCGACGTGCTGTTCGACGCCGGACAGCAGGCAGGGCGCGGGTTCCTCACCGGCCTCCAGGCGCAGCGCAAGAACATCGAAAAGCTGATGCTGGACATCGCCAAGGGGATGCAGACCGCCATCCGTACGGCGCTCAAGATCCACAGCCCGTCCCTGGTGATGAGGCGCCTCGGCGACCACACAGGCGCGGGCCTTGAGCTCGGCCTGGTCGACCGGATCGCCGGCATCATGCGCGCCTCCTCGGCAGCGGCCCGTGCGGTCGTTGACGCCGTGTCCAGCCAGTTCGACCTGCTGCCTGGCCGCATGCCCTCCAGCCTCGGCACCGTCGGCGGGAATGTGGTGCCGCTGACCCGCGCGCAGCGCGCCCGCCAGGACGCCCCCGGAGCAGGGGCGGCATCGGGCGGCACGGGCGGCTCGGTCGTGCACAACCACCACTGGGAGATCCGGGAAGTCGGCGACGCGCACGTAACCGCCCAGCGCGTCATCAACCGCTTCGTGTACGCGGCGGGGATGTGAGGGGCTGATGACGGCCGAGTGGTACATGGAGTACGGCGGCGTGGAGGTGGTGAACCATGCACGCCTGGACCAGTACCTGAAGACGGTGGGGTCCCCGCTGGACTCCGGCGGTGGCTGCGGCTGCCCCACCTTCACCCACGAGGTCCTGGAGCAACTGCCCTACACGACCCCGGACAGCGCAGACAACCCGGCGCCCTGGTACGACCCGGACGTACCGGAGTCCACCGAGTTCACCGGCGTCATGGTGCTGGACGTGGCCGGCATGGACGACTACCCCGTCCAGCGCACCGTCACCGGCGGGATCGCCGGCGGCGGAGCCATCGGCCCCGCACGCGTCCTGCCGCGCACCATCACGGTGACCGCCATCCTGCTCGGCGCCACCTGCTGCGGCGTGGAGTACGGCTACCAGTTCCTCACCCAGGCGTTGCAGGGCTGCGCCTCCGGTGACTGCGACGGGGACTGTCTCGTCGTGTACTCCTGCTGTCCTGGCGACGGACTCACCTCGGCGGAGTTCAACGCCAGGCACCGGCGCACCCTGCGCCGCGTCGCCCTGGTGGACGGCCCCCGGATCACCGCCCGGGCCGGGACCGGCTGCACCACCGGCACCTGCCAGACCGGCGCGGACATCCTCACCGTGGAATGGGTGATGACCGCCGCGGTGCCCTGGCTGTGGACGGACCCGGTCCCGGTGCTGGAGGTCACCCCGCCCATGGACCTTGACGGCACCTGCGTGGACTGGTGCCTGCACCCGGCGGGGGACACCGGCTGCCCGGGCGGCTGCCGATTCGCCGCCTGCACGGACCCCGCCGCGGCCTGCTCGGACACCCGCTGCCTGCCGGAGGCCCCGCCCCTTCCCGGCGCTCCGCTGGCCACCTGCTACTGCCTGCCCCTGGCGGTGGAGCGCGCCTGCTATCCCATGGACCTCACCGACCGCCCCAACTGGTCCAATGACGTACCGGTCATCACCGTGCGCTCCGGCTCCTCCGACCTGCGCAACCTCACCATCGCGATCTACGAGAGCGGCGAACCAGGCATGACCTGCGAGGAGGTTGCCGACTTCAAGCGGTGCGACCCCCACAGCTTCTGGCACATCGCCTACGTTCCCGCCGGCGGCGCGGTCACCCTGGACGGCCAGACCGGCCGGGCCACCGTGGAATGCGGCGGCACCTGCGAGTCCAGCCCCGACGTATACGGCCAGGACGGCATGCCCACCACGTACAGCACCCTGGACTGCGCAACATATTGCCTGTGCCTCGAAACGGATATCGAGAGCCCCCCGGCACCGGACGCCATTGTGACTGTCAACGTGTCTGGCCGGGGCCGCTGATGGAGCGTCAAGACTGCCTCTGACCTGCCGCGACGGTAGAATCAGGCCCACAACTGACTGGCCCCGGCAGGAGGGTAGGAGCTCCACGCCGGGGCCCGCCGACTGAATGGGAGTCGACGTGAGAACCGAGCGTACGTGCTCAGTGCGCGACTGTGGAAAGCGTCATAAGGCCCGCGGCTACTGCGGCGGCCACTACAAGCAGTGGAGCCTGTACGGCGATCCGCTGGCGATATCCCGGCGGGGGCGCGGGGCGGTACTACGCGAACTGGAGGCCGCAGCAACGGCGGAGACTGATGAGTGCATCATCCTGACCGGGTACCAGGGGCGACCGAACGTCCAGTATCAGGGCACGTGGATGAACGCCTCTCGCGCGGTGTGGATCATCGCTGAAGGTGACCCAGGCGACCAGTACGTCCTCCACACGTGCAACGACGGATCGGGGAGCCATGGGTGCATCAACCGGGGGCACTTGGCGCTGGGTGACCACCACGAGAACATGAGGCACCGGGACGCTGCCGGGCGCATCCCCATCGGCCGGACGGACGTGGTCGGGGAGGACAACCCGCGCGCCGTCCTCACCGAGGGAGCCGTGGCGGACATCCGGCGCCGGTACGTGCGATACGCGCGGGCGAACCATCCAGGCTCGGCCGCCGCGCTGGCCCTCGAGTACGGAGTGGATCGAAGCACCGTCTACAACGTGACGCTGGGGCGTGCCTGGGCCACGGTCTAACCTAGCTGCTAGACAGTCGACTGGTTCAGGGCCGGGCTCCATCTCGTACGAGAGGGGCCCGGCCTTGGCCGTAGCAGGGTGCGGCACCCACCAGGCGGTCATCCTTGACCGCGCCGGTGCCACCGTGGCCGTCGCCAACGTGCTGACCGAGATTGAGTGGACCAGGACCCTGGACGAGGTCAGCACGGCCCGCGCCGTGATCATGCCGGACGGCGACTGCTGCGGACGGCTCGGCCGGATCAGCACCTGGCGGTGCCGCCTGGTGGTGTTCCGCGACGGCCGATACTGCTGGGACGGCCCCATCACCGGCATCACCTGGTCCCTGGGCCAGGTGGAGATCCGCGCCCAGGACGTGCTGGCGTGGCTCGGGAACCGAGTGCCCCACGCCGACAAGACGTTCACCGGCGCGGACCTCACCGAGATCGCCGAGTGGCTGATCGAGGACGGCTACGCACCGGACGACCCGGGCCACACCGTGGACGTGGTGGACCGGGCCGGTATCAGCGGCAGCCGCGTCTACAGCACCAGCATCGGCCAGACCCTGGACCACCTGGCGCAGCTCGCCGAGGCAGGCCTGGACTACACGGCCATCGGCTCCAAGATCTTGCTGCTCCCGGAGACCCACCTGGTCCCGGTGGGCCGCCTGTCGGACACCGACCTGCCGGACGGCCTGGAGGTGAGCGAGAACGGATCCTCCCTCGCCACCCGCTGGCTCGTGGCGGGCAGCGACAGCAGCGGGGTCATCGGCGAAGCCGGCGGGGTGGATCCGTACTACGGGCTGCACGAGCGGTACGTGGAGCAGACGGAGATCACCGACCAGACGTCAGCGGACGAGGCGGCCCGGGCGCGCGGCAGGGCGAGCGTGCCGGTGCCGGTGGTCATCGACACCCAGTCCGTGACGATCAGCCCCGAGGCGGCGATCGACGTGCCGTCCCTGGTGCCCGGCTGGTGTCTGGACATCACTTCGGCCTCCACCTGCCGCACGGTGCGCCAGCGGCTGAAGATCACCGGAGTAACTGTGCAGGAGACCGGCGGAGACGACGACAAGCCGGGGTCCGAGAGCGTCAAGGTGCAGGTAGCGGCAAGCGGAGCGGAGACACCCTGATGGTCATTCGTACGTCCCCGGCCCGGAGCATGCCTGGCAACCCCTTGGGCGGGGTGCTGCGCCACCTGGACACCCGCGCCCGGATCGCCGGCCGCACCCGGACCAGCGGCCCGGGTGTGCAGGACGCCCCACCGGCCACCCCGGCCGCGCCCGTGCGGGTGGCTGCTGGGCCTGCTGCGGCCGTGCTGACCACCGGTGAGGATGGGCGGGCCCGGTGGGAGTTCCCGGCGCCGTACGCGGCTGCTCCGGCGGTCCAGGCTGTGGCCGTTGACCCCGAGCCCGAGGACGAGGACCGCACGGTGCTCGTCGCGCTGGAGGAGGTCACCACCTGGTACGTGGTGGTGAGGGTGTGGCGTACCCGGGCCAGGCGCGGGCAGGGCGTGGCCGCGCCGGCCGGGCCGGGCGTGCGCGTGCACCTGGCCGCCGTCGATGTCGCCGGGCCCTAGTAGGGCTTGGTCAGGTTCGTAGTGGTGTGGGTATGTCGCGGTGGCAGGTGGGGCAGGCGCCGGTCCAGGTGGCGAGGAGGGTCTGCAGTTTGCGGACCACTTGGTAGAGGCTCAGTCCTGCGCCGCGCCTTTTGGGTCTTGTGCCAGTCGTCGCAGGGTGCAGAAGGCGTGGGCGGCGGAGACGAGGGTGACGTGGTGGTGCCAGCCGCTCCAGGTGCGGCCCTCGAAGTGGGCCAGTCCCAGGGCCTGTTTCATCTCGCGGTAGTCGTGCTCGATGCGCCAGCGCAGCTTGGCGAGCCGCACCAAAGTGGCCAGCGGTATGCCGGAGGGCAGGTTCGCCAGCCAGAACTGCACCGGTTCGGGTTCGGTGGCGGGCCACTCGGCCAGGAGCCATCGCTCGGGCAGCTCCGGCCCGTCGGTGGCCTGGCGGATAGCGCGTCCGGCTGGGCGCACGCGCAGGGCGACGAACCGCGAGTGCATGCGTTTGAAGCCGCTTCGGCTCTTGCCCGGCCGGGAGCCTTCCCGCCAGGACACCGGCCTCGCAGCCGCTCGTCCGGCCGCGATGACCAGGTCTTTCATGGTCTGAGCAGGCTCGGGATACTGCATTTTCGGTGGCCGGCCGGTGCCCGCGTAGGCGGGCTGGACGGGCTGGGAGTCGGCCGGATGAGCGGTGTGACGAGACGAAACTCCCACCGCGTAGGGCAGGTTGCGTTCTTCCAGGCCGTGGCGGAAGGCGCCGGCATCCCCGTATCCGGCGTCCGCGACGACCAAGGGGATGTCGATGCCCCACGACCGGGTCTCGTCGATCATGTCCAGGGCCAGCTGCCACTTCTCCACATGCCCCACCTGGGCGGGAATGCCGCAGCGGCCCCGGCGGGCGACCTTGTCCGAGTCTGCCTCCCGGGAGGCAGGGTCCCAGGATGCGGGCACGAACAGCCGCCAGTTCACCGCGGCCGAGGCATGATCCCGGGCCAGATGCAGCGACACCCCGACCTGGCATTTGGTGACCTTGCCCGCGGTCCCGGTGTACTGCCGGGACACACACGCCGAGGCGTCCCCGTCCTTCAAGAAGCCGGTGTCATCAATGATCAGCGCTTCGGCCCCGATCACGTCCTGCATCCTCCAGGCCAGGCGGGCCCGCACATGCGAGGGATCCCACGGGCTGGAGGTGATGAAGTGCGCCAGCGCCTGACGGTTGCCGTCCTCACCGAGGCGGGCCGCCATCGGCTCCACCGACTTGCGCCGCCCCTCCAGCAACAGCCCGCGCACATACGCCTGCCCCCACCGCCGCTGATCCGCACGGAAGAACCCGTCGAACAACTCCGCAGCGAATGCCTCCAGGTCCTCCCGGACCCCGGCCATCTCCTCAGGTGTCACACCACCCCAACGACACCCAGGCATCAACAGACACGCCACTCAAAGATGAAGATGACCAAGCCCTACTAGGCCTGTGACGGTGTGATCCCGTGCACAGCGGCGCTCTCCTTCCCACCGATATGCCGGCAGGGCGCTCGTATGGGTGGAACCGCAGTCGGCCGCTAGCTATCTACTCCGTGTCCTCGGCGCGCCTTGCAACGATCACCACGTCGGTCTGAACAGGGGCCGACGCACCACGCGCGAAGGGAACAGCACGGATGGATGCAGCCAGGCTCTACGAGGGCAAGGACCACTCGGGCAAGGTTGTCGAGGTGGCTCATGAGGGAGACGGACCGACTGCCTACTCCCTCAGCCACCTCGGCATCAGCAGGCTTGCCTCGCTGAAGGCCCCCAAGCACATCCACGAGGGCATGACCGTTGAGGACCAGCACTGGGCGACCGAGATCACGGTGTGGGCAGAGAAGCCGAAGTCACGGTACTTCCACGCCGGTCAGGAGTACGCGACGTTCGAGGAGGACGCAGCGGACCTGGGTGAGTGGGCGGACAAGGCCAAGTACGTGCGCGTGGAGCGGGTGCTTCGCGACCCGTCGGACGATCAAGGCGGCTTCATGGCGATGTCCGAGAACGAGGACACGTCGATCAAGGTGATCGAGTAAGCACGCAAGAGACAGATGCCTGCGGAGGGGCGTTGAGCAGCGTGAACGCCCCCCGCTGCAGAGCCCTCTGATCGGTGCCGCGGACGCGCCGCACCGCTGGGTACCCTGCTGCCCGTCGCTGGTTCAGGGCCGGACGCCTATCGAGCACGGCAAGGGGTGTGCCTGGCATGGCGTCAGTGTGCGTGGATTCTGACTACTTCGAGGTGGGCGACGACGGCCGGCTGACGCTGGTGCCCGGCAGCATGGGCGTCCGGCAGATGGTCTATTTCAAGGGTGCCGGCACCTACACGTTCAAGAAGGCCGATTATCCGTGGCTGTCGCGGCTGTTCGTCCAGGTGCAGGCGGGGGGCGGAGGCTCGGCGGGCGCGCGGTCCAGCGCCGGGCAGCTGGCCGCCTCCGGTGGTGGCGCGGGCGGCGGGTACAGCGAGGCCCTGGTGCAGGTGGCCGCGCTCGGCGCCACGGAGTCCGTGGTGGTCGGCGGAGGCGGCACGGCCGGTGGCGCCAACACGGACGGCGGCAACGGGGGCGCCTCCTCGTTCGGCGGGTTCGCCACGGCCAACGGCGGGGCGGGCAGCCAGGTGGTCATGACGTCCGGGACCACCGCGTCCTGCTTCTCGGGGACGCCGGGCCCGCTCGCCGGCACGGGGGACTTCGCGCAGGGCGGCGGCTCCGGTGGCGGTCCCATCCGGCTGAGCGGCGGTGAGGGCCAGTCCGGGGAAGGCGGGGAGTCCCGCCTGGGCCACGGCGGCTACCAGCGCGCGTCCACGGGTGGCGGCGGCAACGGCCGCGGCAACGGCGCCGGTGGCGGTGGTTCCGTCGCCCGGGACGGCGACACCACCACGGGCACCCCGGGTGCGGAAGGCGTCGTCATCGTCTGGCTGTACGGCTGACCCCGAGGGGCGTCCGGACAGGGGCCCGGACGTGTCCGGGGACACGTGCCCGGACAGTGTCCGCGCAGGTCATGACCGGTGTCCTCCTCGTGTCCGGGCGCGTGTCCGTCGCGCGTCCGGACACGCGTCCCGGACACCTGCGGACAGGGCGCGGATAGACTCGACGGTGCGCCGCTGGTTTAGGTCCGGGCCCCGAACGACCCTCCGAGGACGGTGGGACAGTGGCGCGCTGTGGGTGTGCTGGGGGCCTGTGCAACTGCACGGTGCAGGCCGGAACGAACATTGCCGTGAGCGGGTCCGGCTCGCCGGCCAACCCGTACGTGGTGAGCGCCGAGGTGCCATGCAGTGACGTACGGGCCTGTCTGTCCGGCGGCCCCGGGATCAACTACAACGCGGCCACCGGCCAGATCTCCGCCAAGCTGTCGGCCAGTGCCGGGAACAACCTCGTCGCCAATGCGGACGGTCTGTTCGTGCCCACGGGTGCGGCCACCGTCACCGCAGGGGCCGGACTCACTGGCAACGGGGCTGCCGCCAACCCTCTGAAGGCCAACGTGGGTACCTGGCCGTACACGTGCCCCGTGAACACCGCTGGCGGCGTGGTCGTGGTCGACAGCACGGGCAAGCTACGCGGAGAGCCCCGCGGCTCCGCCTCCTTCACGTCGTTCTTCGACGACCGCACATACAACGACGTAGCGGTGCCGGACCCCACCACCGTGGTGGACACGTTCAGCGCCACCCTGACCAACCCGAGCAGCTGCCTGCCCTGCCTGGCCGTCGTGGAGCAGGAGGTGGACATCTACCTCGTGCTTCCGGCCGGAGCCGGGGCAGCAACCGGGTTCGACGGTGACGAGATGTACTACACGCGCAACACCGGCACGAGCAGCATCGTGGGTGCGCACAGCCAGGGCACCAAGGTGCTGTCCCGTGGCGTGATCGCTGCGGGCGCCACGCTGGCCGTCAGCTTCGGCGCCCAGGTGGGCCGTGGCTCGGCCGGCGCCTACTACTACCGGATCCAGTACACCCTGCGTGCGCTGCTGCTCGCCCTGTGAGGAGGACCAGACATGATCGATGAACTCCCGTGGCCCTGGCCGGACGACGGCCTGGAGGACGACCAGCCCGCCCCCCAACCGGTGGTGTCCTACGTCCAGTACGAGGACGGCACGCTGGCCCGCATGACCACAGGACCCGGCGTCGAGGCCGGGCTCTCACGGCCCGGGCGCCTGATCACCGAGGCCGAATACGACAAGTTGCGCGGGGAGATGGACGACGCCCACCACGCGGCCGTGGACGCCCTCAAGGTCGCCGACCAGGAGCGGCAGGCAAGGGCCTTCCAGGACCTGGTGGGCGCCGGCATCCCGGAGGCGACCGCGCGCACCCTGTCCGGCTACGAGGGATCCACCGCGCTGGCCTGACGACCCGCCAGCGCGCAGGGCTAAACTCCATAGTGCCGCCGCTGGTTTAGGTCCGGGCGAGGAACTCCACTCCGGGAGTGATCTCCTTGTCCGACTGCGGATGCAGCCGGCGGTGCTCCTGCACCGTCACAGCCGGGCCCGGCGTCACCGTCGACGGCAACGGCTCCCCAGCCCACCCGTACGTCATCAGTGCGGGCGCGGCCGTACCCACCGAGGTCACGGCCGCCGACACCCCCACCGTGGACACCACAGTGAGCGGGAGTGGCGGTGCCGCTGACCCGTACGTGGTGAGCGCCGCCGTCATCCTGGACCCCACCCCGCCTGGTGGTGGCAGCAACCTGGCCCACGCGGGCCCGGACGGGGTCTACGTCGAGTGCGCGGACGTCCGTCAGTGCCTGAGCGCCGGGGACGGCATCGCCTACGACGCGGCCACGGGCGAGATCGCCGCACGCCCGTCGGCCGACGCGGGCAACGCCCTGGCCCTCGGCACCGACGGCGGCCTGCTCGTGCCGGAACCGGCCGCGCTCGTCACCGGATGCGGGCTCACCGGCGACGGGAGCGCAGCCACGCCACTGGCTGCCGCCGTGAGCGCCTGGCCGTACGTGTGCGACGCCGACGACAACGGCGGCGTCATCGTCTGCGGCGGGGACGGAGTGCTCCGCGGCGAGCCCAGGAGCCACGCGCAGTTCTTCTCCCAGTTCTACGACGAGGACTTCGCCAACGTGCCGGTGCCCGCCGGCTCCAACGTCTTCGTGCGCCGGATGGAGTTCCCGTTCACCAACCCGGACCCCTGCAACGCCGCCCAGGTCGTGGTGTGCCAGGAGATGGAGGTGGAGCTGACCCTGCCCGCGGGCGCCGGCGCCGAGTACGGCTTTGACGGCCCGGACGAGATGATCTACTACCGCAACACGGGCACATCGACGGCAACCGGCATCCACTTCCAGGTGACCAAGGTCCGCGGCGGCGGCATCATCCTGCCTGGTCAGACCGTCACTCTCGGTTTCGACATCCTCATGGGCCGCGGCACGGCCGGAGCCACCTACACCCACATTCAGGGCATCCTGCGCGCCCTCTTCGTCACGCGGTAAGGAGAGGCCATGACCATGCCGGTTGATGACTCAACGACCCAATTCGTCATCTACGACAGCGGATCCGTCGCCAAGTGGACGTACGACGGCGAGACGCCCCCGGAGCTGCCCGAGCCCGGCCGCATCGTGACCGAGGCGGAGTACACGACCGCCCGGGACGAGATCCGCGCGGCCATCGAGCAGACCCGCGCCGAGGAGGAGGCCGCGGCGGAAGCGATGCGCCTGCAGGCGTACCAGGCCCTCATTGGCGCCGGTATCCCGGACGGCCCGGCGCGGCAGCTGTCCGGCTATACCGGCGAGGCCCCGGAGGCGTGACGTGTCGGTACCTATGACCCCAGATGAGTGGAGGGTGGCCCTCACAGCGGAGGGCGTGCCGTTCACGGAGTACAGCGGCTGGACCACCCGCGGCCGAGACGGTGCCACGGGCGAGCCGTTCGGCGAAGTCCACGGCATCCTCAACCACCACACCGCCGGCTCGAACAGCCTGCGCGCCGTCGCGGTCGACGGAGCACCGGCGCTCCCGGCCCCGCTGGCCCACACGTTCCTGCCCAAGTCCGGCGTGGCCGTGCTGGTGTCCTGCCACCGGGCCAACCATGCAGGCCTGGCCGCGCTCAACAGCTACACGGCCATCGTCAACGAGACGGCCATTCCTAAGCCGTCCAAGGCCTCCGGGACCGTGGACGGCAATGATCGGCTGTACGGGATCGAGGTGGAGAACCTCGGCGACGACCGGGACACGTACACCCGCGCCCAGTACGACACGTGGGTCCGGTGGAATGCGGCCCTGTGCCGTCACCACGGGTGGGGCGCCGGGAGCTGCGCCGGCCACCTGGAGACGAGCGTGGAAGGCAAGGTGGACCCCCGGGGGCCGGTGGAGGGGTACGGCCGCCGGGGGCGCTTCACCTTCACCACGGCCCAGCTGCGGGCCGACGTCCACGAGCGCCTGGAGCACCCGGCGAGCTGGAGCCCCGACCAGGCGAGCACCCCGCCCAAGGAGATCACCATGACGGGACCCGCATACCTCAACCTCGGCATCACCGGGTACGAGCTCGCGCCTGACCTGTGGGACGACGTGGAGTTCACCGCCGAGTGGACCGACGAGACCGGCGACCACGCCGCCAACAGCGCCGTGTTCATCAAGGGCCCGGCCCGCTTCAGCGGGAGCCTGTCCCTGCGCCTGGACCACCTGCCCGTCGGCGACAGCGTCCAGGTCCGCATGACGGAGTACGACGGCGACACCGTCGTCCAGGACCACCCGATCCACGAGGTGATCGGCACCCCCGGCGGCACCTACAGCATCGTGTCGCTGGTCAAGCGGCTCGGGGCAGGCCGCAGCATGCGCGTCCGGCTGCTCAACCAGAGCACCGACGGGATCGAGGTAGCGAGCGCGGTCCTCTCCGCCCTCGCCTGGAAGGAGTCCTGACCTCATGACCATCCACGGCTTCGAGCTCCCCGACGGCGACGCGATCGTGCGCACCGCCGAGACCTACGCCCGGGACCTGTTCGAGCGGGTCACCACCACCGCGGCGTTCGGCTTCGTCGCCGCGTTCATCCCGGCCCAGGCCACCGACGCCAGCATGTGGTACGCCGCCGGCGGCGCCGGAATCGGCGCGGTGCTTTCGCTCCTCAAGGGGATGGTGGCCCGGGCATTCGGCGACGAGAACAGCGCGAGCCTGTCACGGAAGGTGTAGATGAACCCGCCCGACTCGGCCGCCACCGTTGCCGTCGAGCTAGAGCGCCTACGAGGCACCGTCGCAACCGGCTTCGCTGAGGTCAAGGGCTCGCTGGCCGTCCTCATGGAACGATCCGCGCGCACCGAGCAG
The DNA here is from genome assembly GCF_042897315.1 of Streptomyces sp. NPDC001068. NCBI lineage: Bacteria > Bacillati > Actinomycetota > Actinomycetes > Kitasatosporales > Streptomycetaceae > Streptomyces > Streptomyces sp. NPDC001068. The sequence continues at coordinate 6,972 of NZ_JBIAYD010000011.1, read as the reverse complement.
GACCTTGAACGGCTCCGCGAGGAGACGGGCAAGGACATCGACCAACTCAAGGCGGAGGTGGAGGCGCTGAAAGCCCGGCGGTGGCCGCTGGGAGTCCTCGGCGCCGTCGCCGGCGTCGCTGGCGACGCAACGGGTATCGCCTCCCTGTTCATGCACTGACCGGCATGAGGCACGCCCTCACCCAGGAGGACAACGTGGCAGAACCTCTCCACCTCGCTCAGGTCGCCTACGCCGCATACGGCCAGTCGACCGACAACCAGAACTTCCTGGGCGACCCCATGCCGGACTGGAAAGACCTCCCGGAGGCCATCCAGACAGCGTGGGCCGCGGCCGCCACCGCCGTGGCCCAGGAGGTCACCGAGACCGGGCCGTAGGAGCCCGGCCTGGCTCTCCCTGAGCGGGCGCCCACCCCTCTCCGTGTCCGGAGGGGCGGGCGCTCTTTTATGCCATCATGTCCGGCCCAGTGAGCCGGAGGCAGTGGTGAGCGAACAGGAAACAGTGGACCGGATCAACGCCATGCTGGCCGAGCTGCCCTCGGCGACGGCCGCGCAACTGGTCTGGCAATGGCAGCAGGACGCCGCCCGCTTGGCCGCCGAGCAACTGGAACCCCTACCCCTGATGCGCGGCCCGGAGTTCCCCTGGGGACTGCGCGGGCCCAACGCCACGGTGACCGGCTGGGCCTGCCGTCAGCCCGGCTGCCCGATGGCCTACCTGGAAGACGTGGACGAGCTGCCGGGACCGATGACGCTGCCGGTGAACTTCACGGCCGATGACCTGTCGGCGGCCATCAGCGCCCAGGCCAGCGCGCGTCACCAGGCACGGCTGGACCGCATACAGCGGGCGTTCAGAGACCACTACCGCACCGACCACCCCGAAGCGCTGGAGGAGATCCATGGGACACCGACCCCGGCCGCGCGTTGACCGCGCCCGCCACCAGATCGAGCGGGCGACGGACCTGCACCCCTGCTCGTGGTGCACCCACCCGCTCCAGTCCCACGACATCCAGGCCGGACAGCGCGTGTGCACGCGCGGCCACGAGGAGCCAGCCTGCCGGGACTGCCGGACCATCCGGGACAACCTGATCGCTCCAGCCGCGGCGCTGTGGAACTTCGCGCGGATCATGGCGAATCCGCCCCACGTGAAGGTGGCACCGCTGGCGTTCGGCCGACCTGTGCATTCAGCGGTGACGGCCGCCAGCACACAGGCCGCTCGGGACGGTGGAGCTGCTCGCGGTTGATGGTGAGGACCCGGGCAAGGGGGAGTGTCAGACCCCGCCCGTAATGTGAAGGTGTCCATCGGCTGCGCGTGCCGCTCGGACGTATGTGAGGCGCCCCGCCCCGGCGTGGAAAACCGGAGCGGGGCGCACCCATGTTCAGGCGGCGGTGGTAGTCCAGTTGCCATGGGCCCGGCGGCACGCGGGGGCCCAGAGCTCCAGCAGCCGCTGGTACTCCTCAGCGCGGGTCTGGTCGGCAGGCTGGGACATCAGGCGCCGGATCGCCTCATTGACGGCGTCCGCAGACATGCAGGCGTGCCCGCAGCACGGGACAGGGGTGGGCATACCGTCACGTTATGGGCTGGGTCTGACATCCGGACCGCCCGGGTCATGTTTTATGCTGCCTTCGAGGCGGCGGGTGGTCGTCGCCGACAACGGACACTGTGATGAGTACCCCGCCGCCCCCGATCACTGAGCCTGACGCCTCCGCCCTGACCTGCCCCGGCGACGCGGTGGGGCCGTGCGCGTCCTGTCATCGCACGACCCATAAATACGGGACGGGATCGAGCGGACCGCTGCGTAAGTGGTGCCGGGAGGCGGCCCAGGCCGAATGGGGGACTGGTGTACGGCAGCGCGCCTAGATTCGTGCGCCGGGATTTTCTTAACAGTCACGAGGGGCGGCTTGTCGGCTGGCGCAGGTCTTTCAGGTTGTCGCCAATTCCTTGAGGGCGTCGAGAAGAGCTTGCGGATCTCGCGAATGCTGGTCTATCGCGAGGATTTGAATTCGGTTACCAAACCTGGCTGCCCGTGCAATCTCTCTTTCCTGCGTGTGGCTAGGAATTGAAACGTTGGAAACTAGTAGTCCGGTAGAATAGTCCGAATCCAAGAGCTGCTGTACCTTGTTCTTGAATAGCGGGTAAGATACGGTATCCCGCTGGGAGTAAAGCCACTCGATGGCTATTTCCTGGCCCGAATAGGTCACGGCAAAATCTACTGAAGCGCCCAGGCTGGATCGCGGGTGTACTTTGAGGCTATCTCCATATTCTGAATCCAGGACGCTTCCTATCCAGCTATCGAAATTTCTCCGCTCTTGCCTATCCTGTTCAATTCGCCGAACAGTGGTGCTTCGAGTTGATCCAGGGTCGTACGCTTCCATGACGGCGATAGCTGGAGCCACTTCCTCCGGTTCAGAGGCTGCGATTCTTGCCACGGCTTCGCGTCGGGCAGCTAGGGTGACCTCATTATCGCCAAACTTGGCGCGCGTGATGGGTGATCCGGTCACGGACATTACGAGGAGAACTGCGCCGATTGCTATTAGTGCGGTGGGTCCTGCTTCCACATCCCGCATAAAAACGGCAGTAGCCCCCACTCCAGCCATGAGGAAACCGAAGAGCCCGGCTGTGAATCTTTCCCAAGGTGTAAGCGGCCTACTCGGGCGTTGGGGCTCTGATTCGGATTCTCTATCCGCTGTTCCTGCTTCTTCGTTACTCACGCGCCGATAGTACGTGCGGCGCGACAGGCCTCGGGGCGTTACCGCAACTATCGAGGGATTTCCGGTGCAGGAGGATGGGGGGCTGTCTCGATGTCCCGGACCATGCACTCATACAGCGGGGCGTCCGCCCACGGGTGGGAGATCCCGAGCCTGCTGTATCCCCACGCCAGGTAGGCGGAGCGGGCGGGGTCGGCCTCCGGCTCCGGGCGCACTGTGAGCGTCACCCGCTCCGCGTTCAGGCCGTCCAGCAGGCTGTCATGGAGGCCGGCGGCGATACCGCGGCGGCGCCATGCCTTGCGTACCGCTAGCTCCAGGATCGCGAAGGACCGGTGGCCGTCTTCCCGCGTGTACTCCTCGGGCAGTGTGACGTCCTGGAGGTTGTGCCACCAGCGGGTTTCCGGGGCGAGGAAGTAGCCGTACGTGAAGCCGGCCACGTCCTGGCCGTCCTGGGCGATGACCAGGCGCATGCCGGGCCGCTGGACGTGTACTTGGTAGTGGTCAATGAACTCCGCGACGTCGCGCGGGCCTTCCAGGTAGGGCGGTTCGGCGTAGACCTCTTCGTACGCCGGCAGGAAGACGTCGAGCTGCTCGGCGGCGGCGGCCGATCCCTCGTATCGGCGGAACGTCACGTCGGACATCAGGCGGCTCCTCGCTCGTAGATGTACTCACTGAGTTCCTGCGTGGCGTCCCGGGCGCTGCTGGCGTCTCGTCCGTCGAGGAGGTCGACCACCTCGGTCAGGCGCCGCATCACGCGGCCGGATTCGACCTCTTCCAGGTGCCCGAGGCTGTCCACGGCCTGTGCGGCGCCCTCGTCGACGTCGTCGGCGTTGACCAGGCTGCGGGAGAGGGTGAGCCGGTACAGGGCGCGGTTGCGGCCGTAGGTGCGGTCCTGGTGGTCCAGGGCGGCGCGGAGGAACTGGACGGCGCGGTCGTGGTGGCCACTCTCGGTGTAGAGCAGGCCCTGGGCGTAGTCCAGCTCGGCGGCGCCGTGGAACGCTGCCCACTCCGGGGAGGGGCGGCCGCGGCCTCCGCGCTCGGACAGGCGCATGGAGTCCGCGAGGCTGCGGCGGGCGGCGGTGTCATCGCCGAGCAGGGACAGCGCGCGGGCCTCACGGGAGGCGAGCAGGGATTGCAGCACGGGGGAGCCGAAGCGGACGGCGCGTTCCTTGGCGGCGCGGGCGAGGTCGTAGCCGTCCCGGGGCCGCCCCTCGTAGCTGGCCTGCATACTCAGGGACGCGAGGACGAGGATTTCCAGGGAGGCGTCCCGCAGCATGGTGGCGGTGGTCAAGGCCTCGCCCCAGTAGCGGCGTGCGGCCTCCTGGTCGTCGGCGTCGTAGTACAGCCATGCGCAGTGTTCGGCGGTTTCGCCGGCCAGGAGCTGGAGCTGCCGGCCAATGGTCTCCGGGTACTTGCTGGTGTTGATGACGCGCCGGATCCGCCGCAGGTGGCGGACGGCGAGAGAGCGGACGTCGCCCCCGCCGTACGCGTTGTCGAGGTGGTAGAGGGAGCGCAGTCCCTCGCGGAGTTCGATTAGGTGGGCGGTGCCGATGGCGCCCTGTCTGCCGGACGGCGAGAGTGCAGAGACCGGCGCCGGGAGACCAGCAGCTGCCGCAATCCCGATTGAGTCGGCGAAAAACGCCCGACGGTCCACGCTGGTGCCTTCCTGTGCGAGGAGTGGTGCACTCCCCACGGTGACACCGGGCGGCGGGTTGAGGAAACCCAACTCGATCGGATCTACGCCGAGCATGGCATGGATGACGCGCCAGGCACGGGCGCGCGGTGTGGGTGGCGGGATGTCCCGCCACCAGCGCCGGACGTGACGCGTGGTCACCGTGGCCGGCTCACTGAGTAACTCCGCCGTGCCCTCGAACCGGCGGATGAATTTCGACGGAGAGTCCAAGCCCTGGGCGATGCAGGCCCGTTCGAACAGCGTCATCTCGTCGGCCACGCCGTACCTCCGGTGTTCCGCCTGTGTACCGACCGTAGCGGCTGGACCGGACATGGAATGTCCGCTCGCTTCAAATGTCCGCCCAAAGGTCCGCCCTGATGTCACCGGTGTCCCGATGAAAGGGCGTTGGCTCGTATCGGAAGCGCACGGAGGGAGTTCGACCGTGAAGACTCAGGCCATCCAGGGCGACGTCACGACGGGCGCTGAGCGAGCCCTGGCCGTCGAGCACTGGCTGTTGATGGCGGCCGATGACTGGGGGCGGGCACGGCAGGAGTGGCGGCGGGACGGCATCGCTCTCCTGCGCTGCGGTGGCCTGTTCGGCGTCGTCCGCATCACCGCGCACGTCGTCCACGCGGCAGCGGGAAGCACAGACCACGCCGCCGTGGACCGCTACCTGTCGGACGCCCTCATCGGCGGCCCCGTGTTCATGGACACGGAAACCCTGCGGTACTACGTCCTCGTCGGCGCCATGACCGGGTGCCAGCCGGAATGGGGCCGGGCGCGGGACGACGCCGAGTTCATGGGCCACGGGTACTACCTGGGCGTACCGGCCTTGGACGCCACCAGTCCGGACCGACGCTGCTACTGGTGCGTCGAGATGGACAGCGCCGGCGACCTCGCTCCGGCTGACGCCGTGGCCCAGCTCGTTCACACGGGTCGCTTCCGGCTCGCCAGGCGCGAGAGGCAGCACGGTGGCTGAGCCGATGCTCAAGAGACGTCATGACCGGATCGGCCGCCACATGGTCGCCGAGGACGGCGCACCCGTCGTCACCGAAGTTCTCGCGCGGGAGCCCGCGTCGGTGCCCGCCGCCCGCCGGCTCGTACGGCACACGCTCGCGGACTGGCACCTGCCGGAGCTCGCGGACGCGGCCGAGCTGGTCGTCACCGAGCTGAGCACCAACGCCGTTCAGCACGCCCGGCACGCCATGTTCCGCGTGACGCTCCGTCGGATCGCCCCGGACCGGGTGCGCGTGGCCGTCACCGACAAGAGCCACACAGCGCCGGTCCTGTGGCCCCTGGACCAGGGCGCGGAGGGAGGCCGCGGCCTGGCCTTGGTCGCCGCTCTCGCGAGCGAGTGGGGGACGGACCCGCTGGCCTGGGGCAAGCGGGTGTGGGCGGACCTGGCGCCTAACGCGGACGAGAGGCCGCGGCGGGGCGAAGAGGTCCCGATGTACGGCACCTGCTGGGCCCAACTGGTCTACGTCGTCATAGTCGTGGCGCTCGGCGCGTCGATTGCGGCAGCTGTCGTCTCCGCCACGCCGTGAGAGCGGTGTGGTTCACCGGCGACTGCTGGCGCTGCGACGCCGACGCCACCCCCGTGACCTGGGTGGGCCCCGCACAGTCCGAAGGACAGAGCGCCCCCATCCACCTGTGCGCTCCGTGCCTGGACGCGGTGGAGCGCAGGTTCTGGAAGCACGTCATGGACCAGACCCACCGGCCAGCTCCACCGCCTGCCGGCGGTCCGCCCAGCACCAGCCGAAACCGCCCCCGAAGGAGTGCCATGAACCAGCCTCATCCCACCGCCCCGCCGGTCCAGGTCGTGGCCCTGTCGTTCACCGGCCTGGGCGTCCGCGCCACCGCCAACGGTAGGACCGGCCGCGAGGCGTGGCGGATCATCCGCGAGCGCCACCCGCGCGTGGCGCTCGCGGCCGGCGCGTACGCCGTCCTGCTGACCGGCATCGCCGCCGCGGCGGTCCTCCGCCTGCTGTAGCGCACCCGACCGCCCACCCCTGGTGGGCTACCGCGTCCCGTCTGGCCCTCCGTGGGGGAGTGACGGCAGACGGGACCGGGCCCCAGCCGATCTTCCTTCTCGGTCGGCCGGGGCCGCACCCCCAGACTCCCGCCCCAGATCGAGGGCGGGCCAACAGCGGGGACGGATCCCCGCCTGAGAAACACGAGGAGTTCTCATGGACCAGGACCTCTACGCACTGCCGCTCGACGGGGCCACGTTCACCGCCCTGTGCGGCGGCAACCAGGGCGGCGACAACGAGCAGTGCCTGGAGATCGCCGCCATCCCCGGCGTGGAGGACGCGTTCGCGCTCCGCGACAACAAGGTGAAGAACGGGCCGGTGCTGCGGTTCACCGGCTCCGAACTGCGCACCGCGCTCGCCCAGGCCGGGCCGATCGTCGGCGCGTAACGCCGGTATCCCGGCGTTGTCAGTGCCGGGCCCTACAGTCTGAGGCCGCCAAGCCTCGGAGCGTTTCAGGCGGGCCCCCGCTCCCTGCTTGAGTTCTAGTGGTCGTTGCAACACCCCAGCTCAGGGGATGCAATGGACTTCGAGATCCGGGAGAACCGGGGGCCCGGAGGCGGGCGAAGGA
>NZ_JBIAYD010000010.1:0-446570 GCF_042897315.1 Streptomyces sp. NPDC001068 | reverse complement strand
CCCCGCCTAGCGATACCCCCCGGGGGCCGTCGGTTAACCGCGCGCCGGGGGGGCCCGGGGGGGGGGGGCCCGGGGGGGGGGGGGGGGGGGGGGCCGGGGGGGGGGGGGCCCCGGGGGCCCGCCGTACTCCCGTCCGGTGACGGCAACCCGGTCAGCGGTGTGCCGAGCCGCCCGGGTGGCGGAAGGCGCGGTCGACCGTCTGCCGGACGCGGTGCCCGGCGTCGTCGGTCGCGGTGATCCGCAGTGTGACATAGGCGTCGCCGCGCACCCGCGACGGCCGTTCGACGGCGGCGGTGAAGTGCCCGCCGGATCCCGTCCGTCGGGTCCGGGCCGTGACCCAGGTCCGTCCGTCGTCGTAGGAGGTCTCGACCGTGAGCCGCGTCCCGCGGGGTGCGGCCAGGCCGTCGGGCAGGCGGACGTCGAACCCGAGGGTGTGGGTGCGCCGCGGGGTCACGGCGTTCTCCGCGTCGACGGGCACGGCGCAGTCGACCTGGAGCAGCGGCAGCACCGAGGAGGTCCGCGTCGTGTCCGAGTCGAAGGACCAGGACGTCTCGGTACGGGTGCCGAAGCGCCAGTCGTCCGAGTCGCGTGCCGTCGTCAGGTCCAGCCGGTAGGCCGCCCGGCCGGCCGGCACCTCGATGTCGCCCCACGCGCCGGTCTCGGAGTGGGCCACCCGCTTCCCGTCGCGGAACAGGTCCGCCACCGCCGTGTCGCCGCCGCTGCCGGAGGTGCGGGTGCCGACCCCGCCCAGGGCGTCCTGCTCGGCGAAGGCCCAGTGGCCGGCGGCATCGGTGAACTCCGGGACGCGCAGCGAGAGGGTGTCGCCGTACCTCGCCGAGGCGGGCAGGCCGGTGGCGCCGCGCGGCAGGGACGGGCGCACCGGTGCGGTGAACCAGGCTTCCGTGGCGTGCTGTCCGGCCCGGTACCGGTGGGCCGGGTCCCGCATGCCCACCTGGAGGGGGAAGTCCCGGTCGGCGACGGTGTCGTGGTGCACGACGTGGTTCCACAGGGTGTCGCCGGCCGTGACGTACTCGACGCGCTCCCCGCCCACCGGGACGTCACGCGTGTACTGGTTCCAGGCGGTGTCCTGGTAGGGCCGCCAGGCGAACCGCTGCTCACTGGCCCAGTCGGAGGCTCCGGTACGGGCGTAGGTGGCGCGCACGACCGCGCTCTCCTGCCCGGAGACGGTGTGCACGAGACGCTCGGGGACGCGCTGCTCGGACACCTGCATGACGTCGTAGAGGTAGGGGCTGCGCACCGTGCCGGTGAACCGGACGCGGGTGTCGGTCCGGGCGCTCCGCCGCAGGATCGCGGTGCCGTCCGCGGCGCCCGCCCGCATCACCGGCAGGGCCAGGCGCTCTCCGTCCGGGCTCCACCGCGTCCACGGATAGAAGCCCTCGGGCATGACGAGCATCAGGGCCTTGGCCCCGGCGGCCGCGGCGGCCTGGGCGAGGGCCCGGTCGTCACCGAAGTCGTAGCGGACGACGGCGAGTCGGCCGCGTACGTGCGCGGCCCGGAGGTCGGCGGCGGTGCCCGTTCCGGCGTCCACCGCGGTCAGCAGGGCGCCCTTGTCGCCGAGGACCGGTGACGTGGGGAGGTAGTAGGGGGCGAAGGACCGCGAGGTCCCGGCCACCCGCGCGATCAGCTGCGGTGCCGTCAGCTGCCAGCGCGAGGCGAACTCGAAGGTGCCGTCGGTGACCCGGGCGGTGGGGCTGACGTAGATCCGCTTGGCGACGTCGAAGAACATCACGCCCTGGATCAGCCCGTTACCGTCGATCCGCCGGTACGTCTGATAGCTGAGGATCCCGTGCTGTTCGGCGGGGCGGGGGGTACGGATCCGAACCTGGGTCACCTTCGAGGCGTCCAGGGTGACGGTCGTGTCCTTGGCGACCCGCACCTGCGGGTTGACCACCTCGCGCAGTTCCTGGCCGTCGGCGGCGTTGTCGAGCGTGCCGAAGCTGACCTGGTAGGTGCCCTCTTCGACGACGGCGACCGCGGGATCGAGACCGGTGTACCCGACGAAGCCGTCGGCGCCCCAGATGGTCGGCGCGGCCTGCGGGATCACGGCGCCGTCCCGGTCGCGGGCGACCACGGTGAGCCGGTGCAGCGGCGCGTGCACGACGAGGGAGAGCGTGGTGTGGGCGAGGACGGTGCCGTCCGCGGAGGTCGCGGTGGCGTAGCCGTAGTAGGCGCCGCGCGGGGCGCGCGCGCCGTCGGAGAGCACCGGGACGTCCGCCGAGGCGCCGGCCGCGAGGTGCAGGGTGCCGGTGCCGAGGGTGACCGTCCCGTCGGTGAGCGCGACACCGTTGTCGGTGCTCAGCGCCGCGGACAGCCGGACGTCGACCGGGTGGTCGCTCTCGTTGGTGTAGTGCAGGATCGCCGCCTGCCGCCGTCCGCCGGAGCCGCCGGTCTGCAGGGCGGGCAGGGTCACCGAACCCGTGGCGGTGAGGGCGCCCATGGCGGCGCCGATGTCGATGCGTCCGCCGCCCTGTTCGGTCACCTTGGTGCCGGACACCAGGTGGGCCGTGCTGATGAGCACGTCCTTGATCCGCTGTCCGCTCCAGCCCGGGTGCTGCTGGGCGAGGAGCGCGGCCGCGCCGGCGACGTGCGGTGTGGCCATCGACGTGCCCGACGCTGAGGTGTAGTCGGCGTCCACCGGGGTGCCCATGGTGGTGCCCGCGGCGCGCGCGGCGACGATCGAGACGCCGGGCGCCGTCACGTCGGGCTTGGCCGCCTTGTCGGTCAGGCGCGGGCCGCGGCTGGAGAAGGGCGCGAGCGAGTCGTCCCGGTCCACGGCGCCGACGGTCAGAGCGGCGTCGGCCGCACCGGGCGACCCGATGGTGGACGCGCCCTGCTCGCCCGCGTTGCCCGCGGCGACGACGAAGAGCGGGCCGCCGGAGGCCGACAGCGCGTCGACGGCCTGGCTCATGGGGTCCGTGCCGTCCGAGGGCGCGTCCGAGCCCAGGCTCATGTTGACGACCTTGGCGTGTTCGGCGGCCGCCCACTCCATGCCGTCGATGACCTGCGACTCCGACCCGTAGCCGTCGTCGCCGAGCACCTTGCCGATCAGCAGGTCCGCCCGCGGCGCGACGCCCTTGCGGGTGCCGCCGGAAGCCGCCCCGGTGCCGCCCACGATCGACGCGACATGCGTGCCGTGGCCGAAGTGGTCGGTCGTGTTCCCGCTGTCGGAGAAGTCCTTCGATTCGGCGATCCGGCCCGTCAGGTCCGGGTGCCCGGCGTCCGCACCGGTGTCCAGTACGGCCACCTTCACACCCTGGCCCTCGAAGCCGGCCTGCCAGGCGGTGGGCGCGCCGATCTGCGCGGTGCTGCGGTCCAGCGTCGGCGCCACCCTGCCGTCGAGCCACACCCGGGGCGTCCGGGCGAGCCGGGCCGCGCCGGCCGTGCCCTGCGGCCGCAACGTCTTCCAGAAGGAGCCGAGTTCGTCGTCGGCGACCCGCAGGGCCGTCGCGTCGATGCTCTCCAGACGGCGCTCGGGCGCGGACCCGGTGCCGAAGGCGGAGAGCCGGTCGGCGGTGGCCGCGGCGGCCTTCCTGTCCGCCGTGGCCGCCCCGGCCGTCGCCGAGGCCGCTCCGAGGGCGGCGCCGGCCGGCTGCGGGGAGACGATCAGCGGGAGCGCCGGCGTGCCGGCCTCGTCGTAGCCCTGGGCCAGCAGGGCGGTGACGTCGAAGAGCCGACGGTCCAGCGTCCCGGCGGCGACCAGCTCCGCCGCGTCCGAGGGCAGTACGGTCATGGTGCCGTCGTCCTGCTCATAGGTGCGGAAGACGATGTCCCGGCGGCCCGGGCCGGGTTGCACCGACGCGGTGCGCCGCCCGTCGTCGCCCGGTGTCACCGTGACGCGGTCGCCGGTGACGAGCCGTACGGTCGATGCGGCTCTCGCGGTACCCGCCGCGGGTTCGACGGCCCCGGGGGTGGAGGTCCGGGGGGTGGAGGTCCGGGGGGTGGAGGTCCGGGGGGACCCGGAGGCGATGCCTCCCGTGGTCAGCACCAGTGCTGTCGATATCGCCGCCGTCAGACGGATCCATGCCATCAGCCACACACCTTTCGTGCAACGCCGGTTCACACGCTGTCCGAAAGAATCAGCCGGAGCGATGCCCGTGTCACGGGCCTCAGGTGTCGCGACTGCGACATGTCCCAACTCCGCCACCGCACGCGGCTGTCGGCACGCGCGGTCCGACGCGGCCGGGTCGCCGTGCGGCGGGCGGGTCAGGAGTTGTCGAAGGGGCCGTCGCCGAGCAGTCCGGAGCGGTCGGGCAGGCCGGCGGCGATCCGGAGCCTGGCGAACTCGACGGCCAGAGCCGCGGGCGGGAAGTGGGCGTTGAGACCGCTCGGGTTGGGCAGGACCCACACCCGGGCTCCGCCGATGGGCGCGTCCTGCGGACCGACGGCGGCGGCGCGGACCCCGAAGGCCGCGCGGTATCCGGTGACGCCCAGCAGGGCGAGCCATCTCGGGCGCAGGATCTCCGTCCGGCGGCGCAGGTCCTCGCCGCCGCGGACGTACTCGGCGGGTGTGAGTTCCGAGGCGCGCGCCGTCGGCCTGCGCACGATGCTCGTGATGCCGAGTCCCAGCGCCGGCAGGTCGTGTTCCTGGTCGGGCCGGAACAGGTGGGGCGTGAACCCGGACCGGTGCAGGGCCGGCCACATCCGGTTGCCGGGTGTCGCGAAGTTGTGGCCGCGCAGCGCCGAGGGCAGACCCGGGTTGATGCCCACGAAGACGACGTCCAGGTGCTCGGCGACGACATCCGCCAACGACGGCTGACGACCGGTGGTGATGGCTGCCTCACAGTGCCGCGAAGGGAACGAACCGACGCGGAAGCCTATCCCCGGACGGTTCGGGGCCGGCCGGCGGCGCGCCCGCCGACGCCGTACCCCGCCCCACCGTGGCTCCCGGTGCCCTGCCTCTCGCTGCCGGTGTCCTACCTCGCGGTGTGCCGTACCTCGCGGTACCGAACCCGGCGGCTCAGGTGGCCGTCTCCACCGGTTCCGGTGCGGGCTCCCGGCTGTCCTGGGAGCTCGGTACCCGGTCCGTGTCGACGACCACCCCGGCGACGAGCGCGCCCAGCAGCAGGACGCCCATGGCCCACCAGGTGGCCACGTTGAAGCCGTGCACCGCGGCCTTCGCCGCCAGCAGCCGCCGGTCGGGGGCCGTGGCCGCGTGGGCGAGGGCGTACCGGGTGGTGACGCTCGCGGCGATGGTGTTGAGCAGCGCCGTACCGATCGAACCACCCACCTGCTGGGCGGTGTTGAAGGTGGCCGAGGCCGCCCCCGAGTCGCGCGGGGCGACCCCGCCGGTGGCCAGGGAGACGGAGGTCATCATGGCCGTGCCCATGCCGAGACCGAGCATCAGCATGCCGGGCAGGATGTGCGAGGCGTAGGCCGGCTCGATGCCGACCTGGGCTATCAGCGCCAGCGCCCCGGCCGCGACGAGCAGTCCGGGCACCAGGAGCAGCCGGGGCGGGACCCGGTGCAGCAGCCGGGCGGCGATCTGCGTGGAGCCGGTGATCATGCCGACGGTGATGGGGAGATAGGCGACGCCGGTCTTCACCGGCGAGTAGCCGAGGACGCGTTGCATGTAGTAGGTGAGGAAGAGGAAGACGCCGAACATGCCGATGGTGACCAGCAGCACGGTGAGGTAGGCGCCGACGCGCTGCCGGTCGCGGACGACGGTCATCGGGAGCAGCGGGACCGGGGCCCGCGTCTGCCAGAACCCGAAGACGCCGAGCAGGGCGACGCCGCCGAGGAGCAGGGTCAGGACCAGGGAGTCGTGCCAGCCCCGGGACTCCGCCTCGGAGAATCCGTAGACCAGGGCGAGCATCCCGCCCGAGCCGAGCAGCGCGCCGGGCACGTCGAGCCGGGAGTCGGGGTGGCGGCCGCCGCCGGGCAGCAGCGCCCAGGCGCCGGCGAAGGCGGCCAGCGCGATCGGCACGTTGACGTACAGGCACCAGCGCCAGTCGAGGTACTGGGTGAGGAAGCCGCCCGCGAGCAGTCCGACCGCGGCACCGGCGCCGATGATCGCGCCGAAGATGCCGAAGGCCTTGCCGCGGTCCTTCGGGTCGGTGAACGTCGTGGCGAGCAGCGACAGCGCGGCCGGGGCGAGCAGCGCGGCGAACACGCCCTGCAGCGCCCGCGCGCCGAACAGCATGGCCTCGTCGACCGCGGCGCCGCCGAGCGCGGAGGCGGCCGCGAAGCCGACGAGTCCGGTCATGAACGCCGGCCTGCGCCCGGCCAGGTCGGCGATGCGGCCGCCGAGCAGCAGCAGTCCGCCGAAGGCGAGGGTGTAGGCGGTGATGACCCATTGCCGGTCGCCGTCGGACATGTGGAGGGCGACCTGTGCGGAAGGGAGCGCGATGTTGACGATGGTCATGTCGAGCACGACCATCAGCTGGGCGAGCGCGATGACGACGAGAGCCCACCAGCGTCGGTTGTCGGCCATGGGGCAATCGTGCTCCGGGCCGGGCCACTTGGGAACGCCCGCGTCTCTTATTGCGGGGTTTTTGCCAAGTCCCCCGGCCCGGCCGTCTCAGCGCGTCCCGGTCAACGCGTGCCGCTCATCGCGTCCCGGCACAGCAGCCGCAGCGAACCGTGGCCGCCGTAGCACCGGCGGGCCTCGTCGACGGGGTCCCAGAGCCGGCCGTCGGGGGTGCGGACCCAGTGTTCGCCGCCCGAGGACCACCAGTCGGCGCCGGTGTGACGGGCGATCACCTCGCCCGCGTAGCACCCGAGGCCGCGCAGCATCTCCCGTACCGCGTCGTACGGCGCGCCCTCCCGGCGTATCTCCTCGATCATCCGGTCGACCCGCCACAGACTCTGTGCGGAGTAGTCGAGCCGGATCCGCGCGCCCTCGCGCATCATGGCCACCGCGTCCGCCGCCCAACGGGCCGGTTTCGTGGCGGCGTGCGGCCTGGTCTGCTGCTGTGCTGTCACGTAGTGGGCTGTCACATAGGGAAAAGCGAGGTCAGCCAGGGTTTCGTCACGCCGTTTCGGGCTGTTTCGGCAACCGGCGCAGGACCCCCGCAAGTCCGCCGCAGCTCCCTCGCACGGAACGCACAGGAATCCCCCGGGCCGCCCCGCCGGGTTCAGCCGAGCCCGCGGGCCCGGCGGGAGACCACCGCGCGCAGCACCCGGCGGCCTTCGGTGGAGACGTCCAGCGCTCGGCGCAGCCCGGCCGCACCGTGGCCGGCGAGCAGTTCGAGGACGGTGACCTGGCGGCGCAGTTCGGCGGCGACCAGCGGGGACATGTCCTCGGTGCCGCCCTCGCGCCGGGTGTCGACGGAGGACGCCGGGTCCTCGGCGGGGTCCAGGAGCCGGTGGATGCGCAGCGAGGCGACGGAACAGGCGTCGGCCCACCGCCGCACCTCGTCGGGGGCGCGCTCCACGGGCGCGGCGTCGAGCATGCGGCGGGCGAGCAGCTCGGCCTCGGCCTCCCCGGTGTCCAGCGCGTCCCGGGCCTGCTCCAGACCGGCGCTCCATCCGGAGCCGTCGGCCAGGCTCGTCCAGAGCGGCCGCAGCACCAGGTCGTCACCGCCGAGCAGCGGCACGCACCGATCCAAACAAGCCAGTCCGCTCGCGGCCAGTCCGTGCTCATCGGCCTGAGCGATCAGCTCCACCAGGCTCATCCCACGCCTCCCACAACGGTATGTACCAAGGCGCCGACCTGTACGGAGCCCGCACTCCCCCTTACTGCGTGCAAGGGCCCGGGAGTGTCACAGCGGTACGGAACCCGGCGGATCGGGCGGGCGGGAGAAGGGGTTTTCGGCCAAAACGCCCGACGACCCCGACGGGGAGGCCAGGGTCTCCCGGGCGGGCGCGGCCCTCGTTCAGAGCGCGGCCGGGGCGGTGCCCGCCGTCGCCTTCTCGTGCTGCATCCGGGTCAGCCGCACCACGACGAGGATCGCGAGGACGGCGGCGGCGATGTCGAGGGCGTCGGAGACCAGCATCCCGAGGGCGTCGGTACGGGCCTGGGCCGCGCCCTCGGAGTCGCCGTCGCCGCCGCTCACGAGGCGGCCGGCGAACAGCGAGGCCAGCCAGAGCGTCCACCAGGCGTTGACCAGCGCGTGCGAACGGCGCGCACCCCACGGGCTGCTGGCGTCCCAGATGTCGACGGTGATCCGGTACGGGAACCAGAGGTTCACGACCGGCACGAACCATCCGCCGATCGCCCACCCGGGCGACCTGCGGTGCCCGAACGGGCTGAAGACCTGGGCGTTGGCCCGCACCCGCTGGAACCAGCACAGGTAGACCACCGCGCAGCTGACCAGCGACACCGACTGGGCGCCGGCGGCGAGTTCGGAGAGCACGTCGGCGCGGTCGGCGCGGCGGAACGCGGCGGCGCCGGTCTCCCCGTCGGCCAGGGCGCCCGTGGCGTCGTACCGGAACAGGTCCGTCCAGACGGCGAACAGGTCGGCGGCGACGACCGCGCCGAGCAGCACGGCGGCGGCCCAGCCGAGACCCACGGGTGAGCGCAGCCACGACCCCGGCGCGCCGCCGACGGCCGGGGCGGGTTCGGCGGAGGCGCCCAGACACCGGTCGCACAGCGTGGCGCCGGACGCGGCGGCGAAGTGGTGGCAGCGGACGCAGATCAAGGCGGTACCCCCGGGGTAGGCACGGAACCCTCCCCTGGTCCGCGCGCGGAAGCGGAACATACGGCCCGTCACCGCCGTACGTCCACCTCTCGTCGCGGGCGGGTCAGCCCAGCCTGTCCGCCAGCGCCCTGAAGTCGTTCCAGGACAGGGCCGGGGTGCCCGGGTCCCAGAGCTTCTGGCTGGTGGCCCGCAGCGGCATCCGGATGCCGGCGGCGACCTGGTCCTGCGTCTGGGCGCCGGCGAGGTCGCACCAGACGGCGAAGGAGCCGCCGAGGATCTGGGGGTCGTACCGGGTCGCCACGGCGGCGGTGCCGCGCAGTACGCGCGGCGTCCACTCCTGGTAGATGCGCTGACCGGTCGGATAGACGAAGGTGTTGGGCTCGCCGAGGACGTAGTAGAGGTACTCGTCGTTGTAGTTGAGGACGTCCCGTCCCGCGCTCAGGTACTCGGCCGGCAGTCGGGCGCCGATCTCCTTGCCGGTCCAGTAGGCCACCTGGAGGTCCTTGGCGGGGGGTACGGAGGTGTCCCGGAAGAAGCCGTCGTTCCAGGCCCGCAAGGTGCGCTCGTGCGCGCGGACGGTGTCGGCGCGGTCGTCGAGCCAGCCGGTGGTCAGGTCCGCGACGGTGCCCGAGGCGCCGTACGCCTGCTGGGCGGCGGCCGCCAACTGCGGGTAGGAGGCCTGCGGGTCGGCGACGGTGAGCGCCCGGTACTCGTCGCCGCCGAGGTTCCAGTAGGAGCCGGGGAACAGGTCGGCGTACTCGTCGAGGAGGTCGTCGACGATCTTGGCCGAGGCGTCCTTCGAGATGTCGATGGCGCCCTTGGCGGCGACACCCCGCGCGTCGCGCAGCTGGAGGTCCGGGTGGGCGGCGAGCACCGCGCCGAGATGGCCCGGCGAGTCGATCTCGGGCACGACCTGGATGTGCCGGCCGGCGGCGACCGCGACGATCTGCCTGACCTGGTCCTTGGTCAGATGGTCCGGGGAGACGATCTCGGGGTGGGTGCTGGACTCGATCCGGAACCCCTGGTCGTCGGAGAAGTGCAGCCCGAACTCGTTGAACTTGAGGTCGCCCAGTTCCCTTATCCGGTCCTCGATCCAGTCCGCGGTGAACGGCTTGCGCGCGATGTCCAGCATGAACCCGCGCCGCGGCTTGGCCGGCCGGTCGTTCACGACCCCCTCGGGGGCGCTGCCGCCGCCCCGCACCTCCTGCTTGAGGGTCCGGGTGCCGTAGAAGACACCCGCGTCACCGGGCCCGCTGATCCGCACCGACCCGCCGCGCACGGTCATCGTGTACGACTCCGGGTCCCCCGTCCCGCCGAGATCGAGTCGCAGGTCGCCCGCCCTGACGTCCTCGTCCGCCGCCTTCTGTCCGGCGTACGACAGCCCCAGCTCACCAGCCGTCAGGCGTCCCTCGTCGGCCAGTGCCGGGTCGCTCACCACGACCCGCCCGCCCTGCCGGGGGCGCCAGCCAGGTCCGCGGGCGGCGGTGTGGGAGCGCACGGCCGGGATGGTGCGCGGGGCCTGGGACAGGGGGTAGCTGCGGCTGGGCGCCGGAGTGGGGGACGCGGCACGGTCGGCGGACGAGGCGGTCCCTTTTCCGGACGACCGCTGGGCGGCCGAACCGGGCGGGGTTCCGCCGCTCCCCGAGGTGGCGGCCCACACACCGATGCCGGTGCCGGTCGCGACGGTCCCCACGAAGACCGCGGCGATCACCGCCCGCCTCCGCGACATCTGGCGTGCCGAGGGCCTGCGCTTGTGCTGGCTCACCGGTCCAACCTACGACGCGTCCACCGCTCAGGCGTCATCCAACCGCTCGTAACCTCTCCCCTTCGGGTGAAATTGAGGCAACCAACCGACACATCGTGAACGTCCTCGATAACGTCGACGACACATCTCTCACAGCATCCCCTGCCACACCACATGTGACGCGAGGACCCACGCTGCCCGCCCACCGCCCGCCCCACCTCCCCACTCCGCTGGACGCCTTCAACGCAGCCTCGGAGGACGAGGTCGGCACCCTGCTCCTGCACTGCCTGCGCAGTCCGCGCTGGTCCCGGCGTCTCGCCGACCACCGCCCCTACCCGGACGTGGAGTCCCTGCTGGCGGCGGCCGACGAGGCGGCCTACGACCTGCTCCCGGCCGACCTCGCCGAGGCCCTGGCGGGCGAGAGCCTCCCCGAGCTGCCCGCGGGCACCTACTCGGCGGCCCACACGGCGCTGACCGCGGCCCACGCGGCCTACGAGGCCAAGTTCGGACACGTGTTCGTGATCTACTCCGGTGACATCCGGCCGACGGAGGCGCTGGACCACATCCTCGAAGGCATCCGGTCACGATTGACGAACGATCCGGAGGAGGAGCGGGTGCTGGTGGCGGACGAACTCCGCCGACTCGCCCGGGGACGTCTGCTGTCCCTGCTCAGGGGCGCGGGGCCGGTCACATCGGCGGCTCCGCCGCGCGACGCGGCCAGCCCGCGCGGCGCCGCACCCGGCGCCTGACGGACCCCCAGCGCGCGAACGGCCTTGTTTGTAGCCCGTCCGGTGCCATTTTGATCACACAAGGTAGGCCCCCCGTAAGGCCGCCAGTCGCGGCTGGCTAACATGCTGGGGGCCGGTGGACCGTACCCGGCCGGGCCCGACCGACACCAAGCCGGCGCGGCCCCGATCCCCGCTCCCGGAGGGACTTCCGTGCCGGCTGGAACGCTGTACCGCGGCCGGGAAGGAATGTGGTCCTGGGTGGCTCACCGAGTCACCGGCGTCCTCATCTTCTTCTTCCTGTTCGTTCACGTGCTGGACACCGCTCTCGTCCGTGTCTCCCCCGAGGACTACGACAAGGTCGTAGCCACGTACAAGACGCCGATCGTCGCACTGCTGGAGTACGGCCTCGTGGCCGCCATCCTCTTCCACGCGCTCAACGGCCTGCGCGTCATCGCCGTCGACTTCTGGTCGAAGGGCCCGCGCTACCAGAAGCAGATGCTCTGGACGGTCGTCGGTGTCTGGGTCGTCCTGATGGCCGGGGCCATTTACCCCGTTCTCGGCCACGCCGCTCGTGTCCTGTTCGGGAGCTGACGCAGATGTCGACCACTGAAACCCCCGCAGCCGGCGTCGGCCCCGTCGAGGGCGCCCCCCTCTTCAACGTCGACAACCCGGCTCCCCTCATCGAGGCCCCGCGCCGGCGGACCAAGAAGACCCCGCGCTCCACCCGCGGCAACTTCGAGATGGCCGCCTGGCTGTTCATGCGCCTGTCCGGCGTGGTGCTGGTCGTCCTGGTCCTCGGCCACCTGCTGATCCAGCTCGTGCTCGACGGCGGTGTGTCGAAGATCGGCTTCGCCTTCGTGGCCGGCCGCTGGGCGAGCCCCTTCTGGCAGGTCTGGGACCTGGCGATGCTGTGGCTGGCGATGCTGCACGGCGCCAACGGCCTGCGCACGGTCATCAACGACTACGCGGAGCGCGCGAACACCCGGCTGTGGCTGAAGGGCCTGCTCTACACCGCCACGGTGTTCACCATCCTGCTGGGCACGCTGGTGATCTTCACCTTCGACCCGAACATCCGCTAGGCACGGGGCTGCGAGAATCATGAAGATCCACAAGTACGACACCGTCATCGTCGGCGCCGGCGGCGCGGGCATGCGCGCGGCCATCGAGTCCACCAAGCGCAGCCGCACCGCGGTGCTGACCAAGCTCTACCCCACCCGCTCCCACACGGGCGCGGCGCAGGGCGGCATGGCCGCCGCGCTCGCCAACGTGGAGGAGGACAACTGGGAGTGGCACACCTTCGACACGGTCAAGGGCGGTGACTACCTGGTCGACCAGGACGCCGCCGAGATCCTGGCGAAGGAGGCCATCGACGCGGTCCTCGACCTGGAGAAGATGGGCCTGCCGTTCAACCGGACGCCCGACGGGACGATCGACCAGCGCCGCTTCGGCGGTCACTCCCGCAACCACGGCGAGGCGCCGGTCCGCCGCTCCTGCTACGCGGCCGACCGCACCGGCCACATGATCCTCCAGACGCTGTACCAGAACTGCGTCAAGGAGGGCGTGGAGTTCTTCAACGAGTTCTACGTCCTGGACCAGCTGATCACCGAGGTCGACGGCGTCAAGAAGTCGTCCGGCGTGGTGGCGTACGAGCTGGCCACCGGCGAGATCCACATCTTCCAGGCGAAGTCGGTCATCTACGCCTCGGGCGGCACCGGCAAGTTCTTCCGGGTGACGTCCAACGCGCACACCCTCACCGGTGACGGCCAGGCGGCCGTCTACCGGCGCGGTCTGCCGCTGGAGGACATGGAGTTCTTCCAGTTCCACCCGACCGGCATCTGGCGCATGGGCATCCTGCTGACGGAGGGCGCCCGCGGTGAGGGCGGCATCCTCCGCAACAAGGACGGCGAGCGCTTCATGGAGAAGTACGCGCCGGTCATGAAGGACCTCGCGTCCCGTGACGTCGTCTCGCGGTCCATCTACACGGAGATCCGGGAGGGCCGCGGCTGCGGTCCCGAGGGCGACCACGTCTACCTCGACCTGACCCACCTCCCGCCGGAGCAGCTGGACGCCAAGCTCCCGGACATCACCGAGTTCGCGCGCACCTACCTCGGTATCGAGCCGTACACGGACCCGATCCCGATCCAGCCCACCGCGCACTACGCGATGGGCGGCATCCCGACGAACGTCCAGGGTGAGGTCCTCATCGACAACACCACGGTCGTCCCGGGTCTGTACGCGGCCGGCGAGGTGGCCTGCGTGTCGGTGCACGGCGCCAACCGCCTCGGCACGAACTCCCTGCTGGACATCAACGTGTTCGGCCGCCGGGCGGGCATCGCGGCCGCCGACTACGCGCACACCGTGGACTTCGTCGACATCCCCGAGAACCCGGCGGAGCTCGTCGTCTCGCAGATCGAGCGGCTGCGCTCCTCCACGGGCAACGAGCGGGTCGCCACCCTGCGCCGTGAGCTGCAGGACACCATGGACGCCAACGTCATGGTGTTCCGCACCGAGCAGACGATCAAGACGGCCGTCGAGAAGATCGCCGAGCTGCGCGAGCGCTACCGGAACGTCTCGATCCAGGACAAGGGCCGGCGGTTCAACACCGACCTGCTGGAGGCGATCGAGCTGGGCAACCTGCTCGACCTCGCCGAGGTCATGGCGGTCTCCGCGCTGGCCCGCAAGGAGTCGCGCGGCGGTCACTACCGCGAGGACTACCCCAACCGCGACGACGTCAACTTCATGCGCCACACCATGGCGTACCGCGAGGTGGGCGACGACGGCACCGAGTCCATCCGTCTCGATTACAAGCCGGTCGTCCAGACCCGCTACCAGCCGATGGAGCGTAAGTACTGATGGCAACCCCGACCCTGGAGAAGGCGGACGCGGCCGGCCAGCCCGAGCCCGGCTTCGCCGACTCCCCCTACATCACGGTCACCTTCCGGATCCGCCGGTTCAACCCGGAGGTCTCCGCGGACGCCGTCTGGGAAGACTTCCAGCTGGAGATCGACCCGAAGGAGCGCGTCCTCGACGGCCTCCACAAGATCAAGTGGGACGTCGACGGCACGCTGACCTTCCGCCGCTCGTGCGCGCACGGCATCTGCGGCTCGGACGCGATGCGGATCAACGGCAAGAACCGCCTCGCCTGCAAGACGCTGATCAAGGACATCAACCCCGAGAAGCCGATCACGGTCGAGCCCATCAAGGGCCTGACGGTCCTCAAGGACCTGGTCGTCGACATGGAGCCGTTCTTCCAGGCGTACCGGGACGTGATGCCGTTCCTCATCACGAACGACACCAACGAGCCGACGCGCGAGCGTCTGCAGACCGCCGAGGACCGCGAGCGCTTCGACGACACCACCAAGTGCATCCTGTGCGCCGCGTGCACGTCGTCCTGCCCGGTCTTCTGGAACGACGGCCAGTACTTCGGCCCGGCGGCGATCGTCAACGCGCACCGCTTCATCTTCGACTCGCGTGACGAGGCGGGCGAGCAGCGCCTGGAGATCCTGAACGACCGCGACGGCGTGTGGCGCTGCCGCACGACCTTCAACTGCACGGACGCCTGCCCGCGCGGCATCGAGGTCACCAAGGCGATCCAGGAGGTGAAGCGAGCGCTCATCACGCGCCGCTTCTGATCCCCACCGCCTTGCCGCAGGGCCCTGTTCTCCGCTCGGGAGAACAGGGCCCTGCGCTGTTCAGGCGGGTCGGTGCCACTCCCTGGCACCGGCGGCGCGCATCAGCGCCAGGGCCGGGTCCGGGGCGCCGGAGACCAGGGGGTGGACGAGTTCGACGTAGCGGATCTGGCCGCTGAGGGATCTGCGCAGTTGCCGCAGGCTGCGGGCACCGAAGGAGACACCGCCCGAGCCGTGCGCGACGCCCGCCGCGCGGGCCAGCCCCTCGACGCCGACCTTGCACACGGTCGACGCGGTCTCCCGGCAGGCGTGGATCTCGATGTCGCCCTGCCACAGGCCGAGGACCACCGTGTAGGTCACTCCGGACCCGGTGTAGCTGGCCACCGCCAGATGGCGGTCCGGCTCCCCCACGCCCGGTCCGTCCAGCCCCAGTCGCTTCGCGGCTCCGGCGAAGGCGACCCGCACCTCGCCGAAGAAGGCCTCTGTCCCCGGAGTCATGTCCGCCCCCCTGAGCAGCCGTCCCACCGATGGCCGCCCAGCGTAGCGAGCCGGAGGGCGCCGTCTCGGCCCAATGAGTGACCCCGCGGTCAGCCCGCTCAGCAAGTGTCATCCCCGCACCTAATGTGATCGCATGTCAGATGACGAGTCGTACGAATTGCTCGGGTTCGACAACGTACTGCTCCCCGTCGGGGACCTCCCGGATGCCGTCGGCTTCTACGAACGGGCCGGTTTCACGGTCGGGTTCCGGTTCGACGAGGGTGGCATCGCCCTGCTGAAGGTCGGGGGCGAGACGCCCGGGATCCTGCTGCGGGCCGAGGCGGGCCTCGGGCGGCGGACGCCGGTGTGGGCCGCGCCGCGGCTGTGGCTGGAGGTGCCGGACGCGCGGGAGGCCGCGCGGCGGCTGGCCGAGGCCGGGGTCGCCGTCCTCGACGCTCCGTTCTCGGTCGCCACCGGATGGACCGTCGAGATCGCCGACCCCTGGGGGAACGTCGTCGGGTTCACCGACTACACCAAGCGGCCGGAGCTGGCCCGGCGAGGGTGAACGGGGTCACCCCGCCATTGAGTTGAACACGTTCAAAAGTAGGTCTACAGTCATCCCTGTCAGCGTTTTTTGAACGCGTTCAAGAAGGGGTGGGGCATGGACCTCACGGTCGTCGCCTACGTCATCTACCTGCTGGTCAGCATCGGCCTGACCATCTGGGTGGCCCGCACGCTCAGCCGCAACGGGCGGATCTTCCTCTCCGACGTGCTGCGCGGCAACGAACAGCTCGCCGACGCCGTCAACCACCTCCTGGTGGTCGGCTTCTACCTCGTCAACCTCGGCTTCGTCGCCCTGTACCTGCACAACGGAGACAGCATCGACAACACCCGGGGCGTCTTCGAGGCCCTGTCCGCGAAGCTCGGCGTCGTCCTGCTGGTGCTCGGCGTGATGCACCTGGGCAACGTGTACGTCCTCAACCGGATACGGCGGCGCGGGGCCATGGAGAGGGAACAGCTCCCGCCCGTCCCGCCGCAGGGGTGGACCGCGCCGGCGGCCGGGGCGTGAGCACCGTGCCGGCCACCGACGACCGGGACGCCGCGCGCGTCCCGGTCCGCGGGCTCACCGTTCTCTACGACGCCGAGTGCGCCCTCTGCGCCCACCTGCGCGACTGGCTCGTCCGGCAGCCGCAGCTGGTCCCCCTCACCCTGATCCCGGCGGGGTCGCGGGAGGCCCGCGCCCGCTTCCCCGGACTCGACCACACCGCCACCCTCGACGAGGTCACCGTCGTCGGCGACTCCGGGCAGGTCTACCGGTCCGCGGCCGCCTGGGTCGTCGTCCTGTGGGCGCTGCGGGAGCACCGGCCGCTGGCGCACAGGCTGAGCACACCGGCCGGAGCCCGGCTGGCCCGGGGCGCGGTGCTCGCCGCGGCACGGTGGCGGGGCGCCCAGTGGGGCGGGCGGGTCTACCGGCGCGAGGACGGATGGACGTACGACCCCGGGCTCGGATGGAGATACGACCCTCCGGGCTGTGCGGGCGACACCTGCGCCACTGGTTAGGCTCTGTCCGTGTCCGCGAAGAACGACGGTCCTGTCGAGGCCGATACGCCGAGCAAGTCCGAGCAGACCCGCGCGCTGATCCTGGAGACGGCGATGCGGCTGTTCCGGGAGCGCGGCTACGAGAAGACCACGATGCGGGCCATCGCCACGGAGGCCGGGGTCTCCGTCGGCAACGCGTACTACTACTTCGCCGGCAAGGAACACCTGATCCAGGGCTTCTACGACCAGCTCGCCGCCGAACACCGGGTGGCGGTCCGCGAGGTCCTGGAGCGGGAGACCGACCTGGAGGCGCGGCTCGCGGGCGTGCTGAAGGTGTGGCTGGACATCGCCCTGCCGTACCACGAGTTCGCGGTCCACTTCTTCAAGAACGCCGCCGACCCCGACAGCCCGCTCAGCCCGTTCTCCCCGGAGAGCGAGCACGCGCGCGCGGAGGCGATCAGCGTGCACCGGGAGGTGCTGGCCGGGGCGAAGACCAAGGTCGCCCCCGAACTCCGCGACATCCTGCCCGAGTTGATGTGGCTCTCGCAGATGGGTCTGGTCCTGTACTGGATCTTCGACCGGACCGAGGGCCGGGAACGCAGCTACCGGCTCGCCGAACGCGGGGCCCGGCTGACCGCGCGAGGCGTCTCCCTCGCGCGGTTCCGGGTGCTGCGGCCGCTCGTGCTGGAGGTGCACGAACTGTTCACGGACTTCCTGCCGGGGATGACGCGGGTGCTGCCGGATCCGGCGGTCAAGGGGCGCCGGGGCGAGTGATCACCTTCGGGTGAAGGCGGTCGAACGGGACAGTGAGGGCCTTGGCTGCCTACGATGATGACCTCGACACCAGCCCATGGGAGGCACCTGATGTCCGCAGCAGCCGTCGAGCATCCCGAGCGTCCGGCGAGCAAGAGCCGCGCCATGACGCTCACCGAAGCTGCTGACATGTTCGAGGACCGGATGCCGGGCTACCGCGTCGAGATCATCGGAGGCCAGCTCCTCGTGACGCCACCGCCAGACGGCCCCCACGGGGATGTCCTCACCGACCTCATGGTTCCGTTCCTCGCAGCGGGCCTGCACGGTAAGCAATCCAGGCTGATTCAGGGCATCGGGCTGTCGCTCCCGGAGGGACCGGAAGATTACGCCATCCCGGATCTCTCGCTGGTCGACTCTGACTACGGTGAGCACCGTGCCGAGAACGGCTGCTACGACCCCGCGTGCTTCCGCCTGGTCCTGGAGGTCACCTCCAACAACTACAAACAGGATCTGCGGACCAAGGTGGCCACCTACGCCAAGGCGATGATCCCGGTCTACGTGATCGTCGACCGCAAGCACAAGCGCCTCCACGTACTCACCGACCTCACCGAGGAGGCCTACGCGACCCATCGCGTCCACGCCCCCGGTGAGGTCGTCTCCCTGCCCGACCTCATCGGCGCCACGGTCAGCCTGGATGTCGGGCAGATCTTGGAAGTGGGGGACCCTGCGCCTAGTTGACCGCGTCCACCTCGTCCCCGGTCAGCTCCACGTCGTACACCAGCGGCCCCTCCGTCACCACCAGGTGGCGGGCGCGTGAGCCGTACGACGTCGACGTCACCGCGAGCAGGTAGGAACCCGGCGCCGGGACCGAGACGATGTAGGAGCCGTCCGCCAGGGACGTCACACGGTCCAGCTGTCGGCCGCCCTTGGACATCAGGGTCACCGAGGCGTCCTCGACCGGGTCGCCGTCCGCCGTCCGGACGAAACCGTGGACAGCCGTGGCCGGTCCGGCCGGCTCGGCGGGGTTCGGAGCGACGGCCTCCTCCGACGGCTCCACCGCGAGGTGCGGCAGCCGCTTCTCCAGCCAGCCCGGCAGCCACCAGTTGGAGTCGCCGAACAGGTGCATCGCCGCCGGGACCAGCGCCGTACGCAGGATGAACGCGTCGAGCGCCACCGCCGCCGCCAGGCCCACGCCCGCCATCGCCGCGCCCGAGTCGCCGCTCAGGACGAAGGCCAGGAAGACGCAGACCATGATCAGGGCCGCGCTGTTGATGACCCGGCTGGTCTCGGCCAGGCCCACCCGGACCGCCCGCGCGTTGTCCCTGGTGTGCACCCACTCCTCGTGCATCCGGCTCACCAGGAACACCTGGTAGTCCATCGACAGACCGAAGAGCAGGGACAGCATGATGACCGGGAGGAACGCGTTGATCGGGCCCTCCTTGCCGAGGCCCAGCAGGTCCAGGCCCCAGCCCCACTGGAAGACCGCGACCAGCACGCCGAAGGAGGCGGCCGCCGCGATCAGGTTCATCAGCGCCGCCGTCAGCGGGACCACCAGGGAGCGGAAGGCGACCAGCAGGAGCAGGAAGCCCAGCCCGATGATGGTCGCGACGAACAGCGGCAGCCGGTCGCCGGTGACCGAGGCGAAGTCCTTGGAGACCGCGGTCACGCCGCCCACGTGGGCGTCCACCCCCGCCTGCGGGATCACCCGGTCGCGGAGGGTGTCGATGAGGTCGTCGGTCTCCTTGGACTGGGGAGAGGTGGTCGGGACCACCTGGATCACGGTCACACCCCGCGCGGGGGGCAGCGCGGCGGCCTGGGCGACTCCGGAGGTCGCCTTGATGCCCTCGACCAGCCTCGTCGTGTCGCCGCCCGCGCTGACCACCTGGAGCGGGCCGTTGAAGCCGGGGCCGAAGCCCTCGGCCAGCAGGTCGTAGGCCTTCCTGGTGGTCGTGGACGCGTCGTCGTTGCCCTGGTCGGTGGCGCCGAGGCGGAGCGAGAACACCGGGACGGCGAGGACCGCCATGACGACCAGGGCGAGCGCGGCGATGCGCCGCGGGCGCTTCTCGACGTTCACCGACCAGCGGGCCGCCAGGCCGCTCGCCTTCTCCGGTTCGGGGCCCTCGGCGGCCAGCCGGCGGCGCTGCCGGCGGCTGAGGACGCGCGGGCCGAGGAAGCCGAGCAGGGCGGGCAGCAGGGTGACGGCGGCCAGCACGCTCAGGACCACCGTCAGGGAGGTGCCGATGACCACGCCGTCCAGGAAGCGGAGCCTGGTGACCAGCATGCCCGCCAGCGCGATGCAGACCGTGCCGCCCGCGAACAGCACCGCCCGGCCGGAGGTGTTGAGGGCGGTGACCGCCGACTCCTCGGGGTCCATGCCGCGCAGGATGCCCCGGCGGTGCCGGGTGACGATGAACAGGGCGTAGTCGATGCCGACGCCGAGGCCGATCAGCGAGGCGAGCAGCGGCGCGATGTCCGGGATGTTCGTGATGTGGCTGAGCAGCTGGGTGGAGAACAGGCCCATGCCGACACCGAAGACGGCGATGGCGATCGGGAGGGTCATCGCGAAGAACGAACCGAACGCCAGGAAGAGGACGACGGCCGCCGCGACGATGCCGACCGACTCCGAGAGACCCTGCGGGGGCTCCTGGACCCGCTGGATCGCCTGACCGCCCAACTCGACCTGCAGTCCGCCGCGTTCGGCGGCCTGGGCGGTGTCGAGCACCTTCTGGACGGTGTCCTTGGGAATCTCGTTGGCCCGCTGGACGAAGGTCAGCTGGGCGTAGGCGATCCTGCCGTCCCGGCTGATCTGCGCCGCCCCGCGGGCGCCTTCGTAGGGACCGGCGACCGCGCCGACGCCCTCGATCTTCGCGATCCTGTCCAGGGCCGGCTGGACGCGGTCGCGGACCGCCTGGTCCCGGACCGAGCCGTCGGTGACCTTCCAGACCACGGTGTCCGTGTCGCCCGAGGTGTTCGGGAAGGCCTTCTGCATCAGGTCGTACGCGGTCTTGGAGTCCGTGTCCGGGAGGGAGAAGACGTTCGCGTAGTCCGTACCGGCCGTCGAGGCCGAGAAGCCCACGCCGAACAGCGCCCCCACCCACAGCAACAGGACCACCAGCCGGTGCCGATAGCACCACCGTGCCAATGCCGTCACGCTCAACAGCTCCTTGAATCAGATGAGTTCGGTCGGTCGGTCCCCCAGGTCCTGGGCACCAGGATCGGCAGCGGGACACCCGCCGGGACACGGGGCGCGCATGACTCTCAAGGAACTCCAAAGCTGCGCGCACCCCGCCGTCGGCCCGCGCGCCGATACTGGGGGCATGACGGCTCCAGGCAGCACCGTGCTGATCGTGGAGGACGAGCCGAGCATCACGGACGTCCTCGCCATCGCCCTGCGCTACCACCGGTTCGAGGTGATGACGGCCGGCACGGTCCGGGACGCCCTCACGCTGGCCGAGCGCACCCGCCCCGACGCGGCGCTGCTGGACGTGATGCTGCCGGACGGGGACGGCCGGGCCCTGGCACGTGAACTGCGCGCCCGGCAACCGGACCTGGCACTGGTCTTCCTGACCGCGCGGGACGCGCCGGCGGAGATAGTCGGCGCGCTCGGCTACGGCGACGACTACATCACCAAGCCGTTCAACATCGACGAGGTCGTCGCCCGGATCGGGGCGGTGCTGCGCCGCACCCGTCCGGCCGACGTCATCCAGCAGCGCCCGCCGCTGCGCTACGGCGACCTGGAGCTGGACGAGACGACGTACTCGGTGCACCGGGCCGGCCGCACGGTCGAGCTCACCCCGACCGAGTACGCGCTGCTGCGGTTCCTGGTCCGCAACGGCGGCCGGATCGTGCCCAAGGAGCAACTGCTGCGGCACGTCTGGCAGTACGAGCACATGCCGTCCGAGTCGACCGTCGTGGAGACCTACATCAGCTATCTGCGGCGCAAGCTGGACGCCCTGGGCGCGCCGGTGATCACCACCCGGCGGGGCGTCGGATACGGCCTGGCATGAACGTCGCCAGGCGCCGGTACCGGCACGGTGTGCACTCGCTGCGCGGCAAGCTGACCCTCGCCAACGTGGGCCTGCTCGCCGTCGGCATCGTGGCGGCGACCACGGTCAGCATCATGGGCATGCGGCTCTACCTCCTCGACCAGGTCGACTCCTCGCTGCTCAAGATGCGTACCTCGCTGGGGAGTTCCGGTCTCACCCTGCGGCAGGTCGACTCGCTCGGCACGCTCGGTGTGATCCGCGACCGGGTGGTGCCGTCGGAGTCCGACCCGGCACCGGGCTCGATCTTCGCGGTGGTGGACGCCGACGGCGGCGCGGTCGCCGTCTTCGGCATGGCGCCGACCGACGCCCAGCGGTCGCTGGCGGCCGCCGTGCACGACCCGCGGGCCCTCGCCGCCCGGCCCGACCCGGGCGACGTCAGCGTGCACGGCGCGAAGTACCGGGTGACGGCGACCCGGCTCGCCGACGGCCCCTACATCCTGCTCGCCACCTCGACCGAGCTGCTGCACGAGGGCATAGCCAAGGCGCTCCGGCTCGACTTCGCCGTCGGCGCGCTGCTGCTGGCGCTGCTGGCCTGCCTGACGATGTTCAGCTCGCGGCGCTGTCTGCTGCCGCTGGAGGGCATGGTGGAGACCTCGTCGGCGATCGCCGAGGGGGACCTGACCCGTCGGGTGCCCTCCAGCCAGCATCCGACGGAGGAGGTCGAGCAGCTGCGGCTCGCCCTGAACTCGATGCTGCACCAGGTGGAGACGGCCTACCGGACCCGCGAGCGCAGCGCCGCCCAGCTGCGCCGGTTCGTCGCGGACGCCTCCCACGAGCTGCGCACGCCGCTCGCCGCCATCCGCGGCTACCTCCAGCTCTACGACAAGGGGATGCTGAGCGAGCCCGGGGAGCGGCGGCGGGCCTGGGACAGGATGCACGGCGAGGTGGACCGGATGGGCCGGCTCGTCGACGAACTGCTGCTGCTGGCGCGGCTCGACCAGCGGCCCGAGATCCGGTTCAGGAACGTCGACGTGAGCCGGCTGGTGCGGGACGCGGCGGAGGACCTGCGGGCCCAGCAGCCGGCCCGGCGGGTGGCGGTGGACGCCGAGGGGGCGGTGCTGGTACGGGCCGACGAGTCGGGGCTGCGGCAGGTGCTGGGGAACCTGGTGGCCAACGTCCGCACCCACACGCCGGTCGAGTCGGCGGTACGGCTGGGGGTGGAGCGGTCGGACGGGGTGGTGCGGGTGTGTGTCGCCGACGAGGGGCCGGGGCTGGCGGAGGACGACGCGGCACGGATCTTCGACCGGTTCTTCCGGGTGGGCAGCGCGGAGGGCAGCGGGCTCGGCATGGCGATCGTGCAGGGGGTGGTGGACGCGCACGGCGGCGAGGTGGAGGTGAGCACCGCGCCCGGTGCGGGGCTGGCGGTGACGGTGACCCTGAGATGCGGGTGAGCCGCGCCACGTCCCGGCGCGGCTGCCCCGCACCCCACGCACCTTCCCGTCCCAGGGCGGTGCGTGGGGTGTCCGTCCGTCAGATCCAGCCCAGACTCCACAGCCGGAACAGGCCCGTGCTGTCCGTGAGGTACTGGGTGCCGACGACGTCCTCGTCGCTGACGACGTAGTCCCTGCGCTGCCAGAGCGGGAGCAGCGGCACGTCGTTCGCCACGTCCGTCTGGATGTCGCGGAAGTCGGCCTCGGTACGGGCGCGGTCGGCGTACTGCTGGCTGCTGCGGATGTGCCGGTCGACGTCCGCGCTGCTGTAGCCGGTGCTCATCGTGGAGCCGCTGCCGACCAGGGCGGCGCCGAAGGTGTCCGGGTCGGGGTAGTCGGCGACCCAGCCGACCGCCCAGGCGTCCATCTTGCCCGCGGCCCACGACTTCTGGAAGGCGGTCCACTCGTAGCCCTTGACGTCGACCTTGAACAGGCCGCCCGCCTCCAGTTGCTTCTTCAGCACGGTGGCCTCCTCGGCTCCCGCGCCGTGGCCGATGCCGTAGCCGAAGGAGAACTCGACCGGCGTGCTGACACCGGCCTGCTCCAGCAGCGCCTTCGCCTTGGCCACGCTCTGCGTGGGGTAGTCGTCGAAGAAGGACGTGGTGTGACCGGTGAGCCCGGCCGGGATCAGCGAGAAGAGCGGGTCGACCGTCCCGTCGTACACGTCGGCGGCCAGCTTGTCGCGGTCGACCAGCCAGGCCAGCGCGCGGCGGACCAGCACGTCGCGCAGGGGCGAGTTCTTGCGGGTGTTGAAGTACAGGTTCCGGGTCTCGGCGCTGTCGGCCACCGTGACGCGCTGGTCGGGGTCGCTCGGCGAGAGCCTGGACACCATGGCCGGCGGCAGTGTGCGGGTGGCGACGTCGATCCGCTTCGCCTTGTAGGCGCTGCCGAGCGTGGCCGAGTCCTTGTAGTAGTCCAGCTTGATGGGCCGGCCGTCGCCGTCGAGGCCGCCCTTGTAGGCGGTGTTGGGCTGCAGGTCCGCCTGCTTGCCCTGGGTGTACGAGGTCAGGCGGTACGGGCCGGTGCCGTCCACCGCGTCGTCGGTGCGCAGGCTGTTCGCCGGGTACTTGTCCCTGTCCACGATCGAACCGGCGCCGGTGGCCACCTTGAACGGGAACGTCGCGTCCGCCGCCGACAGGTGGAAGGTCACGGTCATGCCGGAGGCGGTGACCGAGGAGAGCGCCGAGAACAGCGACGCCGGACCGGTGTCGGAGTTGATCCTCTTGACCCGGTCGAAGGAGAACTTCACGTCCTGCGCGGTCATCTCCCGGCCGCTCGGGAAGGTGATCCCGTCCCGGAGGACGCAGCGGTACGTCTGCAGGGCGGTGTCCGTGAAGGAGCAGCTCTGCGCCGCGTCCGGGACCGGCTGGACACCGCCCGGATCGAAGGTGAGCAGTGGTTGGAAGACGTTGTTGAACAACGCCCAGGAACCGGCGTCGTAGGCGCCTGCCGGATCGAGCGAGGTGACGGCGTCGGTCGTGCCGACGGTGATCGTCCTGTTCTTGTCGCCCTGCGACGGCAGTAACTGCCAGCCGCCGATCCCCACGACCGCCAGGACGAGAAGCGTCACGAGAATCCGCATGCGAACAGATCGCACGGTTGGTGCCCTCCCCAGGACCCGCACGGGCCCGTTCCAGGCCCTCCACGAATGCCACTCCCCTAAGTGACGCGGCTCACCTAACCACAGGTGTTTCATTTGGGGGAAGAGTGATCTGACTAGATGACAAAGAACTTACCGAGCGCCTGTTTCTCCCGGATTTCACAGCTCCGGCACAGGAACGCTGCGTTCACGCCCGCTTCGACGCCAGTTCGATGACCGTGATGTCGGAGGGCGCCCACACGCGGGTGGGCGGCCCCCAGGCACCCGCGCCCCGGGAGACGTACAGCTGGGTGTCGCCGTAGCGGTCGAGACCCGCGACGGTCGGGTTGGCCGCGGCCGCGAGGAGGTTGCCGGGCCAGAGCTGGCCGCCGTGGGTGTGGCCGGACAGCTGGAGGTCCACGTGGTGACGGACGGCCTCGTGGATCTGGACGGGCTGATGGGCGAGGAGGACGCAGGCACGGGCGGGGTCGCGCCCGCCGAGCGCGCGGTCGAAGTCCGGACCCTGGCCCGTGCTCTCACCGGCGATGTCGTTCACCCCGGCGAGGTCGAAACCGGCCAGTTCGGTACGGGCGTTCTCCAGCGGGCGCAGACCGAGCCGCCGCACCTCCTCGACCCACTGGGCGGCACCGGAGAAGTACTCGTGGTTGCCGGTGACGAAGTAGGCACCGTGCCGTGCCGACAGTCGGGCGAGGGGGGCCGCGGCGGGGCCCAGGTCCCGCACGCTGCCGTCGACCAGGTCGCCGACCACCGCGATCAGGTCGGGCTGGGTGGCGTTGACCGTGTCGACGACCCGCTGCGCGAACCCGCGGCCGAGGATCGGGCCGAGGTGGATGTCGCTCACCACGGCGATGCGGTAACCGTGGGCGGCCCGGGGGAGTTTGGCGAGAGGGACTGTGACGCGTTTCACGCGGGGGCCGCGCAGGACGCCGTAGGTGCCGTACCCGACGGTCGCCACGGCGGCGGTCGCGGCGGCACCGCCGACGTACCGGGAGACGACGAGACGACGGGTCGGGTTTGTATTACTTGGGGTGGTTTCGGTAGGTTGCGACGGCCGCTCCTCGCGCGAGCCCGTCGCGCGGTTCCCCGCGCCCCTTCCGGGACGTGCCGGCGCGCGGCGCAGCAGGGGCCGCAGCACCTCCCCCGCGACCACCGCCAGCAGCAGGTACAGGGACAGGGCCATCCACAGGAAGCCCGGCCAGGCCAGCGTCCGCTGGAGGGCGAACGGGGCGTGGCCGACCTCGGCGAAGAGGGCCGCGAACATCAGGACCGGGCCGACGACGAACGCGGCGGTGCCGGTCCTGCGGGCCCAGCCCCTGCCTGCCGTCGTGTCCCGCACCAGGCGGCACCACAGATACCGGTACAGGCCCACCACCACGGCCAGGGCGAGGAGCGCGAAGACGATGAACACCCTGCCGTACCTCTCTCTGTGACGTACGGCTCGCTATGACGTACGGCGCAGTGCGCGCACTCCGCGCAACCCGATGCCCCCGACGACCGTCCCCAATACGAAGGAAACGACGGCCAGCGTCAGATGGACCCAGAAGTACGCGGTGGGGTGTCCGTCGTCGAAGGCCAGCCCGCTGCCGTCCTTGACCAAGTTCTTGACGAAAGTGATCCAGATGAACCAAGACCACACTCCGAACGCGAGCAGGAACCAGGACACCGGGCGGCTGAGCTTCATGGGTCCAGTATCGCCGTCGGCTGTCCGGTCCCGTGTCCGGGGTGGGGCCGGTGGCGGGACGTCGCCCTCCGCGCCGGGTACGTTCTCGTCCGTGTCCGCACCGATGTCCCCCGCCGGCCGGTCCCTGCTGGTCGCGTCCGCCGCCCTGCTGTCCCTGTCGCTCACCGCGCCGGCCGCGCTCGCCGCGCCCACGCCCTCGACCAGTCCGTCGGCCACGCCCCCGGCGCGCATGTCGTCGGTCGGCGGCACCCGGCTGGGTCAGCCCGGCACCCAGGTCGACCCGGCCGCCGGCGCCCCGGTGCTGCCGAAGGACATCACGGCCCGTTCCTGGATCGTCTCCGACGCCGAGTCCGGCGAGGTGCTGGCCGCGCACAACGCGCACTGGCGGCTGCCCCCGGCGAGCACCCTGAAGATGCTCTTCGCGGACACCGTGCTGCCGCGGTTCCCGAAGTCGACCCCGCACAAGGTGGTGCCGGCCGACCTCGCGGGCATGGGCGCCGGATCCAGCCTGGTGGGGATAAAGGAGGGCCAGACCTACACGGTCCACGACCTCTGGCTCGGTGTCTTCCTGCGCTCCGGCAACGACGCCGTGCACGTGCTGGCCGCGATGAACGGCGGTGTCGAGCAGACCGTCAAGGACATGCAGTCCCACGCCGACGACCTCCAGGCCCTGGACACGCACGTGGTGAGCCCGGACGGGTACGACGCGGCCGGCCAGGTCTCCTCGGCGTACGACCTGTCGCTCTTCGCCCGTTCCGGACTGCAGAAGAAGGACTTCCGGGAGTACTGCTCCACCGTGCGGGCCGCGTTCCCGGGCGAGACGTCGAAGAACGCCAAGGGCAAGTCGGTGCGGGAGTCCTTCGAGATCCAGAACACCAACCGGCTGCTGAGCGGTGACACCGACGTGCCCGTCTACCAGGGCATCGCCGGGGTGAAGAACGGCAACACCACCAACGCGGGCGCCACCTTCACCGGGGTCGCGGAGCGCGGCGGCAGGGTGCTGCTGGTCACCGTCATGAACCCGGAGAAGAAGGACCACAACGAGGTCTACAAGGAGACCGCCCAGCTGTTCGACTGGGGCTTCCAGGCGGCCGGCAAGGTGACCCCGGTGGGCGAGCTGGTCCCGCCGAAGGGAGCGGTGGACTCCAGCACCCCGCCGGGGTCGGGCGCCTCGCCCTCCGCGTCCGGGTCCGGTTCCGGGAAGGGTTCGGGGAAGGACTCGGGGTCGAAGCCGGTGGCCGCCGCCTCGGCCGACGGCTCCGGCGGCGTCGGGGTCGCGCTGGGGATCACGGGCGGCGCGCTGGTGCTGCTCGTGGGCGCGGCGTTCCTGGTCAACCGCCGTTGGCCGCTGCCGGATCTGGTGCGCCGGCGGACTCGTCCGTGACCTCCGCGCCGCTCTCGGTCGCCGTCCAGGCGGCGCAGAACAGGACCAGTTTCGAGGTGAAGTTGATCCACAGCAGCAGCGCGACCGGCACGCCGAACGCGCCGTACATGCTCTTCGTCGCGACGCCCTGGATGTAGCCGCTGAGCAGCAGCTTGAGGAGTTCGAAGCCGACCGCGCCGATCAGTGCCGCGACCAGCAGGCGGCGGCGCGGCGGTTCCACCCCGGGCAGCAGGGTGAGGACGTAGAGCAGCACCAGGAAGTCGGCGACCACCGCGACGACGAACGCGATGACCCGCAGCAGCAGGCTGCCCCAGCTGTGCTGGTCGATGCCGAGCTGTCCGGCCGTCCAGCCGACGGCCGCCGAGGCGACCGTGGACACGGCGAGGGTGACCAGCAGGGCGCCGCCGAGGCCGATCAGGATGCCGGCGTCCTTGCCCTTGGCGACGATCGGGTTCTGGTCCTTGTCGGGCAGCTCCCACACCGTGCGCAGGCAGTCCCGCATCTGGCCGACCCAGCCGATGCCGGTGAACAGCAGCAGGGCACCGGCGATCAGACCGACCGTGCCGGCGTTCTGCACGAGCGAGTTGATGTCCAGCTGGTCGGAGATGCCGGGGAACTGGTCGGCGATCTTGCCCTCGATGCTGTGCTGCCGCGAGTCGCTCAGGGTGGCGGCGGCGATCGCGGCGGCCACGGTCAGCAGCGGGAACAGCGAGACGAAGCTGATGAAGGTCATGGCGGCGGCCAGCCGGGCCCACTTGACCCGGTCGAGCCGCTCGTACGACCGCCACGCGTGCGTCTGTGTCAGCCACCCGACGAGCGGCCCGACTACGGGAAGTCTCCTCAGCCAGTCCATGATCCGACTCTGCCCTCCGCGCGGAACACCAATGTACGGGTACCCCAGAAACGCAGAACCGTGGCGAGCGCCATCCCGACGACAGCGCCGGAGACGGTGTCGGCGCGCTGGGAGGTGAGACCGAGCCCGTAGTGGCTGACGGCGAGGCAGAGCAGTTGGACCAGGGCGCCGGCGAGGTTGACGGCGACGAAGACGGCGTACGCGCGCGTCCCCGACGTCCGCGCGCCCCGATAGGTGCCGCGGGCGTTGCCGAGGTAGGCGACCGTGCAGCCGGCCACGAAGGAGAGCGCCTTGGCGGTGAGCGGGTCGAGGGCGGCCGGGCCGCGCAGCCAGCTGAAGAGGGTGAGGTCGGCGGTGTAGGCGAACAGGCCGACGACCGCGAAGGCGAGCAGCTCGCGCGGGGGCGTGGGACTGGCGCGGGCGGGGTGCGGGCGGGCGGGGTGCGGGCGGGCGGGGTGCGCGCTCACCAGTGGGCCACCGCGAGTGCGTACATCGCGAGCCAGGCCAGGCCGATCAGGGCGAGGGCGCGGTCGCGCAGGACGACGTCCTCGGGTTCCCCGGCGGTGCCGCGGTCGGCGAAGACGGCGTAGCGCAGGATCGCCAGGATGAAGGCGACCATGGACAGCTGACGCCACGGCAGCAGGCCGGCGACGGCCCCGTGACGGCCCTCCAGGGCCCACAGACAGTAGGCGAGGACGGCGACCCCGGCGGCGAGCTGCCAGACGAAGCGGAGGTAGCCGGTGGTGTACTCGGTGAGCAGCGCGCGCGTGGCGCCCGCCTTGCCGCCGAGCTGCACGGCCTCGGAGTAGCGCTTGGCCGACACCATGAACAGCGCGCCGAAGCCGGTGGTGATGAGGAACCAGCGGGACAGCGGGATGCCGAGCGCGACCCCGCCGATCACCGCCCGCATCAGGAAGCCGGTGGTGACGACGACGAGGTCGACGACCAGGACGTGCTTGAGGGCGACGCAGTACGCCAGTTGCATGCCCAGGTAGGCGATCAGCAGGGCCGGGACGAGCGGCGGGGTGAGCCGGGCCGCGAGCAGCGGTCCCAGGACGGCCAGGACGCCGCCCGCCGTGTAGGCGACGGGGACCGGGACCAGGCCCGCGGCGACCGGGCGGCGGCACTTGGTGGGGTGGGCGCGGTCGGCGTCCGCGTCCCGGGCGTCGTTGATCAGGTAGACGGCGGCGGCGCAGGCCGTGAAGAGGACGAAGGTGAGGGTGAGGGTCAGGAGCGCGTGCGCGGAGAAGAGCCGGCCGGCGGCGGCCGGGGCGGCGACGACGAGGGTGTTCTTGACCCACTGCTTGGGGCGGGTGGTCTTCAGCAGGCCCTTGAGCAGACCCCCGGGTGTGACGCGCGCGCGTGCCGGTCCGTCCGCGTGCTCCGGCGGCCGGGCGGGGTGACCGCGCTGTTCGTGCAGATTCGTTTCAGCGGTGCCCTCGGCGGCCGCCTCGACGGCGCCCGCGGTCACCTCGCCGGTCACTTCGGTGGCGGCGTGCGCGGTCTCGGTCATGCCCGCCTCCCCGCGTGCACTGCACCCGGTACACCCCCGCGCATCCAGCGCGCCCCGGCCCGCGCCGTGAGCGCCCCGAGGGCCGCGCCCGCGGCGACGTCCGACGGGTAGTGCACACCGACGACGAGCCGGGACAGGCACATGGCGGCCGCCAGGGGCGCGAGGGCGGGTACGCCGAGCGCTCCGAAGGCGACGGCGGCGGCCACCGCGGAGGTGGCGTGCGAGCTGGGGAAGGAGTGCCGTCCCGCGGTGCGCACCCGGGGCCGGACATGTGCGGGGCGCGCACGGCGCACGAGCCGTTTGATACCCATGCTGCCGAGATGCGCGCTCGCGACCAGGGCCGTGCCGCGCAACCAGGCGTCGCGGCGCGCACCGTCCACCGCGGCCCCGGCGAGGCCCGCCGCGAGCCAGAGCGCGCCGTGCTCACCGGCGAGGGAGAGACCACGCGCGGTCGACTCGACGCGTGGATCGGCACCGCAGGCGTGCAGTGCGGAGAGGATCCGGTGGTCCATGTCGTCCATTGGACTCACTGTTCACCCTGACCCCGTAAAAGCTACGACCGTATTGAGCGACATTCCGATAATCACCCGTTTCGGGGAGTCAGGTGATATTCCGTAACCATTCCCTCATAGCGCGCTTAACACCCATACGGCAGCGATACGGTCGTCGTCATGCCTGGAAAGCCTGGAGGGTCCGCAGATCCCGCCGAGTCCGCACCCCCCGGAACCGCCGTCCCCGTCACCGGCTGGGGCCGAACCGCCCCCACCGTCGCCCGTCTGATCCGTCCCCGGACGTACCAGGAGGCGGCGAACGCGATCCGGAACTGCGGCGCACGCGGCGGCATCGCGCGGGGCCTCGGGCGCGCGTACGGGGACGCGGCGCAGAACGCCGGCGGCGCCGTGCTCGACATGACGGCCCTCGACCGCATCCACGCCATCGACGCCGACGGCGGCACCCTCCTGTGCGACGCGGGGGTCTCCCTGCACCGCCTGACCGAGGTGCTGCTGCCGCTCGGCTGGTACGTCCCGGTGACCCCGGGGACCCGCCAGGTGACGGTGGGCGGCGCGATCGGCGCCGACATCCACGGCAAGAACCACCATGT
The DNA here is from genome assembly GCF_042897315.1 of Streptomyces sp. NPDC001068. Taxonomy (NCBI): domain Bacteria; kingdom Bacillati; phylum Actinomycetota; class Actinomycetes; order Kitasatosporales; family Streptomycetaceae; genus Streptomyces; species Streptomyces sp. NPDC001068. The sequence continues at coordinate 415,491 of NZ_JBIAYD010000010.1, read as the reverse complement.
CTCGGGATCGTTCTCCCGTCACGTGCTGTCCTTCGAACTCCTCACCGCGGACGGCCAGGTCCGCACGGTGAGCCGCGGCACCCCGCTGTTCGACGCGACGGCCGGCGGCATGGGTCTGACCGGAGTGATCCTCACGGCGACCGTCCGCCTCCTCCCCGTCGAGACGTCGTACATGACGGTCGACACCGAACGCGCCACCGACCTCGACGACCTGATGCACCGCCTGACCACCTCGGACCACCGCTACCGCTACTCGGTCGCCTGGATCGACCTGCTGGCGCGCGGGGCGGCGACCGGGCGCGCGGTACTCACCCGGGGCGACCACGCGCCCCGGGAGGCGCTCGACGAGGACACACGCGCCGGGCGTGCACCACTCGCCTTCCGTCCCCGCCAGCTTCCGGCCGCCCCCGCGTTCGTCCCGGAGGGTCTGCTGGGCCGCACCAGCGTCGGTCTCTTCAACGAACTCTGGTACCGCAAGGCGCCACGCGCGCGAACCGGCCAACTCCAGCGCATCGCCGCCTTCTTCCACCCCCTGGACGGCGTCCCGCACTGGAACCGCGTCTACGGCCGCGGCGGCTTCGTGCAGTACCAGTTCGTCGTCGGATACGGCCGCGAGGAGGCCCTGCGCCGGATCGTGGACCGTATCTCCGAACGCCGCTGCCCGTCCTTCCTGGCCGTCCTCAAGCGCTTCGGCGACGCCGACCCCGGCTGGCTCTCCTTCCCCGTGCCCGGCTGGACCCTCGCGCTCGACATCCCGGCCGGCCTGCCGGGACTGGGCCTGTTCCTCGACGAGTTGGACGAGGAGGTCGCGGCCGCCGGAGGCCGCGTCTACCTCGCCAAGGACGCCCGGCTGCGCCCCGACCTGCTCGCCGCCATGTATCCCCGGCTCGCCGACTTCCGTGCGCTGCGCGCGGAGTTGGACCCGCACGGGGTGTTCGTCTCCGACCTGTCCCGCCGTCTCGGCCTCTAGGAGCTGATCGCTGTCATGAAGGACGCCTTCGGAGCGCCCCAGTCCCTGCTCGTGCTCGGCGGTACGTCCGAGATCGCGCTGGCCACCGCGCGCCGGCTGATCGCCCGCCGCACCCGCACCGTCTGGCTGGCCGGCCGCCCCTCCCCCGCCCTCGACCGCGCCGCCGGACACCTGCGCACGCTGGGCGCCGACGTCCGGACCGTCGCCTTCGACGCGCTCGACCCCGAGTCCCACGAGGCCGCCCTCGGCAAGGTCTTCGCCGAGGGCGACGTCGACATGGTGCTGCTCGCCTTCGGCGTCCTCGGCGACCAGGCGACCGACGAGCGGGAGCCGGTGCAGGCCGTGCGGGTGGCGCAGACCAACTACACGGGCGCCGTCTCGGCCGGCCTGGTCTGCGCGGGGGCCCTGCAGGCACAGGGACACGGATCCCTCGTGGTCCTGTCCTCGGTCGCCGGGGAGCGCGCCAGGCGCTCCAACTTCATCTACGGCTCCAGCAAGGCGGGCCTGGACGCCTTCACCCAGGGCCTGGGCGACGCACTGCACGGGACGGGCGTGCACGTGATGGTCGTACGGCCCGGGTTCGTGCGGTCGAGGATGACGGCGGGACTCGCGGAGGCGCCCCTGGCCACCACCCCCGAGGCGGTGGCGACGGCGATCGAGACGGGGCTGCGCAGGCGCTCGGAGGTGGTGTGGGTGCCGGGGGCCCTGCGGGTGGTGATGTCCGCGCTGCGGCACGCGCCGCGGTCGGTGTTCCGGCGGCTGCCGGTCTGAACCCGCCGCGCCGGCGGTCTACCGGCTACCGGCTACCGGCTACCGGCTACCGGCTACCGGCTGGCGATGGTGCCCCGCTCCGCGTGTCCGGCCTGGGGCGGCACGACCGCCCCTCCGAAGGGGTACTCGCGGAGCTTGCGCCACACCCCGTCCGGCCCCTGCTCGTACAGGGCGAAGCCGGTGCACGGCCACGCGGCCTCGTACCCGGCGAGCTCGGCGAACGCCCGGTCCATCGCGGCCTCGTCGATGCCGTGCGCGACGGTCACATGGGGGTGGTAGGGGAACTGCAGCTCGCGGTCGAGCGGACCGGACGCGTCCCGGACCCGCTGCTGGAGCCAGGCGCAGTCGTCCGCCCCCTGGACCACCCTGACGTACACCACCGGTGAGAGGGGCCGGAAGGTGCCCGTACCGCTCAGCCGCATCGGGAAGGGCCGGCCCGCCGCGGCGACCTCGCCGAGGTGGGCCTCGACGGCGGCCAGCGACCCGGCGGCGATCTCCGTGGGCGGCAGCAGCGTGACGTGCGTGGGGATGCCGTGTGCCGCGGCGTCGCCGAAGCCCGCGCGCCGCTCCTGGAGCAGGCTGCCGTGAGGCTCCGGGACCGCGATCGACACGCCGATCGTTACGGTCCCCACGTCATCTCCTGTCGGTTGTGATGGTCGGACACGTGTCGGGTTCGTACGAGGCCGTCCGCTATCGACTGTACGGCCACGACCCCCTTCCGGGCAGCCGTGGCCGAAGTGATGTGCAGCGCTCCCGTGCGCTCCCCGGCGCGCTCCGAGCGCCCCCCGGACACCCCGCGCGGTGCGGTCGGCGCCCTCGACGCCTCGGAGGCGTTCCGCTCAGTGCTTGGCGGGCAGGAAGCCCACCTTGTCGTAGGCCTGGGCCAGGGTCTCCGCGGCGACGGCACGGGCCTTCTCCGCGCCCTTGGCGAGGATCGAGTCGAGGGTCTCCGCGTCGTCCAGGTACTGCTGGGTGCGCTCCCGGAACGGGGTCACGAAGTCGACCATGACGTCGGCGAGGTCCGTCTTGAGCGCGCCGTACATCTTGCCCTCGTACTCCCGCTCCAGTTCGGCGACCGTCCTGCCGGTGAGGGTGGAGTAGATGGTGAGCAGGTTGGAGACGCCCGGCTTGTTCTCGGCGTCGTAGCGGATCACGGTGTCCGTGTCGGTGACCGCGCTCTTGACCTTCTTCGCCGTCGCCTTCGGCTCGTCCAGGAGGTTGATGAGACCCTTCGGCGTGGACGCCGACTTGCTCATCTTGATCGCCGGGTCCTGGAGGTCGTAGATCTTCGCCGTCTCCTTGAGGATGTACGGCTTCGGGATCGTGAAGGTCTCGCCGAAGCGGCCGTTGAAGCGCTCGGCGAGGTCGCGGGTGAGCTCGACGTGCTGGCGCTGGTCCTCGCCGACCGGCACCTCGTTGGCCTGGTAGAGCAGGATGTCGGCGACCTGGAGGATCGGGTACGTGAACAGCCCGACGCTGGCGCGGTCGGCACCCTGCCTGGCCGCCTTGTCCTTGAACTGGGTCATCCGGCTGGCCTCGCCGAAGCCGGTGAGGCAGTTCATGATCCAGGCGAGCTGGGCGTGCTCGGGGACGTGGCTCTGCACGAAGAGGGTGCAGCGGTCCGGGTCCAGGCCGGCCGCGAGCAGCTGGGCCGCGGCGAGCCGGGTGTTGGCCCGCAGGTCGGCCGGGTCCTGCGGGATCGTGATCGCGTGCAGGTCGACGACCATGTAGAAGGCGTCGTGGGACTCCTGGAGGGCCACCCACTGGCGGACGGCGCCGAGGTAGTTGCCCAGGTGGAACGAGCCGGCGGTGGGCTGGATGCCGGAGAGCACGCGGGGTCGGTCAGAGGCCATGTTCACCATTCTCTCAGAGGGTGAGGGCGGGATCGGCCCGGCGGTGAGAGGTGGTTTCGGGGCGCGGGGGGCTGCGGGCCCGGTGGGGGCCTGTCGCGCGGTTCCCCGCGCCCTTCGGGGGCGCTGCCCCTGACCGGCGTCGATCAGCCCAGGTCGATCTCCGGGTACAGCGGGAAGCCCGCCACCAGGTCGGCCGCGCGCTGGGCGATCTCCGTCGAGACCTTCTCGTCCAGGACGTGGGAGGCCTTCGACGGGGCGCCGGACTTCGTCGTGCCCGGCTCGGCTGCGGTCAGCACGCGGTCGATCAGGCCCGCGACCTCGTCCATCTCGGCCGTGCCCAGGCCCCGGGTGGTGAGCGCCGGGGTGCCGATGCGGATGCCGGAGGTGTACCAGGCGCCGTTCGGGTCGGCCGGGATGGCGTTGCGGTTGGTGACGATGCCGGAGTCGAGCAGGGCCGTCTCGGCCTGGCGGCCGGTGAGGCCGTACGACGTCTCGACGTCGATCAGGTTGAGGTGGTTGTCCGTGCCGCCGGTCACCAGCGTGGCGCCCCGCCGGGTCAGGCCCTCGGCGAGCGCGCGCGAGTTGTCGACGATCCGCCGCGCGTAGTCCTGGAAGGCGGGCTGCCGGGCCTCGGCCAGGGCGACGGCCTTGGCCGCCATGACGTGCGGGAGCGGGCCGCCGAGGACCATCGGGCAGCCGCGGTCGACCTGGTCCTTGAGGGAGTCGTCGCACAGGACCATGCCGCCGCGCGGGCCGCGCAGCGACTTGTGGGTGGTCGTGGTGACGATCTGGGCGTGCGGGACCGGGTCGAAGTCACCGGTGAGCACCTTGCCGGCGACCAGGCCCGCGAAGTGCGCCATGTCGACCATCAGGGTCGCGCCGACCTCGTCGGCGATCTCCCGCATGATCCGGAAGTTCACCAGCCGGGGGTAGGCGGAGTAGCCGGCCACCAGGATCAGCGGCTTGAAGTCACGGGCCTGGGCGCGCAGCGCCTCGTAGTCGATCAGGCCGGTGGCCGGGTCGGTGCCGTAGGAGCGCTGGTCGAACATCTTGCCGGAGATGTTCGGGCGGAACCCGTGGGTGAGGTGGCCGCCGGCGTCCAGGGACATGCCGAGCATCCGCTGGTTGCCGAAGGCCTGCCGCAGCTCGGCCCAGTCGGCCTCGGTCAGGTCGTTGATCTGGCGGGCGCCGGTCCTCGCCAGGAAGGGCACCTCGACGCGGTCGGCGAGGACGGCCCAGAAGGCGACCAGGTTGGCGTCGATGCCGGAGTGCGGCTGGACGTAGGCGTGGCGGGCGCCGAACAGTTCACGGGCGTGTTCGGCGGCGAGCGCCTCGACGGTGTCGACGTTGCGGCACCCGGCGTAGAAGCGGCGGCCGACGGTGCCCTCGGCGTACTTGTCGCTGAACCAGTTGCCCATCGCGAGCAGGGTCGCGGGCGAGGCGTAGTTCTCGGAGGCGATCAGTTTCAGCATCTCGCGCTGGTCGTGGACCTCCTGACCGATGGCGTCCGCGACGCGCGGTTCGACCGCGCGGATCACGTCGAGGGCCGCGCGGTAGGCGGTGGACTCGACGGAGAGGGACTCGGTGGAGCGGGGCTCGGACATTCGGGACCTCCGGACATGGCGTTCGGCGTTCACGGTTCGGCCCAGGCGCACGGCACTCGGTCATGACGCGGGCCGCTCCCCGATGGTCGGTCCCATCCCTGCGCGCCAGTCACGGCCCGCTGGTCACACTACCCGGCGGACCCTCCCCAGGGCCGCGACGTCCACCAGTCGGTCAGGGTGCGGGGCGGACCGGAAGGGCACCGCGCCACCGGGCCGCCAGGCGCGCCGGGCCGCCTCCGCGCGTCGGCGCGAACGGTCGGCCGGAGGCTAGGCCGGCAGGATCACATGGGGCAGGAAGCGGGCGTAGTCGTCCGTCACCAGGCCCGTCGACTCCCTGATCCCGAGGCCCGCCGCCTCCTCCCCCACCACCCAGGCGCCCAGCACCACATGGTTGCCGTCGAACGCCGGCAGGGGCGCCAACCGCTGGTAGCAGCACGCCTCCTCGCGTACGACCGGTGGCCGACCGGGCCCGTGCACCACCACGCCGGCGCCCTCCCGGCCCAGCAGCGGTTTGCTGACGTAGCCGCCCGAGGCCGCCAGTTCCCGCGGGCCGTCCAGGTAGGCCGGCAGCAGGTTCGGGTGCCCCGGGTACAGCTCCCAGAGGATCGCCAGCAGGGCCTTGTTGCTCAGGAGCATCTTCCAGGCCGGTTCCACCCACATCGTGGAGCCGGTGCCGCCGCCGTTGTCCAGGGTGTCCAGGACGTGGTCCGCGAAGGCGTCGGTCGTGAGCCACTCCCAGGGGTAGAGCTTGAAGCAGCCGCGGATGAAGCGGAGCCGGTCGTCCACGAAGCGGCCGGAGAGGGTGTCCCAGCCGATCTCCTCCATGGAGATCCACTCGGTGTCCAGGCCCGCCTGCTCGGCGGTCTCCTTCAGGTAGGCGACCGTCATCAGGTCCTCGCCGAGTTCGTCGGCGGCGGAGTGGGCGAAGTGGAGGGGAACGCCGGACGGGAGCAGGTGGGCCTGGCGCCGCCAGGCGTCCACGAGGCGGTCGTGGAGGCTGTTCCACTGGTCGGCGCCCGGGAAGCGGTCCTCCATCCAGAACCACTGGGCCGAGGCCGCCTCCACCAGGGAGGTGGGGGTGTCGGCGTTGTACTCGAGGAGCTTCGCCGGACCGGTGCCGTCGTGGCGGAGGTCGAAGCGGCCGTAGAGGCTGGGGAGTTCGGCGCGGCGCTGCCAGGACTCGGTGACGGCCGAGCGAATGCGCGGGTCGGTGATACCCAGGTCGGCGAAACGATCCTGCGCGACGATGTGCCCGGCCGCCGCCAGACACATGGCGTGCAGCTCCTCGACCACCGCCTCCAGCGCCTCCACCTCCTCCAGCGTGAAGACGTAGTAGGCGCTCTCGTCCCAGTACGGACGCAGGACGCCGTCGGGATGCCGGGTGAGGGGGTAGATCAGCCCCTGCCCCTCGACGGTCCGCTGCCAGCCGGGGCGGGGTTCGACGGTACGGCGCTCCATCGGGCGGTCAGCCGCCGGAGCTGCCGTGGCCGCCGCCGTGCCCGAAGCCGCCGCGGCGGACGCTGTGGCCGCCGCCGTAGGAGCCGCCCGAGCCCTTGCGCGGCGCGGTGAACGAGCCGCCGCTGACCCACCCGCTCTTCTTCTTGCCGCCGTAGTAGTAGGCGCCGTCGACCGCGGCCTTGGTGGAGCCGCAGTCCTTGTCGGGGACGACCCGGTAGCCCTTGGCCGCGGTGTAGCTGTCGCGGTCCACGCAGCGCTTGTCGGGGTCGGAGGAGCAGGCGGTGAGGGCGGCGGCCAACAGGCCCATGCCGCCGAGGATCACCGTGCCCGAGCGGAGTCTGCGGCGCGTGTCGGCCATGTTCTCGTTCCCCCGTGTGGTGTGCGGCGGGCTGCTGACGGTCGCGTGATCGCCGGCCCGGTTGTCCGGCGACAGCTTAGGCGCCGGCCCCCGGTCCCCGGCAGGCGCCCGCCCGCGCAGCGCGGGCCCGGGGCGGCCCGGGGGCCAGCCCGTTCACCTACAGTCCCTGCTGTGCTCTTTGGAATGATGTGCGCGCTCGCCGCGGCGCTCTGCTTCGGTACGGCGACGGTTCTGCAGGCGATGGCCGCGCGGGCGGCCGGTGACGGTGCCGGCGGGGAGGCCGCACTGCTGTTGCGGGCCGTCCGGCAGTGGCGCTACGTCGCCGGGCTGGGGCTGGACGGCCTCGGGTTCGTCTTCCAGATCCTGGCGCTGCGCGCGCTCCCCATCTACGCGGTGAGCGCGGCGCTGGCCTCCAGTCTCGCCGTGACCGCGGTGGTCGCGGCCCGGCTGCTGCGGGTACGGCTGAGCGGGCTGGAGTGGGGCGCGGTGGGGGTCGTGTGCGCGGGCCTGGCGATGCTCGGGCTCGCGTCGGGGCCGGAGGGCGACCGGGCCGGGTCGGGCGCGCTGAAGTACGCGATGCTGGCGACCGCGGTGGGGGTGCTGCTGCTCGGGCTCGTCGGCGGGCGGCTGTCGGGGCGCGGGCGGGCACTGCTGCTGGGCCTCGGGGCGGGGTTCGGGTTCGGGGTGGTGGAGGTGTCGGTGCGGCTCGTCGACACCCTGCGGCCGGCCGGTCTGCTCACCGACCCTGCGACCTACGCGCTGCTGGTGGGCGGCGGCGGCGCCTTCCTGCTGCTGACCTCGGCGCTGCAGCGCGGTTCGGTGACCACGGCGACGGCGGGGATGGTGATCGGCGAGACGATCGGTCCGGCGGCGATCGGCGTGGTGTGGCTCGGGGACCGCACCCGCGAGGGGCTCGCCTGGCTCGGGGTGCTCGGCTTCACCGTGGCCGTGGCGGGGGCGCTGGCACTGGCCCGCTTCGGGGAGGCGCCGGAACGGGGCGAGGCGGACTGACTCCCTGGCCCCCTGCGCTCGTTCCTGCGGCCCTCCGGCTCTCGCCCCTGCTCTCCCGCGGCTCCCGCTCTTCCCTCACCCGCTCCTGCCTCACCCACTCTTGCCCACCCACCCATTGCCCCACCTATCGAAATTCGATAGATTCCCATCGTAACTCGATGGGAGGATGGGTTGTGGGGAAACTGACAGTGCGGGCGTTGCGCGCCGTGCTCGCGGTGGTGCTCACCGGCACCGTGTTCGTCCAGGCCGGAATGGTGTGGACGCTGGTCTCCGGGAACGACCCGGAGGACGGGTCGCTGCCGCTGACCGCGTTCCGGGTGATCACGATCCTGGGCATGGTGTCCGCCCAGGTGGCCCTGGTCTGCGTGTGGCGTCTGGTGACGATGGTGCGGCGCGGAACCGTGTTCTCGCACGCCGCCTTCCGGTACGTGGACGCGGTGATCGGCGCGATCGTGGCGATCGCCCTGCTGTGGTTCACGGTCACCGCCGTCAACGCGCCGGGCCAGCGGGACGACCCGGGGGTCAGCGTCATCATGGCCGGCATCGGCCTGGCCATCCTCGGGGTCGCCCTCATCGTGCTCGTACTGCGGATGCTGCTCGCCCAGGCGGTCGCGCGCGACGTCGAGGCCACGGAGATGCGGGCCGAGCTGGACGAGGTGATCTGATGCCGATCACCGTCGACATCGACGTGATGCTGGCCAGGCGGAAGATGTCCGTGGGCGAGCTCGCGGACCGGGTCGGGATCACCCCCGCCAACCTGGCGGTGCTCAAGAACGGCCGCGCCAAGGCGGTGCGGTTCGCCACCCTCGCCGCACTCTGCGAGGTGCTGGAGTGCCAGCCGGGCGACCTGCTGCGCTGGGAGGCCGAGGTCGCCGAGGTGTCCACCGCGGCCGAATGACGCGCTCCGGGCCGGCCGGCCCCGTGCGGCCACGGCCCGGTCCGTGAACCCGAGCGCGGGGCGCGGCGGCGGTCCGGGAGATCGCCGCCGGGCACCGTCGGACGGGCGGCCGGTGTCACCGCATGTGGCTGACCGCCCCCGGACGGAATCGCCGGTAGAGCAGCACACCCGCGGTCAGCGACGCCAGGCTCGCGGCCGCCGGCGCCCAGGGGTTGCCGGCTCCGGTGTGCGCCAGCTCGGGGGCCGTCCGGTGCCGGACGACGGTGGCGGGCGGCTTCGGCTCCGGGTGCGCCTTCACCGGCGGGGCCGGCTGGTGGCGGACGGGGGGCGTGGACGGGGCGGGCTCGTCGGGGTGGTTGACGCCTTCGTTGCCGAAGACGGGGTTGCCGATGCCCACCGCGTTCACGCTGTTGCCGACGACGTTGACGGGCACGTCGACCGGAAGCTGGATGGTGTTGCCGGAGAGCACACCCGGCGAGTCGTGGGCGGTGCCGGTGGCACTGGCCCCGCCCTTCTCGCCCCCGGACTTGCCACCCTCGTTGGCGCAGCGATTGCCCATCGCGGGGTTGAGCAGCCCCACCACGTCGACGGTGTTCCCGCACACGTTCACCGGGATGTGCACCGGCAACTGGATGTCGTTGCCGGACAGCACCCCCGGAGAGCCGGCCGCGGAACCGTCCGCCGCGGAGTCGGCCCACGCGGGCCCCGCGACCGCCATCGCACCAGACGCGACGGCGAAGGCGATCACACTGTTTCGGGTAACCCGTTTCATGGGTCCCTGCCCTTCCAGACACGTCGCGGGCACTCACCCGCGATCGGCGAAAACCAAGCAAAACGATGTAACTGGTGACTTCTGCGACCCGTATCGGGGAGATACGGGCGTGCCGGACTGGACGTGCGGGCCCGCCTGGCCGTTGACGGGACGAGGCGTGTCACGGTGGTCCGGCCGGCGCCTGCCGCGCGTCGGCCCGCGGCGGCACGAGCCGGGCGAGCTGCCGCGGACGGGTCAGAGGGCCTGGTTGTTGCAGCCCATGTCCGAACCGAGGTGGCTCTGCTGCGCACCCGGGTTGCCCTCGCCGTTCAGGAGGTTGCCGGCCAGTCCGGTGAGCGCGCCGACACTGCCGAGCACCTCGATGTTCATGTCGTGCGAACGGCACTCGGTGGCCTGGGTGACGTCGATGTCGCGGCCCAGGTCGTCGTGCGCGGAGGCGACACCGGCGCCGAGGGTGCCGACGCTGCCGAGCATGGCGCCCACGAGGACGGCCTTGTGGAAGGTGCGCATGGGTTCTCCAAATGGTCGATACGAGCGGGGAGTCCGCGGGGAATCCGCGGGAGGTCGTGCGGGAGGTGCCGACGGGCGGACGCGCGCGGGCGCCACCGTCAGCCGAGTCGGGGAAGCCCCAACTGGCCGACCGGAGGCGCCGCGACCTGTCCGAGGCCGACCGGGGAGAGCTGCGGCACACCCGGCGACCCGAGCTGCGGGTTCAGGAGCGGGTTCACCTGCGGGTTGATCTGGGGGTTCACCTGCGGGGCGACGATCGCCGGGGCCTGCTCGGCGAAGGTCTGGGGCACGGCCACCTGCGGGGCGACCTGCGGCATGACCTGAGGCATGACCTGCGGCACCACCTGGGCGGGCTGCGCGGGCGCGGCCTGCTGCTGGTACTGCGGCGCGGGCTGCTGCTGGTACTGCGGCGCGGGCTGCTGGTAGGCGGGCGGGGCCTGTTGCGGGTACTGCGGGGCGGCCTGCTGCGGGTACGGCGTGGTCGCGGCCTGCGCGACTCCCTGCGAGGAGGCCGAGCTGGCGGCGTACCCGGTCTGCGGTGGCGCGGGCGCGGGCGCGACCTGCTGGACCGGCTGGGGAGCGGGAGCCGGGGCCGCCTGGGGAGCGAACTGTTCGGGAGCCGGCGCCGGGGCGGGACTGCCTTGTCCGATGGGAGCGGCATGACTGACGCCGCCGCCGAGCGCGGACAGACCGCTGGCCGCCACTACAAAGAGCGCGGCCTTGTGAAGCTTGCGCATGAAACTCTCGGCCCTTCGATACCTGAATAGGGAAGTCCATTGCATTCAGCGCGGTCACACGTGCCATCGGTGTGATACTCATACCGCACCGCAGGCAGCAGTAATTCCGATAAGCACGTGGACTTCGCATTCGGAGCCGACAGCGATTGCCTCACCTTCGTCAGGTCCACGGTCGCTGCCCTCTCCTCGTCGGAACGACCGTCGCCCCGCCGTGGTCACGGCATTCAAAAGCCCGTCACCCATTTGCCGCCCCGCGAACCGGAGTTCACCGGACGCACGGGGTGCGGCAAACGGGTGACCCCGAACCGGCGACCGTTTCTGGGTCCGCGCACCCCTCGTTCCCCACGGGGCAAGAGCGATGGTTCACCGCGGCCGCTCAGGACGGCAGCAACAGCGACAACTGCGCTGACTCATCAGCTTTTCATCAGATTCCGTGCACAGGTCAATTGAAGGGCCGAGAATTCCATGCGCAAGCTTCGTAAGGTCGCGCTCGTCGTCGCAGCAGCCGGAGGTCTCACCGCCGTCGGCGCCGGCCCAAGCTCCGCCGTCACCCCCGCCGCCTACAACGGGGCTGTGCCGCCGCCGGTTTCACAGCCCGACGCCCAGGCCGCCGCGGCCTCCCACGCCCAGGCGACCGCGCAGTCCTACGGCTCACCGGCCCCGCAGCAGGCGGCCCCGCAGCGCGGCACCGAGGTCGCTCCGCAGATCAACCCGCAGTTCAACCCCCAGATCAACCCGCAGCTTTCGTCGCCGGCCCCGCAGCAGGCACAGGGCCAGGGTGCCCCGGTGAGCCAGACCAACATGTTCCGTCCGTCCCAGGAGTGCAGCCCGCAGACGCTCCTCGACGCGAACGTCCCGGTCGCGCTGCTCGCCGCCTCCCAGACCCGCGGCGTCGACTGCTCGCAGGCCAACAGCCAGGCGAACTCGCTCGCCAACGCGCTGCACCAGGGCTGACCGCCAAACACGGTTGCACGACGGGGAATTACCGGAAATGACGCCCGCCGGAGCCGCGTCGACGCGATACGGCTTTCGGGTGCTTTCGCCTGGAGATCACGAAATCGGCGCGTCGCCGCGAGCTTTGGCGTATTTCCTACTAATCTCCCGTAACTGTAACAAGTCGATCTCCCGCAGATCGCACCCACTCACTCCCCGGAGATGACATGCGTAAGCTTCGCAACGTTGCCGTCCTGGTCGCCGCAATCGGCAGCATCGGACTCGTCGGCGGCACGGCCCACGCCGGTGACGGCGGCAGGGGCGGCGAGCACGGCGACAAGTTCAACATCACCCAGAGCTCCAACTGCAAGTCGCACGACCTGAACCTGGACGTCCTCGGCGAGGTCGGCCTGCTCAACGGCCTTCTGGGCAACGCGCTGAACGGCGAGGGCAACCCCGGTGCCCAGGCCACCGACATCGGCTCCACCATGGGCTGCAACAACAGCGCCTTCTGATAAACCCGATCGACGCGCAGACGCCGATCGGCCAATGGTCCCGGCGCCGGGCTTCCCGCCTGGCGCCGGGGCCATTTGCATGTGCCGCCGGAACTCCAAGGTGACGAAATCCACGCGAGTTCGGCGCGCCGCCGGATCATCTCGCTTAATTCGTATCAACCTTCTGTTCAAGGAAGCCGATTCCTCGTGAATCGCCTCCACCCCCACATCAGCGGAGATGAAATGCACAAGGTACGTACGGCCGTCGTCCTCCTCGCCGCGTTCGGGAGCCTCGGGCTCCTCGGCGCCGGCACCGCCCAGGCCCACCAGGGCGGGGGCAAGGGGGGCGACAGCTTCGACATCCGGCAGAGCAGCACCTGCAGGTCGCACGACCTGAACCTGGACATCCTCGGCGAGGTCGGCCTGATCAACGGCCTGGGCGGCAACCTGCTGAACGGCGAGGGCAGCGCCGGCGCCCAGCAGAGCCACCTCGGTTCGGAGATGGGCTGCAGCAACAGCTTCGGCAGGTAGGCACCACGGAAAGATCCCGGTGTCCCGGCAACGGCCGGGGCACCGGGATCTTTGCGTGGCGAGCCCGGGCGGTGCTCAGAACTCGATGTGCGGCTTCTTGAAGCCCTTGGGCAGCTCCGCCCTGTTGGAACAGTCCACCTGCGGACCGGCCTTGGTGGATCCGCTGCCCAGCAGGCCGTCCTGCGGATCCACCACGCTCGGCCGGTCGACCGTCGTGCAGTCCTGCGTCTGCCTGATGATGTGCGTGCCGTCCTTGTCCTTGTGCACCTCGCTCCTGCGCACGCAGACGGTGTCACCCTGCGCGCTGGTCTTGCAGTCGCCCGAGTGTCCGTCCGCGTAGGCGTGTCCGGCGCCCACGCAGATGGCCGCGAGGCTCCCGACGAGCCCCGTGACGGTGGCGATCCTCTGCCGAGTCGACATGTGCCGCATTCCTTTGCGAAAGAGGCCCGGTCGCGTGCCGTTGCCGGCGGGCGCCCGGGCCTTGGAAGGTCGGATACAACAGGGCGACGGCAGCCCGGACGCATGCCCCGAGGGAGCAGTGCGTCCGGGCTGCCGTCGCCACGGGGTCCCGCTCGGCAAATCGCCGAACATTCCCCGGAGTTGGTGCGATGTGCCGCGGTACGTCGTGTTACTCGCCCTCGCCGCCCTGCTGCTCGCCGTAACCCTGCTCGGGGCCCTCGGGACCCTCGGGGCCGGCCTTCTGCTCCTCGGGCTGGCCCTCGGGCTGACCCTGCGGCTGCGCCTGGGGGCCGTAGTAACCACTGCCGACGGCAACGGCGTTGGCCGACGAGTTGGCCACGGCGGTGACGCCCTGGCCCGCGTCCTCGCCGCCGGCGGCGAAGCTGGCCCCGGCGCCGACGAAGGACAGACCGGCAACCGCCGCCGCTACGACCGCGGCACGCTGGAACTTACGCATGATATGACCCTTTCTCATCCGGGCGGAGCGCCCGGCTCGACTACACAACGTGAGCATATACACACATTCTGTAGTGATTCAGGATCTACACACTCATGTCGCGTCGCCCTCGCCCGGCACGCTCGTCCGCCAGTGCCCGGCATGCCGGTCCTCACGGGTCCCGGTCGACCCCCACGTGGTGGGGGAGCAGGTCACCTCGGGCCCGAGCCGCGCCCTCCCGTTGCCGAGGACCGCGGGGACGGTCAGGGGCTGCACCGGCTGGCAAGTGTCCTGGTGGGGCGGGAGTTCACCCTCGGGGACCTCACCCTTGAAGCGCTGGGTGCACGAGAGGTTGCCCAGGAGGTCACGGGTGCAGTCCCCCGGGCCGGCCGCGGCGTACGCCTGGGTGACGCCGGCACCGGTCGCGACGAGCCCACCGACCAGCAGCGAAAGAGCCGTGATCTGCTTCCTGTTCACCATGCCGAGCTCAGCCGGTGAAGGCGTTGTTGTACTGACCGCAGGTGGTGTCCGTGGTGCCCGCGAGACCGAGCACGCCGATCGGGATGTCGTTCTCGGCGACCGTCTGCGGGCTGCACTCCTGGTACGGGCGGTAGAGGTCGGCCACCTGCAGCCCGTTGCCCGAGCTGTCGGCGACGGCGGTTCCGGCGCCGACGGCAGACAGGCCGCCGGCCGCCGCCACCGCCGCGAGCACGACCTTCTGAAGCTTGCGCATGAAAACCTCGATTTCTTTTCCGGTACATCGAGAGGGATTGCCTAGCGTGACCGCGCAAACACTAGCAGTAGCCGCACGTGACTTTTCGTTCCCCTTATTCCGCCGCCGATACCAATACGGTCGTATCAAAGGGAAGTTGACACGAGGTCGCCGGCCGGCACGGAGGAAATCACGTCCCGCAATCCCTCGGCATACCGCCGCACGTTCTTGTGGGCGATCTCGGTGTCGGGGTGACGGCAGGCGAACCACAGCCCCTCGTGGAGCCGGCTGACCCAGGCACACACCTGGTCGCCGTACGACACCCGGATCAGTCCGTACGTCTTCTGCTCGGTCCAGTCGGCCGCACCCGGGGTGAGGCGGGCGTCCGTGTACGAGACGATCGAGTACAGGTCGGGCGAGGTCGGCCGGAAGTCCGAGCCGAGCAGCCGCAGTACGCGGGCGAGCGGAATGCGCGCCAGCGACCGGTTGGCCCGCAGCTCGGCGCGGACCAGGGCGAGCGCCTCGTCGAAGTCCCGTGCCGCCGGCACCTCGATGGGGGCGCCGCCGACGTACCAGCCGACGGAGTCCGACCACTCGGACTTCAGCCGGGTGTGGAACGGCACGACCGTACGGTAGACCGGCTGTCCGCCGAGCTCGTGGACGATCAGGCTGGTCGCGGCCAGGATGCCCACCAGGCTGCCGCCGTAGGGCCGGCAGTACGCCTCGAACGCGGCGGCCGCGTCCGCGTCGACGAGCGGCTCGCACATCAGCTTCTGGGTGGGCAGCGTGCCGCCCGGCCGCAGCCCGAGGTCGACGGGGAACTGCGGAAGCCTCCCGTCGCACCGGGCGATGAACTCCCGCCAGCGCCCGACGATCGCGTGGGTGTCGTCGATCCCGTCCGCGTTGGCCCGCTCGTGCCGGCAGAAGTCGACGTAACTGCCCACCGGCGTACCGGTGACGGACCGCCCTCCGGTGCTCGCCGTGTACAGCCCGTGGATCTCGTTCGGGGTGAGCTGGAGGGAGTAGGCGTCGACGTTGGTGTGGTCGAAAGCCATGTACACGCTGGTGGAGTCGTCACGGACGACCGCCGTGTAGATGATGTTCGGCCAGCCGAGCGCGTCCGCCGCGACGTCGAACCGGTCCTGGAGGTACCGGGTCAGCACCTCCGCGTCGGCGAAGTCGCCGACCACCTCGCGCTGCAGCGTCACGTCGTCCGCGTCGAGCGTGAACCGGCGCATGTCCTCGCCGACCCACCGGAAGCCGCTGCGCAGCGTCTCGTGACGCAACGTCCAGCCGCGCAGCGCCTCTTCCAGCGCGTCGAGGTCGGCCCGGCCCGGCAGGTCGAACGCCGTGCCGAGCCAGGTCGGCACGAACAGCCCGTCCTCGCGCACCGCCCGCGCCGTTCTGATGTGCGACTCCTGGATGTACGCCGGCGGCCGCGGATCCGGCGGCAGCGCTGCCGCGGCCGCCACGGTCGCCGGGCTGAACGTCCACTCGACAAGCCGTCCGGGCCGGACCTCGCAGCGCTGAATGTCAGAAATTCGCACGATGGCGTCTCCTTCACAGAAGACACCAGCTTGATCAAGTCACGGCCGTGCGCGAGCGACGGCCGCTGTGTCGCCCGCATTTCAGCGGGACGTGTGACACCTCGAACGAGTTGACTACGACCGCTCGGGCAGCCACTTCCTCCACACCGAGGGGTGCTCGTCCACCCACTTGCGGGCGGCGTCCTGCGGGCTCAGCTTCTGGTCGGCGATCAGCAGCGAGACCTCGTTCTGGTCCTCGGTGCTCCACTTGAACTTCTTGAGGAACGCCGCCGCCTCGCCCCCGCTCCCCGCGAAGTCCGCGTTGAGGTACTTCCGCAACGGGGTGTGCGGGTAGGCGCAGGCCACCTTGGCCGCGTCGGCGTCGCAACCCTCCCGGTACGCCGGCAGCTTCACCTCGGTCATCGGCACCTTCCGGAACAGCCACTGGGGTGAGTACCAGTAGGTCAGGAAGGGCTTCTTCTCCTTGGCGAACTGCTTGATCTGGGTGATCTGGGCGGCCTCGGAACCGGCGAACACCACCTGGTAGTCCAGCTTCAGGTTCTTCACCAGCGCCTTGTCGTTGGTGACGTACGACGGTGAGCCGTCCAGGAGCTGTCCCTTGCCGCCGCTCTCCGCGGTGCGGAACAGGGAGGCGTACTTGTCGAGGTTCCTCCAGTCGGTGATGTCGGGGTGCTGCTTGACCAGGTAGGTCGGCACGAACCACCCGATGTGCCCGGTGACTCCGAGGTCGCCGCCACCGTCGATGGTCTTCTTGTCCCGCACGTACCGCTTCTCCTGGTCCGGGTGGCCCCAGTCCTCCAGGATCGCGTCGACGCGGCCCTGGCTGAGCGCGTCCCAGGCCGGTACCTCGTCCACCTGCACGGTGTCGACGCGGTAGCCCAGTTTGTGTTCGAGGAGGTACTGGGCGACGGCGACGTTGGACTGCGCGCCGACCCACGACTGCACGGACAGGGTCACGGTCCTCGACCCCTGCGCGTTGGCGAAGGGCGAGGCCTGCTTGGTCATGTCGGCGGCACCGCAGCCGGTCGCGAGGACCAGCACGCAGGCGGCGGCCACCAGGTTCGTCCGGCGCATGGTCAGGCTCCCTTCCCCGTACGGCGCTCCGTGGGCTGGGTGACCCGGTCGAGCATCAGGCCCAGGCAGACGATGGCCGCCCCCGCCACCAGTCCGGTCGCCAGATCGCCCTGGGCGAGACCGAAGGTGACGTCGTAGCCGAGCGCGCCCCCGCCCACCAGGCCGCCGATGATGACGACGGCGAGCACCAGCACCACGCCCTGATTCACGGCGAGGAGCAACGCGGGCCGGGCCAGCGGGAGCTGGACCTGCCACAACTGCTGCCGTCCGGTCGCGCCGAGCGAGCGCGCGGACTCCAGGGCGGCGGGGTCGACCTGCCGCAGCCCCTGGGCGGTGATCCGTACGACGGCGGGCAGCGCGTAGACGACCGCGGCGGCCACGGCCGGGGCGCGGCCGACGCCGAACAGGGCGACGACCGGGATCAGGTACACGAACTGCGGCATGGTCTGGAAGACGTCCAGGACCGGGCGCAGGGCGCGTTCGACGCGGTCGCTGCGGGCGGCGGCGACACCGGTGGCGAAGCCGATGACGAGCGTGACGGCGACGGCCGCGAGGACCTGGGACAGCGTGTCCAGCGACTCCTCCCACACCCCGAGCACACCGATCGCGGCCATCGCCAGGACGGCGGTGAGCGCGGTGCGCCAGGTGCCGATCAGCCACGCCAGGGCGGCGACGAGCAGCAGCACCGACCACCAGGGCAGCCACTGCAGGCCCGACCGGACCGGGTCCAGGATCCAGGTGGTGAAGTGCGCCGCCCAGTCCGCGGTGCCGCCCACGACCGGGACGCCCGAGTACAGGTGGGCGGTCATCCAGTCGACGGCGCGGTTGACCGGTTCGGCGAAGTCCAGGGTCCAGGCCGCGGGCCAGTCCAGGCCGTCGAGGAGGCGGGCGGCGACGGCGACGGCCACGGTGGCGGCGAGGGCGTGGAGGAGGCCGGCCCGGGACCGGCGGGTGTCACCCCGGTCGCCCGCGGCGGCGGTGATCCGGTCCAGGACGACCGCGAGCAGCACGATCGGGATTCCGGCGGAGAGGGCCGCGCCGACGTCCACCGAGGCGAGCGCCTGGTAGACGCGGTCGCCGAGACCGCCGGCGCCGATGACGGAGGCGATGACCGCCATCGACAGCGCCATCATGATCGTCTGGTTGAGACCGAGGAGGAGTTCCCTGCGGGCCAGCGGGATACGGGCGGTCAGCAGCCGCTGCGTGCGGGTGGCGCCCAGCGAGTCCACGGCCTCCAGGACCTCCGGGTCGGCCTCGCGCAGGCCGAGGGCGGTGAGCCTGGCCATGGGCGGGGCGGCGTAGACGACGGTGGCGAGGACGGCCGCGGGGACGCCGATGCCGAAGACCAGGACGACGGGCAGGAGGTAGGCGAAGGCGGGGAGCACCTGCATGGTGTCCAGGACCGGGCGCAGGGCGCGGTTGAGCCGGTCCGAGAGGCCGGCGCCGAGGCCCAGGAGCAGGCCGACGGCGACGGACGCGAGGACGGCCACGACCATCAGCGCGAGGGTCTGCATCGTCGGCACCCACATGCCGAGGGCACCGCAGGCGAGGAACGCGGCGGCCGTACCCGCGGCGAGCCGGGGGCCGGCGACGCGGTGCGCGACGGCGGCGCCGAGCACGGTCACGCCGGGCCAGCCCGCGGCGAGGAGGGCGAGGTAGACGACGCGGACGGTGAGGACGACGGCGTTGCTGACGTAGCCGAGGAAGTAGAGGAAGAGGGGGTGGGTGTCGCGGTTGTCGATGACCCAGTCGCTGGCGGCGGCCAGCGGCTTGGAGAGGTCGACGGTGAGGCCGTGCGGCCAGGCCGCGGACGCCCAGTGGGAGGCGGCGAGCGGGACGAGGACGGCGGCGACCACGGCCAGGGCGAGCAGCTTGCGCACGGCCGGGCTCGCGGGAAGGGTCACTCGACGGGGGCTCGGAACACTGATCGTCGCCATCAGATCCCCTCCGTGTCGGTGCGCGGGGCGGGGAGTTCCACTGGCCCGCGTTCACGCGGCGCCGCCGCGCCCAGCCGTGCCGCCCCAGCGACACGACCGCCCGCGGCTGGGTCTGCTTCGGGCCCGCCCGAGGACGGGTCGGCTCCGGGACCTTCCGACGGAGGACACGCATCCCCACCCAGGGGCGCGGGGAACTGCGCGCCCGGCCCACCACTGCCCGCGGACGACGCACTGCCCGCATCCGCTTTCGCCACCACGCCGAGCAGCGTGTCGGCGTCGACCACGCCGACGCACCGGTCCCCCTCGACGACCCGCGCCGGGACGCCGGCCGCGGCCACCACGTCGATCGCCTCGGCCACCGTGGACCGTGCGCCGACCACCGGGCCGGTCCCGCTCTCCCCCGCCTGCGCCGCCCGCATCGCGGACCCGACCGTGATCACCTGCTCGCGCGGTACGTCCCGGACGAACTCGCGGACGTAGTCGTCGGCCGGGGAGCCGACTATCTCCTCCGGGGTACCCAGCTGCACCACCCGTCCGTCGCGCATCAGGGCGATGCGGTCGCCGAGCTTCAGGGCCTCCGAGAGGTCGTGGGTGATGAAGACCATCGTGCGGCCCTCCTCATGGTGCAGGCGGACCACCTCCTCCTGCATGTCCCGCCGGATCAGCGGATCGAGCGCGCTGAACGGCTCGTCGAAGAGGAGGACCTCCGGGTCCACGGCCAGCGCGCGGGCCAGCCCGACGCGTTGGCGCTGCCCGCCGGAGAGCTGGCTGGGCCGGCGCTGCTCCATGCCGTCGAGGCCGACCTTGGCCACGACCTCCGCGGCCCGCTCGCGGCGCTCGGACCGGCGCACGCCCTGGATCTCCAGGCCGTAGGCGACGTTGTCGAGGACGGAGCGGTGCGGCAGGAGCCCGAAGTGCTGGAAGACCATCGCGGCGCGGTGCCGGCGCAGTTCGCGCAGCCGGCCCTTGTCCATCGCGCGGACGTCCTCGCCGTCGATGGCGATCGTGCCGGCGGTCGGCTCGATGAGCCGGGTCAGGCAGCGCACCAGGGTCGACTTGCCGGAGCCGGACAGGCCCATCACCACGAAGACCTCGCCCTTGCGCACGTCGAAGGAGACGTCGCGGACGGCGGCCGTACAGCCGGTGCGCTCGCGGAGTTCGGCGGGCGGCAGGGCCGCCAGTGCGGGGTCGCCCGGGACGCGGTCGGCCTTGGGGCCGAACACCTTCCACAGACCGTCGACGGAGAAGACAGGGGTCGTACCACTACTGCTACTGCTACTGCTACTGCTACTGCTCATCACGCACCGCCCTTCAGCAGGTCCACGGCCCTCTCGCCGACCATCAGCACTCCGATCATCGGGTTCACGGCCGGCATGGTCGGGAAGACGGAGGCGTCGGCGATCCGGATGCCGTCCAGGCCGCGGATCCGCAGCTCCGGGTCGACGACGGCCTGTCCGTCGTCCGCCGCGCCCATCCGGCAGGTGCCCGCCGGGTGGTACACGGTGTGCGCCACCTTGCGGGCGTACTCGCCGAGTTCGGCGTCGCCGAGGATCTCCGGCCCCGGGCACACCTCGCGCTTGAGCCAGCCGGCCAGCGGCTCGGTCTTCGCGATCTCGCGCGCGATGCGGATGCCGTCGACGAGGGTGCGGCCGTCGTAGTCGTCCTCGTCGGTGAAGTAACGGAAGTCCAGCGCGGGCTTCACCGAAGGGTCGGCGCTGGTGAGGTACAGCCGGCCGCGGCTGCGCGGCTTGGGGATGTTCGGGGTCATCGAGACGCCGAACTCCGGCCGCTCGTAGCCCAGTCGCTCCGGGTTGTCGGTGAACGGGATCTGGTAGAAGTGGAACATCAGGTCCGGGCCCGCGTGTTCGGGGTCGCGGCGCACGAACAGACCCGCGTCGGAGTCCATCGCGGAGTTCTCGGGGATCGGTCCGTCCGTCTCCCAGACGATCACCGACTCCGGGTGGTCGAGGAGGTTCTCGCCGACGCCCGGCAGGTCGAGCACGGCCGGTATGCCGAGGGCTTGAAGGTCCTCGGCCGGGCCGATGCCCGAGTGCAGGAGCAGCCGCGGGCTGTCGACGGCGCCCGCGCACAGCACGACCTCGTTGCGGGCCCGTATCAGCAGTTCCTCGCCGTCCTTGGTGCGTACGTGCACGCCCTCGGCGCGGGTGCCGTCCAGCTGGAGCCGGTACGCCCAGGTCTCCAGCAGGATCGTCAGGTTGGGCCGCTCGTCCATCACGGGGTGGAGGTAGGCCACCGAGGCGCTGGAGCGCTTGTTGTCCTCGGGGTGGTAGGCGAGGTCGAAGAAGCCGACGCCCTCGGTGAACGGCTTCTGGTTGAAGCCCTCCACGCGCGGGACGCCCAGCGCCTCCTGTGCCGCGTCGACGAAGTCGCGGGCGATGGCGTTCCGGTCCTTCTCGTCGACCGGGACGATGTTGTTGAGGAGGCGGGCGTAGTACGCCTCCATCGGGACCGCGCCCCAGCCCTCGGCGCCGGCCTCCTCCCACTCGTCCCAGTCGGAGGGCAGCGGCTTGAAGGCGATGAGCGTGTTGTGCGACGAGCAGCCGCCGAGGACGCGGGCCCGGCTGTGCCGGATGTGCGAGTTGCCGCGCGGCTGCTCGGTGGTCGGGTAGTCGTAGTCCAGCTCGCCGCCGAGCAGGCCCATCCAGCGGCGCAGGGTGAGGACGTCGTCGCGGCCGACGTCGCTGGGGCCGCCCTCGATCACGGCGACCGTGACGTCGGGGTTCTCGGTGAGGCGGGAGGCTATGACGGAACCTGCGGTTCCGCCGCCTATGACGACGTAGTCGTAGGTGTGGGACTGGGACATCGGGGGTGCTCCAAGGGCTTCGGGGGACCTCGGTGAGGCTTTTCGCGTACGGCGGCGGGGTGGGGGGTCAGCCGGCGAACCAGCGCACCGGGCGCGGCGCGAGGTTCTGGTAGACGTGCTTGGTCTCGCGGTACTCGGCGAGTCCGGCGGGCCCCAGCTCGCGGCCGGTGCCGCTCTTTCCGAAGCCGCCCCACTCCGCCTGCGGGAGGTAGGGGTGGAAGTCGTTGATCCAGACGGTGCCGTGCCGCAGCCGCCCCGCGACCCGGCGGGCACGGCCGGCGTCGGCGGTCCAGACGGCGCCGGCCAGGCCGTACTCGGTGTCGTTGGCGAGGGCGACGGCCTCGTCCTCGGTGCGGAAGGTCTCCACGGTGAGGACCGGTCCGAAGACCTCCTCGCGTACGACCCGCATCTCCCGGTGGCACTGGTCGAGGACCGTCGGCTCGTAGAAGTACCCCGTCTCGGGGCGGTCGGCGGACGGTTCGGGGCGCTTGCCGCCGGAGCGCAGCACCGCGCCCTCCGCCAGTGCCGACGCCACGTACTCCTCGGTCCTGGCGCGCTGCCGCTCGGAGACGAGCGGGCCGCACTCGACGCCGTCGGCCGTGCCGCGGCCGAGGCGGATCCGGGCGGCCCGGCGGGCGAGTTCGGCGACGAACCGTTCCCTGACCGGCTCCTCGACGATCAGCCGTGCGCCGGCCGAGCAGACCTGGCCGCTGTGGATGAAGGCGGCGTTGAGGGCCTGGTCGACCGCGGTGTCGAAGCCTTCCTCGGTCGCGCAGGCGTCGGCGAAGACCACGTTGGGGTTCTTGCCGCCGAGTTCGAGGGCGACCTTCTTGACCGACACGGCGGCCGCCTGGGCGACCTTGACCCCGCTGACCAGCCCACCGGTGAAGGAGACCAGGTCGACGTCGGGGTGCTCGGCGAGGCGGGCGCCCACGCTGTGCCCGGGGCCGGTGACGAGGTTGGCGACTCCGGCCGGCAGCCCGGCCTCCGTGAGCAGCTCGATCAGCGCGACGGTGGTCAGCGGGGTGATCTCGCTCGGCTTGATCACGAAGGTGTTGCCCGCCGCCAGTGCCGGAGCGACCTTCCAGCTCGCCTGGAGCAGGGGGTAGTTCCACGGCGTGATCAGGGCGCAGACACCGACGGGCTCGTGGACGACGACGCTGTGGACGTCGGGCGAGCCCGCGTCGACCACCCGGCCCGCGCCCTCGGCCGCCACCAGGTCGGCGAAGTACCGGAAGGCGTCGGCGACGCAGTCGATGTCGACCCGGCCCTCCTCGACGGTCTTGCCCGCGTCCCGGCTCTCCAGGAGCCCGAGCTCCTCGCGGTCGCGCACGAGCAGGTCGGCGACCCGGCGCAGCAGCGCGGCGCGCTCGGCGACCGGGGTGCGGGGCCAGTCGCCGGTGTCGAAGGCGCGCCGGGCGGCGGCCACCGCCGCCTCCGCGTCCTTCTCGTCACCCTCGGCGACCACGGCGAAGGGCCGGCCGTCCGCGGGGTCGATGATCTCGCGGGTCGCGCCGGAGACGGCTTCGAGCCACTCGCCTCCGACCTGGATGGTCGCTTGTGCCGTTCGGTCCGCCATGATCGGTGTTGCCTTCCGTTCCTGTTCGATGCCCTTGCGTGAACGAGGAGTCACACTCGGGGACCGTCAGCGCATGCCCTCGGACCCGGATTGCATGCGCAATCGGCGGTCGAAAGTGCGCTGCTTCACGGAACAGTCGGACGGAACAGGACAAAAAGGCACACTCAGGGTGCGGAACTCGCCGGCTCGTCGTTCGTGGCGTGCCGGGGCCTGCTCTTGACCGAGATCTGGCCGACGAGTTCCCAGAAGCACACCAGGGCAGTCACCGGCGGAATCCCGAAAATGACTAACGACAACAACGCGTGTGACGAGTGGCTGACACAGAGCACCACGGCCACCACGGAGGCCGCCAGCACCACGCACCAGGACCGCCGGGCGCTCCGCCGCTGCGCGGTGGCCCGCAGGACGGAGAGCGCCGCCACGAACCACGGGCCGTACACCGTCAGCGGCCAGTACTGGGCCAGTCCCGCGGGCAGCATCGACGAGGCGATGCCGCGCAGCTGTCCGTAGGAGTAGCAGACGGACCAGGTCAGCATGCACACCGCGCACAGCGAGACCGCCGCGATCAGGAACGTGATGTGGGTGACGCTGCGGCCGCCGTCGAGCAGGTGCGAGTCCTGGCGGACCCGCCGGCGGCTGCTCCTGCGCTGCCTCGGCACGTCCAGCAGGGTCGGGGCCGTGCTCGAGCTCACGCCGGTCGGCGTGGACAGCATCTGCGCGAGTTCCTCGACCGGATCCCAGTCGTTCGCCGCGACGGTCGGCTCCTGGGCGTTCCAGGCGTGGTCCTGGGTGCCCCAGGCGTGGTCGTAGAGGCCCGGATGGTCGTAGAGGCCAGGGTGCTCGTAGCGGCCGGGATGGTCGTGAAGACCTGGATGGTCATAGAGACCGGGGTGGTCGTAGAGACCCGTATCGCGCTGAATCCCGTCCATCGATAAAACCTCCGCACCCTGCTTCAGAACGCCGCGTACAGATCGGCCAACGTCCGCCGATAATCATTTTCCAGCACTTTGATTCTCGTCAGGAAATCATCGAGGAGGTCCGAGCATGAGGTGATATCCATACTGCCGGGCCAGCGGAGCGCGGTGGTCGGGTGGTCTTCGGCGGTGATCCAGTCCAATCGCGTCACAGTCACCTTAACGACCGTCACACGGGGCGGGGCTTGAGGCGTTCGGGGGAATTGGGTCACCCGGAAGAGGATCTATGAATTACAGGCAGGCAATTACATTCCGCGAATACTGGAATGAGATGAACGAGGATCCCGACCGGGCGCGGCGGGCCCTCAGTCCACGGCGGGGTCCGCGTCGCACACCGTGTTCGGCGGGCAGAACCAGTCCACCGCCGTCGTGAGGTGGGCCAGTTCGTCGGCTCGGCCGTCGGAGTCGGGACCGTAGGAGGCGACGGCGTAGATGTTGCCGTCCGGCGCGACGAACCGCTCGTCGACGGCGTGCCAGGTGCCGACGTCCGGCTCGCCCCTGATCGTGGCGGCCAGGTACTCCAGGCGGGAACCGGTGAACCGGCCGTCGTCGAGGTCGGTCAGGCCGAGTTCCTCGAAGCCGTCCGGCTTGGGGGTCTGGTCGGAGAGGTAGAGCTCGAAGGACGCCTTCGGGGACTCCTCGGCCACCTGGTACACCTGCAGCCGGTGCTCGCGGTCGGGACTGCGGTAGCTGACGACCGCGATGCCGTACGAGGAGTCGACGGTGGACCGCGACCAGCCCTCGGGTACGGCGATCCGGAAGCCCTCGCTGTCGTCGCGCAGTTCGTATCCGGCGGGCGGGGCCGAGGCGGACGGCGACGGGGAGGACGACGGGGAGCCGGTGTCCGTGGGGGACTCGGACGCCTTCGTGGGCGAGGGCGAGTGGGTCGGGCCGGCCGAGGCGGCGGACCTGCGGTGGCCGTCGTCCTTGCCGACCACCAGGGTGAACACCAGGCTCACGGCCACACCGACGACGGCGGCTCCCACGACCACGGACCAGACGAGCCTGCGCCCGGGCCGCCGGGCCGGCTCCGGTGCCGGGAACTGCCCGGTGGAATCCCAGCCGGGGGCGGACGGCCAGGCGGGACTCCCGCCCAGCGGCGGCACCGGCACCGTGGGCGCCGCCGCGGTCGAGGACGCACGTGGCGGCCACACCGACTCCGGCACTCCGGGATCCCGGACCGGCACCGGCCCCTCGGGCGACGGCGTCGGCGCGAGCGGCTCGGGCGAACGGGGCGGGGGCGGTGCGGACGCCTCGGGCGGCGCGGGAGCCCCGGGGTGCGTCGCGGGCGCGCCGGACGGCTGTGCCGGCGCAGGCAGGCCGGGCGAACGGGTCGGGGTCGGTGCGGGCGCTTCGGGCAGGCCTGTCGATGCCGGCGCCGGACCCTCGGGCGACCTTGCCGGTGCGGGCCGTTCGGGCGGACGGGCCGGGGTCGGTGTTCCGGGCGGCCAGGCCGTGGGCGGGGTGCTCGGCGGCTGCGGCGGCGTCGGGGGGCTCGGCGGCCGCCGCGGCGTCGGCGGCTTCGGGGACGGTTCCGTCGTCGGGGACGGTTCCGTCGTCAGAGGCGGTTCGAGGTGGGTGGCCGCCGTCCAGCCGTGGCCGCCGTCCGACCACCACTCCACCTCGGCGCCGTCCTCCCACCGCTGCGTCTCCTCGTTCCAGTACCGTGCTCCGCCGCCCCCGTCGGTCATCGGCTCGTTCACCTACCCAGCAGGCCGGCCAGGGCGCCCGCCGAGGCCACCAGATTGACGAGGCTCTGGGAGTCGGTGAGGAGGTCACGCAGGCGTTCGCGGCGGGTGGGGCCCGCCTGGCCGGTGCGGGTGATCTCCTCCTCGGTGTCCGCGAGCGCGGTGTCCAGCGCCGTGGTCTGCTCGGTGGCCGTCAGCCGCCCGAGGTCCTTGCGCAACTCCTGGACCGCGGCCAGGAGTTCCTGGTCGACCGAGGAGGCGGCGGCGCCGTGGTGGTGGCTCTCGGCGTGCGCGTGGCTGCCGATGGCGAACGTGCTCCCGGAGATGTTGCCCAGGTTGACCTGCGGCTCGTCACTGGCCATTGCTGTCGGGCCCCTTCTGCGTCGTGTTGCTGACGGCGGTGGCGTGGCTGCCGAGGGCGAAGGTGGAACCCTCGACCCGGTCGATGCTCACGTTGGTGCTGTTGTTGACGATCTTCTGGACGAACTCGCCGGTCTCGTAACCGGCTTCGGCGAGCGCGGCCCGTACGCCGTTCGTCACCCGGTCCTGGATGCTGCGCAGGTACCGGACGACGTCCATCTCCTGGAAGTGGGAGCCGACCTCCACCGCGCCCAGTTCGCGCACCGACAGCGCGGGCCCCTCCGGCAGCGCGCCGGCGTGGCCGCCGGTCAGCAGTCGCCAGAGGTACAGCCCGCCCCGGCCCAGCTGACCGAGCGAGCGGCCCACCGAGCCCGGGATCAGGGCGGCCGCGGCGGCCGCCTTGCCGGCCCAGTTGTTGTTGCGGAACCGGTGCGCGGTGCGGTCGGCGCCCTTGAAGTCCGCGCGGACCGGGGTCAGGACGTGCGGGGCGATCTCCAGCACGAGCATCCGGCCCTGGGTGTGGATGCGCACGAACACCGTGACGACGACCTCCTCCTCCCATCCGCCGACGCGGATCCGCAGGAAGTGCCGGCGCTTCTCGGCGCCCTCCTCGACCGCCCGCGCCCGGTGTTCCTCGAAGGCCTGCGGGAGGTAGGGCGCCTGGTCCCGGGTGAGCAGCCCCTCGGTGGGCAGGAACACGCACTCGTCGATCTCCAGCTGGCGCAGCCGGTCCCGGTTGCCGGGGCCCGCGAACTCGGCGGGCAGCCGGAGCTGTTCGAGCAGCGGGCGGATCCGCTCCAGGATCGCCCGGTTGCTGAGCGGCTGCCGCTCCTTCTTGAGCTCGTCCGGCCGGAGTTCGACGGCGAGCACCCAGGTGTCGTAGGCGGAGCCCGCCCCGCAGAACGGGTCGGCCTCGTTGTACATGATCAGCGGCGCGT
Source organism: Streptomyces sp. NPDC001068 (assembly GCF_042897315.1). Taxonomy (NCBI): domain Bacteria; kingdom Bacillati; phylum Actinomycetota; class Actinomycetes; order Kitasatosporales; family Streptomycetaceae; genus Streptomyces; species Streptomyces sp. NPDC001068. Next base: position 388,063 of record NZ_JBIAYD010000010.1, on the reverse strand, counting down.
GCTGTTCGATCCTGATGCGCTGCTTGAGCCGCTGGAACCGCGGGTTCTCGGCCTTCTCGGCGGGGTCGCTCGCCGCGTCCGGGAAGCGCTGCGCGGAGAGTTCACCGGCCAGCGCCCGGGTGAACTGGGTGCGCTGGGCGTGCGCGCACACCGCGATGCCGGCGAACACGGCGAGCGTGAGCCAGGCGTGCCAGGCCGCCGTCAGACCGCCGATGTCGCCGAGGCCCGGGGTGAGCAGGTCGCCGAAGCTCGTGGAGTCGGAGTAGCTGGAGCCGTAGTACCCGTCGGAGCCGTACGAGTCGTACGAGGAACTGCTGTCGGAGCCGCCGCCGAACGCGACGACGAGGGTCACGATCAGGGCCGCCGCGTAGAAGAACCGGCCCCACCAGCGGACCAGGAAGGCGGCGACCAGCCGGTACAGCGGGGGCTGGGCGGCGCGGCCCCTGATCCAGGGCGCGACGGCGAGCGCGATGCCCGGCACCAGGAAGAACACGAGCAGGCCGCCGCTGAGCGGCAGCCCCACCACCCACAGGCCGAGGATCGCCGCGGCCCACAGCAGTTCGTGGCGGCGGGCGCGCAGGGCGTGGGCCAGGACCCGGGCGGCGTCGAAGCCGAGCGAGGGCGCCGCGATCCGCTGTTCGTTGAGGTGGAGTTCCTCGATGACCCGGTCCCGGTATCCGGAATCCAGGTAGGTGCCCGCGCACAGCAGCCGGGTGGCCTCGCTGGCGTAGGGCGGTGTGGGCGGCAGCGCCTGCGGGGCTCCCGCGGGCGCTCCCGGCTGTGGCTGTTGCGGCACGTAGGCAGTGCTCACGACCATCCCCCGAAGCGTGTGACGTGCGATGCCGGATGTGCTTTGCCGGACGTTGAGTTGACAGGGCAGCAGCATAGAGCGGCGGCCGTGACCGGTGGCACGGAATTGCCCGAAGTCGCCGCAGGTCAGAAGTCGGCCGGCAGCCGGTCCTCGCGGTGACGGTGCCGGTGCGGTGGCGGTCGGACACCGGGAGAGCCACCCGACACGTACTATCGCGTCCACCCGGGAACGCGTACTATCGCGTTCATCCGGTGCCTGAGCAACTCCCCTCACCATACGGCCCGTTGAGGAGCCCCTCCATGCCCGCTCTGCTGAACCCCGTCCTCGACCTGCTGACCCTGCGCGGCACCGTCACCGAGGCCGAACAGATCACCGCGCGCATCCGCCGGCTGCGCGTCGACGGCGACCAGCTCGCCGGTCTCGACGTCCGGCCCGGTCAGCAGGTGCGGGTCCTGGTCTCCGGCCTGACCCTGCGTACGTATTCCGTGTGGCACTACGACCCGTCCGGCGTGGTCGAGTTGTGCGTGCTGGACCACCCCGAGGGCGGCCCGGGTGCCCGGTGGGGGCGCACGGCCGGCGTCGGCGACCAGGTGCGGCTGCGCGGGCCGGAGGGGACGTTCACGCTGCGCCCCGAGGCCCCCCACCACGTCTTCGTCGGGGACGAGACGGCCTCGGTCGCGTTCGGCCCGATGCTCGCGGCGCTGCCCGAGGAGGCCGCCGTCTCCGGCTGCGTGGAGACGGCGACCGAGGCCGACCGGCTGCCCGTCGCGCACGCGGACAGCCTCGACTGGGTGCTCCGCGGCGAGACGACGCTGCCGGAGGCGGTCCGCCGGCTCGCCCCCGAACCCGGCGGCATCGCGTACGTCGCCGGCGAGGCGCGGGACGTGCAGGCGGTGCGCAAGGTGCTGGTCCAGGAGGCGGGTTGGGACCGGCGGGCGGTGCTCACCAAGCCGTTCTGGACGCCGGGCAGGAAGGGGATGGAGTGAGCCCGGCGCTCAGGAGCACGGGGCGCCGGCCGGGCAGAAGGAGTCGAGCGCCGTGGTGAGCGGCTCCCGCACCAGGCCGGCGGGCAGATCTCCGGGACCGCTGGAACGGATCGCGTACAGGGTGCCGTCGGCGGCCCGGAAGCGGTGGTCGACGACCTGGCGGGCACCCTTGTCCCGGTCGTCGTAGCGGTACGAGAGCTCCGCCCAGGTGTCGCCGGAGGCGCGGGTGCCGGGCCGGTAGCCGGGTTGCCCGGCGAATCCGTAACCCGGGTCGTGCTCGGCGAGGTCCAGGGACTCGGCCGGGGTGGCCTCGGAGAGCGCGAAGATCTGCAACTGGCGTCCGTCGGACGGGGAGTCGTAGTACACCACCGGCGCCTTCTCCCCCTGCTGCTGCCGCCGGGTCCACCCCTGCGGCACGTCGAGGGTGTACCCGACGGGATCGTGCGCGACGCGGTACCCGGTGACGACGGAGGAGGTGGGGCTGGGAGTGTGGCCGTGGCTGCGAGTGGGACCGTGGCTGGGGGTGGTCGCCGTGTCGGTGGACCGGGCTCCCGACGACGACGTGGTCCTGTCGCTCACCCGCACGGACGGGCCCGGGCCGGCGCCGGTGTGCTCGTCGCCGGCCCGGCCGAAGTACCAGACGCCCAGCCCGGAGAGGCCGGCGACGAGAACCAGCCCCAGGACGGCGGCGAGCGCACGGCCGGCCCGCCGGCGTGGGACGTACCCGGCCGGCGGAGGCGTCGCCGCGAGCGGCTGCCCGGGCGAGGTCGGAGCGGCCGACCAGGGGGGCGGCACCGAGCCCCACGGCGCCTGCTCCGGCGGCACGGCGGGATGACGGCCACCGTCCACCGTCGGTTCCGCCGCCGCGGAACCCGGCACGGTCGGGGACGGCCCCCGGAACGCTGGCGGGACCGGGGGCAGACCCGGGGGCGGTGTCGGGGGCCAGGCCGGTCGCCATGGCTCTCCGGGTGCCGCCGGACCGCGGGGTCGTGGCGGATCCTGCCCGGGCGGTGGCGGGGCGGGCTCGCCGGTGCGCTCCGTCTGCCACGGGCTCTCCGGGACGCCCGTGTGCCACGGGTTCACCGTCGGCCACCTCTGTGTGCTCGGTTCCTCCGACTCCGGTGGATCCGGCTGCCGTCGCCCCTCCGGCCGCTCGCTCCCCCGGCCGTTCCCGGACCGGCCGTCTCCGTCGCTCATCGCGAACCCCCCGATTCACCGCGCCGCCCGCCTCTCTCGACGGTAGCGGCGAAAACGGGAACGGGCCCCGTTCCGGACGAAACCGGAGCGGGGCCCGTTGGGCGCGGGGGGCTCAGATGAGGCCGAGGGCGCGGACCGCGTCGCGCTCCTCCGCCAGCTCCTGCACCGAGGCGTCGATGCGGGCGCGGGAGAACTCGCTGATCTCCAGGCCCTGCACGATCTCGTACACGCCGTCCTTGGTGGTGACCGGGAAGGAGGAGATCAGGCCCTCCGGGACGCCGTAGGAGCCGTCGGACGGGATGCCCATCGAGGTCCAGTTGCCGTCGGCCGTGCCGTTGACCCAGGTGTGGACGTGGTCGATGGCGGCGTTCGCGGCGGAGGCCGCCGAGGACGCGCCACGGGCCTCGATGATGGCCGCGCCGCGCTTGGCGACGGTCGGGATGAACTCCTCGGCCAGCCACTTCTCGTCGTTCACGACCTCCGCGGCGTTCTTGCCGGCGACCGTGGCGTGGAAGATGTCCGGGTACTGGGTGGCGGAGTGGTTGCCCCAGATGGTCAGGCGCTTGATGTCGGCGACCGTGGAGCCGGTCTTCTTCGCCAGCTGGGTCAGCGCGCGGTTGTGGTCGAGGCGGGTCATCGCGGTGAACCGCTCGGCCGGTACGTCCGGCGCGGCGGCCTGCGCGATCAGCGCGTTCGTGTTGGCCGGGTTGCCGACGACCAGGACCTTGATGTCGTCCGCCGCGTGGTCGTTGATGGCCTTGCCCTGCGGCTTGAAGATGCCGCCGTTGGCCTCGAGGAGGTCACCGCGCTCCATGCCCTTGGTGCGCGGGCGGGCGCCGACCAGGAGGGCGACGTTGGCGCCGTCGAAGGCCACGTTCGGGTCGTCGGTGATGTCGATGCCCGACAGGAGCGGGAAGGCGCAGTCGTCGAGCTCCATGGCGGTGCCCTCGGCGGCCTTGAGCGCGGGCGTGATCTCCAGGAGGCGGAGGCGGACCGGCACGTCCGCGCCGAGCAGCTGGCCGGAGGCGATGCGGAAGAGCAGGGCGTAACCGATCTGGCCGGCCGCGCCGGTGACGGTGACGTTCACGGGAGTGCGGGTCATGGCGTTCTCCGTATGACAGCTGGCGGTGGGCGTCCTTGCCCTGGGTGCCCTGGGGTGCGGACGTACAAATGATCGATCTCTCGGCATCAAGAGATCCACCGGTCAGGCTATCGCGCATTCCGGATGCCGGACGTGGAGGGGTGGGTGTGGCCCACCCCACAGAGACGGTCCGTGAACCGCCGGCGGCCGCCGGCCCGGCGGACCCGGAAAGAGGCGGCCGGCCCGTCCGGGAGAGGGAGAGACGGGACGGCCGCCATCCGGGGGTACCGGAATCCGGACTCCCGTGGGGGGTACGGTTTCGCGTGCCCAGGAATCACCGCGGCATGCCCGGACGTACGGATTTTCTACGAGGTGCACCCCGTCCGCCCCGACGCCAGCGTCGCGCAGGCCTTCGCCTGCTCCGCGTCCCGCACCGCGACCATCGGCGTGTACGCGATGGTGTCACCGGCGGCCGTGATGTCGCCGCGCTTCGTGACGGCGCCCGCCGTGACCCGCACCGAGTCGCCCCGGGCGGCGCCGGTGATCCGGCCCCAGGCGGCCCCGCAGGTGCGGCTGTAGCGCACCTCCAGGGTGGTCGCGCCGAGCGTGACCGTACCGGCGGTGGTCACGAGGTCGCCGCTGCACCCCATGGCCTCCGCGTCCTTGCCGGTGCAGCCGGCGCCCGCGCACCGCACGCCGGCGGGCAGGGCGGCCCCGGTGCCGGCGGACGGGGCGGACGAGACGGCGACGCTGCGCTTCTTCTTCCCGTGGCCGCCGTGGTGCCCGGCGAGGGAGAGGACGGCGGCGATCACCACGGCGACGCCGACGACCCCCGCGAGGAACATGGTCAGCCGGCGGCGACCGCCGCCGGCCGGGGCCGCGGGCCGCTCGGGCGCGGCGGGCCCCCGTGACCCCGTACCCTCCCGGCGGTTCGCGTCGGGTGCCGTCGGCTGCGGCGGGATGGTGGGCGAGACGCCCGCCGGACCGGCCACCCCCGGCGTCGCGACCGCGCCGCCGGTCCGTCGCGGCGCCCCGGACCCGGCGGTGGCGGTGGACGCGGAGGGGACCGGCGGCTCCCCGAACTCCCCCAGCGCGGCGCGCGCCTGGGAGATCCGGATCGCCTCCATCGTCCTGTCGTGCCGCTGCTCCGACCGGCTCCAGGCCCGTTCGGCCAGTTCCCACATGGTGGTGAGATGGACCGGATCGGTGCCGGTGACCTCGGCGAGCGCGACGACGGCACCCTTGGGTGCCAGCAGGCGTCCGCCCAGGTACCGCTCCCAGGACGTCCTGCTGTAGCCGGTGCGGTCGGACAGGGCCGCGACACCCAGCCCGGCGCGGTCCACGAGCCGTCGCAGCTGTGTCGCGAACTCCTTCACCTGCGGATCGAGTTCATCCGGCAGGGCCTTCCAACGAGGCATGGTTCCCCCTCTTCCCCCCGCGTTCCCCTGGCGCGTGGCGCCGCCCGCGCGCACGGTCGCACGCCGACCGCGAAGCGGTCCAACGGGCCTTCGAATCGCCCCGGTTGGACACGTTAGCCCGCTTGCGAGTCGGCTTCGTCACCTATCCGTGAACTTGTCGGCACATCGGCACACCGGTCGTCCGGCCGCCGCCTCCCGGGTCACGGCGGACCCGGTTCACCCGAGGACCACGGCGCCGACGACCGCCATGAGCAGCAGGACGAGCAGGATCAGGAGGGCGGCGGGCAGCAGCCGGCCGTGGAAGCGGGGCGCCCGCTCCGGTTCCGGGCGGTCCCACCAGGGGAGCGTGGGGTCGTCCTCGTAGCCGCCGGCGCCGGGCGGCGGTTCCGGCTCGTTCGCCGGACGCGGCCAGGCCTGGACGGCCAGTTCCCAGCGCACGGTGTGCCGTTCGGCGTCGGCGCCGGTGAGGCCGGCCACCCGGCACAGGGCGGCGACCGCCTGCCGCGGCGGCGGCTGCACGGCGTTGAGGTACCGCTGCCAGGACGACTTGCTGTACGCGGTACGGGCGCCGAGGGCGACCAGGCTGAGTCCGGTGTCGTCCTTGAGGAGCCGTAACTGCTCCACGAAGTGCCGCACCTCCGCCGGAAGCCCTTCCGGCAGCGGCTGCCAGCCGCCCATCACGCACCTCCACGGCGTCCCGCGTTGCCAGTTCGTTGCCAGTTCAGACCGGGTGACGACGGGCGGCCGCCGGACGGTTCCCGCAGGCTGTGGCAGTGCGGACGGTCCGTAGCGGAACTGTCACCTCTGTGCCACAGCCCGCGGACAGCCGTTGAACAGCCGCCGTGCGATGGGAAGGCTGAAACCCGACGGCGGTCCGTCCTCCTCGGGGGAGGGGACGGGCCGCCTCTCGCCCGCCCGGAGGCGGACGGCGGGTCCTTCGGCTCTTCATCGTGAAGTGCGGGTCCTTCAGCTCTTCATCGTGAAGTGCAGCGTGTCCTTCAGGTAGGGGATCACCAGCCAGGGCTTCGGCTGCGCCATCAACGCCAGCAGCACGATCGCCAGGCCCAGCACCCCGTACGTGACGATGTCCGTGAACCGGGAGCGCACCGCCAGCATCCCCACGCCGGGCAGGACCCACCGCATCACCGCCCCGGCGAGCAGCGCCGCGCCGATCAGCAGCGCGCCCACCCGGAACTGGTCGAGCGAGGTCAGCAGCAGCCCCACCGCGGCGGTCGCCAGCACCACCAGCAGCGGCCACTGACGGGCCGGCGCCGGCAGGTCTCCGGACGCGGCCCTGCCGCCCCCCTCGGGGCGCGCGGTGTCGCGCGTGAACAGCGGGAACCGCCGGGTCGTCCGGCGTCCCGCATCCTGTCCGTGCCCGCGGTCAGCCGACACTGCGCTCCGCCGCCTCGACCACGTTGACGAGCAGCTGGGCCCGGGTCATCGGACCGACACCGCCGGGGTTCGGGGAGAGCCAGCCGGCGACCCCGGCGACGTCGGGGTGCACATCGCCGACGATCTTGCCGTCCGCGTTGCGGGAGACGCCGATGTCGAGGACGGCCGCGCCCGGCTTGACGTCCTCGGCGCGGATAAGGTGCGGCGAGCCGGCCGCGGCGACGATGATGTCGGCGCGCCGGAGGTGGGCGGAGAGGTCACGGGTGCCGGTGTGGCACTGGGTGACCGTCGCGTTCTCGCTGCGCCGGGTGAGCAGCAGCGGCATCGGGCGGCCGATGGTCACGCCACGGCCGACGACCACGACCTCCGCGCCCTTGATCTCGACGCCGTGGCGGCGCAGCAGGGTCAGCACGCCGTTGGGGGTGCAGGGCAGCGGGGCGGGCTCGCCGAGCACCAGGCGGCCCAGGTTCATCGGGTGCAGGCCGTCCGCGTCCTTGTGCGGGTCCATCAGCTCCAGGATGCGGTTCTCGTCGATGCCCCTGGGCAGCGGAAGCTGGACAATGTAGCCGGTGCACGCGGGGTCGTCGTTCAGTTCGCGGACGACGGCCTCGATCTCCTCCTGGGTGGCGGTGGCGGGCAGCTCACGCTGGATGGAGGCGATGCCGACCTGGGCGCAGTCGCGGTGCTTGCCGGCGACGTACTTTTGACTGCCGGGGTCGTCCCCGACCAGGATCGTGCCGAGGCCGGGCGTGACGCCCTTCTCCTTCAGCACCGCCACGCGGGCGGTCAGATCGGACTTGATCGCGGCTGCGGTGGCCTTGCCATCGAGAATCTGGGCGGTCATGGCTCCATCCTCGCGGATGCCGGTCTCCCGTTGCCAATCGGGTGTGCGGTCATGATCAATGATGTTGCACTTGCACAACACCTCGCGAATCGGGCTGGACAACAACTCGCCATTACTAAACGATGAGCGGCGCAGTAGCGCGGTCCGGTTGGGGGGCAAACCGCTCAGAACATGACGTACCTCCGTGCCTTTCCGCGACGTCCCCGCAGGTCCAACGGAGGAAAACGGCCATGAGTTTCGGCGCGCCCAACAACCCCTACGGTCAGCCGCAGAACCCGCAGCAGGGCCAGCCCGGTTACGGCTACCCGCAGCAGGGGCAGCCGGGCTACCAGCAGGCCCCGCAGGGCGTGCCGCCGCAGCAGGGTTACGGCTACCCGCAGCAGCCCGGTTACCCGCAGCAGGGCGGCTACGGCTACCCGCAGCAGGGTTACGGCGCGATGCCGCCGTACGCGAACTGGGGCTGGCGCTTCCTGAGCAGGCTGATCGACACGATCGTGTTGGGCATTCCGTACATCCTCGTGGTCGTGGGCGGCGCCAAGAGCGTCCCGGCACTGATGATCGTCGGCCTCCTCGTCCTGATCGGTCTGTTCATCTACCAGATCGTCCAGGAGGGGCGTACCGGTCAGACCATCGGCAAGAAGGTGGTCGGTACCCGCACGCTCAAGGAGGACACCGGCCAGCCGATCGGTGCGGGCATGGCCTTCGTGCGCCAGCTGGCCCACTTCCTGGACAGCCTGCCCTGCTACCTCGGCTACCTGTGGCCGGCGTGGGACGCCAAGCGCCAGACGTTCGCCGACAAGGTGTGCGGCACGATCGTGATCCGCAGCAACTGATCGTCCGCCGTCACGTACCCCAAGGGCCGTGCCCCCCGGTGGGGGGCACGGCCCTGGCGTTCCCGGTCCCGGCGCGGCCGCTCCGCGGAGCCGGTACGGCCGCTCAGTGGAAGAAGTGCCGCGTCCCCGTGAAGTACATCGTCACGCCCGCCTTCTTCGCGGCCTCCACGACCAGTTCGTCACGCATCGAACCGCCCGGCTGGGCCACCGCCCGCACGCCGGCCGCGGTGAGGATCTCCAGGCCGTCGGGGAACGGGAAGAAGGCGTCGGAGGCGGCGTAGGAGCCGCGTGCCCGCTCCTCCCCCGCCCGCTCGACGGCGAGCTTCGCGGAGTCGACGCGGTTGACCTGGCCCATGCCGACGCCGACCGAGGCACCGTCCTTGGCGAGCAGGATGGCGTTGGACTTCACGGCCCGGCAGGCCTTCCAGGCGAAGGCGAGCTCGCGCAGCTCCTCCGGGCTCAGCGCCTCGCCGGTGGCCAGGGTCCAGTTGGCCGGGTCGTCGCCGTCGGCCTGCAGCCGGTCGGTGACCTGGAGCAGCACCCCGCCGTCGACGGGCTTGACCTCGACCGGGTTGGCGGGGGCGCCCGCCGCCTTCAGCACCCGGATGTTCTTCTTCTTGGCGAGGGCCTCCAGGGCCCCCTCCTCGTAGTCGGGCGCCACGATGACCTCGGTGAAGATCTCCGCGACCTGCTCGGCCATCTCCTTGCTGACCGGCCGGTTCACGGCGATGACCCCGCCGAACGCCGACAGCGGGTCGCAGGCGTGCGCCTTGCGGTGCGCCTCGGCGACGTCCGACCCGATCGCGATGCCGCACGGGTTGGCGTGCTTGATGATCGCGACGCACGGCTCGTCGTGGTCGTACGCGGCACGGCGGGCGGCGTCCGTGTCCGTGTAGTTGTTGTACGACATCTCCTTGCCGTGCAGCTGCTCGGCCCTGGCGAGGCCGCCGCCGCTCCCGTCGACGTAGAGCGCGGCCGGCTGGTGCGGGTTCTCGCCGTAGCGGAGGGTGTTCTCGCGCTCCCAGGTGGCGCCGAGGAAGTCGGGGAACCGCGACTCGTCGACCGGGGCGTACTCGGAGGCGAACCAGGAGGCGACCGCCACGTCGTAGGACGCCGTGTGCTGGAAGGCCTCGGCGGCCAGCCGCTTGCGGGTGGCGAGGTCGAAGCCGCCCGCGGCGACGGCGGCGAGCACGTCGGCGTACCGCTCGGGGCTGGTGACCACGGCGACCGAGGGGTGGTTCTTGGCGGCGGCGCGGACCATCGAGGGGCCGCCGATGTCGATCTGCTCGACGCACTCGTCCGGCGAGGCACCCGAGGCGACCGTCTCGCGGAACGGGTAGAGGTTGACGACGACGAGGTCGAAGGGGGCCACGCCGAGCTCGTCGAGCTGCTTGCGGTGGCTCTCCAGACGCAGGTCGGCGAGGATGCCGGCGTGCACCTTGGGGTGCAGGGTCTTGACCCGGCCGTCCAGGCACTCCGGGAAGCCGGTGAGCTCCTCCACCTTGGTCACGGGGACCCCGGCGGCGGCGATGCGGGAGGCGGTGGAGCCGGTGGAGACGAGTTCGACGCCCGCCTCGTGCAGCCCGCGCGCGAGGTCTTCGAGCCCCGTCTTGTCGTAGACGCTGACGAGCGCCCGTCGGATGGGCCGCTTGTTGCTCTCGGCGGTCACTGGATAAACACCTTTCGTCCCTCGATGCGATGGCCGTTGCGGGCGATCCGCCCCACGACCTCGACGAGCAGGCTTCGCTCGACTTCCTTGATGCGCTCGTGCAGAGCGCCCTCGTCGTCCCCGTCCCTGACCTCCACCACCCCCTGGGCGATGATCGGCCCGGTGTCGACGCCGTCGTCGACGAAGTGGACGGTGCAGCCGGTCACCTTCGCCCCGTACGCGAGCGCGTCCCGCACACCGTGGGCCCCGGGGAAACTGGGCAGCAGGGCGGGGTGCGTGTTCACGGTCCGCCCGCCGAACCGCGCCAGGAACTCCTTCCCGAGGATCTTCATGAACCCGGCGGAGACGACGAGGTCGGGCCGGTGGGCGGCGACGGCCTCGGCCAGCGCCCGGTCCCACTCCTGCCGCGTCCCGAAGTCCTTCACCCTGGTCACGAAGGTCGCGATCCCGGCGCGCTCGGCGCGCGCGAGCCCCTCGATGCCGTCGCGGTCGGCCCCTACGGCGACGACCTCGGCGCCGTAGGCCTCGGCGCCGGTCGCCGCGATCGCGTCGAGGAGCGCCTGGAGGTTGGTGCCGGATCCGGAGACCAGCACGACGAGGCGCTTGGCCACGGGCTTGGCGGCCACGGCGGGGCCCTTTCTCGGGGGAGCGTCGGTACGGCGGCCGGCCCCGCACCCGCTTTGTACATTCATACGAGTGCTTCGCGCCCCGGGATACGGGGAAGTCTACGAAGCGGCCGACCGTCAGCAACGATACCGGCACACCGGACGGCCCCCACGGGACGGGGGCGTGGCCGGAAGGTAGCGTCTGGGAGGTACCCGAGGCGGGAACGCGCGCGGGATACGACGCGTTCAGGAAGTAACCAGCCGTTTCGTCCGCGGTAGCGATCAGCCGGAGCCATCGGCTGGAGCCGCGCAGTCGTATCCGCAAGCCAGCCTCAGCCATCAGCTCTGTTCATCTTGATCTAGGGGAAGACGCTCACTTGATGCCGGACCGCAGCCTGGGACTTCGTACCCTGCCCCCGCAGTCGGTGCAGGGAGGGACGCGTTTCGCCGTGCTGTTGCGGGAGCGGCCGACCTCGCCGCCGCAGGCGCCCTCGGACCGGCCGAAGGGCGACCAGCAGGCCGACAACCCCTTCGCCCCGCCGCCGGAGGGCACACCGGACCAGCCCTGGCAGCCGCGCCGCCCGGCCGGTGACCGGGACCGCGACGGCGGCGATGGCGGTGGCGGTGGCGGTGGCGGTGGCGAGTCACCGTGGGGCAGCCGGTGGAGCGACCGCCAGCCCGGCCGGCAGTCCGGCGGCTTCGGCAGGCGTCCCGACGAGAGCGGTCCCGGGGGCGGCGGCCAGGGCGGCCCCGGTGTCCCCGGGATGCGCTGGGACCCGACGGATCCGGCCCAGCGCCGGGCCCGGTACGCGCTGCTGAGCGGTATGTGGGCCTTCCTCTTCGCCCTCTTCGGCTGGCCCTACGTGGCCCTGCTGCTGGGTGCCCTGGGGATCTACTGGGGCGTCAGCGCGCTCCGCGCCAAGCCGCGCAGCCCCGAGGAGGCGGCGGCCGAGGCGAACGCCGCCAACACCGCGACCACCGTCGGCCGGCCGCAGACGACGGCCGCGATCAGCGGTCTGGTCACGGCCTCGCTGGCGCTGGCCCTGGTGGCGGCCACCTTCACGGCCCAGATGGTCTACCGGGACTACTACACCTGCGTCTCCGACTCCCTGACCAACCAGGCCAAGCAGTCCTGCGACCACCTGCTCCCGAAGGAGCTCCGCACCGTCCTGGGCACCACGAACAGCTGAGGTCCGGACCCCGGATCAGGTTCCGTCCGAACCGCCCCGGCCGTCCGAACCGTCCGAACCGCCCCGGCCGTCCGAACCGTCCGAACCGCCCCGGCCGTCCGGGCCGTCCGACGGCTCGGACGCCTCGCGCAGCGCCGCCCACCGGGCCTCGCGGGCCGTGTCGTCCTGCCGGGCTCCGGAGGCGGGCGGCGGCGGGGCGGCCCGCCGCATCTCGTACGGCTCGGCGGGCAGCGCCTCGTAAGCGTCACCGTCGCCCTGGTCGGGCAGCAGCACGATCACCGGGGGCGGGGCCGGCGTCCCCTCCTTCTTCTCCGGCGTCGGCTCCTGTCCCGCCTGCCGCCCCTGCTGCCGCACCGACCGCTCCACCGGCTGCTGCACCGACTGCTGCTTGCCGAAGCCCAGCCAGGCCGCGAGCGAGACCGGGCCCAGTCCCCGCCAGGCCCGCAGCACCAGGGCCACCGGTACGCCGACCCCGAGCAGCCAGGCTCCGGTCGCCGCGCCCGTCTGCCACCAGACCGGACCGAAGCGGGCCAGCGCGGCGACGCCCAGGGGGCCGCCGGACAGCTCGGCCAGGGCCGCGAGCAGCAGTGCGCACAGCAGGGCCGCCAGCACCGTCACCCCGGCCGTGCGCCCGGCCGCCCAGCGCCGTCGGACCGCCCGGCTCACCACGAACCAGGCCGTCGTCACGGCCGCCGCCGCCGGCACCACCCCGGCCAGCCAGTTCAGCGGCATGCCGGGCCCGTGCGCCGGGACGGCCGCGAGCAGCGGAAACGGCGGCAGCAGCGGTGCCGGGTCGGCGGCCAGGGGGTTGACGACGTGGCCGGCACCGAGCACGAAACCGGGGCCGACGGCGTACGACGCCGCCCACACCGCCGCGTTCGGGATCAGCGAGACACAGAGCAGCAGAACCGCGAACCGGCCCGTCCACCCCTCCGTCAGCTGCAGGAACGACGTCCGGGCCGGGACACCGTGCAGCACCAGCGAGACCGCGAGCAGCAGCGTCCCGCCGCCGAAGAACACGGCGACCCCGGCCAGGGCGGCGCGGACCGCGGTGCCCCACCGCACCCGGGTGTCGCGGCCCAGCAGCAGCCGCCGTACCGGGGCCGGGAGCTCCGCGACCAGGCTCAGCAGCGGCTCACGCGGACGGCCGTACGCCGTCCACACCCCGGCGCCCGCCGCCACCGCCGCGAGCAGCGGCAGACACACCGCCACCCATCCCCACACGGGCCGCAGTTCGCCGCCGGAGGCGTACAACGCGGCGCAGCCGCCGACACCGAGGTAGCCGGCCACCACTCCGGTCCACGCCGTGCGCGCCCGGATCGGCGGCGGTGCGTCGAGGCGGTCCCCGTCGCCGTACCCGTCGTCGTACCCGTCGCCGCGCCCGTCGCCGCCGTCACCCGAGGCGTCCACCGCCTCCCGTGCCCCCCGGTAGACCAGCAGCAGCGGCAGCAACGGCAGCAACAGCGGTGTCACCCCGACCGGGGCCGGCATCCCGGACAGGGTGTCGGTGCGCACCAGTTCGGTCCCGTGGGCGAGCAGCCACAGGGCCGCCGCGAGATGCAGTGCGCCGCCCGGTCCGCTGTCGGGATAGGGCGAGCTGACCCACAGCGCCATCACCAGCACGGCGGAGCAGGCGAGTCCGAGCCCGGCCGCGATCGCTCCGCCCAGGAGGCTCGCGCCCAGTCCGGGGGAACGGTCGAGCAACCGGCTGAGCAGGAGCGACAGGAACGGCGGGCGCGACGGGCGCGGCGGAGGTGCCGACGGCGGTCGGTGGGCGGGCATCCGGATCACGACGGCCATGCTCCCAACGACACGCGCTTTTCCGGCGTAACGGGCGAACCACCGAAGTGTCGCCCAATATATGTTTATGTGTTTTTTCGAAGGAAGGTGCGCCCGGTGACGCAGAGCCCTGTCCCCGCCGACGAGGCCGTACCGTCCACTGCCCTGACGCCCACTCAGGCCTTCGACGCCCTCTACGCGTTCTGCGCCCCGGCCCTGGTACGGCAGACCTATCTGCTCACCGGGCGCCGCGAGCTGGCACGTGAGGCCGTCGAGCGGGCCTTCCAACTCGCCTGGCAGAACTGGCCCCAGGTGGCCCGCGACCGGGACCCGGCCGGCTGGGTGCGGGCGGTGGCGCACGAGTGCGCGCTCTCGCCCTGGCACCGGTTCCGGCTGCGCTACCGGCAGCCCGAGGCCCCGCCGGCCGGCGCCGCGGACCGCGCGCTGCTGGAGACGCTCCTGCAGCTCCCGCCGTCGTACCGCCGCACCCTCCTGCTGTACGACGGTGTCGGCCTCGACCTGCCGGAGACCGCGGCGGAGACGGAGGCGAGCACTCCGGCGGCGGCGCGGCGGCTCACCCACGCCCGGCAGGCGGTCGCCGACCAGCTCCCCGAGCTGGCGGACCCGGCCGCGCTGAACCGCCGGATGGCCGAACTGGCCTCGGCCGAGACCCTGCGGTCGGCCCAGCCGCCCGCCGTGCGGACCTGCGCCGAACGGCAGACCCGCTTCTGGACCCGGTCCGCGCTCGCCTTCACGGCGACGATCATCGCGGCGACGACGCTCACGCTACGGACGGCGCCGACGCACTACGAGGCGCCGATCGGCCCGGCGCAGGCGATCAGCGGGGTACCGGCGGAGGTGGGGCTGGGGCCGCTGTCGGCGGGTGAGCGGGCGCTGCAGGCGAAACTGCGGAAGGCGGCCGAGAACGGGCCGGAGAGATTGGCGCCGGTGGCGCGGTAGCGAGGGGGCCGGGCGCGGTCGCGAGCGGTGGACGCGGGCGGGGGCGCGAGTGCGGGCGCGGGCGGGGGCGCGAGTGCGGGCGCGGGCGCGCTGGGGGGCTCGCGCAGTTCCCCGCGCCCCTGACGGGGCGTCGGCCCGGGTGGGTGAAACGCCGGTAGGCCCGTCCCCGATGCGGGGACGGGCCTACCGGCGTTCAGTCACGCAGCTGGTCAGCCGGCGAGGAGCTCGCGGGCCAGCTTCGCCGTCTCGGTCGGGGTCTTGCCGACCTTGACGCCCGCGGCCTCCAGGGCCTCCTTCTTCGCCTGGGCGGTGCCCGACGAACCGGAGACGATGGCGCCGGCGTGGCCCATGGTCTTGCCCTCGGGCGCGGTGAAGCCCGCGACGTAGCCGACGACCGGCTTGGTCACGTTCTCCTTGATGAACGCGGCCGCCCGCTCCTCGGCGTCGCCGCCGATCTCACCGATCATGACGATCAGGTCGGTGTCGGGGTCGTCCTGGAACGCGGCGAGCGCGTCGATGTGCGTGGTGCCGATGATCGGGTCGCCACCGATGCCGACGGCGGTGGAGAAGCCGATGTCACGGAGCTCGTACATCATCTGGTACGTCAGCGTGCCGGACTTCGAGACCAGGCCGATACGGCCCGGCTTGGTGATGTCGCCCGGGATGATGCCGACGTTGGACTGGCCCGGGGTGATGATGCCGGGGCAGTTCGGGCCGATGATCCGGGTCTTGTTGCCCTTCTTGCCGGCGTACGCCCAGAAGGCCGCCGAGTCGTGCACGGCGATGCCCTCGGTGATCACGACGGCCAGCGGGATCTCGGCGTCGATGGCCTCGTCGACCGCGGCCTTCGTGAACTTCTCCGGCACGAAGATGACGGAGACGTTGGCGCCGGTGGCCTCGATGGCCTCCTTGACGGTGCCGAAGACCGGTACCTCGGTGCCGTCGAAGTCGACCTTCTGACCGGCCTTGCGCGGGTTGACGCCGCCCACGACGTTGGTGCCGTCACTCAGCATGAGCTTGGTGTGCTTCATGCCCGTGGCGCCGGTCATGCCCTGGACGATGACCTTGCTGTCCTTGTTGAGCCAGATAGCCATGGTGTGTTCTGTCCTCGTCCTGAGTGCTTACTTGGCGGCGTGGGCCAGCTCGGCGGCCTTGTCGGCCGCGCCGTCCATGGTGTCGACGCGCTGCACCAGCGGGTGGTTGGCGTCGGTGAGGATCTTGCGACCCAGTTCGGCGTTGTTGCCGTCGAGACGGACGACCAGCGGCTTGGAGACGTTCTCGCCGCGGTCCTCCAGGAGCTTCAGGGCCTGCACGATGCCGTTGGCGACCTCGTCGCAGGCGGTGATGCCACCGAAGACGTTCACGAACACGGAGCGGACGTCCGGGTCGCCGAGGATGATCTCCAGGCCGTTCGCCATCACCTGGGCGGAGGCGCCGCCGCCGATGTCGAGGAAGTTGGCGGGCTTGACGCCACCGTGCTTCTCACCGGCGTACGCGACGACGTCGAGGGTGCTCATGACGAGACCCGCGCCGTTGCCGATGATGCCGACCTCGCCGTCGAGCTTGACGTAGTTGAGGTTCTTCTCCTTGGCGGCGGCCTCCAGCGGGTTGGCCGCGGCCTTGTCGTGCAGCTCGTCCCAGTCGTGCCGGAACTCGGCGTTGTCGTCGAGCGACACCTTGCCGTCCAGGGCCAGGACCTCGCCGGAGACGACCTTCGCGAGCGGGTTGACCTCGACGAGCAGGGCGTCCGACTTGATGAAGGTGTCCCACAGCTTGACCAGGATGTCGGCGACCTGGTCGGCGACGTCGGCCGGGAACTTCGCCGCGGCGACGATCTCCTTGGCCTTGGCCAGGTCCACACCGTCGATCGCGTTGATCGGGGTCTGGGCCACGGCCTCCGGACGGGTGGCCGCCACCTCCTCGATCTCCATGCCGCCCTCGACGGAGGCGATGGAGAGGAAGGTGCGGTTCGCACGGTCGAGGAGGAAGGAGACGTAGTACTCCTCGACGATCTCCGGGGCGGTCTCGGCGATCATCACCTTGTGGACCGTGTGGCCCTTGATGTCCATACCGAGAATGTCCGTCGCACGGGCGACGGCCTCGTCCGCGGAGGCGGCCAGCTTGACGCCACCGGCCTTGCCACGACCACCGACCTTCACCTGCGCCTTGACGACGGACTTGCCGCCCAGACGCTCGGTGATCTCGCGCGCCGCCTCAGGCGTGTCGATGACTTCACCGGCCAGCACCGGTACATCGTGCTTGGCGAAGAGGTCCCTCGCCTGGTACTCGAACAGGTCCACGCGCTTCCGTCCCTATCAGTGATCTCGCGGTTCGTTGGATGCGTGGGCGTGCCGCGAAGGGCAACGTGACGTCCGCAATGTGTCACAAGGGGGGCGCACACGGTGTCCGAGCGCGCGGCATGTCCGTCTCGCAGATTATCGCCGCTCGCGGAGGGTCTCTAAATCAGGGGTCACACCTGAGCGGTGATACCTGTCACATGATGCCGGGTATCCGGGGTTTCGGTGGCACGGCGTGCCGTCCCGGGAACGATGCGCGAGGTGTGCGGGAGGCCGGTGCGGGGGCCCTTGCGGGACCCGCGCGAGGCCTTGCGGGGCTTGTGCGAGGCCCTTGCGAAGCCCTTGCGGGGTCTGCGCGAGGCAGGTGCCGGGACCCGTGCGGGACCCGTGCGAGGCCCTTGCGGGGCCTGTGCGAGACCTTGCGAGGCCCCTGGGGGTCTGTGCGAGGCCTGTGCGAGGCCTCACCGGGCTGGGGTTGGCCCGGTGAGGCCTCCGCCCGGAGGCTGTGCGCCTCCGGGGCGGACCGCCGTTCCCCGCCCCACGGGGCTCGGCCGGTCCGGACCGCGGGGGCCCGGCGGGAGCGGACCGACGGAATTCGGCCGCCCGCCCCGGGTCACCCCGCGGAGTCAGTGGGAGTGGGACCCGGTCCGCCGGGCGGCGCCGGTGAAGAGCCGGGTGGGCGCGTCCCCGGCCACCTCGGAGCCGATCATGACGGCCGCCCGCCTCTGCAGGGCCTGGGCGTGGGTCCGGGCGGTGGCCTGCGCCTTGGCGGTGGCCCGGGCGGCCCGCGCGGCCCGGGCCCCCTGGATGGCCTGCGCGGCACGCGTCCCGGCGACGGCGTCCGGCCGGCGGACGGCCTCGTCGGCGGCCACGGCTACTGCGGCGGGGGAAGCGCTGATGTTCTTGTTCATGCGTACGTCAGTCCTTCGGGGCTCCGGCGCGGGTGTCACGCACCCGGGGAGGAGCCGGGAGTGCCTCCGGTGTGCCGGAAGCGCGGCTTGGCTGGGGACATCGCCGTCCGGAGGGCAGGGCGTCCGGAGGGGCAGGCCTGTTCCGCTCCCCGCGCGAGCGATCGGCGGCGGGCAGCGGGGCGTCCTAGCCGGGGAAGACGGGGATGTCCCGGTACCTGTCCTGCGTCCCGGTCGCGGCGGTGTGCGCGGCGGCACCGGGCACGAGCCGCAGCGGTGCCCGCTCCGCGAAGGTCACGGCACAGGCGTCGGCGTGCCGGGAGGAACCGCCGTCGACCGCCGCCTTGCCGAGCGCGCCGTCCGGGTCGCCGGCCGGCGCGGGACGGCCCGGGCCGTCGGGGGCGTGGGCGGCACGGTGGGCGCCGGTGTGCCCGGCCGCCGCCCCGGAAACGGGGGCGAGGGCGGAGCCGAGGCCGAAGCCGGTGCCGAGGCCGTACGGCCGGTGGGACACGACGGTCGCCGCCTGCCTGCCCGGGCCGGCACCGTGCCCCGGGCCGCCCTCCGCCACCGCGGGCCGCGTCGCGGTGGTGCCGGGCGCGGAGGCGGTCGGCGCCGGGACGGAGCCGGCGGGCGGCTCCGACACGGGCGGGGTGCTGGAGGAACCCGGCGGTTCCGGAAGCGCGGGGAGCTGTCCGGGCAGTTGTCCGGGCAGCGTGGTCAGCTCGGTCGGCAGCGCCGACACCTGCTGCAGCACGCCGCCGAGCCCCTCGGTCACGACCGCGCTCACGGTCGCGGTCACGGTGCCGGTCACCGAACCGGTCACCGAACCGGTCACCGAGCGAATCGTTTCCCCGACGACCGGCAGGACCGGCACGACCGGGGCCTCCGGTGCGGCGGGCGGGGCAGGGGGTGCGGGAGCCGTGGGAGTCCCGGGTGCCGGGGACACCGAGAACCGCCCGGGAGCCGAGGAGGATCCGGCGTCCCGCTGCGGGACGAGGCTGTGGGCCGTCGCCCGGTGAGGTGCCGAACGGCGGGAGGTGATCGTGCCGGGCGTGGCAGGGCTGGGCAGTGCCCGGTGGGACGTGACCGTGCCCGGCGTAACCGAGCGGTGGGGTGTGACCGTGCCGGGCTTAACCGGGCTGGGCAGTCCCCGGTTGGACGTGATCGTGCGAGGTGTCTCCCCGGGCCGCTTCGCCCCGACCGGTGTCGGCGTCGCGCCGCGCGCCGTCCCGCCCGTCCGCAGAAGGCCGTCCACGCCCAACCGGCTCATCAGCGACGCCACCGTGGGCGTCGACGGCACCGGGGGCGACGCCTCCGCCGCCTGCGCCCGCCCTCCGCACAGGAGGCCGAGCGCGAGCAGTCCACCGGCCAGCAGCACCAGTTGCAGCGCGCGCCGCCCCGCCGCCCCGCGCGACACACGCGCGGCGGTACCGGGCAGAACGGCTGGCGAGGTCAAGGCGGGGAGGATCCTCCGGTACGGCGGAACGCGGACGCGAAGCGGGGTGCGGCACGAGGGGCCGGCGAACACGGACCGCCACGCGGGCGTCGATCCTCGCACGCCCGGCCCGCCGTTGCGCAAGCCCCCCTCACCTACAGATCACCATGTCCGGTTCACAGGACCTCTTTGACTTGATGCGATCTCCTTCACACTGTGTCCAATACGGGAATCGGCCGCTTCTCGATCGCCGCGGCCATCACCTCGGGGAAGAGATCGGGCGTGCAGGCGAACGCCGGTGCCCCCAGCGCGGCGAGCGCGGCCGCGTGCTCCCGGTCGTAGGCCGGCGCCCCCTCGTCCGACAGCGCGAGCAGCGCCACGAACTGCACCCCCGAGGCCTTCATCGCCGCGACCCGCTTCAGCATCTCGTCGCGTATCCCGCCCTCGTAGAGGTCGCTGATGAGCACCACCACGGTCTCGGCCGGGCGGGTGATCTGCGACTGGCAGTACGCGAGCGCCCGGTTGATGTCCGTACCGCCGCCCAGCTGGGTGCCGAACAGGACGTCCACCGGGTCGTCGAGCTGGTCGGTGAGGTCGACCACCGCCGTGTCGAAGACCACGAGCCGGGTGTCTATGGACCGCATGGACGCCAGCACCGCGCCGAACACCGAGGCGTACACCACCGAGGCCGCCATCGACCCGGACTGGTCGATGCAGAGCACCACTTCCTTCTTCACCGACTGCGACGCCCGCCCGTACCCGATGAGCCGCTCCGGCACGACCGTCCGGTACTCGGGCAGGTAGTGCTTGAGATTGGCCGCGATCGTGCGGTTCCAGTCGATGTCGTGATGGCGCGGGCGGCTGATCCGGGCGCTGCGGTCCAGGGCACCGGTGAGGGTGGCCCGGGTACGGGTGGCGAGCCGCTTCTCCAGGTCCTCGACGACCTTGCGCACGACCGCCCGTGCCGTCTCCTTCGTCGTCTCCGGCATCGCCTTGTTCAACGAAAGCAGGGTGCCGACCAGGTGCACGTCGGCCTCCACCGCTTCGAGCATCTCGGGCTCCAGCAGCAGCGCGGCCAGCCCCAGCCGGTCGATGGCGTCGCGCTGCATGACCTGGACGACGGAGGACGGGAAGTACGTCCGGATGTCGCCGAGCCAGCGCGCCACCGACGGTGCCGACGCCCCCAGTCCGGCCGAACGCTCCCGCCCCGGCTGCGGCCCGTCGCCCTTCCCGTAGAGCGCGGCCAGCGTCCCGTCCATCGCCGCGTCCCGCCCGGACAGCGTGCACCCGGTCCCGTCGGCGGCCTCACCGCCGAGCACCAGCCGCCAGCGCCGCAGCCGTTCCCGTGCCGTGTCGTCGAGGCCGGTTCCGCCGGCCGCCGGGTCCGCCGTCATCTCCCCACCCCCGCCAAGTCGTTGTCCGGTGCCTTCTCGTCCGTACCGTCGAGGCCGAGCAGCAGCCGCAGCACCGGCAGTACGGCGACGGCGCGCTCCTCGTCGGCGTCGGCACCGAAGCCCGGTGTCGGGCCGGCCTGCCCGGGCGCGTCCGTCCGCTCCCCCGGGCCCCGGCGCACCAGCTCGCCGATCGTCCTGCGCACACCCGGTTCGTACGCCGAGAACGTCCGCCGCAGCAGCGGCAGTACGTCCGTGAACGCCTCCGCCGGTACCCCGGTCAGCCACGTGTCGACCAGGCCGAGCAGCCGCTCGTCGTGGACCAGCAGCATTCCGCCCCCGCCGCCCCCGACGAACCCCTCGACCCAGGCGGCGGCCGCCGCGGGCGGTGTCCCCGGCGAGAGCACCAGCCCCATCAGCCGGGCCGCCTCCGCCGCCGCCAGCTCCCCCTCGTCCAGCAGGATCCGCACGGCCCGCCCCCGCAGCACCCCGGGCACGGTGTCCCGCCCGGACAGCGTGCGCAGCACCGCCCGCCAGCGGCCCCGCAGCCCGCCGCCACCGCCTGGGGCGAGGGGCTCGTCGGCCTCGGCGTCGGCACCCGTCCCGGGCTCCCCGAGCAGTCCCACCGCCGTGTGCACCGCGTCCACATGCCCCCGCATCTCCTGCGCCGCGTCCGGGTCGAGGGCCGCGCAGGCCGGCGGGAGTCCGACGAAGATCCGCTCGGCGAGGCCCGCGGCCACCTCGGCGAGGGCCCGGGTGTCGGTGCCCCGCACGTCCCCGTAGCGCAGGGAACGGACCAGGGCCGGCAGTGCCTGGGCGAGCTGACCGACGTCCGTGTCCAGGGCGGCCCGGTCGGCGAGCGCCCGCATCACCACCGGCAGCGCGTCCGGCACTCCGGCGAGCAGACACTGTTCGGCGAGCGCGGTCACGTCGGCGAGCGCGGTCGCCTGCTCCGCGTCTGCCTCGGCCCTGGCCGTCGCCGCGCTCTCGACGGTCGTCCCCCACACTCCGGCCTCGGCGACCCGTACCGACAGCTCGGGCTCCCAGCTCAGCCGCCAGGTCTCCCGGAACGTGCCCGTGCTCCCCCGCGACCGGGTCTGCTCACCCCACCCGATGCCGAGCAGCCGCAGCCGGTGCAGCAACCGGCTTCGCCCGGCGTCGGCCTCCTTGCGCAGGTCGAGCTCCACCTCCCGCTCCAGAGCCTCCGGCTTGAGCCTGAGCCGGCGCTGTTCCCGGGCCAGGTCGCGCTGCAACGGCACCGCGGGCGCCGCCTCCGGCACCTCCCCGAGCACGTCCCCGACCACGAGCCGGTCGTGCACCAGAGCCAGCGGGACGTCCGAGCCCTCGCAGAGCACCGCCCGCACCGCGTCGGTGGTCTCGCCGAGGCCGGGCAGCGGCCGGCCGCGCATCACGGCGAGCGTGTCGGCCAGCCGTACCGCCTCGATGACGTGGGCGGAGGAGACGATCCGGTCCTCCTCCCGCAGCAGGCCTGCGACCTTGGTGAGCCAGCGCTCCACCGGACGGTCCGGGGCCTGGAAAAGATGCCCGTACCAGCCCGGTGAGTCGATGCCCGCGCCGTATCCGCTCGACCGTGCCAGCCGGCGGTTGGTCCACGGCACCCAGGTCATGTCCGTCCTGACCTTGGGCAGACCCTTCAGCAGCTCCCGGTCGGCGGCGACGGTGCTCCGCGCGCGCAGTGCCGGCACGTGCCACGCCCCGCACACCACCGCGACGTCCGCGCCGAACTCCTTCTGCGCCGCCCGCAACTGGAGCCGCATATGGGCCTCGCGCACCAGGTCCCGGTCCCGCCCGCCGCCCCCGTACGTCTCCCGCACCGCCGTCATCGCCTCCGCCACGGCGGTGAACGCGGCGAGCGCGTCCCGCCCTTGTTCCCCGCTTCCGCCACGGTGTTCGACGACGTCCTCCCACCAGCGCTCGGGGTCGTCGTGACCGGCGGCCTCGGCGAGGGCCGCGAGCGGGTCCAGGCGCATCCTCCGGTCGGTGTCCGGGACACCGCTCCCGTCCCCGGATCCGTCGGCGTCGACGGGTGTCACCGTCTCCTCGTCCGCCGTCTCCCACGCCAGGGTGTGCGTGGCCGGCAGGTCGATGAAGCGGGCCGGGACCCCGTGGTCCAACGCCCAGCGGACGGCCACCCATTCGGGGCTGAAGTCGGCGAGCGGCCAGAAGGCGGAGCGGCCGGGTTCGTCCACGGCGTGGGCCAGGAGGGCGACCGGTGGCCGCATCCGCGGGTCGGCGGCCAGCGGGATCAGTGCGTCGGCCTCGGGCGGCCCCTCGATCAGCACGGCCTTCGGCCGGACGGCCCGCAGGGCGGCCCGCACCGCCCGCGCGGAGCCGGGGCCGTGGTGCCGCACCCCCAGCAACAGCGGCCCGCTCCGCCGCCCCTCGGTCTCGTTCACGCGCTCACCTCCCGGCAGGCGCGGTAGAAGTCCTTCCAGCCGTCGCGCTCGCGGACGACCGTCTCCAGGTACTCCTGCCAGATGACCCGGTCGGCGGCCGGGTCGCGGACCACCGCGCCGAGGATGCCGGCCGCGACGTCACCGGCCCTCAGCACTCCGTCGCCGAAGTGCGCGGACAGGGCGAGTCCGCTGGTGACCACGGAGATCGCCTCGGCCGTGGAGAGCGTGCCGCTCGGTGACTTCAGCTTGGTCCGCCCGTCGGCGGTGAGGCCGTCGCGCAGCTCCCGGAAGACGGTGACGACCCGCCGGATCTCCTCGATGCCGTCGGGCACCGCGGGCAGGTCGAGGGACCGGCCGA
This sequence comes from Streptomyces sp. NPDC001068, assembly GCF_042897315.1. Lineage (NCBI taxonomy): Bacteria > Bacillati > Actinomycetota > Actinomycetes > Kitasatosporales > Streptomycetaceae > Streptomyces > Streptomyces sp. NPDC001068. The sequence continues at coordinate 364,489 of NZ_JBIAYD010000010.1, read as the reverse complement.
TCTGGTCGACACGGCGCGCGACGATGTCGACCTCGGCGTCGGGGCTCTCCGGCAGCGGCAGGACGACGGTGTTGAAGCGGCGGCGCAGGGCGCTGGAGAGGTCGTTGACGCCCCGGTCGCGGTCGTTGGCGGTGGCGATCAGGTTGAAGCCGCGGACCGCCTGGACCTCCTGGCCCAGCTCGGGGATCGGCAGGGTCTTCTCCGACAGGATCGTGATCAGGGTGTCCTGCACGTCGGCCGGGATCCGGGTCAGCTCCTCGACCCTGGCCGTCATGCCCTCCGCCATGGCCCGCATGACCGGACTCGGCACGAGCGCCTGCCGGCTCGGGCCGTTGGCCAGCAGCTGGGCGTAGTTCCAGCCGTAGCGGATCGCCTCCTCCGGGGTGCCGGCGGTGCCCTGCACCAGCAGCGTCGAGTCACCGCTGACGGCGGCGGCCAGGTGCTCGGAGACCCAGGTCTTCGCGGTGCCGGGCACGCCGAGCAGGAGCAGCGCGCGATCGGTGGCGAGGGTGGTGACGGCGACCTCGACGATGCGGCGCGGGCCGACGTACTTCGGCGTGATCACCGTGCCGTCCGGCAGCATGCCGCCGAGGAGATACGTGGCCACCGCCCAGGGCGACATCCTCCAGCGGGCCGGACGGGGCCGGTCGTCCTGCGCCGCGAGCGCGGCGAGTTCGTCGGCGAAAGCGTGCTCGGCGTGTGGTCGCAGCGCGTTCTCGGTGGTCTTCGGGTCGGTCGGTTCCACGGACACAGTCATGGCTGAGGCCCCCTCCAGCTCGGCCGGTTCGGATCTGGTGTCCACCGTGCACCACGCCACTGACAATCGCTCTGACCTGCACAAACGCCTCCGCCGGGGCGATTGTCAGTGGGGGGATCTACCTTCGACGACATGACTCAGCAGGGGGTGCGCTGGAGCGCGGACCAGGTGCTGGCACTGGCTCCTGACGCCGCGTCACGCAAGGCGGGAAGCAAGCTCGGAGCGGCGGGGCCGTGGTCCGGGGCGGGGAGTTGCGAGGAGGGGAGCGTATGGGGACTGTGCAAGGGCAGCGGCAGCAAGCCGTACCAGACGATCGTGGACATCGCGGACCCGGCCGGGCTCGCGTACAAGTGCAGTTGTCCCAGCCGGAAGTTCCCCTGCAAGCACGCCCTCGGGCTGCTCCTGCTGTGGGCGGGCGGGGACGACACGGTGCCGGCGGTGGCGGAGCCGCCGGACTGGGCTGAGCAGTGGCTCGCGGGCCGGCGCAGGCGCGCGGAGGACAAACGGTCGGCGGGCGAGGGGAGTTCCCCGGCCGCCGCTGATCCGGAGGCGGCCCGGCGGCGGGCCGAGAAGCGGGCCGAGCGGGTCACCGCCGGCGCCACGGAGCTGGAGCAGCGCCTGACCGACCTGCTGCGCGGGGGCCTGGCCGCGGCCGAGCAGGCGGGGTACGGCCTGTGGGAGGAGACCGCGGCCCGCATGGTCGACGCCCAGGCACCCGGTCTGGCGGCCCGGGTACGGGAGTTGGGTGCGATACCGGGCTCCGGGCCCGGCTGGCCGGTGCGGCTGCTGGAGGAGTGCGCGCTGCTGCACCTCCTCGACCAGGGCTGGCTGCGCCGCGACCGGCTCCCGGAGGACCTCGCCGCGACGGTCCGCTCCCGCGTCGGCCTGCCCGCGGCGGCGGACGGCCCGCCGGTGCGCGACCGGTGGCTGATCCTCGCCCAGTACGACTCGGCGGACGCGAAGCTGACGACCCGCCGGATCTGGCTGCACGGCGCCGACTCGGGCCGTACGGCACTGCTCCTCTCCTACGGTGCGGCCGGCCGTGCCCCGGAGCTGGCGCTGCCCGTCGGTCTCGCCCTGGAGGCGGAGCTGTCCGCCTTTCCCGGCACGGGCGGACACCGGGCGGCCCTGGGCGAGCGGTTCGGCGCGCCCGTGCCCCTTCCGGTACGGCCGCCGGGCATGACGACCGGTCAGGCGGTCGCCCGGTACGGGGAGGCGCTGCGGGCGGACCCGTGGCTGGAGTCGGTGCCGGTGACGCTGGGCCGGGTGGTGCCCGTCAAGGACGGCGACTCCTGGCAGCTCGCCGACGCGGAGGGCGAGCGGGCGCTCCCGCTCTCGTCCGCCGCCCGCTCCCGGCCCGGTCTGTGGCGGCTGGTCGCACTCTCCGGCGGCGCCCCGGTCACGGTCTTCGGCGAGTGCGGCCACCGCGGCTTCACACCGCTGACGGCCTGGCCGGAACACACGGGCGAGGCGGTACCACTGTGCTGACCCGGACGCCGGACGCCGACCGTGCGCCTCACATCCGCCGGGCGCCTCAGACCGATCAGGCACCAGACGCCGACCGCGCGCCTCAGACCGACCGGGCGCCAGACTCCGTCCGCGCGCCTCACACCGACCGAGCACGACACGACTCCGTCCGGGCACCTCACATCGACCGAACACCAGAAACCGTCCGACCACCACACGCCGTCCGACCACCACACCCGGTCGGGCCACCACACCCGGTCGGCCCGCCCCGCACCGGCAGGCCGCACCGTGCCCTCGGCCCGCCCGAAGCGACCCGAACGCCTGGGGGCGTCGGTCCGATTCGCAGTACCCCGCCGACTCGCAGAGAGGAAACCCCGTGACGGCTTGGGAAGATCTCGTCACCACCGCCCTGCTGGGCACGGACCGGCGTCCGCCCGCGACCGGCGGGGCCGGACGGGAGGCTCCGGTGGCCCTGCTGGACGACGCGGCCGTGGCCACCGTGCGCCGACGGGCCGGACTGCGTCCCGCGCGCGCCGCTAACCGCCCCGAACCGGCTCCCGAGGACCCGCGCCCCGCGCTGCCGGCCGCGGCGGCCCGCAGACTGGCCATGCTGCTTTCCGACCGCCCGGGCACCGGAGGCGGCGGTCGCCGCGGCACCTCGCCCGACCTCATGGAACTGCTGCCCCAGTGGCTGGCGGCGGCCAACGCGCGCGGGTTCGCCGCACCTCCGCAGACGCTGCCCGCGCTGCTGGACGCGGCCCGTGGCCGTACCGACCTGCGGCCCGCGGCGCTGGTCTTCGCGGGCCCACGCGCACTGTGGCTGGCCCGGTTCAACCAGGACTGGCGGTTCGCGCTGCGTGCGGCGCCGGGCGGCGGCGCGAGCCTGCCCGACCCCGAGGACACCGACGCGGTACGGCAGCTGTGGCAGGAGGGACTGTTCGCCGAGCGGGTCGCGCTGCTCGGGGCGCTGCGGGCCCGCTCGCCCGAGGCGGCGCGCGAGCTGCTGGCCGGCACCTGGGCCACCGAGCGGGCGGAGGACCGGCTGATGTTCCTCGACTCGCTGCGTACCGGCCTGTCCGCCGGGGACGAGCCGTTCCTGGAACTGGCCCTGTCGGACCGCAGCCGTAACGTGCGAACGACGGCGGCGGAGCTGTTGTCGACGCTGCCCGGGTCGGCGCTGGCGGGACGGATGGCGGTGCGGGCCGGCGCCTGTGTCGGCATCGACCGTACGGGCGAGGGCCCGGTGATCGTGGTGGAGGCGCCGCCCGAGTGCGACCCGGGCATGGAGCGGGACGGCGTGGTGGCCAAGCCGCCGACCGGACGCGGTGAACGGTCCTGGTGGCTGGGCCAGTTGGTGGAGGCGGCTCCGCTCTCCACCTGGTCGGCGCGGCTCGGCGGCCGCCCGCCCGGGGAGATCGTGGCGCTGCCGGTCGCGGACGACTGGCAGGGCGAGCTGCACGCGGCCTGGTGCCGGGCCGCCGTTCGGCAGGGGGACGCGGCGTGGGCGAGAGCGCTGCTGGGCGTCCCGGCGGCACCGGAGGCGGGCGGCCCGGGCGCGGTGTCCCTGGCCGAGCGGGCCAAGCTGCTGGGCACGTTGGACGGTACGGAGCAGGCCGGGTGGGTGGCCGGGTTCATCGCGGCGCACGGCCTGTCGGAGGCGTTCCAGTTGCTCGGTGTCTGCGACGTACCGTGGTCGGCGGGGCTCGGCCGGGCCGTGGTGGACGCCCTGAACATCGCGCGGGACGCCGGGAGTTATCCGTGGAGCTTCAGCGGGGTGATGGGCCTGGCGGAGCGTTGCCTGGATCCCGCGGAAGCGGGCCGGCTGGACGCGCTGCTGGCGGTGCCGGACGAGCGGGAGGACGCGTCACCGGGTGCCGGCGGGTACTGGGCGGAGGCGTTCCAGCGTCTCGCGACGACTCTGCGGCTACGGGCGGTGATGCTGGCGGAACTGGGCCCGGCCGACGGCTGAGCCCTCGGTGCCGGGTCGCCCCCGGGGGGACGGGCCCAGGGGGTCGCGCCGGGGAACCCGCGTCGGCGGGAGCGGTCGCGGGCCCTCGGGCGTCCGGAGCGACCCGGTCGCCTCGGCCCTCCGTTCCGCCCTTCGGTGCGTCCCCGTCGGCCCGCCCTCGCCGGTGTGCCGTGGCGCGAACGCCGGTCACGCCTGCGAAGGCTGGCGGACGTTCTCCCGTACCCACTCCACGATCGACGTCGTCGTCGCCCCCGGCGTGAAGATCGCGGCGACTCCCTTGTCCTTGAGGGGGGCGATGTCGTCCTCGGGGATGATGCCGCCGCCGAAGACGAGGATGTCCTCGGCGTCGCGCTGCCTGAGAAGGTCGATGACCGCGGCGAACAGGGTGTTGTGGGCGCCGGAGAGAATGGAGAGGCCGATCGCGTCGGCGTCCTCCTGGATGGCGGTGTCGACGATCTGCTCCGGCGTCTGGTGGAGTCCGGTGTAGATGACCTCCATGCCCGCGTCGCGCAACGCGCGCGCGATGACCTTGGCCCCGCGGTCGTGACCGTCGAGCCCCGGTTTGGCCACCACCACGCGAATCGGACCGGCTGCCACACCCATCACTGCCTCCATGACCATGAAGCGAACACGCCAGCATGCGTGCGTACCGACAAGTACCGCACATTCGGCGCGTTCCGCCACCCGTCTCAAGTGAACGAACGTTATCTCCAGCATCCCGCAACCGGCAGTTTCGCGGAGGTTACCGAGGGGGAAATCACACACAGTGGGACACGTCAGGGAGCCGCAGCGTGGTCCGCGGGGACAACAGGGGTACGCCATGCGGCCCGTCATCGTACCCTCGCGGCCTCCGTCCGGCATCCCATAAGGGCACACGGGGGACAGAGCGGTCCTCCGCGCGCCGACAGGAGGTCGGCCGATGAAGGTCACCGGGATACTCGAACCCTTTCTCCCGCTCTGCCGTCGTTTTCTGCCCGACAGGCTCGCCGGCCTGTCGATGGCCCTCCTCCGGTCGACCGCACTGGAAGCAGCGATCCTGGCCGGGCATCTGCTGCTCTACCCGACCGGCCTCACCCCGGAACGCCGCTCCCCCGCACCGCCCGCACCGCGTGACGGCACGGCCCTGCTGCCGGTGCGCACGGCCCCGCCGGTCGTCCTGCTGCACGGATTCATCGACAACCGCTCGGTCTTCGTCCTGCTGCGCCGCGCCCTCGCCCAGCACGGCGGCCAGCGCGTCGAGTCACTCAACTACTCGCCGCTCACCTGCGACATCCGCACCGCCGCCGGTCTGCTGGGCCGGCACGTCGAGGAGATCTGCCAGCGCACCGGCAGCCGCCGGGTCGACATAGTCGGGCACAGCCTGGGCGGCCTGATCGCCCGGTACTACGTCCAGCGGCTCGGTGGCGACTACCGCGTCCGCACCCTGGTGACGCTGGGCACCCCGCACTCCGGCACCCGGGTCGTGCCGCTCGCGGACGCGCACCCGATCGTGCGGCAGATGCGCCCCGGCTCAGTGGTCATGGAGGAGCTGTCCCAGCCAGCGCCCGGCTGCCGTACCCGGTTCGTCGGCTTCTGGAGCGACCTCGACTCGATGATGGACCCGGTCGAGGCGGCCCGGATCGAGCACCCGGACCTCATGGCGACGAACGTGCAGGTGACCGGGATCGGCCACCTCGCCCTGCCGGTCCACCCGGCGGTCGCGACCGGCATACGGCAGGCCCTGGACGAGGCGTACCCGGAGGAGCGGGTCGCGGGCGGCCTGACAGTGGCCTGACGATGACCTGACGATGGCCTGAGGGCGACCGGGCGACGACCGACGGCCGAACGGCGTCTCAGCGGGGCTTCGGGATCACGCGGCTACGGCGAAACGTGGCCGCGGCGAAACGGGCGAGTCGGTCATCGGGGGCCGTTCGGGCGCGCAATGAGCGCCCGCCGTCACCGAATTGGACCCCACAAAACTCGAACGCTCATCGAACACAAAGCCAAACCCGCGCCCGCCGTCCCCCGAAACACGGGCGAATGCCCGTTTCCCGAAACCACGAAACCTGCGGAAGATTGTCGCGCCCGTATACCGCCGGGTACAGTCGCCGCACTGCTCTGGCAGCCCCTGTTGTCGAGGCGAAAGAGAAGTTGGTGAACGACCGTCACCCGTCGGGGACCATGACCACCCCGGCCCCGGCTTCCGACGCCGGCCAGGCGCACTACGCGCCGTACGGCACGCAGGAAGCCCAGTACGGCGACTTCACCACGTACGGCGACCACACCGCTACCGGCTCTTTCCACAGCGACCCGCTCTTCGGGCACCTCCCGGGCCAGGCCCAGGCGACCGGCGCGTACGACGCCACCCAGTGGCAGACGGCCGGCGACCACACGCCGAACTACGACCCGTACGCGGCCCAGCACCACGCGGCCTACGACTCGGGCGCCTACGACAGCACCACGTGGACCGTCCCGCCGCAGGCGGCGCAGGGGACGACCGGCGACGGCAGCGGCCATTGGGACGCGAACGGCTGGCTCCAGACCGACCAGCCGGCCATGACGGGCGCCACCCAGCAGTGGGAGTGGGGCACCCAGGCCTTCGACACCGGCGCGTACGACGCCACGCAGTGGAACTCCGACGGCACTCCGGCGCACCCCGGGGAGCCGGACCACCAGCACGCGTACGAGCACGAGCCGCAACCGGCCGAGTCGCTCGACCACTCGTCGACCCGCATGTTCGACCAGGTTCCCTACGACGAGCCTGGTGAGAGCGGGGAGTTCACCGAATTCACCGAATACACCGAGTTCGGCGAGTTCGGCGAGTTCGCCGGGCACTCCGCGGAGCATGTGGAGCCCACGGAGTTCGACGGCTCCGGGGAGCCGGCCGCGACCGGCGAGCTGCCCGTCGTACCGGCGCTCCTGGAGGACCAGGAGGAGGTCACTCCGGCCGCCCCCGCCGCGACACGCGCCGGCGCTCGCGCGGGGTCTCGTTCCCGCCGCCGTACGCCCCCCAAGCGCTCCGCCCTGCTGACCGTCGCCGTGCCCTCGGTCTGCGTGATGGGGGTCGCCGGCATCGCGGCCGCCTCCGTCAACACCCTGACCGGCGGGGACGGCCAGGACACCACGGCCTCCGCCTCGGACGCGCAGTCGGTGAAGCCGTCCGCCGCCAACAGCAAGCTGGACGCCCAGCTGAGGACCCTCTCGGCCGGCGCCGACGACTTCGCGGACCGGGCCAGCCGGACCCAGGAGCGCATCGACCTCAAGACCCAGCAGGAGGCCGAGAAGAAGAAGGCGGCCGCGGAGGCGGCCCGCAAGGAGCGGCTGCGTCCCAAGTACGTCCTTCCGGTCACGCAGCGGGGCCTGAGCGCCTACTTCGGCCAGGCCGGCGTGAACTGGATGTCCGTCCACACGGGCATCGACTTCCCCGTCTCCTACGGCACGACCGTCATGGCCGCGACCGACGGCGTCGTCTCCACCAAGTGGAACAGCGCCTACGGCAACATGCTGATCCTGACGGCGAAGGACGGCACGGAGACCTGGTACTGCCACCTCTCGTCGTACCGTGTCGCCTCGGGTACGGCCGTGAAGGCCGGGGATCCGATCGCGTACTCCGGGAACTCCGGGAACTCGACCGGCCCGCATCTGCACTTCGAGGTCAGGCCGGCCGGGGGCGCCGCCATAGACCCGCTTCCGTGGCTGCGCAGCCACGGACTCGACCCGACCTGATCCCGGTCGCCGCACCCCGCTGCCGACAGCGGGGCCCGGCCTTCCGTCTCCGGGGCGGCTCCGCCGCTACAGCTTCTCCACCGGCGCGTACCGCAGCAGCAGCCGCTTCGGCTTGGTGTCGCCGAAGTCGATCGTCGCCTCCGCGTTGCCGCCCGTGCCCTTCACTCCGACGACCGTGCCGAGGCCGAACTGGTCGTGGGTGACCCGGTCGCCGACGGCCAGCGAGACCACCGGCTTCTCCGAGGTCCGCCGGGTGGCGAAGCCGGAGGCTCCGGACGCCGAGGAACGCGAGCGGGACGAGGAGAGCGAAGCCGCCACGCCCGAAGCGGGCCCGGAGGACACCGGCGCCATCGCACCGGTCCGCTTCCACTCCAGATACCCGGCCGGGATCTCCTCCAGGAAGCGCGAGGGCGGGTTGTACGAGGGCTGTCCCCAGGCGCTGCGCATCGCCGACCGGGTGAGGTAGAGCCGCTCCCGCGCGCGCGTGATGCCGACGTACGCCAGGCGCCGCTCCTCCTCCAGCTCCTTGGTCTGGCCGAGGGCGCGCATGTGCGGGAAGACGCCGTCCTCCATGCCGGTCAGGAAGACCACCGGGAATTCGAGGCCCTTGGCGGTGTGCAGGGTCATCAGGGTGATGACACCGGAGCCGTCCTCGTCCTCGTCGGGGATCTGGTCGGAGTCGGCGACCAGGGCCACCCGCTCCAGGAAGTCAGACAGCCCGACCGACGCCTCGTCCGTCCCGGACTCCTGCTCGAACTCCAGCGCCACGGAGGCGAGTTCCTGGAGGTTCTCGATCCGGGTCTCGTCCTGCGGGTCCGTGGAGGCCTGCAACTCGGCGAGGTATCCGGTGCGCTCCAGGATCGCCTCCAGGACGGTGGCCGGTCCGGCACCGGACTCCACGACCGTACGGAGGTCCTCCATCAGCGTGTTGAACCGCTTGACCGCGTTGGTCGACCGGGCGGCCATGCCGTACGCCTCGTCGACGCGCCTGAGCGCCTGCGGGAAGCTGATCTTCTCGCGCTGGGCGAGGGCGTCGATCATCGCCTCCGCGCGGTCGCCGATGCCGCGCTTGGGGACGTTGAGGATCCGGCGCAGTGGGACGGAGTCCTCCGGGTTGGCCAGCACCCGCAGGTAGGCCAGGACGTCCCGGACCTCCTTGCGCTCGTAGAAGCGGACACCGCCGACGACCTTGTAGGGCAGGCCGACGCGGATGAAGATCTCCTCGAAGACACGGGACTGCGCGTTGGTGCGGTAGAAGACGGCGACATCGCCGGCCTTGGCCTCGCCCGCGTCCGTCAGACGGTCTATCTCGTCGGCGACGAACTGCGCCTCGTCGTGCTCGGTGTCGGCGACGTAACCGGTGATCCGCGCGCCCGCGCCCGCGTTGGTCCACAGGTTCTTCGGGCGGCGGGACTCGTTGCGCTCGATGACCGCGTTGGCGGCGGAGAGGATCGTCTGCGTGGAGCGGTAGTTCTGCTCCAGGAGGATCGTCGTCGCGTTCGGATAGTCCTCCTCGAACTGGAGGATGTTGCGGATCGTCGCGCCCCGGAAGGCGTAGATCGACTGGTCGGCGTCGCCGACCACGCACAGTTCGGCGGGCGGGAGGTCCTGCTCGCCCGGCGGTACGTCCTCCTCGTGCGCGCCGGTGCCGACCAGCTCGCGCACCAGGGCGTACTGGGCGTGGTTGGTGTCCTGGTACTCGTCGACCAGGACGTGCCGGAAGCGGCGCCGGTAGTGCTCGGCGACGTCCGGGAAGGCGCGCAGCAGGTTGACCGTCGTCATGATCAGGTCGTCGAAGTCGAGGGCGTTCGCCTCGCGCAGCCTCGACTGGTACATGGCGTAGGCCTGGGCGAGGGTCTTCTCGAAGCCGTCGCTCGCCCGGGCGGCGAAGTCCTCCTCGTCGACCAGCTCGTTCTTGAGGTTGCTGACCTGGGCGCTGAACGACTTCGGCGGGAAGCGCTTGGGGTCGAGGTCCAGGTCGCGGCAGACCAGCGCCATCAGCCGCTTGGAGTCGGCGGCGTCGTAGATGGAGAAGGAGGACGTGAAGCCGAGCTTCTTGCTCTCCCTGCGCAGGATCCGTACGCAGGCGCTGTGGAAGGTCATCACCCACATCGCGTTCGCGCGCGGGCCGACGAGCTGTTCGACGCGCTCCTTCATCTCGCCGGCGGCCTTGTTGGTGAAGGTGATCGCGAGGATCTGGCCCGGGTGCACCTGGCGCGCGCCCAGCAGGTGCGCGATGCGATGGGTGAGCACACGCGTCTTGCCGGAACCGGCGCCGGCCACGATCAGCAGCGGGGAGCCGGCGTGCACGACGGCAGCGCGCTGGTTCTCGTTCAGCCCCTCCAGGAGCGCGGCCGGGTCCAGGGCCGGGCGGGCGGCGCCGTCGCGGTAGTAGGCGTCGCGGTCCGGGGGCACGTCGAACCGCCCGCCGAACAGATCGTCCGGAACCGGCTCCGGCACGTGCTCGTCCTCGGGCGGCGGCGGGGGTTCCTCCTCGTGGCCCCGCGGGGGCTGGAGGCTCGCCAGGAAGCTGTCGTCAAAGAGGCTGCTCATCGCTCTCCGAGTCTAGGGCGCCCCACCGACAACCGGCCCCCACCCCGGAAACTCACCCCGGTCACCCACCAGAACCGCCCCCTCACGGGGAGCGATCACTCATCGTGAGCACGGACGCGCCCACCGACCGGGGTCCGGACCGCCCGAACCTCACTGGCATATCGGCGCGAACCTGCGCAAATCATCCCGCCCCGTCGATCCGCAACACCGAGGTCACGAAAATGTATCGGGCATATCGCACATCAAACTTCACATAGAGCACACGAGTTGGCTACCGTGCCGAGCAGGCCGTACGACCCCCACCGGCGAACCCGCCGGGCCGTACGTCCTCCGCCGAATCCAGGGTGCCACCGCGCATCCGGAACCGGGGACCCACCGACCCCGGGGTGAATCGGTCCCGACTCCCCTCCGGGGAACGGACCGTAGGGCAACCCTTCCGAACAACCGCCCGAACCCGACAGCTAACCCGGTAGGCGGAGCATGGAAGGAGTCGCCTCCGTTGGCGTCGCACCGCAAGTCGCGTCCGTCCGCAACGCGCGTAGCAGGCATACGCACCCCCGCCCTGGCCACCGCGGCCCTCACCTCCGTGGCGCTGCTCTCGCAGACGGCCAACGCCGCCCCCTCCGAGGACGGCAAGCCGAGCCTGGAGGAGGTCGAGAAGAAGGTCGACGCCCTCTACCGGCAGGCGGAGTCGGCGACCGAGAAGTACAACGCGGCCAAGGAGCGGACCGGCAAGCAGCGCAAGCAGGTCGACACCCTGCTCGACGACGTCGCCCGGCGCACGGACCGGCTCAACAGGGCACGTGAGGAACTGGGTTCCTTCGCCGCGGCCCAGTACCGGACCGGGGCCGCCGCACCGGACACCTCGACCTTCCTGCTCGCGGACAGCCCGCAGGACTACTTCGACCAGACGCAGCTGATGAACCGGCTGACCTCACGTCAGAAGGACGCGGTCGACGACTACACCACCCAGCAGACCGCGACGATGGCGAAGCGGCAGGAGGCCGCCAGGAGCCTGGAGACCCTCACCGACACCCAGGACGACCTCAAGACGGCCAAGACCACCGTCCAGAACAAGCTGGCGTCCGCGCGGAGGATGCTCTCCGACCTGACGGCCCAGGAGAAGGCGCGGCTGGCGGAGATCGAGAGGAAGAAGCAGGCGGAGGCGGCCCGCGAGGCGGCGGAGCTCGCGAAGCGGCAGGCGGCGGCCGAGCGGCAGGAGAGCTCGTCGTCCTCGGGATCGGCTTCCGGCGACTCCTCGTCGTCCTCGTCGTCTTCCTCGTACGGTACGAAGGCAGCCAAGGCGATCGCATTCGCCCGCGCGCAGATCGGCAAGCCGTACGTGTGGGGTGCCACCGGCCCCGGCTCCTACGACTGCTCCGGCCTCTCCCAGGCCGCCTGGAAGGCCGCGGGCGTCTCGCTGCCGCGCACCACCTACGACCAGGTGAACGCCGGCACCACCGTCTCCCTCGCCGACGCCCACCCCGGCGACCTGGTCTTCTTCTACGACGACGTCACCCACGTCGGCATCTACATCGGCGACGGCATGATGATCCACGCCCCCAAGCCCGGCGCCTACGTCCGGGAGGAGTCGATCTACTACGGCGGCGAGTCGATCATCCACAGCGTGGTGCGGCCGGCCTGAGAGAGCGGGCCGAGCGAGCGGGCTGGCTGGAGGCGCGGACCCGTGCGTGTTTCGTGCCGCACGCGCGTGTGCCCGGTTCGTTCGGCGGTCGCCGGTCCCCGGCATCGGCGTCACGTCCCGCATCCCACCTCTTCGCGCCTGGCGGGTGCGGTGTCCGCCGGCAGCCGGGGCCGCCGCGACGGCCACCGGCATCGCCGGGTCGCGCACCCGGAGCCCGTGCCGTCAGAGGGTCACGTCCACAGCACGGCGATGAAGATGTTCGCCATGGTCAGCGCACCGACCAGACCGAAGGCGCCCTTCTCCACCTTCTCGTCGTCCCGTTTCACGTAGACCAGTCCGAGGATCACGATCAGCAGCGCGAGCTTCACGCCGATCTTCACGGTGTTGACGTGGTGGTCGTCGGCCTCGTTGAGACCGACCAGGATCACGCCGGTCGCGAGCATGGTGAACGCGCCGTGCAGCATCCCGGGGACGAACCGGGCGGTGCCCTGGCCCATCGCCTTCATCTGGGTGAGGAAACCGCCGAGGAGCGCGGCGATGCCGATGATGTGCAGGCCGACGAAGAGATGGATGAGTACGCCCATGGCCCCGGAGCCTAATCAGCGTCCCCCGGGGCGCCGGGCACCGGCCCCTCCCTCGGCCACCCGCCGGGTGCCGGGCACGGCGTCGCGGAGGCGCACGGCTTCGCATATATGCACCCCATAGCACTCGGCGCATCCCGCACACCCCGGAACCGCCGCTTCGGTCATCCCGCCCCGAGAAGCCGACGGCTCCGGACCGGAATCCCGGTCACATACCGCCAGGTAACGATCCGGTCACACCAATTCCGAGCATCTCGTCACCGAGCCGACACGCCGCGGCCTAGCGTCCTCCCCCAGGTGACCGACTCCCCATCGCCGCCCGGGCCAGGGGCGGCCGTCGGACACCACCGCCGAGAAGGTCCGGCGGCGGTCCGCTCCCCCTGTACGGGCCGCCGCCGGACGCGTAAGCCGCATCGTGGCGGTCGTACGGAAGGGACGTGACCAGTCCAGGTGGCAGAGCACCGCAAGCCCCGGCAGCGCCCGCTCAGCGGAGGTACGGCCCGCACGGCCGTCACCCTCGCCTTGGCGGGCGCGGCCACCGCGACGGGCTTCGAAGGGACCGGACACGCCGAGCCGCAACTGACCCCGGCGCAGGTCAAGGCCAGGGTGGACCGGCTGTACCAGGACGCGGAGGCCGCCACCGAGAAGTACGACGGCGCCAAGGAGAAGGCCGAGACGGCCCAGCGGCGGGTCAGGGCGCTCCAGGACGAGACCGCCCGCAAGCAGGACAGGCTCAACTCCGCGCGGGACGCGCTCGGGCTGGCCGCGGCCGCGCAGTACCGTGCCGGCGGAATCGACCCGGCGTGGCAGCTGGCCCTCTCCAGCGATCCCGACCGGTACCTGGACGACGCCGCCTTCGCCGAACGGGCCGGCGCCGCGCAGGCCGGCGCGGTGGCGCGAGTACGCCGGCAGCTCCGCGAGATCGAGCAGTTGCGCGGCGCGGCACACGTCGAGCTGACCTCGCTGCGGTCCCGGCAGGCCGAGCTGAAGCGGCAGAAGACCGTCGTCACCGGCAAGCTCGACGAGGCCCGGCGGCTGCTCGACCGGCTCTCACCTCGGCAGCGGGCGGCGGTCACCGCGGACGGCGCTCCCGAGCGCGCCTCCCGTTCGGCCTCCGGCACCCGCGCCACCCTGGCCCCGGGCAGCGTCGCCGCCCCCGACTCCCGGGCCGCGGCCGCCGTGGCGTACGCCTACTCCAAGCTCGGCAGCCCGTACGTCTGGGGTGCGACCGGTCCCAACGCCTTCGACTGCTCCGGGCTCGCCCAGGCCGCCTACCGGTCCGCCGGCGTCTCCCTCCCCCGCACCACCTACGCCCAGATCAACGCCGGCCGCCGCGTCTCCCGCTCCGAACTCCAGCCCGGCGACCTGGTGTTCTTCTACTCGGGCATCAGCCACGTCGGCATCTACATCGGCAACGGCCAGATGATCCACGCCCCCAACCCGTCGGCGCCGGTGCGGATCGCCCCCGTCGACGAGATGCCGTTCGCGGGGGCGACACGGGTGGTGTGAGCCCCGACGGCCCCCGTGCGGACGGGTCGCCGCCGGCCATGGCGGACCCCGACGGACCCCCCACGGACCCCGACGGACCCCGGACCCCGGACCCCCGGATCCGACTCAGACCAGGCGGCGAGCGGTCGCCCAGCGGGTCAGCTCGTGCCGGTTGGACAGTTGCAGCTTCCGCAGCACCGCCGACACGTGGGACTCGACCGTCTTGACGGAGATGAACAGCTGCTTGGCGATCTCCTTGTAGGCGTAGCCGCGCGCGATCAGACGCAGGACCTCGCGCTCCCGCTGGGTGAGGCGGTCGAGGTCCTCGTCGACCGGCGGGGCGTCGGTGGAGGCGAAGGCGTCCAGGACGAACCCGGCCAGCCGGGGGGAGAAGACGGCGTCCCCCTCCTGCACACGGAAGATCGAGTCGACCAGGTCGGTGCCGGTGATCGTCTTGGTGACATAGCCGCGGGCACCGCCGCGGATCACCCCGATCACGTCCTCGGCCGCGTCCGACACCGACAGCGCGAGGAACCGCACCGGCCGTTCGGCATCCGCGGCCAAGGGAGCGCACCGGCGCAGCACTTCGACTCCGCCGCCGCCGGGCAGGTGCACGTCGAGGAGCACCACCTCGGGCCGGGTCGCGGTGATCACCGAGACCGCCTGGTCGACGTCGGCCGCCTCCCCGACCACCTCGACCCCGGTCTGCTCGGTCTGGCCGATCTCGGCCTGTACTCCGGTACGGAACATCCGGTGGTCGTCGACGAGGACCACGCGCACCCGACGCCCGGCCTTCTCCGTGCCCTCCGCCGGGCCGTTCGCCTCGGTCGCGTCGCTCATGACGTGTTCTCCGCCCTCTCCATCTCCAGCTCGACCTCCGTGCCGCCGCCCGGCACGGACCGCAGCCGTGCGGTGCCGCCGTGGCGCTCCATGCGGCCGATGATCGATTCTCTGACACCCATGCGGTCGTCGGGTATCGATTCGAGGTCGAAGCCCGGACCGCGGTCGCGCACGGACACGAAGACCGTCCTGCCCTCGGCCTCGGCGTAGACCTGGACGGCGCCGCCCTCGCCACCGTACTTGGCGGCGTTCACCATGGCCTCACGCGCGGCCTGCATCTGCGCGCCCGTCCGCTCGTCGAGCGGGCAGTCGCCGACCACCACCACCTCGATGGGCACGCCGTGCTTGTCCTCGACCTCCGCGGCATTGCGCCGGACCGCCTCGGCGAGCGTCGCTGGCTCGTCGGCCTCCTCCTTGCCGGTGCCCTCGGGCTTGTAGAGCCAGGTGCGCAGGTCGCGCTCCTGGGCACGGGCGAGGCGGCGCACCTCGTTCGCGTTCTCCGCGTTGCGCTGGATCAGGGTCAGGGTGTGCAGCACGGAGTCGTGGACGTGGGCGGCGACCTCGGCGCGCTCCTGGGCGCGGATCCGCATCAGCCGCTCCTCGGAGAGGTCCTGGGTCATGCGCACGAGATACGGGCCGGCGAGCAGTGTGATGCCGACGAGCACGGCGAGGGAGGCCTGGAGCACCGCCCCGATGTGCGCGGCGGAGCCCTGCATGACGAAGACGCCCGAGACACCCGCGGTGACGAGCAGGACGCCGACGCCCGCGCGCAGCAGCGAGAGCGTGCGGCGCCGGCTGCCGACCTCGACCCAGCGGGCCCGGCGGGCGTTGTCCGCCTGACGCCAGACGAGTGCCACACCGGCGGCGACGAGGACCGCCGGGAGGAGATAGGCCTTGGCGCCGCTCGTGAGGTTGACGCTGCCCACGAAGACCATGGACACGACGACCATGAGGAGCAACGCGACGATCTGGCCCCTGTCGGGTCTGCGGGCGACGAGTCTGCGGCGGCCGTCTGCCGAGGTCTCGGCGGTGACCAGGGAGGGCGGTTTCTGACCGCCGACCCCGCCGAGGCCGAGGGGCACGAAGAACCAGAACGCGGCGTACAGCAGCGCGCCGAGGCCGTTGGCCATGAACAGGCCGACGAACACGAGCCGCACCCATACGACGGGCAGGCCGAGGTGCCCGGCGAGGCCCCGCGCCACCCCACCGAGCCAACGGCCGTCGCTGCTGCGGTAGAGCTTGCGCGGCGGCCGCGGGTCGTCGAGGGGCACTGCTGCGGCTTCCGGCATGCCATCGATGTTCACACGCCACCGGTCCCCGGGGCATCAGGGTCGGCCCCGGATACTCCCCTGATCTTCGGCCTCGCGGTGGCCGGAGTCCGTCGCCGCGGCGCCGTTCGAACGCTTCCCGGCGCGGCCTCGGGGCCGATTTCAGGGTTGGGCCAGGGTCATCCCGACTGCCGTTGCGGCGGCTCGCCCGTCACCATTGACTCATGACTGATCACGAGCACGCCGCGACGGGTCCGGGACCCGGCCCCGGCCCGCGGCCCGCACCGGGCCCCGGGCCGTCGGATGCCGCGCCCGCCGCGGCGGAGACGGCCGGGACGGAGGAACTCCCCCGGTTCCGGCGCGACCGCCGCCACAAGATGATCGCGGGCGTGTGCGCGGGTCTCGGGCGTCACACCGACCTGGACCCGGTGATCTTCCGCATCACCCTGGCCGTGCTGGCGGCGACCGGCGGTATCGGTCTTCTCTTCTACGGCTTCGCCTGGCTCTTCGTTCCCTACGAGGACGACGAGGAGAACGAGGTGCGCAAGCTGCTGACCGGCCGGGTCGACGGGCAGGCCCTGGCGGCCGTGCTGTTCGCGCTGGTCGGCTGCGGTGTCCTGCTGACGATGATCAGGAACGGCGGGGTGCTGGCGTTCGCCGTCGTCCTCTCCGTCCTGCTGGCGGGCGCCGGGTACTGGTCGCGGCGCCGGGGCGCCCCGGATCCCGATCCGCTGGCCGCCCAGACGGTCGCCGACGCCCCTCCGGAGGCCCAGGCGCCGCCGATCTCGATCACCTACCCCTCGTGGTGGCGCGACCCGATCGTCAAGGACGGCACGCACGTCGGGGGCACCGGCTACCTCTGGGGTCCCGCCGAGGCCCGTGGGCGGGCGGCCCCGGGCCTCGACTTCCGGCTGAGCACCCCGTGGGTGCACGGCCAGGACACCAGCGGCCGGCAGGGCACTCCCCCGAGACCGCGTGGTCCGCGCGGACCTCGCTGGATCGGCGGCTGGATCTTCCTGTTCGCCCTGCTGGCAGGCGGCCTGGGCACCGGTCTGGCCTGGGACACGCACCCGCTGGGCACCAGCCTCCAGGCCGGTCTGGCCGCCGCGCTGATCGTGTTCGGGCTGGGCACGGCGCTCAGTTCGTTCCTGGGGCGCACGGGGGCGGGCTCGCTGTTCCTGGCGCTCGTCACGGCGGCCCTGCTGGCGGCGTCGACGGCCCTGCCGTCGGACATCAGCACCCACTGGACGCGCGAGTCCTGGACTCCGGCGACGGCGGCCCAGGTGAGCGGCAAGTACGACCTGGGTACCGGTGTCGCCACCCTGGACCTGAGGCACATACGCATCGCCGCAGGGCACACGGTGACGACGTCCGCCCAGGTGGGCGCGGGCCGGCTGAAGATCGTCGTGCCGGCGGGGGTGACGGTGCGGATGAGCATCGACGTGGGGGTGGGCGACATCCAGTTGCCCGGTGACGACAAGAAGGACGTGGACGTGGCGCCGGGCAAGCACCAGGACGTGACGCTGCGACCGGCCGGCGCCGCGCAGAAGACGGGCACGCTGGACCTGGATCTCCAGGTCGGCGCGGGACAGGTGGAGGTGAGCCGTGCTGCGGCATGAGTTCCAGCCCGGACGGCTGGTGGTGGGCGTCTTCCTGACGGCGACGGGCGTCGCCTACGCCGGTGACGCGGGGGGCCTGTGGACGACCGAGTGGTTCGCGGCCATCCCCCTGACGGTGGTCGGCCTCTTCCTGGCAGGCGTGACCGCCGCCCTGACCCGGGCGATACGCAGGCGCCGCCGCGCACCGGACAGCTGACGGGGAACCCGGGAGCGGGCGCTGCGACCGGAAAGGTTCACCGGCTCGCGACGCCCGGTGGCTCTCCGGCAGACCTTTCCGGTCACAGCACTAGCGCAGGCCGCCGGACCTCTGCCGGCGTCTGGCGTGCAGCATCGCGTCCAGGGAGAGGTACGGGGCGCCGGCCAGCACCAGGGGCAGCCAGGCCATCAGGTAGGCGAGGTCGTTGCCGTAGTAGTACGGAGAGTTGGCCCAGCTGATGGTCAGCCAGAGGCTGAGCGAGATCAGCGCACCGCCGAGGGCGGCCACGCGGGCCAGCAGCCCGAAGAGCGTGCCGAGGCCGACCGCGACCTCGCCGATGGCGATCGCGGTGCCGAAACCGACCGGGTTCTTCAGGGCCAGGTCGACCAGGGCCGGGATCGCGGCGGAGTCACGGACGGCACGCATGGTGTCGCCGATCGAGCCGGAGCCGCCGGACTTCAGGAACTCACTGCTGGTCAGCTTGTCCAGGCCCGCGTAGATGAATGTGACACCCAGGAAGATCCGCAAAGGAAGGAGGGCGTATCGGGTGGCGGTTTCCCGCAGACCGCGATCGCCGTCGAGATACGGGGGGTGCGTGTCCGTACGAATACCGTGAGTCATCGTCACTGTCCGCCTCTCGCCGCTGTACCCAAGGCCCCTCAACAGACCATACGTACGACAACGGCGACCGGCTCAATCCTTCTCCGTACGATTTTCCGAATTTCGGCCGTCCTCGTCACCCGCTCGGACACCCGTCCGGGGCCGCTCCCCCACCCGCGCGCCTGCCGGGTCTACTCGGTCACCTCGACCACGTACCGGTTGGTGGCGGCCCCGGCCGCCGTCACCACCTGCACCTCCACCGAGCCGGGCTCCACCTCGGCGGGTACCGGGACGGTGAGGACGCTGTCGGTGGGGTTGCTGAAGCCGCCGGTGACCGGGACCAGGGGGACGTGGACGTTGACCGGTCCGACACGGACGACCATGCGGGCGAGGCGGTCGGCGGTCTGCGCGCCGGGCGGGACGAAGCCGGAGCCGCGGATCTCGATGTCGTCGCCGGTCCGGACGGGCGCGTCCAGGTCGCCGGCCTCGCGGGCGCGGACCACGGAGAGGATGACGGGGCGGCCGCCCTCGGCGTACTTGCCGGCCAGGTAGGTCGCGGCGGAGATCAGGACGACCGTCGCGAGCCCCCAGGGCAGGTCGGGAAGTTGGTCGGGGCGGCGCGCCAGGCGCACGGCGGCGAAGACCAGGGCGACGGCGCTGATCACGGCGTACTGGATGTCGGCGAAGGTGCCCCGGCCGGAGTCGTCGGTGAGCAGGTCGGCGGCGCGGGGGCGGTGGGCGGGCACCTTCTGCAGCCGCTGGCCGAGGATGCGCAGGCCGACCACCCGGCGCACCAGGACGGCGATGCCGCAGACCACGGCGAGGACGGTGACCACTCCGGCGCCGCGGGCGAGGTCGAGACCGGAGATCAGGGCGTCCCGGTCGGCGGGAGAGGAGGCGACGGCCAGGCGGCCGGCCAGGACGAGCACGGCGTAGGCGACGAAGAGGACCCAGGAGGCGGCCACGGTGCGGGAGGTGGACATGCGGTTGTCCTCGCCGATCACGGGGGCGAGCACCCCGCCGCGCGAGCGGTGGAACCAGGAACCGGCGGTCAGCGCGAGGGCCACGGCCACGGCGGCGACCAGTCCGGCGGTCCGGGCGCTGGTCCAGCCGGCCCCGATCGCGGTGAGGGACTGGACGAGCAGCATGACGACGACGACCGCCCAGACCGTGACCACGGTGCGCAGCCAGAGCCGGGCCAGCCAGGCCTCGCCCTCGGCGCGGCCGCGTTCGGCCACCAACTCGGCGGACTGGGAGAGTTCCTCGGAGACCCACTGGCGAGAGGCGGAGGCGGAGTGGGCCACCGCCGCGGGCAGCCCCTGGCCGGCCGCGAACTCCTCGCGTTTGAGGAGGAATTCGGCCACCGCCCGCCGGTGCCCCTCGCGCGCCCCGTGCGGGCAGTCCCCGCAGGCGCACCCGCCCCCGTGGACGCCGGAACCGGCCCCCTGCCTCGCCTCCTGCACCGCCACGCCCGACGCCTGCCTTCCCCACGCCCGGGGCACGACGCGCAGGGCCCTCCGCGGGGCCGGACTACGCCGTGCAACTCCCTTGTGTCGACAGCGAATTGTGCCCTACGCCACGCTGTTCGCGTTCAGCAGGGCGGTCACGGCGGGTGAAGATACGGCCGACAGGTTGACCTGGCTGCGAGAATTCCCCCATGGCCGAGATCATCCAGCGGGACGGGACCTGGGCCTTCGACGGCAGTACGGTCCGGATCACGCCGGGACGCCACCGCTCCGTCCCGCTGTTCCGGCAGACCTACGGCGAGATCGCCGTACCGCTGGAGGCGGTGTCGGGGGTGGAGTACGAGCCGGAGCGCAGGCGTGGGCGGCTGCGGCTGCGGCTGCGCGAGGGCGCGGATCCGTTGCTGCAGGCCACGGGCGGGCGGCTGCCGGACGCGGCGGATCCGTACCGGCTCACGGTGGACGCGGACCGGTCCGGGGTGGCGGAGTACGTCGTGGCGGAGATCCGGCAGTCGCTGCTGCTGGACCAGGTTCCGACCGGGCCGACGACGGCGTACCTGCTGCCGGGGCCGCCGGTGCCGGTGTCGGTGCGGTCGTCGGACGGCACGGTGTCGTTCGACGGCGCGCAGGTGCGGATCGACTGGGCGGACACCTCCGACCGGGTCAAGCGGGCGACCGGGCCGCGGATGATCGGCGTCGGCGACCTGGTGCGGGTGGAGTGGCTGCCCAACTCGGGCCGCGGGGAGGGATTCCTGCGGTTCGTGACCCGGGAGACGGTGTTCTCGAAGCTGCCGGCCGAGCGCGACCCCTACACCCTGGACCTGTGGGGAAGCGTCCGCCGCGATCTGCTGACGGCGCTGGTGGCGGCCGCGGTCACGGCCAGGTTGCCGCATCCCTCGGGCCGGGCGGGCGCCGGTCGCAGCGACGGGGACCCGGTGCGGACGGCCGTGCCGCACCCGTCGGCCGGCCATCACGACATGCTGCTGAGCAGGCTCCGGGAGCTGGGCGAGCTGCACCGGGGCGGGGTGCTCACGGACGAGGAGTTCACGCTGACGAAGGCGGCCGTGCTCAGGAGCTTCTGAGCACTAGGGCGTGTTGCGAGAGTCCCGCCTGCCGCGCGACGCCATGCACGCACTCTCGCCGCACCGGGCGAAAGCCCAAGTACATCCAGTACGAGAGCTTCCGCCCGGCACGCCGAGAGCACGCACCTGACGCCGCGCGGCCCGCCCTTCGGGCGAACGACGGGACTTTCGCAACACGCCCTAGCTGAGCAGGTCCGGTTCGGCGCGGCTGATGTCCTGCCACAGGGGCTGGTAGTTGATCCAGGCCACCAGGTCGCCGCCGAGCTGTTCGCGGGTGGCGACGGCGAGTTTGTGGTCGATGAGCAGCGGCCGGCCGGCCGCCTTCGCGGTCAGCTGGACCTGTGCGGACTTCTCCATCGACATGAACCACCAGGCGGCCGCGTCCACCGAGTCGCCGACGGTCAGCAGCCCGTGGTTGCGCAGCACCAGCGCCTTGTGGGAGTCGAGGGCACCGGCGATCCGGCGGCCCTCCTCGGCGTCGACGGCGACCCCGGTGTACGTGTCGTAGAGGGCGTGGTCCTCGTAGAAGGCGCAGCTCTCCTGGCTGATCGGGTCGAGCAGGTCGCCGAGGGCGGACAGGGCGCGGCCGTGCACGGAGTGGCAGTGGGCGACGGCGACGACGTCCGGGCGGGCCGCGTGCACCTGGGCGTGGACGGTGAACGCGGCCTGGTTGACGTGGTAGCGGCCCTCGATCACCTGTCCGTCCTGGTTGGCCAGGACCAGGTCGCTGACGGTGACGTGCCGGAACGGCATGCCGAACGGGTTGACCCAGAAGCAGTTCGAGTACTCCGGGTCGCGGGCGGTGATGTGCCCGGACACCCCGTCCTCGAATCCGGCCCGGCCGAAGATCCGCAGCGCGCCCGCGAGCCGCTCCTTGCGATGCCGGCGCTCGTCGTCGAGCGAGTCGTGCATCGGCGGCATCGCGAACCGGAGCTGATCGGTGGGCAGCGGCAGGGGCGGAGTCGGCCCGTGCATAGGTCCTCCAGCACTGGGTTTGTGTTACGGGCGGAAGTTACCGTCGGTCAGCGCAGGAAAACAGAGCTGTTCTGTAAAGATGACGCCCGCGAGCAAATCACGACAGAAGATGTCGGGTATCGGCAGCAGACTGGCTCGCATGACACGCACAACCCCCGCAACCGGAACGCCCGCCGCCCGTTGGGCCGACTTCGCCGCGGCCGCGCCCGACCTGGCCAGGACCGTCGAGGCCCGCTTCGCCACCCACACCCATCACGTCCTGGCCACGCTCCGCAAGGACGGCTCCCCCCGCACCTCGGGCCTGGAGATCCGGTTCCTCGACGGCGAGCTCTGGCTCGGCATGATGCCGGACTCGGTGAAGGCCCTGGACCTGCTGCGCGATCCGAGGTTCGCCCTCCAGGCCAACCCCGGGGACGGCACCGGCATGGGCGGCGG
This sequence comes from Streptomyces sp. NPDC001068, assembly GCF_042897315.1. NCBI lineage: Bacteria > Bacillati > Actinomycetota > Actinomycetes > Kitasatosporales > Streptomycetaceae > Streptomyces > Streptomyces sp. NPDC001068. Next base: position 341,846 of record NZ_JBIAYD010000010.1, on the reverse strand, counting down.
GGACGTCCGGATCGGCGGCCGGGCGTACGAGGTGGCGGACGCGGCGGTGAAGGGGAGGTTCACGGAAGAGGTGGTGGTCCCCGAGGGGCCGTTCCACCTCTTCCGTACCGAGCTGACGGAGGTCGTGCGGACCCGCGTCGAGGACGACACCTACCTGGTCGTCGAGGCCTGGCGGCCCGGTGAGCCCGTGCGCACGGTCAAGCGCACGTAGGGCCCGCTACTCCCACTCGATGGTGCCCGGCGGCTTCGAGGTGACGTCGAGGACGACCCGGTTGACGTCACGGACCTCGTTGGTGATCCGGGTGGAGATCTTCGCGAGGACGTCGTAGGGCAGGCGCGACCAGTCGGCCGTCATGGCGTCCTCGGAGGACACCGGCCGCAGCACGATCGGGTGTCCGTAGGTGCGGCCGTCGCCCTGGACGCCGACCGAGCGGACGTCCGCGAGCAGGACCACGGGGCACTGCCAGATGTCCCGGTCCAGGCCGGCCGCCGTCAGCTCCTCGCGGGCGATGGCGTCGGCGTCCCGGAGCAGGTCGAGCCGCTCCTTGGTGACCTCGCCGACGATCCGGATGCCGAGGCCGGGGCCGGGGAACGGCTGGCGCTGGACGATCTCCTCCGGCAGGCCGAGCTCCTGGCCGACCATCCGGACCTCGTCCTTGAACAGCTTGCGCAGCGGCTCGACGAGCTGGAACTCCAGGTCCTCGGGGAGACCGCCGACGTTGTGGTGGGACTTGATGTTCGCGGTGCCGGTGCCGCCGCCGGACTCGACCACGTCCGGGTACAGGGTGCCCTGGACCAGGAACTCGACCGCCGGGCCGGCGTCGGCGATGATCTCGGCCTGCGCCTGCTCGAAGACGCGGATGAACTCGCGGCCGATGATCTTCCGCTTCTCCTCGGGGTCGCTGACCCCCTTGAGCGCGGTCAGGAACCGCTCCTCGGCGTCGACGACCACCAGCTTGACGCCGGTCGCGGCCACGAAGTCCTTCTCGACCTGCTCGGTCTCGCCCTTGCGCATCAGGCCGTGGTCGACGTACACGCAGGTCAGCTGGTCACCGATGGCGCGCGCGACGAGCGCGGCGGCCACCGCGGAGTCCACACCGCCGGACAGGCCGCAGATGGCGCGCTTGTCGCCGACCTGCTCGCGGATGAGGGCGACCTGCTCCTCGATCACGTTGCCGGTGGTCCAGGACGGGGTGAGGCCCGCGCCCCGGTACAGGAAGTGCTCCAGGACCTGCTGGCCGTGCGTGGAGTGCATGACCTCGGGGTGGTACTGGACGCCGTAGAGCTTCTTCTCGTCGTTCTCGAAGGCGGCGACCGGGACGACGTCCGTGGCCGCGGTGACGGTGAAGCCCTCGGGGGCGGCGGAGCAGGCGTCGCCGTGCGACATCCACACGTGCTGCTCGCCCGGGGTGCCCTCGAAGAGGGTGGACGACGTCCTGGAGACGCGCAGGTCGGTGCGGCCGTACTCGCGGGCGCCGGTGTTGTCGACCGTGCCGCCGAGGACCTGGGCCATCAGCTGGAAGCCGTAGCACATGCCGAAGACCGGGACGCCGGCCTCGAAGAGCGCGCGGTCCAGGCGGGGGGCGCCCTCCTCGTACACGGACGAGGGGCCGCCGGAGAGGATGATCGCCGCCGGGTTCTTCGCGAGCATCTCGGCGACCGGCATGGTGCTGGGCACGATCTCGCTGTAGACCCGGGCCTCGCGGACGCGGCGGGCGATGAGCTGGGCGTACTGCGCGCCGAAGTCGACGACCAGGACGGTGTCGGGGGTGGCGGCAGCGGGAGTCGCTGATGACACGGGGTGCCTTCCGGCGGTGGGGCGGGGGTCTGTGGTTACCGATTCTAACGGGGCGGGCGGGCGGCACCCCGACGAGGTGCTGTGGCATACTCGCCCGCATGCTCACGCAGACGACCTACACGTTTACCTATGGCAACCGGCCCGCCGGCTGCCGTGGTCGTGCCGCTTGAGCAACTGACGAGCGACTTCCCCAGGCGCCCCGGGCCGACAAGGTCCGGGGCGCCTGCTGTTTCTCCGGACCGTGCCCGCCCGGGGCCTCCCCTCCACGGACGACGCCGACGACGCCGACGACGCGGACGACGAGAACCAGGAGCCCCGACATGACCGTCAGCCCCACCGAGAAGACCGGTACCGACCGGACCACCGCCGACCGGACCACCGCCGAGAGGACCGGCGCGCGTACCCCCGAGGCCGCCGGTGTGATCACCGGCGCGCGGGAGCGCATCGACGCGCTCGACGACCGGATCATCGGTCTGATCCAGGAACGGACGGCGGTCTCCGCCGTCGTCCAGGAGGCCCGGATCTCCTCCGGCGGCCGCCGGGTGAACCTGTCCCGGGAGATGGAGGTCCTCGCCCACTACAACGAGGCGCTGGGCAGGCCGGGCACCGCGCTGGCCATGACCCTCCTCGAACTGTGCCGCGGGCGGATCTGAGTTCGGGTGGATCTGAGTTCGGGGCCTTCTCACCCGTACGGCGCGTGACCGGGACACGAACCGCTTCGTTGGTGGGGTGTCCGTGCCAGCCAGGGGCGGGCCCGAAGGAACCACGCGTGGCTCACTGGAGCGATGAGGCGTGCGGATCGTGCCGTGCGCCGTGGGACCTCGCTCCAGTCACGTGACCGGACGGCAGGGGACAGCAGCCCGGTCACACCTGAGACGGCCGGCTCCGGGGACGCCCGGGGCCGACCGGCGGAAAATTGCAAAAATGCATAAGGGCTGGGTCAAACGGTTGCGGAGGCCCCGTGCATCCAGCACGATGCCTGGAGGGCCCCCACAGCCTTCACGAGCTCCCAAGTCCCAGTTCAGGCAACGGAATTACCGTGTGCCGACCGTCCGTCGAAGGCCGGGACCCGCCCGTACGCCCCGAGTGCGCCGGGGCGCCCGACCGGAAGCATGGACGGTGGCACAGGGCACAGAGACCAGCGGCGCAACCCCCCGGCGCCGCTCCCAGGCACCGACGCTGCCCTGACGTCGGTGCTGACGAAAGAAGGGCCCCGCGGCTCCGTCCCGCGGGGCCCTTCGCCTGTCCCCGGGAGCGGGCGTGCGGGCGAGTGAGTGAGTGAGTGACTAGGTGCGGCTCACCCTGCCGCACCCCTCCGGCCCGTCGCCGATCTTGCGGCTGCGGTCGTATGGGTCGACCGACGGACCGCTCGGTGCGGCGCTGCCGGTGGGCGCCTGGGACGGGAACTGCGGGTGCAGGAAACCGTCGTCGATGTCGCAGGCCGAGTTGCCGGCGTCCTCGTTGTAGCTCACGAGGGTCAGGCGGCCGGGGGTGACCTGGTAGCGCGCGGGATCGGGGAGTTCGGTGTCGATGACCCGGCGCACGATGGTGCGGGTGACCTCGCCGGAGCCGTCGACGGGGACGACCGGGTAGACGAAGGTGTAGTCCGCGTGCACGGCCACGCCCTCGAACTTGCCCCTGGCGAAGGTGATCCGGCCACGGGTCTTGACGACCTTGCCGGCCGGCATCACGTCCTCCGGGTCGAAGCGGCTGAAGAGGGACAGCGGGTCGTGGGCCTTGCTGGGGTGGCGCAGCGCGGTGTCGAGCTCCTCCAGCATGCGGGGCTGCTTGGGGTCGAGCACGGCGAGGGCGGCGTCGGGGTGGGCGCCGGCCACGACCTCGGGGTTGAGGTTGGCGTCGACCAGCAGCTTCTTGGTCTGCTGGAGGGCCAGTTCGACACGGTCCTTGGGGATCGAGCCGAGCGCGGTGGCCTTCGGCAGGACGATGCCGGCCTCGCCGTCGGCCCAGCGCAGGGCCGGGGAGCCCGCGAACGGGTGGGCCAGGGTGGGGGTCCGGGCGGCGACCGCGGACGGCGGCGCGGTCGGGGCGGCGGTCTCGTCGGGAAGCCGCGAGGCGGCGGAGTCCGTGTGGGCGGCCGCCGAGCCGAACGGGTCGCCGGGGATCAGCGAGGGCCGCATCGCCACGACGGCTACGGCGACCGCCACCGGCAGACCGATCACGGCCCACACCTTGCGGCGCCGGGCGGCCCGCCCGTTCATCTCCTGCCACGCCGGTCCGGTCCGCCAGCCCGCGGGCTCCGGCTGCCCCTTGAGCCGCTCGGCCACCTGCCGGGCGCGGGCGGAGGGCTCCTTCGGAGCGGACTTGCGGATGTCGCGCTCGGAGTCGCGGATGAACCGCTCCCACACCTCGTCGGGTATGGAGGAGGACGACGACGGCTCGTCCCCCGACGAATTCTCGGACCGTCTGTCAGACATGACACTCTCTCGCTCGGCCGTTCGACGGGGCGACAATAGCCCGGAACCGGCCGTGGACGTGCCGGTCAGCGCGACCGGCCTCCCCCGCCGACGACACCGCCCGCCTGGCGTGACGACCGTCACATAAGAATTTGGTGAATGTGGAGGCAACCATTCATCGGATTCACCGGTCACATCAGCGGAACCAGCGGTTACATCCATCTGCCGCGTCTGAATCACGGGGGTCCTCATGAAGCTTCGCCGCGCCATGGCCGCAGCAGCCGCCACGGCTGTCATCGCGCCCATCGCCCTGCTGTCCGCACCGGCCGCCTTCGCGGACGACGATCCTGCCGCGTCCGCGTCCGAGAGCGCGCCGAGCGAGATACCGAGCGACTCCCCCTCGGCCTCCGCGTCGGACTCCGCCGCGCCGAGCGACAGCGCCTCCGCGTCCGAGTCCGCGCCGGCGTCCGCCTCGCCCAGTGACAGCGCGAGCGCCAGTGCCAGCGCCAGCGCGTCCGCCTCGGCCGAGCCGTCCGAGTCGGCGGAGCCCAGCGAGGACCCGTCCGACCCGGACGTCCCCTACTGCGACGACCTCGACGAGGACTTCGGCAACGCCAAGGTCTCCGCCGACATCAAGGGCCTGCCCGGCAAGATCGTCGCGGGTGACGGCTTCCACGGCTTCAAGCTGGTCGTGACCAACGAGTCCAAGACCGACGTCGACGGTGTCGCCTTCTACGCCGAGATCGAGAACTACGAGCTCAGCGAGGAGAAGTTCCTCAGCCCGTACGTCGACCTGGAGTTCAAGAACCCCGACAGCGGCTCCTGGGACCGGATCGGCAGCGACGACTGGGCCGGCGACTACTTCTTCTACGTCGAGAAGCTCAAGTCCGGCGCGAGCAAGTCGGTCGACCTGCGGGTCTCCATCGACGCCAAGGCGCCCGCGGGTGACGCCTACTCCTTCGGCTCCGGCGCCTACCTCGACAAGGTCGACGGCCAGGACTGCATCGCCGAGGGCTGGGCCCAGTACGACTTCACCGTCCTCAAGGCGGGCTCCTCGAACCCGGACCCGGGTACGGCCAAGCCGAGCGACGACGGCGGCAAGGACTCCGTGAAGCGGCCGCAGGGCGAGGTCTCCGACCTGCCGACCGGCAACCTCGCCGAGACCGGCTCCAGCTCGGCCCTCCCGGTCATCGGCCTGGTCGGCGGGGTCGCCGTCGTGGCCGGTGCCGGTGCGGTGTTCGTGGTGCGGCGCCGCAGGTCCGGGGCGGCCGCGTAGCCATGTGAACGAGGTCGCGCGGACCGTCGCCCTGCGGCGGCCGCGCGCACCGGACGAAGAGGGACCTGGGCTCGGAGGGGGGCACAGGTCCCTCTTCGGCATCCGGGCCACTCCGGGACGCGCGCCGCCTGGATCACTCCAGGACACCCGCCGCCCGGATCACCGCGGCCGGACGCGCGCCCCCAGGATCACCGCGGACGCGCCCCGCCAGGATCACTCCGGGACACGCGCCGCCCGGGTCACTTCTTCGGGGGGACGGCCGGGATGCCGAGGAGCGGCAGGCGCAGCGCGCCGAAGGCGTCCGCGGGGACCGCGGGACGGTGCGGCTCGACCGGCCGCAGCCGCTCGTACGCCTCGCCCTGCCGGGGCCGCGGATCCGCCTCGCCCTTGTTGGGCCAGTAGGACATCGCACGCTCCGCCTGCGCCGTGATGGTCAGGGACGGGTTCACGCCCAGGTTCGCGGAGACGGCCGCGCCGTCCACGACCGAGATGCCCGGGTGGCCGTAGAGCCGGTGGTACGGGTCGATGACCCCGGTCTCGCGCGAGTCGCCGATCGGACAGCCGCCGAGGAAGTGCGCGGTGAGCGGCGTGCCCATCAGCTCGCCGACGTTGCTGCCGGCGAAGCCGTTGATCTCGGCGGCCAGCACGGTGGCCGCCTCCGAAGCGGCCTTGATCTGCTTGGGGTTGGGCGCGCCGTGCCCCTGCCGGGCGGTGAGCAGGCCCTTGCCGACGCCGTCCGGTTTCAGGTACGTCGTCAGGGAGTTGTCCAGCGACTGCATCACCAGGCCGATGATGGTCCGCTCCGACCACCGCCGGTTGGAGAGCGAGCGCAGCACCAGCACCGGGTGGCGGGCCGCGTTCGCCAGCCAGCCGAGGACACGGGAGGAGCCTTCCGCGTACGGCACCTGGAGGATGGACATGCCGCCCATCGCGTTGGAGCCCTTGCCGTAGCGGACGGGTTCGATGTGCGTGTTCTCGTCCGGGTGGATGGACGAGGTGATCGCGACGCCCTTGGTGAAGTCGGCCTTCGGGGCGCCGTGCGCCCTGCGGTAGCGGCGGTCGTCGGTCTGCGCGCCGACCAGGGCCTCGGAGTTGGTACGGGTGAGATCGCCCAGCCGGTCGGAGAGGTAGGGCAGTTGGCCGCCCGCCTTCATCCGGTGCAGGAGGGTCTGGGTGCCGTAGGTGCCGGCCGCGACGACGACCCGGCGGGCCTTGAAGGTCCGGCCCTGCGCCTTCCTGTCGTCGGTGGGCAGGGTCGCGATCGCGTAGCCGCCCCGGGAGTCGTCGGTGACGGAGACGACGGTGGTCATGGGGTGCACGACCGCGCCCGCCCGCTCGGCGAGGTGCAGGTAGTTCTCGTTGAGGGTGTTCTTCGCACCGTGCCGGCAGCCGGTCATGCACTCGCCGCACTCGGTGCAGGCGTTGCGGGCGGGGCCCGCGCCGCCGAAGTAGGGGTCGGCGACCTGGTCACCGGGGGCGGCCTTGGCCTCCCCGCCGGCGTCCCGGCCGTCGCCGAAGAAGACGCCGACGGGGGCCAGGTGGAAGGTGTCGCCGACGCCGAGTTTCTCCGCCGCCGCCTTCAGGTGGACGTCGGAGGGGGTCATCGTCGGGTTGAGCCGCACGCCGAGCATGCGCTCCGCCTGGTCGTAGTACGGCTTCAGCTCCTCCTGCCAGTCCGTGATGTCCCGCCACTGGGGGTCGTCGAAGAAGGCCTTCGGCGGGACGTAGAGGGTGTTGGCGTAGTTGAGCGAGCCGCCGCCGACGCCCGCGCCGGCCAGCACCATGACGTTGCCGAGGAGATGGATGCGCTGGATGCCGTAGCAGCCGAGCTGCGGGGCCCAGAGGTAGTTCCTGATGTCCCAGGAGTTCTTGGGGAGGGAGTCGCGGGTGAAGCGGCGGCCGGCTTCCAGGACGCCGACTTTGTAGCCCTTCTCGCTGAGGCGAAGGGCGCTTACGGAGCCGCCGAAGCCGGAGCCGACGACCAGGACGTCGTAGTCATAGGTGTCCTGAGACAACGTGCCATCTCCCCTTTGAGTGTGCACTGCGGGTGGTCGGTGGCTGGTCGCGCAGTTCCCCGCGCCCCCAAAAAAGACGGGTCGGCTATCGCAGCCTCAGTGCCTTCATCACCTTCAGGCTGGTGCTCATGAACTGGGCGTACTTCTCGTCGTCCATGCCGAGGGAGGGGGCCATGGGGAGCAGGCGCTGCTGGGCGACCGTCTGCGCCTCCGTGTACTTGAGGATGCCCTCCGAGCCGTGCCGGCGGCCGAGGCCCGAGTCCTTCATGCCGCCCATCGGGGACTGGACACTGCCGTAGGCCGGGGCGTAGCCCTCGTTGACGTTGACCGTGCCGGTGCGCAGACGGGCGGCGACCTCGCGGCCGTGGCCGCCGTTCTTCGTCCAGACCGAGGAGTTCAGGCCGTACGGCGTGCCGTTGGCGTGCTCGATGGCCTCCTCCTCGGTCTTGAACCGGTAGAGGGAGACGACCGGGCCGAAGGTCTCCTCCGTGCAGACGGCCATCGCGTCCTCGACGCCGTCGAGGATGGTCGGCTCGTAGAAGTAGGGGCCGATGTCGGGGCGCGCGGTGCCGCCGGCGACGACGGTCGCGCCCTTCTCGACGGCCTCGTCGACGTGGCGGGTGACCGTCTCCAGCTGGCGTTCGCCGACCAGGGACCCCATGTCGGCGCCGTAGGCGAGCGACCTGCCGAGGCGCATGGCCCTGGTGCGGGCCGCGAACCGTTCGACGAAGGCGTCGGCGATCGACTCGTGCACGTACAGCCGCTCGATGGAGATGCAGAGCTGGCCGGCCGAGGAGAAGCAGGCGCGGACCGCGCCGGCGGCCGCCTTCTCGATGTCGGCGTCGGCGAGCACCAGCATGGCGTTCTTGCCGCCGAGTTCGAGGGAGACGCCGACCAGCCGGGCCGCCGCGCCCTGCGCGACCTGGCGTCCGGTGCGGGTGGAGCCGGTGAAGGAGACGTAGTCGGCGTGCCGTACGACCTCGGGGCCGACGACCGGACCCTCGCCGAGCACGACCTGGAAGACACCGGCGGGCAGCCCGGCCTCGATGAGGATGTCGCGGGCCCACAGGGCGGTCAGGCAGGTCTCGGTGTCCGGCTTCATGACGACCGCGTTGCCCGCGGCGAAGGCGGGCAGCGCGTCGCCGACGGAGAGTTCCAGCGGGTAGTTCCAGGGGGCGATCTGGCCGACCACGCCCCGCGGGTGGCGCAGTTCGGTGACCTTGGTGAGGGTCGGCATGGCGCCGGCGTGCCGCTTCGGCCGCAGGTAGGAGGGGGCCTTGCGGCCGTAGTGGCGGGCGGCGACGGCGACGGCCTGCACCTCCTCGTGCGCGTGCAGCCGGGCCTTGCCGGTCTCCAGCTGGATGAGGTCGAGGACCTCCGCCTGCCGGGCCAGCACCAGGTCGTGGAAGCGGAGCAGGACGGCGGCGCGCTCCCGTACCGGTACCTTCGCCCACACGGCCTGGGCGGCACGCGCCGCGTCGAATGCCTTCGCCACGTCGTCGGGGGTGGACTCGGGCAGGTCGGCCAGCTTCTCGCCGGTGAAGGGCGTGTGGTTGGCCGTACGGCCGGAGCCGACGACGCCCTTGGTGAGCTGCGCGACCAGCTCTGGCGTGACCACGTCGGCGGCGGTTCGGGCCCCTGCGGGGGCGGGGGCGAGCGGGTTCGTGCCGGTGGTGGCCGGTGCGGGGGCCGGGGCCTGCGAGTCCGTCATGAGCCGCAGGGTATTCGGGAGCGGAGCCTTTGGGTACCCGTGGGTAACCGGGATTCACCGAGTGCACACATGACGCCAGTGATCACTGGCAGGGAATGTGCTGATCAGCGCGTTGAACGAGGCGGTCAGGGTCCGTCAGCCGCGTTCCGGTTTTTTGGCGAGCAGCAGGCCGAGGGCGGCGAGCGGGGTGAGCCGCCGGGGTTCGGGAGCCGTGTCGGACGGCGCGGGCGGCGGCGGTGGGGGCGCCGCGGCCGGCGTCGGCGCCTGGGGATGCGTGACCCATGTCGGCAGCGGGACTCCGGCGGCCTCGGCGAGGGTCGCCGCCACCTCCGGAGCGGCCGGCCGGGCCTCGGGCTCGGCGGCCAGGAGCCGCTCCAGGAGCGGGCCGAGGGGACCGGGCCGCCCCGCGGTGGCCGCCCGCAGCAGGGCGCCCAGCGACCACAGGTCGGAGGCCGGACCGGCACCGCGCCCCGCGGCGCACTCGGGCGCCACGAAACCACCGGAGGCCTCGTACCCCTCGTACCCCTCGCGCCCCTCGCGTCCGTCGCGTCCCGTGTCGCCCTCGCCCTGCCCCTGCTGCCCCTGCTGCCCCGCGCCGATGCCGAAGTCGGTGAGCACGACCCGCTCGCCCCCGGTCTCCAGCAGGACGTTGGACGGCTTGAGGTCACGGTGCACGATGCCGACGCCGTGGGCGGCGTGCAGGGCGCCGAGTACCGCGAGGCCGATCCGGGCGGCCTCCGCCGGGGCCAGCGGCCCCCCGGTGGCGAGGGCGTCCCGGAGTGACGGCCCTTCCACCAACTCCATCACGACCCAGGGGAGTTCGTTCTCCTCGAGCACGTCGAGAATGGTGACGGCGGCCGGGTGGTCGACGCGCGCGGCGGCCCGCGCCTCGTGCAGCAGGCGGTGTGCGGCGCGCTGCCGCTCCTCGGCGTCCGGCTCGTCGGCCGGACGCGGCTCCTTGACGGCGACCTGCCGCCCGTCCTGCTCGTCGCGGGCGCGCCACACGGTGCCGGCCGGGCCCGAGCCGATGCGGTCGGCGAGCCGGTAGCGCCCGCCGATCAGACGTTCCCCGACCGGCCGTTCGCCGTCTTCACTCATGGCACATGAGTACCTTGCGCACCATGCCCTTGTCGAAGTGCCACGGTCAGCGGACCGCACGGCACGGGCACCTTCCAGCGGGAGGGCCCGGAGGGGACCTTCCACCGCCCGATGTCCGGTCCGTGACGGCGAGTTGGGCGATCCGGGTCCGGTGCCAGGACGCCGGCGACGGTGCGTGCCCCGCGGGTCGCGGCGGAGGCGAACGCCCGGGTCACCGGCGCGCCGCGAACGTGTCGACCGCGACGTCGAAGTACTCCCGCGCCTCCCGCACCTTCCCGACCGGGGCCGACACCCACACGTCGTACATCCGGCCGCCCTCCTCCCAGCACAGGTCGAAGGTGTGCCGGGGCCCCTCCGACGCGCTGAAGCCGTTCCAGGTGAACTCCCAGAAGGCGGCGGGGTGTCCGGAGTGCGTGGTGTCGGAGACGCGGCCGTCGTGGTACCCGGGGTTGGTGCTCGGCCCTGCCGCCGCCGCCCGCCGCATCGCCGACCCCGGACCGCCGGTCTGCGGCTCGGAGACCTTGATGCCGAGCCGGAACGCCTGCCCGGACGACAGGTAGAAGACGCGCTGGCCCTGCGGGTCGCGGGTGAAGTCCTCCGGTACGGCCAGGGAGAAGCCGCCGGGGTCCCGCGCGAGACGGTAACCCGACGGCACAGAGCGTGAGTTGGCGGCCGATGGCGACGGCGAGGGGGACGACGGTGGCGACGGGGACGGGGTGGTGGCCGTCGGGCGTGCCGTGGCGGCGGTCGCCGTGCTCCCGGGGGCCGGGGTGCCGCCGCCTCCGCCACCGTGGAACAGCAGCGCGGCCGCCGACACTCCGGCCCCGGCCATCGCCGCGACCAGCAGCGCGGCGACCAGCAGCCCGCGGGGCGAGGACCGGGGCGGGCCGGCCGGCGCCGGGGCCGGTGGCCGGGGCACGTCCCGCTGGGTCGGCGTGTAGGCGGAGACGCCGACGCCCTCCGCCGCGCGGGCGGCCGCCACGGTCCCCGTCTCCAGGAACGCGCGCAGCATCCGCTCGGCCTCCGCCGCGCCCAGCCGCCGCTCGGGGTCCCGCTCCAGCAGCCCGCGTACGACCGGCAGCAGCGGCTCCGCCTGAGCGGGCGGCCGGATCTCGTCGGAGACCACGGCGTGCAGGATTCCGCCGAGCGAGTCGCGCCGGAACGGCGACTCGCCGCTGAGGGCCGCGCACAGCAGCACGCCCAGCGACCACAGGTCGGAGGCGGGGCCGGACCGGGAGCCGGACATCCGCTCGGGCGCGGTGTACTCGGGCGATCCGACGAAGGAGCCGGTCTCGGTGAGCGTGGTGGCGCCCGCGACCTGGGCGATCCCGAAGTCGGTGAGGACGACACGCCCGGTGGCCGTCTCGACGAGTACGTTCGCCGGCTTGATGTCCCGGTGCAGCACCCCGGCCGTGTGCGCCGTCCGCAACGCGCTCAGCAGGGCGATCCCGATCCGTGCCGCCTCCCCGGCGTCCACCGGGCCGTTCCGCGAGATCAGGTCGGCGAGCGAACCCCCGACGACCAGTTCCATGACGATGTAGGGCCGTTCACCCTCCTCGACCACGTCGTGCACCACGATGATGTGCGGGTGGTGCAGCTGCGCGACGGCCTGCGCCTCTCGCAGGGTGCGGTCGCGGCGCAGCCGGGCGTCGTCGTCCGGGAGGGAGTCGTCGACGGTGAGTTCCTTCACGGCGACCCGCCGGCCGAGCAACTGATCGGTGGCGCGCCACACGACACCCATTCCGCCCCGCCCGAGCCGCGCTTCCAGGCGATAACGCCCCGCGACCAGACGAACGGCTTCCCCGTCGGTCCCCATGACCCCCATCATGCCCCGCCGGACGGATCCGTTCCGGACGGTGACCGGCCAAGTGTGCCGCCGCCGCCTCAACCATCAGAGGCGATCATTTTCGGCCACATCAGGTTTTGAAATGAACACAAGACATGGCAAGCCGCCCGGACATAAGCCCCGAGCAAGATGAAGCGGGCGACCGGAAAAGCGCTACCAAGTGAATCATGGAAGCTTTATTTTGCCTTTATGGTAAATACATGGAAGCGCCTTTCCGTCACGGCTGTCGCGGCGGCCGCCATATTCGCCACGGCCACGGTGACCGATGCCAGCGCGGCGAGTGGCGGCGCGTCGTGCTCCACGTCCGGCGCCTCGGGGAGCCTCACGTTCACCAACTGGTCGGACAATTACGTGGACATCAGCGGTTGGGTCAAGGACACCGCGGCCGACGGTCACCACGTGGCCATCGAACTCATCTCCTCCAACGGCGGCGAGAACCTGAAGGATTGGACCTGGCACCACGAATACGACGGAAACGGATCGACTCTCACCTTCAGCACTCACGCGTCGAGCACCGACAATTGGCTCCGCTATGTCGGCGTGCACGTGGCGGTCTGGGAAGGGGACAAGATAGTCGGCGGCCACACCTGCGCGGACTGGGCCTGAGCGCCGCCTGGCGCCCTCACGGCCTGACTTCGCCCTCTCGCCAGCCCTGGAGGACGGAGGTGAACTGCTTGCTGGTGGAGGCCCAGTCGGCGGCCGGTGAGGCCGTGTAGATCGCGTACTCGACTCCGTCGCCGGTGAAATAGCCGACGTCGACGGCCCGGTACGACCCCGGCACCTTCGCGTCCTTCGCCAGCGCGGTCCACGTGTACTCCCAGCGGGAGCTCGGCAGATCGCGGTACGCGTCCTTCTTCAGGCTCACCGTCGTGTAGTCCACCAGCCTCTCCTTGAGCCGCTTCTCGAGGTTGCGCATGTGGTCGTACGCGTTGGTGTAGTCGGGTGAGGTGTCGACAGCGACGCGTACGAGGTGCGTGCCTCCGTCGGGCGAGTAGTCGATCTGCTCCAGTCCGTCCGTCTTCTTGATGGACACCGTGCGCTCCCAGCCCGCCGGCAGGTACAGCGTGAAGCCCGCGGGGTCGTCGTACTTCTTCCAGCCCTCGGGAATCGTGCCCTCCGGGCCCGTGGTCGCGCCCTGGGAGGAGGAGCTGGACGTGACCGGGGGAACCACCCTCCCGCCGTCGTCCTGCTGCTGCCCGAAGTCCCACTTCTGCAGGGCGACCGCCGCGCCGCCGCCGAGCAGTGCGGCCGTCGCGACGACCAGCGCGAGCGTCCGCAGCCGGCGCCGGCCCGGTCGGCCGGGGGCGGAGGGGGGTGCGATGGCCGTCGGCGGGTTCGCGGAGCCGACCTCGTACGGGCCGCCGTAGGACCCGCCCCGCGAGCCGCCGTACGGGGTGCCGTACGACGCCGAGTCCCGCGAGCTGTCGTACGAGCCCTGGTACGGCAGGCCGGGGTCCGGCCGGGACACCTCGGTGACCTGTGACCGCGTCGGCACGTACGCCTGTGCCCCGCTCGGCCGTCGGCCCTCCGCCGCCTCGGCGAGCATCTGCTCGGTCTCCTCGGGGCCGGGCCGCTGGTCGGGTTCCTTGCGCAGCAGCGCGGTGATGACCGGCTCCAGCGGGCCCGCGTTGCGCGGTTCGGTGGCCTCGTCCTCGACGACCGCCTGCATGGTGGTCAGCGGTGAGGTGCGGCGGAACGGCGAACGGCCCTCCACCGCGGTGTACAGCGTCGCGCCCAGCGCCCACAGGTCGGAGGACGGTCCGGGATCGTGCCCGCGCACGCGCTCCGGCGCGAGGTAGTCGACGGATCCGACGACCTCCCCGGTACGGGTGATCGTGGTGTCGCCCTCGATCTGCGCGATGCCGAAGTCGGTCAGGAGGACCCGGCCGTCCCGGCCGAGCAGCACGTTGCCGGGCTTGATGTCCCGGTGCAGCACGCCGGCGCCGTGCGCGGCGCGCAGCGCGCGCAGGACCCACAGCCCGATCCGCGCGGCCTCCCGCGGCTCGATGCGCCCCTGCTCCTTGACCGCGTCCGCCAGTGAGTGGCCCTCGACCAGCTCCATGACGATCCACGGCCGGCCGTCGTGTTCGAGGACGTCGTGGACGGTGACGACGGCGGAGTGGTTGATACGCGCCGCGGCCCGTGCCTCGGCCCGGGTGCGGGCCAGAAGAACGGCCTGGTCGCTCTCGGAGACGTAGAGCGCGGCCGTCAGCTCCTTGATGGCGACGGCTCGGTGCAGCACTTCGTCATGGGCTCGCCACACCCGGCCCATGCCGCCGCTGCCGATGATCTCGGCCAGCCGGTAGCGGCCCGCGATGAGCAGGCCCTGCATCTGATTCACGTTGCCCCGCAATGGTCTTGTCAGGGTCAGACTAAGGACCCCCCGACGGTCATGGAACCGCCGGGGTCCCACGGAGACAGCACTGTGACGGTTTTCGCCTTCCGCACGGAAAGTGAACAGAATCCGCCCATCGGATCGGGAACCGTCGGGCCCGCGACGACGTTGACGCTCAGCGCGTGTACTCGTACGTCGACGACGCCTGCTCGTACAGCCGCGTGACCTCGTCCCGTTCCGACTCCGGGCCGCGGACCTGCACGATGTGGTATCGCCCGTCGATCAGGAAGACCATGTTCCGCACGAACAGGTCGCCCTGCCCGCTGTCCGTCCAGGTGAACTGCCCCTCGGCCGACACCCGCTGCCCCACCGTGATGGTCCGCAGCCCACCCGCCGTGGCCCAGCTGGAGTCCCGATACGGCTGCAACTCCCGTTCCTTGTCCCGCTGGTACGCCATCGGGTCGGAGCCGTAGGTCGCGGAGGTGTCCCGTCCGGCGACCACGATCAGCTCGAACCTCCCGTGCGAGTAGACAACCTGGCCGCTGCCGTTGCGAGGCGTACGGCTCCAGCCCTGGGCGACGGCGACCTGGAAGCCGTCCGGGTCGTCGCGCAGGGTGAAGCCGTGCGCGGTCGTGGCGCCGCCCGTCGAACCGGCGGTGGTCTGCGTCTCGGTGGACGGGGGCGCCGTCCGCGACGGGGTCTGCCTGGGGGTCGGGCTCGGACTCGGCGCACCGCTGACCTCTCCGGCCGTGCCCGTCCGGTCGCCGTTCGACGCGGCGCCGTTGTCCGCGTCCCCCTTCTTCGGCAGGAACAGCATCGCGTACGCGATGACGGCGGCCAGCAGGAGCAGCACCAGCAGAAGCAGTGTCCGGCCCAGCCGGCGTGGCGACCCGGCCTCCTGGCGGGCCCGCTTGTGCCGGCCGTGCGGGCTGGTCGCCGGGAGCCCGGCCCGGCGCCAGCGCACCAGTTGCCCGCGACGGCGGACGATCGGCAGCCGGGCCGGGTCGGCGGCGGGCGGGGCGGAGACGACGTGTGCGCCGGCGTCCGGTTCGGGCGCGGAACGCACCAGCGAACGAAGCCAGCCGCGCAGTTCCTCGAAGTCCAGCCGCTCGGTGGGGTCCTGGCGCAGCAACGACTCCACGACGGGCCGCAGCGAACCGCACTCCTCGGCGAAGGCGGGCGGCTCCGAGCACACCAGCTGCACCAGCTCGGCCGTCGACTCCTCCGGATACGGCGCGTGTCCCTGCACCGCCCGGAACAGCAGCGCGCCGAGCGCCCAGAGGTCGGTGGCCGGGCCGATGGGGGCCGCCAGCTGCCAGTTCTCGTGCACGGGCCCGGCCTGTTCCGGCGCCCAGCGCTCGGTCACCGGCCCGACCACGGTCATCCGCACCTGCCGGGCCCGCTCGGCGGCCAGTGCGGTGGCCGGTCCGCGCCGTGCCGTCACGGCCGCACCCGGCTCGCCCCAACGAGGTGTCTGCGCGGGCACCACCGGCCGCGGCAGGCCGGTGCCGGGGCCGACCGCCGGAAGCGCGGTGCGCTCCGCGGCGGGCGCCCCGGGGCGGGGCACCGCCCCGTGCCAGGGCGAGGGCGCGCCGCTCACCCCGTACGGGTCGGCGATCTGTCCGGGCGGCACACTGCCGGCGCCCCGCCGCCCGCCCCCGGAGGACTCCACCTCCAGCTGCCCCTGCCCGTGCGGGTACGGCGGCTGCTGGGCGGCCCCGTTGGCGTGTCCGGGAGCGTGCGGCGCCTGCGCGGCGCCGTTGGCCTGTGCCGGGCCGTACGACGACGGTGCCGGCGGCGGTACGGGCGTGCCGGTGTCCCCGTCGGCCGGGGGGCGGGCGCCGGGGAGCGCGGCGCGGCCGGTCTGCTGCCCCTCCTGGACCCGGGCCGCGGCCCTGGCCCCCGCCCGGTACGCGGCGATCGCCCCGGCCCTCGCGGCCCGGACGTCCGCTCCGGTCTCCAGCGCCCGTCGCTCCACGGCGCCCGTGCCGGCACCGCCCGGGCCCTCCTCCGGTCCGGCCGCCGGCAACCCGCCCGCGGCTCGGGCCTGGATGGCGGCACGCCGGGCGGCTTCGGGGTCCGTCTCCGGTACGCCGGGCGCGCGCTGCGCGCCGGTCGTACCACCCGCCGCACCACCGATGCTTCCGATGCCCCCGCCGGCCGGCGCGGCGGCGCCTCCGGGGCCGGCCGGACCGCCGGGCGCGGCGGAACCTTCCGTCTCAGCGACGCGCCGACGGCCGTCGGCCTCCGGGACGCCGTCCCCCTCCGGCGCCGGCACCGGGTCGTACCCGCACAGCGCCTCCTCCGCCGCCCCGACCGCGAGACCGGTCAGCATCACCCGGCCGTCGTCGCAGACCAGGACCGTGCGGGCGGTGATGTTGCGGTGCACCCAGCCGTGCGCGTGCAGCACCCGGAGCGCCATCAGCACGTCGGAGGCGACCTCGGCCGCCCGGTACGGCGTCAGCGGCCGCTCGGCGAGCATGGCCGCCAGCGACCGCGCGGCCACGAACTCGCTGACGATCCAGAGCGAACCGCCCTCCGCGAACACGTCGAAGACCTGGTCGAGCCGGGGGTGGTCGGGTATCCGGGCGGCCGCCTGCGCGGCCTCCACGGCGCGGCGCACCGCGGGGTCGCTCGGCCGGCGTGTCGCACTGCGGGCCGACGGGACCCGACGCGCGCCGCGGTCACGGGCGGTGAACCCGTCGGGCAGCCCCTCCGCGTCGAGCACCTCCGCCTCGACGACCTCGGGCAGCGGCACCTGCCGGACGTACACCTCCTGCCCGCTGTAGGTGTCGAAGGCGCGGGTCTCGGTGTGTTCGTACTCGTCGGAGGGGGGCAGGGGCAGGCGGTAGCGGTCGGCGAGTACCCGACCCGCGTAGTCGTCCACGTTGCCTCCCCCGGCCGGCCGGTGGTCAAATCCGCTCGTTTCGCGGGCCGTTCCGCATACCTATCCAGATGCGTACGGTCTGCAACCACTCACGATACGTGCCGGAGGCACATCACATTGAGGCGATGCGAATTTGTCACTTCGGCTCGAAGCTCGCCGCCAGCGTCTTCCAGGTGCCCTCGCGCGACGCGCCGTCCCAGTCGGCGGCCCGCGCGGTGTACATCAGCGCGTACCCCTGCTTCGGGCTGACGACGAACCCGCGGTCGACGGTCCGGTACCTGGTACCGCCGTCCACGTAGGTGAACTCCCAGTCGGCCGTGTTCCAGCCGCGGTAGTCCACCTTCGCTATCCGGATCTTCTGGTACTGGGAGCGCACCATGCCGCGCTCCTGGTTCTGCCAGTCCGCAACCGGGTCACCCTTGGGCGTGCTCGTCCAGGCGACCAGCAGCTTCTGCCCGTCGGGCCCGGTGAACCGGTCCCCGGCGTCGCTGGCGGTCTGGAACTTCCAGCCCTCGGGCAGCCCGATCGAGTAACCCTGGTCCCCGTGGTACGTCTGCGCCACCGAGGCCTTGTCGTCGTCACTGCCACTGGAGTTCGACGCCGAGGAATCCTTGTCGTCCGAATCGCCGCTGTTCCCGGAGTTCCCGGAGTCCGTGCCCGGCTCGGAGTCACCGTCCGTCTTCGTGCCGCCGCTCGTGTCCCCCTTGGGTGAGGACCCGCCGCCGGACCCCGAACCGGAGCCCGAACCGGAATCGGCCCCGGCGCTCGCGCCCGCGGTGGCCACCGGCTTGGAACCGCCGCTCCTGCCGCTCCCCTTGTCGTCCCCGCCGCCGCCGAGCGTGAGGGCGAGCACGGTGCCGAGGACCACGAGGGCGACCACCACGGCGATGATCACCAGGGTCCGCCTCGGCACCACGTCCGTGAGCGGGGCCCGGGGCACCGGCCTGGGTGCCAGGTCCAGGTCCGGCGGCGGCATGACCGGCCAACCGGAACTCGCCTTGTCCGCGCCGCGCCTGGCCTCCGCGGACCCGCCGTGCGCACCGGCACCGCCGGCCGCCGCACCGGCGACGGGACCACCGGCGGAACGCGCGCCGCCGGCGGCACCGGAGACCGGCGCCGAACCGGAAGCGGCGGAACCGGAGGCAGCCGAGCCGGAGGCACTCGGACCCTGGACGGCGGCCGCGTCGGCGGCGGCGCTCTTCGTGCGGCCCGCGGACGCGGCGGTCGCCGCTCCCGCGGCCTTGCGCACGGACCGCAGCGCCCCGCGCAGCTTCTCGCCGGCCTCCTCGCCCCGCCTGGCCGCCGTGCCCTTCTCCTCCTGCGGCGCGTCCGGCTGCGCGGGCAGCGGCACGACCCGGGTGGCGTCGACGGGCAGTTCCTCCGGCGCGTTGATCACCGCGTTGAGCATCGCCCGCGCCCCGGCGTCGTCCAGCCGCTTCGCCGGGTCCTTGGTGAGCAGGCCGTAGATGACGTCCCGGAGCGGGCCCGCGTTCTTGGGCTCCTCCAGTTGCTCGGTCATCACCGCGGTCAGCGTGGCGATCGCCGACCCCTTGTCGTACGGCGGGGCGCCCTCGACCGCCGCGTACAGCAGGCCGCCGAGCGACCACAGGTCGGCCGCCGGGCCGGGCTTGTGACCGCGGGCCCGTTCCGGGGAGATGTAGGAGGGCGCGCCGACGAGCATGCCCGTGGAGGTGATCGACGGGTCGCCCTCGACCTGGGCGATGCCGAAGTCGGTGAGCACGACCCGGCCGTCGCCCTCGGCGATCAGCACGTTGGACGGCTTCACGTCCCGGTGCAGGATGCCCTCGCGGTGCGCGGAGCGCAGCACGTCCAGGATCGCGAGCCCGACCTCGGCGGCGCGCCGGGGCTTGAGCAGGCCGTCCTCCCGGATGGCCTCGGCCAGCGACTTGCCCTCGACCAGCTCCATCACGATCCAGGGCCGGTCGTCCTCCTCGACCACGTCGAAGACCGTCACCGCGCTGTTGTTGCGGATCCGGGCGATCGCCTTGGCCTCGCGCAGCGTGCGCGTGATCAGGCGCCGCTTCTCCTCCTCGTCGATGTTCGACGGGAACCGCAGCTCCTTCACGGCGACCGTCCGGCCCAGGGTCTCGTCCTCGGCGCGCCACACCGTGCCCATGCCGCCGCGGCCGAGCACTCGTCCCAGCCGGTACCGCCCGGCGAGAAGACGCTCACTGTTGCCCTGACGAGTCTCCTGACGAGAAATACCCGCCCGCTCCGCCTCCGACATGCGTCCCCTCATGCAACCCGCCCTGACAGAGCCTTCATTGTCCCTCACCCGACAAGTGCCCGACGCCCAGGGGGCCCCTGATCGCGCGCCGGGGCCGGACGACCGGAACCCCCGGTGACGGGGGAGTCACGCGAGCCGGGATGATGAGCCCCGACAAGAGAGGAATCCGGATGCCCTCGCTTCGGACACTGGCGGCCATACCGGCCTCTCTCACCCTGCTGCTGACCCCGGTCGCGGCCGGATCCGTGGCCTCGGCGCGGGCCGTGAACCCGCTCCTGTCACAGTTCCTCACCAAAGGACGGGTGCCCGCCGTCGCCGTCCTGGAACACAACGGCGACGACGTGCGCTACGCGGAGGCCGGACGCGGCATCTCCCGCGCCGACCACTTCCGCGCCGGCAGCGTCACCAAGACCTTCATCGCCACCGTCGTCCTGCAACTGGCCGCGGAACACCGGCTCTCCCTGTCCGACCCGGTGGAGCGCCACCTGCCGGGGCTGCTGCGCGGGCGGGGCGTCGACGGGCGGCGGATCACCCTGCGCGCCCTGCTGTCCCACACCAGCGGGCTGGCCGACTTCACCGAGGCCACCCGGGGTTCCGTCCCCCTGACTCCGCTCCAGGCGGTACGCGTCTCGCTCGCCCTCCCCTCCACCGGCCTGGGCCGCTACGCGTACTCCAGCACCGACTACGTCGTGCTCGGCATGGTCGTCCGCCAGGTCACCGGTCACTCGTACGCGACCGAGGTCCGGCGCCGCGTCATCGCTCCCCTCGGGCTGACCGGCACGTCCTTCCCGGGCACCCGCACCTCGCTGCCCGCGCCGCACGGCACCGCCTACGCGGCCGACGGTTCCGACGTCACCGACCTCGACCCGCGGGTGGCCGGCGCCGCGGGCGAGCTGGTGACCACCCTCGCCGACCTGGACCGCTTCTACGCGGCCCTGCTGGGCGGCGAACTGCTGTCCCCGCGCCTGCTGGGCGAGATGCTCGACACCCGTGCCACGCGGGGGGCGTACGGCCTGGGCGTCTTTCCCCTGAGGCTGCCGTGCGGGACCACGGTGTGGGGGCACAACGGCCGGATAGCGGGCAGCTACGTGCTCAGTGCCGGCCAGGTCGGCGGCCGGCACGTCCTGACGTTCCGTGTGAACACGACGACGGTGGCGGACCCGGAGCTCGAACCCGCGCTGCTCGCCGCCGAGTTCTGTCCGAGCGGCGGCTAGACCGGCCGCGGGGGCCCGCCGCCGCTGGGACGCGGGCCTACAGCGGCACGATGTCCGGGGCTCCCAGGCGGGCCGCGTCGGCCGTCAGGTCGTCCGGCTGGAGCTGGGACTCCCGTTCCGCCTCCACCCGCTTCTCGTAGTGCTCGACCTCCCGCTCGATCTGGTCCTTGTCCCAGCCGAGGACCGGCGCCATCAGTTCGGCGGCCTCACGGGCGCTGCGGGTGCCCCGGTCGAAGGTCTCGATCGAGATGCGGGTGCGGCGGGTGAGGACGTCGTCGAGATGGCGGGCTCCCTCGTGGGAGGCGGCGTAGACGACCTCGGCGCGCAGGTAGTCGTCGGCGGCCGCGAGCGGCTCTCCGAGGGCGGGGTCGGCCGCGATGAGGTCGAGGAGTTCGTCCGCCATCGAGCCGTACCTGTTGAGGAGGTGCTCGACCCGGGCGACGTGGATGCCGGTGCGGGCGGCGATCCGGGCCCGTGCGTTCCACATCGCCCGGTAGCCCTCCGCGCCGAGCAGCGGGATGTCCTCGGTGACGCACTCCGCGACCCGCATGTCCAGCCCGTGGACCGCCTCGTCGACGGCGTCCTTGGCCATCACGCGGTACGTCGTGTACTTGCCGCCCGCGACCACCACGAGCCCAGGTGCCGGATGCGCGACCGTGTGCTCGCGCGACAGCTTGCTGGTGGCGTCGGACTCGCCGGCCAGCAGCGGGCGCAGGCCCGCGTACACGCCCTGGACGTCGTCACGCGAGAGCGGCACCGCGAGCACCGAGTTGACGTGGTTGAGCAGGTAGTCGATGTCAGCGCTGGAGGCGGCCGGGTGGGCCTTGTCGAGGTCCCAGTCGGTGTCGGTGGTGCCGATGATCCAGTGCCGGCCCCAGGGGATGACGAACAGGACCGACTTCTCGGTACGCAGGATCAGGCCGGTGGTGGAGTGGATGCGGTCCTTGGGGACCACCAGGTGGATGCCCTTGGAGGCGCGGACGTGGAACTGGCCGCGCTCGCCGACCATCGCCTGGGTGTCGTCGGTCCACACCCCGGTGGCGTTGACCACCTGCTGGGCGTGGATCTCGTACTCCCCGCCGCCCTCGACGTCCAGTACCCGGGCCCCGACGACCCGTTCGCCCTCGCGCAGGAACCCGGTCACGCGGGCGCGGTTGGCGGCCTTCGCGCCGTAGGACACCGCCGTGCGCACCAGGGTGGCCACGTAGCGGGCGTCGTCCATCTGCGCGTCGTAGTACTGAATGGCGCCGACCAGGGCGTCCTTGCGCAGGGCGGGTGCCACGCGCAGGGCCTGACGGCGGCTCAGGTGGCGGTGGGCGGGCAGGCCCCGGCCGTGTCCGCGGGCCATCGACATCACGTCGTAGAGCGCGACGCCCGAGCCCGCGTACAGCCGCTCCCACCCCTGGTGCTGGAGGGGATAGAGGAACGGCACCGGCTTGACGAGGTGCGGGGCGAGCCGCTCCAGGAGCAGGCCGCGTTCCTTGAGGGCTTCGCGGACCAGGGCGAAGTCGAGCATCTCCAGATAGCGCAGACCGCCGTGGACCAGCTTGCTGGACCTGCTGGAGGTGCCCGAGGCCCAGTCCCGGGCCTCGACTATGCCGGTGTTCAGGCCCCGGGTGGCCGCGTCCAGCGCGGTCCCCGCGCCGACCACCCCGCCGCCCACGACCAGCACGTCCAGCTCGCGCTCGGCCATGGCCGCCAAGGACTCCGCCCGCTGCTTCGGCCCCAGTGTCGCTGTCCTCACCGCTGCCTCCCGCTCTGCCGCCATCGGTCATGGCTCGTCGTCGGTCGTCGCTCGCACACGGGCCGCACCCGGCAGGCGGGGCCCCTGCCCAAAGTCTGACCGCGATGGCCGACTTCAGCCACCACGCGCCCACAGCCTGTGGACAACGCTCACCGAACCCCCGGAAGACACACGTACACAATCCCACATAACGTTCATATTTACTCCTAGTCTGACATTGCGCTTCGCTCATCCTGTCCACAGGGCTTGCGCACCTGTCCCGCTTCGGTTACTGGGAAGGACGGCCCACGCCATGCCCGCAGACCTCGCCGTCATGGGACTCGGTCCCTACGGCCTGCCCCTCGCCCAGGCCGCCGTGTCCGCCGGCCTCTCCACGGTCGGGTACGCCACCGGACCCGAGGCGGGCTCGCTCAGCCCCGCCGAACTGCGCCGGATGCTCGCGAAGGGCTTCCGGGTCGCCAAGGACCCGGTCGAGCTCGGCCGGGTACGTACGGCCGTCATCTGCGCGCCGACCCCGCGCGGCGCCGACGGCGGACTCGACCTCGGGCAGATGGAGGCGGCGGCCCGCACCCTCGCCGGACGGCTGCGCCCGCACACCACGGTGATCCTGGAGTCTCCGGTCCACCCGGGCACCACGGAGGACTTCCTGCGGCCCCTGCTGGAGGAGGGCTCGGGCCTGCGGGCGGGGCGCGACTTCCACCTCGCCTACTCGCCCAGCCGGGTGGATCCCGGCAACCGCGACTTCACCCCGGCCACCACCCCGAAGGTCATCGGCGGTCTCACGCCGGCCTGTACGGAGTCGGCCGCCGCGTTCTACGGCCGGCTCACCGACAAGGTGGTACGCGCGCGGGGCCTGCGGGAGGCGGAGACCGTGCACCTGCTGGAGACCAACTTCCGGCACGTCAACATCGCCCTCGTCAACGAGATGGCCGTCCTCTGCAACGACCTGGGCGTCGACCTGTGGGACGTCATCCGCTGCGCGGAGACCAAGCCGTTCGGCTTCCAGGCCTTCCGCCCCGGCCCCGGCGTCGGCGGCCACGGGGTCGCCCAGGACCTGTCCGGCGTCGCGGGGCGCGGTCTGCGCATGGTGGAACTGGCCCAGCAGGTCAACAACCGGATGCCCGGCTACGTCGTCCAGCGCGCCGCCGCCCTGCTCAACGAGCACGGCAAGTCGGCCCGCGGCGCGCGCGTGCTGCTGCTCGGCGTCACGTACAAGGCCGATCTCGCCGACCAGCAGGCCACGCCCGCCCGCGAGATCGCGATCCGGCTGATGGAACTGGGCGCCTCGGTCAGCTACCACGACCCGCACATCGCGTCCTGGAACGTCCTGGACCGTCCGGTGCCGCGCGCGGACTCGCTCTACGAGGCGGCCGCCGACGCCGATCTGACGATCCTGGTCCAGCAGCACCGGACGTACGACCTCCAGGGCCTGTCGGTGAAGGCCCAGTTGCTGCTGGACACCCGCGGGGCGACGCCGACGGGGGCGGCGCACCGGCTCTGAGGGCGCGGCGCGAGGCCCCGCGCCGGGAGCCTCACCCCGAAACGGCCCACCGGCCGGACGGGCAGGCCGTTCGGTCGAACGGTGAAACTACCTGGCAGAGTGCTCGTAGCGGTAGCCGACCGCCTTGCGGGCCGTCCCCTTGCCCACGACCTTGCCGGTGATCTTGCTGTACACGTTGAAGGAGTATTCCCGGTAGAGCGGATACGCGTTCAGGGTTCCAAACTTGCCCCGGGGAACGTTCCAGCTGCCCGCCATACTCTTCGTGCGCGATTTCGTGACGTCGAAGCCGACGGCGCCGGACACCGCCTCGGCGGTGATCGTGATCGTCGCACTCTTCGTATTGCTCACGGTCTCCATGGCGGTGAGGGTGAGTGTCATGGGACCTCGCCCCTGCACTACCGCAATGGAGCTCTTGCCCCGCACCAGCCCCTGATATTTGACGTTCTTGAAGCCGCAGTAGGCCGGGTTGAATTGGAGCCTGACGCTCCGGCACGGCGCCTGCGAGGCAGCTCCGGCCTCGCCAGTCATCCCCAGAGTGCCGGCGAGTACAGCAAGACCGACGGCCCCAGCCCGTGTGCCACGGAATACGGCAAAGCGAATTGTTCGCAACGGATTTCCCCTCGTTCTGCTGCTGGTCACGCAGCAGGAAGAAGGCTACCGATGTCAGGGGCACAACAGAGAACTGAACGAGCGCATCTGATCAACATTTGAGCCTTCTCTGCGCTGCCTCCGGTAGGGCTCGGATCGACCCGATGCGGTCCGAGCCCCCGGCTGAAATCGGCCGGACCTACCGCTTGTGCTGGCTGTCCGCGACCGTCACCTCGACGCGCTGGAACTCCTTCAGCTCGCTGTAGCCGGTCGTGGCCATCGCCCGCCGCAGGGCTCCGAAGAGGTTCATCGAACCGTCGGGGGTGTGCGACGGGCCGGTGAGGATCTCCTCCAGGGTGCCGACCGTGCCGAGGTCGACCTTCTTGCCGCGCGGCAGTTCCCCGTTGACCGCCTCCATGCCCCAGTGGTGGCCCTTGCCGGGGCCGTCCGTCGCACGGGCGAGCGGGGAGCCCATCATCACCGCGTCCGCGCCGCAGGCGATCGCCTTGGGGATGTCGCCGGACCAGCCGACGCCGCCGTCGGCGATCACGTGCACGTACCGGCCGCCGGACTCGTCCATGTAGTCGCGGCGGGCCGCGGCCACGTCCGCGACCGCGGTGGCCATCGGGACCTGGATGCCGAGCACGTTGCGCGTGGTGTGGGCCGCGCCGCCGCCGAAGCCGACGAGGACGCCCGCGGCGCCCGTGCGCATCAGGTGCAGGGCCGCCGTGTAGGTGGCGCAGCCACCGACGATCACCGGGACGTCGAGCTCGTAGATGAACTGCTTGAGGTTGAGCGGCTCGTGCGAGGAGGAGACGTGCTCCGCCGAGACCGTCGTCCCGCGGATCACGAAGATGTCCACGCCCGCGTCCACGACCGCCTTGGAGAACTGGGCGGTGCGCTGCGGGGAGAGCGCGGCGGCCGTGACCACACCGGAGTCGCGCACCTCCTTGATGCGCGCGCCGATCAGCTCCTCCTTGATGGGAGCCGCGTAGATCTCCTGCAGACGGCGGGTGGCCTGCTCGGCGGGGAGCCCGGTGATCTCGTCGAGCAGCGGCTGCGGGTCCTCGTGCCGGGTCCAGAGGCCTTCGAGGTTGAGCACGCCGAGACCGCCGAGCTCACCGATCCGGATGGCGGTGGCCGGGGAGACGACCGAGTCCATGGGGGCGGCCAGGAACGGCAGCTCGAACCGGTAGGCGTCGATCTGCCAGGTGATCGAGACCTCCTTCGGGTCCCGCGTGCGGCGGCTGGGGACGACGGCGATGTCGTCGAAGGCGTACGCCCGGCGGCCGCGCTTGCCGCGCCCGATCTCGATCTCAGTCACGTCTGTGGCCTTTCCCTCTTCGTTTCAGCGTCTTCCAGTATCGCCGACGGGTACGGCGAAGGCGGCCCCGGTGTGTCCCGGAGCCGCCCTGGAAATGCCGTGGAGACTACTTGCGGCTGTAGTTCGGCGCCTCGACCGTCATCTGGATGTCGTGCGGGTGGCTCTCCTTGAGGCCCGCGGAGGTGATGCGGACGAACCTGCCCTTGGACTCCATCTCGTCGATGGTGACGGCGCCCACGTAACCCATCGTCTGGCGCAGGCCGCCGACGAGCTGGTGCAGCACGTTGGAGAGCGGGCCGCGGTAGGGGACCTGGCCCTCGACACCCTCGGGCACGAGCTTGTCGTCCGAGGCGACCTCGGCCTGGAAGTAGCGGTCCTTCGAGTACGACCTGCCCTGGCCGCGGGACTGCATCGCGCCGAGCGAGCCCATGCCGCGGTAGGACTTGAACTGCTTGCCGTTGATGAAGAGCAGCTCGCCGGGCGACTCCTCGCAGCCGGCCAGCAGGCTGCCGAGCATCACGGTGTCGGCGCCGGCGGCGAGCGCCTTGCCGATGTCGCCGGAGTACTGCAGGCCGCCGTCGCCGATCAGCGGGATGCCGGCCGGACGGGCCGCGAGGGAGGCCTCGTAGATCGCGGTGACCTGGGGGACGCCGATGCCGGCGACCACGCGCGTGGTGCAGATGGAGCCGGGGCCGACCCCCACCTTGATGCCGTCCACGCCGGCGTCGATGAGGGCCTGGGCGCCGTCGCGGGTGGCGACGTTGCCGCCGATCACGTCGACGTCCACGCTCGACTTGATCTTCGACATCCAGCTGAGGGCGTTGCTGTTGTGGCCGTGCGAGGTGTCGACGACCAGGAAGTCCGCACCGGCCTCGGCGAGCGCCTGGGCCCGCTCCAGGGCCTCGGGGCTGGCACCGACGGCGGCGCCGACGAGCAGCCGGCCCTCCGCGTCCTTGGCGGCGTTCGGGTACTTCTCGGCCTTGACGAAGTCCTTGACGGTGATCAGGCCCTTGAGGACGCCCTGGTCGTCGACGAGCGGCAGCTTCTCGATCTTGTGCTTGCGCAGCAGCTGGATCGCCTCGCTGCCGGTGATCCCGACCTTGCCGGTGACCAGCGGCATCGGGGTCATGACCTCGTGCACGCGGCGGGAGCGGTCGGACTCGAAGGCCATGTCACGGTTGGTGACGATGCCGAGCAGCCGGCCGTCCGGGTCGGTGACGGGCACGCCGCTGATCCGGAACTTGGCGCACAGGGCGTCGGCCTCGGCGAGGGTCGCCTCCGGGTGCACCGTGATGGGGTCGGTGACCATGCCGGACTCGGACCGCTTGACCAGGTCGACCTGGTTGACCTGGTCCTCGACCGACAGGTTGCGGTGCAGCACGCCGACGCCGCCGAGGCGGGCCATCGCGATGGCCATCCGGGACTCGGTCACCTTGTCCATGGCGGCGGACAGCAGCGGGATGTTGACCCGGACGTTGCGGGAGATGCGGGACGAGGTGTCGACCGCGTTCGGGAGCACCTCGGATGCGCCCGGCAGCAGCAGCACGTCGTCGTAGGTAAGCCCGAGTGTCGCGAATTTTCCGGGCACTCCGTCGACGTTGGCAGTCATGACACCTTCCCCAAATGGCCTTGAACGGTGCGGATGTCCATGCTAACGGGAAGCACAGGCCCCAAATTCCACGGTACGACTCAGCTTCAGGCTTCGTATGTTCGTACGGAAATGAGCGCGAGCCCGTTCATCGGGGACGGCGGACCGTGCGGCGTCCGGGGCGACGGCCGTGCGGCGTCCGGGGTCGCGGACCGTGCGGCGTCCGGGCCGGCGGCCGTGCGGCTACTGCTCGGCCAGTGCGCGCAGCCGGCTCAGGGCCCGGTGCTGGGCGACCCGGACCGCACCCGGTGACATTCCCAACATCTGGCCGGTCTCCTCGGCGGTGAGGCCCACCGCGATGCGCAGGAGCAGCAGCTCGCGCTGGTTCTCGGGCAGGTTGGCGAGGAGTTTCTTGGCCCATTCGGCGTCGCTGCTGAGCAGCGCCCGCTCCTCCGGGCCGAGGGAGTCGTCGGGGCGTTCCGGCATCTCGTCCGAGGGAACGACCGTGGAGCCCGGATGGCGCATCGCGGCCCGTTGGAGGTCGGCGACCTTGTGGGAGGCGATGGCGAAGACGAAGGCCTCGAAGGGGCGGCCGGTGTCGCGGTAGCGGGGCAGCGCGAGGAGGACCGCCACGCAGACCTCCTGGGCCAGGTCCTCCACGAAGTGCCGGGCGTCGCCCGGAAGGCGGGACAGACGGGTACGGCAGTAACGCAGCGCGAGCGGATGGACATGGGCGAGCAGGTCGTGCGTCGCCTGCTCGTCCCCGTCGACGGCACGGTGGACGAGAGCGCCGATCGTCCCTACGGCGGTGACCGCCTCGTCGTCGCGCATCGGACCATCGTGCCCTGCGGCGGTCGGCGGTGTGGCACCACGTCCGTCGTTGTGCACCGAAGCGTTATGAGCAGGTGCGCCGGAACTCATCCCTTGCGCCCTCCCCTTCCGCTCGAACGACTCGTCCCCGAGAGACTCCACACCTCAAGGATGCGGCATCGGCGCCGAAACGAGCAGCGGGCCTGAGGCGCTCCGCCTTGCGTTCCCCGCCCACCGTGGGGTAGGCGGGGGCGTCCGGTCGGTCCGCAAACCCGCTGCGGTGCAGCTCACCGCCCTGCTACCGGACCAGTCCCCAGCGGAAGCCGAGGGCAACCGCGTGGGCACGGTCGGAGGCGCCGAGCTTCTTGAACAGGCGCCGGGCATGGGTCTTCACGGTGTCCTCGGAGAGGAACAGCTCGCGGCCGATCTCGGCGTTGGAGCGGCCGTGGCTCATGCCTTCGAGGACCTGGATCTCGCGCGCGGTGAGGGTGGGCGCGGCGCCCATCTCGGCCGAGCGGAGCCGGCGGGGCGCCAGCCGCCAGGTGGGGTCCGCGAGCGCCTGGGTGACGGTCGCGCGCAGCTCGGCGCGCGAGGCGTCCTTGTGCAGATAACCGCGGGCGCCGGCCGCGACGGCCAGGGCCACCCCGTCCAGGTCCTCGGCGACCGTGAGCATGATGATGCGTGCGCCGGGGTCCGCCGACAGCAGCCGGCGCACGGTCTCGACACCGCCCAGTCCGGGCATGCGCACGTCCATCAGGATCAGGTCGGAGCGGTCGGCGCCCCAGCGGCGGAGGACTTCCTCGCCGTTGGCCGCCGTCGTCACGCGCTCGACGCCGGGCACGGTCGCCACCGCGCGGCGCAGCGCCTCTCGGGCAAGCGGGGAGTCGTCGCAGACGAGGACGGATGTCATGACCGCCCTCCGCAGCTGATGCGCGTCACCTTGAGCCTCCAGGCTGGTACGGAATCGTCACCTGTGCGGTCGACCGTCTCGGACGCCTGCCCGAGCGCTTGTTGTTTCAACCGCCTCCGCACTCTCAACGACGGTCACTCGAAAGAGTTACGGGGCTGCGTGCCCACTTCGGCACTCTACGTGAGGGCGCGGACACGGTGCAGACATGGACGTCAGACCCTCAACTTTTCATCACATCCAATGCCCCATTTAGACCTTTTTCTTCCCGTTTCACGGTGTCTGGGGCTAGATTCGCAATGAGTCATATTTTCATCTCTCTAGACCGGAGATGTACGGTCGTTGGCACCGTATCCGCCCAGAACGGCTACAAGGGGTCACGTAATGGCAGATTTCTCCCGCCTTCCCGGACCGAACGCGGACCTGTGGGACTGGCAGCTCCTTGCTGCCTGCCGTGGGGTCGACAGCTCGCTCTTCTTCCATCCCGAGGGCGAGCGCGGGGCGGCTCGGAGTGCCCGTGAGAACTCGGCCAAGGAGGTCTGTATGAGGTGCCCGGTCCGCGCGGAGTGCGCGGCGCACGCGCTGGCGGTCCGCGAACCGTACGGCGTGTGGGGCGGCCTGACCGAGGACGAGCGCGAAGAGCTCATGGGGCGGGCGCGCAACAGGCTGGTGTCGGCGTCGACGACCAGCGGCGACCCCCTCCCCCACACCTGAAGGAACCGACTCCCCGCTCACACCTGAAATAACGTTTCTTCACACCACCGCAGCACCGACTGACGCCGACCGGGCCGTTCGTCGCCTCAGGCCCGCCGGGCCGCCCGGCCCAGTTGTTCCAGCGTCGCCGCCACGGCCGGCACCTGCGCCAGGTCCGGCAGCGTGAGGGCGACGATCTCCCGCACCACCGCGGGTTCCAGAGCCACCGTGCGCGCGCCCTTGGGGCGCACCGACTCGATCGCCAGCCGAGGCAGCATCGCGACGCCCAGACCGGCGCCGACCAGGCCGATCACGGCCGGGTAGTCGTCGGTGGCGAAGTCGATACGGGGCGTGAAGCCCGCGCTCTCGCACGCCTGGACGAGCTGTCCCCGGCAGCGCGGACAGCCCGCGATCCACGGCTCGCCCGCGAGATCCCCGAGAGCGACCGACTCGGCGCGGGCCAGCCGGTGCCGTTCGGGCAGCAGGCCGATCAGCCGGTCCGTCAGCAGCGGCCGCACCACCAGGTCGTCCCACTCCTCGGCACCCGCCGCGCCCTCGTAGCGGAAGGCCAGCGCGATGTCGCAGTCGCCCGCGCGCAGCAGCTCCACCGAGTTCGGCGGCTCGGCCTCCTCCAGCGAGACCCGGGTGCCGGGGTGGGCCGCGCGCAGGGCGGCCAGCGCCGTCGGGACCAGGGTGGAGCTGCCGCTCGGGAAGGAGACCAGACGGACCCGGCCCGCGCGCAGGCCGGCGATGGCCGCGACCTCCTCCTCGGCGGCCGTGAGCCCGGCGAGGATCCCGGAGGCGTGCCGCACCAGGGCCTCGCCCGCCTGGGTCAGGCGCATCTCACGGCCGTTGCGCACCAGCAGCGGGGTGCCCACGGAGGTCTCCAGGGCCTTCATCTGCTGGCTGACGGCGGGCTGGGTGCAGCCCAGCTCACGCCCCGCCGCCGAGAAGGAACCGGTGGTGGCGACGGCGCGCAGGACACGGAGATGACGGGCCTCGATCACCCCTCGATCATAAGGCGGACTTGGGCCGCGTACCCGATAGTGCGTCGACGCTTTGAGCACGATCCCGTACCGTCGGGCCATGGAGCTTCTCTCGCTGAACCTCGGAACCGCGACGCCCTCGCCCCACACGGACCAGAAGGACGGTGTGACCGGCATCGACAAGCGGCCCGTGACCGGGCCGGTCCGGGTGCAGGCACCGGGACCGAAGGGGGTCGCGGGCAGCGGCCTGGCCGGTGACGCGGTGTGCGAGCTGCGCCATCACGGCGGCGACGACCAGGCGGTGTACGCCTACGCGCGCGAGGACCTCGACGACTGGGAGAAGGAACTCGGCCGGCCGCTGCCCAACGGCTCCTTCGGCGAGAACCTCACGACAAACGGGCTGAACGTGTCGGAGGCGCTGATCGGCGAGCGCTGGCGGATCGGGCCGGTGGTCGTACTCGAGGTCACCTCGGGGCGCATCCCGTGCCGCACTTTCCAGGGCCATCTGGGCGAGCGGGGATGGGTGAAGAGGTTCACCCGCAAGGGTGCGACAGGCGCCTACCTCCGGGTGATCGAACCCGGTGACATCAGGGCCGGCGACCCGATCGAGATCGTGCACCGGCCGGCGCACGGGGTGACGGCGGCGATGGAGTTCCGCGCGACCACCACCGAGCGGGAGCTGCTGCCCCGGCTCCTCGCGGCGGGCGACGCCCTGCACCCGCAGGCGCTCGCGCTGGCCCGGAAGTACACGGCCGCGCAGCAGGACTGAACGGCTGTCCCTCCTTCCTCGTTCACCGGCGCTTCACCCATCGGGAGAGCTGGTGCGGGCAGCGGACGCGGCCGGTCCGGGTAACTACCCTTGGGCCATGACAACGGCTCTGATTACGGGATCGACCGCGGGGATCGGTGCCGCGTTCGCGCGGCGGCTGGCGGCGGACGGGCACAACCTCGTCCTGGTGGCGCGGGACACCAAACGGCTGCGCGAGCAGGCCACCGAGCTGCACGACCGGCACGGCATCGAGGCCGAGGTCCTCACCGCCGACCTCGCCGAGGACACCGGCATCGAATCGGTCGCCGACCGACTCGGCGACCGCAGGAGCCCGGTCGACCTGCTGATCAACAACGCCGGCTTCGGCAACAAGGGCCGCTATCTGGACGTCTCGATGGCCGACGAACTGAGGATGCTCAAGGTGCACTGCGAGGCGGTGCTGCGGCTGACCTCGGCGGCGGCCGACGCGATGCGCGAACGCGGGCGCGGCGGTGTCGTCAACGTCGCCTCGGTGGCGGCGTTCGTGCCCCGGGGCACCTACGGCGCGTCGAAGGCGTGGGTCGTGCAGTTCACCCAGGGCGCGGCGCGCGATCTGGCGGGGACCGGGGTCCGCCTCATGGCGCTGGCGCCGGGTTTCGTGCGCACCGAGTTCCACCAGCGGGCCGGGATGGGCACGGACAACATCCCGGACTGGATGTGGCTGGACGCCGACAAGCTGGTCGAGGCCGCGCTCAACGACCTGGCCCGCGGCAAGACCCTGTCGGTCCCGGACCCCCGGTACAAGGTGCTGACCGGCCTGGCGAAGGTGGCCCCGCACGGACTGCTGGGCGGGATCACCTCGAAGACGGGGCGCAAGTACGGGCCGCAGTGACGCCGCGGTGACGGCTGCGGTGCCGACCGCCAGGGTGGGAAAATAGGGCGTGACGGTACCGGACCCAGGGGGGCCGGAGGCGGTGGCATGACGTTCGTACAGCTCATCGAGTGCAGGACCAACCGGCCGGCCGAGATGAACCGGCTGATGGACAGGTGGGTCACGCAGACCAAGGGGAAGCGGACGGCGACGCACTCGGTGGTCGCCAAGGACCGCTCCGACGCGTCGCACGTCGTGGAGATCGTGGAGTTCCCCTCGTACGAGGAGGCGATGCGGAACTCCAACCGGCCGGAGACCGACGAGGTGCTCCGCGAGATGCTGGCGCTCTGCGAGGGGATGCCGACGTTCACGGACCTGGACGTGGTGCGGGACGAGCGGGTGTACGCCGACACCGCGCGGCGGTACCTCGAGACGATCGCGGCGCCCGGCCCGCTGGTCCCGCTGGACGGCCTGATCACCGAGGACTACCACGACCACGACCCGGTCGAGGGCCGGGACACCATCGGCATGGACGCGATGCGGCGCAAGCTGGAGATGTGGCGGGGGGCCTTCGACTTCTCGTTCCTCGTCGAGGACCAGATCACCCAGGACGACAGGGTGTGCACCAGATGGCTCTGGACGGGGGTGCAGAAGGCGGCGTTCATGGGGGTGGCGAACACCGGCCGGCAGGTCACCATGACCGGAACCACGATCCACCGCTTCGGCGCCGACGGGAAGATGGCGGAGGGCTGGCTGCAGTACGACCGGATCGGCCTCCTGGCACAGCTCGACGCGCTGGACGCGCTGGCGCACTAGCTCGATGCGGTGGACGGGCCGGCGCACCAGGCGGACCATCGAAGTACCCGCGAGGGGCGAAGCCCCCGCCTCCGGCGAACGACCGGGGACGGGGGCTTCAGCTGTCTTCGGTCTCCCGAGCGGGAGCGACATCGCATCTGCGCCGAGCCGGCGCGGCCGGACCTCTGTGCCGCCCCGCTGCCGCACCTGCATCCGCGAGGCCGGTCCGTCCAGGTCGTCGCCGGAGGAGGCGGAGTCCTCGTACTCCCGAGCCGGGCCGGTGACATGGGCCTCGCCGCGTCGCGCGGACCCTCAGTAGTCGTACCGGGCCTTGATGATCACGACTTCCTTCTCGGTGGCCCGGTAGACCAGCCGGTGCTCGTCGTCGATCCGGCGTGACCAGTAGCCCGACAGGTCGCCCTTCAGCGGCTCGGGCTTGCCGATCCCCGTGAAGGGGTCTCGCTGGATCTCCCCGATCAGACGGACCAGTTTGCCGAACAGCTTCTTGTCGGCGGACTGCCAGTAGAGGAGGTCCTCCCAACCGGTGGGACGGAACCGGACGTCCCTCACTCCCCGTCCTCCGCCATGGCCCTCAGCTCGTCCATGGGCCTCGTGATCAACGGGGTGTCGGCGGCTTTGTCCTCTGCGACGGCCGCCATGAGGCGGGCGGCGTTGGCGGGGCTGCGGAGCAGGTAGACGGTCTCCTGCCAGGACCGGAAGTCGTCGGCCGACATCAATATGGCGTCGCCGCCCTTGGAGGTGATCTCCACCGGTTCGTGATCGTCGTTGACCTGCTGGATGAGGGGGAACAGTCTGGCTCGGGCCTCGCTGGCGGTGATGGCCATGAACTCGTCCTCTCCAAGAGTGGTACCAACTTACGGTACCACTCCACTGGTACCACGGTCTGGTACCAGTCCGTGTGGGGTCCTGGCGGCGGGCGGTGAGCCGGACGCGCGTGGGCGGTCCGGCACAGCACTGTGCCCCGCCGCAAAGCGGCGGGGCACAGTCACCTACTGCTCACCGGCTGGGCCGGCGTGCCTCAGTGGGAGTGGCCGTGGGAGTGACCGGCGGCGGCCGGCTCCTCCTCTTCCTTCTTCTCGACGACCAGGGTCTCGGTCGTCAGCAGCAGGGAGGCGATGGAGGCCGCGTTCTCCAGGGCGGAGCGGGTGACCTTGACCGGGTCGATGACGCCGGCCTTGACCAGGTCGCCGTACTCGCCGGTGGCGGCGTTGAAGCCCTGGCCCTTGTCGAGCTCGGCGACCTTGGAGGTGATGACGTAGCCCTCCAGGCCGGCGTTCTCGGCGATCCAGCGCAGCGGCTCGACGACGGCGCGGCGGACCACGGCGACACCGGTGGCCTCGTCGCCGGTCTTGCCCAGGCCGCCCTCCAGCACCTTCGCGGCGTGGACGAGCGCGGAGCCACCACCGGAGACGATGCCCTCCTCGACCGCGGCGCGGGTCGCGGAGATGGCGTCCTCCAGACGGTGCTTCTTCTCCTTCAGCTCCACCTCGGTGGCGGCGCCGACCTTGATCACGCACACGCCGCCGGCCAGCTTCGCGAGGCGCTCCTGGAGCTTCTCGCGGTCCCAGTCGGAGTCGGTGTTCTCGATCTCGGCCTTGATCTGGGCGACGCGGCCGGTGACCGCACCGGACTCACCGGCACCGTCGACGACCGTGGTGTCGTCCTTGGTGACCGTGACACGGCGGGCGGAGCCCAGCACGTCCAGGCCGACCTGGTCGAGCTTGAGGCCGACCTCCTCGGAGATGACCGTGGCGCCGGTGAGGATCGCCAGGTCCTCCAGCATCGCCTTGCGGCGGTCGCCGAAGCCGGGGGCCTTGACCGCGACCGCGTTGAAGGTGCCGCGGATCTTGTTGACGACGAGGGTGGAGAGCGCCTCGCCGTCCACGTCCTCGGCGATGATCAGCAGCGGCTTCGAGGCGTTGCCCTGGATGATCTTCTCGAGCAGCGGGAGCAGGTCCGCGATGGAGGAGACCTTGCCCTGGTTGATGAGGATGTAGGGGTCCTCGAGGACGGCCTCCATGCGCTCCTGGTCCGTCACGAAGTACGGGGACAGGTAGCCCTTGTCGAAGGCCATGCCCTCGGTGAAGTCCAGCTCCAGACCGAAGGTGTTGGACTCCTCGACGGTGATGACACCGTCCTTGCCGACCTTGTCCATCGCCTCGGCGATGAGCTCGCCGACCTGCTGGTCCTGGGCGGACAGCGCGGCGACGGCGGCGATGTCGGACTTCTCGTCGATCGGGCGGGCCGTCGCGAGCAGGTCCTCGGAGATGGCGGCGACGGCGGCGTCGATGCCCTTCTTCAGGGCGGCCGGGGAGGCACCCGCGGCAACGTTCTTGAGGCCCTCACGGACGAGCGCCTGGGCCAGCACGGTGGCGGTGGTCGTACCGTCACCCGCGATGTCGTTGGTCTTGGTCGCCACCTCCTTCACCAGCTGGGCGCCGAGGTTCTCGTACGGGTCCTCGATCTCGACCTCGCGGGCGATGGTGACACCGTCGTTGGTGATGGTCGGGGCACCGAACTTCTTGTCGATGACGACGTTGCGGCCCTTGGGGCCGATCGTCACCTTGACGGTGTCGGCAAGCTTGTTGACGCCGCGCTCAAGGGCGCGACGGGCGTCCTCGTCGAACTTCAGGATCTTCGCCATGGGAGCGGTTCAGCCCTCTCGGAAAACGTGAGTGAAACGAACCGCGCCCCCGACGCCCGGCTTCATGAGATCGCGGGGGCCAGGGGCGCAGTTCAAAGCAGAATGTGCTTGGGGTGAACTACTTCTCGATGATCGCGAGCACGTCGCGAGCCGAGAGGACGAGGTACTCGTCGCCGTTGTACTTCACCTCGGTGCCGCCGTACTTGCTGTAGAGCACGACGTCGCCGACCTTGACGTCGAGCGGCAGGCGCTCGCCGTTCTCGAAGCGGCCCGGGCCCACGGCGAGGACGGCGCCCTCCTGGGGCTTCTCCTTCGCGGTGTCCGGGATGACCAGGCCGGAGGCCGTGGTCTGCTCGGCGTCGAGCGGCTGGACCACGATACGGTCCTCAAGCGGCTTGATGGCAACCTTGGAGCTGGTGGTCGTCACGATCCGACCTCCCCCTTCGGAGATCTCACGGGGTTAACTGTCTGAGGTGGCGACCAGGTGGATCCGTCGTCGCGGGTGCCGGACCTGCCCGTCGCGTTGTTGGCACTCTCATCTGCCGAGTGCCAGAGCCGAGACTATGACCGGGATTAGCACTCGGTCAAGCGGAGTGCCAATCGGCCGCGGCGCGGCGCCGAAAAACACCGACCCGACCTAGAGGTAGTCCTCCAGCCGTCCCACCGTCAGACCGCCTTCCTGGACCCGGCGGAGCAGTCGGGTGGTGCGTTCGCGCAGGGTCAGGCCGGTGGCCTCGTCCGGGCCGACCAGCACGATGTCGCCGGGGCGCAGCCGCTTCTCGCCGTGGCGGTAGCCGATGCCGTCGCCCGTGACGGCCGCGCGCCACAGGACCACCGCCGACACCCCGCAGTCGGCCGCCGCGCGCAGGGTGGTGGCGTCGTACGTGCCGTACGGCGGCCGGAAGAGCCGGGGACGGATGCCGAAGCGGGACTTCAGCTTGTCCTGCTGACCGCAGATCTCGGCGCGCTGGCCGGCGTAGGGCAGGCCGGACATGGCCGGGTGGTCGAGGGTGTGGTTCTGGACGCTGGCGCCGACCTCCTGGAGGCGGGCGAAGTGGCCGTAGCCGGGGCCGACCACGCTGTCCGTGAGGAACATGCTCACCGGGAGCCGCAGTTCACGGACCATGTCCACGAACCGGGGGTCCTTCTCGGCGCCGTCGTCGTAGGTGAGGAAGACGACCTTGTCGGTGGTGGTGACGTGGTCGACGACCGGGGGCAGGGCGGTGTGCAGGGCGAGCGGGTGCAGCGGGGGGTGCGGGGCCGGGAGCAGGGGCGCGGCCAGGCCCCAGTGGCGGTAGGGCGGTTCGCCCGAGGGGCCGTGCGGGCGCACCCGGTCGGCCGCCTTCTTGCCGAGCCGTTCGATCGGGTCGACGGACTGGGCACAGCCCGCCAGGAGGAGGGCGGCGGTCAGCAGCGCGGCCGTCGCCCTCGGCCGGCTCACAGGTAGTCCTCCAGGCGCGCCACCGCATAGCCCTCGCGGGTGACCTTGTTCAGGAAGCGGCGCATGTCGTCGACCATCGTGCCGTCCCAGTCGTCGGTGCCCCGGAAGTGCGTGAGCACGATGTCGCCGGGGTGCAGGCCGCGGTCCCACTCGCGGTACTCCCAGTGGTCGACGAACACCTCCTCGTCCCAGATCGGCGCGTACTTGATGCCGCAGGACTTGGCGGCGCGCAGGGTGTCGCCGTTGTAGTTGCCGTAGGGCGGCCGGAAGACCGTCGGCGCCTTGCCGAACTGCTTCTTCATGATCGCCTGCATGCCGCAGATCTCGTCCCGCTGCTCCTCGTAGGACAGACCCGGCAGGTAGGGGTGGGTCAGGGTGTGGTTGTTGAGGGTGTGGCCCTCGGACTGCATCGTGCGGAAGTAGCCGTAGTCGTCCTTGACCAGGTAGTTGCTGAGGAACGCGGTGTAGGGGATCCGCAGGTCGTTCATCATGCGGAGGAACCGCGGGTCCTTGTTCGAGCCGTCGTCGATGGTGAGGAAGACGACCTTCCGCCGGGTCGGGATCGTGGTGAAGACGGGCGGGAGGTCGTCCTCCACCTGCCCGTCCACCTCGAAGCCGTCGCGGGCGGTGATCCTCGGCTTCACCTTCGGCGGGGCCGGGGCCCGCAGCGGGACCGCGTCCAGGCCCCAGCGCCTGGCGGCGGCGACCAGGGCGGCGTGGGAGTCGGGGGCGGCGGCGGGCCTGTGCGGCCGCGGCTGGCCGGCGGCGGGGCGGGCGGTGGAGCCGTTGTCGGGCCCCGCGCAGCCGGACAACAGGGCGGCCACGGCCAGCAGGCCCGCCGCACCCACCTTCAACCCTTTTTTGTCATTTTGTACGACTACTCGCATGGTGTCGGATCCTCCCAGGACCTCCCCCGGAACCGGGTCCGACACCGCCGCCGGAGGCGGACCATCCACCGACTGGCCGACAATGACCCGGTGAACGACGCCCTCGCCCCCCTCCTGACCCCCGAGGGCCGCGCCCTCCTCGCCGAGGTGCGCGGCACCGCGCCCGCCGACGAACTCGCCGTCGCCACCCGGCTGCGCCGAGAGCATCCGGCCCAGCTGGTGTCGGCGGCGCTCTCCCAGGCCCGGCTGCGGCAGCGCGCGGCGGTGAAGTTCGGGGAGGCGGACGCGGACCGCATGTTCTTCACGCCGAACGGGGTCGAGCAGTCGACGCGGGCGAGTGTCGCCGCGTACCGGGCCGAGCGGCTCAAGGCACTCGGGGTGACCTCGGTCGCCGATCTGTGCTGCGGGATCGGCGGCGACGCGATCGCGCTCGCGCGGGCCGGGATCCGGGTGCTCTGCGTGGACCGGGACCCGGTGACGGCGGCCGCGGCCCGGGCGAACGCCGACGCGCTGGGCCTCGCGGACCTGATCGAGGTCCGGGAGGCGGACGTCACCGAGGTGGACACGGCCGGCCACGACGCCGTGTTCGTCGACCCGGCCCGGCGCGGCGGGCGCGGCCGCATCTTCGACCCGGAGGCCTACTCGCCGCCGCTGTCCTGGGCGGTCGAGGCGGCCCGCCGGGCCCCGGTGACCGCCGCGCTGAAGATCGCCCCCGGTGTCCCGCACGAGGCGGTGCCGGCGGACGCCGAGGCGGAGTGGATCTCGGACGCGGGCGACGTGAAGGAGGCGGTGTTCTGGTTCGGGACGGCGCCCGGGGCGGTCCGCGCCACGCTGCTGCCCGGCCCGCGCACGCTGCTCGGCCGGGGCCTGCCCGATCCCGCGGCCCGGCCGGTCGGCCGCTACCTGTACGAGCCCGACGGCGCCGTCATCCGCGCCCACCTGGTCGCCGAGGTGGCCGAGGAGCTCGACGGCGGGCTGATCGACCCCACCATCGCCTACATCACCGCGGACGAGCGGCACACCACCCCGTACGCGAGCGTGTACGAGATCACCGACCTACTCCCCTTCAACGTCAAGAAGCTGAAGGCGCTGCTGCGTGAGCGCGGGGTCGGCACACTGACCGTGAAGAAGCGCGGCTCGGCCGTGGAGCCGGAGGAACTGCGCAGGAAGGTCAGGCCGCAGGGACCGAACGCGGCGACCGTCTTCCTGACCCGGGTGGCGGGGGCGCCGACCATGCTGGTCGGAGCCCCCGCACCGGCTACTGGTGCTGAGCGGTCCTGACCGAGGCCAGGTTCGGCTCGGCGGCGGGCCGCACGGACCTGGTGCCGGCCGAGACGGGCTCACCGGCGTCCGTGCGCAGCGCGAGGGTGCGCGCGGCCGGGGCGACGCCGTTGTAGTACGGCCGGTACACGAAGTCGTTCCCGCTCGCGCTGATCGACGAGCCGGCCGTGTTGAGCGCGCCCAGCGTGACCGAGCCGGTGTCGCCGAAGGCGATCACGGCCTGGGTGCCGGCGGACTCGCGCAGCAGGTAGCTCTTGACCTCGTCGGACAGCGCGGGCCGGGAGGTCCACAGCACAGGGCCGTAGATGTTCATCGCCGAGCCGGCGGAGACCCCGTCGCGCCAGGAGCCGGCGTAGGCGACGGCCGTCTGGCTCGGCGTGGTCCACCAGAACTTGGCGACGGCCACCGACAGCGCCTCGCTGTTGGCACCCGTGATCGGGTAGTAGTAGTACGACGACGGCCACTTGGAGAACGACGTGTGGGTCAGCGCGTACTTGGCGTCCGCCCCGACCGTGATCACCATCGTCTTGGCCGGGTTCAGGCTGTTGAGGTAGGTCTTCACCGCCGACGTGAGCGACTTGCCGCTGGTCAGGACCACGCTGCCGGTGCTGTCCGTGCCCTCCGCGCCGGCCGCGGCGGCCGCCGGGAGCGCCGCCTGGTAGTCGGTGCCGCTGGCCAGGAAGACGTACGACGGGCTGGTGGTGACCGTCTTGGCGGCCTTGACCGAGGTGTCGTAGCGGTCCGTGCCGGAGACCCGCTTCGGGACGTAGCCGAGGGACTTCAGCTGGGTGGAGACGTTGGTGGTGAGGACCGAGGTCCCGCCGACCATCCAGACGTTCGAGCCCTTCTTCAGGGACCGCTTCAGCTCGTTCTGCACCGCCGTCGACAGCCCGGTCTTCGCGGTCGTCAGCACCGGGCCCTGGCGCTTGCCGGCGAGTGCGGTGGCGGTGGGCGCGTCGGCCGAGTCGTCCTGGTTGAGCAGCACCGCGGACTTGGCGTCCAGCAGTCCCGGCTCGCTGTGGCCGACGGTGTTCCAGCTCCAGCGCGAGGCGGCGACGACCGTGCCGTTCGCGTCGGCACCCCAGACGCGGGCGGTACTGTTCTTGCGCACCGGCTGCCAGCTGGGGTTGTCCTGGAAGTTCCGGCCGTCGGTGTCCGCGACCTTGGTCAGCTCGCCGGTGGCCACGTCCGCGTACTCGACGGTGTGCACGTCGCCGCTGTCGGGCGAGGTGTGCGCGTCGAAGACGATCCGGGTGCCGGTCGGCGACCAGGACGGGTTGGCGTACCAGCGCGGACCCGTGGTGAGCTGCTTGACGCCGGTGCCGTCGGCGTTCGCCGTGAACACCTGGTAGTTGCCGTCGGTGTCCTTGCGGACGAACGCCAGCTTCGTGCCGTCGGGCGACCAGTCGGGCTGCTCGGCGTCGGTCAGGACGCGCTTGACCGTCTTCGCGTCCGAGTCGTAGACGTACACCCCGGCGTTGTCGTAGCAGCCGTAGTTGACGTTCCGCTGGAAGGCCACCAGACCCGACGCCGGGTTCACCGTCGGGTGGGTGTCGCAGACGGTGGACGGCTCCAGGGTGTCGCTGAGCAGCGGCTCGGGGGCCCATGACCCGTCCGAGGGGCCGTAGGCGAGCTGGCCCCCGGTGGAGAAGACGACGTAACGGCCGCTCCAGCCGTAGGCGAGGTCCTCGTAGACCGCGCTGGAGCGCACGCCCGTCGCCCAGGGCAGGGTGATCCTGGTGGAGCCGCTGGGACGGTAGCTGGAGATCTGGCCCGCGCTGGTGACCAGTCGGCTGCCGTCCGGCGCCCAGGCGGCCCAGTCGCCGCCGACGCCCGGAATCTGTGTGGTGACGCCCGTCGCCGGGTCGATCAGCATGCCCTCGTCGACGAGGATCCTGCCCTCGGTGCCGGGCCAGCTGCCGGCGTCGTCGGCGACGGCGCCCGGCGCGAGCGCCAGGGTGCCCGTCGCGGCCAGTACGGCCGCGGTCGCGAGCGCCGCCGTGCGGCGGCGCGTGAACATTCTCAAGTTGTCGACCCCCCATGGTCTGTACCGCCCCTGTTGCAGGGGCCGGGTCACTGTAGTGACCAACTAGTTGCCATGGGAACAGAGTTGCGGATGAACACCTGTGTGCTTCCAGGTTACGAACCGCACGCGCGCGCCCTGGCCAGCAGCAGTTCCCGCTCCCGCTCGTTGCGGGCCAGCCCCGCCGCCCGTTCGAACTCCGCGCGGGCCTGCGCCGTACGCCCGAGGCGGACCAGCAGGTCACCGCGCACGCTGGGCAGCAGGTGGTAGCCGCGCAGGGCCGGTTCGGACGTCAGCCGGTCCACGATCGCCAGGGCCGCCGCCGGGCCCTCCGCCATCGACACGGCCACCGCCCGGTTCAGCTCGACGACCGGGGACGGGGACCTGGCCGACAGCAGGCCGTACAGAATGGCGATGGACCGCCAGTCGGTCTCCGCGTAGGTGTACGCGTGCGCGTGACAGGCCGCGATGGCCGCCTGGAGGGCGTACGGTCCCGGGGGGCCGGCCGCGGTGGCGTCCGCGCGGGCCAGCGCCCTGATCCCGCGCGCGATGAGCATGCGGTTCCAGCGGCCGCGGTTCTGGTCCCGGAGCAGCACCGGTTCGCCGTCGGCGCCGGTGCGGGCGGCCGTCCGGGAGGACTGGAACTCCAGGAGCGCGGTGAGGGCGTGCACCTCCGGTTCCTTCGGCATCAGCGCGGACAGCACCCGGGCCAGCCGCAGCGCGTCCTCGCACAGCGAGGGGCGCAGCCAGTCGTCGCCGGCCGTGGCCGCGTACCCCTCGTTGTGGATCAGGTAGATGACGTCGAGCACCGAGCCGAGCCGGGCCTCGCGGTCGGGTCCGTACGGCACCTCGAAGGCGATGTTCCGGGTGGCGAGGGTGCGCTTGGCGCGGACGATGCGCTGGGCGATCGTCGGTTCGGGGACCAGGAAGGCCCGGGCGATCTCGGCGGTGCTCAGACCGCCGAGGAGGCGCAGCGTGAGCGCGGTGCGGGCCTCGGGCGACAGCACCGGATGGCAGGTGGTGAAGACCAGGCGGAGCAGGTCGTCGTCGATGTCGTCCGGGTCCGCGGGCTCCTCCGCAGGGGCGGCCGTCTCCATGCCCCGGCCGATCTCGGCGAGCTTGCGGGCGTAGTTCTCCCGGCGCCGGACCAGGTCGACGGCGCGATGACGGGCGGTGGCCATGAGCCAGGCGCCCGGGTTGTCCGGCACACCGTCCCGGGGCCACTGCTCCAGGGCGGCGACGAGGGCGTCCTGGGCCAGTTCCTCCGCGATGCCGACGTCCCGGACGATCCGGGCGACGCCCGCGACCACCCGGGGCGACTCCAGCCGGAAGACGGTCTCGATGGTGCGGCGGGACTCGGCCTCGGCGGGGGGCTGTGTGCTCACAGCCCCCCATGCAACACCCACCGCGGGAGGTGCGCCAGGAGGATCAGCCCTCGGCGATCTCCCGGACCTCGCAGGTCACCGTCCAGAACTCCTCGTGCACCTTCAGGAACCGCTTGGTCCACTCCAGGGCCTCGGCCATGTCCTTGCACTGCATGATCGCGTAGCCGCCGACGACCTCCTTGGACTCGGTGAAGGGGCCGTCGGTGACGGAGATCTTCCCGCCCTGCCAGTGCACCCGGGTGCCCTGGGCGGTCGGCGTGAGCCCGGCGGTGTCCAGCATGACGCCGGCCTTGGTGATCTCCTCGATCAGCTCGCCCATCCGCTGCATCAGCTCCTCGCTGGGGCCTTCGGCGGGGGCGGTGTTCTCGTCGATCTTCACGAGCGACAGGTAACGGGGCACGGTGACTCCTGGGGTCGTGGTGCGGTGCGAGGTCTTCTCCCCGCACGGCGCGGGGTCTCTCCCCGCATCTCACCCCTGCGTCGAACGGGCCGCACCCGGATCGACACGCGCGCCGGGACTTCTCGGATTTTTTTCCGCACCGGTCGTGGGCGGACACGACCGGGTGCCGTGTCCGGTCGCGGCACTAGCGCAGCGACTTCCACAGGTCGCTCGCCTCGGGTTCGTCCGCGATCACCCGGTTGGGGTCGGACGGGGCCGTCACCACCGGCATCATCACCGTCTTGACGTGTCCCGAGGTCAGGCCCTTGAGGCTCTGTCCGAAGCGCATCAGCTCGCTGAGCGAGTCCAGGCCGGTGTCGGTGGTGAGGCCTGCGGTGACCGCGTCGGCGACCTCGTAGAGCCTGGCCGGATCGGTCAGCAGGCTGGTGGAGGCCATCTGGTCCAGCAGGGCCTTGACCAGCTTCTGCTGGAGGCCTATCCGGCCGAGGTCGCTGCCGTCGCCTATGCCGTGCCGGGTGCGGGCCAGCGCCAGGGCCGTGGTGCCGTCGAGGTGGTGGGTGCCCTTCGCGAGGTGCAGGTGGCTGTCGCCGTCGTCGATGTCCTGGTCGGTGGTGACGGTGACCCCGCCGAGCGCGTCCACCAGTTTCGCGAAGCCCGAGAAGTCGATCTCCAGGTAGTGGTCCATGCGGACGCCGGTGACCGACTCGGCCGTCTTGACCGCGCACACCGCCCCGCCCACCGAGTAGGCGCTGTTGAACATCGCGCCGTAGGAGACGGATGTGGAGCCGCCGGAGGGCAGCGGGCAGGAGGGGCGCGTGACCAGGGTGTCGCGCGGGATGCTCACGATCGTGGCCCCGGTGCGGCCCGCGTCGATGTGGACGACCATCGCCGTGTCGGAGCGGGCGCCGCCGCTGTGGCCGCCGCCGAGTCTCTGGTTCGCCTTGCCGCTGCGCGAGTCCGAGCCCAGCACCAGGATGTTGACGGACCCGGTGGGCAGCGGCGGTGCGGTGGCGGACGCGGTGGCCGTCGGCGTGGTCACCGCCCTGGCCGGGCGGTCGTCGCCGAGCGCGCTGTTGA
This sequence comes from Streptomyces sp. NPDC001068, assembly GCF_042897315.1. Lineage (NCBI taxonomy): Bacteria > Bacillati > Actinomycetota > Actinomycetes > Kitasatosporales > Streptomycetaceae > Streptomyces > Streptomyces sp. NPDC001068. The sequence continues at coordinate 297,290 of NZ_JBIAYD010000010.1, read as the reverse complement.
TGTCGACGCTGTTGATGTTGTCGTCGAGGTGCCAGTAGACCCACCCCGCGCCCGCGATGCCCAGCGTGATGACCCCCGCCAGGGTGAGGCCGACGATCTTCAGCCCTCTGGACCGCCGGCCCGCCCGTCCGCCCCCGCCGCCCTGCTCCTCGTGTCCCGTCACGGGACAGGAACGTAAGTCCGAATTATTAGGGGACTGTTAGCGAGAGTGCCGCAAGGGCGTTTTCTTCGGAAAATCTCACCCTTCTCAGGCGCGGTTCAGTCCGGGACCGGGTGGAGCGGCACCACGGCACCACCCGTCGGCACGTCACTTCCCGGCCGACCGGTCCCGGCCGGTCGCGGGCGCCGCCGTGCTCGACCGCACCACGAGGCTGGTCGCCAGCTCCACCCGGGTCGCCGTCGTCGCCTCCGCCGCCCGTCCCATCTCCAGCACCAGCCGTGCCGCCGCCTCGGCCATCTCGGTGAGCGGCTGCCGTACGGTCGTCAGCGGCGGCCCGACCCAGCGGGCCACCGGCAGGTCGTCGAACCCGACGACGCTGACGTCCTCCGGGATCCGCAGCCCCAGCTCACGTGCGGCCTCGTACAGTCCCAGCGCCTGGAGGTCGTTGCCGGTGAAGACGGCGGTGGGCCGGTCGGGCATCCGCAGCAGCTCCAGGCCGAGCCGGTAGCCGGCGTCGTGGTGGAAGTCCCCGGCCTTGACCAGCCGCTGGTCGACGGGGAGTCCGGCGGTCTCCAGCGCGGCCCGGTAGCCGTCCACCCGGGCCCGGCTGCACATCATCCGGGCGGGCCCGCTGATCGCGCCGATACGCCGGTGGCCCATCTCGACCAGGTGCCGGGTGGCGGCCAGACCGCCCTGCCAGTTGGTCGCGCCGACAGAGGGGACGTCGGGCCCCGGGTCGCCGGCCGGGTCCATCACCACGAAGGGGATCGACCGGCTGGTCAGCAGTGCCCGCTGCGACTCGTCCAGCTCCGAGAGCACCAGCACCACGCCGTGCGGCCGGCGCGCCGCCACCTGGTCGGCCCAGGTCCGCCCGGGGCTGAGCCGTCCGGCGCTCTCACTGAGCACCACGCTCAGCCCGGCGTCCCTGGCCACGTTCTCCACGCCCCGGATGACCTCCATCGCCCAGGCGCTCTCCAGCTCGTGGAAGACCAGGTCGATCAGGGGCGACCGGGAGGCCTCGGCGCGCCGTCGCCGGTAGCCGTAGGAGCGCAGCAGTTCCTCCACCCGGGTGCGGGTCGCCGGAGCGACGTCCGCGCGCCCGTTCAGGACCTTCGAAACAGTCGGAGCGGACACGCCGGCCTCGCGGGCGATTTCGGCGAGCGTCGCCGTCTGCGTGTCTGCTGGCTTCGGAGGCGTCATGTCCGCGATCGTATCCCCGCGCTCCCTCCTGACGAAGACCTGCGCACACCAGGGATTCCCTGAACATTCGACATCGCGAACGAAACATTCGGGACGGTCGGCCGACACCGCCCGTGGCTCGGCGCCGAACCGCGCGTCCCCGCGCCCTACGGGGTGTCCACCCCGGCCGACTCGAAGCGCCAGCGGTGCACCGGACGGGTCACCAGATCCGCCGGCGGGTCGGGGAGTTCGGGTCGGCCCGGATCGTCGTACGACCCCTCCCACCACGTGATGACCAGCACCCGGTCCTGCGGTGCCCGGAAGGACTCCCGGCGCAGCGGGGTCCGCGCCAGGTCCTGGCGGCGCGCCCAGGCCAGCAGCTCCGGCCCCCGGTCCGGCACCGCCCGCGCCTCCCACATCAACGCGACCGTCACGTGTAGAGGTTCTCCTTGCTGACCTCGTGCACGTGGTCGTGGTGGTGGCCCGGCACGTGCGGGTCCGTCACGGGCAGCGAGCTGTCCGCCGACAGGTCCCAGCTCGACGCGGCCCGGCCCCGCGCGACCATCTCGGCGCCGAGGGCCGCCACCATCGCGCCGTTGTCCGTGCACAGCTTCGGGCGCGGCACGCGCAGCCGGATGCCGGCCGCCTCGCAGCGCTCCTGCGCGAGGGCGCGCAGCCGGGAGTTGGCCGCCACCCCGCCGCCGATCATCAGGTGGTCGACGCCCTCGTCCCGGCAGGCCCGGACGGCCTTGCGGGTCAGGACGTCCACGACCGCCTCCTGGAAGGACGCGGACACGTCACGGACCGGGACGTCCTCGCCGGCCGCCCGCCTGGCCTCGATCCAGCGGGCCACCGCCGTCTTGAGACCGGAGAAGGAGAAGTCGTACGCCGGGTCGCGCGGACCGGTGAGGCCGCGCGGGAAGGCGATGGCCGCCGGGTCCCCCTCCTTCGCGTACCGGTCGATGACCGGCCCGCCGGGGAAGCCCAGGTTCAGCACGCGGGCGATCTTGTCGAACGCCTCGCCGGCCGCGTCGTCGATGGTCGCGCCGAGCGGCCGCACGTCGGAGGTGATGTCCGAGGAGAGCAGGAGGGAGGAGTGCCCGCCGGAGACCAGCAGGGCCATCGTCGGCTCCGGCAGCGGACCGTGCTCCAGCTGGTCCACGCAGATGTGGGAGGCGAGGTGGTTCACGCCGTACAGCGGCTTGCCCAGCGCGTAGGCGTACGCCTTCGCCGCCGAGACGCCGACCAGCAGCGCGCCGGCCAGGCCGGGTCCGGCCGTGACCGCGATGCCGTCCAGGTCCCTCGGGCTCACGCCCGCGTCCTTCAGCGCGCGCTCGATGGTCGGGACCATCGCCTCCAGGTGCGCCCGGGACGCCACCTCGGGCACCACACCGCCGAAGCGGGCGTGCTCGTCGACGGACGAGGCGACGGCGTCGGCGAGCAGGGTGGTCCCCCGGACGATGCCGACGCCGGTCTCGTCGCAGGAGGTCTCGATCCCCAGTACCAGGGGTTCGTCAGCCATTGATCTCGGTTCCTTGTCCGGAAGTGGTTCCGTCGGCGGGGCCGTTGCCCGGTTTCGTCGTCAGGCGCATCACCAGGGCGTCCACGTTGCCCGGCTGGTAGTAGCCGCGTCTGAATCCGATGGCCTCGAAGCCGTACCGCTCGTAGAGCTTCTGCGCGCGGGTGTTGTCGACCCGGCACTCCAGCATGACCTCGGCGCACTCGAAGGCGGTCGCGGCCCGCAGCAGCTCGGTCAGGAGCTGCCCGCCCAGACCCGTGCCCCAGTGCTCGCGGGCGACGGCGATGGTCTGGACGTCGCCCAGTTCGCCCTGGGCGGCCAGCCCGGCGTACCCGACGATCTGGCCGTCCGTCAGGGCGACCACGTACCGCCGGGTCGCCTCCGGGCCTCTCGCGTGGGCCAGTTCGGACCAGAACATCCCCCGCGACCAGGCGTCCTCGGGGAACAGGCCCTTCTCCAGCTCCAGGACCCGGTCGATGTCCCACCAGCGCATCTCGCGCATCTGTGCGGTCACTTCGGGGTGACCACCTTGTAGTTCTTGGGCACCTGCGCGTCCGGCCGGCGCAGGTACAGCGGCCGGGGCGCGGGCAGTTCCTCGCCCGCCGCCAGCCGCTCGACGGCGAGCGAGGCGAGCGCGGCCGCGGAGACGTGCTCGGGCTCGTGGACGACCGGGAAGGTGTCGGGGTAGAGCATCGCCCCGGCTCCGACGGCGGGCAGACCGGCGACCCGCTCGGCGATGTCGGCGGGCCGGTCGACGGCCGGATCCGTGAGGCGGGTGCGCGAGTCCGCGTACGTCGCCCAGTAGACCTCTTTGCGGCGGGCGTCGGTGGCCACGACGAACGGGCCCTTCTCGACGTCGGCCGCGTAGGCGAGCGCGTCGAGCGTGCACAGGCCGTGCACGGGCACGCCCAGCGCGAGCCCGAAGGTGTCCGCGGTCATCAGACCGACCCGCAGGCCGGTGTACGGACCGGGACCGATGCCGGTGACGATCGCGGTGACGGCGTCCAGCTTGACCCCGGCCTCGGCGAGGACGCGGTCGACGGCCGGCAGCAGCAGCTCGCCGTGCCGGCGCGCGTCCACCTGGCTCGACGAGGCGATGACGGCCGCACCGTCGTGCAGCGCGACGGTGACGGCGGGGGTGGCGGTATCCAGAGCGAGCAAGAGCACGCGAACAGCCTACGGGTCCGACGCCGCGAGCACGGCCGTCAGGGCCAGACGGTCACTGGCTGCTACGGTCTGTACGAAGTACGACATATACGGCAACCCGGAGGCGGCGCGCGTGGCAGGGACCAGCTCGGGAATCGTGGCCGGCCTCACCGCGGCGGCCGTCGGGGCGGTCGGTCTCCTCGCCTACCAGGCCTCGGCCACCGTGCCGCCGGATCTCGGCGGCAGGCCCGCGTCGAGCCCCGCCCCGGGCGCGGCGGCGGCCAAGGCGCCCCGGGACCAGCACCACCCCACCGCCCTGCCGAACAGTTCCGGGACGGGTGAACGGGTGGTGTACTCGGTGGACGACGACCGGGTCTGGCTCGTCGACGAGCGCGAGCGCGTCGAGCGCACGTTCCCGGTGCGGCCCGGCAACATCGATCCGCCCGTGGGCGCCTACTGGGTGACGTCCCGGTCCAAGGCGGTCACGGGCACCGACGGACTCCCCATCGAACACGTGGTCCGCTTCGCCACCACGAAGGACGGTTCGGCGATCGGCTTCAGCGCGGCCACCGGCACCGGCACCGGGGAACCTCCGGACCCGCTGGTCAGGACGGGCGGCATCCGCGAGACGCGGGCCGACGGAAACGCGATGTGGATGTTCGCGACGATCGGCGTCAAGGTCATGGTCATCCGCTAGCCGACGTGCCCCGCGGGGGCGCGGGGCCGCGCCGGTGTGCGGGGCCGCGCCGGTCTGCGGGACCGCGCCGGTGTGCGGGACCGCGTGGGCGCGGCCGGCCGCGCGGCGCCGCGGCGCTCCGCCGACCGGCTCCGGCCCCGGTTACGCGGCCCGGCGCCTCTCGGCCGGCCTCGGGGGCAGGTCCGGCACCCTCGGCGGCCGCGACACCGCGTCGGCGGCCGCGCAGGACGCCAACAGCTCTCGCATGGACACTCCGGCGGCCGCGGACGGCCGCCGCGGCGGGGACTGGGACGCGGGCATGGACGCCTCCTGAGCTGCGGGGGCGGGCGAAGTTAGGCACGCCTAACTTCGGGCTGGGTACCATGTGACCACGCCCGAGTCGGGAAACGCAACATCTTGCCGACACCTCGTCGGAACGCTCCCGCGGCCCTCACCCGGCCCTCAGACCGACAGCGCGCCCAGATCCGCCCCGGCCCACCGCGCCCCGAGCCCCGTCAGGGTCACGTGCCGCACCTCGTCGGTGGTGTCCCCGACCGCCCGGTGGATCCGCACCGCGAGCCGGTCCTCGGTCAGCTCCTCGACCTTGCCCTCGCCCCACTCCACGACGACCACCGACTCGGGCAGCGAGACGTCGAGGTCCAGGTCCTCCATCTCGTCGAGCCCGCCGCCCAGGCGGTACGCGTCGACGTGGACGAGCGGCGGGCCGTCCCCGAGGGAGGGATGGACCCGGGCGATCACGAAGGTCGGGGAGGTGACGGCCCCGCGCACGCCGAGCCCCTCGCCCAGCCCGCGGGTCAGCGTCGTCTTGCCCGCGCCGAGTTCCCCGCTGAGCATCACGAGGTCGCCGGCGCGCAGCAACGTGGCCAGACGGCGGCCCAGCTCCCCCATCTGCCGGGGGGAGGTGACGGTCAACTCGGTCTCAGCCTGGCTGTGCCGTGCTGCTGGTGCTTCCATAGCCACTTACCGTAGCCCCTGCCGGCACGGCACCCGCGCGGGTGAGCAGGTCGGCGAGGCGGTCGGTGACCACTTCCGGGTGTTCCAGCATGACCAGGTGCCCGGCGTCCGGGACCAGCACCAGTTCCGCGTCGGGCAGCAGGTCGGCGATGACCTCGCTGTGCTCGCTGGGGGTGACCAGGTCCTGCACCCCGGCCAGGACCAGCACCGGCAGGTTCTGGAAGTAGGCGAGGGCCGCGGTCTTGTCGTGGTCGGTGAACGCCGGATAGAACTCGGCGACCACGTCGATCGGGGTGGACTCGATCATCCGCTCGGCGAACCGCTCGATGGCCGGGTCGACGTCCCGGGAGGCGAACGAGTACCGCTTGATGATCCCGGCGAACAGCTCGGCGGTGGCCCGCCGCCCCTTCTCCACCAGGGCCGCCTGGGTGCCCAGCGCCTTCAGCACTCCGGGCAGCACCCGGCGCACCGCGTTGACGCCGGCCAGCGGCAGCCCGAAGTTGACCTCGCCGAGCCGCCCGGACGACGTGCCGACGAACGCGGTGGCGACGACCCGCTCGCGGATCAGTTCGGGGTACTGGGCGGCGAGCGCCATCATCGTCATGCCGCCCATCGAGTGCCCGACCAGCACGATCGGCCCCTCGGGGACGGCCGTGTCGAGGACCGCCTTCAGGTCCCGGCCCAGTTGGTCGATGGTGAGCGGGGTGTGGCTGTCGTGCTGGGCGACGCCCCGACCGGAGCGGCCGTGGCTGCGCTGGTCCCAGTGCACGGTCCGGACGACCCCGCGCAGGGCCGCCCGCTGGAAGTGCCAGGAGTCCTGGCTGAGGCAGTAGCCGTGGCTGAAGACGACGGTCACCGGGGCGGGGGCCTTGCGGCCGAAGAGCCGGCGGCGGCGCGGGGAGACGGCCGGGCCGAGGTCGGGCTCCACCTCGTCCACCTCGTAGTACAGCTCGGTGCCGTCGTCGGAGGTCGCCTTGCCCGGCGTGCCGCGCAGGGTGCCGTACGGTCCCGCCGAGTCCAGGGCCAGCCGGGCCTTGCGGCGCATGCCGCGGCCGACGGTCATCCGCTCCACGGCGACACCCGCCGCCGCACCGGCGGCGAGCACCCCTATGGCGGCCCCGGCGATACCGGTGACCTTGAGCCAGGTCCCGTCCGCCCCCGTGGCGGAAGCGACGGCCGCCGCGGCGTCCGCTACGGCCTCCGCACTGCTCTCGCTCACGTACTGCTCCTCTTCGCCGTACTGCAGTTCGCTCGTTGGGTGATACGGGTGACACCGACGAGATGACTGTTGCGTCTGTTGCTGCTGGTACAGGTGTAACCGGGTTCCGGTGCTGCCGAACCCCTGAGGTCAGTTCCCGTCCCCTGGTTCTTGCCCACTCGGTTCCCCGTTCACATAGACGCGGGGAACCCGGCTTCCGATGCGGGTGACGATTTCGTAGGCGATCGTGCCCGCGGCCTGGGCCCAGTCCTCGGCGGTGGGCTCGCCGCGGTCGCCCGGGCCGAACAGCACGGCCTCGGAGCCGACTTCGGGCTCGTCGCCGCCGAGATCGACGACGAACTGGTCCATGGCCACGCGCCCGGCGACCGTGCGCCACTTGTCGCCGATCAGCACCGGTCCGGTGCCGGAGGCGTGGCGCGGGATGCCGTCCGCGTAGCCGACCGGAACGAGCCCGAGGGTGGTCTCGCCGGGGGTGACGTACCGGTGTCCGTAGCTCACGCCGTGGCCGCCCGGCACGTGCTTGACCAGGGCGAGGGAGGCGGAGAGCGTCATCACCGGACGCAGGCCGAAGTCCGCCGGGCTGCCCAGCTCGGGGCTGGGCGAGATGCCGTAGAGGGCGATACCGGTGCGGACCAGGTCGAAGTGGGACTCGGGCAGGGTGAGGGTGGCCGGCGAGTTGGCGATGTGCCGCACCTCGGGGCGCACGCCCTGCTCCTCGGCGTGGGCGAGCATCTCGCGGAAGAGCGCGAGCTGCGCGGCGACGGAGGGGTGGCCGGGTTCGTCGGCGCAGGCGAAGTGCGACCAGAGCCCGGTGATCCGGACCAGCCCCGCCGTCTGCGCGTCCAGGGCCTCGGCGACCAGCGCGGGCCAGTCCTCGGGCCCGCAGCCGTTGCGCCCGAGGCCGGTGTCGGCCTTGAGCTGCACGCGCGCGGGACGGCCGGCCGCGCGGGCGGCCTCGACGACCTCCCGCAGCGCCCACAGCCCGCTCACCGACACGTCGAGGTCGGCCTCGACGGCCTCCCGCCACGGCCCGCCAGGGGTCCACAGCCAGCACATGATCCGCACGTCGGCGGGCAGCTCCGGGTCCGCCCGCAGCGCCAGGGCCTCCTCGGGGGTGGCGGTGCCGAGCCAGCCCGCACCCGCCCGGACGGCCTCGCGGGCACACCGGACGGCCCCGTGGCCGTACGCGTCGGACTTCACCACGGCCATCAGGGCGGCGCCCGGCGCGAGGGCGCGCAGGGTCCGCACGTTGGCCCGCAGGGCGGCCAGATCGATCTCGGCGCGGGCGCGCAGGGGCGCGGTCGGTGCAGTCGGTGCAGTCGGTGTATCACTCATCGCGCCCCCAGTGTCTCAGAGGCCCCGGACGGCCCTCCGGCACAGGCCCTGGTACGGACTGCGCCACGGCCCCGGTCGTCCCTCGGATATCCGCCGGGCACCGGTCAGGTGCCCGTCCGGTGCCCCCACACGTACACCTTGTCGCCCTTCTTGAGCACGTCCCACAGCTTCTTCGCGTCGCCGAGCCTGAGGTTCACGCAGCCCCAGGAGCCGAGGGTGGTGTAGATGGAGCCGTAGACGGCGTGGAAGGCCTCGCCGCCGTCGAAGAACTGCGCATAGGGCATGGGCGAGTTGTAGAGGGTCGACCAGTGGTTCTTGTGCCGCCAGTAGACGCTGTGCCAGCCGGCGCGGGTCGCGTGGCCCTTGCGTCCGCTGCGCATCTGCACCGGCCCGAAGACCACCTTGCCGGCCTTCTGCACCCAGGTGACCTGGCGGTTGAGGTCGACACAGGCCACCCGGTAGGACTTCACGGGGCAGTTCCTGTCGGCGTTCGGGTTCTTCTTCGCCGAGAGGAGCATCATCTGGTACCAGGTCACCGGTCCCGCGAACCCGATCGCCGGCTTGATCCTGTACGACTTCTGGAACCTCTGGACGGCCTTGCAGTCGGAGGCGGACTGCCTGCCGTCCACCTTCAGCTTCAGCCACCGCTCGATCTGCCGCTGGTACGGCCCGGTCAGCTTGGAGCAGCTCACCTTGGCGACGGCGTCCTCCAGCGGCACGTACTCGACCAGGTCGTAGGTCCCGGGCGCGGCCGCCTTGGGTTCGACGGCGTCCTCCCTGGCGCTCGGCGTGTACACCTTCGGCGCCAGCATCTGGTCGGGTGTGTCGACCTGCCAGGGCTGCCCGGGCCCGGGCGGAACCCCCGGCACCAGGTCCGACTCGGCGACGGCGGTGACGGGTCGGGGTGCCGCGTCCGCGGCTGCGCCCCCGGCGCCGGCCCCGAGGCAGACCACGACCACGGTGGCGGCCAGGGCCGCGGCGATCCCGCGCAGCGAGCGGCCCCGATATCGCGCGATTCGTCCACTCATCATGCGATCAGACAAACCCGGACGTCCGGGAATCCGGGGAAGCCGCGCGGCCCGGGTCACCCGAGCGAGGGAGCGGGCCGGACAGGAAGGAGCACACAAAACCAACGACGCCCGCCCAGCCCCCGTCAGCGGCCGGGTCCCTCGCGACCGACGTCTGCGGAACGGACCCCGTCAGCGGCCCGACCCTCCACAACCGACGCCCGCGGAACAGCCCCCGTCAGCGGCCAGGGCCCTCGCGACCGACGCCGACAGGACGAGCCCCGTAAGGGGCGCTGGGGGTACCCCCGGCCGAAGGCTGGGGGAGGAACTGCGCGAACAAGCCCCACTCGGCCGCACCCGGAACACGACCCCCGCGGCCCACCGGCCTACCGCCCCCGGAACCCCGTCGGGAACACCCCGCGCCACGCCGCGCCCAACTCGTCCGCCACCGCGTGCGCGACCGTCGGCGCTCCCCGCGCGGCGAACCGCCCCGCGAGCCCGTGCAGATAGGCCGCCACGCTCCCCGCGTCCCGCCCGTCCAGCCCCGACGCCAGCAACGACCCCGCCAGCCCCGACAGCACGTCCCCGCTCCCCGCCGTGGCGAGCCACGACGTCCCCGTCGCGTTCACCCGTACCGCCGCGCCGCCACCGGGCGCCGCCACCAGCGTCGTCGCCCCCTTCAGCAGCACCGTCGCCCGGTAGGCCGCCGCCAGCTCCCGCACCGCCGCCAGCCGGCCGGCCTCGACCTCCTGGCGCCGGACCCCGAGCAGTGCCGCGGCCTCCCCGGCGTGCGGGGTCATCAGCGTGGGCGCCGTGCGAGCGCGTACCGCGTCCCGGTCGGCGAGCCGCAGCCCGTCCGCGTCCACCAGCACCGGCACGTCCGCGTCCAGCACCTCGGCCACCGCCCCGGCGTCCTCCCCGATCCCCGGCCCGGCCACCCACGCCTGCACCCGCCCCGCCTTGCGCGGACCCCCGTCCGACACCAGCGTCTCGGGAAACCGCGCCAGCACCTCGTCCCCGGCGGGCCCCGCGTACCGTACGGCGCCCGCCCCGCCCCGCAGCGCACCCGCGACGGCGAGCACGGCGGCCCCGGGATAGCGGGCCGACCCGGCCGCGATGCCCACCACCCCCCGCCGGTACTTGTCGCTCTCCGCCCCCGGCTCCGGCAGCAGCCGTGCCACGTCCGCGTCCTGCAACGCCTCCAGCTCGGCCTCCTCGGGCAGTTCGAGCCCGATGTCGACCAGCCGCACCGAACCGGCGTACTCCCGCGCCGGATCGACCAGCAGCGCCGGCTTGTGCGTCCCGAAGGTGACGGTCAGGTCGGCCCGTAGGGCCGCTCCGCGCACCTCACCGGTGTCCGCCTCCACCCCGCTCGGCAGGTCCACGGCGACCACGGCGGCCCGCGACCGTGCCACCACGTCGACCAGCGCGGCCGCCTCCGGCCGCAGGCCGCCCGTCCCGCCGATCCCCACGATGCCGTCCACGACGAGATCGGACCGCAGGATCAACTCCTCGGCGGATCCGGCGAGTACGGTCGTGCCACCGGCCCGGCGCAGCGCCGCGAGGCCCTCCGGGTGGGTGCGTTCCGGCGCGAGCAGCACGGCCGCGACCCCGGCGCCTCTGCGTGCCAGCCGTGCCCCCGCGTACAGCGCGTCGCCGCCGTTGTCACCGCTGCCGACCAACAGCACCACCCGGCTGCCGTACACCCGGCCGAGCAGGTCGGCGCAGGCGGCGGCCAGCCCGGCGGCGGCCCGCTGCATCAGCGCCCCCTCCGGCAGCCGTGCCATCAACTCCCGCTCGGCCGCCCGTACCGTCTCCACGCTGTAAGCAGTGCGCATGCCCCGAGTCTCCCCCGGAACCCCCGGGGCGCGCATCCGGCCGCCCCGGTCACCCCTCCGCTCACCCCTCCGCGATCACCACGGCGGAGGCCACCCCGGCGTCGTGGCTGAGCGACACGTGCCAGGACCGCACACCGAGCTCGGCGGCGCACGCGGCCACGCTCCCCTTCACCCGCAACCGCGGCCGCCCGCTGTCCTCCACGCACACCTCCGCGTCCGTCCAGAGCAGTCCCGGCGGCGCGCCCAGCGCCTTGGCCAGCGCCTCCTTGGCCGCGAACCGGGCCGCGAGCGAGGCGATTCCGCGCCGTTCCCCGCTCGGCAGCAGCAACTCCCGCTCCACGAACAGCCGGGCGGCCAGTCCGGGAGTCCGCTCCAGCGACTCTCGGAACCGGTCGATCTCGGCGACATCGATCCCTACCCCGATGATGCTCATCCGGGCACTCTACGATCCGCCCCGCCGTCGACGGCCCGCCCGGCCGCGCCGCCTCACTCCACCGTCACCGACTTGGCCAGGTTGCGGGGCTGGTCGACCTCGTTGCCGCGGGCCGTGGCCAGTTCGCAGGCGAAGACCTGGAGCGGCACCGTGGCCACCAGGGGCTGCAGCAGGGTGGGGGTGGCCGGGATGCGGATCAGGTGGTCGGCGTAGGGGACCACCTGCTCGTCGCCCTCCTCCGCGATGACGATCGTGCGCGCGCCCCGGGCCCTGATCTCCTGGATGTTGGAGACGATCTTGTCGTACAGGACGGACCGGCCGCGCGGCGACGGCACGACCACCACCACCGGCAGGTCCTCCTCGATCAGCGCGATCGGACCGTGCTTCAGCTCGCCGGCCGCGAAGCCCTCGGCGTGCATGTAGGCCAGTTCCTTGAGCTTCAGGGCGCCTTCGAGGGCGACCGGGTAGCCGACGTGCCGGCCCAGGAACAGCACCGTCCGCTTGTCGGCGAGGGAACGGGCGAGGGAACGGACCGGCTCCATGGTCTCCAGGACCCGCTCGACCTCGCCGGAGATGTGCGAGAGGTCCCGGATCACGGCGCTGACCTCGTCGCCCCACTTGGTGCCCCGCACCTGGGCCAGGTAGAGGGCGACCAGGTAGCAGGCCACCAGCTGGGTGAGGAACGCCTTGGTCGAGGCGACCGCGACCTCCGGCCCCGCGTGCGTGTACAGCACGGCGTCCGACTCCCGCGGGATCGTGGAGCCGTTGGTGTTGCAGATGGCGAGGACCTTCGAGCCCTGTTCCCGCGCGTGCCGCAGCGCCATCAGGGTGTCCATGGTCTCGCCGGACTGCGAGATGGCGATCACCAGGCTCCGGGAGTCCAGGATCGGGTCCCGGTAGCGGAACTCGCTGGCCAGCTCGACCTCGCAGGGGATGCGCGTCCAGTGTTCGATGGCGTACTTGGCGATCAGGCCGGCGTGGAAGGCCGTACCGCAGGCGACGATGACGACCTTGTCCACCTCGCGCAGTTCGGCGGCGCCGATGCGGACCTCGTCCAGGGTCAGCGAGCCGTTCGCGTCGATGCGGCCGAGGAGCGTGTCGGCGACCGCCTTGGGCTGCTCGGCGATCTCCTTGAGCATGAAGTAGTCGTAGCCGCCCTTCTCCGCCGCCGACGCGTCCCAGTCGACGTGGTAGGAGCGGACGTCCGCCGGGTCGCCGTCGAAGCCCGTCACCGTCACACCGTCCCGGCGCAGCTCCACCACCTGGTCCTGGCCCAGCTCGATGGCCGACCGGGTGTGGGCGATGAACGCGGCGACGTCCGAGGCGAGAAAGGCCTCGCCCTCGCCGACGCCCACCACCAGCGGGGAGTTGCGGCGCGCGCCCACGACCACGTCCGGGTCGTCGGCGTGCACGGCGACCAGCGTGAAGGCGCCCTCCAGGCGGCGGCACACCAGCCGCATCGCCGCCGCGAGATCGGCCGTCGCGGAGAACTCCTCCGCCAGCAGGTGCGCGACCACCTCGGTGTCCGTCTCGGAGCCCAGGTCGTGCCCGCGCTCCGCCAACTCGGCGCGCAGCGCGGCGAAGTTCTCGATGATCCCGTTGTGGACGACGGCGACCCGGCCCGCGTTGTCGAGGTGGGGATGCGCGTTGGCGTCCGTCGGTCCGCCGTGCGTGGCCCAGCGGGTGTGCCCGATCCCCGTCCCACCGCCGGGCAGCGGCCGCTCCGTCAGTTCCTTCTCCAGGTTGACCAGTTTCCCGGCCTTCTTCGCCGAGGCCAGGCCGCCGTCGGCGAGCACCGCGACGCCCGCGGAGTCGTACCCGCGGTACTCCAGCCGCTTCAGTCCGGCGACCACGACATCGAGCGCCGACTGCGCCCCCACGTATCCCACGATTCCACACATGCCCGGCAGCCTAGGCGCCGCCTCCCGCCCGAACACGGCTCAGCGTGCCCGAAATCGGAAATGATTCCGCCGTTTCCCACCCGGGATCCCCCTCCCGGGCGGCTCCGGCGGGCACCCGCCCCGGCCACGTGACCGACCCCACCCGCCATCCCGTTCAAACTCCGTTAACAATGGAATGTGATCTCTCCGGTCTCCCCGATGCCCCGGAGCGCCCACCGGCACAGGCCGGAGGCGACTCCCTACGTCGACCTCACCCGCTCCGAGTGGAGCGCGCTGCGGGACAAGACGCCGTTGCCGCTGACCGCCGAGGAGGTCGAGAAGCTGCGTGGCCTCGGCGACGTCATCGACCTCGACGAGGTGCGGGACATCTACCTCCCGCTGTCGCGGCTGCTGAATCTGTACGTCGGCGCCACCGACGGGCTCAGAGGCGCCCTGAACACCTTCCTCGGCGAGCAGGGCTCCCAGTCCGGCACCCCGTTCGTCATAGGGGTGGCCGGCTCGGTCGCCGTCGGGAAGTCGACCGTCGCCCGGCTCCTGCAGGCCCTGCTCTCCCGCTGGCCCGAGCACCCGCGCGTCGAGCTGGTGACGACGGACGGCTTCCTGCTGCCCACCGGCGAACTCGAGGCCCGCGGCCTGATGGCCCGCAAGGGCTTCCCGGAGTCGTACGACCGCCGGGCCCTGACCCGTTTCGTCGCCGACATCAAGGCCGGCAAGGACGAGGTCACCGCCCCCGTCTACTCGCACCTCATCTACGACATCGTGCCGGACCGCGAGCTGACCGTCCGGCGCCCGGACATCCTGATCGTCGAGGGGCTGAACGTCCTCCAGCCGGCCCTGCCCGGCAAGGACGGCCGCACCCGGGTCGGCCTCGCCGACTACTTCGACTTCAGCGTGTACGTCGACGCGAGCGCCGAGGACATCGAGCGCTGGTACCTGAACCGCTTCCGCAAGCTGCGCGCGACCGCCTTCCAGAACCCGGACTCGTACTTCCGCAAGTACACCCAGGTCTCCGAGGAGGAGGCGGTCGACTACGCCCGCGGTCTGTGGCGCACCATCAACCAGCCCAACCTGGTCGAGAACATCGCCCCCACCCGCGGCCGCGCCACCCTGGTCGTCCGCAAGGGCCCCGACCACAAGGTGCAACGCCTGAGGCTGCGCAAGCTCTGAGGACCCGTCCGCCGGGAGAGCCGGTAGAAAGGCGTCATGCTGCATCTGCGCCTCATCACCCCGACGGACCGCACGGACGAAGTGGTCCGGCTGATCGAGCGGACGGTGGGCACCGCCCACCTCGTCGTCCTGGCGGGCGCCGCCCGCGATCCCGCCGGAGACGTCGTGATGTGCGACGTGGCCCGCGAGGCGGGCGACGAACTCATCGGCGCGCTCCGGGCGCTGGGCCTCGACCGTACCGGCTCGATCGCGGTCGAGGACATCGGCCTGAGCCTGTCGCGCCGGGCCGACGAGGCCGAGGCGGAGGCGCCGGGCGAGGGCGCGGACGCCGTGCTGTGGGAGGGACTGACGGAGGCGACCCACGAGGAGTCGACCCTCTCGGTCACCTACGTCGCCTTCATCACCCTGGCGACGATGATCGCGGCCTGCGGTGTGGTCCTGGACAACGCGATCCTGATCGTCGGGGCGATGGCGGTGGGCCCCGAGTTCGGTCCACTGGCCGGCATGTGCACGGCGCTGGTGCGGCGCCGCCCCCGCCTGGCCGTGCGCTCCGTCACCGCGCTGCTCGTCGGCTTCGCGGCGGCGATGCTGGTGACGGTCGCCTTCACCTACCTCATGGACGGCCTGGGCCTGTTCTCCAAGGTGCAGCTGGAGGCCGAACGCCCGAACACCAACTTCATCTACCGGCCCGACGCGTTCTCGTTCGTGGTGGCGGTGCTGGCCGGCATCGCCGGCATACTCTCGCTGACCTCGGCGAAGTCGGGAGCCCTCGTGGGCGTCGCCATCTCCGTCACCACGGTGCCGGCGGCGGCGAACGCGGCGGTCGCCTTCGCGTTCACCGAGTACCGCCAGGCCTGGGGCTCGACCGAACAGCTCCTGCTGAACCTGCTGGGCATCGTGCTGGCCGGGACGCTGACACTCGTCGCCCAGAAACTGCTCTGGAAGAGGCCGACCCGAGGGGCTGCACCCCTGTAGGGGCGCGGGGAACCGCGCGACAGGCCGTCGCGGGCCGGCGGGGCCCGCGACGCGCGGGCCCCGCCGGCCCGTACGGAGGCCGGCTATCCCAGGGCGGACTTGACGGCGTCCGCCAGGCGGCCCGCCACCGAGCGGGCCTGCTCGATGTCGGCGGCCTCGACCATCACCCGGACCAGCGGCTCGGTGCCGGAGGGCCGGAGCAGCACCCGGCCGGTCTCGCCGAGCTCCCGCTCGGCCTCGGCCACGGCGGCCGCGAGGTCCCCCGACGTCTTCACCCGGGACTTGTCCACGTCCGGCACGTTGATCAGCACCTGCGGCAGCCGCTCCATCACGCCGGCCAGCTCCCGCAGCGACCGGCCGGTCTGCGCGACCCGCGCCGCCAGCAGCAGCCCGGTGAGCGTGCCGTCACCGGTGGTGGCGTGGTCGAGGACGATGACGTGCCCGGACTGCTCGCCGCCGAGCGCGTACCCGTGCTCCTTCATCTCCTCGAGGACGTACCGGTCGCCGACCGCGGTCTGGACGAGGTGCACGCCCTCCCGTTCCAGCGCCAGTTTGAAGCCGAGGTTGGACATGACGGTGGCGACGACGGTGTCGGCGCGCAGCGCACCGCGCTCCCGCATGTCCAGCGCCAGCACCGCCAGGATCTGGTCGCCGTCGACCTCCTCGCCGGTGTGGTCGACGGCCAGGCACCGGTCGGCGTCGCCGTCGTGGGCGATGCCGAACGCGGCCCCGTGCTCGACGACCGCGGCCTTCAGCTTGCCGAGGTGCGTAGAGCCGCAGCCGTCGTTGATGTTCAGCCCGTCCGGCTCGGCGCCGATCGTGACGATCTCCGCGCCGGCCCGGCGGAACGCCTCCGGCGAGACCCCCGCGGCCGCGCCGTGCGCCTCGTCCAGGACGACCTTCAGCCCGTCGAGCCGGTTCGGGAGGACCGACAGCAGGTGGGCGACGTACTGCTCGGATCCCTCGTCGTACGAGCGCACCCGGCCGACGCCGGAGCCGGTGGGCCGCTCCCAGGGCTCGCCGTGCCGGTGGGACTCGTAGACCGCCTCGATCCGGTCCTCCAGCTCGTCGGCGAGCTTGTGGCCGCCGCGGGCGAAGAACTTGATGCCGTTGTCGGGCATGGCGTTGTGGCTGGCGGAGAGCATGACACCGAGGTCGGCGCCGAGCGCGCCGGTCAGGTGGGCCACGGCGGGGGTCGGGAGGACACCGACCTTCAGCACGTCCACGCCGGCGCTGGCCAGGCCCGCGACCACGGCTGCCTCCAGGAACTCCCCGGACGCGCGCGGATCCCGTCCGACGACCGCCTTCGGCCGGTGGCCCTCGAACGTGCCCGACTCGGCCAGCACGTGTGCCGCCGCGACCGACAGCCCGAGCGCCATCTCGGCGGTCAGGTCCGCGTTGGCGACGCCGCGCACGCCGTCCGTGCCGAAGAGTCGTCCCACTTGTCCTCCTGAAGAAGCGTCCTTGCTGCCAGGAAATGATGGCAGGCGCTTAGTCATGCCATCACACCAGCCTTAGAGCGTCTTGTGTCGTTATACGCCCTTGACCGGGATAAACGAACGCCCCGACGGCACATGTGGCGTGCCGCCGGGGCGTTCGGAGTACGTGCAGAGGCAGCTGGTGACTAGCGCTTGCTGTACTGCGGGGCCTTGCGGGCCTTCTTCAGACCGGCCTTCTTGCGCTCGACCGCACGGTCGTCGCGCTTGAGGAAGCCGGCCTTCTTCAGCGGGCCGCGGTTGTTGTCGACGTCGGCCTCGTTCAGCGCGCGGGCGACACCGAGACGGAGCGCACCGGCCTGACCGGAGACACCGCCACCGGCGATGCGGGCGATGACGTCGTAGCGGCCCTCGAGCTCCAGCACCTTGAAGGGCTCGTTGACTTCCTGCTGGTGCACCTTGTTGGGGAAGTAGTCCTCAAGGGTGCGACCGTTGATCTTCCACTTGCCGGTGCCCGGGACGATCCGGACGCGGGCGATGGCGTTCTTGCGACGGCCCAGGCCGGCGGCCGGCTGCGGGTCGCCGAAACGGGAGGCGAGGGACTCGGAGGTGTACTCGCCCTCGACGGGGACGTCCGTCTCCGTGGTGTAGCTGTCGATGTCGATCTCTTCGAGCGGCTGCTCGGCAGTGGTCTCGGCCACGATGCTCCTCAGATTCTCTTCAGTCTTAGGGGGTGGCCGGACTTACTGCGCGACCTGGGTGATCTCGAACGGAACCGGCTGCTGGGCAGCGTGCGGGTGGTTCTCGCCTCGGTAGACCTTCAGCTTGGAGAGCATCTGACGGCCCAGGGTGTTCTTGGGGAGCATGCCCTTGACGGCCTTCTCGATGGCCTTCTCGGGGTTCTTGTCCAGCAGCTCGTCGTAGCGGACGGAGCGCAGACCACCCGGGTAGCCGGAGTGGCGGTAGGCCATCTTCTGGGTCCGCTTGTTGCCGGACAGGTGCACCTTGTCGGCGTTGATGATGACGACGAAGTCACCGGTGTCGACGTGAGGGGCGTAGATCGGCTTGTGCTTGCCCCGCAGAAGGGACGCGGCGGTGGTGGCGAGACGACCCAGGACGATGTCCTGAGCGTCGATGACGTGCCACTGGCGAGTCACATCGCCGGGCTTCGGGCTGTACGTACGCACTTCGCAGCCTTCTTCTTCAGTGGATGGGTGCTGACACATGGCATCACTGAAGCGATCGTGCAGCTGGGGACGACAGTGCCGGGGACGCTGCCCGTATGCCGCCCACTGGTAACTGCTCCAGGGAACCTAGGTAGAGGCCGCTCCCGTGAGAACGAGCGAGCCAATACACAACGAAGAGGAAGCTTACAAGGACGTCCCCTGACGGGTCAAAACGAGCTCCCGCCGACATCCGGGCGAGCCGTCGCCGACATTGGCGCGAACCCGGGGCACCCGGCGCGGCCGGGATACGCCGTCCTGCCCCCAAAGGTCCACTATCACCCTTCGTACTGTCGCACCGGCACCCCCCGACCCCCGTCTAAGATGCGCCCCATGAGCTATGGGCAGGGGGGACCCCAGTCCCAGTGGGATCCCTGGAAACCGCAGTCGCAGCAGCCCTGGAACGGCGGTGCCGACCAGACTCCGGACTGGGCCGCGCTCGCCGAGGCCTCGGAGACGCGCAACAAGCGGCGCAGAGTGCTGTTCATCGGCGGCGGCGTGGTCGCCACCCTGGCGATCGGCACCGCCGTCGCCATGGCCGTGGTGTCCGCGAACGGCGACAACAACGCCTCCGGCACGCCCAGCAACCTGCCCGCGACCGTCTCCCTGCCGAGCGAGTCGGCGGACACGGCGCCGTCCTTCGCGCCGACCAGTGCGCCGCCGCCGCTGGATCCCGAGGACTTCATATCCAGCGCGAAGAAGGACACGGCGCCGCTCAGCGTCGAGACCTTCTTCCCGGGCACCCAGCTGACCATGGGCGAGACGGTGTACAAGAAGGGCGCCACGGCCGACACCAAGAAGTGCGCCACGGCCGCCAAGGGCACCCTCCCGAACGTCCTCACCAAGAACCGCTGCACCCAGGTGATGCGCGTCACCTACTTCAAGGACGGCATCGCGGTCACCGTCGGCGTGGCGGTCTTCGACACCGAGGCGCAGGCGGCCAAGGCCAAGACCGAGGCCGACAAGAAGGGCTTCGTCAGCGCGCTGGCCGGCAAGGGCGCCAAGGCGTTCTGCGCCTCCGGCGTCTGCCGTACGACGACGAACTCCGTCGGCCGGTACGCCTACTTCACCACCACCGGCTTCCTCAACGGCAAGGACGTCACCACCAAGGACACCAAGGTCTTCCGGACCGGTGACGACCTCGCCGAGTTCACCTTCCGGCAGATCCGCAGGCGGGGCGAGGCACAGGCCTCGGCGGCCGCGAACCGGTGACCCGGCCACGGGGCGCGTGAGCCCCGCGGCGGGAGTCCGGCCGGCGCCGTCCGAGGACGCCGGCGGCCGGACTCCGCCGGTCAGGAACGCCCGGGCAGCGTGTCGAACCAGCCCACGCCGTCGCCCTGGAACCCGGCGGCGGCCTGCTCGGCCTGCTTCGTGCTGAGCTTCCGGCCGGACTGGTAGTAGAGCCAGTCGACCTTCATGTCCCAGGCGCGGTCTCCGGTGAACGGAAGATCCACGAACCAGGTGTTGAAGTTGATCGCCATGTCGGCACGCGGGGAGTACTCCGGGCCGCTGCGGTAGAGCACCTTGCCGTCGGCGCTGTAGGTGACGGAGTCCTTGTCTACCGTCATCACCATGGTGTGCCAGCCGGCCAGGCTCCTCTCCGTCTTGTCGGTGACCCGGTCGCCTTCCTTGGCGTTGCGCCAGGTGGTGGTGTCCAGCTTGGGTCCGAGCGCGCCCCACCCGCCGTTCGGCATGTACTCGTTGTCCAGTTCGGAGTACTTGTCGCCCGAGCCGCCGATGGTGAAGAACGTCTGGTTGACGTGGTCGCCGTTCTCGCCGGTCGTCGGGGCGTCCGTGAAGTGGATGCGGGCCGCGTAGGTGCCGGTGCGGACCTTCGCCTCCTTCATGCCGAGGGCGGCCTGTTCGGTACCGGCCCTGGTGCCGTCGGTGGCGGCGCGCAGGTTCAGGACCTGGCCGCCGAGCGCCCCCTTGTCGGCGGGGAAGGTGACACCCTTCGCCGTCCAGGTGTCGTCGATACCGGGGCCGCCCTCACTGGTCCGCACCAGCCAGCCGTGCCGGAACAGCGCGGGGTCCTTCGCGTCGCGGTAGTCGAAGTCGTCGAAGAGCCCGCCGTCGGGCAGCTCGGGCGCGGACCTGGTCTCCGGTGCGGCGCTCGCTCCGGCCCCGGTGCCCCCGGGCTGATCGCCCCACACCAGGACGCCGCTCCGGTAGGCGGGGATCCGCCCCGACTTCTGGTACGTCCGCTTCGAGGCGTCGTAGGACCAGTCGCCGGTCTGCCGGACCGGCCGGTGGTCGGTGCGGTAGAGCTGGATCTCCAGTCCCTCGCTGTTCGCGCCGGGCCTCAGCACGCCCGCACCGCCGGTGAAGCCGAGCTCCAGATAGTGGTCGGCCCCCTCCTGCGGCGTGTCCATGGCGACCACGGTGCCCGTGAGGTTGGAGCAGCCGACCGCCGCCTGCACGCAGTTGTAGCCGTACGCCCCGGCCCCGTCGGCCGTGAAGTAGTACCGCAGGGTGACCTCGCTGAGCGGCACGGCCCGGTCGGAGGTGTTGAAGACCTCCAGCCACGGCTGGGCGCTGTCGGCGTCGGCCGCGGTCTGCGTCCGGTAGCGGACGGTGAGATCCGGCTGCTCCGGGTGGAAGTGGTCCCACACCGGCCTGGCGGCGAAGGTGCCGCCGGCCAGGACGGCCAGCACGAGCAGGACCTTGAGAGCACGCGCTGTGCCACTGCGACTACGGGGCTGACGGCGGGACGCCACGGGAGGACTCCTTCAGATTGCGGACCGGATCCGACGACAAACGGGCCGACTCCCGACCGGCGTGAAGGGTTGTACGTGGTTTCACGTGACAATTACAACTGTGTTTGAAACGTGAACGAATGTGTGGACGCTGTTAGCCTCCTGACCTCGACATATACCGAATGACTGTGCGCTTGAGCTGGGGGGCTTTGTAGCGCCGGGGGGTAGTAGTGCTGTGAACCGAATCTCCACAGTCGATCTCGTGATCATCGGGCTCGGCTACGTAGGGCTGCCCCTCGCGCGGGCGGCAAGCGCTTCCGGTCTGACGGTCGTCGGCCTGGACCGCAGCGAGGCGGTGGTGCGGGGGCTGTCCGCCGGCTCCTCGCACGTCGACGACATCAGCGACGCCGACGTACGCACCATGCTCGACCAGGGCTTCCGCGCGGTGAACTCGCCCGAGGTCATCGCGGACGCGGCGGCCGTCGTGATCTGTGTGCCCACCCCGCTGACCGAGCACGGCGCGCCCAACCTCGGCGCGGTCAACGCGGCCGTCGAGGACATCGCCGCCCATCTCCGCCCGGGCACCCTGGTGGTCCTGGAGTCCACGACGTACCCGGGCACCACCGACGAGGTCGTCCGGCCCCGCCTGGAGGCCGGCGGCCTGAAGGCCGGCACCGACTTCTACCTCGCCTTCTCCCCCGAGCGCATCGACCCGGGGAACCCGACCTACGGCCTGGAGAACACGCCCAAGGTCGTCGGCGGCACCACACCGGACTGCGCCAAGGCGGCCCGCGCCCTGTACGAGCGCTTCGTGGGCAGCGTGGTCGAGGCCAAGGGCACCCGCGAGGCCGAGATGGCCAAGCTGCTGGAGAACACCTACCGGCACGTGAACATCGCGCTGGTCAACGAGATGGCGATGTTCTGCCGGGAGATCGGCGTCGACCTCTGGGACGCCATCGGCTGCGCCTCCAGCAAGCCGTTCGGCTTCGCGCCCTTCTACCCCGGCCCCGGCGTCGGCGGCCACTGCATCCCGATCGACCCGAACTACCTCTCCTACAAGGTGCGGTCCCTCGGCATCCCGTTCCGCTTCGTGGAGCTGGCCCAGGAGATCAACCAGCGGATGCCCGCCCACGTCGTCTCCCGCGCCGCCGACCTGCTCAACCAGCAGGGCCGGCCGATCCGCGGCTCCCGCGTCCTGCTGCTCGGTGTCACCTACAAGCCCGACATCTCCGACCAGCGGGAGAGCCCCGCCGTGGACGTTGCCGAACTCCTGCTGGCACGCGGCGCCGACCTCGCCTACTACGACCCGCGCGTCACGGAGTGGACCGTCGGGGGCACCGGGGTGCCCCGCGTCGAGGACTACCTCGCCGGCGCGTCCGAGGCCGATCTGACCATCCTGCTCCAGCAGCACAGCGAACTCGACCTGGGCACGCTGGCCGACCACGCCCGGCTGCTCTTCGACACCCGCGGCAAGTCGGCCGACCACCCCCAGGTGGTCAAGCTGTGACCGACATCTACGTCCAGGGGGCCGTCGACTCCGACGGCTCCCGCCGGCACCGGCGACGACGGCACCTGAAGGTCTCGTACCTGTTCTTCCTCGCCATCGCCGCCGTGATCGTCACCAAGCTCGACCCGAACACCCTCCACCCGTACTCCTACGGCGCGCTGGCCCTGCTCGCGCTGAAGATGTTCGGCGCGCTCTTCTACCGGCCCGCCAAGGCGGACCGCGAGGAACTCCTGCTCCTCGACAACTCCTGGGTCACCGCGGTCATCCCGATCTACAACGAGGACCCGGTGATGTTCGAGCAGGGCATGCGCAGCCTCCTCGCGCAGAGCCGGCTGCCCAACGAGATCCACATCATCGACGACGCCAGCGCCGACTCCTCCGGCATCAGGGCGGCGAAGAAGCTGCGCCGCGAGTTCGAGGCGCAGGGCGTGAAGTACACGGTCAGCGTGCAGCCGGAGAACAAGGGCAAGCGCGAGGCGCTCGCCCTCGGCTTCGAGGCGGCGCCCTACTCGGACCTGTTCCTGTGCGTGGACTCCGACACGATCCTGTCCCGGGACACGGTCCGTGAGCTGCTGCTGCCGATGGCCGACCCGAAGACCATGGCCTCCACCGGCATGGTCCTCGCGCTCAACCACGACAGCAACATCTTCACGCGCCTGCAGGACCTGCGGTACGGCAACTCGTTCCTGTTCGAGCGGGCCGCGTACTCCCGGCTGAAGTCGGTCCTGTGCTGCTGCGGCGCCCTGTCGGTGTACCGCGGCACACTGGTGCGCAAGTACCTGCCGGACTTCCTGAACCAGCAGTTCCTCGGCAAGCCCGCCGTCTTCGGCGACGACCGGCGCATGACCAACTACTGCCTGATGGAGGGCCAGGTCGTCTTCCAGGAGACGGCCGTCGGCTACACCGCGGTCCCCGAGAAGCTCCCGCACTTCCTGCGCCAGCAGGTCCGCTGGAACAAGTCCTTCTTCCGTGAGTCCCTGTGGGCCTTCACCCACCAGAAGAAGTACCGGCCCGCCTTCTGGCTGACCTGCATGGAACTCGCCCTGTGGCTGATCTTCGGCTCGGCGATGTTCTACTCCATGGTCATCCTGCCGATCATGCAGCCCGCGCGGTTCGTCAACCACCTCGGCGACTACCTGGTCTTCATGGTCCTCATGGGCTACCTGCGCAACGTCCGGTACCTGGACTTCCCGCGCCGCGGCATGGGCTTCGTCAGACGCTTCGGCATGTTCCTGCTGGCCCCGCTGTACGGCGTCATCCAGTTGGTGCTGCTGACCCCGCTGCGCTTCTACGCGCTGCTCACCCTGCACAAGGGAAGCTGGGGCACCCGTCAGGGCGGCGTCGAGGTGTCCGTGGCCGGCGACCACGAGCAGGACGTCTCGGCGGTCTACGAGGAGGAGGACGAGTACTCCTCCCAGCAGGTCTCCTCGACCATCGAGATGATGCGCCTGGAGGGCATCGCCCTGGCCCGCACGGCCCCGCACGCCGCGCCGCGCCACCCGGGCGGCCCGGCGCAGGCCTACCCCGGGCACACCCAGGGCGAGTTGCGGGACATGGGCCGCAACGCGCCTCAGCAGCAGGTCGCGTGGAGCGGCGCGGGGCACCAGGGGCACGCGCCGCAGCCCGCCCAGCCCGTCCAGCAGCCCGGCCACGGCGTACCGCAGTACCAGCAGCCCTACGCCGACCAGGTGTCCTACGCCTACCCCCAGCAGGGGTACGACCAGGGACAGGGCCCGCGGCCGTACGTCCAGCAGCAGCCCCACCCCGAGCAGCAGCAGCCGCAGCCGCAGCCCTGGAACCCGCCGCACGAGCAGTACGGCGGGCACGGCGAGCACGGCGACCAGCACGGCGGGCACGGCCGGCACGGTCACCCCGCTCAGCACGACGACGGCTGGTTCGGCGGCCACCGCTGACGGTCAGCCGTAGTACGCCATCGCCTCCTGGACGGTGAGCACCGTGATCCCCCGGTCCTGGATCCCCGTCATCAGCTGACGGAGACCGGCCAGGCTGATCTCGGTGCTCGCCACCGGCGTTCCCGTCACCACCTTGTGGAGGCACAGGACGAGCCAGCTGCCGCTGCGGGCACAGCGGTCCAGGGCACCCCCCGTGCCGGTCACGCCGGCCAGGGCCGTGCCTCCGACACCCGTCCCGTCGGTGATGCCGGTCACCGCCTTGAGGCGATAGGGCATGGCCGGCGCGTAACTCTCGACCGTCTCGGAAATGATCGAACGGGCCGTGGTGAAGTGGCGCGCGGCCAGCAGGTCCACGGGAACCCCGTCGGTGGTCTTCTGGAATTCGCCGTGCGGATAGGCGAAATGCTCGCTGGTGAATCCATTCCCGACGAGCCATTCCCGGAGCTTGCGGAAATCGTCGTCGGCCTGTTGTGCGGTCAGCGCGGGATATCCCGCCGTGTGCACCGCGTCGGCGTAGGCGTGCCCGGCCATTTCCCAGCCGGAGAAATCCTGCAGGGACCGCATCTGCGCGATGTTCACGAAGCCGCCGGTGCCGACCGCCTCGGCGATGTTGTAGAGCGTGCCCGGCATGCCGAGGGAGTCCATGACCGGGCGGGCGAGATCGTGGACCGACACCTGCGAGTCGTCGAAGGTCACGGAGACCACACCCTTGGGGAACACCGACGTGGTGTCCGGCACCAGCTCGACGGCCTGCAGGTTGTACGTCACCGGGGCCCCGGCGTCGTCGTAGACGGCGAACGACATGTCGGTGAAACCCGACCGCACCGACGGGTCGCCGGACGCGGAGAGCGTGTAGGCACCGGACGCGGCGGACACGTCGGCCCACTGCAGGTGCACCGTCACCCACTCCCCGGACTGCACGTATTCGGCCGGGTTCGCGGTACGGGTGTGGACCCGCCAGCTGTAGAAGTCCTTGAGGCCGCCGCGCCCGAGGTAGAAGACGACCTTGCCGAGGTGGGTGACGTCGGTGACCCGGAAGACCAGCCGGATCATCCTGCCGGTCAGGTCCATGGGGGCCATGCCCGTCCTGCGGACGGACGACTGGACGCCGGTGCCCGTCGTCGTCACCCGCACCGAGGAACTTCCCCGGGTGAACACGGCGGTGTCCACCGGGTTCGACGAGGCGGTGCCCGCACCCTGGGCCGACCAGCCGTGACCGGCCTGGAACTGCTGGCTCCAGGTCGCCCGGCGAAAGCGCGGCCGCCGGCCGGTGGGGGCGAACGGCGGCACCGCCAGACCGTCCGAGGGGGCCGCGCCCGCCGTGGCGGGCGGCATGCCCAGCGCCCCGGCCGTGGCCAGACCCCCCAGCCCCATGACCCGCAGTGCGGAACGCCGTCCGAACGACCCGGAATTCCTGCCGCCGTCACTCAAAGCCTTTTCCCCTCCCACCCCATGCACAACACCAGCCCCCGCATTGATGAAACGTAATTCGGGTGCCCGATACAAGTGGTACGAGGGTAAAAAGAGAGACAACGGAAGGGGCCGGCGCCAACGGCCCTGAGCGGTTTTCAGCAGTACGGACGGGACCGGGAATTCCCACCCGGTCTCAGTGCACCTGCCCCCGCACCCGCCGCGCCTGCCGCTGCCGTTCGAGCAGTTGGTCGGCCGCCGGGTACGCGACCTCCTCCAGAGTCAGCCCGTGCGGTCGTACGACGTGCACGGCGCTGTCCCGCACGCCCGCGTCCAGCACCTTCCGCGGCCACTCCACACCCCGGTGCCCGTCGCCGACGAACAGCAGCGCGCCGACCATGGACCGCACCTGGTTGTGGCAGAAGGCGTCCGCCCGCACCTCGATCTCGACGACCCCGTCCCCGCGCCGGCTCACCCCGAAGCCGAGGATCTCCCGGATCGTCGTCGCGCCCTCGCGCTTCTTCGCGTACGCCGCGAAGTCGTGCTCCCCCACCAGCGACTTGGCGGCCGTGTCCATCACGGCCACGTCCAACTCCCAGTCGTGCCACAGCACATGGCCGCGCAGCAGCGGATCGACGCCGCCCGGCCGGTCGCCGACCCGGTAGACGTACCGCCGCCACAGCGCCGCGAACCGCGCGTTGAACCCGGCCGGCGCCTCCTGGAGCGTCCACACCCGAACGTCCTTCGGCAGCCGCCCGGCGAGCCGCTTCAGCAGCTTCTCCCGCTGCTCCTCCCACACCCCGGCCGGCAGATCGACGTGCGCCACCTGGCCCCGCGCGTGCACCCCGGCGTCCGTCCGCCCGGCGACGGTCAGCTCGTACGTCGTCTCCTGCGACCGGGTGACGACCCGCAGCGCGTCCTCGATCTCCCCCTGGACGGTCCGCTTCCCACCGGCCTGCTTGGCCCAGCCGTGGAACCCGCTCCCGTCGTACGACAGGTCGAGACGGACGCGGACGTAACCGGGCTGCACTTCGTCACTCACGGAAGATTCCTCTCAGGCACCAAAAAAGTGGGCCCGCTCCTCGAAGGGAACGGGCCCACCAGCACGCCCCAGAGAGGCGCGGGGAACTGCGCGACCAGCCACGCGGACCGGCAGCCGAAGGGCGGCCTTACGCCTCCTTCGACTCCTCGGTCTCGTCGGCCTTGGCGTCCTCGACGACCTCGTCGGCCTTGGTCTCCTCGACCTTGGCCTCCTCGGACTCCTTGACCGCACGCTTGGTGGCGGCCTCGGCCTCACCCGTAGCCTGCTGCGCGACCGTCAGCGCCTCGACCAGCTCGATGACCGCCATGGGCGCGTTGTCGCCGCGACGGTTACCGATCTTGGTGATGCGGGTGTAGCCACCCGGACGGTTCTCGTACCGCGGGCCGATCTCGGTGAAGAGCGTGTGCACGATGCCCTTGTCCGTGATGACCTGGAGCACCTGGCGGCGGTTGTGAAGGTCGCCCTTCTTCGCCTTGGTGACCAGACGCTCGGCGTACGGCCGCAGCTTGCGGGCCTTCGCCTCGGTGGTGGTGATGCGGCCGTGCTCGAAGAGCGCCTTCGCGAGGTTCGCGAGGAGCAGCTTCTCGTGCGCGGCGCTGCCGCCCATACGGGCACCCTTGGTGGGCTTCGGCATGGTTCTTCTCCTGTGTGTCTGCCCCGGCCGTGTCAGGTACCGGGGTCAGGAACCCGGTGGGCGGATGCCCACCGGCATACGACCGATCAGTACTGCTCGGTCTCCACGAAACCCGCGTCCGCGTCGTCGTCGGCGCCGAAGGCGTCGGCAGCGGCCGTGGGGTCGAATCCGGGCGGGCTGTCCTTGAGGGCCAGGCCCATGCCGGCCAGCTTCGCCTTGACCTCGTCGATGGACTTCGCACCGAAGTTGCGGATGTCCAGGAGGTCGGCCTCGGAGCGCGCGACGAGCTCACCCACGGAGTGGATGCCCTCACGCTTGAGGCAGTTGTAGGAGCGGACCGTGAGCTCCAGCTCCTCGATCGGCAGCGCCAGGTCGGCGGCCAGGGCGGCGTCCGTCGGGGACGGGCCCATGTCGATGCCCTCGGCGTCGATGTTCAGCTCGCGGGCGAGACCGAACAGCTCCACCAGGGTCTTGCCGGCCGACGCCATGGCGTCACGCGGCCGCATGGCCTGCTTCGTCTCGACGTCGACGATCAGCTTGTCGAAGTCGGTGCGCTGCTCGACACGGGTCGCCTCGACCTTGTACGTGACCTTGAGCACCGGCGAGTAGATGGAGTCGACCGGGATACGGCCGATCTCCTGGCCCACCTGCTTGTTCTGCACGGCGGAGACGTAACCGCGGCCGCGCTCGACCGTCAGCTCCATCTCCAGCTTGCCCTTGCCGTTGAGCGTGGCGAGGACCAGGTCGGGGTTGTGCACCTCGACACCGGCCGGGGGCGCGATGTCGGCGGCGGTGACCAGACCCGGGCCCTGCTTGCGCAGGTACATCACGACCGGCTCGTCGTGCTCCGAGGAGACGACCAGCTGCTTGATGTTGAGGATCAGGTCGGTCACGTCCTCCTTGACGCCCGGCACGGTGGTGAACTCGTGCAGGACACCGTCGATGCGGATGCTGGTGACAGCAGCGCCGGGGATCGACGACAGGAGGGTGCGGCGCAGGGAGTTGCCGAGGGTGTAGCCGAAGCCCGGCTCCAGCGGCTCGATCACGAACCGGGAGCGGAATTCGTCGACGACCTCTTCGGTCAACGAGGGACGCTGAGCGATCAGCATGGTGTGGATCCTTCAGTTGCGGGCGCCCGCTATTTGACGCCCTGCTGGTACTGCAAGGGTACGGGCGATACGGCCCATTCACTGAGCCGTACCGCCCGGAAACCTCAGGCCCGAAGGCGTCGCGTCAGACGCGGCGGCGCTTCGGCGGACGGCAGCCGTTGTGCGGGGTCGGGGTGACGTCCTGGATGGAGCCGACCTCGAGGCCCGTGGCCTGCAGGGAGCGGATCGCGGTCTCGCGACCGGAACCCGGGCCCTTCACGAACACGTCGACCTTGCGCATGCCGTGCTCCTGCGCGCGACGGGCGGCCGACTCGGCGGCCATCTGCGCGGCGAACGGCGTGGACTTCCGGGAGCCCTTGAAGCCGACGTGGCCGGCGGAGGCCCAGGAGATCACGTTGCCCGACGGGTCCGTGATGGAGACGATCGTGTTGTTGAACGTGCTCTTGATGTGCGCGTGGCCGTGAGCGACGTTCTTCTTTTCCTTGCGGCGCACCTTCTTGGCAGCGCCCTGACGACCCTTGGGGGGCATCTAGTAACTCCTACGGGGAGGTGGTCGGTCCTACAGCGAAGACCGCTGATGAAGCGTTGTCCGCTGAGGACTACTTCTTGCCCGGCTTCTTCTTGCCGGCGATGGCGCGACGCGGGCCCTTGCGGGTGCGGGCGTTGGTGCTGGTGCGCTGACCGCGGACGGGCAGACCGCGGCGGTGACGCAGACCCTGGTAGCAGCCGATCTCGACCTTGCGGCGGATGTCGGCCTGGATCTCGCGACGGAGGTCACCCTCGGTCTTGATGTTGCTGTCGACGTACTCACGAATCGCGACCAGCTGCTCTTCAGTCAGGTCACGGACGCGGGTGTTCGGGTCGATGCCGGTCTCGGCCAGCGTCAGCTGGGAGAGCGTGCGGCCGATGCCGAACACGTAGGTGAGGGCGACTTCCACACGCTTTTCGCGCGGGATGTCAACACCGGAAACGCGTGCCACTTCAATGGCTCCTGGTGATCTTCGGAGGTCTTCCGCAGGACCGGATCCCAGCCGCCGTACCAGGTACGAACTGGGTCCCCGGCCTCCGAACCGGGGGTGTCGAGCCTTCTCGGACTCGGGCCCTGCGTATGAACAAATTCAGCTTGCGTCGCGCGAATCTCTGCGATGGGTGCAGAGGGATCGGTCGTGCGTCAGCCCTGGCGCTGCTTGTGGCGCGGGTTCTCGCAAATGACCATGACCCGACCGTGACGGCGGATCACCCTGCACTTGTCGCAGATCTTCTTGACGCTCGGCTTGACCTTCATGGGATTGAGGTTCTCCGGGTCAGTTGCCGGCAGCCCCGCTCGCACGGGACCTGGGCAAGATCTACTTGTATCGGTAGACGATCCGGCCACGCGTCAGGTCGTACGGAGACAACTCCACCACGACCCGGTCGTCAGGGAGGATGCGGATGTAGTGCATACGCATCTTGCCGCTGATGTGTGCCAGGACCTGGTGGCCGTTCTGGAGCTCGACCTTGAACATCGCGTTCGGAAGAGACTCGACGACAGTGCCCTCGATCTCGATGGCACCTTGCTTCTTGGCCACGCTTCGCCCTTCGAATCGACTACCTTGATCGACTCCCGCGTATTCCCTCTCGGGCGCATGCGGACATGCGGGTGCACGAGAGCCGACGAGTCAGTCTACGTCAGCGCACCCGGAAAGACGAATCGAGAAAGACTGCCCCGCGGGGCAGATCATTAAGCACGCTCACGTAAAGCGCCCCTCGGGGGCGCGGGGAACTGCGCGCTCGGCCCCCACCGGGCCGCAGATTCCGGAACGCTCAGCCCAGCGGATCCGGCGCAGCCGTGATCCCGTGCTCGGCCAGCTTGGCCTTACCCCCGTCGGGCGCCGTCAGCACCAAGGGACCCTCTTCGGTCAGTGCAACGCTGTGCTCCCAGTGCGAGGACCACGTCCCGTCGGTCGTGATGACCGTCCAGTCGTCCTCCAGCACCTCGGTCCGCGGCGTACCCAGCGACACCATCGGCTCGATGGCCAGGCAGAACCCGGGGACCAGCTTCGGGCCCTTGCCCCGCCGCCGGTCGACGTAGTTCAGCAGGTGCGGGTCCATGTGCATCTCGGTGCCGATGCCGTGGCCGCCGTAGTCCTCGATGATCCCGTACCGGCCGCCGCCCGGCTTCGGCTGGCGGCGGATGTACGTCTCGACGGCCCGGGACACGTCCACCAGCCGGTTGCCCTGCTTCATCGCGGCGATGCCGGCCCACATCGACTCCTCGGTCACCCGGGAGAGCTCGACGAGTTCCGGAGCGTGACCGGAGCCCACGAACGCCGTGTAGGCCGCGTCGCCGTGCCAGCCGTCGACGACCGCGCCGCAGTCGATGGAGATGATGTCGCCGTCCTTGAGGACGACGTCCTCTGCGGGGATGCCGTGCACGACCACGTCGTTGACGGACGTGCAGATGGTCGCCGGGAAGCCGC
This sequence comes from Streptomyces sp. NPDC001068, assembly GCF_042897315.1. NCBI lineage: Bacteria > Bacillati > Actinomycetota > Actinomycetes > Kitasatosporales > Streptomycetaceae > Streptomyces > Streptomyces sp. NPDC001068. Next base: position 266,331 of record NZ_JBIAYD010000010.1, on the reverse strand, counting down.
CGTATCCGAGGAAGTTCGACTTGGCGCCGTGCTCGGCGAGGACCTTCCGGGCCACCTCGTCGAGGTCCTTGGTGCTGGCGCCGGGGACGGCGACCTCGCGGGTGGCCGCGTGGATGGCGGCTACGACCAGGCCCGCCGCCCGCATCTTGGCGATCTGCTCGGGGGTCTTGATCTGCACCATGGGGGGCCTGCGCTCTCCGTCACTCACGTCAACGTCAACCGGATACCTGACAACAGTACGGCCGCGGCACCCGAGGGGGCACCGCGGCCGCAACCGCCGTAGAACTACTTCTTCTCGTCCTCGTCCCGCCGGAGCGCGTCCAGCGCCCGCCGGGTGATCTCGTCCACCGGGCCCAGCGAGGAGATCGTGCGGACCAGGCCCTGCGACTTGTAGTAGTCGATGATGGGCTCGGTCTGCGTGTGGTAGACCTCCAGCCGCGTACGGACGGTGTCCTCGGAGTCGTCGTCGCGCTGGTAGAGCTCGCCGCCGCAGATGTCGCAGACGCCCTCGGCCTTCGGCGGGCTGTAGGTCACGTGGAAGACGTGGCCGTTGTCCTTGCGGCAGATGCGGCGACCCGCGATCCGCTTGACGACCTCTTCCTCCGGGACCTCCAGGTCCAGTACCGCGTCGAGCTTGATGCTCTCGGCCTGCAGCAGCTCGTCGAGCGCCTCGGCCTGTGAGACGTTGCGCGGGAATCCGTCCAGCAGGAAACCACCGGTCGCGTCCGGCTGCTCCATGCGGTCCTTGGCCATGGCGATGGTGACCTCGTCCGGGACGAGGTTGCCGGCGTCCATGTAGGACTTCGCGAGCTTCCCGAGATCCGTCTGCTGGCTGATGTTGGCCCGGAACAGGTCGCCCGTGGAGATGTGCGGAATCTTCAGCTTCTCGGCGAGGCGAACGGCTTGCGTTCCCTTACCGGCACCAGGCGGCCCGACGAGGACGATTCGCATCAGCGGAGGAACCCTTCGTAATTGCGCTGCTGAAGCTGGCTCTCGATCTGCTTCACCGTCTCGAGGCCGACACCCACGATGATCAGGATGCTGGTACCACCGAACGGGAAGTTCTGGCTTGCCCCAAAGCCAACCAACGCCATCGTCGGTACGAGAGCGATCAGGCCCAGATACAGCGAACCCGGCCAGGTGATCCGGTTGAGCACGTACGAGAGGTACTCAGCGGTCGGTCGGCCAGCCCGGATGCCCGGGATGAAGCCACCATACTTCTTCATGTTGTCGGCTACTTCTTCGGGGTTGAAGGAGATGGCGACGTAGAAGAACGCGAAGAAAACGATCAGCAAGAAGTACGCGGTGATGTAGATCGGGTGGTCACCCTTGGTGAGGTTCTGGGTGACCCACGTCTTCCAGCCCGAGTTGCCGCCGGCGAACTGCGCCACGAGGGCCGGGATGTACAGCAGCGACGAGGCGAAGATGACCGGGATGACACCGGCCTGGTTCACCTTGAGCGGGATGTAGGTCGACGTACCGCCGTAGGACCGGCGGCCGATCATGCGCTTCGCGTACTGGACCGGAACCCGGCGCTGGGCCTGCTCGACGAAGACCACCAGGGCGACCATGACCAGGCCGACCGCGATGACCGTGCCGAACTCGATCCAGCCGCCGGCCAGGGTGCCCTGCTTCTTGATGGCCCACAGCGCGGACGGGAAGGTGGCGGCGATCGAGATGAACATCAGGATCGACATGCCGTTGCCGATGCCGCGGTCGGTGATGAGCTCACCGAGCCACATGACGACGGCGGTACCGGCGGTCATGCAGATGACCATCGTGATGGTCGTGAAGATCGCCTGGTCCGGCACGATGCTGGAGGCGACCGTGCAGCCGTTGAAGAGCGCGCCGCTGCGGGCGGTGGCGACGAGGCCGGTGCCCTGCAGGATGGCGAGGGCCACCGTCAGGTAACGCGTGTACTGCGTGATCTTCGTCGTGCCCGCCTGGCCCTCCTTCTTCAGGGCTTCCAGGCGCGGGATGACCACGGTGAGCAGCTGAAGAATGATGCTGGCGGTGATGTACGGCATGATGCCGAGCGCGAAGATCGTGATCTGGAGCAGCGCACCACCGCTGAACATGTTGACGAGACCGAACAGGCCCTGGTTGCCGGAGGCCTCGGTCACGCACGTCTGAACGGCTTTGTAGTTGACGCCGGGGATCGGGATGTGCGTGCCGACCCGGTAGACCACGATGATGGCCAGCGTGAAGAGCAGTTTCTTGCGCAGGTCGGGCGTCCTGAACGCCCGGGCGAACGCGGTGAGCACGGTGCCTCCTGCGACCCCCGCGTGTGCGCGCGTGAGGTGGATGACTAAGGGTTAGATGGCCTGTGGAACGAGATTACGGCATGCCGAGACGGCGCTGGATACCAGCGGCCCAGCCTACCCATATCGAGGTCCCCGCGGGACACCGATCCGTATGGCTCTTAGAGGGCAATATCTCGAACACCTGCGTACAAAAACCGCTTACCACTCGCACGAGCGAGCGACGGCCGCCCGTACCGAACGGCTGATCGAGGACTGACGCCTCACGCCGGAGACGAGAACGGCCGGGGACGAACCTCGTGAGAGGACGTCCCCGGCCGAAATCACTGACCTGGGTCAGGCGTCAACCGGGCTCAGACGAGCTCGGTGACGGTGCCGCCGGCGGCGGTGATCTTCTCCTTGGCGGAGCCGGAGACGGCGTCGACCGTCACCTGCAGCGCCACGGAGACCTCACCCTGGCCGAGCACCTTGACGAGGCTGTTCTTGCGAACGGCACCCTTGGCGACGAGACCCTCGACGGTGACCTCGCCACCCTCCGGGTACAGCGCGGCCAGCTTCTCGAGGTTCACGACCTGGAACTCGGTCTTGAACGGGTTCTTGAAGCCCTTCAGCTTCGGAAGACGCATGTGGAGGGGCATCTGGCCACCCTCGAAGCGCTCCGGCACCTGGTAACGGGCCTTCGTACCCTTGGTACCACGACCAGCCGTCTTACCCTTCGACGCCTCACCACGACCCACACGGGTCTTGGCGGTCTTGGCGCCCGGGGCAGGACGGAGGTTGTGGATCTTGAGCGGGTTGTTCTCCGCCATGATCAGTCGACCTCCTCGACCGTCACGAGGTGGCGGACGGTGTGCACCATGCCGCGGAACTCGGGGCGGTCCTCCTTGACGACCTGCGTGTTGATGCCCTTGAGACCAAGGGAACGCAGGGTGTCACGGTGGTTCTGCTTGCTGCCGATGTAGGACTTGACCTGCGTAATCTTGAGCTGCGCCATGATTACGCACCCGCCCCGGCACGCGCACGCAGCAGAGCCGCGGGAGCGACGTCCTCCAGGGGCAGACCGCGGCGGGCCGCGATCTCCTCGGGACGCTGCAGACCCTTCAGGGCCTCCACCGTCGCGTGCACGATGTTGATCGCGTTGTCGGAGCCGAGCGACTTCGACAGCACGTCGTGGATACCGGCGCACTCGAGCACGGCACGCACCGGGCCACCGGCGATAACACCGGTACCGGGGGACGCGGGCTTGAGCAGGACGACGCCGGCAGCCTTCTCACCCTGGATGGGGTGCGGGATGGTGCCCTGGATACGGGGGACCTTGAAGAAGTGCTTCTTGGCCTCCTCAACACCCTTGGCGATGGCGGCCGGCACCTCCTTGGCCTTGCCGTAACCGACACCCACGGTGCCGTCACCGTCGCCCACCACGACCAGCGCGGTGAAGCTGAAGCGACGACCACCCTTCACAACCTTGGCGACGCGGTTGATCGCGACAACGCGCTCAACGTACGCGGTCTTCTCGGCGGCAGCAGCGCCGCCGTCACGGCCCTTCCGGTCCCGCCGCTCGCCGCCACCGGCACCGCCACCGCGGCGCTGGGGTCCAGCCATTGGATTACCTCTCTCTTTCCGCTAGCTACAAGCGGCTCAGAACTTGAGCCCGGCCTCGCGGGCGGCGTCCGCCAGAGCCGCGATGCGGCCGGCGTACTGGTTACCGCCACGGTCGAACACCACGGCCTCGACACCGGCGGCCTTGGCACGCTCGGCGACCAGGGCGCCGACCTGCTTGGCCTGCGCGGACTTGTCACCCTCGCCACCACGGACCGAGGTGTCCAGCGTGGACGCCGACGCCAGGGTGTGACCCTTGATGTCGTCGATCACCTGGGCCACGATGTGGCGGTTGGAGCGGGTAACGACCAGACGGGGACGCTCCGCCGTACCGGAAATGTTCTTACGGATCCGGATGTGACGGCGCTTGATCGCGGCGCGCTTGTAGGCGTCGCCCTTGAGGATCTTCTGTCCGTATGCCATGGCTTACTTACCCGCCTTTCCGACCTTGCGGCGGATGACTTCGCCCTCGTACTTGACGCCCTTGGCCTTGTACGGGTCGGGCTTGCGCAGCTTGCGGATGTTGGCCGCGACCTCGCCGACCTTCTGCTTGTCGATGCCCTCGACCGAGAAACGGGTCGGGGCCTCGACCTTGAAGGTGATGCCCTCGGGGGCCTCGACCACGATCGGGTGGCTGTAACCGAGCGCGAACTCGAGGTTCGAGCCCTTGGCGGTCACGCGGTAACCGACACCGCTGATCTCGAGCTTCTTCACGTAACCCTGGGTCACGCCGGTGATCATGTTCGCCACCAGCGTGCGGGACAGGCCGTGCAGGGCCTTGCTCTGACGCTCGTCGTTGGGGCGGGTCACCGCGAGAGTGCCGTCCTCGCCCTTGGCGATGTCGATCGGTGCCACGACGGTGTGGGTCAGCTCGCCCTTGGGGCCCTTGACCTTCACCGTGCGGCCGTCGATGGTGACGTCCACGCCGGCGGGAACCGCGATGGGGAGCTTGCCGATGCGCGACATAGCTGTTTCCTCCGTTCCCTTCTGCTACCAGACGTAGGCGAGGACTTCCCCACCCACGCCCTTCTTGCCGGCCTGCTTGTCGGTGAGGAGCCCGTGCGACGTGGAGATGATCGCCACGCCGAGGCCGCCCAGCACCTTCGGCAGGGAGGTGGACTTCGCGTAAACCCGGAGACCGGGCTTGGAGATGCGCTTGATGCCCGCGATGGAGCGCTCACGGTTGGGACCGAACTTCAGGTCCAGGACGAGGTTCTTGCCGACCTCGGCGTCCTCGACCTTCCAGCCCGTGATGAAGCCCTCCTGCTGGAGGATCTCCGCGATGTGAGACTTGATCTTCGACGCCGGCATCGTCACGGAGTCGTGGTATGCCGAGTTCGCGTTCCGCAGACGCGTAAGCATGTCTGCGATCGGATCAGTCATGGTCATGAATTGGCCTTCGGCCTCTCTCGCCGGGGTTTCCAGGTGCCCATCCCTCTCCTCGATCCGAGACGAGGCGGGTGCGGTGCGGTGGACCTACGGCGTAGTAAGTCGTACGGGGCGTCAGGCGCCCAACCCTCCAAGCCTAAGCCATGGAAGGGCGGGCGCCTGACACGCCCATTGCTTACCGAGAGCTTCGGGAATCCCTAAATGCGGGGATTACCAGGAGCTCTTGGTCACGCCCGGCAGCTCGCCACGGTGAGCCATCTCACGAAGGCACACGCGGCACAGGCCGAACTTGCGGTACACGGAGTGCGGACGGCCGCAGCGCTGGCAGCGCGTGTAGCCACGCACACCGAACTTGGGCTTGCGAGCAGCCTTGGCAATCAGAGCCTTCTTCGCCATCTCGCTCACGCCTCCTTGAACGGGAAGCCGAGGTGACGAAGGAGCGCGCGGCCCTCAGCGTCGTTGGTCGCCGTGGTGACCACGGTGATGTCCATACCCCGGGTACGGTCGATCTTGTCCTGGTCGATCTCGTGGAACATGACCTGCTCCGTGAGACCGAAGGTGTAGTTGCCACGGCCGTCGAACTGCTTGGGGGACAGACCACGGAAGTCGCGGATGCGCGGAAGCGCGAGCGACAGGGTGCGGTCCAGGAACTCCCACATGCGGTCGCCACGGAGCGTGACGTGGGCACCGATCGGCTGACCCTCACGCAGCTTGAACTGCGCGATGGACTTGCGGGCCTTGGTGACCTGCGGCTTCTGACCGGTGATGGTGGTCAGGTCGCGGATCGCGCCCTCGATCAGCTTCGAGTCACGGGCGGCGTCGCCGACACCCATGTTGACCACGATCTTGATGAGGCCGGGGATCTGCATGACGTTCTCGTACTTGAACTCGTCACGCATCTTGCCCGCGATCTCCTCGCGGTACTTCAGCTTCAGACGCGGAGCAGTGGTGGTAGCCATCAGATGTCCTCACCCGTCCGCTTGGCAACGCGGATCTTGTTGCCTTCGTCGTCGAAGCGGTAACCGACACGCGTGACGACCTTGTTGCCGTCCTTCTCAACGACCAGCTGGACGTTGGAGACGTGGACGGGCGCCTCGGTCGTGACGATGCCGCCGGCCTGCGAACCGCGAGCGGTCGGGCCGGCCTTGGTGTGCTTCTTGACCCGGTTGACACCCTCGACCAGGACACGGTCCTCGCGGGGGAAGGCCGCGATGACCTTGCCCTGCTTGCCCTTGTCCTTACCGGTGATGACCTGGACCAGGTCGCCCTTCTTGATCTTCATGCTTACAGCACCTCCGGAGCCAGCGAGATGATCTTCATGAACTTCTTCTCGCGCAGCTCACGGCCGACCGGGCCGAAGATACGGGTGCCACGAGGGTCGCCGTCGTTCTTCAGAATGACAGCGGCGTTCTCGTCGAAGCGGATGTACGAGCCGTCCGGACGGCGGCGCTCCTTGACGGTGCGAACGATGACCGCCTTGATGACGTCACCCTTCTTCACGTTGCCGCCGGGGATCGCGTCCTTGACGGTGGCGACGATGACGTCACCGATGCCCGCGTAGCGGCGACCGGAGCCACCGAGCACACGGATGCAAAGGATCTCCTTCGCACCAGTGTTGTCGGCGACACGCAGTCGCGACTCCTGCTGGATCACGTCTATCTCCTGTTTGTCTGCCGGTTCCCGGCAGGGGTCCGGTCAACGGACCCCTGCCGAGCCTGGCGGAACTGTCCTGCGGGGTTTGCCCCGCAGGCGTTTCCTACGGAATTCGCTTGCGCGAATTACCTACTTGGCCTTCTCGAGGATCTCGACGATGCGCCACCGCTTCGTGGCGGACAGCGGCCGGGTCTCCATGAGGAGGACACGGTCGCCGACGCCTGCGGCGTTCTGCTCGTCGTGCGCCTTGAGCTTGTTCGTACGGCGGATGACCTTGCCGTACAGGGCGTGCTTGACGCGGTCCTCGACGGCGACGACGACGGTCTTGTCCATCTTGTCGCTGACGACGAGACCCTCACGGGTCTTGCGGAAGGTGCCGCGCGCCTCGGTGTTCTCAGTCACGTTGCTCTCGCTCATCAGGCGCTCTCCACCGTCTCGATGCCCAGCTCGCGCTCACGCATCAGGGTGTAGATCCGCGCGATGTCCTTGCGGACGGCCTTGAGCCGACCGTGGTTCTCGAGCTGACCAGTCGCCGCCTGGAAGCGGAGGTTGAACAGCTCTTCCTTGGCCTCGCGGAGCTTGTTCAGCAGCTCCTCGTTGCCCAGCTCGCGCAGCTCGGACGCCTTGGTACCGGCCGACATCACGCTTCACCTGCCTCGCGCTTGACGATCCGGCACTTCATCGGCAGCTTGTGGGCTGCGCGAGTCAGGGCCTCACGGGCGATCTTCTCGTTGGGGTAGGACAGCTCGAACATGACCCGGCCCGGGTGCACGTTCGCGATCCACCACTCCGGAGAACCCTTACCGGAACCCATGCGGGTCTCGGCAGGCTTCTTCGTGAGCGGACGGTCCGGGTAGATGTTGATCCAGACCTTGCCGCCACGCTTGATGTGGCGGGTCATCGCGATACGAGCGGCCTCGATCTGGCGGTTGGTCACGTACGCCGGCGTGAGGGCCTGGATGCCGTACTCGCCGAACGCGACCGTGGTACCGCCCTTGGCCTCACCACGACGCTTCGGGTGGTGCTGCTTGCGGTGCTTGACCCTACGGGGGATCAGCATGTCGGTCAGGCCTCCGTTCCGGTGCTCTCAGCAGCCGGAGCGGCGGCGGCCTCGGCCTGGGGGGCCTCGGCAGCGGGAGCCTGCTGCGGCTTGCGACCGCGCCGCTCGCCACCACGGCCACCACGGGCCGGGCGGTCACCAGCGCCACCGCCACGGGCCGGGCGGTTGCCGGCGCGGGCTGCGGCGTTCTCGGCGCGGACCTCGGCGATGTTCTTGACGTCGCCCTTGTAGATCCAGACCTTCACACCGATGCGGCCGAAGGTCGTCTTGGCCTCGAAGAAGCCGTAGTCCACGTTCGCGCGGAGCGTGTGCAGGGGCACACGGCCCTCGCGGTAGAACTCCGAGCGGGACATCTCGGCGCCGCCGAGGCGGCCACCGCACTGGATCTTGATGCCCTTGGCGCCGGCCTTCATCGCCGACTGCATGCTCTTACGCATGGCGCGGCGGAAGGAGACGCGGGAGGAGAGCTGCTCGGCGACGGCCTGAGCAACCAGCTGAGCGTCCGTCTCGGGGTTCTTGACCTCGAGGATGTTCAGCTGGACCTGCTTGCCCGTGAGCTTCTCGAGGTCACCGCGGATGCGGTCGGCCTCGGCGCCACGGCGGCCGATGACGATGCCCGGACGCGCGGTGTGGATGTCCACACGCACACGGTCACGGGTGCGCTCGATCTCCACCTTCGAGATGCCGGCGCGCTCCATGCCGGACGTCATCATCCGACGGATGGCGACGTCTTCCTTGACGTAGTCCTTGTACAGCTTGTCGGCGTACCACCGGGACTTGAAGTCCGTGGTGACACCGAGCCGGAACCCATGCGGGTTAACCTTCTGGCCCATTACCGGGTTCCTTCCTTGCTGCTGACGACCACGGTGATGTGGCTGGTCCGCTTGCGGATCCGGTAGGCACGGCCCTGGGCACGCGGCCGGAACCGCTTCAGGGTCGGGCCCTCGTCGACGTACGCCTCGGAGATGAAGAGGCTGTCGGCGTCGGTGTGGTCGTAGTTGTGCGCGGCGTTGGCGATGGCGCTGTCGAGCACCTTGCCGACCGGCACGGAGGCTGCCTGCGGAGCGAATCGCAGAACAGCCTGAGCCTCCGTGGCATCCATGCCACGGATAAGGTCCACCACGCGGCGGGCCTTCATGGGCGTAACGCGGATGTACCGCGCCTGGGCCCTGGCTTCCATGGTTGTCCCTCTCAGTTACTTACGTGTCTGAATGCGATCCGCTACTAGCGGCGCTTCGACTTCCGGTCGTCCTTGACGTGGCCCCGGAAGGTGCGGGTCGGCGAGAACTCGCCGAGCTTGTGACCGACCATCGACTCGGTGACGAACACCGGGATGTGGGTCTTGCCGTTGTGCACCGCGAGCGTGTGGCCCAGCATGGCCGGGACGATCATGGAGCGACGGGACCAGGTCTTGATGACGTTCTTGGTGCCGGCTTCGTTCTGGGCGTCCACCTTCTTGATCAGGTGGTCGTCTACGAAGGGCCCCTTCTTCAAGCTACGAGGCATCTCAACCAGTCCTTAACGCTTCTTGTTCGTCTTGCGGCGGCGGACGATGTACTTGTTCGACGCCTTCTTGGGCGAACGAGTACGACCTTCCTTCTTGCCCCACGGGGAGACGGGGTGACGACCACCGGACGTCCGGCCCTCACCACCACCGTGCGGGTGGTCGACCGGGTTCATGACGACACCACGGACGGTCGGGCGAACGCCCAGCCACCGCTTGCGGCCGGCCTTGCCCCAGTTGATGTTCGACTGCTCGGCGTTGCCGACCTCACCGACGGTGGCGCGGCAGCGCGCGTCCACCATGCGGATCTCGCCGGACGGCATACGGAGGGTCGCCATGGCACCCTCACGCGCCAGCAGCTGCACCGAGGCACCCGCGGAGCGGGCGAACTTGGCGCCGCCACCGGGACGGAGCTCGATCGCGTGGATCGTGGTACCGACCGGGATGTTGCGGAGGGCCAGGTTGTTGCCCGGCTTGATGTCGGCCCCGGGACCGTTCTCCACGGTGTCGCCCTGCTGCAGGTTGCGCGGGGCGAGGATGTAGCGCTTCTCGCCGTCCGCGTAGTGCAGCAGCGCGATGCGCGCGGTGCGGTTGGGGTCGTACTCGATGTGCGCGACCTTCGCCGGCACGCCGTCCTTGTCGTGACGACGGAAGTCGATCACTCGGTAGGCGCGCTTGTGTCCGCCACCCTGGTGGCGAACGGTCACACGACCGGCGTTGTTACGGCCGCCCTTGCTGTGCAGCGGGCGGACCAGCGACTTCTCCGGCGTGGACCGCGTGACCTCGACGAAGTCGGCGACGCTGGCGCCACGACGGCCCGGCGTAGTCGGCTTGTACTTGCGGATTCCCATTTCTCAGTCCTCGTCCGATATCGGACGATCCGACCCGCTTACGCGGACGGACCGCCGAAGATGTCGATACGGTCGCCCTCGGCGAGGGTCACGATCGCGCGCTTGGAGCCCGCGCGCTGACCGAAACCGGTCTTGGTGCGCTTGCGCTTGCCCTGGCGGTTGAGGGTGTTGACCCCGGTGACCTTGACGTCGAAGACCGCCTGGACGGCCTGCTTGATCTGGGTCTTGTTGGCGCCCGGGGCGACGACGAAGGTGTACTTGCCCTCGTCGAGCAGCGCGTAGCTCTTCTCCGAGACGACCGGCTTGAGCAGCACGTCACGGTGGTCCGTGAAGGACTTGCTCAGCGGGGTCTCGACGGTGTTCTTGCCCTCGGCGGCGTGGCGACGCGCCTTGGCGACGCGCGCGGCCTTGGCGGCCTTGGCGGCCTTCGAGGCAATGCTCGGGTGACGGATGGCCATCAGACCTCGGTCCCTTCGGTGTCGTTGGCCTTCGGGCCGGCGACGAAGGACTCGAGAGCGGCCTGGGTGAAGACCACGTCGTCCGAGACGATCACGTCGTACGTGTTCAGCTGGCCCGGCTCCAGGATGTGGACCTGGGGCAGGTTGCGGGCGGACAGCCACGCGGCCTCGTCGGCGCGGTCGACGACCAGGAGCAGGTTCTTGCGCTCCGAGATCTTGCCGAACAGCGTGCGAGCGGCCTTGGTGCTGGGGGTCTCGCCCTCGATCACGCCGGTGACGACGTGGATGCGGTTGTGACGCGCCCGGTCGGTGAGGGCGTGACGCAGAGCGGCAGCCTTCATCTTCTTCGGGGTGCGCTGCGAGTAGTCACGCGGCTGCGGGCCGTGGACGACGCCACCGCCGGCGAACTGCGGCGCACGGGTCGAGCCCTGACGGGCGCGGCCGGTGCCCTTCTGGCGGTAAGGCTTCTTGCCACCACCACGGACCTCGCCACGGGTCTTCGTCTTGTGCGTGCCCTGACGGGCAGCGGCGTTCTGCGCGACGACGACCTGGTGGATCAGCGGGATGCTGACCTTCTCCACGCCGAAGATCTCCGCGGGGAGCTCGACGCTACCGGTCTTCTCGCCGGCAGGCGAAAGGATGTCAACAGTGCTCATCGGTTACCTCAGGCCCCCTTGGCCGCGGTGCGGACCAGGACGAGGCCGCCGTTCGGACCGGGAACCGCGCCCTTGATGAGCAGCAGACCCTTCTCCGCGTCAACGGCGTGGACGGTCAGGTTCTGGGTGGTGACCCGCTCGTTGCCCATGCGACCCGCCATGCGGAGGCCCTTGAACACGCGGCCCGGGGTGGCGCAGCCACCGATGGAACCGGGCGAGCGGTGCTTGCGCTGGGTGCCGTGACCGGCGCCGAGGCCCTTGAAGTTGTGACGCTTCATGACACCGGCGAAGCCCTTGCCCTTGCTCTTGCCGGTGACGTCGACCTTCACGCCGGCCTCGAAGACCTCGGCGGTGACTTCCTGACCGAGCGTGTACTCGGCGGCGTCGGCCGTCCGGATCTCGACGAGGTGACGACGGGGGGTGACGTCGGCCTTCGCGAAGTGGCCCTTGAGGGGCTTGTTCACCTTGCGCGGGTCGATCTCGCCGAAGGCGATCTGGACCGACTCGTAGCCGTCGACGTCGTTGGTACGGACCTGGGTGACGACATTGGGGCCGGCCTTGACGACGGTGACCGGAACAACACGGTTGTTCTCGTCCCACACCTGCGTCATGCCGAGCTTCTCGCCCAGGATGCCCTTGATCTGCTTAGCCATTCTCAGATCACCGGCCCTCAGAGCTTGATCTCGATGTCGACACCGGCCGGGAGGTCGAGTCGCATCAGGGAGTCAACGGTCTTGGGGGTCGGGTCGAGGATGTCGATCAGGCGCTTGTGCGTGCGCATCTCGAAGTGCTCGCGCGAGTCCTTGTACTTGTGCGGCGACTTGATGACGCAGTACACGTTCTTCTCAGTGGGCAGCGGCACCGGGCCCGCGACCGACGCACCAGTGCGGGTCACCGTCTCGACGATCTTCTTCGCCGAGGAGTCGATGACCTCGTGGTCGTAGGCCTTGAGCCGGATGCGGATCTTCTGTCCCGCCATGGCTACTCAGTAGTCCTGTCTCTGTCAACGCTCTGGAACCCGGCGGATTCCTTCTGCTGCCTTCGTTCCTCCGACCCACGCGGTCGGGCGTGTCGCGCTCCCGCTGACACAGATGCCCCTTGTTCGAACATCCCTGCGGGGAATGCACACGGCCCTTCCGGAACCGCAAGCCGGGGGCGGAAGGCCCACCGGGCGCCTGGCCGGTGCCGCACCTTGCTTCCCGAAAGATTCCCGTACGTCCGTCCCAGTGCTGCCGTAACGGCAGTTAGGACGACGAGTACTGTGGGACTCGCTTTCGGTCCTCCCGGCGGGAGGCGCGCAGCATCAACACTCGACCGAGCAACCCCGCTAGTCTGCCATACGGGACAGGGGGCTGGCCAATCGAGCCGGAGAGAATACCCCCAGGGTGACGTAGGTCAAACACAGGCCCGAGCATCGACGGGGCGACTGGTTGCGCTGCTGTCCCGTCCTGTTGCGGCTCAGAGTCCCCACGGATCGGGATGCGCGGCGGACGCCGGGTCCGGGGACCACAGCAGGCGGGCCTCCAGGTCGTCGCCGAGGATCTCACCGAGCAGCTCGCGCATCCACCCGGTCCAGCACACCGCGACGGGAAACTGCGGGACCCGGAACGCCGGCAACTCGGCGGGCACCGCCTCCGGACGGAAGACCATCCGCTTCATCTCTCCGGTGGCCTTCTTCGGCTGAGCCGATCTGCGGGTGTCCACGCAGTCCACGACGGGCTCCACCACGTACAGCACGTAGTCGTCCGGCCCGGGGCCCGGTGTGCGCACGGGGACCATACGGCCGGCCCGCTCCAGACGCGCCTGCCCGACCCGCTCCACGAGGCCTCGGCTCAGCATCGGGGCGCCCGGATAGTCGGAGGCGAAGTCGGCCTTGCGCGCCTTGGGGTCGCCGGTCCACTCGGCCTCGAACACCTCCGGCAGCTCGACCTTCGGTCCCTGGAACTGCCGGCGCTTGAGATCGATCAACGAGTCGCCCAGGCGCAGCGTCCTCAGGTTCCGCGTGCCGGCGAGGAGGCGGTACACGGCGGAGGGCGCCGGCGCGGAGGCCGGTTCAGACGTCATGGAGTCATCCTTACGCGGTCCAGTAGGCGGTACTCGGCACGGTGTGCGTGACACCGGCCAGTTCGCCCTCGATCTGCCGCCCCACGCTCCGCAGTTCGCGGCGCAGAACGGTACGGATGGCCCGGTCCCCGAATCCGCGCGCGACACGGTCGGCGACCACGTTGTGGAGATGGGCGTCGAGACGGCCCAGGAACCGGTCGGTGTGGGTGAAGTTGTGCGGCCGGGGATGGCCGAGCGCGATGCCGTTGGCCGCGTCGTTCACGTCGACCTTGTACTTCGACAGGAGGGCTCTCATCCCGGGGCCGCCCGAGCGGTTGAAGCCCGAGGGGACGATGTGGGCCGCCGCCTGGCCCGGGTTGACGAGCCGGCCCTCCCGGACCATGTTCTCCCGCAGGATCTGGGAGCAGGATTTCAGGCCCAGGTAGTCCACCCGGACCAGCGGGTTGATCACGTACCCGTGCGGCCGCGGGCCTGCCTCCGTGCCCAGCGGGTCGGGGCTGACGTACACACCGGCCGCCGGGTCGTAGTGCCGGAAGCAGTTGTAGTGAAGGCCGGTCTCGGGGTCCTCGTACTGGCCGGGGAAGCGCAAGGGGGTGCCGGTCCCGGCGGCGGCATCGGTACGCGTGAGTCCCCAGAGCGTGGCCTGTGCCCGCCAGACGGTTTCCCCGTCCGGGTCCACCAACTCGGTCGGGGTGCCCACCAGGTCCGTGACGACGGCGTAGAAGCGCCGGTCGACCTCGTCCTGGGAGAGCGCGTCCGCCCTGCGGTGCTCCGACTGCGTCAGAGGCCTCATGTCGTCGCGTTCCCAGGTGAGCGTGATGTCGTCGTCCGCCGTCCGGGTGGTCTGCTCCACGAGATGCGGACCGTCCCACACGAAGCGGGTCTCCTCCACCGGGGTCTCTCCGTCCGGTCCCAGCCGGATTTTCGCGACCCGCCGGCCGAGCGCGTCGTACAGATAGCGCCAGCGGGTGCCGTCGGGGGTGGTGCAGGCGACGAGCCGGTCCTCGGCGTCCCAGCCGTAACGCCACAGGTCGGGTTTTCGGGACAGCCGGGTCCTGCGCCGCAGTACGACCCTGCCCGCGGCGTCGTACTCGTAGTGCAGGGCGCCGGCCCGGACCACTCGTCCGCCCGTATGGACCCGGTCGCCACGGGCCTCCGGTTCGGGCCGGCCGTCCGGCCAGTCGGCTCGGGTGATGCCGCCGGCCGCGTCGTAGGCGTACGCCTCGGCCCAGGTCTCGGCCCGGACGTCGGTGACCCGGCCCGACGGGTCCAGGCCGAAGGAACTCCGGCCGAGAAACCGGTCCTGCACCGCGGTGAGGTTGCCGTCGGCCGCGTACACGTAGGAACGCCGCAGTGCCGGCTCGGCGGAGCCGCGGAGTGTCAGGCTCTGCTCCGCGAGACGGTCGCCCGTGTTCCAGCCGAAGGAGAGCGCCCAGTCGCTGTCGAGCCGACGCGTGATCTCCCGGCCGGTCGGGTCGTACGCACAGGTCAGGACATGGCCCTCGGTGCTCAGGGCGACCCGGTTCCCGGCCGGGTCGTAGGAGTACGTCGTCACGACCCCGGCCGGTGTGGTGCGCCGTACGGGACGGTGGAGCACGTCGTACGCCGTGGTGAGTTCACGTCCGTCCACGGCCTCGCCGACGATGTCGCCCGCGCGGTCGTAGCGCAGTGTGAGGCTGCTGACCGGCCCGGTGGCCTCGGTGAGCCGCCCGGCACCGTCGTGGCGGTAGACGGTGACCAGGCCGTCCACCGTCTTCTCGGTCTGGTTGCCCACCGCGTCGTAGCCGAACCGGACGGTCTGGCCCACGGCGTTGGTGCGGCCGACGAGCTGCCCCGCCGCGTCGTACGCGTAGCCGACGGTACGACCGGCGAAGTCGGACTCGCGCACCAGGTTGCCGGCCGCGTCGAAGGCGTAGTCCCAGGTGCGGCCGTCCGGGTCGACGACCTGGGTGAGGCGCAGTTCGCTGTCGTAGCGGAAGGCGTATCGCGCGCCGTCCGGCGTGATGCGCGCGGAGAGCATGTCGAACCCGCCGTACTCGAACCGGGTGGTCCGGCCCAGTGCGTCGCTGTGGGCGATGCGATTGCCCTCCGCGTCGTGGGTCCAGGTCTCGCGGGCTCCGTCCGCGGTGGTCCGTGAGGTGAGAAGGCCTTCGACGGTCCAGGTCTGGCGGGTCGTCCTGCCCAGCGGGTCGACGATCTCCGTGTTGTGCCCGAGGGCGTCGTAGCGCAGCAGGGTCTGCGCGCCGAGCGGGTCGGTCACGCGTACCGGTTGGCCCGCCGCGTTGTTCTCGAACCGGGTCACCGCTCCCAGGGCGTCCTCCACCGAGACCACGGCCCCCGTCCGGTCGCGCGTGAAGCGGGTGGTCCCTCCGCCGGGCTCCGTGAGGGTCAGGCAGTTGCCCCGCGCATCCCATTCCTGCCGGCTCGCCGTACCGTCGTAGTCCGTGATCTCGACGGGCCGGCCCTGGTCGTCGTACCGGGCGGTGGAGGCACGCCCGTCGGGCAGCCGGACGGCGAGGAGGCGTCCTGCGTCGTCCCAGTCCATGGTCATGGTGCGGCCCAGGGCGTCCGTTCGGGACAGCATCTGGTCGCGAGCGCTCCACTCGTGGCGGACGGTGTGGCCGAGAGGGTTGGTCTCGGAGATCATCTGGTACACGTCGTTGAACTGGTAGCGCGTGGCGTTCCCGAGCGAATCGACGGCGACCGTGCGCCGCGCCTCCTCGTCGTACTCGAAGGTGTAGTCGAGGATGCCGTCGATGCCGCGCACGGCGACACACCGTCCGGCCCCGTCGTACGTGTACCGGTACCACGCGCCGTTGCGGTCCTCCCAGCCCGTGACCCTGTGGTCGGCGTCGTATTCGAGTCTCAGGGGAAGCCGGTTGGAGTCCGAGGCCTCGACGAGGTCCCCGTGCCGGTCGTAGACGTAACGGGCGAGGCTCGGCCGGTCGGGGTGACCGGCGAGCGTCAGGTCGGTGACGCGTCCTTCCGTGCAGGTCACGTCGATGCGGTAACCACCGTGATGAACGATCTCGGCGGGCAGCCCCCGCGCGTACCGCAGCGTGATCGTGTTCTCGTTGCGGTCGCTGATGACGGCCAGCGGCACCTCGTCCGCGGCGGTACCGGGCTGGGGGCGGAAGCAGAGGGTACGACCGCTGTCGCGCTGCTCCAGCGTGAACGCGCCCGCGTCCGCCTCGTCCACGCTCAGCGGCCACTGCGGGCCCGCGACCGGAAGGACGGGGACGTCGGGATCGGGCATCGGGTAGTGCAGGATCATGCCGTCGGCGCAGACGAACCGCACACCGGAGGAGTCGAGCAGCAGCCGCTGATCGAGCGTGCTGGTCCAGGCGGAGCCGAAGAGCTTCCCGGTCACCATGCCCGTGCGATGGCTGCGCTCCAGGAGCAGCGGGAGGGCTCCGTCGAGGGAGACGTCCGTCTCGTGCATGACCATCTGTCCCGTGGCCATGTCGATCGGGTCACCGCAGGTGAAGAGCTTCTTCATCGGCCGGCCGAGCTCGCGGGCGCTCCTGCCGAACCCCTTCACGCCCAGCGCCATGCCCTTGAGCCCGGTCTTGCCGAAAGTCCGCAGTCCCTTGAGGCCCTTGGCGAGTTTGCCGAGGCTGGTGATGCCCTTGCCGCCGGGTATGCAGTCCAGGGCCGCGAACGCGACATCCCATAGCGAGGCCTGGCCTTTGGAGTATTTGTAGAGGGTGTCCGCGAGCACCACGAGCGCGGCCACCAGCACGATCGCGCCGAGGATCGGCCCGCCGATGATCATCGCGATGATCCCGACGACCGCGACGACGACCTTGCAGACCGTGACGATCGTGTCCCAGTTGTCCTCGAACCAGTGACCCACGTCCTGCCACCAGTGCCGGTTCGGTATCCCCGCGTCGGACGCCTCGTCGATCTTCCGCTTCGCCTCACCCGCCGCGTCGTCGCGCATCCTCCGCGCGTCCTCGGCCATCTTCTTCGCCGCGTCGAGAGCACTCTGCGCGCTCGTGACGTCCGACTGCGCCGCGGTATGCGCCGACTTCGCGTTCTGCACGTCCCGGGTCGCCGCCCGCACCTTGCCCTCGTCCGGCTTCTCGGCGCTCTTGCTGCCGGTGGGGTCGTCCTTGTACTTGTCGGCTTCCTTCCCGGCCCGCGTCACCCACGAATCGGCCGAGGAGAGCCGCGACTTCGCCGACGACAGGTCGGACTGCGCGTCCTTCGCCTTGACGAGCGCCCGGTCCGCCAGCGCCTGCGCCCGCTCCAGCTTCGGCCAGTAGTCCGCCAGCGCGTCCCCGCACAGCTCGTAGGACTTCTTCAGCTTCTTCAGGTTCTTCGGGACGTCCTTGAACTGCTCCTTGAACACCTCGGCGGACTTGCCCGCCCATTGCAGGAGAGTGTCCTCGCCGGCCATGCCCTTGACCAGGCGCAGGGCGTCGGAGACATCGTCGGCGAAACCGTGCAGCTGGGAGGCGAGGGTACGGACCCGCTGCGGATCCCCCGGCGTCGGGTCCCGGTCGAGATCGAGTGGATGCCAGTCCGCCGGCCGATAACCCGCCATGTCCCGCAACCCCCGTCGCGTACGCCCCGTCAACAAGCCTGTGCGCAAGCGAACTTACAAGGAACGTGCGTTCGGGGTGAAGCCCGGCGGCGGTGCTCAGGTGCCGAGCGTCCGCCGGCCGGCGCGAGCAACCCCTGTCCGGTCGCCCACCGCGAGGGTTCAGTCCGCGAAGCGGAACGTCGACGTGATCGCGTCGAAGATGTCGAAGAAGGAGTCCGCCAGGTCCAGGACCTGGCTGCTGCCGGCGACCAGGGCGACCTTGCCCTCCTGGCCGGGGGCCGGGATGAACGTCTGCATCAGGACCGCGCGGATCGTGCGGCCCAGGCTGTCCTCGGGGACCGGGATGTCCTCGATGCCGTAGGTGCGCGCGGCGGGGCCGACGCCGGGTATGTCGACGGTGGTCACCTTGCGCCAGGAGTCGCCCTCGCGGTGCGCCTCCTTCGGCGCGAGCTGGGCGGCGATGGCGGCCGGGTCGTTGGAGAGCGGCGCGCCCTCGCGGGTGCGGCCGCCGACCAGCGAGACGGTGACCGAGCCGGTGATCGGGGTGTCGCCGCCGAAGCTCTCCGCCATGCAGCCGCAGTACAGCGCGCCCGACTTCCAGGCGTCGGCCGCGGACTTGCGCAGGAAGCCGACGTAGGTGTCCCGGTAGGGGGCCAGCTCCGGGTGCTGGGCGACGCGTTCGCCGACCATCCGCCGGATGGAGTCGTCGCGGGACTCCGGCCGTACGTCGAACTCCCACCACGACTCGGGCACCTTGATCCGGAATCCGCCGCGCTCGATCGTGAGCGTCTCCATGTAGCGGGCCATGGTGTACGTCGTCCCCGTTCCGCTGATCTGATATACGGTGCGGCCAGACTACGAGATGCGCGGACGGGGGACGGTCACGTGGGCACGGGCAAGAGCGACCTGGCGATACCGCTGAGCGAGCTGGAGGACTACGGCCGCAAGCTGCGTTCCATCAAGGAGCGTCTCGACCACACCAAGAAGATGTTCGAGTCCTACCGGGACGACGTCGGCAGCGGCACGGTCTACGACGCGCTCGACGACTTCGAGTCCAACTGGCACGACGGCCGCGAGGACATCACCAAGCAGATCGACTCGCTCGCCGACATGTCCGACACCGTGGTCCGCGAGTTCAAGAAGCTGGACGACGACCTCGCGAAGAAGGCGAAGGACGCGGTACGGCCGGAGGGGCAGCAGCAGGGCGGCGGCGGGCAGCCGAAGGCGGAGTAACGCCGAGCGGGCCGTAAAACCGGAGTTCCACCGCCCTGCCCTCCGGCTGTGCCAGGTCGCGCACTTTCTTCGGATACCGAACGCGGTCCACGTCCTCTTTCATCGGGGAAAGCGGTCCGTCCGCGCGCGGTACTTCGTCGGCGCGGTCCGGATATTCCGGCCGGGGAATGCGTTTCCCGCCCTCGGTCCTGTAGACCATGTCCCCGCCGTAGCCGACCGTCTACCCGAACCCGGCGGCCCGCAGCCCCGCCGCCTCCCGCCTCAGCTTCAACCGACGCCCGGCCGTGGCGATCACCGCGACGCCCCACTCGCCGTCGGGACCCACCTCCCAGCCGGGCGCGCCCGCCCCGCTCCCCGGACGGCCCGTCGCGCTGTCCACACTCGTCCCGCACCCTCCGGCCGCGCGGCCACACTCCACCGCACGTCGCGCGTCGGACACGCGCGAGCACATCGAGTGACGGGAATCGGGAGATCTCCACCCTCCGCGGAATGCCGTCCCACACCAGGAAAAAGGAAAGGTTAATTCCAGGTGTTTCGTAATGACCGGCGACCGGATAGCAGTTCGAATCGCTCTCCGGGCAGGCCTTACGGAACATTTCCGGACCCTGTGACAATTTCTGGCCATGGCTTTACCATCGCCCAATGCGTATTTCCGAGGTCGAAGCAGCCAATGCCCGCATGCTGGCCCACGCACCATCGGTCCGGCCCGCCGCCACCGGCGACATCATTCGCGTCCACCGCAAGAAGTTCCCCTACCGCGGCTACGTCGAGATCGACTCGCCGCACTGTCCGCCGTTCATGATGTTCTGCGTGAACGACGACGCGGTCGCCATGGACACCCTGTGGAACGGGGCGTTCGGTTACGAGCCCGGCACCCTCGCCACCTGGGCCCGGCTGGCGGCGCGGAGCACCACGATCGCGGATGTCGGCGCCCACGTCGGCTACTTCTCGATGATCGCGGCGCACGCCAACCCGAAGGCGAAGGTTCACTCCTTCGAGCCGGTCGACCAGATCCACTCCCGGCTCTCGGTGAACGTCCGCTCGAACGGCGTCCAGAACGTCAAGCTCTACCAGGCCGGCGTCTCCAGCGAGCCGGGCTGGGCCGACATCAGCGTCCGGTTCTCCGGGAACCTGCTGTCCACCGGTTCGACCCTGGAGGGCGCGGCCCCCGACGCCCAGCTCAAGCGCATCCAACTCGTCACGCTCGACGAGGTGTTCGCCGACACCAAGCTGGACCTCGTGAAGATCGACGTGGAGGGCCACGAGATGTCGGTGCTGCGCGGGGCCCGCCAGGTGCTCAAGCGCGACCGCCCGTTCCTGGTCATCGAGGCTCTGGTCGACGCTTCCCTGGACGAGCTCGTCGCCGAGTTCGAGCCGCTCGGCTACGACGCGCACTGGATCACGGAGGCCGACGGCACGCCGGTGCACTGGCGCGAGCCCCGGCCGTTCCACACCCGGAACCTGCTCTTCGCCCCGCGGGGCTGAAGGCCGGCCGGGGGGGCCGGCCTTACGGCGAAGGGGCCCGTACGACCGAAGTCGTACGGGCCCCTTCAGACAACCGGGTCAGCCCTCGCGGGCCGAGATCACTTGTTGATCTTGGTGACCTGGCCGGCGCCCACCGTGCGACCACCCTCACGGATGGCGAACTTCAGGCCCTCCTCCATGGCGATGGGCTGGATCAGCTCCACCTTCATGTCGGTGTTGTCGCCCGGCATGACCATCTCGGTGCCCTCGGGGAGGGTCACGACGCCGGTCACGTCCGTGGTACGGAAGTAGAACTGCGGGCGGTAGTTGTTGAAGAACGGCGTGTGACGGCCACCCTCGTCCTTGGACAGGATGTACGCGGTCGCCTCGAACTCGGTGTGCGGCGTGACCGAACCGGGCTTGATGATGACCTGGCCGCGCTCGACGTCCTCGCGCTTGATGCCACGGAGGAGCAGACCGACGTTCTCACCGGCCTGGCCCTCGTCGAGCAGCTTGCGGAACATCTCGATGCCGGTGACCGTGGTGGTGGTCTTCTCGGTCTTGATGCCGATGATGTCGACGGTCTCGTTGACCTTGAGGACACCACGCTCGATACGACCGGTGACGACGGTGCCACGACCGGTGATCGTGAAGACGTCCTCGATCGGCATCAGGAACGGCTTGTCGACGTCACGCTCGGGCTCCGGGATGGACTCGTCGACGGCCTTCATCAGGTCGAGGACGGACTGGGTCCACTCGGCGTCGCCCTCGAGGGCCTTGAGCGCGGAGACCTTGACGACCGGCAGGTCGTCGCCCGGGAACTCGTACTCGGAGAGCAGCTCGCGGACCTCGAGCTCGACGAGCTCCAGGATCTCCTCGTCGTCCACCATGTCGGCCTTGTTCAGGGCGACGACGATGTACGGAACGCCGACCTGGCGGGCCAGGAGGACGTGCTCCTTGGTCTGCGGCATCGGGCCGTCGGTGGCGGCCACGACCAGGATCGCGCCATCCATCTGCGCGGCACCCGTGATCATGTTCTTGATGTAGTCCGCGTGACCGGGGCAGTCGACGTGCGCGTAGTGACGCGTCTCCGTCTGGTACTCGACGTGCGCGATGGAGATCGTGATACCGCGCTGACGCTCCTCGGGCGCCTTGTCGATGTTGTCGAACGCGGTCGCCTCGTTCAGGTCCGGGTACGCGTCGTGCAGCACCTTGGTAATGGCGGCCGTGAGGGTCGTCTTACCGTGGTCGATGTGACCGATGGTGCCGATGTTGACGTGCGGCTTAGTCCGCTCGAACTTCGCCTTCGCCACTGGGGTCCTCCTGTGGAGTGGTTCTGTACGCCTTGCGTTCGGCGCCAGGTGATCTTTGCTGTTGGGTCCCGGGCCCCGGGTCGTACCACCGCGAATGCGGAGGAACGACCCGAGAGGCTCCGGGGTCAAGCCTAAAGCGTCGTAGCGCGGTGCGTTACTCGCCCTTGGCCTTCGCGATGATCTCCTCGGCGACGTTCCGCGGAACCTCGGCGTAGGAGTCGAACTGCATCGAGTAGCTTGCGCGACCCGACGTCTTGCTGCGGAGGTCTCCGACGTAACCGAACATCTCCGAGAGGGGCACGAGGCCCTTCACGACACGGGCACCGGACCGCTCCTCCATGGCCTGGATCTGGCCACGGCGGGAGTTGAGGTCGCCGATGACATCGCCCATCGACTCCTCGGGCGTGGTGACCTCGACGGCCATCATCGGCTCGAGCAGCACGGGGCTGGCCTTGCGCGCGGCCTCCTTGAACGCCTGCGAACCGGCGATCTTGAACGCGAGCTCGGAGGAGTCGACCTCGTGGTAGCCACCGTCGAGAAGAATGACGCGGACGCCCGTCATCTCGTAGCCGGCCAGGATGCCGAACTGCATGGCCTCCTGCGCACCGGCGTCCACCGACGGGATGTACTCCCGCGGGATACGGCCACCGGTCACCTTGTTCACGAACTCGTACGCCGGACCGTCGGTCTCGGTGATGGGCTCGATCGCGATCTGCACCTTGGCGAACTGACCGGTACCACCGGTCTGCTTCTTGTGGGTGTAGTCGTGACGCTCGACGGCCTTGCGGATCGTCTCACGGTAGGCGACCTGCGGCTTGCCGACGTTGGCCTCGACCTTGAACTCACGGCGCATACGGTCGACCAGCACCTCGAGGTGCAGTTCGCCCATACCGCCGATGATGGTCTGGCCGGTCTCCTCGTCCGAGTGAACCTGGAAGGAGGGGTCCTCCTCCGCGAGGCGCTGGATGGCGACACCCAGCTTCTCCTGGTCACCCTTGGACTTGGGCTCGATGGCGACCTGGATGACCGGCGCCGGGAAGTCCATGGACTCCAGGATGACCGGGTTCTTGTCGTCGGACAGCGTCTCACCGGTGGTGGTCTGCTTCAGGCCCATGACGGCGACGATGTCGCCGGCACCCACCGACTCGATCTCCTCACGCTTGTTCGCGTGCATGCGGTAGATCTTGCCGATGCGCTCCTTCTTGCCCTTGACGGAGTTCAGCACGGCGGTGCCGGACTCCAGGCGGCCCGAGTAGACCCGGACGAAGGTGAGCTTGCCGAGGTGCGGGTCGCTCATGATCTTGAACGCCAGCGCGGACAGCGGCTCGTCGTCGGACGGCTTGCGCTTGACGACCTCCTCCGGGTTGTTGACGGCGTGGCCCTCGATGGCCTCGACGTCAAGCGGGGAGGGGAGGTAGCGCACGACCGCGTCGAGCAGGGGCTGGACGCCCTTGTTCTTGAACGCGGTGCCACAGAACACCGGGGTGACCGTGACGTCCTTGGACTTGCCGGACGCGATGGTGATACGACGGATCGCGGCGTACAGCTGCTCCTCGGAGGGCTCCTCGCCCTCCAGGTACAGCTCCATGATCTCTTCGTCGTTCTCGGCGACGGCCTCGAGCAGCTTGCCGCGGTACTCCTCGGCAGCCTCGGTGTGCGTGGCCGGGATGTCGACGGTGTCGTACATCTCGCCCTTGGTGGCCTCGGCGGACCACACGAGCGCCTTCATGCGGACGAGGTCCACGACGCCCTGGAAGTCGGCCTCGGCACCGATCGGGAGCTGCATGACGATCGGCTGCGCGCCCAGACGGTCCTTGATCATGTCCACGCAGCGGTGGAACTCGGCACCGGTCCGGTCGAGCTTGTTGACGAAGCAGATACGCGGCACGCCGTAGCGGTCCGCCTGACGCCAGACGGTCTCGGACTGGGGCTCGACACCCGCGACGCCGTCGAACACGGTCACGGCACCGTCGAGCACGCGGAGCGAACGCTCCACCTCGACGGTGAAGTCGACGTGGCCCGGGGTGTCGATGATGTTGATCGTGTGGTCGACGTCTTCCAGCGGCCAGTGACAGGTGGTGGCAGCAGAGGTGATCGTGATGCCACGCTCCTGCTCCTGCTCCATCCAGTCCATGGTGGCGGCGCCGTCGTGAACCTCGCCGATCTTGTACGACACACCGGTGTAGAACAGGATCCGCTCGGTAGTGGTCGTCTTGCCCGCGTCGATGTGGGCCATGATCCCGATGTTGCGGACCTTGGCCAGGTCAAGTGAAGTGGTAGCCATAAGGCTTCGGTCTTCTCTCGGTCTCGATGTGGGTAGCGACTACCAGCGGTAGTGCGCGAAGGCCTTGTTGGACTCGGCCATCTTGTGGGTGTCCTCGCGCTTCTTGACGGCCGCACCGAGGCCGTTCGAAGCGTCGAGAAGCTCGTTGAGCAGTCGCTCGGTCATGGTCTTCTCACGACGGGCGCGGGAGTAGCCGACCAGCCAGCGCAGCGCGAGGGTGTTGGCGCGGCCCGGCTTGACCTCGACCGGCACCTGGTAGGTGGCGCCACCGACACGGCGGGACTTGACCTCAAGCGTGGGCTTGATGTTCTCCAGCGCGCGCTTGAGCGTGATGACCGGGTCGTTGCTGGTCTTCTCGCGCAGGCCCTCCATGGCGCCGTACACGATGCGCTCGGCGGTGGAGCGCTTGCCGTTCAGCAGCACCTTGTTGATGAGCGAGGTGACAAGAGGAGAACCGTAGACCGGGTCGATGATGACCGGGCGCTTCGGGGCAGGGCCCTTACGAGGCATTCTTACTTCTCCTTCTTGGCGCCGTAGCGGCTGCGGGCCTGCTTGCGGTTCTTGACACCCTGGGTGTCAAGGGAACCGCGGATGATCTTGTAGCGAACACCGGGCAGGTCCTTCACACGGCCGCCGCGCACGAGCACGATGGAGTGCTCCTGCAGGTTGTGTCCCTCACCCGGAATGTAAGCGGTGACCTCGATCCCGCTGGTCAGACGCACACGCGCGACCTTACGCAGGGCCGAGTTCGGCTTCTTCGGGGTGGTCGTGAACACACGCGTGCAGACGCCACGACGCTGAGGGGAACCCTCGAGTGCGGGCGTCTTGTTCTTCTCGACCTTGTCCTGCCGGCCCTTACGGACCAGCTGCTGGATCGTAGGCACTACTTCTCCGGTTTCTGTGTGCCGAATGGTGAAGCTAACCTGGAACATCGCCGACCCACGCGGTCGGGTGTGTCGGATTCCGCGGACTCCTGCCGAACGGCAGAAGGGGCTGCGGATCGCGGTGGCCGCTTCGTCACTCCGGTGCGGTTTGAAGGCACGCACGAGGATCAGGGCACACCCCAGGCACAAGGTCTGAGCGTACCCAGCGCAATCACTTCGGTCAAAACAAAAGAACCGGGCCCGAAGCCGAAGGCTCTGAGCTGCGGTTTTGTCGACGGCCTCCGGCGTATCACGAAAGCCGGCGACACGCGAACGGCAGCCGTCGCGGAGCCCTGTACGGCATCACGTCTCCGGATCGACGCCCATCGGACGCCCACAGCGCCCACCGGGAGCGCGGGCCACCGCCGCGCGCCCCGGTACGCTCCCGGCCGCGCGCGGAGCCGAGACACCGGCCGGGTCGGGGTCCGGCCGGCGTTCCCGCCGCTCCGTGGGCCGCGGAGGGCCGCCGCCGGGCCGCACACGGCACCGACGGGCCCCGTCCGCCCTTCCGGCAGCCGTACGACCGCACCGCCGTCTTCTTCGACCGCACACGCCGAAGGGCGGCCACCCCGTAACGGGATGGCCGCCCCTCAGAACCCACTACTACTGGTTGTACGGACCGTAGTCGTAGTCCTCCAGCGGAACGGCCTGGCCGGAGCCCGTGCCGAACGGCGAGTAGTCGATGTCGTCGTAGCCGACGGCCGAGTACATCGCGGCCTTCGCCTCCTCGGTCGGCTCCACCCGGATGTTGCGGTAACGGGACAGACCCGTACCGGCCGGGATGAGCTTACCGATGATGACGTTCTCCTTGAGGCCGATGAGCGAGTCGGACTTGGCGTTGATCGCCGCGTCGGTGAGGACTCGCGTCGTCTCCTGGAAGGACGCCGCCGACAGCCAGGACTCCGTGGCCAGCGAGGCCTTGGTGATACCCATGAGCTGCGGACGACCGGAGGCCGGGTGACCGCCCTCCTGCACCACACGACGGTTCTCGTGCTCGAACTTCGAGCGCTCGACCAGCTCACCGGGCAGCAGCTCGGCGTCGCCGGACTCGATGATCGTCACGCGGCGCAGCATCTGCCGGATGATGATCTCGATGTGCTTGTCGTGGATCGACACACCCTGCGAGTTGTAGACCTTCTGGACCTCGCCGACCAGGTGGACCTGGACGGCACGCTGGCCCAGAATGCGCAGCACGTCGTGCGGGTTGGTGGCACCCACGGTGAGCTTCTGGCCCACCGAGACGTGCTCGCCCTCGCTGACCAGGAGACGGGCGCGCTTCGAGATCGGGAACGCCGTCTCGTCGCTGCCGTCGTCCGGGGTGATGACGATCTTCTTGGTCTTCTCGGTCTCCTCGATGCGGACACGACCGTCCGACTCGGAGATCGGGGCGACACCCTTCGGGGTACGGGCCTCGAAGAGCTCGACGACACGCGGCAGACCCTGGGTGATGTCGTCACCGGCCACACCACCGGTGTGGAAGGTACGCATCGTCAGCTGGGTACCGGGCTCACCGATGGACTGGGCGGCGATGATGCCGACCGCCTCACCGATGTCGACCAGCTTGCCGGTGGCCAGCGAGCGGCCGTAGCACATGGCGCAGGTGCCGACGGCGGACTCACAGGTCAGGACCGAGCGGGTCTTGACCTCGGAGACGCCACGGGCGACCAGTTCGTCGATGAGGACGTCACCGAGGTCGGTGTTGGCCGGGGCCAGCACCACGCCGTCGACGACGATGTCCTCGGCCAGCGCACGTGCGTACACGCTGGTCTCGACGTTGTCCGCCTTGCGCAGCACGCCGTCCGCGCCGACCTCCGCGATGTGCAGCTTGAGGCCGCGCTCGGTGCCGCAGTCCTCCTCGCGGATGATGACGTCCTGGGAGACGTCGACCAGACGACGGGTGAGGTAACCCGAGTCGGCGGTACGCAGAGCGGTGTCCGCCAGACCCTTACGGGCACCGTGGGTGGAGATGAAGTACTCCAGCACGGACAGGCCCTCACGGAACGAGGCCTTGATCGGACGCGGGATGGTCTCGTTCTTCGCGTTCGACACCAGACCACGCATACCGGCGATCTGCCGCATCTGCATCATGTTTCCTCGGGCACCCGAGTCAACCATCATGAAGATGGGGTTCGTCTTGGGGAAGTTCTCGTTCATCGCCTCGGCGACCTCGTTGGTCGCCTTGGTCCAGATCGCGATGAGCTCCTGAGTGCGCTCTTCCTTGGTGATCAGACCGCGCTCGTACTGCTTCTGGACCTTCTCGTCCTGGGCCTCGTAGCCCGCGACGATGGCCTTCTTCGCCTCGGGGACGACGACGTCGGAGATGGCCACGGTGACACCGGAGCGGGTGCCCCAGTAGAAGCCGGCCGCCTTCAGGTTGTCGAGCGTCGCCGCCACGATGACCTTGGGGTAGCGCTCCGCCAGGTCGTTGACGATCTCGCCGAGCTGCTTCTTGCCCACCGAGTAGTCGACGAACGGGTAGTCCTCGGGCAGCAGCTCGTTGAAGAGCGCGCGGCCCAGGGTGGTGCGCAGCCGGAAGGTGTCACCGGTCTGGTACTCCGGCTCGCCCTCCTCCACGGCCGGCGGGGTCCAGCCGCGCGGCGGGATGGTGCCCACCGGGAAGCGGATGTCGATCGCCGACTGGAGCGCGAGCTCGCCGGCGTCGAACGCCATGATCGCCTCGGCCGTGGAGCCGAACGCGCGGCCCTCGCCCTTGGTGTCACGCAGTTCACCGTCGGTGGTGAGGAAGAACAGACCGAGGACCATGTCCTGGGTCGGCATCGTCACCGGACGGCCGTCGGCGGGCTTGAGGATGTTGTTCGAGGACAGCATCAGGATGCGGGCCTCGGCCTGCGCCTCCGCGGACAGCGGCAGGTGCACGGCCATCTGGTCACCGTCGAAGTCCGCGTTGAACGCGGTGCAGACGAGCGGGTGGATCTGGATGGCCTTGCCCTCGACCAGCTGCGGCTCGAAGGCCTGGATGCCCAGGCGGTGCAGGGTGGGCGCACGGTTCAGCAGCACCGGGTGCTCGGCGATGACCTCTTCGAGGACGTCGTACACGACGGTGCGGCCGCGCTCCACCATGCGCTTGGCGGACTTGATGTTCTGCGCGTGGTTCAGGTCGACCAGGCGCTTCATCACGAACGGCTTGAACAGCTCCAGCGCCATCGCCTTCGGCAGACCGCACTGGTGCAGCTTGAGCTGCGGGCCGACGACGATGACGGAACGCGCCGAGTAGTCGACTCGCTTGCCGAGCAGGTTCTGACGGAAACGACCCTGCTTGCCCTTGAGCATGTCGCTCAGGGACTTCAGCGGGCGGTTGCCGGGACCGGTGACCGGGCGACCACGACGACCGTTGTCGAAGAGGGCGTCCACGGCCTCCTGGAGCATGCGCTTCTCGTTGTTCACGATGATCTCGGGCGCACCGAGGTCGAGAAGGCGCTTCAGGCGGTTGTTGCGGTTGATCACACGGCGGTACAGGTCGTTCAGGTCGGAGGTCGCGAAGCGGCCACCGTCCAGCTGCACCATCGGGCGGAGGTCCGGCGGGATGACCGGCACGCAGTCCAGCACCATGCCCTTGGGGCTGTTGCTGGTCTGCAGGAACGCGGAGACGACCTTCAGGCGCTTGAGCGCACGGGTCTTCTTCTGGCCCTTGCCGGTGCGGATGATCTCGCGGAGCTTCTCGGCCTCCTCGTCGAGGTCGAAGGACTCCAGGCGCTTCTGCAGCGCCGCGGCACCCATCGAGCCGTCGAAGTAGGTGCCGAAGCGGTCCCGCAGCTCGCGGTAGAGCAGCTCGTCGCCCTCGAGGTCCTGGACCTTGAGGTTCTTGAAGCGGGTCCACACCTCGTCGAGGCGGTCGATCTCGCGCTGCGAACGGTCGCGCAGCTGCTTCATCTCACGCTCGGCACCCTCGCGCACCTTGCGGCGCACGTCGGCCTTGGCGCCCTCGGCCTCCAGCTCGGCGAGGTCGCTCTCCAGCTTCTTGGCACGGGCCTCGAGGTCGGAGTCGCGGCGGTTCTCGACCTGCTGGCGCTCCACGGAGACGTGCGCCTCCAGGGAGGGCAGGTCGCGGGTGCGGCGCTCCTCGTCGACGAACGTGATCATGTACGCCGCGAAGTAGATGACCTTCTCGAGGTCCTTGGGAGCCAGGTCGAGCAGGTAGCCCAGCCGGCTCGGGACGCCCTTGAAGTACCAGATGTGCGTGACGGGCGCGGCCAGTTCGATGTGGCCCATCCGCTCACGGCGCACCTTGGCGCGGGTCACCTCGACGCCGCAGCGCTCACAGATGATGCCCTTGAAGCGGACGCGCTTGTACTTGCCGCAGTAGCACTCCCAGTCCCGGGTGGGGCCGAAGATCTTCTCGCAGAAGAGCCCGTCCTTTTCCGGCTTGAGGGTGCGGTAGTTGATCGTCTCGGGCTTCTTGACCTCGCCGTGGCTCCACTGACGGATGTCGTCCGCGGTGGCCAGGCCGATCCGGAGCTCGTCGAAGAAGTTGACGTCGAGCACTATGCGTCAATCCCTCTCAGGGTTGTGAGTCTTTGGTCTGAAACGGGGGCCTGGGGGTCGGCGGGCCCTGATGGGTCAGGGCCCGCCGGACTCCCGTCAGACCTCTTCGACGCTGCTCGGCTCGCGCCGGGACAGGTCGATGCCGAGCTCCTCCGCCGCGCGGAAGACGTCCTCGTCGGTGTCACGCATCTCGATGGACATACCGTCGCTGGACAGCACCTCCACGTTCAGGCAGAGCGACTGCATCTCCTTGATGAGGACCTTGAAGGACTCGGGGATGCCGGGCTCGGGGATGTTCTCGCCCTTGACGATGGCCTCGTAGACCTTCACGCGGCCGGTGACGTCGTCGGACTTGATGGTCAGCAGCTCCTGGAGGGCGTACGCGGCGCCGTAAGCCTCCAGCGCCCACACCTCCATCTCGCCGAACCGCTGGCCACCGAACTGGGCCTTACCACCCAGCGGCTGCTGGGTGATCATCGAGTAGGGGCCGGTCGAACGGGCGTGCAGCTTGTCGTCGACCAGGTGGTGCAGCTTGAGGATGTACATGTAGCCGATGGAGATCGGGTCCGGGAACGGCTCACCCGAACGGCCGTCGAACAGCCGCGCCTTGCCGGTCGGCTGCACCAGGCGGTCGCCGTCGCGGTTCGGGATGGTGTGCTGCAGCAGACCCGCCAGCTCGTCCTCACGGGCACCGTCGAAGACCGGGGTGGCGACGTTGGTGCGCGGGGCGACCTGGTCGGCACCGATGGCCTGCAGGCGCTGGGCCCAGTCGTCGGCGAGGCCGGAGACGTCCCAGCCGCGGCTGGCGAGCCAGCCGAGGTGGATCTCCAGGACCTGTCCCGGGTTCATTCGGGACGGGACACCCAGCGGGTTGAGGATGATGTCGACCGGGGTGCCGTCCTCCAGGAACGGCATGTCCTCGATCGGCAGGATCTTCGAGATGACACCCTTGTTGCCGTGCCGGCCGGCGAGCTTGTCACCGTCGGTGATCTTGCGCTTCTGGGCGACGTAGACGCGGACCAGCTGGTTCACGCCCGGGGGAAGCTCGTCGCCCTCCTCGCGGTCGAAGACGCGGACGCCGATGACCTTGCCGATCTCGCCGTGCGGGACCTTCAGCGAGGTGTCACGGACCTCACGGGCCTTCTCACCGAAGATGGCGCGCAGCAGGCGCTCCTCCGGCGTCAGCTCGGTCTCGCCCTTGGGCGTGACCTTGCCGACGAGGATGTCGCCGGCGACGACCTCGGCACCGATCCGGATGATGCCGCGCTCGTCGAGGTCGGCGAGGACCTCCTCGGAGACGTTCGGGATGTCCCGGGTGATCTCCTCGGGGCCGAGCTTGGTGTCACGGGCGTCGACCTCGTGCTCCTCGATGTGGATCGAGGAGAGGACGTCGTCCTGCACGAGGCGCTGCGACAGGATGATCGCGTCCTCGTAGTTGTGACCCTCCCACGGCATGAAGGCCACGAGCAGGTTCTTGCCGAGGGCCATCTCGCCGTTCTCGGTGGCCGGACCGTCGGCGAGCACCTGGCCCGTGATGATCCGGTCGCCCTCGTTGACGATGACCTTCTGGTTGACCGAGGTGCCCTGGTTGGACCGGGAGAACTTGGCCAGGCGGTACGTGATGTACGTGCCGTCGTCGTTGGTGGTGGTGATGTAGTCCGCGGAGACCTCCTGGACCACACCGTCCTTCTCGGCCTTGACCACGTCGCCGGCGTCGACGGCGGAGCGGTACTCCATGCCGGTGCCGACGAGCGGGGACTCGCTCTTGATGAGCGGCACGGCCTGGCGCATCATGTTCGCGCCCATGAGGGCACGGTTGGCGTCGTCGTGCTCGAGGAACGGGATCATGGCGGTCGCGACCGACACCATCTGGCGCGGCGAGACGTCCATGTAGTCCACGTCTTCACCGGCGACGTAGTCGACCTCGCCGCCGCGGCGGCGGACCAGGACGCGGTTCTCGGAGAAGCGCATGTCGTCGTTGAGGCCGGCGTTGGCCTGCGCGATGACGAATCGGTCCTCTTCGTCGGCGGTCAGGTAGTCCACCTCGTCGGTGACCTGGCCGTCGACGACCTTGCGGTACGGGGTCTCGACGAAACCGAACGCGTTGACGCGGCCGTAGGAGGCGAGCGAGCCGATCAGACCGATGTTCGGGCCTTCGGGGGTCTCGATCGGGCACATGCGGCCGTAGTGCGAGGGGTGCACGTCACGGACCTCGAAGCCGGCCCGCTCACGGGAGAGACCACCCGGGCCGAGAGCCGACAGACGGCGCTTGTGGGTGAGACCCGACAGCGGGTTGTTCTGGTCCATGAACTGCGACAGCTGGCTGGTGCCGAAGAACTCCTTGATGGAGGCGACGACCGGCCGGATGTTGATCAGGGTCTGCGGCGTGATCGCCTCGACGTCCTGGGTGGTCATGCGCTCGCGCACGACGCGCTCCATACGCGCCAGACCCGTGCGGACCTGGTTCTGGATGAGCTCGCCGACGCTGCGCAGACGACGGTTGCCGAAGTGGTCGATGTCGTCGGTCTCGACGACGATCGAGCCGCCGCTGTCGCCGACCGTCTCGGTCTCGCCGGCGTGCAGCTTCACCAGGTACTTGATCGTCGAGATGATGTCCTCGACGGTCAGGATGCCGGCGTCCAGCGGGGCGTCCGCGCCGAGCTTCTTGTTGACCTTGTAGCGGCCGACCTTGGCGAGGTCGTAGCGCTTCGGGTTGAAGTACAGGTTCTCGAGCAGCGTCTGCGCGGCCTCACGCGTGGGGGGCTCGCCCGGACGCAGCTTGCGGTAGATGTCGAGCAGCGCGTCGTCCTGGCCCTGGGTGTGGTCCTTCTCCAGGGTGGCGCGCATGGACTCGTACTCGCCGAACTCCTCGAGGATCTGCTCGGTGGTCCAGCCGAGCGCCTTGAGCAGCACGGTGACCGACTGCTTGCGCTTGCGGTCGATGCGGACACCGACCATGTCGCGCTTGTCGATCTCCATCTCCAGCCAGGCACCCCGGGACGGGATGATCTTGGCCGAGAAGATGTCCTTGTCGGACGTCTTGTCGATCGAGGAGTCGAAGTAGACACCGGGCGATCGGACCAGCTGCGACACCACGACACGCTCGGTGCCGTTGATGACGAAGGTGCCCTTGTTCGTCATGAGCGGGAAGTCGCCCATGAAGACCGTCTGGGACTTGATCTCACCGGTCTCGTTGTTGGTGAACTCAGCGGTGACGAAGAGCGGGGCCGCGTACGTGAAGTCGCGCTCCTTGCACTCGTCGATGCTGTTCTTCGGCGGTTCGAAACGGTGGTCGCGGAACGTCAGCGACATCGACCCGGAGAAGTCCTCGATCGGGGAGATCTCCTCGAAGATCTCCTCCAGACCGGACTTGGTGGGGACGTCCTGACCGGACTCCAGAGCCTCCTCGACCCGACTCTGCCAGGCGGTGTTGCCGAGCAGCCAGTCGAAGCTCTCGGTCTGCAGCGCGAGCAGGTTGGGAACCTCGAGAGGCTCCTTGATCTTTGCAAAGGAGATGCGCAGCGGGGCGGTGCTGGCGCCGTTGTTCATATTCGCGTTCGAGGCAGTGCGCGAGGCGGCCAAGAGGGGGTCCTTCCGAGGGCTCGGACTCACTACGCGCTCCCCGGTCCCTTCCCGGACACAGAGACGGAAACCCCAGTTCAGAGGAGGTTCGGTCGCGGCGTTCGGGTGAGGGTAGACCCCTGGTGACGGGCAGGGGACAGCTAACAGGCAGCGCAAAGGGTCAGTGTAGCCACATGGCACACTGATGTCCAGTCCCCATTTTCTGAGACCCTCGTCATCGTCAACACGCCTGCGTCATGCCTGCCCTCAACGCACGTTGATACTGCCCTCTTCGTCGCCGATCCATGCCTCGGATTCGGACCGTTCTGGCGACGCGTCCTGAGAATTGCGCGCTGCGTGCGGTTCGTCAAGGCCCCCCTGCGCAAACCCGGTGCGCCAGGGACACGACGAAGATCACCATACCCCCCGCCGGAGCGGGTGCAAGGCAACCGTGGTCGGCCTCCCGGGAACGCCGAAGAGCGACCACCCGGATGGATGATCGCTCTTCGCTGCTCGAGCGTTACAGCCCTCTGTACGACGGCTGCGGCCCGTGCGGGTCCCTGCGGACCCGCGGGGTGTTACTTGACCTCGACGGAGGCGCCGGCGCCCTTGAGGGACTCGGCGGCCTTCTCGGCGGCGTCCTTGGCGACCTTCTCGAGGACGGGCTTCGGGGCGCCGTCCACCAGGTCCTTGGCCTCCTTCAGGCCGAGGGAGGTCAGCTCACGCACGACCTTGATGACCTGGATCTTCTTGTCGCCGGCACCGGTGAGGATGACGTCGAACTCGTCCTTCTCCTCGACGGCCTCGACCGGGGCGCCCGGACCGGCCGGACCCGCGACGGCAACCGCGGCGGCGGCGGTGACGTCGAACTTCTCCTCGAACGCCTTCACGAACTCGGAGAGCTGGATGAGGGTCATGCCCTCGAACTCGGCGAGCAGTTCGTCCTGGGTGAGAGCCACGATGGCTTTCCTTCCACTAATTTCGGCAGGTGCCGGATGTACATGTCTGGCGGGCGTACGTTCGGCCCGCTACGACCTCTGCCTCAGGCGCGTCGCTTGCGACGGCGAGCCTCAGGCGGCGGTCATTTCGGGAGCCGAATTACTCGGCACCGCCCTGCTCGTCCTGCTTGGCACGGAGCGCGTCCACGGTGCGGACGAGCTTCGAGGGAAGCGCCTGGAAGAGCTGAGCAGTCTGCGTCTGCTTGCCCTTCATGGCGCCCGCCAGCTTGGCGAGCAGAACCTCGCGGGACTCGAGGTCCGCAAGCTTCTTGATCTCGTCGGCGGACAGCGCCTTGCCGTCAAGGACACCGCCCTTGATGACGAGGTTCGGGTTGTCCTTGGCGAAGTCACGAAGACCCTTCGCCGACACCACCGGGTCACCGGTGACGAAGGCGACCGCCGTCGGACCGTTGAACAGGTCGTCGAGCGTGGAGATCCCGGCCTCGTTGGCCGCAATCTTGGTCAGCGTGTTCTTCACCACGGCGTACTGGGCGTTCTCACCGAGCGAACGACGCAGCGTCTTGAGCTGCGCCACGGTGAGACCCCGGTACTCGGTCAGCACGGCGGCGGTCGAGCTGCGGAACTGCTCCGTCAGCTCGGCTACCGCGGCAGCCTTGTCGGGCCTTGCCATAGAGCGTCGGCCTCCTTCCGGGTGATGAGGACCGCTCAGAAGGGGCTGGGTAAAACGAAACGCCCCGGCGCAGGCGCACGGGGCGTAGCTCGACCGATCACACACACCTGAGTGCGGGTCCCGGGAGCACTTCCACAGTCACCTGCGCGGGTCGTCCGCGGTTCAGCGGATCCTTCGGCCACCGCGCCCTCTCACGAGCACACGGCAACGACCAGCGGTCTTTGGCTTCTCGAGGAGAGTACGGGACCGGTGCGCTGTCAAGCAAATCGGTTCCGGACGGGCGCTGCCACCACCGCGCTCACGAGGCCGGCCCGGTGCCGTCCCGCTGCTTCAGCAGCGTCCCGAAGTCCCGGTTGTCGCCGGCCGGGGGCCGCTCGGCGGTGACCCGCACGCCGTAGCCGCTGTAGTAGGTGGTCTGGGTCATCGCGCCGTTCGCCGTGACGGCCTTCTCGACCTTCTTCACCAGCAGGTCGTGGTCGTCGACCCAGATGTCGACGGTCTCGGTACCGGCGCCGGCCTGGGTGAGCTGCTCACGCAGCTCGCGCTCGCCGTCCAGGTCCGAGACGCCCACCGTGCCCGAGTAGTGGGCCGTGCGCACGCCGAGGACCCGCTCCTGGCCCGTCCTGCGCACGTCCCCGGAGGCGAGCAGCAGCCGTACCGGGCGGCCCGGCGTGGTGTTGCGCATGAGGTCGGTCATCATCGCGCCCGTGCCGCCGCCCAGGGTCGCGAGGTAGTCGTACGGGTACCTGATCCAGTGCCTGCCGCCGAGCCGCCGGGCGAAGGCGGGGCCGACCCTGGCGTAGTACGCGTCGTGCAGGTAGCGGGTCTCCAGGGACGTGGAGTCGAGCCTGCGCATCAGGTCGGCGGTGCTGCCGCCGGTGTAGGTGATGGTGAGCGTGCCGGTGAGGCCGTCCGACCAGCCGAGGGCGCCCTCGGCGCTGGTGGACATCAGGGAGCCGAGGGCCGTGGTGGAGCGGACCCGCACCGACCGGGCCCGCTGTGTGGACCGCTCGGCCGAGCGCAGGGCGGCCAGGACGGCACGGGCCGGACGCGCGGTGCCGCCTCCCCCGGGGGCCGGCTCGGCCGCCGAGGTGCAGGCGGACAACCCCGTCAGCACGGTCGCCGTCGATATCGCCAGGACCACCCGGCGCACCCTCGACCTCGTCATCTCGGCCCACCCCCTCGCGTCTTGCGCATCCCCGACGCTAACCCAGCCCTCCGACACCCGTGGCCGAAGTCCCGAACACCGGGTCTGCGCCGCGCGCGGAGCCGGGACGGGCCCGGAGAACGGGACGGGCCCCGCAACCCTTCCGGATTGCGGGGCCCGTCCTGGTGACTGC
Source organism: Streptomyces sp. NPDC001068 (assembly GCF_042897315.1). Classification (NCBI taxonomy): domain Bacteria; kingdom Bacillati; phylum Actinomycetota; class Actinomycetes; order Kitasatosporales; family Streptomycetaceae; genus Streptomyces; species Streptomyces sp. NPDC001068. The sequence continues at coordinate 230,037 of NZ_JBIAYD010000010.1, read as the reverse complement.
GCGTCCCTGACGCGGCTGCCGGACCGAGCGCGGAGCTCAGACGGCGGCCGGGTCCTCCTCGGTGAGGAGGTTGCGGGTGCGGTTGGAGTCGACCGGAATGCCGGGGCCCATCGTGGTGCTGATGGCGGCCTTCTTGATGTAGCGGCCCTTCGCGGCGGACGGCTTCAGACGGAGGATCTCCTCCAGCGCGGCGCCGTAGTTCTCCACCAGCTTGTCGTCCTCGAAGGACGTCTTGCCGATGATGAAGTGCAGGTTCGAGTGCTTGTCGACGCGGAACTCGATCTTGCCGCCCTTAATCTCGGTCACGGCCTTGGCGGTGTCCGGGGTCACGGTGCCGGTCTTCGGGTTCGGCATCAGACCACGCGGGCCGAGGACGCGGCCGAGGCGGCCGACCTTGCCCATGAGGTCCGGGGTGGCGACGACGGCGTCGAAGTCCAGACGGCCCTTCGCCACCTCGTCGATCAGTTCGTCGGCGCCGACGATGTCGGCGCCCGCGGCACGCGCGGCCTCGGCACGGTCACCGGTCGCGAAGACCAGGACCCGGGCGGTCTTGCCGGTGCCGTGCGGGAGGTTCACGGTGCCACGGACCATCTGGTCGGCCTTGCGCGGGTCGACACCCAGGCGGAAGGCGACCTCGACGGTGCCGTCGAACTTGGTCGTGGAGGTCTCCTTGGCGAGACGGACGGCCTCGAGCGGGGCGTACAGCTTGTCCCGGTCGATCTTCTCGTCCGCAGCGCGAAGGGCCTTGCTGCGCTTGCTCACAACTTGCTCCTGTGGGTTCTGAAGGAGTCGTGGTGTACGGGCCGAGCAGGCCCTGCCACGGTGGTTCTACGAAGGTGGGGTTCAGCCCTCGACCGTGATGCCCATGGAACGGGCGGTGCCGGCGATGATCTTCGACGCGGCGTCCAGGTCGTTGGCGTTCAGGTCGGGAAGCTTGGTCGTGGCGATCTCACGGACCTGCGCCTCGGTGATCTTGGCGACCTTGGTCTTGTGCGGCTCGCCAGAGCCCTTCTCGACACCGGCGGCCTTGAGGATCATCTTCGCGGCCGGCGGGGTCTTGGTCACGAAGGTGAAGGAGCGGTCCTCGTAGACCGTGATCTCCACCGGGATGACCCAGCCACGCTGCGACTCGGTCGCGGCGTTGTAGGCCTTGCAGAACTCCATGATGTTGACGCCGTGCTGACCCAGCGCCGGGCCGACCGGCGGGGCCGGGTTCGCCGCACCGGCGTTGATCTGGAGCTTGATGAGCCCCGTGACCTTCTTCTTCTTGGGAGGCATAGCTCTCCGGGTCCTTTCCATTCGGGTCCTGCCCGCGCCCGGGGACCACCCGGACACAGGCATACCGCACAACGATAACGGGTATAGATGCGCGGCCAAAAACCGAGCAGGTCAGGCGCTCGCCTGACCTGCTCGGAAGCGTGACGTCCAGAAGGGAATGGTTCTCCTGGATCTTCCAGAAGGAACTAGTTCTTCTGGATCTGGTCGAACGAGAGCTCGACGGGCGTCTCGCGCCCGAAGATCTCGACGAGGCCCTTGACCTTCTTCGAGTCCGGGTTGATCTCGTTGATCGTGGCCTGGAGCGTGGCGAACGGACCGTCGGTCACGGTCACCGAGTCGCCGACCTCGAAGTCCAGCACCTGGACCTCGACCTTGCGCTGCGGAGCCGGCTTGCCCTCGGCCTCCGCCGCCTCGCGCGCCGCCTTCTCCTCGGCCTCCGGCGCGAGCATCTTGACGATCTCGTCCAGGGTCAGCGGGTAGGGGTCGTAGGCGTTGCCGACGAAGCCGGTGACACCTGGGGTGTTGCGGACGACACCCCAGGACTCGTTGGTCAGGTCCATGCGGACGAGCACGTAACCGGGCAGCTTGTTCTGCTTGATGGTCTTGCGGTCGCCGTTCTTGATCTGGACGACCTCTTCCTGCGGCACCTCGGCCTGGAAGATGTAGTCCTCGACGTTCAGCGAGACGGCGCGCTGCTCCAGGTTGGTCTTCACGCGGTTCTCGTAGCCGGCGTAGGTGTGGATGACGTACCACTCGCCCGGCAGCAGGCGCAGCTCGTCGCGAAGGGCCTGGACGGGGTCGACCGGCTCGGCCGGCTCTTCCTCGACGGCCTCGTCGCCCTCTTCGGCTTCGTCCCCGGCGGCCTCGTCGGTCGCCGCCGACTCCTCCGCGTCGTCCTCCCCGTCCTCGTCCTCTTCCTCGACGTGGACCGCGGTCTCCTCGGCCGGCTCCCCCAGTTCGGCCTCTGCAGCCTCGAACTCGTCCTGCTCGTCCGCGCCCTCGACGATGTCGAGCTCGTCGTCGACCGTCTCGGCCGCCTGCCCACGGGGCTCGATGGCGTCGTCGTTCAGGTTCGGGTCAGACACGATGGCTGCTTCTTCCTGGATACATAGGGGTGGAACATGCGAAAAGGGGCGCCGGTACCACGGCGCCCTTCGCTCTGTGCTCAGCCGAAGACGTACTTGGCGGCGTGGTTGAGTCCATAGTCAATCACGGTCACCAGGGCGATCATGATGGCTACGAAGAAGATCACCACGGTGGTGTACGACGTCAGCTGGTTGCGAGTCGGCCAGACGACCTTGCGGAGTTCCGCGATGATCTGGCGGTAGAAGGTGGCGAGGCGCTTCAGCGGGCCCTTCTTGGCGCGCTTACCGCCCTTGCGGGCCTTCTTGGACTCAGGCACCTCATCGGCGTCAGGCGTGTCGATGGAGCCCACGGCGTCCGTCATTCGTCCTCACCTGATCCCGGGTCGTGGCCGTGCCGCGCCCGGTTCCTGAGCCGCACGGCGGTGCAATGCTTGTACGTACATGCGCACACATCCTGGCGGTGTGTGTAGCAGGGCCGGAGGGACTTGAACCCCCAACCGCCGGTTTTGGAGACCGGTGCTCTACCAATTGAGCTACGACCCTTTGCTGTGTCCCCCAACGTACCGCATCCGGCCGAGTGCTCGGAGTGCACCCGCTCGGTCGCGCCTGCTGAAGGCCAACGAGGAGTGAGTGTACGTGGTCCGCGGCGCCGCGTCGAACAGAAAGCGGCAGTCCGGGGCGACCGTACGGAAGATCGTCCTGGCCGGGGCCCGGATTCGGACGCCCGTTCACGGTCCGGCCCGTGGTTGTTCAGTCTGTGAAACCGGCGTGCCACGCAGGTTTCCGGTCTGAAACGATGGGCCTCATGAGCGCTGCAACCCCTCCCACCGAGCGCCGGGTCTCCGCCCGAGTCGGCGCGATCTCCGAGTCCGCCACCCTCGCCGTGGACGCCAAGGCCAAGGCCCTCAAGGCCGCCGGGCGTCCGGTGATCGGCTTCGGCGCCGGTGAGCCCGACTTCCCGACCCCGGACTACATCGTCGACGCCGCGATCGAGGCCTGCAAGAACCCGAAGTACCACCGGTACACGCCGGCCGGCGGTCTGCCCGAGCTGAAGGCCGCGATCGCCGCGAAGACGCTGCGCGACTCCGGCTACGAGGTGGACGCGAGCCAGGTCCTCGTCACCAACGGCGGCAAGCAGGCGATCTACGAGGCCTTCGCCGCGATCCTCGACCCGGGCGACGAGGTCATCGTCCCCGCCCCCTACTGGACGACGTACCCGGAGTCGATCCGTCTCGCGGGCGGTGTCCCGGTGGACGTGGTCGCCGACGAGACGACCGGCTACCGCGTCTCCGTGGAGCAGCTGGAGGCGGCGCGCACGGAGAAGACCAAGGTCCTGCTCTTCGTCTCCCCGTCGAACCCGACCGGCGCCGTCTACAGCGAGGCCGAGACCGAGGCGATCGGCCGCTGGGCCGCCGAGCACGGCCTGTGGGTGCTGACCGACGAGATCTACGAGCACCTCGTCTACGGCGACGCGAAGTTCACCTCGCTGCCGGCGATCCTGCCCGAGCTGCGCGACAAGTGCATCGTCGTCAACGGTGTCGCCAAGACCTACGCGATGACGGGCTGGCGGGTGGGCTGGGTCATCGGCCCCAAGGACGTCGTCAAGGCCGCCACGAACCTCCAGTCGCACGCCACCTCGAACGTCTCCAACGTGGCGCAGGCCGCGGCCCTGGCCGCCGTCTCCGGCGACCTGGCGGCCGTGGCGAAGATGCGCGAGGCCTTCGACCGGCGCCGCAGGACCATCGTGCGGATGCTCAACGAGATCGACGGCGTGGTCTGCCCGGAGCCCGAGGGCGCCTTCTACGCGTACCCGTCGGTCAAGGCCCTGCTCGGCAAGGAGATCCGCGGCAGGCGCCCGGCCTCCTCGGTGGAGCTTGCCGAACTGATCCTGGAGGAGGCCGAGGTCGCGGTCGTTCCCGGCGAGGCCTTCGGCACTCCCGGCTACCTGCGGCTGTCGTACGCGCTCGGCGACGAGGACCTCGCCGAGGGCGTGAGCCGCCTGCAGAAGCTGCTGGCCGAGGCGCAGGACTGACGCGGGACCCTTGTCCTCTGCGTGCCGCACGCGCGCGGGCGGGCCGTTTCCCTGCGGGGAGACGGCCCGTTCGCGTGTGCGAGCAAGGCCACCAAAGGTGAATCCGCTTCCGGTACGGCCGCCACGTGCGGCAGGATCCTGGGATGGAGCACGTACGTGATGTCACTGAGCTGCCGAAGGCTCATCTGCATCTGCACTTCACCGGTTCGATGCGGCCGGCGACCGTCCTGGAACTCGCCGACAAGTACGGTGTACGCCTCCCCGAGGCGCTGACCGACGCCCTGACCAGCGGCGAACCGCCCAGACTCCGGGCCACCGACGAACGCGGCTGGTTCCGCTTCCAGCGGCTCTACGACGCCGCGCGCTCCTGCCTGAGAGAGCCCGAGGACATCCGGCGACTGGTCAGGGAGGCCGCCGAGGAGGACGTCAGGGACGGCTCGGGCTGGCTGGAGATCCAGGTGGACCCGACGTCGTACGCCCCGCGTCTGGGCGGGCTGATCCCGGCGCTGGAGATCATCCTGGACGCGGTGGAGACGACGTCCCGGGAGACGGGCCTCGGGATGCGTGTCCTGGTGGCGGCGAACCGCATGAAGCACCCGTTGGACGCGCGCACGCTCGCGCGGCTGGCGGTGCGGTACGCCGACCGGGGCGTGGTCGGCTTCGGGCTCTCCAACGACGAGCGTCGGGGCATGGCGCGGGACTTCGACCGGGCCTTCCACATCGCGCGCGAGGGCGGGCTGCTGGCGGCCCCGCACGGCGGCGAGCTGACCGGGCCGGCGTCGGTGCGGGACTGCCTGGACGACCTGCACGCCTCCCGGATCGGGCACGGCGTAAGGGCGGCGGAGGATCCGAGGCTGCTCAAACGCCTGGCGGACCGGGGCATCACCTGCGAGGTGTGCCCGGCCTCCAACGTGGCTCTCGGCGTCTACGAGAAGCCCGAGGACGTCCCGCTGCGCACCCTCTTCGAGGCCGGCGTCCCGATGGCGCTGGGCGCCGACGACCCCCTCCTGTTCGGCTCCCGCCTGGCCGCCCAGTACGACATCGCGCGCGTGCACCACGGCTTCTCGGACGCCGAACTGGCGGAGCTGGCCCGGCAGTCGGTACGGGGTTCGGCCGCGCCGCATGACCTACAGGCGAGGCTCCTGACGGGCATCGACGACTGGCTCACGGCACCGGCGGCCTGATCCGGGAGCCGGTCACCTGCCCAGGCCCCGATCGGATCCCGCGCCCCCGGTCGGAGCCCTCGTGAGGGTCTTCGTCAGGGCTCTCGTCGGGGCCTTGGGCAGTCGGGCGTGCGGGGCACCTTCGGCGGGCGCCCGGCGGCAGCGCCGGGTGGCGTGCCGCGCGGGTGGACCTACAGGGTCACGCCCACGGTCACCGGCTCGTTGACGAGCGTCACGCCGAACGCCTTGTGGACGCCGGCGACGACCTCCCGGGCCAGCTCCAGCAGGTCCTCGGTCGTGGCCCCGCCCCGGTTGGTCAGCGCCAGCGTGTGCTTGGTGGAGATCCGGGCCGGCCCGGTCCCGTACCCCTTGCCGAACCCGGCCTTGTCGATCAGCCAGGCCGCCGAGGTCTTGGTGCGCCCCTGCCCCGCCGGGTAGGCGGGCGGCTCGGCACCGTCCCCGAGCCGTTCGCGCACGCGCGCGTGGAAGTCGGCGAGCTGCTCGTCCGTGAGGATCGGGTTGGTGAAGAAGGACCCCGCCGACCAGGTGTCGTGGTCCTCGGGGTCGAGCACCATGCCCTTGCCGGCGCGCAGGGCGAGCACCGCCTCGCGCGCGTGGGCCAGCGGCGCCCGGTCCCCCTGCTGCACTCCGAGCGCCCGCGCGGCCTCGGCGTACCGCACCGGCGCGGACAGCCCGCCCGCGTCCTCCAGCCCGAAGCGCACGCGCAGCACCACGTACCGCACGGGGTCGGCCTTGAACCGGCTGTGCCGGTACGAGAACGCGCACTCGTCGTTCGTCAGCGTCACCGTCCGGCCGGCCCGCCGGTCGTAGGCGACGACCTCGGTGATGGTGGAGGAGACCTCCTGGCCGTAGGCCCCGACGTTCTGGATCGGGGTGGCGCCCGCCGACCCGGGGATCCCGGCGAGGCACTCGATGCCCGCGAGACCGGCCTCGACGGTGCGGGCGACCGCGTCGCTCCACACCTCGCCTGCGGCCAGCTCCAGCGCCGTACCGCGCGCTTCGAAGCCGGTGGTGGCGATGCGCAGGGCCGTGCCGTCGAAGCCCTTGTCGCCGATGACCAGGTTCGAGCCGCCGCCGATGACCAGCAGCGGGGTCCCGCTGTCGTCGGCCTCGCGGACGGCGTCGATCACCTCGGCGTCGGTGGTCGCGGTGACCAGCCGGGTGGCGGGGCCGCCGAGCCGGAAGGTGGTGAGGGGGGCGAGGGGAGCGTCGTGGAGTTCCTGCACGCGCCCAAGACTACGAGACGTCACCGGCACCCCCTCCGTCCCGACGGCGCACGCGCGCGTGGGGCCCCGCCCCGGGCGGACGGGGCCCCACGCGCGCGTGCCGTCAGCCGCCGACGCTCTCCAGGGCCGGGACCGGCTCCCCCGCGGTCACCGTGCGCGCGGCACGCCGGCCGGGGATGGCCAGGGCGGCCAGCCCGGCGAGGGCGACCACGGCCGAGCCGGTGACCAGGGCGGGCCGCAGCCCGTCCACGAAGCTCTGGGCGCTCTCGTAGCCGCCCTGGGCGGCGAAGATGGACGACATGACGGCGATGCCGAGCGCGCCGCCGACCTCGCGCAGCGCGTTGTTGGCGCCGGAGGCGATGCCCTGTTCCTGCGGGCGCACAGCGGACATCACGAGGTTGGCGGCGGGTGCGAAGTACAGCGCCATGCCGATGCCGCTGATGATGAGACCGGGCAGCTGGACACCGTAGGAGGCGTGCGCGGTGACCACGGAGGCCATGTAGCCGAGCCCGGCGGCCTGCAGGAAGAGTCCGGCGGCGGCGACCGGGCGCCCGCCTATGCGGTCGGAGAGGATCCCGGCGATCGGTGCGACGAGCATCGGCATGCCGGTCCAGGGCAGCATCCTGAGGCCCGCCTCGGTGGGCGAGTAGCCGAGGACGCCCTGCATGTACTGGCTCAGCAGGAAGATCGAGCCGAACATCCCGAGGAACATCAGCAGGCTGGCCGCGTTGATCCCGGAGAAGGCGCGGGAGCGGAAGAGCCGCATCGGCAGCATGGGGTTCCTGGCCCGGCTGCCGTGGATGACGAACCCGACGAGCAGGGCGCCGCCCGCGAAGAGTCCGGTGAGCACGAGGGAGCTGGTCCAGCCGTCGGCGGGGCCGCGCACCAGGCCGTAGACGATCCCGAACAGTCCGCCGCTGGCGAGCAGGGTGCCGGGGAAGTCGAGGGGCGCGCCGGTGCCGTGGGACTCGGCGAGCCGGAGCCGGGCGAGCGGCAGCAGGGCGAGGCCCAGCGGGACGTTCAGCCAGAAGATCCAGTGCCAGGACACGTGTTCGGTGAGGCTGCCGCCGATGAGCGGCCCGGAGGCGACCGCGAGCCCGTTGACCGCGCCCCAGATGCCGTACGCCATCCCGCGCCTCGCCTCCGGTACGGCCGCGGTGAGCAGGGTGAGCGTCAGCGGCATCATCACGGCGGCGCCGACGCCCTGTACCGCGCGGGCGGCGATCAGGGAGTCGATCCCGGGTGCCATGGCCGCGGCGGCGGAGGCGGCGGTGAAGACGGTGAGGCCGGCGAGGAAGAGCCGGCGGCGGCCGAAGCGGTCACCCAGGGCGGCGCCGAACATCAGCAGGACGGCGAAGGTGAGCGTGTAGGCGCTCACGGTCCATTCGAGGTCGTCCAGCGCGCCGCCCAGGTCCTTGCGGATGGAGGGCAGTGCGGTGGTGACGACGAGGTTGTCGAGGGCCGCCATGAATCCGGCGACGCTGGTGATGACGAGCGCCCACGCGGCGCCCCCCTGACGTGCTGTCCGCTGTGCGGTCTCTTGTGACATCGCTCCCCCAGAGCGTGTTCCGTGATCGTTGATTAGTTATCGGTCACTAATTTTGCGAGGCATGAAAAGCCACTCCGGCCCCGGAACGTCCGTGCGACCGTGCGGCCGATTCGGTGGTATTGCGGTGCGGGTCCGAGCGGTGGAGCGCCTCTCATCCGCCGCCGCAGTTCTCCAGCCGCCCGGTGGTACCGGCGTCCTCGTACATCCCCTGCCAGACGCGGTGTTCGGGCGGGAAGCCCATGGCCGCGTAGGTGTTGATGAGCATCCCCTTGGCCAGGAACGTGGTGGTGCGGTCGACGTCCGCGCCCGAGAGCAGATGGACGGTGTCCCACAGCCTCCCCCAGCCGCCCCGCACGAGTTCGGCGAACTCGTGCTCACCCTCCGCCTCGGCGGCCGCCACGGTGATGTACGTCTGCATCTGCATCCGGAGCAGCTCCGGCCGCTCCTGGATGACCTGGACGTACGCGTCACCCATGGCATGCAGGGCATCCTCGCCCCGCAACCCCTCGGCCACCTTCTCGAAGAGCTCACGCATCTCGTCGATGCAGCGCTGCGCGGCGGCGGCGAAGATCGCCTTCTTGCCCGGGAAGAGCCGGAAGAGGTACGGCTGCGACACCCCGACCCGCTTGGCGATCGCCTCGGTGGAGGTGCCGTAGTAGCCCCTCTGTGAGAACTCGTCGATCGCCGCGCGGACGACGCTCTCGCGCCGCTCCTCGGCACTCATCCTGACCATGCGAGCAAGTTAGTACTCAATCACTAACCAAGTCAAGGGGCGGTCCGGAACGCAGCCCCGCCCTCTCCCGTTCCACAGGTAGGGGGCCACACGCACGTAAGGGGCGCCCCGCAGTGGAGGGCGCCCCTTACCGGGTCGTAGGGCTCATCGGGCTGGACGGCCCGGCGGGCCGGATGACCCGGCGGACCGTAAGGCTCACTCGGCTGTGATGCTCGCCTGGTCGTGATGCTCGCCTGGTCGTGATGCTCGCCTGGTCGTGATGCTCGCCTGGTCGTGAGCCTCTCCCGACCGGACGGCCGCGACCCACCGGAGTCAGACCGGTCGTCAGACAGGCCAACGAGGTCGGGCCGGCGGTCGACCGGATCCACCGGAGCCGGGCCGGTTCGCCGAACTGGCCAGCCGGAGCAGGAGCGGTCGCCGAACGGCCCGCCGGAGCCGGACCCGTGGCAGGACAGGCCTGCCGGAGCCGGACCAGTCGCCGAACGAACCCGGCGGAGCCAGAGCGCCGGAGCCGGACCAACCGCCGAACGGGCCCTCCGCCGAACGAACCCGCCGGAGCCGGACCGGTCGCGGGACCAGGCCCGTCCGCGTCAGGCCAGTCGCACGACCGCGCGTGACATGCCCAGCACCTTCTGGCCCGCGCTCGTCGCCGTCAGGTCGACCCGCACGGTGTTGTCGTCGAGCTTGGCGGCGACCTTGCCGCTGACCTCGATCAGAGCGCCCTGCTCGTCGTTCGGGACGACGACGGGCCGGGTGAAGCGGACGCCGTACTCGGCGACCGCGCCCGGGTCGCCGGTCCAGTCGGTGACCACGCGGATCGCCTCGGCCATGGTGAACATGCCGTGCGCGATGACGTCCGGCAGGCCCACCTCCTTGGCGAACTTCTCGTTCCAGTGGATGGGGTTGAAGTCCCCGGAGGCGCCCGCGTACCGCACCAGCGTGGCGCGGGTCACGGGGAAGGTCTGGGCGGGCAGTTCGGTGCCGACCTCGACGTCGTCGTACGCGATCTTCGCCGTCATCGGATTCCTCACGCCTCGCCTTCTTCTGTGTCCGCCGCCCGGGCCACCAGCTTGGTGAGGGCGCTGACCACGAGTTCGCCCGTCTCGTCGTGGACGTCGCCGCGGATGTCGATGACGTCGTTGCCCGCGAGGGACTTGATGGCCTCGATCGTCGAGACGACGGTCAGCCGGTCGCCGGCCCGCACCGGTCGCCGGTAGGCGAATTTCTGGTCGCCGTGCACCACACGGCTGTAGTCCAGGCCCAATTGCGGATCTTCGACGACCTGCCCGGCGGCCCGGAATGTGATCGAGAAGACGAAAGTCGGCGGGGCGATCACGTCGGAATGACCGAGCGCCTTGGCGGCTTCCGGGTCCGTGTACACGGGGTTGGTGTCGCCGACCGCCTCGGCGAACTCACGGATCTTCTCCCGGCCCACCTCGTAGGGCTCGGTGGGTGGGTAGGTCCGTCCCACGAAGGACTGGTCGAGCGCCATTGGCCCGGCACCTCCTGATGTCTGCTGTGATGCCCCACAAACTAGCGGGAAAGGCGACCGCAGAAACGCCGTGAGGCCGCCCCCGAACCGGGGACGGCCTCACGAACGAGCCTGTTGTTATCGCGTTTCGCGATGCGCGGTGTGCGCATTGCAACGCGGGCAGTGCTTCTTCATCTCAAGACGGTCCGGGTTGTTACGCCGGTTCTTCTTGGTGATGTAGTTCCGCTCCTTGCACTCCACGCAGGCCAGCGTGATCTTCGGGCGGACGTCGGTGGCAGCCACGTGAGTGCTCCTAAGACGAACGGATGGACTGATTCAACGCAAAAAGAGTAGCCGATCGAAGGACCGACCCCGCAATCGGCTACTGTCAGTAGCGGTGACCGGACTTGAACCGGTGACACAGCGATTATGAGCCGCTTGCTCTACCGACTGAGCTACACCGCTTTGATGAGATCAGTCCCGCCTCGCGACGGGACCTCTCACACCAGAGCCCCAAAACGGAATCGAACCGTTGACCTTCTCCTTACCATGGAGACGCTCTGCCGACTGAGCTATTGGGGCGAGCGATGAAGACATTACACGCTCGGCCGCCGTTCGCCCAAATCCGTTTCCCGCCGCTCCACCGGGCCCCTTCAACCCGGCTCACGGCAGCCCCGCAGGCCCCTTCCGGCGCCCCTCTCACGCGCGTGCCGAACCGTTCCCGACCAGCCCGACGACGCCGGTACGACTATTGCGCTCCTCCCCGCCACGCACGGTTCGCCACCCTAGGCTCGACTCACTCTGCGTGATCTTGAGTCCCCCGCCCGGACCGACGCCCGGACCGACCTACCTGGAGCGCGATGCCAGACAGTCAGCCGCAGCCGCCCTCGTCGTCGTCCAACTCCCCGGGCTCCTCAGGTCAGTCCGAGCCGGCTGGGCTCCTGCTGTGCGGGGCACGGCTCACCGACGGCCGCACCGTGGACGTACGGCTGGGCAGCGGGCGCATCGAGGCGGTCGGTACGGCCGGCAGCCTGACACCTGGTCCGGCCCGCACGGGCGGCGCGCGCGTGGACCTCAGCGGCTACCTCCTCCTCCCGGCCCCGGCCGAACCGCACGCCCACGGCGACACCGCGCTCTCCGCCGACCACGGCGGCCCCGTGCCGTACGACTCCGACGACGTCCAGCGGCGTGCCACCGAGGCCGCGCTGCTGCAACTCGGCCACGGCGCCACGGCGGTGCGCGCCCACGTGCACGTGGGCGACGTCCAGGGGCTGGCCGCCCTCGCAGCCGTCCTCCAGGCACGCCGGTCGCTGCGCGGGCTCGCCGAGCTGACGGCGGTCGCGATGCCGCGCGTGCTCACCGGAGTGGCCGGCGCCGAGGGACTGGCGCTGCTGCGGGACGCGGCGAAGATGGGTGCTTCAGTGCTGGGCGGCTGCCCCGACCTCGATCCAGACCCCACGGGGTACGCGGAGGCCGTCCTGGAGGTGGCCTCCGAGCACGGCTGTCCGGTCGATCTGCACACGGACGCCGTCGACCCGGCCCGCCTGGCACGGCTCGCGGCGATCGCGGGCGGCATGCGCCCCGGCGTGACCCTCGGCCCGTGCGCCGGGCTCGCGCGCCTGCCCGCCGAGGCGGCCACCCGGGTCGCGGACCAGCTCGCCGCGGCCGGCGTCACGGTGGTGTGCCTGCCCCAGGGCGGCTGCGGCTCCGTCGACCGCCGCGGCACGGCCCCCGTACGGCTGCTGCGCGCGGCCGGCGTGCGGGTCGCCGCCGGCAGCGGTGCCCTGCGCGACCTGTCGAACCCCGTCGGCCGCGGGGACCCCCTGGAGGCCGCCTACCTCCTGGCCTCCCGCCACGGCCTGCGCCCCGAGGACGCCTACGACACCGTGAGCACCTCCTCCCGTGCCGCCCTCGGCCTTCCCGAGGTGCGCGTCGAGGCCGGTTTCCCCGCCGAACTCCTCGCCGTACGCGGCGACCACCTGGCCGGCGCCCTCTCGCTCGCCTACAGCCGCATCGTGGTGCACAGGGGGCGCGTGGTGGCACGCACGAGTGCGGTCCGCGAGTACTGCAACTCGGCGGAGACGGCGGAACCGGGGTTGCCCCGGCAGGGACGGGGCGAGGTGTCCTGAGAAGGTACGGGGCCGGGGCGCGCCGGGCGAAAGGGCGCCGGGTGCGTCGGACGGGCTCCGCGGGATCGCCTCGAACCCGAAAGAGCGACTCTCCGGGTCGTCCTTCCCGGTACCCTCCGGGCGCTTCCCGGGCCCCTGCGTGGCCCTGCTTCGGCCCGTCACGGGTCCGCGGCGGCCGCGCGGGGGGCGCACGAAGCCGTGCGGCGGATGCGGCACCTCGGGCGTACGGTCGGAGACATGCGCATTGTCATCGCTGGTGGTCATGGTCAGATCGCGCTGCGGCTGGAGCGGTTGCTCTCCGCGCGTGGTGACGAGGTGGCGGGAATCATCCGGAACGCCGAGCAGAGCGGCGATCTTCGGGCCGCCGGTGCCGAACCGGTGCTGCTGGACCTGGAGTCGGCGTCGGCCGACGAGGTCGCGGCGCATCTGCGGGGAGCGGACGCGGTGGTGTTCGCGGCGGGCGCCGGCCCGGGCAGCGGCACGGCCCGCAAGGAAACGGTGGACAGGGGCGCGGCGGTGCTGTTCGTGGACGCGGCCGTGAGTTCGGGCGTCCGCCGGTTCGTGATGGTCTCGGCGATGCGTGCGGATCCTGCGCACCAGGGCGACGACGTCTTCGACGTGTACCTGCGGGCCAAGGGGGAGGCCGACGCGTACGTGGCCCGGCAGAGCGCCCTGGACTGGACGATCCTGCGCCCCGGCCTGCTGACGGACGAGCCGGGCACGGGCCTGGTGCGTCTGGAGGCGCACACGGGCCGGGGGCCGGTCACGCGCGACGACGTGGCCGCCGTGCTCGCGGAGTTGGTGGACACGTCGGCTACGGCCGGGCTGACCCTGGAGCTGATCGGTGGTTCGACACCGGTGACCGTGGCCGTGAAGTCGGTGGCCGGCAACTGAACGCCCTGACGCGCCGGACGCGCGCCGCTCAGAACAGCGGCAGCTGCCGGGGAAGTCCGGCACGGCGAAACCGTCGAGGGAGGGCTGGGCCGCGCCGAGTTGGGCCTGTTGACGGGAGCCGGAGCAGGAGACGAGGTCGCCGTTCTCCCGGGCGCCGGGCGGGTCGTGCCGCGCGAAGCGTCCCGCGACAACGGCGATTTCACGGCGGCACACCGGACAGGTTCTGCGTCGGGAGGACATGAGCCCAGTCTGCCCCGGGGATATGACACTCATCGGTGGACGTGCGGCGTCTCAGGAACCGGTGCCGACGGGCGAACGGCCGAGGAGGGATACGGGGTCACGGATCCCCGTCCCGGTCCCGAACCGGATGCCGGGGACCTCTCTGAGCGACGTCCGGCACGGATACCGCCGAGTGTGGGAGTGGCGCGACCCCGAGTGATCATGTTCACCCCTCGGTAGGCACCTGGAGGCAGCCGCTAAGGCCGGGGCACACACGTCCGCGTCCGGCCACACCGGAAATCGGGGCCGATCAACAAGAAACCCCCTCCGACCAGGCCAGTAACCTGTTCGGAGGGGGTTTTCCCCAGTGTGGCGGCGCCAGGATTCGAACCTGGGAAGGCGAAGCCGGCAGATTTACAGTGGGCTGGCCCTGTTCGCACTGAGCAGGTGTTCTTCTCGTTCCTGGCCGCGGTGGGGGATATCTGGGGGACCAGTGCCCCTGCCCTGAACGATGAAGGACAGCTCGTTCTGCCTCGTGCGCGGTCTGTCCGGCGTCACTCACGTCTCTACTCCGTTTGGGTGACGGGGGGAACTGATGCGGTGGGATGGTGGTCCCTCTACGTGTGCAAGCCCTGCGGGGTGTGATGCGACGGTGCGGGCCGTTGGCGCCGGGTCGCTCGGACGGGAGGACACCGGGGTATGGAGATTGAGCTGGCGGACGCGGTGGCAGCGTTGCGGGACGAGCTGCTGGAGGCCGCGGCGCGGGGCGCGGGGCAGAATTTCGCCTTCCAGGTAGGGCCGGTGGAGCTGGAGTTCGCGGTGGAGCTGCGGGCTGATGCGAAGGTGAAGGCCGGGTTCAAGGCCTGGGTGGTGTCCGCGGATGCGGAGGCCGGGGTGGCGCGGAGCCGGACACACCGGGTGAAGATCGCTCTGACTCCGAAGAAACCCGGGGGCGGGGACCTGCTCATTCATGGCAGTCCGGACCGGCAGCAGGGTCCGGGACGTGTCGAGGACAGGATCGAGGACTGACTTCGTCCTGGGCTTGGCCTTGGCACGGGGTGCATCGGGGTGGGGATGAATCGCGAACGTGTGGTGGCTGTCGACGGTGCCGGCGGTCAGGGTTCGGGCTATGTGATCAGTGACCGCCTGGTGCTGACCTCCGCTCACGTCGTCCCCGCGCCGGGTGAACGGGTGGAGTTCTTCCAGCCGGGCCGGTCGATGCGGTACGCGGCGACGGTGGTGTGGCGGGGCACGCCGGGTGGCCGGGACGATGCCGCCCTGCTCCTGGTGGACGATCCGGCCTGGCAACCGCTCCGGAACGCCGTGGTCCGGTGGGGCCGACTGGTCACCGGCCTGCCGGGGTCGGCGTGCCAGGCTGTGGGTGTACCGAACATGGTCCAGCGGTCCGGCAGGCCGGTGGAGTTGTGGCAGGCCACCGGCACGATCAATCCTGTCAGCGGCCGTGTCGACAACCGGCATGTCGTCACCCTCGGCGAGCACCCGCCCCGGTCCGCGGACGAGAGCCCGTGGGGCGGCCTGTCCGGCGCGGCCGTCTTCTGCGGGGACCTGCTCACCGGGGTGATCGCCGCCGACCTGGAAGGACTGGCCCACGCCGGCTTGCATGCCGTTCCCCTGTACGTGCTCCTTCACGACCAGAGCTTCCGCGACACACTGACCCTGCATGCCCCGGAGACGGGCACCGGGATGGAGCCGGCCGAGTGGCAGGGGCTGGCGGACCATACCGACATGCTCACCGCCGCCAATTCCCGAACGGTGTCGTCTCCCGCGGCACTGCTGAGGGCACGCCGGGCGGTCGTCCCCTTCCGCGGACGCGAGGACCTGCTCACCCGGCTGCACGCGTGGGCTGCCCTGCCGGGCTTCGGAGCGTGGCTGATCCACAGCCCCGGCGGGCAGGGCAAGACCCGCCTCGCCCACCACTTCGCCACCCTGCTCGCCGAGCAGAAGCCGTGGGCCGTCCTGTGGCTGCGCGCCGACACCACGGACGGGTCCCTGGACATGGTGGCCTCGGCGACGGTGCCCGCACTGATCGTCGTGGACTACGCCGAGACCCGCACCGGCCAGCTCACCGACCTCTGCGAAGTCCTGGCCCGGCACGGCATCGGCATGGGCGCCGGTACACCCGTGAAAGTGCTGTTGCTGGCACGCACCGCGGGTGACTGGTGGCAGACCCTGCAATCCAGGACACCGGCGGCCGAGGAACTGCTGGACGGCACCCCCGACACGCATCTGGGTGCCCTGGAGCCGGGTTCGGGGGACCGGTTGGACGGCTACCGGGAGGCGGCCGACAGCTTCGCCGCTCAACTCCCCTCCGTCCAGGGCTGGCACCACCACGACTGGCCGGCGCTGGCCCAACGGCTCACCCAGACCATCTCGGCAGCCGCGACCGAAAAGGAAGGCATGGGCACGGCGCTCACCCTGCACATGACCGCCCTGGCCGACCTACTCGACACAGCCCAACCACCTGATGCCGCAACGAATCCCACACCGGCTGCGGCTGTGGAAGACCGACTGCTGCGCCACGAACGGCGCTACTGGGAAAACTCCGCCCGCGCCCGCTCCCTGCATCCCGCGCTCACCATGGACACCCTCACGGATGCTCTGGCTGCCGCATTCCTGCTCGGAGCGCCCGACCGGCGACAAGCCGACAGACTGCTCGCCAAGGTTCCCGGACTGTCCGATCAGACCGAGGACCGCCGCAACAGCGTGCACCACTGGATCACCGCGCTCTACCCCCCGGCCGCCGAAGCCGTGTGGGACAGTCTCCGGCCGGACCGACTCGCCGAACGCTTCACCGGCCGCCACCTGCTGGCCCACCCCGACCTGCCCGACCGCCTCCTGCCCGACGCCACCGAAGCCCAGGCCCAACAGTTGCTGACCGTGGCCACACGGGCCGCAAACCACCCACCCCTGCGCAACTCACTCGCCCCCCTGCTCACCGACCTGTGCCTTCGCTACCCCGACACTCTGTTGCCGGCAGCAATCGAGGTCGCCACCCAGACCGAAACCCCCACACCCCTCCTGCACGCCCTGACCCAGATCACCGATGCCCCCGACACCACCCTCGACACCCTGCGACAACTCTCCGACCGGCTCCCGCACACGAGCCACAACCTCGCCGAGACAGCCGCCCACATCACCCAGCAACTCGCGGACCATCACCGCGCCCTGGCCGCAGCACACCCCGACGCCTTCCTCCCCCACCTCGCCATGAGCCTGAACAACCTCTCCATCCGGCTGCGAGCGCTGGGCCGACGCGAAGACGCGCTGACCGCCAGCGAGGAAGCCGCCACCACCTACCGCGAACTGGCCGCAGCCCGCCCCGACACCTTCCTCCCCCACCTCGCCACCAGCCTGAACAACCTCTCGGTCCGGCTGGGAGACCTGGGCCGACGTGAAGAGGCGCTGACCGCCATCGAGGAAGCCGCCACCATCCGCCGGGAACTGGCCGCAGCCCGCCCCGACGCCTTCCTCCCCGACCTCGCCATGAGCCTGAACAACCTCTCCGCCGATCTGGGAGACCTGGGTCAGCGTGAAGAGGCGCTGACCGCCATCGAGGAAGCCGCCACCATCCGCCGGGAACTGGCCGCAGCCCGCCCCGACGCCTTCCTCCCCGACCTCGCCTTGAGCCTGAACAACCTCTCCGTCCGGCTGGGAGACCTGGGCAGGCGTGAACAGGCGCTGACCGCCAGCGAGGAAGCCGCCACCATCCGCCGGGAACTGGCCGCAGCCCGCCCCGACGCCTTCCTCCCCGACCTCGCCATGAGCCTGAACAACCTCTCCGCCAATCTGGGAGCGCTGGGCCGACGCGAAGAGGCGCTCACCGCCAGCGAGGAAGCCGCCACCATCTACCGCAAGCTGGCCGCAGCACGCCCCGACGCCTTCCTCCCCGACCTCGCCATGAGCCTGAACAACCTCTCCGCCGATCTGGGAGACCTGGGTCAGCGTGAAGAGGCGCTCACCGCCAGCGAGGAAGCCGCCACCACCTACCGCAAGCTGGCCGCAGCACGCCCCGACACCTTCCTCCCCGACCTCGCCATGAGCCTGAACAACCTCTCCGTCCGGCTGGGAGACCTGGGCCGACGCGAAGACGCGCTGACCGCCAGCGAGGAAGCCGCCACCATCTACCGCAAGCTGGCCGCAGCCCGCCCCGACACCTTCCTCCCCCACCTCGCCGGCAGCCTGAACAACCTCTCCTCCGATCTGAGAGACCTGGGCCGACGCGAAGAGGCGCTGACCGCCATGGAGGAAGCCGCCACCATCCGCCGGGAACTGGCCGCAGCCCGCCCCGACACCTTCCTCCCCGACCTCGCCGGCAGCCTGAGCAACCTCTCCATCCAACTGGGAGAGCTGGACCGACGCGAAGACGCGCTCACCGCCAGCGAGGAAGCCGCCACCACCTACCGCGAACTAGCCGCAGCCCGCCCCGACACCTTCCTCCCCCACCTCGCCGGCAGCCTGAACAACCTCTCCATCCAACTGGGAGAGCTGGACCGACGCGAAGACGCGCTCACCGCCAGCGAGGAAGCCGCCACCACCTACCGCAAGCTGGCCGCAGCCCGCCCCGACACCTTCCTCCCCGACCTCGCCATGAGCCTGAACAACCTCTCCGCCAATCTGGGAGCGCTGGGCCGACGCGAAGAGGCGCTCACCGCCATCGAGGAAGCCGCCACCACCTACCGCAAGCTGGCCGCAGCCCGCCCCGACACCTTCCTCCCCCACCTCGCCACCAGCCTGAACAACCTCGCCGTCCGGCTGGGAGACCTGGGCCGACGCGAAGAGGCGCTCACCGCCGTCGAAGGAGCCATCACCATCCGCCGGGAACTGGCCGCAGCCCGCCCTGCTGTCCATCAGACCGCCCTCGAACAGTCCCTGCGAGTTGTGTCCTGGCTACAGGACGGCCATCAATAAGAGGTCGCCTACGAATCGGCCTCGGCTGCCCAGGCCCGCGACGCCGTACGCAGTCCCAGCGCAACAGAGCATATGTGGCCGCACTCGGATCACAACGGTTTTCAAGACCGCTCAAGGGAGCCAGAGAATCCCCTGATCAGGGCCATTCTGGTCCTACTAGCTGTTCTGTCCGGCCCACACATGGCCCATAGGCCCAGTAT
This sequence comes from Streptomyces sp. NPDC001068, assembly GCF_042897315.1. Taxonomy (NCBI): domain Bacteria; kingdom Bacillati; phylum Actinomycetota; class Actinomycetes; order Kitasatosporales; family Streptomycetaceae; genus Streptomyces; species Streptomyces sp. NPDC001068. The sequence goes on along the minus strand of NZ_JBIAYD010000010.1, from coordinate 211,108 downwards.
TGGCGGTCGCGGCCAACAGCGAATGATCACACTCCGTAGTCCCCACTCACCTGGAGCGACGGGCACCCACGAGCACCCCGACCAGCCCCAATGCAACGCTCAGAGGTGCCGCCGACGCTGGCACCATCGCAACGAAACCGCACGTGGCTGCCGCGAGAGAGGCGATGCCAACACGACACCTCACCCGAGCCCATCGAGCTCCTCTCGATTGAGGCGACGGCTCCTGTTCGCCTACGTTCTTCTGAAGCACCTTTGCCCTCCACTGGTTTGGGTGCGGCGGTCTCCCCGATGCCCCGGGGAGACCGCCATCTGCTCGCCCGGCCTTCAACCTCAAGGCCCGCGCGGCGTGGTCCACACCTTGACCTGCGGAAGCACGGTTTGCCCAACTCTGCGGACAGACCCTTTGGCCCGCATGTAGTTTCTAGTCCGTACGGCTCAGTCAGCAGGTCAGAGCGCCGTTCGCGTGCGGCCAAAGGGTCGCAATAGGTGGGGTGTTGATGGCACGCGTCCAGGATCGGTACGCAGCTCGGCTTCAGCAGATCGAAGGTCTTTCTGCGCAGATCGAGATGGCAACAAGCCACATCCGCTCCCTGCGCAGCAAACTCCGCTTCTCCGTGCGGAGTGAATTTTTTCGCTCAGGCCTAGGAAATCCGCCGATTTCTAGGTTGAGCGCGCCGCGAGGTGTCAATATTCAACTCTTTTTACTCCTGCTAATGGAGGCCCAAAGCAGAGCGCAAGGAGGCCGGCCTGCACCAAGCCCCATCCCTTTCATCGCGGGGCCTAACGACATCTCATGGACAAATATGATTGTGGCGCCAGCCAGAGAGAACCTAAACGCCGTTGTGCGAATATCCGAGCAAGGAAATCGCGCGCGCCAAGCGAGATCAGCTTTGAGGAGATTGGAACAGGAAGGGCTAGTGCTCCTCGATTCGGGTCACCGCCGCAGCACCCTGAAGGTTTCGCTACTCCATGAGTCCGGAATGAAAAATCAAGGCTCCCCCTACACCCCGTACATAATCCCCTCCCCGCTTGAAAGCGCTGTTCACCTCCCGCGAAGCTTTTACACCAGAGGCTGGGTGTATGCGCTAACACCATCAGAGATCCGCCTTTACATAGCATTGCGACACCTGAGCCAACGACTACCCGATAAGCACGCAAACGAAGGCGTATACTGTGCAGGTTTTGAGCGCGTCACTACCTATGCATTATCGCGAGATGTTTACGAGTCGCATCTCACTCTGACCAAATTTGGCTTGCTTCAAAATATGCACAACCCACTTAGGCATAAAGATGGGAAATACGTCCGCGCACAGGAGAAACTTGCGGCAGGAAAAGCGTTGCCCGCCCATAGATTCAAAGTATGCCCCGACGAGGCACTATTCGATTCTGCTTTTCATAGAGTGCGGCGAGGCCTCAAAAGTCTTCTCCCATGAGCCTTGCCCATGGCCCACCGCTTCTCAAAACAGACTGTTCGGGGCCTGGCTCTTGGCACATTTCTCAGTCGGGAAGCTCGGCCAGAAGCCGACCAGCCAAGAGGTCTGCGACGAACAACTCAAGACTGGCGGCGAGAAGCCCTACCTCCCGGTGGCCGGGACGCGGCACATGTCCGTGGGTGAGCGCACTGCGCATCTCATAGCAACGGGTAAAGAAGGCGGCCGGCGGTCTGCCGTCGTACTTACGCGGCTCCAGAGTTCGGGCGAGTCGCCGCCCGGCTTGTCCGATGGACTCATCTAGTAGCCACTGGAGACTTCCCCGTAGCGAGCTGCGCTCAGCAGGGGTCAGGTCCGGATTAGCTTCCGTAGCTTCGATCATGGCGTTCACGTGCGCTTGAGCAGAATTCGAGCGGGGTTGCGGGTCGAGCATAGTCTCGATCGCCATGGTCAACATCAAGAGCCGTGAGTCTGCTGAGACCTGGAAGAAAGAGCCGCTGTAGAGATCGAAGGCCAACCTCTCGGTATCTGCTAGCGGGTCATGGAGTTGTGCAGCCTGAGCGAGCACTCGACGATTCCAGTCCTCCGAAGGGCGCTTGCAGCCCTCGGCGGCTGGCACGCTGACGAATCGAAGACCTGGCTGATCTTCGAAGACGGTGACGCCAGGAGCAGCACCGCGCACAGGATGCCCGAAAAGTTCACCTATCCATGCCTCTCCGGCCGTGGTCAGGATGCCTGACGGCTTTCGGTCGGCGAAGTCAGCAGCGAGATGGATTCGGGCGAAAGCTCGGCTAATGACATCCCGCCAGCGCTCACCCTCCTGCGCCGCCTCATCACCGGTGCCATAGCCCTGACCTCTAACCACGAGTTCGGCGGCGTCGCACAGGCGCTGGTCCTCCTTCTGGGAGGAATTCAGCCAAACCTGTACCTCGCCTTGCTCCTGGAGCAGGAACTGAGTCTCGGTCAGTCCGAGTCGCGCCTGACTCGGCATCGCGAAGGGGAGACGAAAGCAGTACACAGGCAAACCCCCTACAGCTACGGCGAACGCAAGGCAAGCCTAGTGTTCAGGCTCTCTGTAGTGCAGGGAGTTACGGGCAGGACGAGCAAGAGAGCAGGCCTGGCCGGGAGCCAGGCCACGCACGAGGAGGGTTCTTTGTGAGCCATCCCGGTCCTGACAAGAAGCCGGGACGACCACACCTCGTGCCGAAGCGTCAAACGTTCGACGCATCTTCGGGCCTGCACCCCTCACGGGGGCTGGAACACCGTCAGTCGTTTGACGCGCTAGTGACTCACAGCTCTTGCCGTCTCGAATCAAGAGCCTGTAGGCGGGAGGATTGCCGGCGGCGGTCGCCAAGGCTGATGACATCAGCCATTGCGCGGGGTGCTGGGTCTGCCGTTACGTCTGGGGCCAGTGACCGCATGAGCACTGGGTGAAGCCCCAAACCTTCGGAAGCTTGAAGTAGAGATGGCGGCTCGCCGTACTTGCGGCCCAACATGGCTCTCATCAACGTTGGCTGCTCCGCGTGGACCATGACAGGCTCGTTCGTCCTCCATCCACGTGCGCCAAGTTGCTTGTAGAGACTCTCCCGGCGGGCCTGGTCGATATGCCCGAGATCGTAAGCTCTATTGATTAGAGCTTGAATTGAGATACCCCAACGCTTTTTGAGCGCGGCGAACTCCCTCAACATCAACGGCCCCGTGAACGCCTCATTTGCCCGCTCCCGAGGTAGCAAGAAGGCTCCAGCGAATCGGTGAGCCTCACTCTCGGCATTCTTAGCGTCCAGCCCGTTACGACGTGCGGGGTGCAGTACAAGATGTCCCAATTCGTGCGCTGTTGTGAAGCGCTGCCTGTCGCCACTGCCCGCGGAAAAGTAGCTGATCATGGATGGCTCAGTCGTGCCACGCCAGCAAGAGGCGCCGGAATGCCCCACGACGATGTCTTCGCCGTGCCCCTGCGAGTCCACTAGCAGTAGGGGGACCACAGGGAGCCCGGCACGCTCACAGGCTCGGATGACGTGCCCAATCACGCCATCCGAGCCAATACCCAACGCGGCGCGGGTCTGCGCGGCGAGGTCCTCGATGTCATCGGATGTAATATCGCCCTCCGCTCGCGGGAGTGCGGTCCGACGCACCCTGGTTTCGGCCATGAGGCGCACCGAGACCCGGTACGCCTCCCTGACCGTCGCCTCCACTCTGGCTACCTCCTTGGCTGACGCGCTGGCCTTCTTCCGGAACATCAGCGTGTCGGCAGGGAGGTCAGCAGGGTCGACCTCGAAGAACGACATCGGCGTGCCGGTCGCCTCGGCGATGCGCACAAGCACGTCGTCGGTAACGAGTTTGATGCCCTTCTGGATCTGCGAGATCAGCGGCTGTGACACACCAGCAGCTTGCGCGAGCTCACCCTGAGTGAGCCCCATCAGGAGCCTCAGGGTTCGAATGCGCTCAGCTGGATCCCGTGCCACTTCCTTCACCCTCTTCACGCTGATCTTCTTCGAACTCGAAGGGCAGGACTAGGCCCTTGTCGTCGGGGATGAACTCCCAACCGGTGAACGACTCAGTGTTCCTAGGGAGCTCGAAGTCGAGGTCGAACTTCGGAGCGCGTCCCGGCTTCCACTCACCGATTGGACGAACGATACGCACCGAGATCTCGCCGCCCTCAGCGGGAGGGGACAGCCACACAGCGAGGAGGTTGCTGGCCTCCACCCCGAATAGGTCGACTGTTCGATTGTAGTAGTAGCTGATCCGCGCCTTGTTCCGGCCAGGGGCCGGAACAAGGTCGAACGGCGTCGCATGCAGGAGCCGCAGAGTCATCATCCCGTTGCGCAGGTGCAGGCGCCCACTGGAGTTCTTGATCGGCTCCCAACCGCCGAGGTCGAGGAACTCCCCCCGCCGATGCTCGATGAAGCGACGCGCATGGTCTCGGGCCAGGTCGGTGCGCCCCTTGGTGTAGCCCTCGCCGATCATGCCGGCGTCGTCGTAGTGGGCGTGAGCGGCGGTGTAGCCGTGATCGAGCGCTTCGTAGAGAGGGTCCGCCAGACCCTCAGTGGCCGCAGTGACGAAGGCAGCATCCTCAGGTGTGAGCATGGCGGTTATTTTATAACCGCCCAGCGCACTCCATCAATGATCAGGGCATGTGCGTCTTCCTTCATCCGAACGAGTTGCAGGCCTAGTTGGGTGGAGGTCGCTGCTGCGGGCGTACCGGTCGACTCCTGGCAACCGGTACGCCAAACCGGTGCTTCAGGCAGGAACCCAGCCGGTAGCGCGCTGAAAGAGGGCGCCTGACCTGCGGTGCGGCAGGTCTACGACGCGAACCAGGGTGAAGCCGGCGTTCGTGTAGTAGTCGTGCAGCCCCTCGTTGTCCTTCCACGCGTCCAGTCGCAGCCAGCGCCTCCCCTTGGATGCGGCGTGGCCCGCAGCCCAGTCGAGGAGCCTGCCTCCGACGCCGATCCCGGAGGCGTCGCGGCTGACTGCCATGCGGTGTACGTAGAGCGCCGACGTTGGATCGTCCTCCTGCGTCCAAAACTCCGGGTCCGCGAAGGCATCCACCTGAATGGTTGCGATCGGCCGCCCCTCCTCGAACGCAAGGAAGCACACTCCCTGCTTCAGCGCCTCCGTGATGCGGTCGCGATGCGGTGGGTACTGCCATTGATCAATCCCGCGCGAGGCGAGCCAAGCGGAGGCTCCCCGCAGCAACGCTTCGACAGAGCTGAGTTCATCGAGCTGGGCGGGGCGAATGAGCAGGTCTTTCATGCATCCTCGTCCGGTGTCTCGCGCTGGCGCTCATAAGAGATCACGTGGCGGTCTCCCGGGAGTACGGTCACAGCGACTCGGACGGGGCGACCCTCGGCTGTGAACCCTGTGAGGACGTGGACGCCGACCGGTGTTCCAGGGGTGAGATCCAGGCGGTGTACTTGCTCTGGCGTGGGCATCCGGACGTACAGCTCGTCCAGTGCCCGCTCCTGGCGGTACCCGAGTTCACCGAGCACCTCATTGGCGCCTCGGGCGATGTCTTCCGGGCGCATGATCTCTGAATCCCGCACGATCGAGAGCGGGAAGTAGCTGTCGTTCACGTTAAACGGCTCGCCGTCTAGGTAGCGCACTCGCTTGCGGACTGCGACGAGTTCGCCCGGCTCCAACTGAAGCCGCTTCGCCACATCCTCCGACGGCTCCACGATGGCCACTTGGATGTCCTGTCGCGGCTCGCGCCCCTCCGCGGAGTACTCAGTCATGAAGGCGTCCATCTCGCGCGAGTGAGGCCGCTTCCGGAACTCTGCCTGCGGACGGAACACCATCGGTCGGCGGCGCCGGACGAAATGCCCCTGCGGACGGGCGGAGATGACGAGGCCCTCGTTGACGAGCTGGGCGAGCGCCTTGCGCACCGTCTCTCGTGAGACGGCGTACTGATCGCGTAGCTCTGCCTCGGTAGGAAGCTTCGCGTCGGGCGCGAGTTCCCCGGACGTGATCTGCTCACGCAGGGCATCCGCAATCTGCTGATACATCGGGTTTCGCCCGAGACGAGTCACTGCCATGCCTCCCATGGAAGCCGCTTGACGAGCCCATTGTCTAGTCAATGTGGCCAATGCCCTTGCGGTCGGGCCACCGGTCTGCCAGCATCTGCGTTGTAGCCATTGTACGGACAATGGCTACAACATCTCGGGCATCCCTGTGCTTCCTCAGGGCTGCTCGTCGCTAAAGGGGCCCGGGACAGAGCGGGCCGAGGGACCCGGACCCCTGGTCAACCGGAGGGCTTAGACCGAAAGGTCGCGTCTCCATACGCCTGCCACGGGAGCTCGCGTTCCCGAAGGAGACAACTCGCATAACCACAGCTCCGCAGATCAAAGCGCTGCGGCCGGTTGCCTCCGCTGCTCGTCTCGTACGAGTAGCGCTGAGGGGAGCCGGATTTACCGACTTCAACGGCGTGCGGCCCCGGTGCGGGAACACCGGGGCCGCTGTTCGGGCCGTTCCTGTCTGAGAGGAACAAGACCCAATGGACCACATCGTTACTGTTCAGGACGCTGTTACCGCGTTCGAGCCGTGGATGGAACCCACGGCCGCTGAGCTGGACGCGATCGAGCTGGAGATGCCGCTGATCCTGGCGGACGTCGACCTGTTGGACGCGCAGATCATCACCCTGGACCGCACCCCGACCGAGCTGGACGCTCGCCGGATCCGGCGGGCCCGCCGCCGGGTGCTCGCCGAACGGCTGGCACTCGCCAACCGCACCGCCACGGCGAGCCTGCCCGGCGGCGCGGCATGAACACCGTGGTGAGCATCGCTTCGGCGGCCGGGCCGTTAGCGGCCGCCTGGGGCGTCCACGGGCTGTGGCTACGCCGCCGTCTGTCGGTCGCGCGGCATGACCCGTTGTCCGGGCTGTGGACGCGGGACGCGTTCGAGCACCGCGCGGGCCGGCTGCTGGCCCGGCACCTGGACGTCGCCGTGGTCCTGGTCGACCTGGACGGGTTCAAGGCACTCAACGACACCCACGGCCACGCGGCTGGTGACACGGCGATCCGCGCCACCGCCGGAAGCCTGGCCGACGCGCTCGCCGGACACCGGCGGGCGGTCGCGGGCCGGCTGGGAGGCGACGAGTTCGCCGCCGCCGTGGTCCTGCCGGACCCGGTGGCGCTGCCGTGGCTGCTGCGCGGCCTGCACGGCCAGATCACCGCCCCGTTCCTGCACGACGGACGTGACCTGAGGGTCGGTGCGTCTATCGGTGGCGCGCTCTCCAGCGACGCCCCCGCCGGCACCGGCCGTGAGCTGCCGGCGCTGCTGCGGTTGGCGGATGAGGCCATGTACACGGCCAAGCGGGGCGGGGGCGGCTGGCAGAGCGCCGGGTTCGCACCCCGCTGCACCACCACTGCCGGGCGGCGCACCGGACGTCCCGGAACCCACACCACACCGCGAAGGGAGGCGTCATGACGCGCCTGAACGCAAAGAGTCTGCTGACCGTGCTGCCCGCCGTCGCGATGACGGCCGTGTCCATGGTCCTCACGCTGGCCGTGGTCGTGATGTGGCTGGGTGAGTCGATGCCCAAGGGCGTCGCGTTGGTCGTCGGGTTGGGTATCGACGGCGGTTGGCTCGCCACCCTCGCCTATGAGCGCCGGCTCGCCGCGCAAGGCGACCACAGCAACCCGGTAACCGCCGTCGGCTGGTCCTTCGGCGCCGTCGCCTCCGGTGTCCTGGTCACGCACGCTCTACTCACCGACGAGGCGTCGCGGGGTGCGTGGCTGGCCGTGGCGTGGCTGCCGATCGCTGCCAAGGCGCTGTGGTTGGTCCACGGGCTGTGGGAGCGCACGGCGCTCACGCCGGCGGCGCTGGACATGATCCGTGGCATCCAGCAGGACGCCCGCGACGACGCAGCCGTAGCCCGCGCCCGACTCCGTGCCGAAGCATCCACAGAGGAGACCCGGCTGACGGCCGTGACGGAGGCAGGGGCGCGCGTCGCACGCGTCCAGGCCAAGACTGCCAACACCCTCGCGGACGCGTGGTCGAAGCTGGAGACGGCACGCAAGGGCGAGAGCACCGGACGGGCCCTGACCAGCGTGACGGGCCGCGTCACACCCGACGTCACACCCTCATGGAACCTCCCCGTGTGGGGGCCGTTCGAGCCGATACCGGCGCTGGAGCCGGCCCCGGTGCTGACTGACACCGACCTTGAGTGGATCGTCACCGACCTCATCAACACCGAGGCCCAGAAGGGCCGGTCGGTCTCCTACCGGGAGGTGGCAACGCTGTTCCGGGCGGCCGGTCACTCCGCCTCGGAGACCCGTCTCCGGGCGTCCTGGCGGCGCGCCACCGGCCGGCCGGAGGACGCCGCGTGATGGCCGCGCTGCCGGTCTACCGGTGGCACCTGGCACCGGACGGCTACGCCACCCGCCGCCAACTCCGCACACGCGGTCTGCGCCCCGGCGGGCAGGACGTCGCAGCCCAGCTCGAACGCCCCCGCCGCCGACGCGGCCCGCTGATCGCCTATCTGTACCGGGTCGACCTGGCCAAACCGGTCCGGCCCATGACAGCCGCGCGGTGGGCGGCGCTCGCCAAGGCCAATGCTGCCCGCCGCACCTGTCCCGCCTGCCGGCGCGATGCCGGCTACGTCATCCCCGCCGCGCTCGGTGCGTGCACGCCGTGCGCCTACCCCGAAGGGACCGCCTGACATGGGCAAGCCCGACACCCGCCGCGTGGACCGCGAGATCAGCAAGGTGCAGAAGAAGTTGGAAGCGGTCCGCCGGGGTGAGTGGTGGCCGCTGACCGGCAAGGAACGCCGGGACATGTTCCGGGCGATGGCGGGCGGTGCCCGCAGCATCCACCAGGGCCGCAGCACCAACGGTGCCGAGACCCGCATGGACTCAATCGGATCGTCCGTGGAGAACCGGCTGAACGCCGAACTGACCGCCCTGTACGGCGAGCGCCAGCGCATCGTCACCGAATACGCGCAGGCCAAGGCCAAGAAGACGCCTTCCGGCTGGTGGTGACCAGCCGCAATACCGGGGCCGCCGCCTCTTTGGCCGGACACGGCGGCCCCGTGCTCTCCCACTCATCCCGCCCCAAGCCTGGGGCAGTCAGGAGAACTGCCAGCATGACCGAGAACGTCATCAACCTCCACAAGCCCACCGACCCGCCCACCGGGCCCGACGCCCCGACCGTGCTCACGGTCGTCCCCGACCCGGCACCCGCCCCCGCGGTCCCGCTGTGGATCCGGTCCGGGCGGGCGATCCGTACGGCCGTGACGCACGACGTCACGAAGACGTCGGCCCGCGCGGCGGCCCGGCACGCCCTCTACGTCTACGGCGGGACCCGGATCGTCACCCGCCGCGCGTGGGAGGCCCGCACCCCCGCCCGCTACGAGCGCCTCATGCGCGCGGCGGAGGCGGCGGGGAACCTGGAAGAGGCCCGCGAGTGGGAAGAGCGCGGCCAGCACTTCCGCGAGGCACGCCACCGCCGCCGCATGGACCTCCTCCACTCGCCCGTGGAGGCAGCCAAGGGCGCCGCCGTGTCCGCCGGCACGGGCGTCGGGTTACTGGTCGCGCTCGGGGTGTGCATGGCCATCGCCACCAAGGACGCCACCGAGGTCATCACCCCGCTCATGGCGGTCATCAAGCTCATCAACCTGATGATCACCATCGTTCAGGTCGTGTGGGGCCCGGCGGTCACGATCGGCCCGTTCCTCGCCCTGCTCGCCCTCTGGTCGGTCGGCGCCCACCAGAAGGCCGCCCCGTCGTGGTCGATGCCCGAGCAGCAGCGATCGAGCGACGGCGAGCCCATCACCCCCTCGATCGTGGTCAAGGCCCTGCGCGACCTCGGAGTACCCGCGCTGCGCAACGCCATCAAGGAGATGGGCGACGCAGGCGCCGCCATGCTCGGGCCAATCCGCATCGCCGGATGTGGTGTCGAGGTGGACGTCACGCTGCCGTCGGGGGTGTCCACGATCGAGGTGCAGAACCGGCGCCGGAAGCTGGCCGAGAACCTGACCCGGCACGAGCACGAGGTGTTCATCATGCTCCCCGTGGCCGCGCGGACGGTCCGGCTGTGGATCGCCGACTCCGGGGCGCTGGATGAGCCGATCGGCCCGTCTCCGCTGGTCACCGACGAGACAGCCACCGCCGACTACAAGAAGGGCAAGGCCCCGTGGGGTCAGGACCTGCGCGGCGACGCGGCGGCCCTGAGCCTGTTCCAGCGTCACCTGCTGGTCACCGGTCTCTCCAACCAGGGCAAGACCGCCTCCCTGCGCGCGCTCGCGCTGTGGGCAGCGCTGGACAAGACCGTTGAGTTCCGGATTGCCGACCTCAAGGGCGTCGGGGACTGGGGCATGTTCGACGGACTGGCCAGCGTGCTGATCCAGGGGCCGACCGATGACGACGTGGTCGACGCGACCTGGATGGTGGAGGACGCGCTGGAGGAGATGAACCGGCGGATCTCGGTCCGGCAGCAGGACCCCAAGGCCGTGTTCGATCCGCTGGTGGTCATCGTGGACGAAGCGCAGGTCGCGTTCATGTGCCCGGTCAAGGACGACCAGAAGAACCCCTACGGCGGCTCCAAGGCCACCAGCCGGTACTTCATGGCCGTGCGCCGGATCCACAACCAGGGCCGCGCCGTGGACGTCCTGATGTGGCAGGGCACCCAGAACCCCACCGACCAGAACCTTCCCAAGCTGGTCCGGGAAGGCGCCCACACCCGCGCCTCCCTCGCGCTGGGCACCGAGTCGCAGGCCCGTATGGCGCTGGGGGACAAGGCCGTTGACGGCGGCGCCGCCCCGCACCTGCTCAGGCAGGGACTAGACAAGGGCACGCTCGTGGTCGCCTCGGACGGGATCACGGTCCCGGCCGGCCAGGCATCCATCACGGTCCGCACCCACTACATCAACGACGACGACGCCAAGGCCATCTGCGAGCGAGCCAAGGCACTGCGCAACGGTGTCACCACCCTGCGCGCCGTCGACCGAGACGAGGAACGGGACGCGCTGGCGGACATCGCCACCGTCCTCGGCACGGACACCCGGGTGCTCACCCAGGAAGTCCTCAAGCGGCTCGCCGTGCTCGCCCCGAGCGTCTACGGCGAGTGGTCGTTCATCGACCTCAAGCGCGTCCTGGACGGCACCGGAGCCGAGCCCTACAAGTCCGACGGGCGCATGGTCGTCGCCGCCGACCGCATCTCCCGCGCGCTCGCCGACCACGACGACACGGGTTCCGCTTCCGCTTCCGAGTGACAGGGAGCGGGCCCCGCCCGGGTCAGGGAGGCAGGGAGAACTCCCTGAACCCCTCCCTGACCCGACTCCCTGCCTCTGACCTGCGTAATTGATCGCCAGGGAGGCAGGGAGGCGGCGCAGGTCGGACCCCCGAACCCCCCCTCTCAGCGCCCCCGACAGGGGGTGCCTTCTCCTCCCTGCACCGTGACCGGAAGGGATTCCGCATGTTCCCCGACACCACCCCCGAGACGTCCGTGTCGGGCGTCCGGATGAGCGACGACGTGGCCGCCGCCGAAGCGCGCCGGATCATCGCCGACGCCTACAAGCCCGCCCCCGAGACCCCGACCGCGTACCGGGACGACAGCCCGCTTCCCGCCTACGGGGACACGCCCCCGGTGCTCCAGCCGGACAAGCGGATCGTGCCCGCATGGGCCGCTGGCACCGCCGTCGCCGGCATCGGCGTCGGGGCCGCATTCGTCGGCGTCGGCTGTGGGGTCTGGCTCGCCTGCCAGGGATTCGCCGCTGTCTCCCTCACCAGCGTTCTGTTCGTCACCCTCCCGATCGCCGCTGTGGCCGGGGTGTTCGCCGCGATCGGGACCGCGCTGCGCTCCCTCAAGGGCGTCCACACCGAGACCCACCACCACTACACCGGCCCGATCAACCAGCACCACACCAGCAACAAGACCTACGGACTGTCCGCCCGCACCCACAACCAGCACACCAGCTGAGGAGACACCGACGTGAGTGCCACTCTCTTCCCCGTCGCGGCCCGCATCGCCGCCGCCCTGAACACCGCCAACGGCCACGGCGAGCACGAGACCGCCATGCGCCTGATCAAGGTCACCGAAGAGGCCGGCGAGGCATCCGCCGCCTACATCGGCATGACCGGCCAGAACCCCCGCAAGAACATCACCCACACCACCGCCGACGTCGCCGACGAACTGTGCGACGTCATCATCGCTGCCACCGTCGCCCTGCACTCCTTCACCGCGACCCCCGGCGCCGACCTCACCGCCAAGCTCGACGCCGTCGCCCGCCGGCTGAACGCCCCCCGCCCGTAGCTACGCCAAGGGCGGCCCCTCCGTCTCGCCAAAGTCGCGGGGCCGCCCTTGCCAACCAGGACCCAACCAAGGAACTGGAGACATCCAGAATGACCCAACTCACGGTCATGAGGCGAGCAGGTGAACCCGCCGGGTTAGCTGCTCTCTTCCTGCGCCTGTTCGGGCGCCCGCCCCGGCTGCTCGATCTGTTCTGCTGTCAGGGCGGCGCCGCCAAGGGCTACACCGACGCCGGCTTTGACGTGACCGGCGTCGACAAAGACCCCCAGCCCCGCTACCCGTACCGGTTCGTCCAGGCAGACGCCATCACCTACGCCTTGGAGCACGGGGCCGCCTTCGACTTCGTCCACGGTTCTCCGCCGTGCCAGCACGACAGCGACTGCCAGCGCATCCAGGGCAACACCCACCCTGACCTGATCGCCCCCACCCGCAGCGCCCTGGAGCTGACAGGGCAGCCGTGGGTGATGGAGAACGTCGGGGGCGCCGTCCCGAAGCTGCGCGGCCCGGTGATGCTGTGCGGGCAGATGGCCGGGCTGGAGAACTATCGGCACCGGTACTTCGAGCCGGGCGGCGGCTTCACCCTGGACCAGCCCGGCCATCCCGCGCACCTGGTCCCGCAGTCCAAGATGGGCCGCCCCGTCCCGCCGGGCCACTACGGGCAGTTCGTCGGCAACTTCTCCGGCGTCGCCCTCGCGCGCAAGGTGCTGGGGGTTCCGTGGATGAACCGCGACGGCATCCGCGAGTGCATCCCGCCCGCCTACACCGAGTACATCGGCCGTACCGCCCTCGCGCACCTCACCGCCAGTGCTCTGGGGGTGGCCGCGTGAACGCGCGTGTGCTGCCGCTACGCCGTTCGAACGGGCTGCGGGTGCTGGACCTGTGCTGCGGGGGCGGTGGCCTGTCGATGGGTTACTACCTGGCCGGGTTCGACGTCGTCGGCGTCGACATCCGCCCACAGCCCAACTACCCCTTCACCTTCGTCCAGGCCGACGGCCTGGACTACTGCGCCGACCACGGCAGCAGCTTCGACCTGGTCCACGGTTCCTGGCCTTGCGAGCGGTACGCGACCGTCACCAGGTGGCGCGGCAACCCCGACGACCACCCCGACCTGATCGGCCCCGGACGAGAGGTCATGCAGGCGACCGGCCGGCCGTGGGTCATGGAGAACGTCCCCGAGACCGCCAAGGCCGGTCTGCTGCGCCCCGACTACCTGCTGTGCGGCACACAGTTCGGCCTCCCGGTCCGCCGCCACCGCGGCTTCGAAACGTCGTGGGGCGGCGGCGGGGACCTGCTCCCGCCGTGCTGGCACCGCAAAGGCCTGCTCGCTTTCGAGCACAAGGGCGAGCGGGCGTACGCGGACGCCATGGGCTGCACCTGGATGACCAGCCTGGAAGCCCGCAAGGCCGTACCCCCTGCCTACACCCAGTGGATTGCCGCACAGTTCCTCGCGCTCGAAGGGAGGGCCGCCGCATGAACGGGCACCTGCGTACTGCTCTACGGCTCGCGGCCGACGGCCTGCCGGTGCTTCCGCTGCGCCGGGGGAAGCTGCCGTTCGGGAACTGCCCGACCTGCGCCCGGAACGCCTGCGGCGGCAGGCCGAACATGAAGGCGGCAGGCGCCTGCGGGTGCCCGGCGCCGTGCCACGCGTGGGCCGCCGCCACCACCGACCCCGCCGTCATCGCCTCACCCGCGTGGGCGATGGCATGGCGGCACGCGGCAACTGTGGCTTACCACCCCGGCGGCGCCGGCCTCACGGTGGTCGACCTGGACGACGCGGCGGCCATCGAGTGGGCCCGCGCCACACTGCCCGCCACGCGCACCGTGGCGACGACGCGGGGCGAGCATTGGATCTACTGGGGCACCATGCCGTCCGCCAACGCGGTCCGGCCCGGCGTCGACCTCAAGTCCTCAGCCGCGTACGCCCGTTGGTTCGCAAAGGGAGCGGGCGCCACGGCGCCGTTGCCGGACTCTGTGCGTGCTCTGGCAGTAAAGGAGCCCGCCATGCCCCGTAGGACGCAACAGAGCCTCACAGGGCCTCTGAGGGCCCACGGGGGCGCGTGCCCGCACCGCACGCCCGTCTATCTGGAGCGTGGCGTGTCCATGGCCGTGCAGCGCATCACGGAGGCGAAGAGCGCGGTCCACGCGACCGTGTACCGGGCGTTCCTCGCGGTGCTGTCGACGCACGGCCGGTGCGGCTGCCTCACCGACACGCACATCGGCCGCCTGTTCGCCGCCGCGCAGGCCAAGGGCGAGAGCCCCCGGCACTGCACGGACGCGTGGACCAACGCCCTGACCACGTTGGGACTGTGACCGTGTCAGACGACGAGAAGGACCCCGCCCGCAAGGTCATCACCGACTACGCGCAGTCCCATTTCCGGTACTTCCGCACCGTGGACGGGACCGTCTACGCACAGCGCACCGGCCACCCCGTGGCCCGCCCGATCCGCTCCCAGGGAACGACCGGCAGCCACCGGCAGGAACTCATGGTCGGTCTCTTCCGTGACGGGGTCGGCGTCTTCAACGGAACCGCCCTCAAGGAGGCGTTGGACTTGATCGAGGCACTCGCCCTCACCGAGCAGGTACAGCCCACCCACATCCGCGTGGCCCCCGGTTTCGACGGGGCCACCTGGCTCGACCTCGGCCGCGACGACGGGCAGTCCGTCCGTATCCATCCCAGCGGATGGGACATCCACGTCCCCGGCCCCGAAGAGGTGTGCTGGCGGCGCACCCAGCTCACCGGGGAACTCCCGATGCCCGCCAAGGACACCGACGGCAAGGGCATCGACCTGCTGATGCGGCTGTGCAACTTCGCCGACGCCCAGACCGAGGCCCTGGCCATCGCGTGGCTCATCGGCTGCCTGGAGCCGTCCGCACCCGTCCCCGCCCCGTTCCTCACCGGCCCGCAGGGCGCCGGCAAGTCGACCGGCGGGCGGATGCTCGTGCGGATCATCGAGGGCATGAGCGGCGACCTGCGCAGGGCGCCCAAGGACGAAGAGAACATGATCACAGCGGTCGCGGCCGGATGGATCACCGCCCTGGACAACCTCTCCCACCTGCCCCCGGACCTGTCCGACCTCATGTGCTGCATCATCACCGGAGCCGAGAGCATCAAGCGCGCGCTGTTCACCGACGGCGACGTCGTCCGCTCCCGCTACCGCCGGCCCATGCTGCTGACCGGCATCGACGTCGGCGTCATCCGCCCCGACCTCGCCGAACGCCTCCTCACCCTGCGCCTGGAACGCCCCCGCGTGCGGCGCACTGAAGCGGAGCTGTGGACGGAGTACGCCGAGATCCTGCCCGTCGTCCTCGGCTCCCTCCTCGACCTGACCGTCAAGGTCCGCGCCGTCCAGGCCGAGACCCCGACCGATCTGCGCATGGCCGACTTCGCCCACCTGTGCGCCCAGCTCGACACCGCCACCGGCTTCGGCACCCTGGAGGCATACCGGGCCAGCCTGGACGACCTCAACGACGACGTGATCGAGGGCGACCTCCTGGCCCAGACGGTCCTCAAGCACGCCGCCGAACTCACCCCCGGCGAAGAGGTCCGGATGACGTCGGCAGAGTGGCTGCACGCCCTGACCGCCCTCTACAGCGGCGAGGAATGCCGCCCCCTGCCCAAGGGCTGGCCCACCACCGGCAAAGTCCTCTCCGACCGGCTGCGCCGCATCCAGCCCACCCTCGCCGCACGCGGCGTCCTGGTCGACTGGGGCCGCACCCGCACCGCCCGCTACATCGAACTCAGCCGCCAGGCCCCGCCCCCGCCGCCCGAGCAACAGCCCGCGTTCTAACCGCCCGCCCGGACAGGCAGACAAACAAGAGGAGCACGCCACGCCGCGGGGTGCTCCTCTTGCTGTTCGGCGGCGGCCGCCGCCCTGCACAGGCCGCGTCGCGAAGCGGCCCGTTCTTCAAGCCCTGAGCGGGACGTAAGACCTACAGACACCCCCCTTCCTTTTTCCTAAGTGGGGAAGATCTGCGTCACAGCGTCACCGAGGGCCCCACAGACGGCCGCTGACCTGCGGCGAAAGAGGGTGACGCAGACGGCGAATCCTGCGTCACCCCGCGTCATCAGCGTCACCCCGTGACGTGCGCCCGTGTCATCGGTGACGCACCGCCCGCCGCGCTGCGTCACCAGAACCCACAGTTCAGAAGCCTGACTGACGCAGGTGACGCGATGACGCAGAAATCCCAGCTTCGGACAGCACAGACCACCCCACCCCAAGACCAGACCACGCGAGGAGTAGCACTGTGGCCAGCCCCAAGATGCTCAAACTCCCCGAAGTCCTCGAAGAGATCGACATGAGCCGCGCCGCCTTCTACCGCATGCGAGCACGCGGCCAGGCTCCCAAGCTCATCAAGCTCCCCAACGGGCAGATCCGATGCCGCCGCGACGACCTCGACGCGTGGTGGTCGTCCATGGAAGAAACCGCCGCCTGACCTCCGCCTACGCGCCCGAGACATGAGGGGCCCGCCTCACGCGGGCCCCTCTGGAGTTTGCATGTCACTGACCTATGACGTTCGCCTCTACTCCATCGAAATCCGCAAGGATCGCCCGAAGCCCTACCGCCTCCGTTGGCTGGTCGGAGAGCGCAAACACTCCAAGAGCTACACGCTCAAAGTGCAGGCGGAAGGGCGCCGTTCGGAACTCATGTCCGCCGTGCGGCGCGGCGACCAGTTCGACGAAGAGACGGGCCTACCCGTCTCCGAGCTGCGCGCAAAACTGGGCTCCGTCACCTGGTACGAGCACACCCGTACGTACGTCGACCGCAAGTGGACATTGGCGCCGGCCAAGTCGCGCAAGAACTACGCAGACGCGCTCGCCACCATCACCCCCGCGCTCGTGAAGACGAAGGCTGGCATGCCAGATCCTGCGCTTCTGCGACGCGCTCTCTACGGGTGGGCGTACAACCGGAACCGCTGGAACGAGACTGCACCGGACGACGTAGCCGTCGCCCTGGAGTGGATCGCCAAGCACTCCATGCCGATCTCTACTCTGGAAGACCCGGCCACCGTCCGACTGGCCTTGGACGCTCTCGCCTTGAGGCTGGACGGGAAGGAGGCTTCGCCGCGCACCGCGAAGCGAAAGCGGGCGTGCCTAAGCGACGTTCTCGGACTGGCGGTCGAAAAGCAGTACTTCACCATGCCGGTCAACCCGCTCTCAGCCGTGAAGTGGGCGGCCCCGAAGTCAGTCGAGGCGGTCGATCCCGAGAGCGTCGCCAACCCCCGCCAAGTGCGGGCACTGCTGGCGGAGGTCCGCGAGCAGGGGGCGCGCGGGCGGCACCTGGAAGCGTTCTTCGGGTGCCTGTACTACGCGGCGATGCGTCCGGCTGAGGCTGCCGGACTGCGTGCGGATCAGTGCCACCTGCCGAAGACGGGATGGGGGATGCTCACCCTCCGGCAGGGCGTCGTCCGGGCAGGACGGAGCTGGACGAACGACGGAGCGGCACACGAGACCCGCCACTTGAAGGCGCGTGCCAAGAAGGACTCCCGCCCGGTGCCGATCCCGCCGCACTTCGTCGGCATGCTGAGGGAACACATCGCCACGCACGGTACGGCACCGGACGGCCGGCTGTTCCGGACCAACCGCAACGGCTTACTCCAGGAGACCGGATACGGCGAGGTGTGGGCAAAGGCTCGCCAAAAGGCTCTGAGCGAGTCTGGGACGTCCTCCCTGCTCGCCCGGCGCCCCTACGACCTGCGACACGCGGGGGTGTCGTTCTGGCTAAGTTCTGGCGTGGACGCCATGGAGTGCGCCCGCCGGGCCGGCCACAGCATCGCGGTACTGCACAAGGTGTACGCCAAGGTGCTGGACCAGACCCGGGAGCAGGCCAACAGCCGGATCGATGCCGCACTTCGGGAGTGGAACGAACCCGGGTGATCATGCTCACCCCCGGGGGACACCTGGGGGACACGGGCTGACCCGCACTGGGATTTGGGTGGTACGGGGTGAGACACGTCCACGTCCCGTCCACATCGAATCGAACGGGGCCGATCAACGAGAAACCCCCTCTGACCAGGCTAATAACCTGTTCAGAGGGGGTCTTCCCCAATGTGGCGGCGCCAGGATTCGAACCTGGGAAGGCGAAGCCGGCAGATTTACAGTCTGCTCCCTTTGGCCGCTCGGGCACACCGCCGGGGTTTGCCGCCAAGTCGAACCGCTTTTCGGCGGTGCTCCCTGGCAACGACGTAAACAATACCCGATCCCAAGGGGTGCTCCGCCACCCGATTGATCTGCACTTGCACGACGTCGGGTGGCTAGGCTGGTGCGGATGCGGCCCGGTCCCCACACCAGGCGCGGTCGCCTTCGCGCACCGGAACGCATCCCGTTACGCCCCCCGATACAAGGAGCCACAGGACATGGCCGACTCCAGTTTCGACATCGTCTCGAAGGTCGAGCGGCAGGAGGTCGACAACGCCCTCAACCAGGCCGCCAAGGAGGTCTCGCAGCGCTACGACTTCAAGGGCGTGGACGCCTCCATCGCCTGGTCCGGCGAGAAGATCCTGATGCAGGCCAACTCCGAGGAGCGGGTCAAGGCCATCCTCGACGTCTTCCAGTCGAAGCTGATCAAGCGCGGCATCTCGCTGAAGGCGCTCGACGCGGGTGAGCCGCAGCTCTCCGGCAAGGAGTACAAGATCTTCGCGTCGATCGAGGAAGGCATCTCCCAGGAGAACGCGAAGAAGGTCGCGAAGGTCATCCGGGACGAGGGCCCCAAGGGCGTGAAGGCTCAGGTCCAGGGTGACGAACTGCGCGTCAGCTCCAAGAGCCGCGACGACCTCCAGGAAGTGATCGCGCTCCTGAAGGGCCAGGACTTCGACTTCGCGCTCCAGTTCGTGAACTACCGGTAGGCGACGCCCGGCCGAGTCGCGAAGGAGGGTGGGTGCCCGCGGGCACCCACCCTCCTCGTCTGCCGGCCGCGGCCGGCAGGTCAGTCGCGTGAGTTGCCGAAGAGGAGGCGGTAGAGGATCAGCAGGACCAGCGAGCCGCCGATCGCCGCCACCCAGGTCGCGCCGTCGTAGAAGTTCTTGGTGATGGGGTGGTCCAGCCAGCGGGCCGATATCCAGCCGCCGAGGAACGCTCCCACGATGCCGATGAGGGTCGTGCCGACGAAGCCGCCCGGGTCGCGGCCCGGCAGCAGGATTTTGGCGATGGCGCCGGCCAACAGTCCCAGGATGATCCAACCGATGATGCCCATGCCCTGAACCTGCCCTTCCGCGCTGTGTTCGCACTGTTCCGGCACTGTGATCTGCTTCTCGGCCCCCGGGTGCCGGAAGGATCGTCCGAATCGTCCGCACATGAACGTCGCGCGTCTGTTCGTGCCCTGTCGATGACCAGGACGCCACCGCGACACCGCACGGTTGCGGCGATCAGTAGGGTGCGCGCATGACCTCCCCCTCTCCTCCCGGCCTCCGGCGCACGCTGGGCGTGCCCGATGCCGTGGTCGTCGGCCTCGGCTCGATGATCGGGGCGGGCGTGTTCTCGGCGCTGGGCCCGGCGGCCCGCGCGGCCGGGTCGGGGCTGCTGCCCGGGCTGGCCGTCGCCGCCGTGGTCGCCTACTGCAACGCGATGTCCTCGGCCCGCCTCGCCGCCCGCTATCCGCAGTCGGGCGGCACCTACGTGTACGGGCGGGAGCGGCTCGGCGCCTTCTGGGGATACCTCGCGGGCTGGGCGTTCGTCGTCGGCAAGACCGCGTCCTGCGCCGCGATGGCGCTGACCGTGGGCGCCTACGCCTGGCCGGGACAGGCGCACGCGGTCGCGGTGGCGGCCGTGGTGGCACTGACCGCGGTGAACTACGGGGGTCTCCAGAAGTCGGCCCTGCTGACCCGGGTGATCGTGGCGGTGGTGCTGGCGGTCCTCGCTTCGGTGGTGGTCGTATGCCTGACGTCCGGACGGGCGGACGCGGGGCGGTTGGACGTCGGGCTGTCGTCCGGCGCCGGCGGCGTGCTTCAGGCGGCCGGTCTGCTGTTCTTCGCGTTCGCCGGATACGCGCGGATCGCGACTCTCGGTGAGGAGGTGCGGGACCCGGAGCGCACCATTCCGCGTGCGATCCCGCTGGCCCTGGGTATCGCGCTCGTGGTGTACGCGTGCGTGGCGGTGGCCGTGCTCTGCGTCCTAGGTGCCGAGGGGCTGGGACGGTCGGGGGCGCCGCTGACCGACGCGGTGCGGGCAGCGGGGGTGCCGGGACTGGCGCCCGTGGTGCGGGTGGGTGCGGCGGTCGCCGCGCTCGGTTCGCTGCTGGCACTGATCCTGGGCGTGTCCCGGACCACGCTCGCCATGGCCAGGGACGGACATCTGCCCCCGGCGCTGGCCGCGGTGCATCCGCGTTTCGGGGTTCCGCACCGCGCGGAGCTGGCCGTGGGCGCGGTGGTCGCCGTGACGGCGGCGTCCGTGGACGTCCGGGGTGCCATCGGCTTCTCCTCCTTCGGGGTGCTGGTGTACTACGCGGTGGCCAACGCCTCCGCCTGGACTCTCGATACGGCTCGGCGTGCGCGCGTGGTGCCGGTGGTGGGTCTGATCGGCTGTGCGGTGCTCGCCTTCGCGCTGCCGCTGGTGTCGGTCGCCGCGGGCGCCGCCGTGGTGACCGCGGGGGCGGTGGCCTACGCCGTGCGGCGGCGGGCGGGGGCGCCGTAGCCGGCAGCAGGGCTCGGGTTCCCCGCGCCGTTCAGGAAGAGGCCCTGGAAGATGCCCGCTCCGGGGCCGGGGCGGTGCGTATGCGGAAGTCGTCCCACTGCGCCAGGTCCGTGCCCTCGTCGGTCTCCTCGTACCAGCCCGTGCCGTTCATCCAGACGCACAGCCAGTCGGTGAGGGTGGGCGCGTCCACGAACCACGCGCCTTCTGTGCTGTCGGCGTTCGGCTCGTAGAGCAGGACCGTGGCCTGCGGGGTGCGGCAGTCCACGCACGCGTACATCCCGCATCCCCAGTGGGAGATCGGCAGGACGCCCTCCGGCCAGGGCCACTCCGGATTCCTGCGGCCGTACTCCCGGTTGGTGAGGTACTGGGTGACGGCGGCCGGTTCGCCGGAGGGTGCGGCGTCGAGAAGGGGCAGCAGGCCGTACGACGGGCCGAAGCCGCCGTCTCCGACCTGTTCGTAGAGCGCCGCGAGGAGGGGCGGCAGAGGGAAGCCCAGAGTCTTCCGGGCGCGGTCGAGGGTGGCCGCGTCGACGGGCGCGGGAAGCGAGGGCCAGCCCCACGGGCGCTCGTCCCGGGCCCGCACGGCCACCCGTGTCAGCAACTGCTCGATCTCGGTCATGGCTTCATGATGCAGGCCGCCACTGACAAGCGCGGCGGCCTGTGGACAACCATTCGGACCGGGGGCCGCCTGTGGACAACTCCTGTGCGGCAGGAACCGGATGAGGTGGGGTCAGCGGGTGGCGAAGGGCTGGTCGGTGGGGACGATCTCGCGGCCCAGGGGCAGCAGGGAGACCGGGATCAGCTTGAAGTTGGCGATGCCGAACGGAATCCCGATGATCGTCAGACACATCGCGACACCGGTGACGATGTGGGCGAGGGCCAGCCACCAGCCCGCGAGGACCAGCCACAGGACGTTGCCGACGCAGGAGGGGGCTCCGGCGTCCCGCCGCTCGACCGTCGTGTACCCGAAGGGCCACAGGGCGTAGACGCCGATCCTGAAGGCCGCCAGGCCAAATGGAATGCCGATGATCGTGATGCACAGGATCACGCCCGCGAGCAGGTAGCCGAGGAACAGCCAGAAGCCGCTCAGGACGAGCCAAATGACGTTCAGGATGGTCTTCACTGCGGGCGACCTGCCATCTTCTCCAGTCGGGCGATCCGCTCCGCCATGGGCGGATGCGTCGAGAACATCTTGGACAGTCCCTGGCCCGGACGGAAGGGGTTCGCGATCATCATGTGGCTGGCGGTCTCGATCCGTGGCTCGGGCGGCAGCGGCAGCTGTTTGGTGCCGGCCTCCAGCTTGCGCAGGGCGCTGGCGAGGGCGAGCGGATCACCGGTGAGCTGGGCGCCGGAGGCGTCCGCCTCGTACTCCCGGGAGCGGCTGATGGCGAGCTGGATGAGGGTGGCGGCGAGCGGGCCCAGGATCATGATGAGCAGCAGGCCGAGGAAGCCGGGGCCGTCGTCGTCGTCCGACCGGCCCACCGGGATCAGCCAGGCGAAGTTGACCAGGAACATGATCACCGAGGCGAGGGCGCCGGCGACGGACGAGATGAGGATGTCGCGGTTGTAGACGTGGCTGAGCTCGTGACCGATCACGCCGCGCAGTTCGCGCTCGTCCAGGATGCGCATGATGCCTTCCGTGCAGCACACGGCGGCGTTGCGCGGGTTGCGGCCGGTGGCGAAGGCGTTCGGGGCCTCCGTCGGGGAGATGTACAGGCGGGGCATGGGCTGGCGGGCCTGGGTGGAGAGGTCGCGGACCATCCGGTACAGGGCCGGGGCCTCGAATTCGCTGACCGGGCGGGCGCGCATCGCGCGTAGCGCGAGTTTGTCGCTGTTCCAGTACGCGTAGGCGTTCGTGCCGAGGGCGACGAGGACCGCGACGATCAGACCCGTCCGGCCGAAGAAGCTGCCGATGACGATGATGAGTGCCGACAGTCCTCCGAGGAGAACTGCGGTTCTGAGTCCGTTGTGCCGGCGGTGCACGGTACGCCCTCCAAGTCGTGCGGCAGGAGAACCCTTTGCGCTGCGGTGCTGCCTTCCGATCTGCGATGCCACCGGTGTCGTGGTGTCACGTCCAGTGGACCCTTACGCACTGGTCAACGCCAGGCGACGGCCACTAGTTCCCTTGTGTCCGCTGTGCGCGGCGTGGGCCGTTCGGGTGAGAGCCGGGCCCGTGCGTGCGACGGGGCGCACGCGCGCGTGGGGGGTGTCAGAACAGTCCGGTGGCGGCGAAGCGGAGCACCAGCTGGGGTGCGCCGGAGAGGGCGACGCCGAGGGCTCCGGTGAGGGCGAGTGCGGCGGTGAGGGGGGCCGGCAGGGGGTGCTTGGCGGTCTCGCCTTGCGGGGCGCGGAACAGCAGGCCCGTCCACTGGAGGTAGTAGTAGAGGGCGATGACGACGTTGACGGCCATGACGACGGCCAGCCAGCCGAGGCCGGCGTCGACGGCCGCCGAGAAGACGGTGACCTTGGCGAACAGTCCGATGATGCCGGGCGGGAGTCCGGCCAGGCAGAGCAGGAAGAACGCCAGGAGCAGCGCGGTGAGCGGGTTCTTGCCGTACAGGCCGCGGTAGTCGGAGAGCCTGTTGAGTTCCTTCGTGCGGCCGACCAGGGCGGCCACCGTGAAGGCGCCGAGGTTCACGGCCGCGTACATGAGGGCGTAGGCGACGGTGGAGCCGATGGCCTTCTGAGGGTCCCGCGCGTATCCGGCGGCGGCGATCGGTACGAGCAGGTAGCCGGCCTGGCCCACCGACGACCAGGCGAGCAGTCGTACCGCGCTGTACGCGCGCGTGGCCTGCTGGCGCAGGGCGGCGACGTTGCCGACGGTCATGGTGAGGGCGGCCAGGGCGGCGAGTGCGGGGCCCCAGACGTCGGCGTACGACGGGAAGGCTACGACGGTGACCAGAATCAGCCCGGAGAAGCCGACGGCCTTGCCGACGACCGACAGGTAGGCGGCGATGGGAAGGGGGGCGCCGACGTAGGTGTCGGGGACCCAGAAGTGGAAGGGGACGGCGGCCGTCTTGAACGCGAAACCGACCAGGGTGAGGACGACGCCCGTCTGGGCGAGGGTGTGCAGCTGGCCGTCGACGTGCTGGATGCGGTCGGCGACCTGGGTGAGGTAGAGGCTGCCGGTGGTGGCGTAGACGAAGCTGATGCCCAGGAGGCTGACGGCGGTCGCGGTGACCGAGGACAGGAAGAACTTCAGGGCGGCTTCGGAGGATTTCGCGTCGCCGTGCCGGATGCCGACGAGTGCGAAGGCGGGCAGGGAGGCGACCTCCAGGGCGACGATCAGGGTGGCGAGGTCGCGGGAGGCGGGCAGCAGGGCCGCGCCGGCGGCCGAGGAGAGCAGCAGGAACCAGAACTCGCCCTGCGGGTAGCGGCGGTTGCCGTCCTTGAGGGTGGTGACGGACAGCAGGGCCGTGACCAGGGCTCCGCCGAGCACCAGGAACTGCACGACCAGGGTGAACCGGTCGGCGGTGTAGCTGCACGCGCGCGTACTGCCCGTCAGGCAGAAGGTGCTGCGGTCGTGGTCCAGGAGGGGCAGCAGCAGTACGGCGGCCGCGGCGAGTCCGGTGACCGAGATCCAGCCGAGGACCTGCTTTCTGGCCTCGGGCAGGAACAGATCTGCGACCAGGACGGCGAGGGCGACGACCGCGGTGAGGGTGGGCGGGGCGACGGCGAGCCAGTCGACGGACTGGACGAGGTTCGCGGCCAGTGGCTGGGCCAGGGCGCTCATCGGGAGCCTCCTGCGAGGAGCTGCTGTACGGCCGGGTCGGTCAGCCCCAGCAGGGCCTTCGGCCACAGTCCGGCGATGACGGTGAGGGCGACGAGCGGGGTCCAGGCGGCGAACTCGTAGGTGCGGACGTCGGCGAGTTCGGGCATGTCCTGGGGTACGGAGCCCATGCAGACGCGGCGGACCACGGCGAGCATGTACGCGGCGGTCAGCAGGGTGCCGAGGCCGGCGATGGCCATGAAGGTGAGGAAGGCGGGGCGGCTGAGGCCGGCCGCGGGCTCGAACGCGCCGAACAGGGCGAGCATCTCGCCCCAGAAGCCGGCGAGGCCGGGGAGTCCGAGGGAGGCTACGGCGGCGAACGCGAGGAGTCCGCCGAGGCGTGGTGCCTTGCCGTACAGCGCGGCGCCCGTCTTCTTTGCGAGGGTGTCGAGGTCGGTGCTGCCGGTGCGGTCCTTGACGCCGCCGACCAGGAAGAACAGCAGGCCGGTGATGAGGCCGTGGGCGATGTTGGCGAACAGGGCGCCGTTGACGCCGGTCGGGGTCATGGTGGCGATGCCGAGCAGGACGAAGCCCATGTGGCCGACCGAGGAGTAGGCGATCAGGCGTTTCAGATCGCCCTTCGCCCCCTGTTTGACGAGGTTGAGGCAGGCCAGGGAGCCGTAGATGATCCCGGCCACGGCGAGGGCCGCGAGGTAGGGGGCGAAGGTGTGGAACCCGTGCGGCGCGGCCGGCAGCAGGATGCGGACGAACCCGTACGTGCCCATCTTCAGCAGGACACCGGCCAGCAGGACGGAGCCGACGGTGGGCGCGGCGGTGTGGGCGTCCGGCAGCCAGCTGTGCAGGGGCCACATCGGGGTCTTGACGGCCAGCCCGATCCCGATCGCCAGAACGGCGATGACCTGCACGGATGTGGTCAGCGACCGGCCGTTGTCAGTGGCGAGTGCCACCATGTCGAACGTGCCCGCCTTGATTCCGATCAGGAGCAGGCCGAGCAGCATGACGACGGACCCGAGCAGGGTGAAGAGGATGAACTTCCAGGCGGCCCGGGTGCGCCCCTCGCCGCCCCAGCGGGCGATGAGGAAGTACATCGGGATGAGGACCGTCTCGAACGCGAGGAAGAACAGCAGGAGGTCCAGGACGGCGAAGCTGGCGAGGACGCCGGACTCCAGGACCAGCAGCAGTGCGACGAATGCCTTCGGGGACGGGCCCGTGGGCATGTTGAAGTACGAGTAGAGCGCGCACAGGAAGGTCAGCAGCGCGGTCAGGACCACGAGGGGGAGGGAGATGCCGTCGATGCCGAGGTGGATGCGCACGTCGAGCGCGGGGATCCAGCTGATGTCGGTCGTGGCCTGCATCCTCGACGGATGGTCCTGGTCGAAGCCGAGCGCGAGGACGATCGCGGCGGCGAGGACGGCGCCGGTCACGGTGACACCGTGGCGGAGCACCGTCTGCTCGGGCGATTTCCCCTTCAGCCCGGGCGGGGCCGGCAGCAGGGCGGCGACGGCGCCGAGCAGCGGGCCGACGACGATCAGTGCCAGAAGGATCTGCATCACGGACGCGTTGATATCGATCACGCCTGCTCACGCTCCCGTGGCGACTAGGAGGACGGCGACCGCCAGGACGACGGTGCCGGCGAGCAGCGCGCTCACATAGGTCTGGACGTTGCCGGTCTGCGCGCGGCGTACGGCGGCGCCGAGCAGGCGGGGTGCGGCTGCGGCGGCACGGACGTAGGTGTCGACGACCTCACGGTCCAGGAACTGGACGAGGCTCGCCGCGGCCAGCACCGGGCGGACGAACAGCGCGTCGTACACGGCGTCCAGGTGGAAGCCTTCGGCGGCGTGCCGGCGCAGCGGGCCGAGCAGCAGCCGGGCGGGGTCCGCCGGGTCGGCTGCGTAGGCGATGTCACCGAAGGCCGGTTCGTGGGTGGCGATGGCCTCGGCCTCGACCTGTGCGGCGTCGCTCTCGGGGTGTGCGGCGACGGCGCCGATCGGGGCGCGGGGCGCGAGTGCCCTGGTGTGCTGCCAGGCGCCGTAGGCGAGGATCCCGCCGACGAGCGCCAGGCCGGTGCCGAGGACCGACGTGGTGAGGGCCGGGGTGAGGTCGCGGCCGTCGAACCAGCCGGGCAGTGACCGGTAGGCGAACCCGCCGAAGGCGAGGGACGGGACGGCGAGGACCCACAGCACCAGGGTCATGGTGAGCGGCTGCCGGCCGTGGTCCGGGGCGTCGGCGCCCCGGCCCCGGAAGGCGAGCAGCCACAGCCGGGTCGCGTACGCGGCGGTGAGCAGGGCGGTGACCAGGCCGGCGACGAGGACGATCCAGCCGGCGCTGCCGGGGGCGTGCGGGGTGTGGCCGGTGGCCGCGTGTTCGGCGGCGCCGAGGACGGACTCCTTGGAGAAGAAGCCACTGAAGGGCGGGATCGCGGCCAGTGCGAGGAGCGCCACGGTCATCGTCCAGTAGGCGTCCGGGACGCGGTCGCGCAGTCGGGCGGTGCGGGACATGACGGCCAGCGAGTTGGTGCCGGCGGCGTGGATGACCACGCCCGCGGCGAGGAACAGCAGCGCCTTGAAGGCGCCGTGGGACAGGAGGTGGAACACGGCGGCGCCGCGGTCGCCGACGGCGAGGGCGCCGGTCATGTAGCCGAGCTGGCCGATCGTCGAGTAGGCGAGGACGCGTTTGATGTCGTCCTGGGCGAGCGCGGCGAGGGCCGAGCCGACCATGGTGACGGCGCCCATGACGGCGAGGACGATCATCACGGCCGCGCTGGCCTCGAAGACCGAGAGGAGACGGGCGATGAAGTAGACGCCGGCGGCGACCATCGTGGCGGCGTGGATCAGTGCGGAGACGGGGGTCGGGCCCGCCATGGCGTCGGGGAGCCAGGTGTGCAGCGGGAACTGGGCCGACTTGCCCGCCACCCCGCACAGGAGCAGCAGGGCGATCAGGGTCGGGTGGCGCAGTCCGCCGTCGGCGACGGTGCCGAGGATCGTGGTGACGCGGAAGGAGCCGGCGTCGGTGGCGAGCGCGAACAGGCCGAACAGGAACGGCACGTCGCCGAGCTTGGTGACCAGGAAGGCCTTGATGGAGGCGGCGCGGGCCTCGGGGGTCTCCCAGTAGTGGCCGACCAGGAAGTAGGAGCAGATGCCCATGACTTCCCAGCCGACCAGCAGCACGATCAGGTCGCCGGAGTAGACGACCAGCAGCATCGCGGAGGTGAAGAGGGAGACGAGGGCGGCGTAGGAGGGGTAGCGCGGGTCGTCGCGCAGGTAGCCGGTCGAGTAGATCTGCACACAGGTGGCGACGAAGGCGACCAGGACGGCGACCAGGGCGGCGAAGCCGTCGATGTACAGGGCGAGTTCGATCGGGACGGAGCCGGTCGGGGTGAGCTGGGTGTGGGCCTCCACGGCCCGGCCGCCGCCCTGGTCCACGGCGACCGTGATGGCCAGCGCGAGCGCCGCGAGGGTCGGCAGGACGGCGAGCGGGCGGACGAAGCCGGGGGCCGTGCGGCCCACGAGCAGGCCGGCGGCGGCGCCCAGGAAGGGCAGGAGGGGGACGAGGACGGCGAGGTTGGTCGTGGTCACGCGGTGGCCTCAGCCTTCTCCTCGGCCGCCCCGTCGGCGGGCGTGCCGTGTTCGCGGTCCTCGGCGGTGTCGCGGAGCCGGTCGATGTCGGCGGTGCCGCGGTTGCGGTGGACGGCGAGGACGATCGCCAGGCCGATGCCGATCTCGGCGGCGGCGATGGCGATGGTGAACAGGGTCAGGGCCTGGCCGGAGTG
Source organism: Streptomyces sp. NPDC001068 (assembly GCF_042897315.1). Classification (NCBI taxonomy): domain Bacteria; kingdom Bacillati; phylum Actinomycetota; class Actinomycetes; order Kitasatosporales; family Streptomycetaceae; genus Streptomyces; species Streptomyces sp. NPDC001068. Next base: position 182,813 of record NZ_JBIAYD010000010.1, on the reverse strand, counting down.
CAGGGTGTCCCGGGCGGTCCTGCTCAGCCAGACGTCGAAGGCGACGAGGTTGAGGTTGACGGCGTTGAGCATCAGCTCGACGGACATCAGGACGAGGATCGCGTTGCGGCGGGCGAGGACGCCGTACAGGCCGGTGCAGAAGAGGAGCGCGGAAAGCACGGCGGGATACGCGAGGTGCATCAGCGGGCGCCTTCCTGCTCGGTGCCTTGCGGCTTACCGGCTTGCGGCTTACCGGCTTGCGGCTTACCGCCTTGCGGCTTACCGCCTTGCCGCTCACCGCCGGGCGGCCGCTCCGCGTCCTGCGGCTCGGTGTCTCGCCCGATCGGGTGAATCCCGGGATTCGTGACGAGAGGGGAACTCTGCGTGACGGCCCGGCCGTTCACAGGGGGCGGGGCCGGGTCCGTCGTCGCCTTCCGGGACAGGACGATCGCACCGACCAGGGCCGCGAGGAGCAGGACGGAGAGGGCCTCGAAGGGCAGGACCCAGTGCTGGAAGAGGCTCTCTCCGGTGACCTTCGTCGAACCGGCGGCGGGTCCGTCCAGGTCGACCCAGGTGGTGCGGAAGGCGTCGCAGACCACCCAGACCAGGGCGGCCGCCGCGGCCACGGCGACGGCCAGCGCGACCCAGCGGTTCTCGGAGTCGGCGTCCGGGGACCGGCCGATCGGGGCCTTGGTGAGCATCAGACCGAACAGGAGGAGGACGACTACGGAACCCACATAGATGAGGACCTGCACCCAGGCGATGAACTCCGCCGTGAGCAGCAGGTACTCGACGGCGAGACCGCCGAGCGTGACCACCAGCCACAGGGCGGCGTGCACCAGCTGGCGGGTGGTGACCGTGACAAGGGCGGCACCGAAGGTCACCAGGCCGACGAGGAGAAAGGCGATCTCCACGCCGGTCGGAGACAGAAAACCGTGCGGGGCCTGGGCGAGGGGGCTCACGAATCGCCCTCCTGCGGTTCGGCCTGTGCGGCCGCGAGCTTCTCGGCGGTCTTGCGGGCGGCGGCGATCTCCTTCGGTTCCTCCGCGCCGGGATCGAGGGCGGGCGGTGCCGGGACCGTCCACATCCACTCGCGGAGCTTGTCCCGCTCGTGGGTGAGTTCGTGGATGTCGGTCTCGGCGTACTCGAACTCCGGTGACCAGAACAGGGCGTCGAAAGGACAGACCTCGATACAGATACCGCAGTACATGCACAGGGAGAAGTCGATGGCGAAGCGGTCCAGGACGTTGCGGCTGCGTTCGCGGCCGCCCGGGGCCGCCGCCGGGACGGTCTCCTTGTGGGAGTCGATGTAGATGCACCAGTCGGGGCACTCACGGGCGCAGAGCATGCAGACCGTGCAGTTCTCCTCGAACAGGCCGATCACGCCGCGGGTGCGGGGCGGGAGTTCGGGCAGCGCGTCCGGGTACTGCTCGGTGACCGTCTTCCGGGTCATCGTGCGCAGGGTGACGGCCAGGCCCTTGGCGAGGCCGCTGCCGGGGATGGGGGCCACGGTTAGGAGATCACCACCTTGACGATGCCGGTAAGGGCGATCTGGGCGAGGGAAAGGGGGACGAGAAGGGTCCAGGAGAACTTCTGCAACTGGTCCTCGCGCAGTCGGGGGTAGGTCACGCGGAGCCAGATCACGACGAAGGCGAGGAGCGCCGTCTTCACGAGGGTCCACAGCCAGCCGAAGCCTTCGGCGCCCCAGGGGCCGTGCCATCCGCCGAGGAAGAGGACGGTGGTCAGACCGCACAGGACGACGATCCCGGCGTACTCGGCGAGCAGGAAGAGGGCGAACCGCAGGCCGGTGTACTCGGTGTAGGCGCCGAAGATGATCTCCGTGTCGGCGACCGGCATGTCGAAGGGGGGCCGCTGGAGTTCCGCGAGGCCGGCGACGAAGAAGACCAGGCCGCCGGTGATCTGCCAGGGCAGCCACCACCAGTGGAAGGCGCCGACGATGCCCGGCAGGGAGACCGTGCCGGCCGCCATCGCCACGGAGGCTGCGGCGAGCAGCATGGGCAGTTCGTAGGCGAGCAGCTGAGCGGCGGTGCGCAGACCGCCGAGGAGGGAGAACTTGTTGGCGCTGGCCCAGCCGGCCATGAGCGAGCCGAGTACGCCGACACCCATCACGGCCAGTACGAAGAACACACCGGCGTCCAGCACCTGGCCGACGGCACCCTCGCCCGGGCCGATCGGGATGGCGAGCAGCACGAGCAGATACGGGAGGAGGGCCACGGCCGGCGCCAGTTGGAAGATGCGGCGGTCCGCGCCCGCGGGGACCACGTCCTCCTTCTGCACGAACTTCACGCCGTCGGCGATCAGTTGGGCCCAGCCGTGGAAACCACCGGCGTACATCGGGCCGAGACGGCCCTGCATGTGGGCCATCACCTTGTGCTCGGTCTGACCGACGATCAGGGGGAAGGTGAGGAAGACGACGAACACGACGAGGAGTCGCAGGACGACGTCCAGGGCGTCGTTCACTGCGGGCCTCCTGGGGGGTCTTCACGCGGGGCGGGTGGTCGCCGTTCGGGAGCGGCCTCGTCCGCTTCGGCGGAGTCGGGGGGTGAGTCCTCGGACCCGGCGGAGTCGGGGGGTGACACCTCGGACCCGGCGCCCTCAGACGCCTCAGCCCCTTCGGCCTCCTCGGCGTCCGTGGCCTCCGTTGCCTCTGCGGCTCTCTCGACACCCTCAGAGACCTCGGGCGCGACAGATCCCGGCTCTGCGGAACCCGGTTCACCCGAACCGGCCGACGTGTCCCGCGGCTCTCCGCCTCGGTCCACGCCTCGATCCCCGTGTCCAGCCTCGCCTCGGTCCACGCCCCCGTCTCCGTCTCCGGCTTCGTCGAAGGCCGGGCGGGCGTGGTGCCACGGGGCGTCGGGGCTGCGCGGGGTTGCGGGGCGGGCCGGGGCGGCAGGTTCCGGTGCAGGTGGCGTCTGCTGGGCGCGCTGCGACGCGGACCCGCCTGTGGAGGTGCGTGCGCGGCGTGGCCCGCGGGGAGCGGCTGGGGTCGGCACCTCCGGCGCGGTGGTCCCGTCCGCGGCGGTGGTCCCATACGCCGCGGTGGTCCCCTCCGCCGCAGTGGCCCCCTCCGGCGCAGTGACCCCCTCCGGCGCAGTGGCCCCCTCCGCCGCGGATGCCGCCCGCTGCGACGCGGACCCCCCGCTCGCGCTCCGCCCCCGGCGTGGAGTGGCGGGCGATGCCGATGGTGTCCCGGTGGGCGACGTCTCCGGAGTCGTCGGAGTCGGGGTCGCCGAAGCCGAAGTCGGCATCGCCGGAGTCTGAGTCCGAGCCACCGGAGTCGGCGTCGCCGGAGTCTGAGTCACCGGTGTCTGAGTCGCCGGAGTCTGAGTCGCCGGCGGCGTCGGCGCAGTCGCGTCGGCTGTCTGGCTGGCCGAACCCCCCGCTGCCGTGCGGGAACGGCGTACCGGGCGTTCGGTGGCCGCGCGGGCCGGGCCCTCGGCGGTGGGGCGGCCCGCGGCGGCCCGGGCCGGGCGGGCCGGGGCGGCGGGGAGTTGGCCCTTCAGGGGACCCCAGTCGTTGGGGTCGGGGACGCCCGGGGGAAGCATCTGGCGGCGCCTGGGGCCGCCGTGGTCGGACTCGCCGGGTTCCTTGGCGCCGGGCCAGGCCTTGGCGACGCGGGCCGCCAGGACGAAGTCCTTGCGCAGGGGGTGGCCCTCGAAGGTCTCGGGGAGGAGGAGATGGTCCAGGCCGGGGTGGCCGGAGAAGCGGACGCCGAACATCTCGTGGGTCTCGCGTTCGTGCCAGCGGGCGCCCGCGTAGACGCCGACGGCGGAGGGGAGTTCGGCGGTGGTGTGCGGCACGGTGGTGCGCAGGAGCAGTCGGCGTACCGGGGCGAGGGCGACGACGTGGGCGGAGACGCGGAAGCCCGTGCCGGGTTCGTCGACCGCGCTCAACCAGTCGAAGAAGGTGCAGCCCAGGGTCGTACGGGCGGTCTCCAGGGCGGCGAGCCAGGAGGCGGGCGGGACGTCGACCGTGAGGACCCCGTAGGACTCCTCGGCCGTGGCGTCCAGGCCGAAGAGCGCGTCCGCGGGGGCGGGGAGCCAGCCGGTGGGGGCCGTCATCGCGGATCCCCTTCCGCGGCGGGGGCCGGCGGCCGCACCAGGTCGCTCTGCAGGGCGGCGGTGGACGGGCGGGACGTCTCGTACCGCTCACCGAGGGACTCCGCGGCGATCTTCTCCTGGAGTTTGAGGATGCCCTGGAGGAGGGCTTCGGGGCGCGGCGGGCAGCCGGGGACGTAGACGTCGACCGGGATGATCTGGTCGACGCCCTTGGTGACGGAGTAGGAGTCCCAGTAGGGGCCGCCGCAGTTGCTGCACGCGCCGAAGGAGATGACGTACTTCGGCTCGGGCATCTGCTCGTACAGGCGCTTGACGGCCGGGGCCATCTTGTCGGTGACCGTGCCGGAGACCACCATCAGGTCGGCCTGGCGGGGGCCGGGCGCGAAGGGGATCACGCCGAGGCGGATGAAGTCGTGGCGGGCCATCGACGCGGCGATGAACTCGATCGCGCAGCAGGCCAGGCCGAAGTTGAAGACCCAGAGCGAGTACCGGCGGCCCCAGTTCAGGACGACCTTCATCGGCTCGGGGGCGAGCCGGGCGAGCGTGCCCAGTCGTTTCGGTTCCGGGAGCAGCACGGGCTCCGACGGCGTCGGGTCCGGTGTCGCTCCCGGCGTCGCTCCCGGCGTCACATCCGGCGTCACGTCCATGTCAGGACGCCCTTCTTGTAGGCGTACAGCAGGCCGACGGCGAGGAAGCCGAGGAAGACGAACATCTCCACGAGCGTGGTGGCACCGTAGCCGGGGGCGGCGAAGACCGTCGCCCAGGGGAACAGGAAGATCGAGTCGACCGCGAAGACGACGTAGAGGAAGGCGTAGACGTAGTAGCGGACCTGGGTGTGGGCCCAGCCCTCGCCGACGGGGTCGACGCCGCACTCGTAGGTCAGGAGTTTCTCGGGCGTGGGGACCACGGGCCGCAGCAGCCGGCCGGTGGCGAAGGCGACGGCCACGAAGAGCACGCCGAGCAGGGTCAGCAGTCCCACGACCGAGTAGGACGCGAAGTAGTCCGCGGCGACGACCGCGGTCGGCTCACCGTTCACCGTCTCCCACATCGTCGGTCCCCTCGCTCCCTCGACAGACCGCGGGCCGCCCCGGCCCCGCGCGTGACCCAAGTCAACTCTTGATTCGACGATCTGTACGCACGGGAGTCTAGGCCCTGATAAAGACACGGTAAGCAGCCCGTCACACGGTGAGAGGTGGCACCGGGGGCGACTGGTGGGGTTTTCCCCAGGGTGGTCCGGGCGGCGGACTCCATGGCATCGCGCCGCGGCACACGGCACGCTGGCGCATATGACCGCACCCGTTCCCCGTTCCCGCAGCAACCTGGCCGACGGCTCCGCCGACGCCGACGACCGCGACCGGCTGCCGCCCGTCCGCTTCGCCTTCGACGGTCACACCTGGAAGGAGATCGCGCATCTCCTGCTGAACCTGCCGGTGGCGGTGTTCGGCTTCGTCTACGTCTTCACCACGGTGTGGGTGAGCGGTGTGCTGACGATCACGGTGGTCGGCGTCCCGCTGCTGGCGGCCACGCTGCTGGGTGCCCGGCAGCTGGGCAAGCTGGAGCGGGCACGCGCGCGTGCGCTGCTCGGGCTGCGGGTGGAGGAGCCGAGTCCGCTGCCGCTGGCGAAGCGGGCCGGACGCACCCAGCGGCTGTGGATGGGGCTGAAGGACCCGGTGGGGTGGCGGACCCTGCTGTACGACTTCATCAGGCTGCCCTGGGGCATCCTGACCTTCTGCATCGTGCTGCCGTCGTTGTTCGTGCTGTGGCCGGTGCTGCCGTTCATCGCGCGCGGGCTGACGAACGCGGACCGGGCGATGGTCCGCGGGCTGCTGTCGCCGTCCGACGAACTGGAGCGCCGGATCGCGGAGCTGGAGTCGGACCGGGGGGTCGTGGTGGACACGGCCGCCGCCGATCTGCGACGCATCGAGCGGGATCTGCACGACGGCGCGCAGGCGCGGCTCGTCAACCTCGCCATGGGGCTCGGTCTGGCCAAGGAGAAGCTCCTGGAGGATCCCGACGGAGCGGCGGCGATGGTCGAGGAGGCGCACGGCGAGGTGAAGCTGGCGCTTCAGGAACTCCGGGACCTCGCCCGGGGCATCCACCCGGCGGTGCTGACCGACCGGGGGCTGGACGCGGCGCTGTCCTCGGTCGCCTCGCGCTGCACGGTGCCGGTCCAGGTGACCGCCGACCTGCCGTCCAGACCGGCGCCCGCGATCGAGGGCATCGCCTACTTCACCGTCTCCGAGCTGTTGCAGAACATCAGCAAGCACAGCGGGGCACGCAGTGCCTCGGTGGACGTGTGGCGCAGTGACGACCGGCTGCTGATCCAGGTGACGGACGACGGGCGGGGCGGGGCGAGCCTGGACGGCGGCACGGGGATGCGCGGGCTCGCGGACCGGCTGGGCGCGGTGGACGGCCTGTTCGTCGTCGACTCGCCGGCGGGCGGGCCCACGACGGTCACCGCGGAGCTGCCCTGGCGGGACCGGGGGTAGGGAAAACCCCCCGTTCGAGACGGAGACGGCCTCCATGGTCCGGGGATCCGTGTCGCGGCAGGGTGGAGGTACGGCAGGGACGGCCCTGACGGGACGGGCTGGGACAGACACAGGACGGACGGGACGGCACCGATGGCCACGGAGTACCGGCAGGGGCAGGGACACGGGTACGGGCGGGACCACGCGTCCGGCCTCGGGCACGGCGACGGACCCTACGGCTACGGCTACGGGGAGCGCCGGCGTCGGATGCCGGCGGTGTTGCGGGCACCGTTCGAGGCGCGCAGCTGGCGTGAGTTCGGCTACGTGCTGCTGGGCTTTCCGATCGGCGTCACTCTGTTCGTGTGGACCGTGACGATGCTGTCCGTCGGCGTCGGTCTGCTGGTCACCTTCATCGGGGTGCCCCTGCTGGCCGCTGGTCTCGCCGGCTGCCGGGGTTTCGGGGCGCTGGAGCGGGCCCGGGCGCGCGGGTTGCTGGGCCTCGAGGTGGCCGACCCGGAGCCGTTGCGGATGCGCAAGCCCGGGGTGATGGCTTGGATCGGCGCGGTGCTGAAGAGCGGCGTGTCGTGGCGCCATCTGCTGTACGCGGTCGTGCAGTTCCCCTGGTCGACGTTCTCCTTCGTCGTCGCTCTCAACTTCTGGGCGTACGGCTGGGCCCTGCTGACGTATCCGCTGTGGTTCTGGGTCTTCCCGGTGTACGCCGGGCAGGGCGGGCTCCAGCTGTACGGCGACGCGCACCACAGCGTCTACCTCGACAATCCGTTCGAGATCACCGTGACCGCGCTGGTGGGGCTGCTCTTCACACTGGCCACGCCGTGGATCGTACGGGCGCTGACGCTGGTGGACCGGGCGATGGTGCACGGGCTGCTCGGTCCCTCGAAGCTGGCCTCGCGGGTGGTGGAGCTGGAGTCCGACCGGGGGGTGGTCGTCGACACGGCCGCGGCCGACCTGAGGCGCATCGAGCGGGACCTGCACGACGGGGCGCAGGCCCGGCTGGTGGCGCTGGCCATGGATCTGGGGCTGGCGAAGGAGAAGCTGCGGGAGGATCCGCAGGTCGCCGCGCGGATGGTGGACGAGGCGCACGGTGAGGTGAAGACCGCGCTGCAGGAGTTGCGGGACCTTGCCCGGGGCATCCACCCGGCGGTGCTGACCGACCGGGGGCTGGACGCGGCGCTGTCGGCGGTGGCCTCGCGGTGCACGGTGCCGGTGCGGGTCGAGGTGGATCTCGTGGAGCGGCCGGCGGCGGCGATCGAGGGGATCGCGTACTTCACGGTGTCCGAGCTGCTGCAGAACATCAGCAAGCACGCACGCGCGGGTTCGGCCGCGGTGGACGTGTGGCGGAGCGAGGACCGGTTGATGCTGCAGGTCGTGGACGACGGGGTGGGGGGCGCGGACACGACGCGGGGGTCCGGGCTGGCGGGACTGGCCGAGCGGTTGGACGCGGTCGACGGGATCCTGGTGGTGGACTCGCCGGCGGGCGGGCCCACCCGGGTGACGGCCGAGCTGCCCTGGCGGGGCTGAGCGTCCCGCACCGGCCGCGCCGCCCGGCGGAGCCGGGGCGCCCGCGACGGCGCCCCTGACGGAGCCGAGGGGCCCGCGCCAGCGACCCCGACGGAGCGGAGGGGCCCACGAAGACCGCGCCGCCTGACGCAGCCGAGAGTCCCGGGCCGGTGAAGCCGCCCTGGCGGAGTCGACGGGCCCACTCCGGCAAAGCCCCCCTGACAAGCCCCCTGACCGAGCCCGGAGTCCCCCGCCGACCGAACCGCCATAACCGAGCCCGGAATCCCCGCCGGCCGGACCGCCCTGACCGAGCCGAGGGTCCCCCCGCTCTCGCGTCTCCGCCCCGCACGGGCCCGGGTGGCGGGCGGGCCGAATCGGCCGGTCTCCTCGCAGGACCGCGCCGCACCGCGCCGCGAATGCTGGAATGCTGGTCTTTCGGACAGGGCAGGCATGTATGCCGAACGGGGTGTGGGGGGCCGGAAGATCGTGGAGGACAGGGTGCGGGTGGTCATCGCCGAGGATTCCGTGCTGCTCAGAGAGGGGCTGACCCGGCTGCTGACCGACCGCGGACATGACGTCGTCGCCGGCGTCGGAGACGCGGAGGCTCTGCTCAAGACCATCGCCGATCTCGACGCGCAGGGCGCGATGCCGGACGTGGTGGTGGCGGACGTGCGGATGCCGCCGACGCACACCGACGAGGGCGTGCGCGCCGCCGTACGGCTGCGGAAGGCGCATCCGCAGCTCGGGGTGCTGGTGCTGTCGCAGTACGTGGAGGAGCGCTACGCCACCGAACTGCTGGCCGGTTCCAGCCGGGGCGTGGGCTATCTGCTGAAGGACCGGGTGGCCGAGGTCCGGGAGTTCGTGGACGCGGTCGTGCGGGTCGCCGAGGGCGGTACGGCGCTGGACCCCGAGGTGGTCGCGCAGCTGCTCGGGCGCAGCCGCAAGCAGGACGTGCTGGCCCGCCTGACCCCGCGCGAGCGGGAGGTGCTGGGCCTGATGGCCGAGGGGCGGACGAACTCGGCGATCGCCCGGCAGCTGGTCGTGAGCGACGGCGCCGTCGAGAAGCACGTCAGCAACATCTTCCTCAAGCTGGGACTGTCCCAGAGCGACGGGGACCACCGGCGCGTTCTGGCCGTTCTGACCTATCTCAACTCCTGACGGCACCGGCACCGTGTCGGAGGCGGAAGGCGGCCAGGGGGAGAGAAAATCATGACAAGTCAGGGCGAAAGGTCGTCTCGGAACCCCGTCCACCATATGAGCGGGCACGGGAAGGCGACCCTAACCGACGTAGGGTTGATTGTGGGATGGGCCGTGGGACGGCCACCCCCGGGCAGCCGCCTCGAAGGAGGTCCAGTTCAGTGACCAGCCAGGTCAGCAGGACAACGGAACAGGCCGACGGAACCGTCGTGGGAGAACAGCGCAGGCCGGGCGGCGTGAAGGCCGTCCGGCGTCTGGATCGGGTGATCATCCGGTTCGCGGGGGACTCGGGTGACGGTATGCAGCTCACCGGAGACCGGTTCACCTCGGAGACCGCGTCCTTCGGCAACGATCTCTCGACCCTCCCCAACTTCCCCGCCGAGATCCGCGCCCCGGCAGGCACCCTGCCCGGGGTTTCCTCATTCCAGCTGCACTTCGCCGACCACGACATCCTCACCCCCGGGGACGCGCCGAACGTACTGGTCGCGATGAACCCGGCCGCCCTGAAGGCCAACATCGGGGACCTGCCGCGCGGCGCTGAGATCATCGTCAACACGGACGAGTTCACCAAACGGGCGATGCAGAAGGTCGGCTACGACGCCTCGCCGCTGGAGGACGGCTCACTGGACGGCTACAGCCTCCATCCGGTGCCGCTGACCACTCTGACGGTGGAAGCCCTCAAGGAATTCGACCTCACCCGTAAGGAGGCCGAGCGCAGCAAGAACATGTTCGCGCTCGGCCTCCTGTCGTGGATGTACCACCGGCCCACCGAGGGCACGGAACGCTTCCTCAAGGAGAAGTTCGCCCGTAAGCCCGAGGTGATGAAAGCCAACCTGGCGGCCTTCCGGGCGGGCTGGAACTTCGGGGAGACGACCGAGGACTTCGCGGTCTCCTACGAGATCGCCCCGGCGACCACCGCGTTCCCGGTCGGCACCTACCGCAACATCTCCGGGAACCTGGCCCTGGCCTACGGCCTGGTGACCGCCTCGCGCCAGGCCGACCTGCCGCTGTTCCTCGGCTCGTACCCGATCACCCCGGCCTCGGACATCCTGCACGAGCTGTCGAAGCACAAGAACTTCGGTGTGCGGACCTTCCAGGCCGAGGACGAGATCGCCGGGATCGGCGCGGCGCTGGGCGCGGCGTTCGGCGGCTCGCTCGCGGTGACCACCACCTCGGGCCCGGGGGTCGCCCTGAAGGCGGAGACGGTGGGGCTCGCGGTCTCGCTGGAGCTGCCGCTGCTCGTCGTCGACATCCAGCGCGGCGGCCCGTCCACCGGGCTGCCGACCAAGACCGAGCAGGCCGACCTGCTGCAGGCGATGTACGGCCGCAACGGCGAGGCGCCGGTCCCCGTGATCGCCCCGCGGACCCCGGCCGACTGCTTCGACGCCGCCCTGGAGGCCGCCCGGATCGCGCTGACGTACCGGACCCCGGTCATGCTGCTGTCCGACGGCTACCTGGCCAACGGCAGCGAGCCCTGGCGCATCCCGGAGCTGACCGAGCTTCCCGACCTGCGCGTCCAGTTCGCGACGGGTCCGAACCACACCCTGGACGACGGCACCGAGGTCTTCTGGCCGTACAAACGCGATCCGCAGACCCTGGCCCGCCCGTGGGCGGTCCCGGGTACGCCCGGGCTCGAACACCGCATCGGCGGCATCGAGAAGCAGGACGGCACGGGCAACATCTCCTACGACCCCGCCAACCACGACTTCATGGTCCGCACCCGGCAGGCCAAGATCGACGGCATCGACGTCCCGGACATCGAGGTCGACGACCCGGACGGCGCGCGCACCCTGGTCCTGGGCTGGGGTTCCACCTTCGGGCCGATCACGGCCGCGGTTCGGCGGCTGCGCCGGGCGGGCGAGCCGATCGCGCAGGCGCACCTGCGGCACCTGAACCCGTTCCCGCGCAACCTGGGCGCGGTCCTCGGGCGCTACGACAAGGTGGTGATCCCGGAGATGAACCTCGGCCAGCTCGCCACCCTCATCCGGGCGAAGTACCTCGTGGACGCGCATTCGTACAACCAGGTCAACGGCATGCCGTTCAAGGCCGAGCAACTCGCCGAGGCGCTCAAGGAGGCCATCCATGACTGACATCGCGGCCGACGGACTGCTCCAGCTGGTGCCCAAGGCCCAGGCCAGGCAGTCCATGAAGGACTTCAAGTCCGACCAGGAGGTGCGCTGGTGCCCGGGCTGCGGTGACTACGCGATCCTGGCCGCCGTGCAGGGGTTCATGCCGGAACTGGGGCTGGCGAGGGAGAACATCGTCTTCGTCTCAGGCATCGGCTGCTCCTCCCGCTTCCCGTACTACATGAACACCTACGGGATGCACTCCATCCACGGCCGTGCCCCCGCCATCGCCACCGGGCTCGCCGCCTCCCGCCGGGACCTGAGCGTCTGGGTCGTCACCGGGGACGGCGACGCCCTGTCCATCGGCGGCAACCACCTGATCCACGCGCTGCGCCGCAACGTCAACCTGAAGATCCTCCTCTTCAACAACCGCATCTACGGGTTGACGAAGGGGCAGTACTCGCCGACCTCCGAGGTCGGGAAGATCACCAAGTCGACGCCGATGGGCTCCCTGGACGCCCCCTTCAACCCGGTGTCCCTGGCGCTGGGCGCCGAGGCCTCCTTCGTGGCCCGCACCGTCGACTCCGACCGCAAGCACCTCACCGACGTGCTGCGGCAGGCCGCCGCCCACCCCGGCACGGCCCTGATCGAGATCTACCAGAACTGCAACATCTTCAACGACGGGGCCTTCGACACCCTCAAGGACAAGCAGTCCGCCGAGGAGGCGGTGATCCGCCTGGAGCACGGGCAGCCCATCCGCTTCGGCGCCGACGGCGCCCGCGGGGTCGTGCGCGACAGGCTCACCGGCGACCTGGCCGTGGTCGACGTGACCCCGGACAACGAGTCCGAGATCGTCGTCCACGACGCCCACTCCTCCTCCCCCACCACGGCCTTCGCCCTCTCCCGGCTGGCCGACCCGGACACCCTGCGGCACACGCCGATCGGTGTGTTCCGTTCGGTGGAGCGGCCCGTCTACGACGTCCAGATGTCCGGCCAGCTGGACACGGCGGTGGAGCAGCACGGTGAGGGCGACCTCGCGGCGCTGCTGGCCGGCGGGGACACCTGGACGGTGCTGGGCTGACGTCCTGACGCGTTGGAACGCGGGTGGGGCCGGACACGGTGTCCGGCCCCACCCGCGTTCAGGAGCGCTTCGCCTCGTCGTACGCCTCGCGGGCCCGGCTCACGTCCGCCATCCGCCGTTCGGTCCACAGCGCCAGGTCCCGTACCTGTTCGGCGGCCTCACGGCCGAGGCCGGTGAGGGAGTAGTCGACCCTCGGCGGGATGACGGGCTTGGCGTCCCGGTGGACGAGGCCGTCCCGTTCGAGGGTCTGGAGGGTCTGGGTGAGCATCTTCTCGCTGACCCGGCCGATGGCGCGGCGCAGTTCGCTGAAGCGGCGCGGGCCCTCCAGGAGCTCGATCAGGACCAGCACGCCCCAGCGGCTGGTGACGTGCTCAAGGACCAGGCGGTAGGGGCACATCTCCTCGCCGACGAGGTACCTGCCGGTGCGCGGCGCGGGTGCGTCGGGGCGGTTCTCGACTTCAGAGGTACTTACGGCCATGCCAGTACCTTACTTCAAAGTGGGTACTTTCCCACAGTTAGCGCTCCCCTTAGGGTTAGTGACATCCGAACCCCACAAGGAGATCGCAGACCATGAGCATCGTTGTCACCGGAGCCACCGGACACCTCGGCCGTCACGTCGTGACCCAGCTGCTGGAGAAGGTCCCGGCCGAGCAGATCACCGCCGTCGTGCGCGACGAGGCCAAGGCCGCCGACCTCGCCGCCCGGGGCGTCACCGTCGCCGTCGCCGACTACAACTCCCCCGAGACGTTCGACGGCCTCTTCGCGGCCGGCGACAAGGTGCTGCTGATCTCGGGCAACGAGTTCGACAAGGGCCGCCCGCAGCAGCACAAGGTCGTCATCGACGCGGCCGCGGCGGCCGGCGTGGCCCTTCTCGCGTACACCAGCGCCCCGGGCGGCCTGACCGCCTCGCTCGTGGACGACCACCGCGCCACCGAGGAACTGCTGCTCGCCTCCGGCCTGCCCCACACCCTGCTGCGCAACGGCTGGTACCACGAGAACTACACGGAGAACCTCGCGCCGGTGCTGGAGCACGGCGCGGTCGTCGCGGCCGCCGGTGACGGCCGGGTCTCCTCGGCCTCCCGCGCGGACTACGCGGCCGCGGCCGTCGCCGTGCTGACCGGCGAGGGCCACGAGAACCGGACGTACGAGCTGGGTGGCGACACCGCCTGGAGCTTCGCCGAGTACGCGGCCGAGATAGCCCGGCAGAGCGGCAGGGAGATCGCCTACAACCCGGTGTCCGGCGAGACGCTCCAGTCCATCCTGACGGGCACCGGCATGCCGGAGGTCCTCGCCGCCCTCTTCGCAGGCGTCGACGCGTCGATCGCCGGGGGCGAGCTGGTCGTCGACACCGGCGACCTCTCCCGCCTCGCCGGCCGGCCGACCACCCCGATCTCCGAGGCCGTCGCGGACGCTCTGAAGTAGGTCCCGCGCGGGGCAGGACCCGTGGGTCCCGCGAGGCCCGTGCCACCCGTGCGGCCCGCACCCCCGTCTGTCATGACCGTATGCCGATACGGCCATGACAGACGGGGGTGCTCGGCGCTACCTTCGTCCAGGTTGCTGGAGCTGGGCGTGAGGGCGTAAGGAGGGGCCGGTGGCCGACATATCGAGGGGTGAGCGGCGAGCGGGACTGGTGAACGGTTTCGCCGCCTACGGGATGTGGGGCCTGGTCCCGCTCTTCTGGCCGCTGCTCAAGCCCGCCGGATCGCTGGAGATCCTGGCCCACCGCATGGCGTGGTCCCTGGTCTTCGTCGCCGTCGCGCTGGCCTTCGTACGGCGTTGGGCGTGGGCCGGCGAACTGCTGCGGCAGCCGCGCCGGCTGGCCCTGGTGGCGGTCGCCGCCGCCGTGATCACCGTCAACTGGGGCGTCTACATCTGGGCCGTGAACGCCGGTCACGTCGTCGAGGCCTCCCTCGGGTACTTCATCAACCCGCTGGTGACCATCGCGATGGGCGTGCTGCTGCTGAAGGAGCGGCTGCGGCCCGCTCAGTGGACGGCGGTCGGGGTCGGCTTCGCCGCCGTGATCGTCCTGACCGTCGGCTACGGGCAGCCGCCGTGGATCTCGCTCGTCCTGGCCTTCTCCTTCGCGACCTACGGACTCGTCAAGAAGAAGGTCAACCTCGGCGGCGTCGAGTCGCTCGCGGCGGAGACCGCGATCCAGTTCCTGCCCGCCCTCGGCTATCTGCTGTGGCTGGCCGGGCACGGCGAGTCCAGCTTCGTCGACGACGGTCCCGGACACGCCGCCCTGCTGGCCTCCACCGGCATCGTCACCGCACTCCCGCTGGTCTGCTTCGGCGCCGCCGCGATCCGCGTCCCGCTCTCCACGCTCGGCCTGCTGCAGTACCTGGCGCCGGTCTTCCAGTTCCTGCTCGGCATCCTCTACTTCCACGAGGCGATGCCCGCCGAGCGCTGGGCCGGCTTCGCCCTGGTCTGGGTCGCGCTCGCCCTGCTCACCTGGGACGCGCTGCGCACCGCCCACCGGTCCGCGCGTGCGCTCGCCGCGGCGGCCGCGGCACTGCCCGTCGCGGCGGTCGCGGAGACTCCCCGAAGTCAGGTGTGAGGCGCACGGCCGTCGGCTATAAGTGGGCGCCATGACGCTGACGCCCGCACCCCTGCACTGGAAGCTCGTCGTCGACGCCCGCGACCCGCACGGCCAGGCCGACTTCTGGGCCGCCGCGCTGCACTACGTCGCCGAGGACAACAGCGCGTTCGTGGAACGCCTGCTGGAACTGGGCGCGCTGCCCGGCGCGGCGACCGTGGAGTACCACGGCCGCGCCGCCTTCCGCGACCTGGTCGCGGTACGGCATCCGGACGATCCGTACGACGAGGAGCGCGGCACCGGGCTGGGCCGGCGGCTGCTGTTCCAGCGGGTGCCGGAGGCCAAGTCCGGCAAGAACCGGCTCCACGTCGACGTGCACGCCGAGGCGGGCAGGCGCTCGGACGAGGTGGCGCGGCTCGAAGCGCTGGGTGCGACGGTGCTGCGGCACGTGTCCGAGCCGGCCGGGCGGTGGACGGTGATGGCCGACCCGGAGGGCAACGAGTTCTGCGTGCAGTGAGTGCGGCGGGTGCGGCGCCCGGGGGGCCGGGGGCGTTCAGGCCTCGCCCGCCGCGCGCCGGGCCCGTTCGGTGAGGCGGGCCATGCGGGCGCGGGCGGACTCCAGTTCCTCCGGGTCGTCGGCGGCCGGTCCGTCCTCGGTGGTGAGCTGCGCCCACAGGTCGATCAGGTCGCGGCCCAGGCGCAGCCCGTGCTCCGGGTCGCGCACCGCGCGCCATGCGGTGGCCGCGCTGCGCACGTTCCCGTAGGCGCCCTCGCCGTCCCCGGCCCGCCGGTGCTGCCGCGCCAGGTCGAGCGAGAGATGGAAGGCACGCAGCGGGTCGCCCGCCAGGTAGGCGATGTACGCGGTCAGCTCGCGCAGGTGCAGCACCTCGGTGTGCCCCTCGCCGAGCGTCGCGCGGGCCTGGGCCACGGTGCGCTCCGCGAGTTCGGCCGCCGCCTCGATACGGCCCGCCCGGACGGCCTCGTTGATCCGCGACACCGGCTCGGTGAGCAGCGCGGCCCCCTCGGCCGTCACCGTCACCGGTTCGTCCCCGAGCACCTCCTCGGCCACGGCGTCGAAGCCGCGCGCGGGGGTGTGCCGGGGGTCGGGGTCGAAGACGCGGGCGGCGGGCTCCACGAGGGAGCCTGTGACGGGCTCCGCGAGGGATCCGGTGAGGGGTTCGACGCGCGAGTCGGTCCGGGGTGCCGGCCGGGGCCCGGTGACGGCCCGGCCGGGCAGGACGGCAGGGGTGACAGGGGTGCCAGGGGTGGCGGAGGCCGTGACCTTGGTGGGGACCGTGACCGCAGTGGGGCCGGTGATCGCGGTGGGGGCCGTGCCCATCACGGGCGGTGGGCCGAACACCCCGGTCGGCGGCTGGACCGTACCGGGCACCGGCGGTGCGGTGACCACGGGCGCGGCGACCGGTGCCGCCGGCGCCGGAACCGAGCGGGCCGTAGCAGCCGACGCCGGGGCCGTCGGGCCCGGGGCAGAGAGGGAGGGGGCCGACGGGGACGGGACCGATCGCAGCGGGGACGCGGGGCGGGTTTCCCCGGCCGCCTGCTCCGGGCCCACGGACGCGCCCGGCGAACCCGGCACCGCCATCCGTACCGGATCGCCGGTGAAGCTGCTGGAGCCGTCCGCGTTCACCTGCAGGCGGACCACATAGCCGATGCGGCTGTCGTGGACGACGGCGAGGGCCGGACGGCCGGCGGCGTGGGCGAGGCGCTGGAGATGGTTGAGGACCGCCTGCTGCGGCTCCTCGCCGGGCGCCGGGAACAGCGGAACGCCGTCCACGGTCGCGGCGCCGCCGGTCACACGCACCTCGACCGGTTCGGCCGACCGGTCGGTCTGCTGCGCTTCCCGCTTCGTCTCGCGGCTGAGTCGGGACATCGGCCCTCATTCCCCCGGCGTCACCGTCCGGTCGTACCCGTGCGTACGGCCAAGTCTGACCGCTCCCCCCGGCCCACGCGTCACCGCGACGTCACAGCCTCGCATCAGGAAGGGGCCACCCGGTGTCCCGGTGCCCGGCGGGCCGTTACGCCGTGACGTCCTTGGTCGTGAACCGTGCCCACGCGGCCGAGCCGAACACCGCCGCGTACAGGCCCTGCAGCTCCAGGTTTCTGACCAGGTCGTCCCAGTAGACGGGGTCGCGCATCAGGTCGGCGAAGGACAGCCAGTAGTGCGAGAAGAAGTACGGCTGAAGCGCGTGCAGCTGCGGGATCTGGTCGAGGATCTGGACGGTGATCAGCAGGCCGACGGTGGTCGCCATCGCGGCGATGCCGCTGTTGGTCAGCGTGGAGACGAACAGGCCCAGCGCCGCCACACCGGTCAGCGAGGCCGCCACCACCAGGGCGATCAGCAGCGCCCGGCCGAGGCCCTCGGTGAAGGAGATCCGGGTGCCGGAGATGGTGGTCAGTTCGCCGAGCGGGAAGAGGAGCGCGCCGACCGCCAGGGCGGAGGCGGCCACCACCAGTGTGGCCAGCAGGCAGAAGGCCATCGTCGTGGCGTACTTGGTGAGCAGCAGGCGGGTGCGGCCGGCCGGGGCGACCAGCAGGTAGCGCAGGGTGCCCGCGTTCGCCTCGCCGGCGACCGCGTCCCCGGCCACCACCCCGACGGCCATCGGCAGGAAGAACGGAAGGGTCGCGGCGAGTGCCGTGAACACCAGGAACAGCCCGTTGTTGGTGATCTGCGCGATGAACGCCGGGCCGCCGTCCCCGCCGCCGCCGGCCGGGCCGTCGCCGCGCGTCTCGATCCTGACGGCGATCCCGATCAGGACCGGTACCGCCGCCAGAACGCCGAGCAGCGCGAGGGTGCGCCAGCGCCGCAGGGTGACGGACAGCTCGCTGCGGAGCAGGCCGAGGGTCCACAGCGGGTTCGGCCGTGCGGCCGGTGCGACGGTGACCGCCGTGTCAGCCCGCGACATCGAAGCCCTCCCCGGTGAGTGCCACGAACGCGTCCTCCAGCGAGGCCCGTTCGAGCGTGAAGCCGCGTACCCGTACGCCCGCGGCGACGAGCGCCGCGTTGAGCTCGGCGAGGTCGCGCTCGGGCGGCTCGCCGGTGACCCGGTCCTCGGTGGCGACCACGTCCGCCACGCCCTGCTCCTTGAGCACCCGGACCGTCTCGCCGGTGTCGGGGGTGGTCACCACGAGCCGGCCGCGGGCCCCGGCCGCCAGGTCGGCCACCGCGCCCTGGGCGATCAGCCTGCCCTGCGCCATCACGGCCGCGTGGGTGCAGACCTGCTCGATCTCGTCGAGGAGGTGGGAGGAGAGGAAGACGGTCGTGCCGTCCCCGGCCAGTTCCCGGACCAGGGAGCGGATCTCCCGCATGCCCTGCGGGTCGAGGCCGTTGGTCGGCTCGTCCAGGACCAGCAGCCTGCGGGGCTGGAGCAGCGCCGCGGCCAGCCCCAGGCGCTGCTTCATGCCCAGGGAGTAGGCCTTGGCCTTCTTCGCGGCCGCCGCCGTCAGTCCCACCCGGTCCAGCGCGGCCTCGACGCGGGCGCGCCGGGTGCGCGGGTCGGCGGTCGGGTCGGCGGCGTCGTACCGCAGCAGGTTGTCGCGGCCGGAGAGGAAGCCGTACAGGGCAGGGCCCTCGATGAGCGCCCCGACCTGGGGCAGTACCTCGCGGGAGGCGCGCGGCATCGGGCGGCCCAGGACCCGGGCCGTGCCCGAGGTGGGTGCGATCAGGCCCATCAGCATGCGGATGGTGGTGGTCTTGCCGGAGCCGTTCGGACCGAGGAAGCCGAAGACGCTGCCCGCCGGGACGGTCAGGTCGAGACCGTCCACGGCGAGCTGTCCGCCGCGGTAGCGCTTGGTGAGGCCGCGCGTGTCGATGACGCCCGCGCGGGCCGGGTCGGCCCGGCCGGGGTCGTCCTGGCCCGGGCCGTCGCGCCCCGGGTCGTCCGGACCCCGGTCCTCCGGCTCACGCTGGGTGGCGGACGGTCGGTCCATCGGCTCCCTCTGTTCGTCGTGCGGCACGGGGCCGTGGGGCACGGCCCGGTGCGGCACCGGGCCGTGCGGCACAGGGCGGTGGGGGCTCGCCCCGCTCCCTGTTACCCCGCGTTCGCCGCCTTCACCAGCGACGCCTTGTCGACCGCCCCGACGTACACCTTGCCGTCGTCCGTCATCAGGGCGTTGATCAGGCGGGTGGAGAAGACCGTGCCCTTGCCGAACTTGCCGGAGACCGGGTCGCCGAGCGAGCCGAGGAAGCCGCCCAGGTCACCGCCGCCGGAGGCGGAGCCGCTGGGCAGGCCGCCCTTGTCACCGGAGTCGATGACGGCGATGGAGTTCCAGCCCTTGCCGAGGACGTCGAAGCCGTTCTTGCCGAGCTCCTCGGGGGTGCCGTGGCCGGGCGCCCTGGTGATCCGGTCGCCCTTGTCGTCCTTCTCCGCGCCGTTCGCCTTGTGCGCCTTGTCGAGGCTGTCGTCCTCGGTGACCTTGGCGCCCTTGGGCGGGGTGAAGTCGAAGGTCGAGGCGGCCGGCCGGGCGAAGCTGACCTGGGTGTACCCGGCGTCGATCACGGCCGCGCCGCCGCTCGACGGGGTCAGCGTGAACTTCAGCGGGGTGCCGGTCTTCGCGTCCACCGCGATGCTGATCGCGCCGACCGTCGTGCCGGACTGCTTCGGCTTGACGACCAGCCGGTAGGCGTCACGGCCGGCGACCTGGGCGGTGCCGTCGACCTTCACCGAGGTGGTGTCGTCGACCGACTTGAGGACCTCGTCGGCGAAGTCCTTGGGCGTGGCCGGGGCTTCGTTCCGGCCGGCCTTGCCGGAGTCGGAGTCGGCGTCCGTGGAGTGGTAGACCTCGTTGGACTTGCTGTCGTAGCCCCACACATCGGTGCCGTTGTGGATGAGGCTGTACTCGGCGCCGCTCTCCAGCAGCGACACCTTCTGCTTCTCGGGGCCGTCGGCGGCCACGCGCAGCGTGTGCGTGCCGGAGGCGAGTTCGGTGAGCTTGGTCGACGGGTCGGCGGACGAGCCGTCGCCGCCCTGGGCCGCGCCGGACAGCAGGCCGTTCTCCAGGCCGCCGAGGTCGGGCAGGCCGAGGTCGGTGCTGATCTTCACGGTGCCGGACAGCTGCTGCACGTCCGAGTTGGCGATCTTGTTGATGAGTTCCTGTGCCGTGATCTTCGGCAGGTCGGGGTCGCCGGAGTCGGCGAGTGCCGGTACCAGGCCGATCGTGGCCGCGGCCACCCCCATGACCGCGACCGGGACGACGTAGCGCGTGGCCTTGCGCCGCCGCTCGGCGCGCAGCTCGTCGTCGGCCTGCGCGGCCCCCGTGCTGTCCTCGGTTCCGTACGGTGCCATGTGTGCCTTACCTCCGTCGTCGGCGGCGGCTGTGCTCGCACGTTTCCCACCCTGAGCCGCCATTCTCACCCGAATCGGTGAGTGGTGGTGATTTCCGTGGTCTCCATCTCACCAAATCCGCGCGTCTCAAGCGTCAGACCCGGGAGCCAACTCCGCGTACGACTGCGGTATGACACAAGGGCGGAGGCGCCTCCCCGACCCGTAGGGGTCGTGCGGGGAAGACACCTCCGGTCACTTTCCGTCACGTACTCCGTTCGCTCCGCGCTGCCGCACGAACGGGCGGCCGGCCGGGGGGCGCTGACGACGGCACGACGGCGCTCGCGACGCAGGGGCCGGCCCGCGTGGCGCCGCCGGCGGCGTTCCGGCACAGGATCTCGGCAGTACGACCCGCGCCACACGCGGCGGAGCTAACCCGCCCGGTGCACCACCGCGTCGCACAGCTCCAGGAGTGCCGCCTTGGCGTCGCACTCCACCAGCGGCGCCAGGGCGGCCCGGGCCTCCTCCGCGTACCGGACCGTGTCCCGGCGCGCCTGCTCCAGGGCCGGGTGCGCCCGCAGCGCCGTCAGGGCCTCCGCGTGCCGCGCGTCGTCCGTGAGGTCGGAGTCCAGCAGCTCGCACAGGGCGAGGTCCTCGGCCAGCCCCAGTCGCGCCGCCCGCTCCCGCAGCCGCAGCACCGGAAGCGTGGGGACGCCCTCGCGCAGATCGGTCCCCGGGGTCTTGCCGGACTCGTGGGAGTCGGAGGCGATGTCCAGGACGTCGTCGGCGAGCTGGAAGGCGACGCCGAGACGCTCGCCGTACTGGGTGAGGACGTCCACGACCGTCTCGTCGGCGCCGGACATCATCGCGCCGAAGCGGCAGGAGACCGCCACCAGCGAGCCGGTCTTGCCGCCCAGCACGTCGAGGTAGTGGTCGACCGGGTCACGCCCGTCGGAGGGACCCGCCGTCTCCAGGATCTGGCCCGTCACCAACCGTTCGAACGCGAGGGCCTGGACCCGCACCGCCTCGGGTCCGAGATCGGCGAGGATCTGCGAGGCACGGGCGAAGAGGAAGTCACCGGTCAGGACGGCGACGGAGTTGCCCCAGCGGGTGTTGGCGCTGTCGACCCCGCGCCGTACGGCCGCCTCGTCCATGACGTCGTCGTGGTACAGCGTGGCGAGATGGGTCAGTTCGACCACCACGGCCGACGGCACGACGCCCGGCGCGTACGGGTCACCGAACTGCGCGGCCAGCATCACCAGCAGTGGCCGGAACCGCTTCCCGCCGGCCCGCACGAGGTGCTGCGCGGCCTCCGTGATGAACGGGACCTCACTTTTGGTGGCTTCTAGCAAGCCCTCCTCGACAGCCGTCAATCCGGCCTGGACATCGGCTTCCAGAGCCTGGTCCCGCACGCTCAGCCCGAACGGCCCGACGGTCACGAGGGGTCTCCTGTCTGCTGGTGTCCACTGGTGATTACGCGGTTTGTCGATAGGTCGCTGCCAGCACTCAAGTCAGCGTATCCGGTCAGGTTTCGATCACCGAGGGCGCCCACCGTTACACCCCGGGCACTATCGGATCACGACCACTATGTCTTTGATCAGGCGATACGACTGAACATCCGATGACTTAGACCGAAGTGTGCGCACTTGCCCCGAACCGGGAGGCCGAGCCGCGCTCCGATGGACATCACCTGCCCGGAGGTACCCCCTCCGCCACCCGTCGAAGCCGGCCGACCCCTCGCGCGCCGCCCGTCGCATGCGATTCCGTCTTATAGGGCAATTCAGACAATTCTCGGAATTGCCTGTGGTGCGCGCCACTCCGCCGATCCGGGCGAGGCAATCCATACAAATGGCGGCGCGGACCTATTCCCCCGAGCCTCGGAAAGGGGCCTGCAAAGAATCCCTCTTGTCCGATTCGCCGCAATTGCCACTTCGTGAAGTGGGTCACGTGGCCCGGAGTGCCACAAAGCGGGCAAGACACCCCTTCCGCCCTTTCCCCGTAGGCGAGTTGATGCTTGGCAACAGCAAAGGATCAAGCACCTCATACGCCTCAGATCAAGGTCAATGGGTGTGTTGTGTGAATCAGGTGCTTGTTTCGGACATGTGCTCTCGCATACGTTCCGGCTCACCGGGTGGACGCCGAATCCTGCCGCCGCCCGTCGTGCCCCATCAAACGAGTCCATTCGCACGGCAGGAGCGGGGGAACCAGGTAAGTCGCCCGACCGGGCGGCCGACGTCACCGACGGAGGTCGTACCGGAACGGCCAGGGGTGAAGTCGCCTCGCCGCAGGGCGGGACGACCGGGCACTCCCCGAGCCCGAACCCGACAGCTCACCCCGCAGGCGACGGAGAGGAACCACGACATGTCTGCTGACGCTCAGCACCGCCGTCCCCGCCGTAACCGCATGGTCCGCAGCTTCACCTTCGCCACCATCGTCGGTACCGGTGTCGCCGTTCTCGCCCTCCCGCTCATCGGGGCGACCACGGCCTCCGCCGCCACTTCCAGCAGCTCCACCGCCTCGAAGACTCTCGCCGGATACCCGAACAACCTCGACGGCTGGATCCGCGAGTCCCTCGCGATCATGGCCGAAATGAAGATCCCGGGTACGTACGACGGCATCTACCGCAACGTGATGCGTGAGTCCTCCGGCAACCCGCAGGCCATCAACCTCTGGGACTCCAACGCGGTCGCCGGCATCCCCTCCAAGGGGCTGCTCCAGGTGATCGACCCGACGTTCAAGACCTACCACGTGGCCGGCACGTCCTTCGACGTCTACGACCCGGTCGCGAACATCACCGCCGCCTGCAACTACGCGGCCGCGCGGTACGGCTCCATCGACAACGTGCACGGCGCGTACTGACCGCACCGCACCGCAGTGCGCGGTACCGCACCGCACCATCAGTGAAAGAGTCTTTCGAGGACGACGGCGATGCCGTCGTCCTCGTTCGACGAGGTGATCTCGTCGGCGACCGCCTTGAGTTCGGGGTGGGCGTTGGCCATGGCCACCCCGTAGGCCGCCCAGTCGAACATGGGGATGTCGTTGGGCATGTCGCCGAAGGCGATGGCCTGTTCGGCACTCAGCCCCAGGTGGTCGGCGGCCAGAGCCAGCCCGGTCGCCTTGGTAACCCCGCACGGCTGCAGCTCGACCGTCCCCGGCCCCGACATGGTGACCGTCGCCAGCGACCCCACCACCGCGCGCGCGGTCGCCGCCAGTTCGTCGTCGGACAGGGTGTGGTGGCGCAGCAGCACCTTGCTGATGGGCTCGCACCACAGGTCGTCGCGTCCGCCGACGCGAAGCGCCGGCAGCGTGGGGTGGGGCATCCGGTAGCCGGGCTCGATGAGCGTGAGCCCGTCCACGCCGTCCTGGTCGACCGCCGCGTACACCTGCCCCACCTCGGCCTCGATCTTCCCGAGGGCGGTCTCCGCCAGCTCCCGGTCCAGGGTGACCGACCACAGCAGCCGGTCCGCGCCCGCGTCGTACAACTGGGCGCCCTGCCCGCAGACCGCGAGTCCCCTGCAGCCGAGGTCGTCCAGCAGGGGGCGCACTCTCGGCGCGGGCCGACCGGTCACCACCAGATGCCGGGCTCCCGAGCGGCCGGCCCGTGCGATGGCGGCGAGCGACCGTTCCGAGAGGGTGTCGTCGGCGCGCAGCAGCGTGCCGTCCAGGTCGGTGGCGATCAGTGCGTACGGGGTGGGTGCGACCATGATCAGAGAATACGGACAGCGCGCCCCTGAGACTCACTGTGCGTTTCGGCCTCAAATGGCTTCCGCCGTGGCGGTGTTGCCGGACCGGGGGCCGGCGTGGGCGCGAGGGCCCGCGCGGGCCCGGCGCGGTGCCTACTTCGCGGAGGTGCCGGAGCCCCGGCGGTTGGTGCGCCAGAGCTGATAGAGGTGCTTCGCGCCCGGGCGCACGAAGCGGGCGAGCATCGTGACGAACGGCAGCGGGTCGTCTCCGGCGAACCAGGCCAGCTCGGTGCCGCTCGGCCGGCCGGGCGCGTGCGGTGTCGTGTACCCGCTGCGGCGATAGGCGAGGAGGGCGGGTACGTCGATGTTCTCCACGACGTACCGGTGGCCGGCGCGCTGCTCCCCCTCCGGGACCCGCCGCCCGGTCAGGTCCAGGTGCATGGCACGGACCACGTCCACGCCCGACTCGCTCTCGAAGAGCCGGAACTGGGCGCCCATGCGCGGGTTGAAGTCGAGCAGCTTGTACCGCCCGTCGCGGCGGTCGAAACGCAGGTCCAGGTCGATGACGCCGGTGAAGCCGATCTGTTTGATGAAACGCGCGGCGAGGTCGGCGAGTTCCGGGTTGTCGACGACGTACGCGTTGGCCGTCATGCCCGCGTGCGGCGGCCACGAGCGCACCTTGACGCCGGTGAACAGGGCGCCCGGGTTCGAGTCGGCGTCGAAGTAGGCGTGCACGATCCAGTCCTCGGCGTCCTCCCTCGGCAGGTACTCCTGGAGGATGACACCCGGACGGGTGCCCCACGCACGCGCGAGAGTGAGGAGTCCCTCGGGGGTGGCAATCCTCGTCGTGCCGTTGACGGCGGGCCGGCTGCGCCGGACGAACGCCTCGCGGTTCTTCGCGACGACGGGGAACCGGGCCTTCTCCGCGAAGTCGACGATGTCGTCGTAGGACTGCGGAAAGGCGGCGGCCGGACTGGGGATCCCGTGTTCCAGGCACAGTTCGTGCAGCCCCTGCTTGCTGGCGAGCCGGCGTGGCAGCGCCGGCTCCACCCGGGGGAAGAGGAAACGGTCGCCGAGCGCGTCCTGGTGTTCGGCGATCAGGACCGCGGCCTCCTCGTCGGTCGGGATCAGCACGGTCGGACGTCCGATGCGGCGGCCGACGCGCAGCAGTCCCTCGACCAGGTGGTCCGGTTCCTCGGCACCCGTGGTCGGCCACACGAACGCCCGTTCGAGGTAGCGGGAGGAGGCCGCGGGCGTGTAGGCGTCCTCCGTGATCGCGTACATGGGAACGCCAAGGCGGCCCAGACTGCGTATCGCGCCGACCCCGCCGTGATGCAGCGGATAGTCGCCGAACTTGACGATCAGGCCCGGCACGTCGCGGTCCGCGTCGAGCGGCATGCCGACGGAATTCCTGGCCACGGGTCCCCCCACGTGTCCCCCCTACGGACCGGACCCATCCCGGCCGTGTCCCCCAAAGGACGCTAAGCCGGAATTGAACCCTCCGACAAGGCTTATCGGGACATTGCGAACTCTTTAGACACTGCCACGACAGCCAACTCACACGTAACGTGTGGCGCGACCACATGGACTGCCGCCCGATGCCACAGCGACGTCACCACACAGTCGGCCCGGCGCGGCACGGATGAGAGCGAGGCAGCCACCCCATGCCCCCCTTGCCCCCCTTCGAGGTCCCCGAGGGTGACCCCTTCGGCCCGCACAACCTTCCGTACGGCGTGTTCTCGACCCCCGAGAGCACGGAACGGAGGGTTGGCGTCCGCCTCGGCGACCACGTACTCGACGCCGGTGCCGCGGCTCTCGCGCTCGGCTCCCCCTACGCCACGCTCCTGGCCCGCCCGACCCTCAACCCGCTGCTGGCCGCCGGCCGCACCACCTGGTCGGACGTACGGCGCGCCCTGACCGCCTGGGTGACCGTGCCCGCGCACCGCGAGGTACTCGAGCCGCTCTTCCACCCGCTGCCGGCGGTGGCCCTGCACCTCCCCTTCGAGGTCGCCGACTACGTCGACTTCTACGCCTCCGAGAACCACGCCCGCAACGCCGGCCGCATCTTCCGCCCCGACGCCCCCGAACCCCTCACCCCCAACTGGAAGCACCTGCCCATCGGCTACCACGGCCGCGCGGGCACGGTCGTGGTGTCGGGAACGGACGTCGTACGGCCCTCCGGCCAGCGCAAGGCGTCGCCGGACCCCGCGGAGGCACCGGTGTTCGGGCCCTCGGCCCGGCTGGACATCGAGGCCGAGGTCGGCTTCGTGGTCGGCGCACCGTCGCCGCAGGGCCGTCCGGTGGCACTGGGCGACTTCCGCGAGCACGTGTTCGGGCTCACGCTCCTCAACGACTGGTCGGCGCGCGACATCCAGGCCTGGGAGTACGTCCCGCTCGGCCCGTTCCTCGGCAAGTCCTTCGCCACCTCGGTCTCGGCGTGGATCACCCCGCTGGACGCGCTGGAGGACGCCCGCGTCGCACCGCCCCGGCGGACGCACCCGCTGCTGCCGTACCTGGACGACGCCGCCGAGGAACCCGCGGGATACGACCTGCGGATGTCGATCGCGATCAACGGTCAGGTGGTGTCCGAGCCGCCGTTCTCCACCATGTACTGGACCGCCGCCCAGCAACTCGCCCACCTGACCGTCAACGGCGCCTCGCTGCGCACCGGTGACCTCTACGGCTCCGGCACGGTGAGCGGCACGGAACCCGCTCAGCGCGGCTCGCTGCTGGAACTCACCTGGAACGGCCGGGACCCGCTCGACCTCCCGGACGGCAAGCGGACCTACCTGGAGGACGGCGACGAGGTGACGATGTCGGCGTGGGCGCCGGGGCCGGGCGGCAGCCGGGTGGGACTCGGGGAGGTCAGCGGGCGGATCGTGGCGGCTTGAGGCGCGGGGGCGGTCGGCACGCCTCGGGGCGCCGGACCGGGAGCGCTCCTGGGCGCGGCGGGGCACAGCCGTCGGGGGCCGGCGAGGAGAACATCCGGATCCTCGCCGGTACCTGACTCGGGGCGTCCCGTCCCGTCATACTGGCGGGACACGCACCATGCGATGCGCCCGCACGCGCACCATGCGAGGCGACGGCGCACGCGTCACACGATGCGGCGGGCCCACGCACTCCGTCGCGCGACGACGCATCACCCCCGCACCACCCGCACACCCCTGCGATCGGGAAACGGAGCCTCGGCATGACCGTCTGCCTGCTCCTTCTGAGCGTCGTCGCCCTGACGGCCGCGGTGCCCGCACCCCGCGCGCTGGTACAGGCCCTGTGGCCCGAACGGGAGCCGGTGGTCGCGCTGTGGGTGTGGCAGTGCCTCGTCGCCACCGTGCTGATGTGCTGCCTGGCCGCGCTCGTCCTGGGCGCGGCGGCCGTCTTCCACACCGTGCGCGACCGGGTGTTCGCGCCCGCGCCGCCGGCGGTCACCGCGGCGTACGACCTCTCCGTGGCGCCCCTGTGGGCGGCCGTCCTCACGGTGCTGCTCGCGTGCGGAGCCGCCTGGACGACGGCGATGCTCGCCCGTGAACTGGTCGAGGCCCGGCGGCGGCGCGGACTGACCCGCGCGCACCTGCGTGAACGGGCACCGGAGCTGCCGGCGGGCCTGCCCGCGGCACGCGGGCCGATGCTGGTGCTGGAGGACGAATACCCGGACGCCTGGTGGATGCCCGGGCATCCACCCCAGCTGGTCGTGACCACCGGGGCACTGCACCGACTCACCGACCACCAACTGGACGCCGTGCTCACCCACGAGCGGGGCCACGCGCGCGCCCACCACGACTGGCTGCTCCACCTGTCCAGCGCACTGGCCACCGGCTTCCCGCGCGTGCCGTTGTTCTCCCACTTCTGCGACCAGACCCACCGGCTGGTCGAACTCGCCGCCGACGACACGGCGTCCCGCCGCTGCGGCCACCTGACGACCGCGCTGGCCCTGATCGAACTGAACCAGCACCGCGGGGTCCTGTCGTGCGCGTCCAGCCGCCGGCTGCTCGGCGAGCGGGTCGACCGCCTCCTGGAACCACCACCGCGGCTGCTGCGCCGTCAGCGCGCCCTGACCACGACGGTGGCCGCGCTGGTCCCCCTGCTGCCGCTGCTGATCACGTTCGCCCCGGGGCTGACGGCGCTCGGCTGAGGCGCCGCCGGGCCTCGCCGTCCGCGAAATCCCTCGGCCGCTCTCCGGGCACGGGATAGCCTCGGCGCTGCCATCGTCCGACGGGGAGGGACACGACATGCAGGACGCACACGAGCAGGACTGGGTCGCGCACACGGGTGAGCTCTTCGAGGCCGCGATGTTCGGCGGCGACACAACGGCCCTGGACCGGTCCGAGGACGTGCTGGACGCCGTCGAGGCGCCGCTCTCCATGGCCCGGGGCAGGATCCTGCATGTCCGCTTCCTGGGCGACCGCGAGGCGGACAGCCGGGAGTTGGCGCTGTTCGAGCGGGCGGCCGAGCTGTACCGGCGGCTCGGGAACGCCTCCGGTGAGGCGGACGCGTTGTTCTGGATCGGCTGCTGGCACCAGGTGGTGAAGGGCGACGGCGCCACCGGCAGACCGTACTTCGAGAAGTCGTACGCGCTGGCGGCCTCCGTCGGTGACCGGGTGACGATGTCCTACGCGGTACGCCACCTGGGCTTCGCCGACCGCGAGGCGGGCGATTTCGAGCTGGCCCGCGCGCGGTTGACCGAGTCGGTGGCGCTGCGCCGGGCGGCCGGTTTCCGGCCCGGGGAGGCGGCCGGCCTGCTGGCACTGGCCCAGCTCGCGGCCGAGACGGGAGACAGGGCGGCGGCGCTCCAGCATCTCGACGAGGCGCAGGTCCTCGCCGAGAGCTGTGGTGCCAAGGCCGTGACGGGCTGGATCGAGCAGGCCCGCACCCTGATCCGGTCCTGAACCGCGCGGCACCGCACAGGCCGGCCCGTGCGGTGCGAGGGCTTCGACGCGTGCGGTGCGGGGGCTTCGACCCGTGCTGCGCGAGAGCTTCGACGCGTGCGGTGCGGGGGCTTCGAACGGGGCCCCCGCACCGGGCCCGACCGGGCTACATCCAGTCCTCCGGTTCCGGCTCCGCGTCCATCTCGGGCCAGTGGTCCGGGTCCTCGGGCCCGGCGGCCTCGGGGGCCTGAGCCGGGGCCCGGGTCTCCGCCGGGGCCTGGGAGGACGGTGTCCCCAGGGAGGCCAGCACCGCGAGCACGCCCTCGCCGTAGGTCACGAGCTTCTTCTCGCCGACCCCGCCGACGGTGCCCAGCTCGGCGACCGACTCGGGCCACCGGCCGACGATCTCCCTCAGCGTGGCGTCGTGGAAGATCACGTACGCCGGTACACCCTGCTCGCGGGCCTGTTCGGCGCGCCAGGCGCGGAGTGCCTCGAACGCGGGGAGCAGTTCCTCGGGCAGCTCCGCCACCGCCGCCTTCGCCCTGCCCCTGCCGGAGGACCCGGAGGACCCGGACGCACCCGGGGCGCGGGAGACGGCGGGTTTCTTCGGCTCCTTGCGGAGCGGAACGTCCCGCTCGCGCCGCAGTACCGTCCCGCTGGCCTCGGTGAGCACCAGCGTGCCGTACTCGCCCTCCACGGCCAGCAGCCCCTGGGCGAGCAACTGCCGGACGACGCCCCGCCATTCGCCCTCTTCGAGATCGGTGCCGATGCCGAAGACGGACAGCTGGTCGTGGTCGAACTGGATGACCTTGGCGGTGCGCTTGCCGAGCAGGATGTCGACGATCTGGACGGCGCCGAACTTCTGCCCGCGTTCGCGCTGCAGCCGTACCACCGTGGAGAGGACCTTCTGGGCGGCGACGGTGCCGTCCCAGGTCTCCGGCGGGGTGAGGCAGGTGTCGCAGTTGCCGCAGCCCTCGGGCGCGGGATCCTGGCCGAAGTACTTGAGCAGCTGCCCGCGGCGGCACCGGGCGGTCTCGCACAGGGCGAGCATCGAGTCGAGGTGGGACTGGGCCCGGCGGCGGAACGCCTCGTCGCCCTCGCCGGACTGGATGAGCTTACGCTGCTGTATGACGTCGTTGAGGCCGTACGCCATCCAGGCGGTGGAGGGCAGACCGTCGCGGCCGGCGCGGCCGGTCTCCTGGTAGTAGCCCTCGACGGACTTGGGCAGGTCGAGGTGGGCGACGAACCGGACGTCGGGTTTGTCGATGCCCATGCCGAAGGCGATGGTGGCGACCACGACCAGGCCGTCCTCGCGCAGGAAGCGGGACTGGTGGGCCGCGCGGGTGCCCGCGTCGAGGCCGGCGTGGTAAGGGACGGCCTCAACGCCGTTGCGGGTGAGGAATTCGGCCGTGGCCTCGACGGACTTGCGGGAGAGGCAGTAGACGATGCCCGCGTCGCCCTCGTGTTCCTGGCGGAGGTAGGTGAGCAGCTGTTTCTTGGGGTCGGCCTTGGGGATGATCCGGTACTGGATGTTGGGCCGGTCGAAGCTGGCCACGAAGTGCCGGGCGGCCGGCATGTGCAGCCGCTGGGTGATCTCCTCGTGGGTCGCGTGGGTGGCGGTCGCGGTGAGCGCGATGCGCGGGACGTCCGGCCAGCGCTCGCCGAGGAGGGACAGGGCGAGGTAGTCGGGGCGGAAGTCGTGGCCCCACTGGGAGACGCAGTGTGCCTCGTCGATCGCGAAGACGGCGATCTTGCCGCGGGCCAGCAGGTCCAGCGTGGAGTCCAGGCGCAGCCGCTCCGGTGCCAGGTAGAGCAGGTCCAGCTCGCCGGCGAGGAACTGGGCCTCGACCACCCGCCGCTCGTCGAAGTCCTGGGTGGAGTTGACGAACCCCGCGTTGACGCCGAGGGCGCGCAGGGCGTCCACCTGGTCCTGCATGAGCGCGATGAGCGGTGAGATCACGATGCCCGTACCGGGTCTGACCAGGGAGGGGATCTGGTAGCACAGCGATTTTCCGCCGCCGGTGGGCATGAGCACGACCGCGTCGTCGCCGGCCACCACATGCTCGATGATCGATTCCTGTTCGCCCCGGAAGGCGTCGTACCCGAAGACCCGGTGCAGCGTGGCCAGTGCCTCGCTGTCCGTCGGTCCGGGCGTCTGCCGCGTCCCCGGCGGCTCGGTCGTCCCTGGCATCTCGTCCGTTCCGCCCGTCGCGCCCATCGTCGTGTCCCCCGTACGTCGTCCCTCGACCACTGCCTCCACGATAGGGGTACGGACCGACAGCGACGGAGTTGTCCACAGGTCCCCCGCCCGGTGGTGCGCTCAGCCCTTTGGCCGCCCTCGTGTGGCGGCCCGGAAGCGGCGCGGGCCATGCTGCACGGGCGGGACCGGGGAGGCCCGCGCTGTACGGAGACGCGCAGTCGCGTGCCTCTTCCGCCCCAAGGAGCATCACGATGTCTCTCAGGTCCCGCACCGCCGGCGCCGTCCTGGCGCTGGCCGTGCCGTTCGCTCTGGCCGCGGTTCCCGCCGACGCGGCCCCCGTCCCCGAGGCCGACCCGTTCGTGTGGACGGATCTGACCCCGACGTACACGGCGACCGCGGACTACCAGTACGAGCCGTTCGCGGTCACGGACGGGTACGCGCCGCTCGGCGGGTGCGCGCGGGACACCGCGACCGGTGAGGGCGGCGCGGGCCACCACTACGTGAACCCCGCCCAGATCGGCAGCCTCGACCCGGCCGCGCCCGCAGGTCTGCTCTACGAGGCCGACGACGACGGCGGCCGTGCCCTGGTGGGGGTGGAGTGGATCGTGCGCGCGGTCCCCGGCGCCGCCGCGCCGACGCTGTTCGGGCAGACGTTCCAGGGGCCGGCGAACCTGGACGGCGTGGGCTCCGTGTACACGCTGCACGCCTGGATCTGGAAGGACAATCCGAGCGGTCTGTTCGCGCCGTGGAACCCGACGGTGGCGTGCGCGTAGCCGGTGGCCGGTGGCCGCTCACGCGCGTGGGCCCCGGTTCCGCGAAGGGAACCGGGGCCCAGGGCCGTACCGGAGCGGTCAGCGCACGAAGACTCCCGCCTGGCTCGCCAGGTCGAGGAAGTACTGCGGCGCGACGCCGAGCACCAGGGTGACCGCGACACCGACGCCGATCGCCGCCATGGTCAGCGGTGAGGGGACGGCGACCGTGGGACCGTCGGGCCTGGGCTCGCTGAAGAACATGAGCACGATCACACGGATGTAGAAGAACGCGGCGATCGCCGACGAGATCACACCGACGACGACCAGCGGGGCCGCCCCGCCTTCCGCCGCCGCCTTGAACACGGCGAACTTCCCGGCGAAGCCGGAGGTCAGCGGGATACCGGCGAAGGCCAGCAGGAACACCGCGAAGACGGCCGCGACCAGCGGTGAGCGCCGGCCGAGACCGGCCCACTTGGACAGGTGGGTGGCCTCGCCGCCGGCGTCGCGCACCAGGGTGACCACGGCGAAGGCGCCGATGGTCACGAAGGAGTACCCGGCCAGGTAGAACAGCACGGACGACACGCCGTCCTTGGAGGTCGCGATGACGCCCGCGAGGATGAACCCGGCGTGCGCGATCGACGAGTACGCCAGCAGCCGCTTGATGTCGGTCTGGGTGATCGCGACGATCGCGCCGCCCAGCATGGTGATGATCGCGACGGCCCACATGACCGGCCGCCAGTCCCAGCGCAGGCCGGGCAGGACGACGTACAGCAGCCGCAGCAGCGCGCCGAAAGCGGCCACCTTGGTCGCCGCCGCCATGAAGCCGGTCACCGGGGTGGGCGCGCCCTGGTAGACGTCGGGGGTCCACATGTGGAAGGGGACCGCGCCGACCTTGAAGAGCAGGCCCATGACGACCATGGCGGTGCCGATCAGCAGCAGCGCGTCGTTGCCCATGGTGTCGGCGAGGGCGGGGTCGACGTTGGTGACGGTGCCGTCGACGACCTGGGAGACGGTGGCGTAGGACACCGAGCCGGCGTAGCCGTACAGCAGGGCGATGCCGAACAGGGTGAACGCGGAGGCGAACGCACCCAGCAGGAAGTACTTGACCGCGGCTTCCTGCGACATCAGGCGCTTGCGGCGGGCCAGGGCGCACATCAGGTACAGCGGGAGGGAGAAGACCTCCAGGGCCACGAAGAGCGTCAGCAGGTCGTTGGCCGAGGGGAACACCAGCATGCCGGCGACCGCGAACAGGAGCAGCGGGAACACCTCGGTGGTGGTGAAGCCCGCCTTCACCGCGGCCTGCTCGCTTTCGCTGCCGGGCACGGAGGCGGCCTGGGCGGCGAAGGAGTCGACGCGGTTGCCGTGGGCGGCCGGGTCGAGGCGGCGTTCGGCGAAGGTGAACAGGCCGAGCAGGCCGGCCAGCAGGATCGTGCCCTGGAGGAACAGGGACGGTCCGTCGACGGCGATCGCGCCCATCGCGGCGATGTGCGCCTTCGTGGTGCCGTAGCCGTCCGCGGCCAGCGCGACGACCGCCGCGAAGGCCGCGCACAGCGCCACGGCGGAGACGAACACCTGCGCGTAGTAGCGGGACCTGCGCGGCACGAACGCCTCGATGAGGATCCCGACGATCGCCGCGCCGAGCACGATCAGGGTGGGGGACAATTGTCCGTATTCGATCTTCGGCGCGTCGATCTTCGCGATCGGCTCCGCCGCGGTTGTCCACAGGCTGTGGACGGCTGCTGCGCTCACTTGGCCGCCTCCACTGCGGGCTTCGGGTCGGTCTTGTGTACGTCCGACATGGTCTGCTTGACCGCCGGGTTGACGATGTCCGTGACGGGCTTCGGATAGACGCCCAGGAAGATCAGCAGGACGATCAGCGGCGTGACGACCAGCAGCTCACGCGCGCGCAGGTCGGGCATCGCCGAGACCTCCGGTTTCACCG
This sequence comes from Streptomyces sp. NPDC001068, assembly GCF_042897315.1. NCBI lineage: Bacteria > Bacillati > Actinomycetota > Actinomycetes > Kitasatosporales > Streptomycetaceae > Streptomyces > Streptomyces sp. NPDC001068. The sequence continues at coordinate 149,174 of NZ_JBIAYD010000010.1, read as the reverse complement.
GGCCCGTCATCGTCCGCTGGTACAGGACGAGGGTGTAGAGCGCGGCGAGGACGATGCCGAGGGTGGCGATGATGCCGATGGCCGGGTAGCGCGTGAACGTGCCGACCAGGACGAGGAACTCGCTCACGAAGGGCGCGAGCCCCGGCAGCGACAGGGTGGCCAGGCCGCCGATCAGGAAGGTGCCCGCGAGCACCGGGGCGACCTTCTGCACGCCGCCGTAGTCGGCGATGAGCCGCGAGCCGCGCCGGGAGATCAGGAAGCCGGCGACCAGCATCAGCGCGGCGGTGGAGATGCCGTGGTTGACCATGTACAGCGTGGCGCCGGACTGGCCCTGGCTGGTCATCGCGAAGATGCCGAGGATGATGAAGCCGAAGTGCGAGATGGACGCGTAGGCGACCAGCCGCTTGATGTCCCGCTGGCCGACGGCGAGCAGGGCGCCGTAGATGATGCTGATCACGGCCAGGACCAGGATGGCGGGTGTCGCCCACTTCGAGGCCTCGGGGAACAGCTGGAGGCAGAAGCGGAGCATCGCGAACGTGCCCACCTTGTCGACGACCGCCGTGATGAGCACGGCGACCGGCGCGGTGGACTCCTGCATGGCGTTGGGCAGCCAGGTGTGCAGCGGCCACAGCGGCGCCTTCACCGCGAAGGCGAAGAAGAAGCCGAGGAACAGCCAGCGTTCGGTGCTGGTCGCCATGTGCAGCGAGCCGTTCGCGCGGGCCTGCGCGATCTCCGCGAGCGAGAAGTTCCCGGCCACCGTGTAGAGGCCGATCACCGCGGCCAGCATGATGAGCCCGCCGACCAGGTTGTAGAGGAGGAACTTCACCGCGGCGTACGACCGTTGGGCCGCCGCGTTCTCGTCGGAGCCCGCGTGGGCCCGGTCCCCGAAGCCGCCGATGAGGAAGTACATCGGGATCAGCATGGCTTCGAAGAAGATGTAGAAGAGGAAGACGTCGGTGGCCTCGAAGGAGATGATCACCATCGCCTCGACGGCCAGGATCAGGGCGAAGAAGCCCTGTGTCGGCCGCCACCGCTTGCTGCCGGTCTCCAGGGGGTCGGCGTCGTGCCAGCCCGCCAGGACGATGAACGGGATCAGCAGGGCGGTCAGGGCGAGCAGGGCGACGGCGATCCCGTCGACGCCCAGTTCGTAACGGACCCCGAAGTCCTTGATCCAGGCGTGGGACTCGGTCAGCTGGTAGCGGGATCCGCCCGGGTCGAAGCGGACCAGGACGACGATCGCGAGCGCCAGGGTGCCGAGCGACACCAGCAGGGCGAGCCATTTGGCGGCGGTGCGCCGTGCGGCCGGTACGGCGGCGGTGGCGACCGCCCCGACGGCCGGCAGCACCGCCGTGGCTGTCAGCAGAGGAAAGGACATCGGTATCAGACCGCCCTCATCAGCAGGGTCGCGGCGACCAGGAGGGCGGCGCCGCCGAACATCGAGACCGCGTACGAGCGCGCGTAGCCGTTCTGGAGCTTGCGCAGTCGGCCGGAGAGTCCGCCGAAGCCCGCCGCCGTGCCGTTGACCACCCCGTCGACCAGGGTGTGGTCGACGTAGACCAGGGAGCGGGTGAGGTGTTCGCCGCCGCGGACCAGGACGACGTGGTTGAAGTCGTCCTGGAGCAGGTCGCGGCGGGCCGCGCGGGTGAGCAGCGAACCGCGCGGGGCGGCGGCCGGGACGGGACGGCGGCCGTACTGGAGCCAGGCGATGCCGACGCCGACGACCAGGCACACCATGGTGGCGCCGGTGACGGTGGCCGCGCTCAGCGGGGAGTCTCCCTCGCTGTGGCCGGTGACCGGCTCCAGCCAGTGCAGGAAGCGGTCGCCGATGCTGAAGAACGCGCCGCCGAAGACCGAGCCGATCGCCAGGACGATCATCGGGATCGTCATGGACTTCGGGGACTCGTGCGGGTGCGGCTCGTGGCCGTGCTCGTCGGGCTGCCAGCGCTTCTCGCCGAAGAACGTCATCAGCATCACGCGGGTCATGTAGAACGCGGTGATGGCCGCGCCGAGCAGGGCGCAGGCGCCGAGGATCCAGCCCTCGGTGCCGCCCTTGGCGAACGCCGCCTCGATGATCTTGTCCTTGGAGAAGAAGCCGGACAGGCCCGGGAACCCGATGATCGCCAGGTAGCCGAGGCCGAAGGTGATGAAGGTGACCGGCATGTACTTGCGCAGGCCGCCGAACTTGCGCATGTCGACCTCGTCGTTCATGCCGTGCATGACGGAGCCCGCGCCGAGGAAGAGGCCGGCCTTGAAGAAGCCGTGCGTCACCAGGTGCATGATCGCGAACACGTAGCCGATCGGGCCGAGGCCGGCGGCGAGCACCATGTAGCCGATCTGCGACATGGTCGAACCGGCCAGCGCCTTCTTGATGTCGTCCTTCGCGCAACCGACGATCGCACCGAACAGGAGCGTGACGGCGCCCACGACGGTGACGACGAGCTGCGCGTCCGGGGCCGCGTTGAAGATCGCTCCGGAGCGGACGATGAGGTAGACGCCGGCGGTCACCATGGTCGCCGCGTGGATGAGGGCGGAGACCGGGGTCGGGCCCTCCATGGCGTCCCCGAGCCAGGACTGCAGCGGCACCTGGGCGGACTTGCCGCAGGCGGCGAGCAGCAGCATCAGGCCGATCGCGGTGAGCTTGCCCTCGGAGGCGCCGGTGGCGTGCGTGAGGACCGGGCCGAAGGCGAAGGTGCCGAACGTCGTGAACATCAGCATGATCGCGATCGACAGGCCCATGTCGCCGACCCGGTTGACCAGGAAGGCCTTCTTGGCGGCCGTGGCCGCGCTGGGCTTGTGCTGCCAGAAGCCGATCAGCAGGTACGAGGCGAGACCGACGCCCTCCCAGCCGACGTACAGCAGCAGGTAGTTGTCGGCGAGGACGAGCAGCAGCATCGCCGCGAGGAACAGGTTCAGATAGCCGAAGAAGCGGCGGCGGCGCTCGTCGTGCTCCATGTACCCGATCGAGTACAGGTGGATGAGCGAGCCGACGCCCGTGATCAGCAGGACGAACGTCATCGACAGCTGGTCCAGGCGGAAGGTGACGTCCGCCTGGAAGCCCGCCACCGGCACCCAGGTGAACAGGTGCTGCATCAGCGTGCGGTGTTCGGCGTTCCTGCCCAGCAGGTCGGCGAAGAGGATCACGCCGAACACGAACGAGGTCGTCGACAGGAGCGTGCCGATCCAGTGGCCCACGCCGTCCAGGCGGCGGCCTCCGACCAGCAGGACGGCCGCTCCGAGCAGGGGCGCCGCGATCAGCAGCGCGATCAAATTCTCCACGATTCAGCGACCCCTTACAGCTTCATCAGGCTGGCGTCGTCGACCGAGGCCGAGTGGCGGGTACGGAACAGCGACACGATGATCGCGAGCCCGACCACGACCTCCGCGGCGGCGACGACCATCGTGAAGAAGGCGATGATCTGGCCGTCGAGATTGCCGTGCATGCGGGAGAAGACGACGAAGGCGAGGTTGCAGGCGTTGAGCATCAGCTCGACGCACATGAAGACGACGATCGCGTTCCGTCTGATCAGCACGCCGGTGGCGCCGATCGTGAACAACAGGGCGGCGAGATAGAGGTAGTAGACCGGGTTCACTTGGACGCCTCCTCGGGCCGCTTGAGGTTCTCCGGCTCGATCGGGGTCCGCTCCAGCCGCTCCTCGGCGCGCTGTTCCAGGGCCCGCAGGTCGTTCAGGGCTTCTGTGGACACGTCACGGATCTGACCGCGGTCGCGCAGCGTCTTGTTGACCGTGAGCTCGGACGGCGTGCCGTCGGGCAGCAGGCCGGCGATGTCGACCGCGTTGTGCCGGGCGTAGACGCCGGGGGCGGGCAGCGGCGGCAGGTGCTTGCCGTCGCGGACGCGCTGTTCGGCCAGCTCGCGCTGGGTCTTGGCGCGCTCGGTGCGCTCCCGGTGGGTGAGCACCATGGCGCCGACGGCCGCGGTGATGAGGAGCGCGCCGGTGATCTCGAAGGCGAAGACGTACTTGGTGAAGATCAGGGCGGCGAGGCCCTCGACGTTGCCGTTGGCGTTGGCCTGGCCGGTGCCCGCGAAGTTCTTCAGGGAGGCGTTGGCGATGCCCGCGAGGAGCAGGACGCCGAAGCCGGCCCCGCACAGAAGGGCCAGCCAGCGCTGGCCCTTGATGGTCTCGGTCAGGGAGTCGGCGGCGGTCACGCCGACCAGCATCACCACGAAGAGGAACAGCATCATGATCGCGCCGGTGTAGACGACGATCTGCACGATGCCGAGGAAGTAGGCGCCGTTGGCGAGGTAGAACACCGCAAGGATGATCATGGTGCCGGCCAGGCAGAGGGCGCTGTGCACGGCCCGCCTCATCAGGACGGTGCCCAGGGCGCCGAGCACCGCGACGGTACCGAGGATCCAGAACTGGAAGGCCTCACCGGTGGAGGTGGCATAGGCGGCGAGCTGCGGGCCCATCACGCGTCCACCCCCTCGTCCTCAGGCTTCTCGCCCTTGGAGACGGCCACCTGCTGCACGGTCCCGGGCGCCGCCTCGGTCACCAGGCCCCGGTAGTAGTCCTGTTCGTCGGTGCCCGGGAAGATCGAGTGCGGGGAGTCGACCATGCCTTCCTCGAGGCCGGCCAGCAGCTGCTCCTTGGTGTAGATGAGGTTGGCGCGGCTGGTGTCGGCGAGCTCGAACTCGTTGGTCATCGTGAGCGCGCGCGTGGGGCACGCCTCGATGCACAGGCCGCACAGGATGCAGCGGGCGTAGTTGATCTGGTAGACGCGGCCGTAGCGCTCGCCCGGCGAGTAGCGCTCCTCGTCGGTGTTGTCCGCGCCCTCCACGTAGATGGCGTCGGCGGGGCAGGCCCAGGCGCACAGTTCGCAGCCGACGCACTTCTCCAGGCCGTCCGGATGGCGGTTGAGCTGGTGCCGTCCGTGGAACCGCGGAGCCGTGGTCTTCTTCTGCTCCGGGTACTGCTCGGTCAGCCGCTTCTTGAACATGGCCTTGAAGGTCACGCCGAAGCCGGCCACGGGGTTCAGGAAACCGGGCTCGGTCTCCTTGGGCTCGTCAGCCATCGGACGCCTCCTTTCCATCCGTAGATCCGTCACTGACAGTGTCCGGTCCACCACTGACAATCAGCTCACGCTCCCGGCGCGGGCCGCGCCGGGGCACCGGCGGCAGCTCCTGTCCGGGCAGCGGCGGCACGGGGAACCCGCCTGCCATCGGGTCGAACGCGACCCGCTCGGCGGCCGGCTGCGCGGCCGCCTCCTTGCCGCCCTTGTCGCGGAACATGTCGACGACGAAGGACAGGAGCAGCAGGGCGAGGAGTCCGCCGCCGACGTAGAGGGCGATGTCGGCGAAGCCGTAGTTCTCGTTGCGGAGGGTCCGTACGGTGGCGACGAGCATCAGCCAGACGACCGAGACCGGGATGAGGACCTTCCAGCCGAGCTTCATCAGCTGGTCGTAGCGCACCCGCGGAAGGCTGGCGCGCAGCCAGACGAAGACGAAGAGCAGCACCACGACCTTGGCGACGAACCAGAGCATCGGCCACCAGCCGTGGTTGGCCCCCGCCCAGACGGTGCTGATCGGCCAGGGGGCGCGCCAGCCGCCGAGGAACAGCGTGGCCGACACGGCGGCGACCGTCACCATGTTGACGTACTCGGCGAGCATGAACATCGCGAACTTGATCGACGAGTACTCGGTGTTGAAGCCGCCGACCAGGTCGCCCTCGGACTCCGGCATGTCGAAGGGGGCGCGGTTGGTCTCGCCGACCATGGTGACGACGTAGATGATGAACGAGACCGGCAGCAGCACGATGTACCAGCGGTCGTGCTGCTGGGCGACGATCGTGGACGTCGACATCGAGCCCGAGTACAGGAACACCGACGCGAACGCCGCGCCCATGGCGATCTCGTAGGAGATCATCTGCGCGCAGGAGCGCAGGCCGCCGAGGAGCGGGTAGGTGGATCCGGAGCTCCAGCCGGCCAGGACGATGCCGTAGATGCCGACGGAGGCGACCGCGAGGATGTAGAGCATCGCGATCGGCAGGTCGGTCAGCTGCATCGTGGTGCGGTGGCCGAAGATCGAGACCTCGTTGTCGGCCGGCCCGAACGGGATGACCGCGATGGCCATGAACGCCGGGATGGCCGCGACGATCGGCGCCAGGATGTACACGGCCTTGTCGGCGCGTTTGACGATGAGGTCTTCCTTGAGCATCAGCTTCACGCCGTCGGCGAGCGACTGGAGCATGCCCCAGGGGCCGTGCCGGTTGGGGCCGATGCGCAGCTGCATCCAGGCGATGACCTTGCGCTCCATGACGATGGAGACCAGCACGGTCACCATCAGGAAGGCGAAGCAGAAGACCGCCTTGACGACGACCAGCCACCAGGGGTCCCGGCCGAACATGGAGAGGTCTTCAGCAGCGAGGTACGGGGTCATGCCTCCACCTCCTTGGGTGCCTCGCCGGCGGTTGCCGCCGGGCCGATGCGGACGAGGGAGCCGGGCTGCGCCCCGGTGTCGGAGGCGACCCCGCCGCCCGTGGAGTTCAGCGGGAGCCAGACCACCCGGTCGGGCATCTCGGTGATCCTGAGCGGGAGTTCGACGGTGCCGTTGCCCGAGGTGACGGCGAGCGGCTCGCCGTTGCCGACACCGGCCTCGGCCGCGGTGGCGGCGGACAGCCGGGCGTGGGCGGCGTGCCGGGTGCCGGCGAGTGCCTCGTCGCCCTCCTGGAGGACACCCTGGTCGAGCAGGAGCCGGTGTCCGGCGAGCACGGCCTCCCCGGCCGCCGGCCGCGGCAGCGGTGACGCCGTCTCCCTCGGCTCGGAGGCCTTCGGCCCGTCCCAGCCGCCGAGCCGGTCGAGTTCCGCGCGTGTGGTGCGCAGGTCGGGCAGGCCCAGGTGGACGTCCATGGCGTCGGCGAGCATCTGCAGCACGCGCGCGTCGGTGGGCGCCACTCGCCGGGTCATCTGCTCGGGCTTGAGGGCGGCCTCGAAGGAGCGGACGCGGCCCTCCCAGTTGAGGAAGGTGCCGGCCTTCTCGGCGACGGCGGCGACCGGGAGGACGACGTCGGCGCGGTCGGTGACCTCGCTGGGCCGCAGCTCCAGCGAGACCAGGAAGCCGACGGCCTCGAGCGCCGCACGCGCGCGCGCGGGGTCGGGCAGGTCGGCGACCTCGACACCCGCCACCAGCAGGGCGGAGAGCTCGCCGCGGGCGGCGGCCTCGATGATCTGGCCGGTGTCGCGGCCGTAGCGGAGGGGGAGTTCGGACACGCCCCAGGCGGCGGCGACCTCGTCACGCGCGCGCGGGTCGGTGGCCGGGCGGCCGCCGGGCAGCAGCGAGGGCAGCGCGCCCGCCTCGATCGCGCCGCGCTCACCGGCCCGGCGCGGGATCCACACCAGCTGCGCGCCGGTGGCGGCGGCGGCCCGTACGGCGGCGGTCAGGCCGCCGACGACCGACGCGAGCCGCTCGCCCACGACGATCACCGCGCCCTCGGCGCGCAGCGCCTCGGCGGCCAAGGTGCCGGGCTCCTCCAGGCCGACGCCGCCCGCGAGCGCGTCCAGCCATTCGGTCTCGGTGCCGGGTGCGGCCGGCAGCAGCGTGCCGCCGGTCTTCTGCAGGCCGCGCGTGGCGTGCGTGGCGAGCGAGAACACCTTCTGCCTGTGCTTGCGCGAGGCCTTGCGCAGCCGGAGGAAGACCCCGGGGGCCTCCTCCTCCGACTCGAACCCGACCAGCAGGACGGCGGGCGCGTGCTCGAGCGAGGTGTTGGTGACGCCCTTGCCGTCGAGGTCGCGGCCGCGGCCGGCGATCCGGGCGGCCAGGAAGTCGGCCTCCTCGCTGCTGTGCACGCGCGCGCGGAAGTCGATGTCGTTGGTGTCGAGCGCCACGCGCGCGAACTTGCTGTACGCGTAGGCGTCCTCGACGGTGAGCCGGCCGCCGGTGAGGACGCCGGCCCGGGAGCGGGCCGCGGCCAGCCCCTGGGCGGCCGCGTCGAGCGCCTCCGGCCAGGAGGCGGGTTCGAGCACGCCCTGGGCGTTGCGGACCAGCGGGGTCTGCAGGCGGTCCTTGTGCTGCGCGTACCGGAACGCGAAGCGCCCCTTGTCGCAGATCCACTCCTCGTTGACCTCGGGGTCGTCGGCGGCCAGCCGCCGCATGACCTTGCCGCGCCGGTGGTCGGTGCGGGTGGCGCAGCCGCCCGAGCAGTGCTCGCACACCGACGGCGAGGAGATCAGGTCGAAGGGCCGGGAGCGGAAGCGGTACGCCGCCGAGGTCAGCGCGCCGACCGGGCAGATCTGGATGGTGTTCCCGGAGAAGTACGACTCGAACGGGTCGCCCTCGCCGGTGCCGACCTGCTGGAGCGCGCCGCGCTCCAGGAGTTCGATCATCGGGTCGCCGGCGACCTGGTTGGAGAACCGGGTGCAGCGGGCGCACAGCACGCACCGCTCGCGGTCCAGGAGCACCTGGGTGGAGATCGGGACCGGCTTCTCGTAGGTGCGCTTCTTGCCCTCGAAGCGCGACTCGGCGTTGCCGTGCGACATCGCCTGGTTCTGCAGCGGGCACTCGCCGCCCTTGTCGCAGACCGGGCAGTCCAGCGGGTGGTTGATGAGCAGCAGCTCCATCACCCCGTGCTGGGCCTTCTCGGCGACCGGGGAGGTGAGGTGGGTCTTGACCACCATGCCGTCGGTGCAGGTGATGGTGCAGGACGCCATGGGCTTGCGCTGGCCCTCGACCTCGACGATGCACTGGCGGCAGGCGCCGGCCGGGTCCAGCAGGGGGTGGTCGCAGAAGCGCGGGATCTCGATGCCGAGCTGCTCGGCGGCACGGATGACCAGGGTGCCCTTGGGCACGCTGATCTCCACGCCGTCGATCGTCAGCGTGACGAGGTCCTGCGGCGGGACCGCCGCCGTTCCCCCGGAGGAGGGGGAACTCGTGGTCACGGTCATGCGTTCACCTCCGGGCGGTCCGCCCAGGCCGTCGACTTGGCCGGGTCGAAGGGGCAGCCCCGGCCCGTGATGTGCTGTTCGTACTCCTCGCGGAAGTACTTCAGTGAGGAGAAGATCGGGGACGCGGCGCCGTCGCCGAGGGCGCAGAAGGACTTGCCGTTGATGTTGTCGGCGATGTCGTTCAGCTTGTCGAGGTCGGACATCACGCCCTTGCCGGCCTCGATGTCGCGCAGCAACTGCACGAGCCAGTAGGTGCCTTCGCGGCACGGGGTGCACTTGCCGCAGGACTCGTGGGCGTAGAACTCGGTCCAGCGGGTGACGGCGCGCACCACGCAGGTGGTCTCGTCGAAGCACTGGAGTGCCTTGGTGCCGAGCATGGAACCGGCGGCGCCCACTCCCTCGTAGTCCAGGGGGACGTCGAGGTGCTCGTCGGTGAACATGGGCGTCGAGGAGCCGCCCGGCGTCCAGAACTTCAGGCGGTGTCCGGCACGCATCCCGCCGCTCATGTCGAGCAGCTGGCGCAGGGTGATGCCGAGCGGTGCCTCGTACTGGCCGGGGCTGGTGACGTGGCCGCTCAGCGAGTAGAGCGTGAAGCCAGGGGACTTCTCGCTGCCCATCGACCTGAACCAGTCCTTGCCCCGGTGCAGGATCGCGGGAACCGATGCGATGGACTCGACGTTGTTCACAACAGTCGGGCAGGCGTAGAGGCCTTCGACGGCCGGGAAGGGAGGACGCAGTCGCGGTTGACCACGGCGGCCTTCGAGCGAGTCCAGCAGCGCGGTCTCCTCACCGCAGATGTACGCGCCGGCGCCGGCGTGCACGGTGAGGGTGAGGTCGAGACCGCTGCCGAGGATGTTCTCGCCGAGGAAGCCGGCCTCGTAGGCCTCGCGCACGGCCTCGTGCAACCGCCGCAGGACGGGGACGACTTCACCTCGCAGGTAGATGAAGGCATGCGACGACCGGATGGCGTAGCACGCGATCACGATGCCCTCGATGAGGCTGTGCGGGTTCGCGAAGAGGAGCGGGATGTCCTTGCAGGTCCCGGGCTCCGACTCGTCGGCGTTGACAACCAGATAGTGCGGCTTGCCGTCTCCCTGCGGAATGAACTGCCACTTCATCCCGGTGGGGAATCCCGCGCCGCCGCGGCCGCGGAGTCCGGACTCCTTGACGTAGGCGATCAGGTCGTCCGGCGACATGGCGAGGGCCTTGCGGAGCCCCTCGTATCCGTCGTGGCGCCGGTAGACGTCCAGCGTCCAGGACCGGTCCTCGTCCCAGAAGGCCGACAGCACGGGTGCGAGCAGCTTCTCGGGGCTGGTGTCCTTGAGATCGGGTACCACCGTCATCACTCCCCCTCCTCGGCGGCAGGCCCTGCCGGGTGCGACGGGTCGGAGGCCGAGGTCTCCTGCGGTGCGTCATGGGAACTGAGGTGCTCGGCCGGCGACGGCTCGTGCACCGTCCGGTCCTGCGGACCCGGACGCGGATGGACCACGCGCGCGGGCGCGGCCTCTCCCCTGGACAGGTGGAGTCCCACCAGCGAGGCGGGTCCGGCGCTGCCGCCCGCGTCGACGGCACCGGGCCGCTCGTCGGGGAAGCCGGCCAGGATCCGCGCGGTGTCCTTGAAGGTGCACAGCCGGGCCCCGCGGGTGGGCTCGACGTCCCGGCCGGCGCGCAGGTCGTCGACCAGGCGCCGGGCGCTCGCCGGGGTCTGGTTGTCGAAGAACTCCCAGTTGACCATCACGACCGGTGCGAAGTCGCAGGCCGCGTTGCACTCGATGTGCTCGAGGGTGACGCTGCCGTCGTCGGTGGTCTCGCCGTTGCCGATGCCCAGGTGCTCCTGGAGGCTCTCGAAGATGGCGTCGCCGCCCATCACCGCGCACAGCGTGTTGGTGCAGACGCCCACCTGGTAGTCGCCGGAGGGCTTGCGCCGGTACATCGTGTAGAAGGTGGCGACCGCGGTGACCTCCGCGGTGGTCAGCTCCAGCTCGTCGGCGCAGAACTGCATCCCGGTGCGGGTGACGTGCCCCTCCTCCGACTGCACGAGGTGCAGCAGCGGCAGCAGGGCGGACCGGGAGTCGGGGTAGCGCGCGATGATCTCACGCGCGTCCGTCTCCAGGCGGGCCCGGACGTCGTCCGGATACGCGGGGGCGGGCAGCTCTGGCATGCCCAGGCTGACGCCCCGCTCCGAAGAAGAGGTGTTCACCGGTCGACGCCTCCCAGTACCGGGTCGATGGACGCGATGACGACGATGACGTCGGCGACCTGGCCGCCCTCACACATCGCCGCGATGGCCTGCAGGTTCGCGAAGGACGGGTCGCGGAAGTGGACCCGGTAGGGGCGGGTGCCGCCGTCGGAGACGACGTGCGCCCCGAGTTCGCCCTTGGGTGACTCGATGGCCGTGTAGACCTGTCCGGGCGGTACCCGGAAGCCCTCGGTGACCAGCTTGAAGTGATGGATCAGGGCCTCCATGGAGGTGCCCATGATCTTCTTGATGTGGTCCAGGGAGTTGCCGAGTCCGTCCGGTCCCAGGGCGAGCTGCGCGGGCCAGGCGATCTTCTTGTCGGCGACCATGACCGGGCCGGGCTGGAGCCGGTCCAGGCACTGCTCGACGATCCTGAGCGACTGGCGCATCTCCTCCAGGCGGATCAGGAAGCGGCCGTAGGCGTCCGCGGTGTCCGCGACGGCGACGTCGAAGTCGTAGTTCTCGTATCCGCAGTACGGCTGCGACTTGCGCAGGTCGTGCGGCAGGCCGGTGGCGCGCAGGATCGGGCCGGTGGCGCCGAGGGCCATGCAGCCGGCCAGGTCGAGATAGCCGATCCCCTGCATACGGCCCTTGAAGACCGGGTTCCCGGTGGCGAGCTTGTCGTACTCGGGGAGGTTCTTCCGCATCTTCTTGACGAACTCGCGGATCTGGTCGACCGCGCCGGGCGGCAGGTCCTGGGCGAGGCCGCCGGGGCGGATGTACGCGTGGTTCATCCGCAGGCCGGTGATCAGTTCGAAGAGGTCGAGAATCATTTCACGATCACGGAAGCCGTAGATCATGAGCGTGGTGGCGCCGAGCTCCATGCCGCCGGTGGCGATGGCCACCAGGTGCGAGGACATCCGGTTCAGCTCCATCAGGAGCACCCGGATGATCGTGGCGCGGTCGGTGACCTGGTCCTCGATGCCGAGGAGTTTCTCGACGGCGAGACAGTAGGCGGTCTCGTTGAAGAAGGACGTCAGGTAGTCCATGCGCGTCACGAAGGCGGAGCCCTGGGTCCACGTGCGGTACTCGAGGTTCTTCTCGATGCCGGTGTGCAGGTAGCCGACGCCGCAGCGGGTCTCGGTGACGGTCTCGCCGTCGATCTCCAGGATCAGCCGGAGCACCCCATGGGTGGAGGGGTGCTGGGGACCCATGTTGACGACGATGCGCTCGTCGTCGGCGCGGGCCGCGGACTGGACGATCTCGTCCCAGTCGCCACCGGTGACCGTGTAGACGGTGCCCTCGGTGGTCTCGCGCGCCGAGGCGGTCGACGCGGCGGATGCTGACTGTGTGCTCACGAGTACGACCTCCGCTGGTCCGGAGCCGGGATCTGGGCGCCCTTGTACTCGACGGGGATGCCGCCGAGGGGGTAGTCCTTGCGCTGCGGATGGCCCTGCCAGTCGTCCGGCATGAGGATCCGGGTCAGGGCCGGGTGACCGTCGAAGACGATCCCGAAGAAGTCGTAGGTCTCCCGCTCGTGCCAGTCGTTGGTCGGATAGACCGGGACCAGGGACGGGATGTGCGGGTCGGCGTCGGGGGCGCTGACCTCCAGGCGGATCAGCCTGTTGTGGGTGATCGAGCGCAGGTGGTAGACGGCGTGCAGCTCGCGGCCCTTGTCCTGGAGGTAGTGGACGCCGCTGACGCCGGTGCACAGCTCGAACCGGAGCGCTGGGTCGTCGCGCAGGGTGCGGGCGACCCGCACCAGGTGCTCGCGTTCGACGTGGAAGGTGAGCTCGCCGCGGTCGACGACCGTCTTCTCGATGGCGTTGTCGGGCAGTAGGCCCTGTTCCTCCAGGGCGCCCTCCAGCTCGTCGGCGACCTCGTCGAACCAGCCGCCGTAGGGGCGGGCCGCGGGTCCCGGTAGCCGGACCGAGCGGACCAGGCCGCCGTATCCGGAGGTGTCCCCGCCGTTGTTGGCGCCGAACATGCCGCGCTGGACGCGGATCTCCTCGCCGCCCTGGCCGCGCTGGCCGGGGAGGTTGTCGGCGGCCAGGTCCTTCTCCGGGTCGGCCCCGTTGTGGCCGTTCGCGTCGCTCACCGCAGCAGCCCCTTCATCTCGATCGTGGGCAGGGCCTTGAGCGCCGCCTCCTCCGCCTCGCGGGCCGCTTCCCTCGCGTTGACGCCGAGCTTGCCGTTCTGGATCTTCTGGTGGAGCTTGAGGATCGCGTCCAGCAGCATCTCGGGGCGGGGCGGGCAGCCGGGCAGGTAGATGTCGACCGGGACGATGTGGTCGACGCCCTGGACGATGGCGTAGTTGTTGAACATGCCGCCCGAGGAGGCGCAGACGCCCATGGAGATCACCCACTTCGGGTTGGGCATCTGGTCGTAGACCTGCCGCAGCACCGGCGCCATCTTCTGGCTGACCCGGCCGGCGACGATCATCAGGTCGGCCTGGCGCGGTGAGCCGCGGAAGACCTCCATGCCGAACCGCGCCAGGTCGTACCGGCCCGCTCCCGCCGTCATCATTTCGAAGGCGCAGCAGGCGAGGCCGAAGGTGGCGGGGAAGACGGACGCCTTGCGTACCCAGCCCGCGGCCTGCTCGACGGTGGTCAGCAGGAAACCGCTCGGCAGCTTTTCTTCGAGTCCCATGAGTTAAAAGCCCCTCAGTCCCATTCCAGGCCGCCGCGCCGCCATACGTACGCGTACGCGACGAAGACGGTGAGCACGAAGAGCAGCATCTCCACGAGCCCGAAAACACCCAGGGCGTCGAAGGTGACGGCCCACGGGTAGAGGAAGACGATCTCGATGTCGAAGACGATGAAGAGCATCGCCGTCAGGTAGTACTTGATCGGGAAACGCCCGCCGCCGGCCGGCGTGGGGGTCGGCTCGATGCCGCACTCGTAGGCTTCGAGCCTGGCGCGGTTGTACCGCTTCGGACCGATCAGCGTGGCCATGACCACGGAGAAGATCGCAAAGCCTGCCCCGAGGGCTCCCAGTACGAGGATGGGCGCATACGCGTTCACCGCTCCTCGCTCCTCTCAGTCGGCACTGACTGGTGGCGGTTCGACCGGGCTCATCCGCCTCGTCCGTCACGCGAACCCCGCACGTCCCGGGCGAAGATCGCGAACATGTGAAGCAGGTCACAAGCCCAGCTGCCTCGCATCTTATGCCTGTCGCTCTGTGATCTGCGACACGGGGTATTGCACAAGCTTTGTGATCTCCACCACCTGACGATCGATCATGAAGTCGGATGAGTAGTGATCTTCACACTCGAAGCGTTCAGCTGATCACCAGAGGTGACATTTTCGCTCGTCGACGCAGGCCGGAGGGGGTCCACGGCGGGCGTCTCCATATCAAGAGGGTTCCTCTGCATGCAAATTCGCGGTGGACGGACCGTCCTGCTAGAGGATCGCGTTCACACATCAGAGGGAGGTGCGAGGAGCGATGTGGACGCGTGCGCGCGTTCACGAACTCGGGCGGCCTCGAGCCGCACGCGAGACGCACCCTCCCCGGTAACCGTTCCGTGACCTCCGCCACATTGGTGAGAGATCCATGAGAACCGGGCTTGGCCAATCATCCCAACCGATGGTAGGCGGGGGGCAATTCGGACGTTATGACGAAAGAACGTGATCACATGCATGATCACGGGCGCCCGCAATGTCCGTTACGGCGTCAATAAAGAAGGACAAGGGCAGTAATCTCAGCCCCGATTGAACAACTGTGGCGCAGCACACGTTTCTTGAAGATATGAAGGAGCCCCTGGTACCGGTTGTTCCCATGTCCCACACCGCTCACATACGCAGCCACCGGAAAGCCCGCCGCAGCGCGACGACAAGCATCGCCGTGCGCGCCGGAGTTGCCAGTGGCGTCCTCGGCATGGCAGCGGCGGGCGCGGCCTCGGCGAGTGCCGCCGAACCCGTGACGCAGACGCTCGAACTGCCCACCCTGACGGCCGACCTGGCCACCCAGGTGGCCCAGTCCGCCGACGCCACTCAGCAGGCCGCCGCGAACTACGCGCTCCAGGCCGAGCGCGACGCGGCCGCCGCAAAGGCCGCGAAGCAGGCCAAGTCGGACCTCGCCGAGGCCAAGCACAAGGCCGAGGCCAAGAAGAAGGCCGAGGAGGCCCGCAAGGAGGCCGCCGCACGCGCCACCTCGCGCAGCGCCGAGCGCACCACGCTCAGCGCCACCTCCACGGCCTCCAGCGCCTCCACGAGCACCTCCACGGCGACCGGTTCGGCCGCCGCCGTGGTCGCCTTCGTGAAGGCCCAGATCGGCGACGCCTACGTCTCCGGCGGCACGGGCCCCAACTCGTGGGACTGCTCGGGTCTCGTGCAGGCCGCCTTCAAGTCGGTCGGCGTCAGCCTGCCGCGCGTCTCCCAGGACCAGTCGACGCAGGGCACCCAGGTCTCGCTGAGCAACCTGCAGCCCGGCGACATCCTCTACTGGGGCAGCGCCGGCAGCGCGTACCACGTGGCCGTGTACGTGGGCGACGGCATGTTCGTGGGCGCGCAGAACCCCTCCAGCGGCGTCGGTGAGCACCCGCTGTCGTACGACCCGCCGTCCGGCGCGGTGCGGGTGCTCTGACAACAGGGGCAAACCGCAGAAACCCGGTATAACTCGGGCATCACATAAGCACGGTAGGGCCGCAGCCGCTCGGGGGCAGCGGCCCTTCCGGCGCGTCCGTCCCGGCGAGGTCTTCTCCAGACGCCTCCGCGAGGTTTTCCACAGATGCCCCGCCGGGTTCTCCACAGGTGTCCGGGCAGGGTTTTCCACAGCCCTGCCCGCGCTCCGGCGATCCCTGGGATTCTCGACTCATGCCGCTCGCACGGAGCGGCCCGAGACCCGAGAGGGGACATCGCGATGCCACGCGTCTTCGTCCAGGGCAGCCCCATGGACCACTACCCCCGGCACGCGCCGGAGGCCCGGCGCGGTTCGGTGCGCCGGATCACCGAGACCGGCGAGGAGGTCCTGCACAAGCCGTGCCGGGACGTCACCGAGTTCGGGCCCGACCTCGCCGCACTCGTCGACGACATGTTCCTCACCATGTACATCGCCGAGGGAGCCGGTCTGGCGGCCAACCAAGTCGGCGTCGACCTCAGGCTCTTCGTGTACGACTGCCCCGATGACGACGGTGTCCGACATGTCGGTCACATCGTCAATCCCGTACTGGAGCCGCAGGGTCCGGCCGGCCGGCGGCTGCTCGACGACAGCGAGGGCTGCCTGTCGGTGCCCGGGGCCGTCATGGAGGTGGCGCGTCCCGATCGGGCGACCGTGCGCGGCGTGGACAGGGACGGCAATCCGCTCACCCTGGAGGGAACAGGATATTTCGCCCGCTGCCTCGCGCACGAGACCGACCATGTGAACGGACACCTGTATCTCGACCGGCTCACCGCGCGGCAGCGCAAGGAGGCGATGCGGCAGGTGGCGGCCCGGCGCGACGAGGTCCACGCCCGCAGAGCCGCCAACACCGAGGCGCTCACCGCGTAGCGGCGGCGCCCCCGCACCGGCCGGACCGCACAGCGGTGCTCACGCCTTGGGGGCCACCTTGCTCAGGCCGTTGATGATGCGGTCCATCGCGTCGCCGCCGGTCGGGTCGGTGAGGTTGGCCAGCAGCTTCAGGGTGAATTTCATGAGCATCGGGTGGGTCAGGCCGCGCTGCGCCGCGATCTGCATGACCTTCGGGTTGCCGATGAGTTTCACGAAGGCGCGGCCCAGCGTGTAGTAACCGCCGTAGGTGTCCTTGAGGACCCGCGGGTAGCGCTGCAGGGCCGTCTCGCGCTGGCCGGGCGTGGCCCGCGCGTGCGCCTGGACGATGACGTCGGCGGCGATCTGGCCGGATTCCATGGCGTAGGCGATGCCCTCGCCGTTGAAGGGGTTCACCAGGCCGCCGGCGTCGCCGACGAGGAGCAGGCCGCGCGTGTAGTGGGGCTGGCGGTTGAAGGCCATGGGGAGGGCCGCGCCACGGATCGGGCCGGTCATGTTCTCCGGGGTGTAGCCCCAGTCGGCGGGCATGGAGGCGCACCAGGCCTTGAGGACCTCGCGCCAGTCCAGTTCCTTGAACGAGTCGGAGGTGTTCAGCACGCCCAGGCCGACGTTGGACGTGCCGTCGCCCATGCCGAAGATCCAGCCGTAACCGGGCAGCAGGCGGTCCTGGGGGCCGCGGCGGTCCCAGAGCTCCAGCCAGGACTCCAGGTAGTCGTCCTCGTGACGGGGGGAGGTGAAGTAGGTCCGTACGGCCACGCCCATCGGGCGGTCCTCGCGGCGGTGCAGGCCCATCGCGAGGGAGAGGCGGGTGGAGTTGCCGTCGGCGGCCACGACGAGCGGCGCGTGGAAGGTGACCTCGCGCTTCTCCTCGCCGAGCTTGGCGTGCACACCGGTGATCCGGCCGGTGCGGTCGTCGACGATCGGGGCGCCGACGTTGCAGCGCTCGAAGAGGCGGGCGCCCGCCTTCTGGGCCTGACGGGCGAGCTGTTCGTCGAAGTCGTCGCGTTTGCGGACCAGGCCGTAGTCGGGGAAGGAGGCGAGATCCGGCCAGTCCAGCTGCAGGCGGGTGCCGCCGCCGACGATGCGCAGGCCCTTGTTGCGCAGCCAGCCGGCCTCCTCGGAGATGTCGATGCCCATCGCGACCAGCTGCTTCACCGCGCGCGGGGTGAGGCCGTCGCCGCACACCTTCTCGCGCGGGAACTCGGTCTTCTCCAGCAGGAGCACGTCGAGGCCCGACTTGGCGAGGTGGTACGCGGTCGTGGAGCCGGCTGGCCCCGCGCCGACGACGATGACATCGGCGGTGTTTTCGGAGAGTGGCTCGGTCACGGCAGGGTCTCCCCAAGGCTAGAAATCTGCGTGCCGGCCGGCACTGGACATGGGCAGTCTATTCAGCGGTACTGATCACCCTGCTGAAGGGCTGCCCCTGTGAACCGAGCTCTCCCCGCGGTACGGCTGCGTGTACCCACCCACGAGGACGCGTTCGCCTGGTACCGGGTCTTCGACGACCCGGACGTCATGGAGTTCCACGGCGGCAGGTCCGCGGAGCTGTCCGTCTACGAGGAGCTCACCGCCCGGCAGCGCCGGCACGACGCGGAGCTCGGGTTCTGCCTGTGGACGATGGCCGACGAGTCCGGCCGGGTCATCGGCTTCACCGGCGCCCAGCCGTGGCCGCGGGACTGGGGACCCGAGGGCGAGATCGAGATCGGCTGGCGGCTGGGCCGGGAACACTGGGGCCAGGGGTACGCCACGGCCGCGGCGTTGACGACGCTGGAGCGGCTGCGGGCCGTGGGCGTACCCGCGGTGGTGGCGATGGTGCGGCCCGGGAACGAGCGGTCGGTCGCGGTGACCCGTCGCCTCGGGATGGAGCTCGCCGGAACCTTCCCGCACCCGCGCTTCGAGGAGGACGCGCTCTGCTTCCGACTCGATCTGCGGGCCCGGGCCACGGAATCGGCCCGATCCGCGGACTCGACCCACGGGGTGGTTACTTAGAGTAACGATCTGTCACAGAACGCCACTTGGCGCTTCCGGCTGCCATATGCCCGGGGTTACCCTTCCAGTACCGCTGGGGGTGACATCTGTGCATATAACACCCAAGACACCCGAAACGCGCGTGCCACGGCTGGTCGGACTGATGGCCGTGGACGCACGCGAGACCGCCCGGGCACGGGGGTTGTTCCTCAACGCCCCGGACCGGCCGGAGTTCCACCTGACGGTCGTCGACTACGTCGTTCGCCAGTTCCCGCAGGCCGGCGCCGAGGTGCCGCGGGACTCGATGGTGTACGTGTGGTTCGACTTCGGTGAGGGAGAGGGCGGCGGAGGCGTGCGCGAGCCACGCATCCCGCGGCCACCGACGGGCGGGATGCAACGGGAGCTGGACCGGCCCGGTGACACCTTCGAGGTGATCGGCGGGTGACGCCCGGATCGGGGCTCAGGCCTCCTTGAAGCCCCGGTGCAGGGCGACGACCCCGCCGGTGAGGTTGCGCCAGGCCACCTTCGACCAGCCCGCCTCGCGCAGCCGTCCGGCGAGCGCCGGCTGGTCGGGCCAGGCACGGATGGACTCGGCGAGATAGACGTAGGCGTCCGGATTGGAGGAGACCGCGCGGGCGACGGGCGGCAGCGCGCGCATCAGGTACTCGGTGTAGACGGTCCGGAACGGCGCCCAGGTGGGGTGCGAGAACTCGCAGATCACCACGCGGCCGCCGGGGCGGGTCACCCGGTACATCTCCCGCAGGGCGGCGTCGGTGTCCTGGACGTTGCGCAGCCCGAAGGAGATCGTCACGGCGTCGAAGGTGTCGTCCTTGAACGGCAGCCTGGTGGCGTCCCCCGCGGTGAAGGGCATCCAGGCGGCGCGCCGCTTGCCGACCTGGAGCATCCCGAGGGAGAAGTCGCAGGGCACCACGTAGGCGCCGGCCCGGACGAACGGCTGGGAGGACGTGCCGGTGCCGGCCGCCAGGTCCAGGACCTTCTGCGCGGGCCGCGCGTCGACCGCCCGGGCGACCTCCTTCCGCCACTGCCGGTCCTGGCCGAGCGACAGCACGTCGTTGGTCAGGTCGTACCGTTCCGCCACGTCGTCGAACATCGAGGCGACTTCGTGCGGCTGCTTGTTCAGGGAGGCGCGGGTCACCGGGCCATTCTTGCAGCCCACCGTCACGGCGGAAGCCGGGGCTTCCTCTTCGCCGCGACGTCCGCCATCCAGCCGCACGGCAGGACTGGGGTGGGGAGACGCGCACGCTCGCGGGCGGGACGCGCTACTTCCGTCGGTGGACGAGGCGCCCGGCACACACCGTCGCGACGCACTCCCCCGCCGCGTCGAACACGGCCAGGTCGGCCCGGGCCGACCTCTCGGTGAGCCGTCCGGGGCCGGCCGCGGCGACCACGGAGACGTCGTTGCGCGCGGCCGCGGCCCGGAGTTCGGGCGAATCCGCGTACGCCGCCAGTACCGCCACCGCGCCCAGCTTCAGCACGGCGTGCACGCGCTCGCGCGGGCTGGGGGCGTCCGGCAGCGGACCGTCGTGGACACGGGCGGGGCCGAGCGACCCCGGCCACCGGCGTACCCGCGCCCGGGGGAACCGTTCACGCAGCTCCTCGTACCGGCCGACGGCACCGATCCGGTCCTGTACGACCACCACGGCGCCGTTCTCGACCGGCTCGGCGTCCCAGTCCGCGAAGACCAGGTCCGCCGCGTGAATCGTCTCCACGGCCGTCAGTTGGAGGCGAGGAGCTTCAACTCCGGGTGAGCCGTCCCGCCCTCGATCGCCGTCGAGGAGATGTGGGACATCACCCGCTCGTCCACCGGGTCGTTCGCCGGGTCGTCGTGCACGACGAGGTGCTCGTACGTGGTCGCGCGCTGCGCCGGGACCCGGCCCGCCTTGCGGATCAGGTCGATGATCTCCAGGCGGTTGGAGCGGTGCTTGGCTCCGGCCGAGGAGACGACGTTCTCCTCCAGCATGATCGAGCCGAGGTCGTCGGCGCCGTAGTGCAGCGAGAGCTGGCCGACCTCCTTGCCGGTGGTCAGCCAGGAGCCCTGGATGTGGGCGACGTTGTCGAGGAAGACCCGGGCGATCGCGATCATCCGCAGGTACTCGAAGAGGGTCGCCTGCGTGCGGCCCTTGAGGTGGTTGTTCTCGGGCTGGTAGGTGTACGGGATGAAGGCCCGGAAGCCGCCCGTGCGGTCCTGGACGTCCCGGATCATCCGCAGGTGCTCGATGCGTTCGGCGTTGGTCTCGCCGGTGCCCATGAGCATCGTGGACGTGGACTCCACGCCGAGCCCGTGCGCCGCCTCCATGATCTCCAGCCAGCGCTCGCCGCTCTCCTTGAGGGGCGCGATGGCCTTGCGGGGGCGGGCGGGCAGGAGTTCCGCGCCGGCGCCCGCGAAGGAGTCGAGGCCGGCCTCGTGGATGCGGGTGATGGCCTCTTCGACCGAGACACCGGAGATCCGGGCCATGTGCTCGACCTCGGACGCCCCCAGGCTGTGGATGACCAACTGCGGGAACGCGTCCTTGATCGCCTTGAAGTTGCGCTCGTAGTACTCGACGCCGAAGTCGGGGTGGTGGCCGCCCTGGAACATGATCTGGGTGCCGCCCAGTTCGACGGTCTCCGCGCAGCGGCGCAGGATGTCGTCGAGCTCGCGGGTCCAGCCCTTGGCCTGGTCCTTGGGGGCCGCGTAGAAGGCGCAGAACTTGCACGCGGTGACGCACACGTTGGTGTAGTTGATGTTCCGCTCGATGATGTACGTCGCGATGTGCTCGGTACCGGCGTACCTGCGGCGGCGTACGGCGTCGGCGGCGGCGCCCAGCGCGTGCAGGGGCGCGTCACGGTAGAGGTCGAGCGCCTCTTCCGGGGTGATCCGCCCACCGGCGGCGGCACGGTCGAGGACAGACTGGAGGTCGGCCTTCTCGGTCACCTGGGCGTCCCTTTCGTCAAGGGTTGTGGACAGACCCCGCCAGCCTACGCCAGGCCTCCGGACGGCCCGACCTCAGGCCGTGTACGCGCCGACCAGCAGCGCCGCGAACGCGCCGGCGATCAGGAACGGGCCGAACGCGATCGCCGTCCGGCGCCCGGCCCGCCGCGCGACGACCAGGGCGCCGCCGTACAGGGCGCCGAACAGGAAGCCGGCGAAGGTGCCGAGCAGCACGGTGGGCCAGCCGTACCAGCCGAGGACCGCGCCCGCCCCGAGGGCCAGTTTCACGTCGCCGAAGCCCATCCCGCCGGGGTTGACGAGGAAGAGGGCGAAGTAGCCGGCGCCGAGGGCGGGGGCCGCGCAGAGGGCGGTGGACCAGTCGCCGGCGTGCTCGGGGAGCAGCGCGGCCGCGCCGAGCAGGGCGAGCGCCGCGGCCGCCAGGGGCAGGGTGAGGGGGTCGGGAAGGCGCTGCACCCGGAAGTCGACGGCCGCGAGCAGCACGCCCACCGGCGCGAGCAGCAACCACACCCCCAACTCGGGCCGGCCACCGGTGGCGACCGCCAGCAGCGCACAGACCAGCGCGGACGCCACGACGAACGGCGTCGTGCGGGGACCGTAGGCGGCCCGCGGACGGCGATCGCCGGGCACGGACCCGCCGTCAGGCACCGGCACCGGCACCGGCACCGGCACCGGCGCGAGGTCACCACCGGACCCGGACCCAGATCCGGAGTCGCCCTCGGCCGCGGACCCGCCGTCCGGCACCCGCGCAAGGTCACCACCGGACCCGCACGCGGAGTCGCCCTCGGCCGTGGACCCGCCGTCAGGCGCCGGCGTGGACTCGCTTCCGCGTGCCGGTGCGGGCGTGGCGACGTGCGGCGTCTCGGCCGCCGCGCACGCACCGCAGCGTGCGCCGCCCAGCCACCCCTTGAGCGGGTGTCCGGCCGGGCACTCGGTGCGCCACCGCTCACCCGCCGGTGCCGAGAAGCGGTACGCGGCGCGGGGCAGCAGGGTGCCGGCCGCCGCGCCCCAGAGGGTGGCGGCGGCCGGGAGGGCGAGGTCGAGTGCGGTCATCCCGTCGCGGCGGCGCCCTCGCGCCAGGTCGGCAGGAGTTCGTCGAGGAGCGCCTCGGTGCGCGGCGGCAGGCCGCGCGCCCCGCTGCGGGTGACGAGCTCGGCGGCGAGGACCCGCAGCCGGTCCGGGTCGCCGGTGGCGTGGGTGGCGCGCAGCAGTTCGTTCCAGAGGCGCTCGTCGTCCGGGGCGGTCCTCAGCGCCGCGCCGAGCGCCTCGATCGCCTTCTCCGCGCGGTCCTTCTCCAGGTGGAACGCGGACAGGGCGAGGCCGATGTCCGCGACCAGCAACGGCAGCTGGGCGTCGACGATCTCGTGGGTGAGCCAGCGGTAACGGCTCTCCGCGCGGTCGGCGAGCAGCGGACCGCGGACGAGGACCAGCGCGTCGGTGAGCAGACGGCCGCGGACGGCCCGGTTGCCGGCGCCCGTGCCCTGCGTGGCCTCGTAGTAGAGGGAGCGCAGCACGTCCAGGTCGGAGACGACCGACCGGGCGAGCACCAGGCGGCCGGTGGTGTCGGCGCGCAGCCGCTGGCCGCCGTCCGGATCGGTGCCCAGCCAGGCGCGCAGCCGCTCCAGCAGCGCGTCGCGGACGTCCTCCGTCACCCCGCGCGGCCACAGCGCGGACGACAGCACGCGCGGGTGCACCCCTTCGCGGTGCAGCAGAAGCAGCGCCAGCGCCTCGTGGAGCAGCGCGCTGCGTTCTCCGTCCGGGGTGTCGAGGCCGATGATCTCGTACGGGCCGACCAGTCGCGCGTACACCGCGGGACGGCCCTGTTCGCTGATGTCGACGAGGAACGGCGGGGCGTTGGTCGGCCCGTCCGGGTCGCGGTCGGGGTCGGCCTCGACGAACAGCTCGACGACCGCGCGCTGCTGCACGGCGGGCAGCAGCTGGGCCTCCAGTTCGAGGCCGAGCAGCGGCGCGAGGAGCTTGCCGTCCGGGGTGATCTCCATCGCCCAGGCGGCACCCGGCAGGTCGGCGCTCTCGGTGCCGACCAGGTAGCCGATGCCGAGACGGGACGCGTCGGCGGCGAGTTCGGCGAGCCGCAGCGCGTCCTCGGGGGACGGCTGGGCGGCCAGCAGCACCAGGTTCGGCGCCCAGCGGGTGTGCTGGGCCGGGCCGGTGCGGCCGGTGAGGACCGAGTCGTGCCCGGCGGCGCCGAGTGCGCCCCGCCGCTGCCGGGTCTCCGCCTCCATCACCTCGAACAGCGCGTCCACGTCGTCGAGGTGGCGCAGCCGGTTGGGGGCGAGCGGGGTGAGGTCGGCGCCGAAGCCGACGAGCGTGATGGTCATGCGGTCCGACCAGCCGTTGGTGGCGAGTTCGGCGGCGACCGACGAAAACACGGCGGCCCGGTCGGCCTCGCGCCCGGTCAGCGAGACGATGCCGGGCACGGCCTCCAGGTTGAGCAGCAGCCGCGAGTCGTCCATGGTGCCGAGGCTGACCAGGCCGGGGTACGGGGCCGCGGTGTCGGTGTCCTCGTACCGCTCGGCGTCCGCGCGGGACAGCGTCCAGAACGTCTGGTCCTGGCCGAGCTGCCAGGGTGCCGGGGGCTTGCCGGCCGGCTGGGCGAGCTGCAGGTGCAGGTCGCCGTGGGTGAGCCAGGCCGCGTAGACGACGGGCAGCGAACGGGACTCCGCGGTGAGGGCGGCGGCGAGTCCGCGCAGGGACAGGTCCAGCAGTCGCACGCCCTCGGGGTCGGCGCCGACCAGCAGCGCGTCCTGCACGTCCAGGGCGTCGCCGTCGGGGGTCGGGGGCTCCATGCCGCGCCGGCCGGCGGCGGCGCCGAGCGCCGACTGCCACAGCGCCTGCCTGCGCCGGCGGCCGAGGGCGGCGAGCAGGCCGGCGGCGAGGAACGGGGCGCCGAGCAGCGCCTCCGGCAGACCGAAGGACGAGCCTGCCGAGGAGGAGCCGTCCGAGGCCGATCCGGCCGAGGCGGCGCCGGAGCCCTCCTGCCGGTGCGCGGCGGAAGCGCCCGCCCCGTCGGCCTGACGCGGGCTGGGGACCGTGATCTGGGCGGTCGCCCCGTCCTCGCCCGCCTGCTGCCCGCCCTGCTGCTGGTGCTGCTGCTCGTGCCGGTCGTGGTCGCCGGTCCTGGCGTACTCGCCGATCTGCTGCCGGACCTCGGGCGAGACGTGCGCGTCGGGGTTCTCGACGAGTTCGCCGCCGTGGGCGTCGCCCGGCATCTCCATGATCCAGCCCGGCCGGATGAGGCTTGCCTCGGAGAGCCGAGAACCGTCGGGCTGGACGCGGTCCTTGTTGAGTTCGTAGATCTCCTTGTACCGGCGGCCGTCGCCGAGGTGGCGCTGTGCCACCTCCCACAGGGAGTCGTGGTGGCGGCCCTCGGGCGGCTGGATCCGGTAGTACTTCGTCGCCCCGTGCGTGGCCGCGGTGGAACCGTGCTCGGCCCGGGCCTGGGCGGCGGCGTGGCCGGCCTGTTCGGCGAGCGCGGCGGCGGTGGACCTCGCCTGCTCCTGCTGCTGGGCGAGGATGCCGGGGGTCGCCTGGGCGGTGGCGACGGTGCCCTTCTGGTTGCCCTCCATGCTGTGGCCGAGCTGCGACAGGCCCGGGGTGAGGCTGGCGGCGGTGGCGCCGACCAGCAGCAGGGCGGCGACGAGCTGGCGGGCGAGCAGCTGGCTGGGGCCGGCGCCGGGGACCCGGCCGGGCAGGCCCACTCCGGAGACGGCTGCCCTGACCTCCACCAGCACGCAGGCCGTGAACTGGGCCCAGGCCAGCCACACGATGACCGTCAGGGTGTTCAGGAAGACGTCGACGCCGATCGGCTGCGACAGCCACTCCATCTTCGGCGCGCTGTGCGGCAGCGGCCAGCCGACGGTCACGGCGAGGGCGCCGGGGACGCCGACGACGAGCGCGAGCAGTGCCACGAAGGCGAGGAAGGCCCTGACGAAGTCCCCGAACGTACGCCGTCGCATCCGCACCGGCTGCGGGGTCCGGTTCCGCGGACCCGACGGGTTCCCCGTCGGTCTTCCCGTCGAGCCTGATGTGCTGCGTCGCGCCATGGCGGGTGTCCTGGGGTCGTGTGTGGAAGGAGCGGGCCGAGGGCACATCGAGCCTACCGAGCCCCCGTCCACGATCCTATTGACCGGGAGTGACAGCGTCGAAGGGCGGAACACCGAACGGGCGCCCGTTTTGGCCCTGTTCGTGAACTGGCATCCCGTTGGCCGGAGTCACCTGCGACCGGCTCGCACACCACCCCTCCACACACACGCCACACTCCCCACGGACCGCACGGGTCCGATGCCGCCGGGACGCCCCGTCCGTCAGTCGGCGAGACGGAGCGAGGACAGCAGGAAGCGCCGCAGGACGGACGTGGCGAAGGTGATCGCCGCGACCCCCTCCTCGGCACGGAGTTCGACGACCGTGCGCGAGGTGCTGTACGGCCGTACGTGCACGTTGCCGAGGACGACGGGCGCCTGAAGTCCCTCCACCAGGAGGGTTCGCGAGAAGCTCCAGGTGACCTCCTCGCCGTCCAGCGAGATCCACGGCGGGAAGACGAAGTGCACGGCCTGCGGTTCGGCCGAGGTGTAGCGGAGCGTCGCGGGCACCGCCACCTCCTGCTCGTCGGCGGTGAGCAGGCGGGCGCCGGTGGGCTGCTCCAGGGTGATGGGCACGGGCGTACTCCGTCGATGGGGGATCCGGAACGGACCGTCGCCGGCCGTCGTAGGTCGTCGTAGGTCGTCGTAGGTCGTCGTAGGTCGTCGTAGATATGGAGTGGCCACCCGCCGTCTGATTACGCCGTAATCACAAAGCACTTGGGTGACATGCGTCACGTGCGGGTGGCTGGGAGGGGACGACGACCGGCGAACCGGGTCAGCCGACCTCGTTCTCGGCCGTCGCCTCACCGTGTACGACGACCGCTCCGCCATAGAACATTCCCGTGAAGACGGGCTCGTAGGTCAACTGGACCTCGACCTGGACCTGCTGGGGGTCGGCGACGGTGCAGTGCGTGCCCGCGACGTCCGCGGCGGACATGTCCATCTCGCGGGCGAAGGTCTTCACCCGGGCGTCGCAGTCCTGGTAGATGATGGGCGCCGCACCGCCCCGGTTCTCGTAGAGCGCGGCCTTGTCGATGTCCTGCGCCGCGTAACGGGCCGCCTGTTCGGCGATGTCGGCGGCGCGTTCGCGTTTGGAGATGGACAGTCCGCCGTCGATGACGAACGCGGACAGCGAGAGGAAGACCAGGGCGAAGATGATGACCGCGCCGGCGCCCGAACCCCGGTCGTCGAGGCGGAGCCGGCGCGCGGTCCACCAGGTGCGCAGCAGCGCGATGCCCACGCTCACGCCGACCTCCGGAACGGATCGAGCGGCGAGGAGAAACTCGCGGTGAGCGTGGTGGGGATGTCCAGGCCCAGCATGGCCAGCCCCCGCACCTCGCAGCTCACCTCGACCGTGAAGATGCTGTCGGGCTCGAACCCCTGACTGGTCTGCACGACGGACACCGGGCCGGAGCAGACGTCCGACAGGTCGGCCGCCGCCGCCTTGCGGGCCTCGGACATGGCGGTGCCGTGGTCCTTCTGGATGGAGCCGGCGCGGGCCGCGTCTCGGGCGGCACCGTCGATCGCCCCGCGTCCGTCGACGAGTTGGCCGAAGGCGACCAGGACGAGGATGAAAAGGATCATGACCGGGGCGAGGATGACGACCTCGACGGTCGACAGCCCCCGGTCGTGCACGTGGCCGCCGTGGGCCGTCCCGGCACGCGTCGTCCCGCGGTGGGCGGACATCTAGTTGTCCTCCACGAATCGCTCGACCGGTCCCGACGACTGCGCGTGCACGGTCAGGTCCAGGCCGGGGAACACCGTCGGGATACGGGCCGTGATCTCGACACCTACCGTGTCCTGCTCCGGCTGGAGCATCTTCACGTCGGGGGCCAGGACCAGTTGCGGCCCGAGCTGGCCGATGTAGGAGTCGACCACGTCCTGGGCCTTGCCGCGCCAGGCGCCGGGTTCCGCGTCGGCGGTGGCCCGGGCCTTGCGGGCACCCGCCTGGGCCGCGGCCTGGGCCACGTGGTCGGCGAAGAAGTACAGCGCGAACTGCACCGTGGCGAAGATCATGAAGAACAGGACGGGGGTGAGGAACACGAACTCGATCGCGGTCATTCCCGAGTCGCCGCGCGCGGCGGCCGCCCGGCGGCGTACCCATCCGGTCACGTCCACAAAACCCCCGTCTTCCCCGTTCCTTCTGCGTCGAGCGCGGTCAGCAGGTCTTGCTCGCGTTGGCGCCCTTGATGCAGTCGCCGACCTTGTTGGCGCCGTCGCTGAGGGCCGCGTTGATGATGGCGGCCACGACGCCGACGATCGCCACGACGACCGCGGAGATGATGACCCACTCGACGGCGGAGGCACCGCGGTCGAGTTCGCCGGAGCGGGCGCGCTGCACCCGGCCCCGGAGGAAGGTGACCAGGAAGTCCACTGCCGGGATCCCGGTGCTGAAGTTCCGTCCGTTCATGGTGTGTTGTCCTCTCGAAACAGCAGTTGGCGAAGGTTCACGCAAGAGATCAGACCTGGAACACCCGCATCGCCGCCGGGAAGATCAGGAAGACCAGGAAGCCGGCGCACAGCAGCAGCTGGGCGACGAGCATCGACTGGGACTTCTCGCCCGCGCTGCCCTCGATCTCGGCGAGTTCGCGGTGCCGCATGGTCTCGGCGCGGGAGGCGAGGGACTCACGGACCTTGGCCCCGTCGTCGGCGACGAGCGCCAGGGAGGCCGACAGGTCCTTGAGTTCCTCGACGCCGAGTTCCTCGCCGAGCGCGCCCAGCGCCTGCCACTGGCTGACGCCGGTGATCCGGGCGTCGGCGAGGGCGCTGCGGATGCGCTGGTTGGCCCATCCGTCGGAGATCTCGGCGGCCGCCATCAGGGCCTCCGGGAGGCCCCGGCCACCGGCCAGGCTCATCGACACCAGGTCGAGGTAGGCGCCGATCACCCGCCTGAGGTCGCGGCGCTTCTCGGCGGCGTCCCGCCGCACTTCCAGGTCGGGCAGGAAGAAGAACAGGGCCGCACAGGCCAGGGAGAGCCAGACCGGGATGACCGGGCTGTGGCCGAAGCCCATGGTGTAGACGACGGCGAACAGGAACGGGCCGAAGACCAGACCGGCGGCCGCGAGCAGCACCTTGGTGGCCAGGAACTTCTCCCAGCTGCGGTCCAGGACGGCGAGGTCGGCACGGAGCGAGCGCTGTTCCCAGCCCTGCTGCCGGTAGAAGTCGGCGACACGCTCGCCGACTTCGGCGCGCAGGGAGCCGAACCGGCCGGTGTCCCGCGTCTGCCGGGCGGACTCGTACGCCGCGCCGCGCGCCCGCATCGCGTCGATCCGGGCGACCTGTGCGACCGCGCTGCGCCTGGTCGGCATCAGCGCACGGATCAGGGCGTAGACGCCGAGACCCAGGATCACGCCGACGACGATCGGCATCGTGAGGTTCACCGGCGTGCACCTTCCTCGGTGGGCAGCGTCTGCCGGCCCGGCTGACCGGGAGCGGTGCGGGGCGGTCGTACGAACTGGACCGAGGACTGGTCGCGGACCAGGAACCGCTCCGGGGTCTCGATGGTGGAGAGCTTGCGCAGCCACCAGAAGCCGAGCGCGAACAGCCCGCAGACCAGGGCGAGGACGAGCTGGCCCACCGCGGTGCCGTACGGCGAGACGAAGTCGCGGTTGAAGACGGCGAGGCCGAGGACGAACGCGACGGACACGGCGACGACGATCTGCACCGAACGCCGGGTGGAGGCCCGTTGGGCCATCACGCGCTGCCGCATGTCGACCTCCTCCCGCGCCGACTTGGCGAGCGCGCCCAGCACCTGCCGCAGACCGGGGCCGCGCAGGCGGGCGTTGAGCATGAGCGCGGCGACGATGATGTCGGCGGACGCGTCGTCGATCTCGTCGGCGAGGTGCTGGAGCGCGTCCGGCAGCGGGGTGCGGGCGCGCAGCCGGTCGACCAGCGCGTCGAGGTGCGGACGCAGGATCGGCGCGGCGGCCCGCGCGGACGCCGGAATGGCCTGCTCCAGGCCGACGGCGCCGGCGATGGTGTCCCGCAGCGACTCGGTCCAGGAGGCCAGCGCCTCCACGCGTTTCATCGCGGCGCGTTCCTCGGCGGCGCCGCCGAACAGCTTGTCCCAGAAGAAGACCAGGACGCCGGCGGCGATGCCGGCCACCGCCCAGCGGGTCATCAGCAGCACCGCGAGACCGATGATGGCGGCGAGGGAGCCGCGCCGGCCGGCGAACCGGACGAGTTCGGCGGCCCGTTCGTTCGCCTTCTGCCTCTCGTGGTCGGGCTTGGCGGGCAGGCCGCGGATCGCCAGGATCAGCAGCGCCAGGCCGCCGCCCGCGGCGACACCGCAGCCCAGCGCGTAGAGCACCTCGACGGAGAAGAGCCCGCCCATGGAGCTCAGGGAATCCAGGTTCATGTCACATCACCCCCAGGCACCGTGCGGCTGGTAGCCGTAGGCCATCAGGTCCTCCAGGCAGGCTATGGGCGCGTGCGGTACGACCCGGCCGTCGGGGGCCTCCGCGAACACCTCGCTGGACAGCACCCGCCCGTCGACGCCGTTGACCTCGCGGACGGAGGTGACCATGCGCTGGAGGCGGCCGCCGGTCTGGTAGTTGTTGCGCCGCTGGATGAAGACGACGAAGTTGACCGCGCCCGCGATCAGCATCTGGCTGGCCTCGATGGGCAGCCGTTCGGAGGCCTGGAGCGCGTAGGTCGAGATGCGGTTGAAGACCTCGCTGGAGCTGTTGGCGTGGATCGTGGACAGGGAGCCGTCGTTGCCCTGGGACATCGCGTTGAGCATGGTGACGATCTCGTCGCCGAGGACCTCGCCGACGATGACCCGGGAGGGGTTCATACGCAGCGAACGACGGACCAGTTCCGCCATGGAAATGGTGCCCTGGCCCTCGGAGTTGGGCAGCCGCTCCTCGAACGCGACGACGTTCGGGTGCAGGTCGTGGAAGGTGTCGAGGCCCAGCTCCAGCGCGCGCTCGACGGTGATGAGCCGCTCGTGCGGCGGGATCTCGTTGGCGAGGGCGCGCAGCAGGGTCGTCTTGCCCGCGTTCGTCGCCCCCGCGATCATGATGTTCTTGCGGGCCCGGACCGCGCAGGCCATGAAGTGCGCGACCTCGGGAGTCAGTGTGCCGTTGCCGACCAGGTCGGAGATGAAGACCTTGCCCATGCGGGCGCGCCGGATGGAGAGCGCGGGCCGCCGGGTGACGTCCATGACGGCGGAGAGCCGGGAGCCGTCGGGCAGGCGGAGGTCGAGCTGCGGGTTGGCGGAGTCGAACGGCCGCGAGGAGAGACCGGAGTAGGCACCGAGCACCTGGATCAGCTCGACGAGCTCCTCGTCGGTCTCCGCGACCGGGTCCCCCTTGACCTCGCGCCCGTCGCTGTATCCGACGAACACCTGGTCGCAACCGTTGATGTCGATGTTCTCGACGTCGGGGTCGTCCAGCAGCGGCTGG
The DNA here is from genome assembly GCF_042897315.1 of Streptomyces sp. NPDC001068. Classification (NCBI taxonomy): domain Bacteria; kingdom Bacillati; phylum Actinomycetota; class Actinomycetes; order Kitasatosporales; family Streptomycetaceae; genus Streptomyces; species Streptomyces sp. NPDC001068. The sequence goes on along the minus strand of NZ_JBIAYD010000010.1, from coordinate 118,193 downwards.
AGGCGCCCGACGCCGAACAGCGCGGCGTGCACGGCGGCCGCGTACTGCTCCTCGGTCTCCGCGTCCAGCGGCGTGCGCCCGGCGTTGATGTCCGCGCGGGCGTACTCCTCCAGGATCTGGGCTATGACCGCGCGGGCGTACTGCCGTTCGTCCTCGTTGGACATCGGCGTGGTGCCGGACGTCTGGTCCTGACGGCGCTGCTCGGCGATCCGGTCGCCGGCGTCCTGCCGGAACCGCTTGACCAACTGGTGGTCGACAGCGGTCATCGACCGGCCCCCGCATGAGGAGCCTGTGTCGGTACGGCCCAGGCCGCGCCGTACTGCTGGTGGATGTCGGCGGTGACCTTGCGGGCCGAGCGGATGAGCAGCGACTTGTCGAGCCGCCCGCGCTTGCGGCCGGCCAGCTGGTCGGCGCCCGCGACGTCGTCGGCGATCGTGCCGACCACCCGGGCTCCGGTCTGGGCGTGCACGAGCATGTCGTTGACCTGGTTGACCAGCTTGCCGGAGCTCGACGGGTCGGCGACCAGGATCACCCCGATCAGCGGGGTGGCGAGCGGGGCGGCGCCGCGCGGGCCGCCGTGCAGATTCTGCGCGAGGGCGGCGGCGCGGTCCCGGACCCGGGCGAGCGCCTCCGGCTCGGTCCGCGAGACCAGCAGGACGAGCGCCGCGTGCGGGAACAGCTCCACGGCCGGGGTGTCGCCGCTGACCCGGCCGCAGTCGGCGATGACGTCGGCGGGTGCGTCCGGGGAGTCGGCCAGGGCGGCGAAGGCGTGCCCGAGGGTGGGCCACAGCCCGGCGAGCCCGGCGGCCTGCTCGGCGATCCCGAGCCCGACGAGAACCTCGAGCCCACCGCTCAACGGCTGGACGTGGTCCCAGAGTTGATCCGGTACGAGTCCTCGTCGCGCCGTGGCGGCTATGGAGAGCATGCCGGTGTTGGGATTGAGCGGTCCGCCGTGCGCCGCGGCGCTGCGGTAGACCAGGTCGCCGCCGGCCGGGTCGGCCTCGGCGAGCAGGACCCGGCGCGGCCAGACCGCGGCCAGCGCGACGGCCGCGGTGGTGACGCCGGGGGAACCCTTGTCGGCGGCGATTGCGATGAGCGCCATGGGTGGGTGCCCGCCTTCTAGTTGCCGGTGCCGGGAACGAGGACGAGCGCGACCTCGCCGTGGGAGGCGGCGTCGGCCAGAGCGGCGGCCTTGTCGCTGTCGACGGTGACCGTGACGGCGAAGTTGGTGCTGGTGACGAGGTCCGAACCGCTCTTGTCGGCCGGCAGGGCGCTGACCTTGGCGTCGCCCACGATCAGCGGGTCGCCGCCGCCCGCGGACGACGAGGAGCCGCCGCCGGAGGAGGAGCCGGTGACGTGGTAGGCGGCGACGGTGTCGCCGACCTCGATTCCGGTCGGGTACTGCCCTTCCTTGAGGGCCAGGCCGACGTTGGACTTCCCGGCGGGAAGCTTGCTGCCGGTGCCGAACATCTCGCCGACGGCGACGACACCGGCCGGGATGGTGCTGAGCGCCTTCAGCTCCCTGAGCCCCTTCAGCTGGGACCACCTGACGTAGTGGATGCTGGGGTCGTCGGCGACCATGACCGAGGTCACGTCGCTGTTGGTCACGGACGAACCCGCCGGGATCTCCCGCGTGATCTTGACGACCTCGACGCGCTTGCCCGCCTGCAGCACGAGGGTCGTGGCGCCCAGCGCGCCCAGCAGAATCAGCAGCACCGCGAGTGCGGCCAGCGCGGGCTTGCGTTCGCGGGGCGGCGTGGGAAGCCGGTCACCGGCCGAAGGCTGAGCCGGGCCTGCGGGACGACCCGCGCCCGCCCCCGTACGCTCCTGGATCTTCACGCAACCGCTCCCCGTTACAGCCAAAAAAAACTGTCTGCCGAAACTCTGTCAACGCCGTTAAAGCGGACACTCGACGCCAACCGCCCGATTCGGCCGATTACTCGGCGGCAGGGCGAGTGTCAAGCGATCGCACCGTATCAGCCGCACATAAGCCCCTCAAGGCGCGATCGGACACCTTGACCTCAATGGAATCGACGTTGCGGACTGCAACGCCGCTGGTCCGAGCGGCGGTTGAGACGCCAGTCACTCCAAGGGACACCAAAGTGTGCGCCGGTGAATCCTCCTCGCCCTGTTCACGACCCCTACCCGCCCGGCGCCGTCACCGCGGGCCCATGAGTCCTGCACGAAGTGCTCACGGTGGCCGCCGGTTTCGGGCAGCCGCCCGACCGGGATCCCGGATCGTCCGGCCGGACGAGGGGTCGCCGCCGTCGACGACCGTGATGATCCCCCCTGGACGGTGAGCAGTTCGCCACCCGCCCGACCGCTACGTGACCCGTCCGGTTACGCCGTCACCCGGACCGTCCGGGCCAGTTCGTCGGTCAGGTCGCACAGGGCGTCCGTGTGGGCCAGGGCCTGCCAGGACGTCAGCAGCACCAGCGCCCACGTCTCGTCGGCCCGGATGCCGTACGCGCAGGTCTCCAGCACCGTCCCCAGCCCGTCCCGGCCGACGTCCCGGACGTAGGCGTGCCGGACCCGCACCGCGGGCCCGGCGGGCAGGGTACGCAGCTCGGCCTCGGGCGGCCGGTAGGAGTCGGCGGTCGGGGCGGCGAGGTGACGCCGCAGGAGTCCGACGCTCAGCGACGGGTGGGTGTCGTCGGCGACCAGCGCCGACAACTCGATCCGCGCGAGCTCGCCGAGCCGCGGCTCCGGGACGTACGACAGCGCGGTGACGGGTCCGCGCTCGCGCGAATCGGCGGCGGCCTCGCGGAGTTCGGCGGCGAGGGCGGTCAGGAGCCTTGGGTCGGAGTCGTCGGCGCGGACGAGCCGCCGGGCGGCCTCCTCCGCCCAGGTGCCCAGCTCGACGGGCTTCCGCACCGGCAGCGTGACGGCGTCCTCCGGCGTCCTCCGGCGTCCGCAGACGAACGGTGGCGGCGGCGAACTCGGGCATCAGGCCATCCATTGCAGGGTGCGGGCGACGGAGTCGAACAGCGTGACCAGGGCTTCCACCAGCGGCTCGAGCGGCGGTGCCGTCGGCGTCGAGAAGGAGAGCAGCAGCCGCTGGTCACTGCGCGGGACGGCGAGGTAGACGTCCAGGTGGGCGAGGGCGAGCCGGTTGCCGTCGGGGTCGTCGGCGGCGGGCCGGCGGAGGTAGCGGTGGCGCACGGCGGGACCGGCCGGGAGGTCGACGAGGGTGACGGCACCGGCGTCACCGGCGTCACTGGCGTCTTTGGCTCCACCGGTGTCCTCGGCGTCGGACCTGAGGGCGAGGGAGCGGGCGATGTCGCCGAGGTCGCCGGGTTCGGTGCCGGGCGAGGGCCGCAGCACCGTCACGACCAGTCCGGCGGAGACCGGTACCTGGCCGAGGACCTGGTCGACGACGTACATCTCCACGCCGCCGTTGGCCTGCGCGGCCTCGGCCTGCGCCCGCATCCGCTCCGCCAGCGCGGCCTCCAGCTGCGGGGTGGCATGCGTCCGCCGCAGCCTCCGCTTGACCAGCTTGTCGATGCAGTGGCCCCACCGCTCCGGACTGCCCAGCAGGATCCGGTCCCAGCCGTCGGGAACGGCCAGCCGGTAGTCGGAAGGGGGCCCGACGGCGACCGCCGAGCCCTGCGATTCCGTGCGGTCCGTCATACGTCCGTTCCGCCCGCCGGGCCGTCCGCATCGCCCTGTCGGCCATCCGCCTCACCCTGTCGGCCGTCAGGCTCGCCCCGTCGGCCCCGCCGCTCGTTCGACCGGCTCATCACGGCGGCGACCGGCGGCGCGAGGACGAGGACGGCGGCGGCGCCGAGGCAGCCGTACGCGGCGGCGGTCCCGCCGATGGCGGACCTGCCGCCGAGGACCGGCCGGTAGTGATCCGACGGGTCGATCACGGCACGGGTCCTGACGCCGACCGCGCTCTCGTCCGTACACCGCTCGTCGTTCCGGAACACTCTGCGGACCGTTCCGTCCGGGAGGGTGACACGGCAGTACGTGACGCGGACGCCGTGCGAAGCCTGCTCGTGCAGCGGCTTGGCGATTCTCTCCTCGCCCTCGCGGGCCTCGCCGCGATCCGGTCCCGGTGCCCACGCGGTGGTTCAGCCGCCGGCGACCTTCCAGTTCCAGTTGTAGAAGGGGATGCCGTTCGCCCCGACGGGGGCGATGTGCTTGATGCCGTCGAACTGGTTGCGCTCGACGGAGGCCGGTTCCCAGCCGGCCGAGGGCGCGAGGTTCACGATGCCCGTGCCCAGCGGCAGCACCTGGCTCGCGGCGTACAGGCCGCCCGCCGCCCACGCCTTGCCCTTGAACACCGACCCGGACAGACCGCGCCAGCTGGGCAGGTCCTCGGTGAGAACCGGGTCCTCGGCTCCTCGCTCGGCGACGGCCGTACGGATGTCGCCGAGGTACGCCTTGAAGTTGACGGACTCCTTGACGATCGACTTCATCCTGGGCAGCACGCCGTGCGGCCCCTTCGCCAGGGCTTCGGCGATCTTCCCCGCCCTGACCCCCGAATTCGCCTGCGCGATCTCGCCGGCGAGCTTCTCGCCCACGCCCAGTCCGCGCAGGTTCAGGAACTCCAGGGTCACTGTGTGTCGGTGGATTTGTGGGCTGCAACCAATGGACCGCAAAGGGATCTCAAAGGAGGGAACGGCGCCGAGCCGTCCGAACGGGCGCCCACACGAAACCTGCGCAGCCTTCACAATCCCTGTGCGAGTGGCTCGGCCCGGGGCCATGCCGCGCCGCCACGACAGGGTGACCTCGCCTTCCAGGGGACCTCGAATGTCCCTAATCATCGCATTTACAGCGAAGTTCGCGGTGGCGAAACCTCGGATCCCGCGGATACCGTTTGCACCTTGCCGAACTTCATTCTCACGGGGGAGTCCACAGTGAAGCGCCGAACCTGGCCCGTTGCCGCCGCGCTCACCGCGACCGCAGCTCTGCTGCTGACGGCGTGCGGAGGCGGGGACGACAGCGCTAAGGGCACCGACAAGATCGCGGGGGCCGGTACGGAAGCATCGACTTCCCCTTCGCCTTCCGCCTCGGTCGACAAGAACGCGCCGACGTTCGCGTTGCCGTCGGACATCACCGTGACGGTGGACCGGGAGTCGACGGGAGATGCCGCCAAGGATGCGGCTCTGCGCGACCTGGCGTACGCGGCCGAGGCCCGACTTGAGGCTTTCGCCAAGGGGAACGGACAGACCGCCAATCTGAATCGCTATTTCGCGGGATACGCCCGTACCTACTGGATCGACAGGGTTGCGGGGCTCAAGAAGGAAGGGCTGACCCTCACGGGCCACTATCGGTACTTCGATTTCGAGGTCACCGACATCGCCAACAGCAAGTCGGCGGCGGTCCGTTACTGCGAAGACCAGAGCAAGGCGTACGGCAAGGTCATCAAGACCCAAAAGGTGCAGTTCACCAAGCCGAGCGACAAGGACTTCATCCTCAACACGCTCCAGGTCGCCAAGGACTCGGCCGGCGACTGGCAGGTTACGCGGCAGAGCTGGAAGAAGGGTGACGCCTCGTGCGTGCGGGGGTAGGTGTCCGAGCCGCTCGTTTCGCTTGTCGGACGGCGGCTGTGAGCCTGGTCATCGCACTGGGAGCGGGCACTCCGGCATTTGCGGGCGACCCGTCCTACGGCGACGGTGACGAGGGCGAAGCCCAGCCTCCCCCTGTCCACTCCGGCGGCGATTCCGGTGGCAACTCGGGTAGTGGAAACATCGGCGCGCACATCCGCATCAACCAGAAAACGACCGGCTCGTCCGCCTCCACGGCGACCGCCACGTCCTCGAACGTCAACTGGAAGCCCCCCGTCTGCTGGTACGAACCGATGTACACGCCGGACGAATACGAGGACTTCATCAAGTCCTCGTACAAGGGTGCCCAGGAACCGGCCGCGAGCTACGCCAAGAAGCGTGCCGACGAGGATTACCACGAGGGCGACAAGGGCCTGTGGTGGCAGGTGCAGTTCCGCAACGACGACTACGCCGACGCGTGTCCGGTGACCCCCGCCAACTGGGAGATCTGGGTCCCGCCCGCCCAGCCGAAGGCGGATCCCAACCAGCTGACCCCGGAGATCCTCTCCGAACTCGCTTACAACTCGACCAAGTTGCCGAAGCCCCCAGTCGTGCTGAACCCGAGCCCGGACCGCCTCAAGGTGAACCTCGGCACCCGGGTGAAGTTCGAGGGGAACTTCGACCGGGTCTGGACGACCGCCAGCATCGACTACAAGGGCGTGGAGATGGCCGCGACGACCGTCGCGACTCCGGTGGCCCTTCGGGTCGACGCGGGCACCTCGGACGCCGATCCGCAGACCTGCACGTACGACTTGGTGAGGGGCGACAGCGGCTACACGGTCGACAGCAAGGACGCGGCCTGCAACGTCACGTACCTCCGTTCGTCGGGTACCGGCACCTACCCCTTCAAGGCGTCGATCACCTGGAAGGTGACGTGGACGGACTCGGCCGACCCCGACGGACCCGCACGGCAGCCGGGCCTGCCCGACGGCCTGTCCACGTACGAGCAGAACGTGACCGTGAAGGAAATCCAGGCGGTCAACCGCTGATGAGACGCGAGCGGCCCGCCGGGCTTCGGTTCCGGGTCGCCGACCGAAGAGGTACCGCACAGAACTTGTGCTGACCGATCAACGCCTTCTCATCTTGGGAGTGGACGCTGCGGCCGGGCTCGCACCGGCCTACGAACTGTGGCAGATGTCCAGACTCTGCGTGTCCGCGATCGACCAACTGGTCTACCCCCAGGGCGGGTCCGATGTCGGGGTCCGGTTCATCGACGGGTCGTGGACTCGTTGGAAGGTCGGTGACGCCACCAAACTGGCATCCCGTTTTCGCGGGGAACGGAAACCAGTGAGGGAGGACACCCTCACCCCTCAGCAGCAACAACGTGTCGCGGAGTTGGTGGCGAATCCTCCTCTGTCGATCGCCCGTTCGGTCGGCAGGGTCCTACCGGACACCGAGCCACCGACGCTGGAACTGCTTCCCGACGGCATTGTGGCTGTCGAACTGCGTGTCCCCCTGTCCAACGGTACCGATCGGACTCTCACCCGGTACCTCTCTCCGTCCGGTACGGACGTGCTGCCGAAGGACCCCGTGAAGTGACGGAAACGGTCCGGCTGAATGCCACGCGAGACGCCCAGCTCTTCCCGCCGATGACATTCGTCGCCCCAGAGGGCGTCCACGCTCTCCCGGTCGATACGACAGGCGACGAACGGCCTTCCGCCGCTGCGGAGTTGGTGCTGCCGGACCGCACGGAAGATCGAGCCAGCGGGCGTCGTTCATGGGGTCGGAGGAGAGTATTGCGAGGATGCCCTGAGCCGCGATCTCCGGGTTCGTGTGGTCCGAGGCGTATGCGACGACGGTGTTGGCGGGCCGTTCAGCAAGGCATCCGTCTGACCGACGCATGTTGAACCGGGGGCGGGACCACGTCGCCCCTTTCAAGTCGGCATTAGAAAACTGCCCAATGCCTGACTTTCCTGCTCCTCACTCAAGAAACCGCACGGTGGCGAGGATCGCCTGACGCCGAGTCGCCAGGAGGGTGCCCGGAGAGAGGCCAGGCGCCCCTCACACGATCCACCGCAACGACTCCGCGATCGAGTAACAGAGCCTGCCCATAGGACCGGTCATTCCACTGAGCGGCACCGCGAACGCCAGGGCCAGATAGCCGACGCCACCGGGCATCCGGACGTACAGGTCAAGGGTCGTCGGGCCGACGACTCGCACCGTCTCCCCCGCCGGAAGGGTGACGGTCGTGATCTCGACCGCGGCCAGGTTCTGCCGTCGCTTCGCTTCCAGCGAGTCCCGGAGGTCCCTGGGAGTCAGCCCGCTGGGCCGGGGAATCAAGGAGACGATGAGCGAAGCAGGCAGAATGCCGCCGCCTTCCAGCTCCGGCCTCAGGAAGAATTCCAGCGCACCGGTCCTGACCCCGGCCTCAGCGGTGTTCCGCAAGATCGCCCAGGTCTCCTGCTTGATCTCGGCCGGAACGGCCTTACCTGCGGCCTGGTGGTCAACGAACGTCTTCAGTTGCGCCCGCCAGCGTTCCTCGGTGAGGTCGATGCGGAACCAGTCCCGGGGGACCAGCAGCCGGTAGTCCTTGGGGAGTGCCGTGGCATCGGGCTCCGTGGTCATGCAGACATCACCATCGGCTTGCCCGACTCGTTGAACAGACGGACGCTCTTGACGACGCCGGCGAACATGGCGGAGAAGACGTCCCAGGCCTGAGGTGTGGGAGTGCCCATCTCCAGGACCAGGACCGTTCCGTTGTCGAGTGGAATCTGGACCTGGATGAAGGACGTCACCACCGGCTCGTCGGTTCCGGAGGCGGTGAGGCTGCCGGGCAGGCTCCCTTTCCGGGTGCCGATGCAGGACACGGCCGGACCGCAGGGCAACTCGATCTCGCTGACCTGGCCCATGTCGAGGTGACGCATCGTCGAGCCCAGGAACGCGGCGGGGCGACGGCCCGCCCTCTCGTCCAGATCGATCATGCTGACCGTGACAGTCGCCGTGCACCGTGCACCGTCGACCTCCGTCAGAACGAAACCGGAGTACTGGATCCCGGCTTCGGCGAAGGAGTCGTAGTGTGCGGCGACCATGACCGCCCACTCCAGTTGTACCTCGAAGGTGGCCTCCGGCATCACGGCACGTGCCAGTTCGACGAGCTGTTCGGCGGTCTCGTCCAAGGTCTCCGCGTCCATCGGAATCTCGAAGAACCCCTCCGGCATGATCCAGCGAACGTCGATACCCGGGCCGCCGATCGAGCTCCGGACGTTCTCCTCTGCTGTTATGGCGCTCACGACAGTCCTTCTCCCTCGATGGTCTCTGCCCGGTCAGCCTCGGGGCGAAAGGTGGCCGCGAACGGGTAAGGGCCGTAATGCGGGTAGTGAGCGGGAATGTCCGCCCCTTCGCGGCGCGCGAGATGGGCCAGTTCGCGGTATGCCTTGGCCCGGGCCCGCAGGTTCTGGCGTACGGGGTCGCCCCATTGCGCCGCGCCAGCGCGCACGAAGACGGCGAGCAGGGCCATTACGACGGCGACGGCCGCGCCCGAAAAGGCGAGACGCGCCGCCGCCGACTCCCAGAACTGGACCACGCCGCCCCAGTACACCGCGGCGCCGAAGCCGACGATTGCCAGAGGAACCCCGGTTCTGAACCCCGCGTTGAACATCGCGACGTCGTCCTGATGCCGGCGTCGGAGCATCCGGAGAACCGCTCGGTCGTCCAGGAAGTCGAAGCGGAGTTCCTCTCGCAGCCGCTCGGCTTCCGTCCTTGCCCTGGGGACCGCGGAGATCACCTCGGCGGGGACCATGCGTACGGGCTCCGTGCCCCGGCGGCCGACGAATTCCCATTCGCCGAGGTCGGTCGTGTCATCCATCCGACTCGCCCTCCTTTCGCGCGGTGTCAATCGCTGTCACGGCAGCGCGGCTACGCGGCCAGAGCCGCATGGAACGGCGTCGGCGAGGGCTGGGGCGACGGCGAGGGAGTCGGTGCAGGGGCCGGCGTGGACTTGGCGGGCTCCGGCTCCTGATAACCCGTGGTCCCGCCGTTCTCGCCACTGAACATCCGGTGCAGCGCGCTGGCAAGACCGTTGCCCTTGATGACCCCGGTGATCTGCTTGCCGCCTATGGGCACGAACTTCTCCGGGAGGCCGCCGACGTTGAGTCGCTGGCCCAGCTTGAGCCCTTGGGCCAGAACCCTGTTCGTCAATTTCACGCTGACGCCGTTGAGGAAGTTGTGACCGACTCCGGCGAGGGCACCGGAGCCCATCTCGCCCAGAGTGCTGAGCTTGCCGAGAGCCCGGAGTTTGGCGAGTCCTTCGAGTCCGGAGAGCGCCTTGAACCCCTTGAGCGCACCGAGCCCTGGAAGGACACCGAGGAAGTCCGTCCCCAGTTTCAGCCAGTTGACCTTCCCCCCGCGCACCGACATGTCGTAGGCGTGTCCGGCCAGGGCCGCCGCGCTGGAGAGCACCGCGAGCACGGCGAAGACGGGCACCAGAAACTCCAGCGGCGGAATGAATGCGCAGACGACCGCGAGAACGGACAGGATCGCGGAGATGTTGGAGAACATGTCCGCCCAGTCGGCCAGCCAGTCCATGAATCCGCCCGGGTCACGCACGGCGTCATGGTGGACCACGTCCTTGATACGGCGGGCTGCGCGGTCTCCGGCGTCATCGAAGATGTCTCGGGCGTCCTTGACTTCCTTGCGTGCTTGGCCGATACGGTGCAGCGCCTCGTCGCGCTTCCTCTCCCAGCGCTCGTACTCGGGCTTGTCCGCCTCGGGTATCTCACTGACGAGGTACTTGTCCGTGAACTTCTTGACCTCCCGGTCGGCAAGGTCGTGATCGGACTTGGCCTCGTGATAATCCGCCAAGGCCTTGTCGGCCTTCTTCTGGGCTCGGTGCAGCTCACCGGCGAATTCACCTGATTCGCCTTCGGCGACCTTCGTACCCACTGCCTTGGACGCCTCGTCGTACCGCTCGAACGCCTTCTTGAGCCGGTCTCCGGCACCGTCGGCGATCTCGTTGAAGGCACGGCCCGCGTCGCTGTCCCACCCTTCGACCGAGGACAGTGCTTTGATCACTCGAGCCTGCTCGTCGATCGTGTCAGCCATCTGACGCAGCTTCCGCCCGAGAGCGGCGATTTCGTCAGGATCGCCCGGGGTGGGGTCTCCGTCCCACAGCGGCGGCCAGTCACTAGAACGCCTGCTCACTTCTTGCCCTTCCCTGTGTTCTCGGCAATGGCCCTCGCCAGCTCATGGTCGATCTCTTCGTACTTCTGCGCCGCAGCCCCGGTGTAGTCGGCCAGCTTCTTGAGTTCCTTCGACAGTTTCTTCCGCGTCTTCTTCCAAGTGGTACCGAACTCGTCGAAAGCGTCCTTCAGGCCACCGTGCCCCAGTTCGTCCTCATAGCCGTCCGCAGGGTTCCCATGCTGATCAAACTCGTTGTGAAGCTTGCCCAGGGTGCGCGAGCACCCCTTGATCATGTCGAGGTCGTATCTGATTCTGTCAGCCATTGAAAAAATCCCCCATCACGAACATGAGACACTGCCGCGAGACTTCCTTCGGCAAACGACTTGGAAGGTGGGACGGGTTTTGTCCACAAGCACCGACCGCACCATACGGGACCGACTCGGCGTCACACCCGAAGCAGCAGCCTGGTGCACGATCGGCGAGATCCCCCAACCGCCCGCCGAGGTGGACCGGGCAGCAGGATCGGAGGCGTTGCGCCCTGCCTCCATGCCGCCGCTCGGCGTGCTCGGTGTCGTTCTGGGGACTCCCTTGCTGTACGTCGGGAAGTTGCTGGGACTCGTCGGCGCGGCGGATGAGGCCGTGAAGCGCATGCTGTCGACCGACGGGGAGCAGGAACGCCACCGCGCCGTGAAGCTCGACAGGAAGCGGCGGGACGCGGCCATCGTCGAACTCGGCCTGGACGAGACCTTCGACGGCGCCTGGAACGGGGCGGCCGGCCGCTTCCTCCTGCAGTGGTACAGCCGTTCCTCCCACCATCAACGGCTGGTCGCGCTTGCCGGGAACCGTATCCTGCTGGCCGCTCCGCCCAAGCGCGTGTCCATCCGCCGGGACACCCTCATCCAGGTCGTCGCCGAGATTCCGGCCGGGGACGCCGTTCTCACGGACCCGCTCCCCGAGTTCGAGAACAACAGACTGCTCCTGCGGTTCAAGGACGGCTCATGGATCAGGCTGACGACCGAAGAACGGCGCAGCGAACTGCACACGTACCTGGCGCGCCAGCAGCAGCCGGGTGAGTCCACGGCCACCGAGGCCTGACAGCCGGGTGCGACGGAACACAGCACGTGCTCCGTCGCACCGGCGCGACCTGTCACATCCCGAGAAACCGGTCGACTAGCCCTTGGCCTGCTTGGCCAGCTGGTCGTCCAGCTGCTCGTACGCTTCCTTGGCCTTCTTCAGGAAGTCCGACAGACCGTGCAGGCCCTGGATCGTCTTCGTCGCGCCCTTGGTGAAGTCCTTCATGGAGTCGTCGTACGCTCCCGAGGCCTTCTGGGTGGTGAAGCCCTCCTCCACCAGTGCCGAGACACGCTTCTCGATGTTCTTGATCTTGTCCTCGAGCTCGTGCATGTCCTTGATCAGGTCGCCGGCGACCTTCTCCATCTCGGCATAAGTAAGGTCCGTGTCTTTGCCCTTGCCCATGTCGGCATCCCTCCCGTTGTGTTGTGGCCGCCCCAGGGCTCGCCCCCGTGGCTTGCTCCGACGGCTCGGCCGGTCCTGACCCGGCCGTCCCGTGAGCAAAGATCCTACGGGTGGGAGGGACGTTGCCGCAGGGGCCTCGTGCGAGGGAATCGTGAACCGGTGCAATCCCGTTGCGTCCGGGAAAGCCCCTCCGGCTAAGGTCACTCCGAGTGTGCCGGGCCTGCGAGGAGGACGAACGTGCGCCTGAGTCTGACCGTCGTCGACCCGGTCGGTGGTGCCACCGCCGACGTCGTGCTCGACGCCGATCCCGAGTCGACGGTCGGTGACGTGGCCCGGGAACTGGCCCGGCAGGTCGGTCCGGGCTATCCGGACGACGACGAGATCGCCCGGGTCATCCCGATCGGGACGCCGAGGGGTACCTCGGCCGTCCGGTCCGCCGGTCCGCTCGCCTACGTCGACGGCTACGCCCTGGACCCGGCCGCGACCGTCGTCGCCTCGCCGTTGCGCGACGGTGTCGTCGTCAGCCTGCACGACCCGGCCGGGTGCGTGCTCGGCGAGCCCACCGGCATCGTGGAGTTCCGGGTGGCGGGCGGCCCGGCGGCCGGCGCGGTGCACCGGCTGGGAGTCGGCCGGTACGACATCGGCAGCGGCCCGGCCTCCCACCTCCGCGTCGAGGAACCGGAGTTGGCGGCCCGCGCCGCGACCCTCACCATCGCCATCGACGGCACCTGCAAGGTGCGGACGCACGACTCCGGTGCCCGGCTGGACGGCGAGGAGTTCGACGGCGAGGGCGACTGGCCGCTCGGTTCCCAACTCGCGCTCGGCAACAGCCTGTTGGAGATCAACGGGTACGCCCCGCCAAACGCCGCCCTCAAGTGGTCCGACGACGGTGCCGGGCTCGACTACAACCGGCCCCCTCGGCTGCGCCCCGCCGAACGCCAGACGCACTTCTCGCTTCCGAACCCGCCCGGCGACTACGAGGCCCGCCCGCTGCCCTGGCTGATGGCCCTGCTGCCGCTGGTCGGCGCCGTCGTCTCGGTGATGATGTTCGGGCGCTGGTACTACCTGATCATGGCCGTGATGAGCCCGGTCATGCTCTTCGGCAACTACTTCATGGACAAGAAGCACGGGCGCAAGTCCCATGCCAAGCAGCTCAAGGAGTACAAGGAGCACAAGGGGCGGATCGAGGACGACGCGCAGGAGGCCCTGCGGACCGAGCGGAGCGACCGCCGGGCGGCCGTACCCGACCCCGCCGCCGTGCTGACGTACGGCACCGGGCCCCGGACGCGGCTGTGGGAGCGTCGGCGCACCGACGCCGACCATCTGCTGATCCGCTTCGGCACCGGGCGGGTGCCCTCCGAGGTCGAGCTCGACGACCCCGAGCAGGACGAGCACAAGCGCAAGGTCCGCTGGTACATCGAGGACGCCCCGGTCGCCCTGTCGCTGCGGGACCTCGGGGTCATCGGCGTCGCCGGGCCGGGTGACGCGGCGCACGCGCTGGGGCGTTGGGCGGTCGCCCAGACCGCCGTCCTGCACAGCCCGATGGACGTGCAGTTCTACGTCCTCACCGACAACGACGCCGGCACCCGCTGGGACTGGGTGCGCTGGCTGCCGCACTCCCGCCCCGGCGGGGGCCAGGACGTGAACGTCCTGATCGGTACCGACTCCGAGACCGTCGCCGCCCGCGTCGGCGAGCTCACCCAGCTCCTCGACGGCCGGCAGAAGGCCCTCCAGCAGGGCGGGCGCGGCAAGACCGACGGGCCCGCCTTCGCCGATCCGGACATCGTGATCGTGTGGGACGGGTCGCGGCGGCTGCGGTCGATGCCCGGTGTGGTGCGGCTGTTGAAGGAGGGGCCTGGGGTGGGCCTGCGGTCCGTCTGCCTGGACGAGGAGGAACGGTTCCTGCCCGGCGAGTGCCAGGGCGTGGTCGTCGCCGAGCCGGTGGCCGCCGAGAACGCTCCCGCGACGGCCGTGACGCAGCAGGCCGCCGGCGGCTTCCCGTCCTTCCAGGCCTGGCACCCGCAGGCTCAGCAGGCCGCCCAGGGCACCGAACAGGAGGCGCGGGAGCTGGAGTTGAGGCTTCGGGTCGAGCAGAGCGGGGCGCTGCGCAAGCGGGGCGTACGGCCCGACTTCGTCTCCCCCGCCTGGTGCGCCCGGCTCGCCCGTTCCCTCTCCCCGCTGCGTGACATCAGCGGCGAGGCCGAGGACTCGGCGCTGCCCGCCGCCAGCCGGCTGCTGGACGTGCTCCAGCTGGAGCCGCCGAGCCGGGACGCGATCGCGGCGCGCTGGCGGATGGGCGGCCAGTCCACGATGGCGGTCATCGGGGAGTCGTACGACGGCCCGTTCGGCATAGACCTCAGGCGCGACGGGCCGCACGGGCTGATCGCCGGTACCACCGGTTCCGGCAAGTCCGAGCTGCTGCAGACCATCGTGGCCGCGCTGGCGGTGGCGAACACGCCGGAGAACATGACCTTCGTGCTCGTCGACTACAAGGGCGGTTCGGCCTTCAAGGACTGTGTGAAGCTGCCGCACACCGTGGGCATGGTCACCGACCTGGACGCGCACCTCGTGGAGCGGGCGCTGGAGTCGCTGGGCGCCGAGCTCAAGCGCCGTGAGCACATCCTCGCCGCCGCCGACGCCAAGGACATCGAGGACTATCAGGACCTGGTGCGCCGCAACCCGGCGCACCCGCCCGTCCCGCGGCTCCTCATCGTCATCGACGAGTTCGCGTCCATGGTGCGCGACCTGCCGGACTTCGTCACCGGCCTGGTGAACATCGCCCAGCGCGGCCGGTCCCTCGGCATCCACCTGCTGCTGGCCACCCAGCGGCCCTCCGGTGTGGTCTCGCCGGAGATCCGTGCCAACACCAACCTGCGGATCGCGCTGCGGGTGACCGACGCGGGTGAGTCGACCGACGTCATCGACGCGCCGGACGCCGGGCACATCGCCAAGAGCACGCCGGGACGGGCGTACGTGCGGCTCGGGCACGCCTCGTTGATCCCGTTCCAGTCGGGCCGGGTCGGCGGCCGGCGGCCCGGTGCGGCCGACCCCGCGACCCTCGCGCCCTGGGCCGGGGCGCTGTCCTGGCAGGACCTCGGGCGGGTCGCGTTGCGCAAGCCCAGGTCCGAGGCGAAGGAGGACGACGAGATCACGGACCTGAAGGTGCTGGTGGACGCCGTGCGCGAGGCCAACACGGCGCTCGCGATCCCGGCCCAGCACTCGCCGTGGCTGCCGGCCCTCGACGACATGCTGCTGCTGGACGACGTGCCGGAGGTGCGGGCACAGGGCGCGCTGCCCGCCGCCCCCTACGGTGTCGAGGACCTCCCCGGCGACCAGGCGCGACGCGCGGTCGCCGTCGACTTCGCGAGCTTCGGGCACCTGATCGTGGCCGGTGCGCCGCGCACCGGACGCTCCCAGGTGCTGCGGACCATCGCCGGTTCGCTGGCCCGCACCAACTCCTGTGCGGACGTGCACCTGTACGGCATCGACTGCGGCAACGGCGCGCTCAACGCGCTGACCCGGCTGCCGCACTGCGGTGCGGTCGTCGGCCGTAACCAGACGGAGCGCGTCGAGCGGCTCATGTCCCGGCTGTCGGGTGAGTTGAGCCGTCGTCAGGAGCTGCTGGCGGACGGCGGGTTCGCCGACATCGGCGAACAGCGGGCGGCCGTGCCGGAGGCGGAGCGGCTGCCGCACGTCGTGCTGTTCCTGGACCGCTGGGAGGGCTGGCTGCCCACCCTCGGGGAGCTGAACCACGGCGATCTCACCGACCAGATCATGGTGATGATGCGGGAGGGTGCGAGCGTCGGAATCCATCTCGTCCTCACCGGTGACCGGCAGATCCTGGCCGGCCGGATCTCGTCCCTCACCGAGGACAAGTACGGTCTGCGGCTCGCCGACCGCGCCGACTTCTCGATGCTGGACATCAACTCCCGCAAGGTGCCCGAGGAGATCCCGCCCGGCCGGGCCTTCCGCAGCGAGACGGCCGCCGAGACGCAGTTCGCCCTGCTGTCCGAGGACACCACCGGCCAGGGGCAGAACGCGGCGATCGTGGCGATCGGTGAGGCGGCGCGGGCCCGGGACGCCCAGGTGCCCCGCTCGCGGCGGCCGTTCCGGGTGGACGTGCTGCCCGGCCGGATCTCCTTCGAGGACGCCTGGGCGATGCGTGATCCGGCGGCGGCGGCCTCTCCGTTGTGGGCCCTCGTGGGTGTCGGCGGCGACGAACTGACCGCCTTCGGACCGGACCTGGCACAAGGGGTTCCGGCGTTCGTGATCGGCGGCCCCGCCAAGTCGGGCAGATCCACGGCCCTGTTGGGCTTCGCCCGCTCCTACCTGGCCAACGGGGTGCGCATCGTGGTCGCCGCGCCCCGGATGTCCCCGCTCCGGGAACTCGAAGGCCGGGACGGCGTGTTGAAGGTGTTCACCGGACGGGACGTCGACGAGGACGAGCTGACCGAGGCGGTCGCGTCGGCGACGCCGCCCGAGCCGATCGTCGTCCTGGTCGACGACGCCGAGGTGCTGGACGACTGCGACGCCGAGGACGTCTTCAAGCGGATCGTGGAGAGCGGCGTCGAGCAGGGGCTCGCCGTGGTCCTCGCCGGTGACGAGGACGAGATCTGCGACGGCTTCTCCGGCTGGCAGGTCGACGCGAAGAAGGCCCGCCGGGGCATCCTGCTCTCCCCGCAGGAGTCCGGCTCCGGCGAGCTGATCGGCATCCGGACGACCCGCAACATGGTCGGCGGCCCCGTCACCCCGGGCAAGGGCATGCTGCATCTGGGCAGCGGTGAGCACGTCACGGTGACCACCCCGCAGTAGCGGGCGGCCGGGGGCGGGGGCTCAGTCCCCCGCCCGCTCCATCACCGCCACCGGGTTGCCCTCCGCCGAGCTGTCGGACGTGTACGTCAGGTCGCCGTGGCTCGGTGTCAGGTACACCGTGGTGGGGTTCGGGTCGCAGCCGTCGTGGTTGCCCTCGACGCCCTTCGAGGTCGCGACGATCTTCTCGGCGGTGGCCGATCTCAGGGTGAGCACGTCCGTGCAGACCCCGCCCAGCTGGTCGGTCTGGCGCACGCGGCCCAGTTCCTCGCCGGGCCCGGCCTGCCGGACGGTGACCCGGAAGGTGCCGATGGGCAGGCTGCCGTCCAGCGCGGTGCCCGGTCCCTCCCAGGTGCCGAGGTAGGCGGCCGGTATCGGCCCGCCGCGCGTCGGGGACGGCGCGGACGGCGAACCCGACGGGGACGACGACGAGCCCGACGACGGCGTCGAGGACGCCGAGGCCCCCGTGGACGCCGGGGGCTTCGCGGCGGCGCCGGTGTCGCTGTCCGACCCGCCGTCGCCGCCGAGGTACGGCTTCAGAAGGAATCCCGCGCCGACGGTCACCACCGCCAGCGCCCCGGCCACCGCCAGCGCGACCGTGCAGCTGACCCGGCGCCCGCGGCCGCCCTCGCCCGTCGGGACGGCGGTCGCGGAGAGGCTCACCGAGACCTTCCCCGGCGGTACGGCGTCCCGCGGTTCGGGTACGACGGCGGGCGGCACCGCCGGGGGCGGCCCGAACACCCCGGCCGCCACCGGGACAACGGCGGCAGCGGCCCCGCGGACGTCCCCGGGAGCGGCCCCGCGAACAACGTCCCCGGCATCCCCCGGGACAGCCGGATGGCGGTCGGCGTAGGCGCCCGACGGCGTACCGGACCCCGTGGGCCCGGTCTCCCCCGTCACCGCGCCGGCGGTCTCCGCGACCCCCGTGAGTTCCAGGTTCAGCACCTCCACCGCGCCGCGGCTGACCCGCTCCACCAGCGCCGCCGGCAGCCAGCCGCCCGTCATCAGCCGGGCGGCTCCCTCCGGGGCCAGCCGCCGGGCCACCTCGCCGGGGGCCGGTCGTGCCCCTGCCTCCTTGGTCAGGCAGGCCTCGGCGACCTCCCGCAGGTCACCGTCGAGCGAGCCGAGTTCGGGTTCCTCGTGGACGACCTTGTAGAGCAGTGCGGCGGACGAGTCGCCGGGGAAGGGCGGTGCGCCATTCGCCGCGTACGCGAGCACCGCGCCGAAGGAGAAGACGTCCGCCGCACCCGTGACGCCCTTGCCGAGGATCTGCTCGGGCGACATGTAGCCCGGTGAGCCGATGGAGACGCCCGACGAGGTCAGCGAGGCGGTGCCGTCCGTGGCCCGCGCGATGCCGAAGTCGATCAGCAGCGGACCGTCGAGGGTCAGCAGCACGTTGGACGGCTTCACGTCCCGGTGCACCAGCCCCAGTGCGTGCACGGCCGCCAGCGCCTCGGCGAGGCCCGCGCCCAGTGCCCGTACCGTGGGCGCGGGGAGCGGGCCGCCGTCCGTCACGGCGGCCGTGAGCGACAGGCCGGCCACGTAGGCCGTGGCGACCCAGGGCACGGGCGCGTCCGGGTCGGCGTCCAGGACGGGTGCCGTCCAGGCGCCGCCGACCCGCCGGGCGGCCGCCACCTCGCGGCGGAAGCGGGCCCGGAACTCCTCGTCCAGTGCGAAGTGCGGATGGACGATCTTCACCGCGACGGTCCGGCCGCCGGCCGAGCGCCCCAGATAGACACGGCCCATGCCGCCGGAGCCGAGCCGGCCGAGCAGCCGGTACGGCCCGACGGCCGAAGGTTCGTCGCCCGCGAGCGGCTGCATGCCCCCACCCCCCAGTCAGTCCGGGCAGCAGCCTATTGCCTGTCAGTCCTGAAGCAGATCGACCTTCACATCCGCAGCGAAACCGGTCGTCGGGCCGACCCGGCGGGCGAACTCCGCGACGGCCGCGAGCTGCGGTGCGCCGAAGCTGAAGTCGAGGGTGGTGAAGTACTGGGCGAGGGTCGTCTCGTCGAAGGCCTCCCAGCGGGCGGCCTGCTCGGCGACCTTGGAGACCTCTTCCAGGGAGAGGTTGCGGGACTCCAGGAACGCGCCGTGCACCTCGCGGGTGAGGTGCGGCTCGCGCTCCAGGTAGTCCCGGCGCGCCGCCCACACCGCGAAGACGAACGGCAGGCCCGTCCACTCCTTCCACAGCGCGCCGAGGTCGTGCACCTGGAGGCCGTAGCGCGGGGCGTCCAGGAGGTTGGCGCGCAGGGCCGCGTCGCCGATCAGCACCGCCGCGTCCGCCTCCTGCATCATCAGGCTGAGATCGGGCGGGCAGGTGTAGTAGTCGGGCTGGACGCCGTAGCGGTCGGCGAGCAGCAGCTGGGCCAGGCGGACCGAGGTGCGCGAGGTCGACCCGAGGGCGACCCGGCGGCCGTCCAGTTGGTCCAGCGGGACCTGCGAGACGATGACGCAGGACATCACCGGGCCGTCGCAGCCGACGGCGATGTCCGGGAAGGCGACCAGGTCGCCCGCGTTGCGCAGGAACTCCACGAGGGTGATCGGCCCGATGTCGAGGTCGCCGCGCACCAACTGCTCGCTGAGCTTCTCAGGGGTGTCCTTGGTCAGCTCGAAGTCGAGAAGGGTGCCGGTTCTCGCGAGCCCCCAGTAGAGGGGCAGGCAGTTCAGGAACTGGATGTGGCCGACGCGCGGCCGGGTGCGAGAATTGTCCACATCGCGAGGCTAGACCCCATGAGGTACGGTGCTGAGACCGCCCCCTCCGTCGGCACCGAAGCCGCCCCGGGCGTCAACCCACTTTCGAGGCCGTTCAAACGTCCGGGTGACGTGATCTTGGCCTCTGTTGCTTTCGGCTGCCCACATGCTAGGCTCGCCGCAAGTTGCAGTTTGGTTTCCCTTGCAGTACAGAGCCTGCGGAGCATGTAACCGCGGGCTCTCGTCGTTTTCAGACGTATGCAGTTGTGCGGCACTTAGTTTGTTTTCACACTTGCAGGTTCTGGAGCAGGGCGACCCTTTTGAGCCCAAGGAGGGCTTATGGCTACCGGAACCGTTAAGTGGTTCAACGCCGAAAAGGGCTTTGGCTTCATTGCCCAGGAGGGCGGCGGCCCGGACGTCTTCGTTCACTACTCCGCGATCAACGCGAGCGGCTTCCGCTCGCTCGAGGAGAACCAGCAGGTGAGCTTCGACGTCACGCAGGGTCCGAAGGGCCCGCAGGCGGAGAACGTCACCCCCGTCTGATCTCACCGATCCAGACACCCAGAGTCTGATTTCAGACTGAGTGCAGTACCCAAGGAGCCCCGCGCCTTCCGGCGACGGGGCTCCTGCCCTTTTCCCAAGAATCGGACCGGAATCAGACCCGGCGTCCGACCGGTTCCGCGCGGAACCGACGCGCCGGTCACCGCTCCCTGGTGTAGAGGCCGTCGATCTCCGTCGCGAAGTCCTTCATGATCGCGTCCCGGCGGAGCTTCATCGACGGCGTGAGGTGGCCGGCCTCCTCGGTGAAGTCGACGGGGAGCATCGTGAAGCGGCGGATCGACTCGGGGCGGGAGACCAGTTTGTTGGCCTCCTCGACGGCGCGTTGCAGGATCGCCTGCAGTTCCGGGTCGTCCAGGAGGAGTTCCGGCGGGACGGGGTGCTTGCCGTTCATCTGGCGCCAGTGGGTCAGGCCGTCGCGGTCGAGGGTGATCAGCGCGCTGACGTAGGGCAGTCCGTCGCCGACCAGCATCACCTGGGAGATCAGTGGGTGGGAGCGGAGCCAGTTCTCCAGCGGGGCCGGGGCCACCGACTTGCCGCCGGCCGTGATCAGCAGTTCCTTCTTGCGGCCGGTGATGGTGAGGTAGCCCTCGTCGTCCAGTTCGCCGATGTCGCCGGTGGCCAGCCAGCCGTCCCGGGTCGCCGGGACGACTCCGCCGGCCTGCGGGTCCCAGTAGCCGCGCAGCACGTGGTCGCCGGCGAGCAGGATCTCGCCGTCGGCGGCGATACGGACCTTCGTGCCGGGCATCGGCCAGCCGACCGTGCCCAGCCGGGGCTTGAGCGGCGGGGTGACCGTGGAGGCCGCGGTGGTCTCGGTGAGGCCGTAGCCCTCGTAGATCTCGATGCCGGCGCCGGCGTAGAACGCGGCGAGCCGGCGGCCCAGCGGGGAGCCGCCGCAGATGATGTGCCGGACCCGGCCGCCCATGGCGTTGCGGATACGGCGGTAGACCAGCGGGTCGTAGAAGGCGCGGGCGGTCTTCAGGGCACGGCCGGGACCGCTGCCGGTGCCGGTCTGCTTGGCCTCCAGGGCCTCGCCGTACCGTTGGGCGACCCCGGTGGCCCGGTCGAAGACCGATACCCGGCCGCCCGTCTCCGCCTTCGCCCGGGCGGAGTTGAAGACCTTCTCCAGCATGTAGGGAATGGTCAGCAGGCAGGTCGGCCGGAAGGCGGCCAGGTCGGGGAGCAGGTCCTCGGCCTTGAGGCTGGGGGCGTGGCCGAGCCGGACCCGGGCGCGGATGCAGGCGATGGCCACCATCCGGCCGAAGACGTGGGACATGGGCAGGAAGAGGAGGATGGAGACCTCTTCGTCCTTGCGGGCCTTGAAGATGGGGTAGAGGAGCTCGATCGCGTTGTCGACCTCGGCGAAGAAGTTGCCGTGCGAGAGGGCGCAGCCCTTGGGGCGGCCGGTGGTGCCCGAGGTGTAGATGAGGGTGGCGATCGTGTCGGGGCCCAGCATGCCCCGCCGTACGCCCACTTCGGCGTCCTGGATCTGGCCGCCCGCCTCCGCGAGCCGGTCCACGTGCCCCTTCTCCATCACCCACAGGTGCCGCAGGTCGGGCAGCCGGTCCAGTTCGGGGCCGAGCGCGGCGGCCTGGGCGGAGGTCTCGGTGACCAGGGCGACGGCGCCGGAGTCGTGCAGGATCCAGCGGGTCTGGAAGACCGAGGAGGTCGGATAGACCGGGACGGTGACCAGTCCGGCCGCCCAGGCGCCGAAGTCGAGGAGCGTCCACTCGTACGTCGTGCGTGCCATGACGGCTATCCGGTCGCCCGGCATCAGCCCTTCCGCGATCAGGCCCTTGGCGACCGCCTGCACCTGCGCGGCGAACTGGGCGGCCGTCACCTGCTCCCAACGGCCGTCGGCCAGGGCGGGCTTGCGGCTGAGCACGACCGTGCCGGGTTCGGTCTCCGCGTTCTCGAACGGCAGGTCGGCCAGCGAGCCGTGCCGCACCGGCGGCGCGAACGGCGGTACGGAGGCCTCCCGCACCACTCCGTCCAGCCGCTGGACGAGGGGTTCGACCAGGATCGGCTTCCCGTCGTAGTCCGTGGCCTGGATCGCGGCGCCTGGGAACACGGGGGCGGCGCTCTGGAAAGACGAAGTGGACACGGGGCGGCTCCTCGGGCGTGCAGCGGTGAACTGCTTGCTGCATCACGTACGTGCCTCGTGCGGCGAGGCGTTCACCGGGGCCGGGCCTCGAAGACGGGTTACCGGCGGTTAGGTCTGGAGATCGTACGGGGCCGCTGTGGCGGGGGTGTGGGGTTTCCGGGATGGTCCGGAGCCGGGCCTGTGCAATCCCGGCGGTTACGTGAGGGTCTCTCACGTTAGGCCCCACTTCCGGACCTTGCCGACCGCGACGTAGACTTACCTTCGGTAACCTTACTCCAGAGTCAGCGTTTTTGACCGATCCGGGGGACGTACATGAGGCACCGCGGTCGCAGTCCGCGCCGACAGCTCCCGCCGTGGCGGGCCCGGTGACCGTCCTCGGCGGCCCGCCCGCCCTCGGGCCGTCGCTCGCGCGGGGCGCTCTGCGGTCGCCCTTCAAGAGGCCGGCCGCCGACGCCGCCTGCCCCCGCACCCGGCTGGTGCTCCCGGCCGTCCGCGCCGACGCGGGCGGGCTCACCGCCTACGAGCGCGTCTGCGGCTTCGCCACCGGCGACGACGGACTGCCCGTCACCTACCCGCACGTCCTCGGGTTCCCGCTGGCCATGCGGCTCATGAGCGCACGGGACTTCCCGCTGCCGCTGCTGGGGCTGGTCCACACCCACGTCGAGATCTCCCGGTACGCGCGGATGCCGGCCGGGCAGGCGTACGGACTCTCCGTCCACATCGCCGGCCTGCGTGCGCACCGGCGGGGCACCGAGGCGGACGTCGTCACCGAGGCGCGGTGCGGCGAGACCGTCGTATGGGAGTCGCGAAGCAGGTATCTGGCACGGCACCGGACCACGGGGGCGGCGGAGGTCCCCCGGGAGGAACGGGCGCCGTTGCCCGCCGTCGCCGAATGGCGGATCGCCGCCGACGTCGGGCGCCGGTACGGGGCCGCCTCCGGCGACCGCAACCCCATCCACCTGTACCCGATGACCGCGCGGCTCTTCGGGTTCCCCCGTACCGTCGCGCACGGCATGTGGACCGCGGCCCGGTGTCTCGCCGCCCACGGGGTGCCGGAACGCGCGCGCGTGGAAGCGGAGTTCAGGGCACCGGTACTGCTGCCGGCGACGGTCGCCTACGCGGCGGAGGGCGGACGGTTCGAGCTGCGGGTCGGACAGCGGGTGCACGTCGAGGGACGGGTGCTGCCGCTCGGCCGCTGAGGCGGGCGCCGGGCCGGCATCCGCGCGCGGGTGCGAACGGTCCCCCCGCGGATCCTTCAGAAGCCCCTGCCCGGCGGCCCGTCAGGGATTTACGCCGGGCGGCGTCCACGGCCGGCCGTTCATCAGGTTGCCGAGGCCGGCCCACGCGAAGTTCATCAGGGTCGTCGCCGCCTCCCGCGCGGTGACGCCGGGGGTGACGTTCGCCCAGGCGGCGAGGGACTCGGCGGCGCCGACCAGGGCCTCGGCCACCCCCGCCACCTCCCGCTCGGGCAGGTCGGGATCACGGCGCGCCTCACGGGTGGCGACCACGATCAGGTGGGTCACGAACTCCACGATCTCGGCGCGCATCGCGGCGACCTCGGAGGCGAACCGCTCGCCGTGGGTACGTGCCTGCAGGTGCAGCACCGACCAGCCGTCGGGGTGTTCGGCGGTGTGCGTGAAGAACGCCTGGAGCCCGTCCCAGAGCTGGCGGTCGGCGGGCAGGTCCCGGCGGACGCCGTCGCGGACCGCCTGGGTGAGCGCCTTCGCCTCACGGCGGATGCACGCCGTGAACAGGTCGTCCTTGGAGTTGAGGTAGAGATACACCAACGGCTTGGAGACACCCGCGAGTTCGGCGATCTCGTCCATCGACGCGGCCATGTACCCGCGCTGCCCGAAGGTCCGCACGGCGGCGTCCAGCATCTGCTGCTCCCGGACCGCCCGCGGCATGCGCTTGGTCTTCACGGCACCCATGGGGAAAGCGTACGGGGGCCCGGCCGCGAGGGAGTCGCCCGGGGAAGGGTCAGGAAGAGGTCCGGGCCTGTTCCCGCGCCCGTGCCGCCTCGTCGACGACCTCGTCCTCCTGGCTGCGGTTGGCCTCGATGTTGGCCTTCATCCGGTCGACCCGCCGGGAGACCTGGACCGAGGCGCGGTCCCGCTCCTTGCGCAGCACCACGTAGCTGATCGGCGCGGACAGGACCAGGGAGAGCAGCAGCACCCACAGGAGGTTGGAGTCGCCGAAGCCACGCGGGAACACGCCGGCGTACACCAGTCCCCAGACGACCAGGAGGCAGCCCGCGAAGATACCGAGGCGCATCAGCGTGTAGCGGAGCATCTCAATCCAGTCTTCCGATGACGAAAAGGGGCACCGTCCAGTGAAGCACGGGCCGGGACCGATCTTGCAGCGGGGTCAGCCGAGCGGCAGGAGCATCGTGATGTCGTCCCGGTCGTCGCCGGGGGCCACGCGGATCGCGCCGGGGACCCGGCCGACCTCCCGATAACCGCAGGAGCCGTAGAACCGCTCCAGGCCGTGACCGCCGCGGCAGGTGAGCCGTATCGCGGATATGCCGTCGAAGCCGCGGGCCGCGTCGGCGGCGGCCGCGAGGAGGTCCCGGCCGTAGCCCTGCCCCTGGTGCTTGGGGTGCACCATCACCGTGTACAGCCACACCCAGTGCTTCATGAGGCGATGGGTGTTGAAGGAGAAGAAGGCGGTGGCGGCGACGTTGCCGGCCTCGTCGTGGCCGACGAGGAGCCGGTTGCGGCCCTCGGCCATCGCGACGAGGTGCCTGACCAGCTCCGGGCGGATGTCCTCGGGGGTGACCGGGGCGACGAACCCGACCGCGCCGCCGGCGTTGGACACGTCCGTCCACAGGTTGAGGACGCCGTCCCTGAGGTCGGGGGTGACCGCGGGATCCAGGGTGAAGGTAAGGGGCATGAGTTGAGGCTACCTATTACGCAAAGGGGAGTGGGACGACCATTCGCCATGCGGACCGGGGTACGTCGTCGACTACGGGCGCATCGTGGCCTGTCGCGCAGTTCCCCGCGCCCCCAAAAGAAGGCCGGCTGCAGTACGCGCCCTTCAGGGGCGCGGGGAACTGCGCGATCGGCCCCCGCGCACCCGCACCCGAGAACGCACCCCCCGCCCCACTCACACCCGCATCGGCTGCGGGGACTCCCGCCGCGCCGGGTCCGGGCCGTCGTACTCGCGGATGATCTCGTACCGCGTGTTCCGCTCCACCGGCCGGAAGCCCGCGTCGCGGATGAGGTCCAGCAGGTCGTCGCGGGTCAGCTTGTTGGGCGTGCCGTAGTTGTCCGCGTCGTGGGTGATCTTGTACTCGACGACCGAGCCGTCCATGTCGTCGGCCCCGTGCTGGAGCGCCAGCTGCGCCGTCTGGACGCCGTGCATGACCCAGAAGACCTTGACGTGGGGCACGTTGTCGAAGAGGAGCCGGGAGACCGCGAAGGTCTTCAGGGCCTCCGCGCCGGTCGCCATCTGGGTCCGCGCCTGGAGCCGGTTGCGTACCTTGCCGTCCTTCATGTCGACGAAGTCGTGCTGGTAGCGCAGCGGGATGAAGACCTGGAAGCCGTTCGTCTCGTCCTGCAGCTCACGCAGCCGCAGGACGTGGTCGACGCGGTGGCGGGGCTCCTCGATGTGGCCGTACAGCATGGTGCACGGGGTCTTCAGACCCTTCTCGTGCGCCAGGCGGTGGATCCGCGACCAGTCCTCCCAGTGGGTGCGGTGGTCCACGATGTGCTGGCGGACCTCCCAGTCGAAGATCTCGGCGCCGCCGCCGGTCAGGGACTCCAGACCGGCGTCGATCAGCTCGTCGAGGATCTCGGAGGCCGACAGGCCGGAGATCGTCTCGAAGTGGTGGATCTCGGTGGCCGTGAACGCCTTGAGGGAGACGTCCGGCAGGGCCGCCTTCAGCTCCCGCAGCGAGCGCGGGTAGTAGCGCCACGGCAGGTTCGGGTGCAGCCCGTTGACGATGTGCAGCTCGGTGAGGTTCTCGCCCTCCATCGCCTTGGCGAGCTTCACCGCCTCCTCGATGCGCATCGTGTACGCGTCCTTCTCGCCCGGCTTGCGCTGGAACGAGCAGTACGCGCAGGACGCGGTGCACACGTTGGTCATGTTGAGATGACGGTTGACGTTGAAGTGGACGACGTCGCCGTTCTTGCGCGTCCGCACCTCGTGGGCGAGACCGCCCAGCCAGGCCAGGTCGTCCGACTCGTACAGCGCGATGCCGTCCTCACGGGTCAGCCGCTCACCGGCCCTGACCTTCTCCTCCAGCTCACGCTTGAGCCCGACGTCCATGCCCCAACCTTTCTACGACAGCCTGACCGAGAGTACGCCTAGACCTCCTCGGGCAGTTCTCCCACCCGGTTCTCCCACTTCGTGGACAGCACGATGGTGGTACGGGTCCGGGAGACGCCCTTGGTCCCGGACAGCCGCCGGATGGTCTTCTCCAGGCCGTCGACGTTGGTGGAGCGCACCTTGAGCATGAAGGAGTCGTCGCCGGCGATGAACCAGCAGTCCTCGATCTCCGGCAGGTCCCGCAGCCGCTGCGCCACGTCCTCGTGGTCGGCCGCGTCGGACAGGGAGATGCCGATCAGTGCGATGACGCCGAGGCCGAGCGAGGCCGCGTTCACGGTGGCGCGGTAGCCGGTGATGACACCGGCCGCCTCCAGCCGGTTGATGCGGTCGGTGACGCTGGGTCCCGACAGGCCGACGAGGCGCCCCAGCTCCGCGTACGAGGCCCGGCCGTTCTCCCTCAGTGCCTGGATGAGCTGCCTGTCCACGGCATCCATGCGATCGAAGCCTTCCGCTGAGAGTTCCCGAAGTAGATGAGAGGTGGTGCAGGGGTACCGCTACTTGCTCGCGCCGCCGAGGTCACCCTCCCAGCGGCGGTACAGCCGGTGCCCCACACCGGCCGCGTCCAGCACCCGCCCGGCGACGAAGTCCACCAGGTCCTGGATGTGCGTCGCGCCCGCGTAGAACGCCGGGGAGGTCGGTACGACGACGGCCCCCAGGTCGTCCAGGGTGACGAGGTGACGCAGGGTCTGGCCGTTCAGCGGGGTCTCGCGCACGGCGACGACGAGCGGGCGGCGCTCCTTGAGGTTGACGCTGGCCGCCCGCTGGAGCAGGTCCTTGGAGAGCCCGAGGGCGACCCCGGCGACGGCCGCGGTGGACGCGGGCACGATCAGCATGCCCTTGGTCCGGTACGACCCCGAGGACGGGCCGGCGGCCAGGTCACCGGCGTTCCAGTACCGCACCCGCGCCAGGTCCGTGCCGAAGGTGTCCGGCTTGCCGTCGGCTCCCCGGGCCAGCCATTCCCGCAGGTCCTCCTGCCAGTGCGCGTCCCGGAAGGAGATTCCGGTCTCGTCCAGCAGGGTGAGCCGCGAGGCCCGGCTGACCACCAGGTCGACGCTCTCGCCCGCGTCCAGCAGCGCTCGCAGCACCGCGGCCGCATAGGGCGTTCCGGACGCCCCGGACACCCCCACGATCCAAGGCACGCGCTGCGTTTGTCCTGCGTTCACACCTTGAGCGTACCGGCGCGCCCGACCGAGTTCAGGACGGGGCCGCGGTGGCCGACGGCACTCAGACCGTCAGCCCCCGGACCAGCAGGTCCAGCAGGGCGCACACGAACAGGGCGATGCCGATGAATCCGTTGACGCTGAAGAAGGCGCGGTTGAGGCGGGAGAGGTCGTGGGGGCGGACGATGGAGTGCTCGTAGGCGAAGGCTCCGGCGACGATCACCAGGCCCAGCCAGAAGAAGCCGCCCGCGTGCGTCGCCACGGCGTACCAGACGAACAGGGCCGTGGTGACCGTGTGGCAGGCGCGGGCGCCCCAGATCGCGGCCGGGATACCGAAGCGGGCGGGGACCGACATGACGCCGATCTCACGGTCGGTGGTCACGTCCTGGCAGGCGTAGATGAGGTCGAAGCCGCCGATCCAGATGCCCACGGCGAGGCCGAGGATCACCGCGTCCCAGGACCACTCGCCGGTGATCGCCAGCCAGCCGCCGATCGGGCCCATGGCCTGGGCGAGGCCGAGGATGGCCTGTGGGAAGTTCGTGAACCGCTTGCCGTAGGGGTAGACCACCATCGGGATCACCGCGACGGGGGCGAGGGCCAGGCAGAGCGGGTTGAGCAGGGCCGCGGCACCGAGGAAGACGACCACCGCGATCAGCGCGCCGGTCCAGGCGTGCTTCACGCTCATCGCGCCGGTGACCAGCTCGCGGTGGGCCGTGCGCGGGTTCCGGGCGTCGATCTCGCGGTCGATGATCCGGTTCACGGCCATCGCGAAGGTGCGCAGGCCGACCATGCAGATCGTGACCAGGAGCAGCCGGCCCCAGTGGATGTTCCTGTCCCACTCGTACATCGCGGTCAGCGCGGCGATGTAGGCGAAGGGCAGGGCGAAGACCGAGTGCTCGATCATCACCAGCCGCAGGAAGGCTTTCGTGCGTCCCGGCCGCGGGAGCGCTGCGGAAGCGGAGCTCACAGTCCGTACTCCTTCCAGCGGCGGTCGACCGTCGCCGCCGTCTCGGGGTCGGACAGGACCATGTCCGGCCAGCCCCCGTCCCTGGTGTACCCCTCCTCGGGCCACTTCTTCGTCGCGTCGATGCCCGCCTTGCCGCCCCAGAACTGCTGGTAGGAGGCGTGGTCGAGGTGGTCGACGGGGCCTTCCACGACCGTGAGGTCACGGGCGTAGTCGGTGTTGCCGAGGGCCCGCCAGGCGACCTCGTGCAGGTCGTGCACGTCGCAGTCGGAGTCGACGACCACGATGAGCTTGGTGAGGGACATCATGTGCGCCCCCCAGACCGCGTGCATGACCTTCTGCGCGTGCTTCGGGTACTTCTTGTCGATCGAGACGATCGCACAGTTGTGGAAACCGCCGGCCTCGGGGAGGTGGTAGTCCACGATGTCCGGGACGATGATCTTCAGGAGCGGGAGGAAGAAGCGCTCGGTGGCACGGCCGAGGGGTCCGTCCTCCGTCGGGGGGCGGCCGACGACGATCGACTGGAGGAGCGGACGCTTCCGCATCGTCACGCAGTCGATCTTCAGCGCGGGGAACGGCTCCTGCGGGGTGTAGAAGCCGGTGTGGTCGCCGAAGGGGCCCTCGGGCAGCATCTCGCCCGGCTCCAGCCAGCCCTCCAGGACCACCTCGGCGTTGGCCGGGACCTGGAGCGGGACGGTCTTGCAGTCGACCATCTCGATCCGCTTGCCCGCGATGAACCCGGCGAACATGTACTCGTCGATGTCACCGGGGAGCGGGGCGGTGGAGGCGTAGGTCACGGCCGGCGGGCAGCCGAAGGCGATCGCGACGGGCAGCCGCTCGCCCTTGCGCGCCGCCACCTGGTAGTGGTTGCGGCTGTCCTTGTGGATCTGCCAGTGCATGCCGATGGTGTTCCGGTCGTGCCGCTGGAGGCGGTACAGACCGAGGTTGCGGATGCCGGTCTCGGGGTCCTTGGTGTGGGTCAGGCCCAGGTTGAAGAAGGAGCCGCCGTCCTGCGGCCAGGTGAACAGGGCCGGCAGCATGCCGAGGTCGACGTCGTCGCCGTGCAGGACGACCTCCTGGACCGGCGCGTTGTCGGACTTCACCTTCTTCGGCGGGACGTGCGCCATGGCGCCGAGCTTCCCGAACGCCTCGCGCACGCCGACGAAGCCGTGCGGGAGTTCCGGGCGCAGCAGCCCGCCGATCCTCTCGGAGATCTCGGCGTACGACTTGAGTCCGAGGGCCTTGAGCAGGCGCCGGTCGGTGCCGAAGACGTTCATGGCCAGCGGCATGGCGGAGCCGCGCACGTTCTCGAAGAGCAGCGCCGGTCCGCCCGCCTTCTGGACCCGGTCGACGATCTCCCCGACCTCCAGGTACGGGTCGACCTCGGCCTTGACACGCTTGAGGTCTCCCTCGCGCTCCAGTGCCCGGAGCAGGGAGCGAAGATCGTCGTAAGCCATGCCTCCCAGTATCGGCCACCCGGAGCCGGGGCCCGGTCACCGCCCCCTGCGATACCCCTTGGGATACTCGTCGGCCGTGACAGTCCGCCGCCGGATCAGCCGGTCACCGCTGCTCGTGCTGCCGCTCGTCCTGCCGCTGGTGCTCGCCGCCTGCGCACCCCGCCAGGACACCGGCGGCTCACCGGTCTCCGCGCTGACCCGCGTCGCGGCCGCCGACCGCCAGGCGGCCCCCGACCTGTCGGGCGACGGTCTGGACGGCAGGGCCCTACGGCTCGCCGACTACCGGGACCGGGTCGTCGTCCTGAACGTGTGGGCGTCCTGGTGTGGGCCCTGCCGGGCCGAGGCGCCCGAACTGTCCAAGTCCCAGAAGGAGTTGGGCACCAAGGGGGTCCAGGTGCTCGGGGTGGACACGGACGCCGAGCGGGGCAGCGGACGGTCCTTCGAGCGGGCGCACGGCCTGGTCTACCCGAGCCTGCACGACCCCGGCTCCCGCAAGCTGCTCCGGCTGCCCCGGGGCTACGCGCCACGGGCGCTGCCGTACACGCTCTTCATCGACCGGGCCGGGCGGATCGCCGCGAAGTACCTGAGCCCGCTCACGGCCGCGGACGTGCGCACGATCGTCGGGCCGCTGCTGGCCGAGAAGGCCTGATCAGCCGTCCCCCTCCGAACGGCACCCGGCGCCCGCCGGCAGCGGCGCCACCAGGTGGCTGAGGTCCAGCAGCACGGCGTCCGGGCGGGACACCGAGCGCGCGATCGAGACCTCCACGGCGGGACTGCGACCGTAGGTGACCAGGTGCCCGCGCTCCCCCGCCCGCTCCCGCCACACCCAGTCCACGCCGTCCACGCTCACGCACGCGTCCGTCGTGGGGGCGGGCGGGGTGACGCCGCAGCGCAGTTCGACCGCGCCGCGGCCCCAGACCGCCAGGCCCTCGAAGGTGACCGGGTCACGCGTGGCTCCGCCCAGACGGCCGGGATAGCGGTCGGCGATCCCCGCGCACGCCGGGTCCCGCGCCAGCGGCCCCTGCGCCAGGCCGAACACCGGCGAGCGCAGTTCGTACGCCACCAGCGCGGCCGCGGCCGCCAGACCTGCCGCGGCGACTCCGGCCGCCGCCCGTCCCCTGCGGGACCACCCAGGCGTCCTCACGGCTCCCCCTCCGTATCGAGGGACCCATCATGCCCGCGGTCCCGTCCCCGCGTGACGGCCACCCGCTACCCTGGCCGCCATGCTCAGGTATCTGCCTTTTCTGCTGGTCCTCGCGCTGTGGATCTACGCCTTCGTGGACTGCCTGAACACCCCCGAGGACGAGGTCCGCGCGCTGCCGAAACTGGTGTGGGTGCTGATCATCCTGCTCTTCGGCGAGGTGCTGGTCGGTCCGGTGGCCTGGCTGGCCGCGGGCAGGTCCCGGCAGCCGCGGGAGCGGTGGGTCGCACCGGACGACAACCCGGAGTTCCTGAAGTCACTGAAACCGGACGACCGGACCGACTGACCGCCCGCCGCTACAACAGCGCCTTGACCTGCGTCGCCGTCAAAGCCCTCTGGAACACCTGGACCTGTCTGATCGAGCCGGGGAACCAGTCGGCGGGAACCCCGTTCGCGGTGGCGCGGCCGATCACCAGGGGGCCCTGGGCGTCGACGGGGTTGGCGTCGGCGACTCCGCCCTCCTGGACGCCGTCGACGTACAGAAGGAGCCGGTCGCGGCCGCCCTCGTAGACACCGACCAGGTGGGTCCAGACGTCCGGCCTCGGGGTGGAGAACGACAGGGCGCGCAGGTCGGGGCGGGCGAACGCCCACCGCTTCTCGGCACCCGCGTACTGGAGGTAGAAACCGCTGACGGCGCCGGCGTCCTGGCTGACGGCGGTGGCGAAGACCGGTGGCAGACCGCTCAGCGCCACCCACGCCGAGACGGTGAAGCCCCGGCCCCTGCCGGTGCGCAGCACCGGCCCCGCGGTCACTATCTGGCTGGTGCCGCCGTCGAACAGCGGGGCCCCGTCCTTGCCGCGCCCCCAGCCGACCCCGGTGGCCGTCCCGTCGTACCGGCCGGTGTCGTCGGCGGCGACCGTCCCCGAGATCTCGTCCAGCGGCCAGGCGTCGAGCGGCGCGGGGACGGAGACGGGGACGCCACCGCCGGAGCGCGGTGGGGACTTGCCGGCGCCGCCCCGGTCGACGAGGCGCGCGACCGGCAGGGCCGCGAGCGCGGCGACCGCGAGGGCTCCCCCGGAGAGGAGCAGGGTACGACGGCTCGCGCCGGGATCCCGCCCGTACGGCACCGGGTCGAGCCGGGTGAACGACCGGGTCGTGACAGGCCGCGGGACCACACGCGTGACGTCGTCGGCCCCGGGCGGGGCGGCGGGAGCGGACTCGGGTTCGGCGGCGAGGGCGGTGACGTCGGCCGTCAGTCCGATCCGGGCCAGGATCTCGCGCGGAGTGGGCCGTGCGGCCGGGTCCTTCGCCAGGCAGGCGGCGATGAGAGAGGCGAGGTCCGGGTCGGTGACGGCGGTGATGTCGGGTCCGTCGTGCACGACCCGGTACAGCAGGGAAGGAGTGGGCCCCTCACCGAAGGGGTTGCCGCCGGTGGCCGCGAACGTCAGGACCGCACCGAGCGAGAACACGTCGCTCGCGCCGGTCACCTCACCGCCCTCGACCTGCTCCGGCGACATGAAACCGGGCGAGCCGACCATGAGCCCGGCCCCGGTGATGGTGTCGGACTCCACGCTGCGGGCGATGCCGAAGTCGATGACCCGCGGCCCGTCCTCGGCCAGCAGCACGTTCGACGGCTTGAGGTCACGGTGCACGAGCTGGGCGGCGTGGACGGAGGTGAGCGCCTCGGCGAGTCCGGCGGCGAGGCGGAGCACGTCGGCGGCGGGCAGCGGCCCCTGTCCCGCGACCGCGTCCTGCAGGGAGGGACCGGGGATGTAGCTGGTGACCAGCCAGGGCAGCGGGGCGTCCGGGTCGGCGTCCACGACGGGAGCGGTGAAGGCGCCGCTGACCTTGCGGGCGGCCTCCACCTCACGCCGGAACCGCGACCTGAACTCGGGTTTTCCCGCGACCAGTTCGGCGTGGACCACTTTCACGGCGACGGCCCGGCCGCCCGGCGAGCGGCCGAGGAAGACCCGGCCCATGCCGCCCTCACCGAGCCGCCGCAGCAGTTGGTACTCCCCGACGGAACGCGGATCGCCGGGCTCCAGAGCTGCCACGATTACTCCCGCCCCGCCGACTCCCGAAGACTCGGTCAGCATAGGACCGTCGGTACGGGCGACTGGCCAATTCCGGTCCCCCCAGGGCACGTTGCCCGCGGGTCTGCCCTCGCGGACAGGGCGCTACACGGAGGCGACGAAGGCGTCCCAGGCGGCCCGGCCGAGGATCAGGACCGGTCCTTCGGGATTCTTGCTGTCACGGACGGGGACGACGGAGGTGAACTCGGGGGCGAGTTCGAGGCAGTTGCCGCCGTCCCCGTCGCTGTAGCTGCTCTTGATCCAAGTCGCCGCGCTCAGCCGGTTCCGGTTCATCGTCGCCGTACTCCTCCATCAACTTGGTGATCAAGGCCGCGGATTCGCGAGCCGACAGCGTGTCCGCCCTCAACACATCATAGATTCGGCTCATCGCGGCGTACGCATCCGGATCATTGTTGAAGTAGCCCTGACTCAGCGATTCCGTGTAGATCCAGGGTTCGCCGTCTGGCGTGCTGATCAGCGACACCGGGCGGTCGGGACGGGTGAGGTCGAAGCGGTTGGCCGGAGCCATCTGGACGCGGATGTTGGGCCGTTGCCCCACGCTCAAAAGGTGCGCACACTGCTCCCGCATCACAGTCGGGCTGCCAACCCAGTGGCGCAGACAGCTCTCGTCCAGTACCGCGATGTAGGTGGGACCGCCATCTGCGAGAAAGCGCTGCTGCCTGCTCAGGCGGGCCCTGACCCGATTCTCGAGCACATCCCCGGTGGCTCCCCTCCTGGAAACCAGCGCTCGCGCGTAGTCCGCGGTCTGCAGCAGGCCCGGCACGACCATGGACTGGTACTCGTACAGCGCGACCGCCTGCGCCTCCATCTCCACCCTGCGCGCGAACCAATCCGGATGCTCCACCCGCGGGTACCAGTCCACCCGCCCCCACAACCGCATCAGCACCCCACCCGTGTCCAGCACCTCGTCGCACTTCTTCGCGAACGAGTCCGACGGCACCCGGGTGCCCGCCTCCACCCGTGCCACCAGGGACCGGTCGCACGGGATCTGCCGGGCCAGCACCTCCTGGGTGAGGAGCGCCTCCTCGCGGTAGTGCCGTAACAGCTCGCCGAAGAACTCCGCGTTGGTGGTCACCGTGACCGGCCCCCCTCTGTGACAGGTGCCGGTGGCACGCACCCGGCATTGATACCGACCGTGCCCGTCCGCGACGCTCTGTACACCCAGAGTTACGAAGTGGTGTCGGAGCGCACATGACTGAGCACATCGAAAACGGGATCGGCGCGGGATCGGTCGTCTACGACACCCGCACGGACAGGGTCGGCGAGTACCGGGGAGAGTCGGGCCCGCACGTCCTGCTGCGGCCCCTAGGCGGCGGCCGGGAGTGGGAGGCCCGCCCGGAGTCGGTGCGGCCCGCGACGGCCGAGGAGCGGCTCGGCGCGGAGGTGCGGGCGGCCAACCACCGGTCCCGCGCGCTGAGTCAGCCGGTCGCGGACTCCCCTGCACCGGAACCGGTCGCCGGCTGCGCGGCCTGCGCCGAGTTCGCCGGGAGACGGCGGCAGGCGGCGGCACGGCCGGACGCGAGCGCGGTCACCGACGCCGACGTGCTGCTCCGGCGGCACCTGCGCCGGGACCACCGGGGCACCCGCCCCCGGCGCTTCTTCCGCTTCGCGCCCTACCTGATCGCGCAGGACGACACCGCCGAACCGGAGTACGCGGCGTACTGCGTCTCCGGGGACGAGGCGGACTGCGGGGCGGGGTCCGGGCCGTGCGGGTCGCCGGAGGCGGTGGAGGAGTGGCAGCGCCGGCACACCCGGGACACCCGGCACCTGCGCTACCGGCGCAGCTTCACGGACTACGCGGTGCTGGAGCCGCAGGGCGGGCGGCCCTGACGCGGGTCAGCAGGGCGAGTCGTCGGGCAGGTGCTGCCGGGCCCACTCGCCGAGCTCCTTCAGCGAGGGTCCCAGCGCGGCGCCCGACGCGGTGAGGCGGTAGGAGACCCGCAGCGGCGGGCCCTCGTCGACCTCGCGGACGACCAGTCCAGCGGCGCCGAGTTCGGTGAGCCGGTCGGAGAGCATGCGTTCGCTGATGCCGGGGATGGCGCGGCGCAGGTTGGCGAAGTGCGTCGGCTGGCCCATGAGGACGGACAGGATCGGGCCGTTCCAGCGCTTGCCCAGCACCTGGAAGACGCGCGTGATGCCGCCGTCCACGGCTTTGCACTGCTCCGGGTCGTGCGTCTGGTCCACCGCCATGCCTTCAGGGTACAGGCTCATGACAGAGGGGGGTGAAAAAAAGTAAGCACCTGTGTTATCTATAGCTGAGTACGAATTCTCAGCCCGCGTCCCGCACCGGGCTCGCTATCCCCGTGTCTGGAGACACCCATGGCCACCCTTCTGCACATCGACTCGTCCCTCCTCCCCGGCGGAGCGTCCGCCTCCCGCGCCGTCACGGAGGCCTTCCGCGCGGCATGGCAGGAGCAGCACCCCGACGGCACGGTGATCTACCGCGACCTGGCGGCGGACCCGGTGCCGCACATCACCGCGGCCGGCCACACCGCCGGGTTCGCCGACCCCGCCTCCCACACCCCCGAGCAGGCCGCGGCCTTCGCGGAGCGGGTGCGGCTGATCGAGGAGCTGGAGCAGGCGGACGCGATCCTCATAGGCGCCCCGATGTACAACTTCACGATCCCGTCGACGCTCAAGGCGTGGCTGGACAACGTGATCCTGATGGGCCGCACCGGGGGCGACGACCCGTCCGCCAAGGGCACCCCGGTCACCGTCGTGGCCAGCCGCGGCGGTTCGTACGCGCCGGGCACCCCGCGGGAGCCGTTCGAGTACGTGCAGAACTACCTGTCCGCGGTCCTCTCCGGCGGCCTCGGCCTCGAAGTCGACTTCATCGTCCCGGAACTGACGATGGCTCCGCACGTGCCGGCCATGGCCGAGCTCGTGCCGCTGTACGAGGCCTCCCGTGACCGCTCCCTCCAGGACGCGGCCGACAGGGCCAAGGACATCGCGGGCCGTCTCGCCGCGTAGCCGGCCCGGCTGAGCGGATTGCGCCGATCGGCCCAGCCGCGCGTGCGGTTCCGGTGGCGGGCGGTTGTGATGGACGCGTTGTCACCCCCCTACCAGGAGGCCTTCATGCGCATCCGCGCTCTCGCCGTCACCGGCGCCATCGCCGCCACCCTCGCTCTGGGCACCACCGCCGCCTACGCCGACAACGGCGCCGACGCCACCGGTACCGCGTCCAACAGCCCGGGCGTGCTGTCGGGCAACGTCATCGAGGTGCCGGTCGACGTCCCGGTCAACGTGTGCGGCGACAGCATCGACGTGATCGGCCTGCTCAACCCGGCCGCCGGCAACGCCTGCACCAACGGCTGACCCGACCGGACCACCACGCGCGGAGCCCGCCGGAGGACATTCGTCCTGCGGCGGGCTCCGCGGTCGTGTGCGGCCCGGCGGACCGGGAGGCCCTAGTCCTCCCCGGAGGCGATGAACTTCTCGTACTTGTCGGCGCTCATCAGCCCGTCGAGCTGCTTCTTGTCGGAGACCTGGACCTTGATGATCCACGTGTCGTGCGGCTCCATGTTGAGCAGTTCGGGTTCGGACTCCAGGTCCCCGTTCACCTCGGTCACCTTGCCGCCGACCGGCATGAAGAGGTCGCTCACCGACTTCACGGACTCGACGTTGCCGAACTCCTGCCCCTCTTCGACCGTCCGGCCGACGGTCGGCACTTCCACGAACACGATGTCACCGAGCTGCTTCTGGGCGTACTCGGTGATCCCGATCTCGGCGGTCGCGCCGTTCATCCGGATCCATTCGTGGTCCTTCGTGTACTTGCAGTCGGTCGGGTACATGGCGCGACTCCTTCGAGG
This sequence comes from Streptomyces sp. NPDC001068, assembly GCF_042897315.1. NCBI lineage: Bacteria > Bacillati > Actinomycetota > Actinomycetes > Kitasatosporales > Streptomycetaceae > Streptomyces > Streptomyces sp. NPDC001068. Next base: position 80,932 of record NZ_JBIAYD010000010.1, on the reverse strand, counting down.
TCGGTAGGCGCAGTCAGCCTGCCACCTCCGTCGCTCTGCGTAACGAACCGGATACGCCTTCCGGGCTAGTCGTCGTCCCGCAGCCGCCGCCAGACGCGCGTGCGGTGCAGGACGTAGACGGCGGCTGCCAGGGCCACGATCTGGAGACCGACGGCCAGGAGCCAGAACTCGTCACGGGTCTCCAGCTTGTCCGTCAGGAAGGTGAAGTTCATGCCGAAGAACCCGGTCAGGAACGACAGCGGCAGGAAGATCACGGACACGATGGCCAGCCGGTTGATCACACCGTTCTGCTCGCCCGCGATCAGGGACGAGTAACTGGCCAGGGCGCGGCGCGCGGCATCCTGGAGGGACTCGACGTCCGTGCGGACCAGCCGGGCCGCGCGGACGAACTCCTGGGCCAGCCGCTGCCGTTCGGCCGGGAAGTCGCTGCTCGTCATCCGGCGGGAGACCACGTCGTCGACCGCCTGGAGGTAGGGCAGCAGTGTGTGGTGCAGCAGCGCGGCCCGGCGGCGCAGCTGGGACAGCTGGTAGATCTGCTCGGGGCGCCGGTTCTCGAACATGTCGTCCTCCAGCTCCTCCACCTGGAGCAGCGCCCGTACCGTGGCCCGGCGGAAGGTGGCCAGCGCCTCCTGGAGCAGCAGGAACAGCGTGGCCACGGCGTCTCGCGGCCGTTCCCGGCACAGCTGCGTCGTGAAACCCGACACCAGGACGTCCTGGCCCCAGTGCGCGGCCACCACGAAACGCTCGCCGGCCAGCACGTGCACGTGGGCGATCAGGTCGTCCACGACCACGGGGACGACGAAGCCGGCGAGGTCCCCGAGGAACTCGGCCCGCGACACCTCGTCCGCCCTGCCGAACCACGCCAGGTCGTCATCGTCCAGACCGAGCCGGCGGGCCGCCGGCTCGTCCGCCGGATCCGCCTCGTCGAGCAACCGGACCCCGAGCAGCAGGAACGGGTCCTCGGCGATGAGCCGCCGCGCCTCGGCCAGGGACACCCCCGTCCGGCCGCCGTCCGGCACCGACACCCTCGTCACGATCATCGCCCTCACCGCCCTCGGCCACCGTCCCAGCCTCCGCACGGCCCGCGCCCCGCGCACGCCGGGACGCCCGTCTGCCGGGCCGGACGGCCACCTACGGGTGAGGGCGCGGCCCGTTGCCCCGCCGCCGCGGGCACAGGAGAGTGAGGGCATGGATCAGCAGCAGGCACGCACCTGGCTCGACACCGCCGTCGCCGAGGCCCGCGCCGGGCTCGCCGAGGGCGGCATCCCGATCGGGGCCGCGCTCTACGGCGCCGACGGCGCGCTGCTCGGCCGCGGGCACAACCGGCGGGTGCAGGACGGCGACCCGTCCCTGCACGCCGAGACCGTCGCCTTCCGCGCGGCGGGACGGCAGCGGTCGTACCGGGGCACCACCATGGTGACGACCCTGTCGCCGTGCTGGTACTGCTCGGGCCTGGTCCGCCAGTTCGGGATCTCCCGGGTGGTGATCGGCGAGGCGGTCACCTTCCACGGCGGCCACGACTGGCTCGCCGGACACGGCGTGGAGATCGTCCTGCTGGACGACCCCGAGTGCGTGGGCCTGATGAGCGCCTTCACCACGACCCACCCGGCCCTGTGGAACGAGGACATCGGTGATGAGTGACACGACCGGCACCGGCCCCCGTATCCCCACCATCGACTTGCGGCCCTGGCTCGACGGCGAGGCGGAGACCCGGCGCGGGATCGCCCGGACGGTCGACGAGGCCCTGCAGACCGCCGGCTTCCTGCTCGTGACCGGGCACGGCGTCGACGGCGAACTCCGCGACGACCTGCGGAAGGCCGCGCGGGCCTTCTTCACGCTGCCGGAGGAGGCGAAGGCTGCCTACGCGGCGAAGGTCGGCGGACGCGGCTGGCTGGGACCGGGGGCCGAGGCCAACGGCTACTCGGAGGGCACCGCGACCCCGCCCGACCTGAAGGAGTCGCTGACCTTCGCGACCCATGAGCCCTTCGAGGACCCGGCGACCAACGCGGAGTGGTACGCGCCGAACGTGTGGCCGGTCGAGGTTCCGCAGCTGCGGGCTCTCTGCGCGGTGTACCTGGCAAGAATGGGCGAGCTGGAGAAGACGCTGCTCGAGCTGCTGGGGTACGCGCTCGGAGTGGAACGGAACTTCTTCGCCCGGCACATGAGCCACCCGACGTACGGCTTCAACATCAACTGGTATCCGGGGACCGCGGTCGTCGGCGATCCGGAACCGGGACAGTTCCGGATCGGGCCGCACACCGACTTCGGGACCGTGACCGTTCTGGACCGGCAGGCGGGCCGGGGCGGGCTCCAGGTGTACACCGACGAGGGCGGCTGGGAGGACGCGCCTTACGACCCTGCCGCGTTCACCATCAACATCGGTGACCTGATGGCCCGTTGGACCGGCGACCGGTGGCGGTCCGGGCGGCACCGGGTACTGCCGCCGCCGGCGGACGCGCCGGACGAGGAACTGCTGTCACTCGTCTACTTCGGCGAGTGCACCCCTGGCACGGTCGTCGAGTCGGTCCCGGCACCGCTCGGCCGGGTCGCGTACCCACCGGTCGACTCGCACGCGTACCTGCGGGAGAAACTGAACTCCATCACCGTCGACTGACACCACCCGGACGAACGTGTCGCAGATCACAGCTCGATTCGGTTTGCGTTCATGACCGGATCGGTCTGCGGTCATGCACTCCTCCCTCAGCGGTTGACTCCTGAGTAACCGGCTCCCAGCAGGCGCTTTGACGTCGCCTCAGACGGTCATCAGATAAGCGGAGTTGAGGTTCCGATTGCCCGGGACCGTTCGCGCCGGTTTTTGTGCACTGTCTGTTCGAGAAGCGTCACAGCAAGCCACAGGGAACTCGGTAGTGTGGTCGCACTCCCCTCTCGGAGGCAGGCCAGCAGGCAGATCCAGCCTGCTGTCGTGTCACCGAGGGAAAGGAGAAACGATCCATGGCCAACGCCGAGGAGACCGAGTCGGAGGAGCCGGGAGAACCTCCCGATCACCCGTCCCGCCCCGAGGAGCCGGATCACCCTGACGGAACACGCCTGCGCTGGGAACACGTGCAGCTGATCGTCGACGCCGTGGGCGTCGCGATCGGGTTGATCGGAATCTGGCGCGGCTGCGGCGGATGAGGTAGCCCCCTCACCCGCCGCTCACCACAGGGTCGGCCAACAGGGTCCGCGCCCCTGGACCGGTGCCAGAAAACATCGCCAGGGCGCGGGCCCTCCTACTTCCAGACCCCTACAGACGCACTCACGCATGGAACACCGCGAGAGTTCGACGGGGATCCCACGTCACGTGCTCCGCGTTTCTCGATACTGCCGTGCGGCGCGGCGCTTGGAGAACCCTCTCGGACCCTAGACGGTACCAGCAGACCACTCTGCCTGCGGTGTGATCGGTGTGCTGAACACCCCGGCCGGGTGTGCAACCACCGGGAACAGCGCCGAAACGGTACCGCTCCGCGCGCGTGTCCGGCATTGCGTGCGCGGGAAGGCGTTCTCATGGCCCGTGGCACGGCACCCTTCAGCTCCGCGGCTCTGCGCGACGCGCGACGGCGACGACGGGTCGACGGCCGACTGCTGAGCGCGGCCGAACTCGCCCGTCGCGTCGGCACCTCGAAGTCCCGGATCCTCGCCTACGAGAAAGGCACCTCGGTGCCCGAACCGCAGCGGATCGAGCAGCTCGCCCGCGTCTTCGGCATCCCGCCGCGTCGGCTCTGCCCGCCGGCGTCCGACACGGCGAACGGTATTCGCCGGCTCCGGGTCGCGGCGGGCCTCACCAGCGCGGAAGCGGCCGAACAGCTCGGCATCAGCCGGAACACCTACCGAGACCTGGAACTGCACGCCAAACTCCCGGCCCGTCAGCACGGCACCCTTCCGCAACGGCTTGCGGAGGTGTTCGCGGTCAGCACCCGCGCCGTCCACCGCTCCCTGGACTCGCATCCACAGACGACGGAGCGGCGCGAGGAGATCGCCAGGCTGCTGGCCGCCCTGTTCCTCCGCGCCCACGAGACCGGCAGGCCCGCCACCGTCGGCGCCGACGAACCCGACCTGCAATCCCTGGCCGCGCTGCTGAGACGGTCCACGGGAATCACCTGCCGCCTGGTCGACCACGAACTGGGACGGCTGCGCGACGACCTCCGGGAACGCGCCGCGGAAGAGGCGACGGCCGCCTACGGGCAGCACGAGGACGACATCCGCCGCGCCCGGGACCGGATAGTGACGCTGACCGAACGGATAGACCGCGCGGCGGTCCAGGCCGCCGGCTCATGGACCCGGTTCCTGGCGGAGGCGATGACCGGCCGGCAGTGGCGCCTGGTGGTGCGGCTGCTGAACGCGGAGCCGGTACCGGACGGGCGGCTGCTCGAATTCGGCGACCTGGAGGCCTGGCAGGGGCTGGCCGCGCGCGGGCTGATCACGCGCGAGCGCATCCCGGAAGGCGGCGCCGGAGGTTTCGTGCTCACCCCCACGGGGCTGGCCCGGGCGTTGCACGAGGCCCGGCTGTACACCTGCCTGTACCCCAGGGTGTCGGCACCCTCCCGTACGGCACGGGTGATCGCCCGGAGGAAGTTCCTCGACGCCCGCAGACGATGGACACCGGCCGCGCCCGTTCACAACAGGCCCACGACAGGTCCGCTTTCGTAATCATACGGACACCGCCTGCTATGGCCCGGAGCAACTCCCCCTTTCTACACTTGCGTTGAGGGGGGACTGCCTTGCACAGACGGTTGCACGGGCGTGGGGCGCTGTTCGACGCGGAGCCGGCCGGGCTCATACCGAGGATCGTCGGGTTACGGCCGTACCAGCACCGTACCCATCCCCTCGAACACCCCGGCGAGCTGCCGTTCCTGGTGCTGACCGGCGCCCGTGGGCTCGGCAAGAGCGCGGTGCTCGGCGAGTTGCGGGACGCCTACCAGGGGCACACCCCGGTCGCGCTCGCCGACTGCGCGGAGGCCCAGTTCGCGGCGCCGCCCACCGAACGGCCCGCCGAGTCCTGGTCGCCGCTCGGGCAGCTCCTGCTGGTCGTCGCCGAACAGCTCGCGGAACCGGTGACCGGCGCCGGGCGGATCACCTTCCCGCGTCTCATGTCCGGACTGGTCGCGGTGGCCGCCGGCGGCTGGAGCGACGCCGACTCGGAGCGGATCCGGCGCGAGGTGGAGCGGATCCTGCTGCTGAACGAGAGCGGCTCCTGGATCAGCGGGCTGGCGGGACGCTGGGCCGGGAAGGTGGCCGCGAAGGTGGTGGCGGCCGCGACCGGCACCGGACCGCTGGTCTCCGGAGCCATCGAGGCCACCCTGGAGTCGGTCGCCGAGGGGTTCGCCAGCCGCCGGCACCAGAAGGCGTCGGTCTGGTACCGCACGTACCCCAACGCGGGCGGCCACGCGCAGCGCGGACTGATCCTGCTGTCCGGGCACTTCCGGGCCGGCGGCACCTCGCGGGAGCACGCCGAGCGCTATCTCGTACGGGCCCTGCTCGCCGACCTGACGGAGGCGTACGCGGGCGTGCTGCCCCGCATGCAGCGGCTCGGCCGTCCGCTGGTGCTGGTCGACAACGCGCAGACCGGGCCGGGTCCCGGCCTGCTCGACGCCGTGCTGAAGGACCGCGCCGACGGGGTCGCCGACCAGGTGGCGTTCGTCGCCGGACTGCGCGGCGACGGCCGGGAGCTGCTGCGCAACGGCGTACGGCGGGAGCTGGCCGGGGTGGCGCGGCACACCGAGTGGGCGCCGGACGCGGCCGCGCCGTCCTCCCGGGCCCTGCTGGTGGCGTTGCCGCTGCTCTCCCCCGACGACACCCTGCACCTCGTCGCCGCCCCGGCCGTGCCCCAGCTCCCGCACGCCGTCCACCGGCTGACCGGGGGCAACCCGCTGGGCACCACCGTGCTCGCGGAGGCCGCGGCCCAGCACCCGGACCGGGCCGGCACCCTCGCCGACCTGCTGACGGCCGGGGTACGGCTGACCGAGGACGGCCCCGCGGCCCCCGCGTACGCCCAGCTCCTGGCCCGGCTGGTGCCCGGGGACCGGCTGGACGAACTGACCGTCCTGGCCGCCGCCCACGACTACGGGTCGGCGTGCGCCCTGGCCGAGGCACTGCTCCCGGACGACTTCGGGCCGTCGGGCGTACGGGCGTTGCAGGACCTGCTGGCCCAGGAGGGCATGCCGGTCAGGTACGGGCAGTTCGTCGGCGACCGCTTCGTCCGCACCCTGCTGCTGCTCCGGCTGCACCTGCGCGACGGCGACCACGGCGACTGGCGCACCGTCCACGAGACCCTGACCGGCTTCTACACCGGTGACTGGCCGGCCGGCTTCCGGCTGCACCTGCGGCTGGCGCTCGGCGAGACCGACCAGGCCGTCGCCCACCTCCGCGACACCTTCCAGACCGTGGAGACCCCCGTCTGGCTGCGCACCCTGCGTTTCCTCGCCTCCGCGCCCTACTTCCACGCCCACGACACCGAGGGCCGCGACTCCGCCGGAGACGGCGACCGGCGGGCGGCGGTGGCGCTGGGCCGCACCGACGCGCGCCACCCGGTGCCCGAGGGCACGGACCCCGTACTGCACCTGCGGGTAAGGCGGTTGCTGCACGCGCTGTGGTACCTCACCGACCCGCTCGTGGTGCCCGACCCGAGGGTGGGCGACCGGCTGCGCTTCGAACTGGAGCAGCTGTCCGACCTGCGCCCTGCCGACAACGCCCTGCTGTGGCAGGCCTCCCGGGCCTGGCCGGCGGCGGCCCTGGCCGGAAGGCCGCCCGAGGCGGACGACGAGGGCGACGACGAGCGGAACGGGGTGGTCTGATGGCACGGCGGCACGTGGGCACGTGGTTGCGCGAGGGCGTCTGGGAGATCCCGCTGCGCCGCTACCTCGCCCTGCTGGTCACGGCCGCGCTGATCGCCGGTGCGGTGATCGGGATACGGACGGCCGTGCACGAGGACCGGTCCTGCGCACCGGGAGTGGCCCGGCCCGAGGGCAGCGACGAGTGCGTGGGCGTGGCGACGACGGCCTTCGACTTCGGGCATCCGCAACTGCGCGCCACGGTGGACGCGATCGCCCGGGAGAACACCCGCCTCGCGCCCGGGCGTTACGTGACGGTGGCGGTGATGCTGCCGTACACCGCGACGGCGGCGGCGAGCCTCGCCGACATCCAGCACGAGCTGCAGGGCGCCTACCTGGCCCAGTACCAGGCCAACCACGACTCCAACGGGCAGTCGCCGGCGATCCGGCTGGCGCTGGCCAACCCCGGTGCGACCAGCCGGTACTGGAAGGAGATGGTGGACCGGCTGGCCGCCATGACCGGCGGTCCGGACCGGCTGCGGGCGGTGGCCGGGGTCGGGCAGAGCACCGACGACAACAAGAAGGCCGTCAAGGAGCTGACCCGGCTGGGGATCCCGGTGGTCGGTTCCTCGATCACCGCCGACGACCTCGCCAACGGACAGGGCGGCAAGGACCCCTACCCGGGGCTGGCCCGGGTCTCCCCGACCAACACCGACGAGGCCCGCGCGCTGGCCTCCTTCGCCGAGGTCGGCGCGGGCCGGGCGCTGCTGGTCTACGACAAGCCGGGCGACCCGTACACGCGGACGCTCCAGACGTCGTTCGCGGCGCTGATCAAGGGCTCGCCCTACGAACCGCAGCCGTTCACGCCGCCGGCCGACCGCAGCCAGGAGGGGACGACCGCGAACACGTTCCGGCAGATCACCAACCTGGTCTGCGACACCTCGCGGTCGACCGACACGATCCTGTTCGCCGGCCGGCACACGCAGCTGCGCCAGTTCGTCAACGCGCTCGGCGGACGGGGCTGCCAGGACCGGAGGTTCACGGTGCTGACCGGGGACGAGGGGTCGTACCTCACCGGTGAGAAACACCTGGACCGGGACGCCCTGCGGCACCGGCTGTCGGTCCGGTACACCGCCCTCGCCCATCCGGACGCGTGGCTCGGGAAGACCCCGCGGACCGGGGGTTCCGCGGCGGCGACCGGGACGCTGACGCGGCTGCTGAAGAGCGCCGGGAGGTCACCGGTGGGGCCCGTCGGACCGGTGGCCCTGGAGGACGGGCAGCTGATCATCGCCTACGACGCGATGCGGCTCGCGGTGCACGGGATCCGCGAGGCGGTGCCGCAGGGAAGGTCGGTGCCCACGCTCGCCGACGTGGGGCTGCAGTGGCCGCAGGTGAAGGGGTCGCTGCGGGTGGACGGGGCGAGCGGCTGGATCTGCCTGGACGCGCACGGTAATCCGTACGACAAGGCGGTGCCGATCGTGGAACTGCGGCCGGAGGGCGGGTCCCGGTTCGTGACGATCGCCTGGCCGGAAGGGAAGCCGCCCAACAAGGAGTGTCTGCCGCCTTCTTAGGCGGGTGCGGCTGGGTGGGGGCTGGTCGCGCCCGCGCGGCGGAGCCGCACATCGGCTGGGGCCCCGCGCCCCTGAGGACCCGGGCGCCGCGCGCCCTGGTCCTCATGCCGCCAACAGCTCGGCCAGACGTTCGAAACGAGTTGTCCACTGCTGCTCCGACACCGTCCCGCCCGCGGGCTCGTGGGTGAAGCGCAGGACCGTGGCGGACTCGCCGTCGTGTTCCAGGTGGAACCGGATCCGGCCGCCGGGGGCCACCGTGTACTCGGCGATCCGGTCGACGTCCCAGGCCGTGACCGTGCCCGTGCCCAGCTCGCCGAGGGTCACCGTGCCGCCGAGCCGCGGTTGCAGGACGTCGACCGGGGTCAGCCAGGCGGCCAGCCCCTCCGCGGTGGAGAGGCTCGGCCACACCTGGCCCATCGGCCCCGGCAGTCGGATCAGCAGCTGGAGGACGGCCATGTCACCAGTGTCGCTCCTCGGCGGTTCACACGCCCGCGTACGAGTGCTTGCCGGTGACGAAGATGTTGACGCCGTAGTAGTTGAACAGCCAGCAGCCGAAGGCGAGCATCGCCAGGTAGGCGGCCTTGCGGCCCTTCCATCCGGCGGTGGCGCGGGCGTGCAGGTAGCAGGCGTAGGCGACCCAGGTGATGAAGGACCAGGTCTCCTTCGGGTCCCAGTTCCAGTACCGGCCCCAGGCGCTGCCCGCCCAGATCGCGCCGGCGATGATCGTGAACGTCCACAGCGGGAAGACCGCCGCGTTGACCCGGTAGGCGAACTTGTCCAGCGAGGCCGACGCCGGCAGCCGCTCCAGGACCGAGGCGGCGAAACGGCCGGGGGTGCCGCCCGTCTCCAGCTTGTTCTCGTAGGAGTCCTTGAAGAGGTAGAGGATCGTGGCGACCGCGCCGACGTAGAAGACCGCGCCGCAGAAGATGGCGGTGGAGACGTGGATGTACAGCCAGTACGAGTGCAGGGCCGGGACCAGCGGCTCGCTCGCCGTGTAGAGGACCGTGACCGCGAGACCGAGGTCGAGCAGGACCGTGGTGATCAGGAACAGGCCCAGCCAGCGGACGTTCTTCTTCAGGGCCAGCAGCGCCAGGTAGACGGCGACGGCGACCGTGGAGAACGTGATGTTGAACTCGTACATGTTGCCCCACGGCGCCCGCTGCACGGAGGCCGCCCGGGCGATCACGCCGGCCAGCTCCACGAGGAAGGCGAGGACCGTGAGGGAGATCGCGATCCGGCCGTAGAGGTCGCCCTGCTCGTCGCCGCCGTGGGCGCCGGGACCGTCCGGCACGTCGCGCGAGCCCGCCGCGGACCGCACGACGATCTTCGGGCGTTCGAGCACGGCGGTGCCGCCGGCCTTCCTGACCGTGACCGCCGGCGCCTTCTTCGCCGCGCCCTCGGAGGTGAGCGCGTTGGCGGTCCTGGCGACACGGCTGCGGCTGCCCAGCAGCCACTCGAAGATGTAGGCGAAGAAGGCCAGCGTGTAGACGGCCATCGAGGAGTAGACGAGCGTGTTGCTCATACTCGCGAGATGCTCGTTGGTCGCGGCGAGCGTGGTCGGGTCGAGCGCGGTTGCGGCGGCGGAAGTCATCGCTTCTCAGCCCCTTCGGCAGGTACGGGGGATGCTGCTGACTGGTCGTCTTCGTCGGGGTCGGGGGCCCCCGGCGCCTGGTCGTAGAGGATTCCCGCGAGGTCGCCCAGTTCCTCGGGCACCTTCGCGGACTCGCTGCGGCCGAGCCCCGCCATCTCGACCACCGTCACACCGTCGGCGCCCGGCACGGCCCGCACCCAGACGCGGCGGCGCTGGATGAACAGCGAGGCGGCGAGGCCGAAGATCGCGGCGAGCGCGCCGCCCAGCGCCCAGCCGCTGCCGGGTTCCTGGACGATCTCGAAGCCGGCCCATTCCTCGACGCCCTTCTCGAACGTCACGGAACCGGCGCCGTCCGGCAGCCGCATGGTCTGCCCGGGCTTCAGGTTGTCCCGGAACTGCGCCCCCTTGGAGTCCTTGAACTCCTTCATGTGGGACTTGTCCAGCTGGTACACGCTCTGCGGGATGCCCGCGTTGACACCGAGATCGCCGTGGTAGGGCGCCAGGTTCAGCACCGGGTTGTCGAGCGCCGGGAAGGTGGACAGGACCGAGGAGCCGCCGCCGTAGGTCGGCAGGAAGAACAGCTGGATGCCGAGCTGCTCGCTGACCCCCTGGGCGCTCTTGTAGCCGTCCATCACCTTCACCACGCCCTGGGAGCTGATGTTCGCGTCCAGCGGGAGCAGCGGGACCGCGTCGTGGTAGACGACCTCGCCCTTGCTGTCGCGGACGGTGATGACCGGGGCGTAGCCGTGGCTGACGAGGTAGACCTTGGCGTCGTCGATGTGCAGCGGCTCGTTCACCTTGATGGTGGTCCGCCGGGGCTTGCCGTAGGCGCCCTCGCTGTAGTCGACGTCCGCGGTGAAGGTGACCGGGGTGCCCTTGCTCGGTCCGCTGGTCTGGTAGTTCGCGTGGAAGTTCTTCAGGTCGAAGCTGAACGGCACCAGGTCGTCGGTGCCGAACAGCGAGCCGGACTTGAAGTCGTCGTACTGGAGGATCGAGTTGGCGAAACCGTCGCCCTCGACGACCAGCTTGGTGCCGTCCGACTTGTACATCTGGCCGGAGGCGAAAGCGATCAGCATCACGATCAGCGCGACGTGGAAGACCAGGTTGCCGAACTCGCGGACGTAGCCCTTCTCGGCGGCGACCGCGTCCCGCACGAGGTGCGACCGGAAGTGCCGCTTCCTGAGCAGCTTCAGCGCCGCCTCACGGACCTCCTCGGGCTCGGCCGTGGTCCGCCAGGTCGTGTACGCCGGGAGCCGGTCGAGCCGCTTCGGCGCGCCCGGCGGACGGCCGCGCAGCTGGCCCACGAACTGCCAGGCGCGCGGGATGATGCAGCCGACCAGGGAGACGAACAGCAGGATGTAGATCGCCGAGAACCACACCGAGCTGTAGACGTGGAACAGGCCGAGCTTGTCGTAGAGGGGCGACAGCGTCGTGTGGGCCTTGCGGAAGTCGTCGACCTTGGAGATGTCGGCGCCGGACTGCGGGATCAGCGAGCCCGGGATCGCACCCAGCGACAGCAGCAGGAGCAGCAGCAGCGCGACCCGCATGGAGGTCAGCTGCCGCCAGAACCAGCGGGCCCAGCCGACCGGCCCGAGGCCGGGGGCGACGGGTGGCTCGACCGGGGCGGTGGAGAGCTGGGAGCCCGCCTCGCCGAGGTCCGGCTCGGTGTTCCCGGTTTCGGTCTTGCTCATCGATCAGATCCCCACAGAGAAGCCGTCGGACCAGCCCTGCATCTCCTGCACGAGGCTGTCCCAGGCCCCGGTCAGCAGCAGCACACCGGTCACGATCATCATCGTGCCGCCGATGCGCATCACCCAGACATAGTGGCGCTTGACCCAGCCGAAGGCGCCGAGCGCCTTGCGGAAGGCGACCGCGGTGAGCACGAAGGGCACGCCCAGGCCCAGGCAGTAGGCGACGGTAAGTATGGCGCCCCGGCCGGCGCTGCCCTGCTGGGAGGAGAGGACGATCACCGAGGAGAGCGTCGGGCCGATGCACGGGGTCCAGCCGATCCCGAAGAGCGCGCCGAGTACGGGTGCCCCTATCAGACCGGCCACCGGCCGCTTGTGGAAGCGGAACTCGCGCTGGGTGAACCAGGGCATCAGGCCCATGAAGAACACGCCCATGGCGATCATCAGGACGCCGAGCACCTTGCCGAGGGTGCCGGAGTGCTCCAGGAGCGTCGAGCCGAAGTAGCCGAAGAGCGCGCCGCCGGACACGAACACGGCGGTGAAGCCGAGCACGAACAGCGCGGCGCCGGTGGCCATCCGGCCGCGCCGGGCGTCGGCCAGATCGGTGCCGGCGACCCCGGTGACGTACGAGAGGTAGCCGGGGACGAGGGGCAGCACGCACGGGGAGAAGAAGGAGACCAGTCCGCCGAGCAGGGCGATCGGCAGGGCGAGCACCAGGGCGCCGTTGAGGACGGTCGTGTTGTTGGGGCCGGCCGCGAGGGTGACGAGTGCGCTCACGTCACTTCTCCGCGACGACCGGCTTGATCATCTTCAGCAGGTTCTCCTCGCTGAGCGCCGCCAGCGAGCGCGCCGCGACGTTGCCCTGCCGGTCGAGGACCAGGGTGGAGGGGATCGCCTGCGGGTTGAGCGTGCCCTTCTTGAAGCGGAGCATCAGCTTGCCCGTCGGGTCGTACAGACTCGGGTAGCCGATGCCGTTCTGCTTCTCGAAGGCGACCGCGGAACCGGTGCTGGTGTCGCGGGTGTTGATGCCGACGAACTGGACGCCCTGGTCCGCGTACCGCTTGGAGACGGCGGCGAAGTAGGGCGCCTCGGCGCGGCACGGGCTGCACCAGGAGCCCCAGACGTTGAGGACCACGACCTTGCCCTTGTAGTCCGCCACGTCCAGCGTGCCGCCGTCGATGGTCCTGCCCGACAGGTCGGGGGCCGCCGCGCGGTGGCCCTTCGCGGCCGTGTCGATGCCGTCCTTGCCGGTGACGAAGTTGGTGTTGCCGCCTCCGCCGGAGGTTCCGCCGTTGCCGCACGCGGACAGGGTCAGGGCCGCCGCGGCGGCCATGGCGCCGAGCAGGACGGCGCGGCTACGGGTACTCATGTGAAAAGTTTCGCATGCCCGTTCTGGGGATCTTGCGCACCCCCCTCGGTCCGGGACGCGTCCCTTCTCAGGCCGCCGTCCCCTGCTTCAGGAGTCCCTTCCAGCCGCCCGCCGGCCGCTGGCCCACGTCCAGCGTGCGCAGCTTCGCGAGGACCTCGGGCTTCTGGACGTCCATCCAGTCCACGAACTGGCGGAAGGAGACCATGCGCACGTCGGCGCCCTTCTCCTTCTCACGGGCGATGTGCTTGAAGGCCTCCTCGACGGAGTCCATGTAGATGCCGCCGTTCCACTGCTCGAAGTGGTTGCCTATGAAGAACGGCGCCCGGTTTGTCGTGTACGCCCGCTCGAATCCCGCTATGTACGACTGCGCGGACTGGCGCCGCCAGTTCGGGTAGTTGTAGGCCGGGGCCTTCGTCGAGTTCACCGACTGGTTGGCGAGCATGTTGTAGTCCATGGACAGCACCTCGAAGGAGTGTCCGGGGAAAGGTATCTGCTGCAACGGCAGGTCCCAGATGCCCAGCTTCTTCTCCGGCCAGACCTGGCGGCCGCCGGGCGAGGAGGCGTCGTAACGCCAGCCGAGCTCGCGGGCGGTGGGCAGCAGGTTGTTCTGGCCGAGCAGGCACGGCGTGCGGCCGCCGACCAGTTCCTTGTCGTAGTCGAAGGGCAGGGACGGCAGGTCGGTCCAGCCGCTGTTGGTCCGCCACTCCTTCACGAACGCCTTGGCCTGGTCTATCTCGCTGCGCCACTGCTTGGGGGTCCAGTTGCCGACCGTGCCGTAGCCGCCGCAGAAGTGCCCGTTGAAGTGGGTGCCTATCTCGTGCCCTTCGAGCCAGGCGCGGTGGACGTTGGTGAGCGTCGCCTTGATGTGCTCGTCGGTGAGGTAGCCGATGTCGGAGGCGCCGCGCGGGTTGTTCGGCGGGTTGTACAGCCGCTTCTTGGACTCGGGGAGGAGATAGAGCCCCGAGAGGAAGAAGGTCATCGAGGCGCCGTGCTCCTTGGCCAGGTCCAGGAAGCGCGGGAAGAGGCCGTTGCCGACCTCGCCGGCCCCGTCCCAGGAGAAGATCACGAACTGCGGCGGGGTCTGGCCGGGCTCCAGCGGCTCGGGGGCGGCGGGCTGGTGGGGCTGCTTGCCGGTGTTCGAGGTGGAGCCGTCGCCGATGGGGCGGGCGGTGGGCCTGGGCTTGGGCGTCCGCGAGGGGGTACCGCCGGAACCGCCGGCGTGGGTCGCCCCGTCCGACGATGTGTGAGTCCCACAGCCGGCGAGGCCGAGTCCGGCCGCGGCGCCCGCGCCGACGCCGAGTAGTCCCCTTCGGGTGAAGGTCCGCATGGTTCCCCGATTCGTCACGTCCTCTGGATGTCACCCATTCAGAGGCCGGGACGAACCGGGAGGTTCCATGCGGAACCACATATTTTCAGATTAATTTAAGGAAACCGGTTTCGGAGCCGCGGAGTTCACGCGTTCGCGCCCGAAGGCCCTCACGCGCCGCGGGCCTTCCCGCCCGCCGGCCGTCACGCCCCGAAGGCCTTGCCCTTCCCCTTCACCGGCTTGGCGCCTGCGCGCAGGTGGACCGGGACGAGGTCGATGGCCGGTTCGCTGTAGCCGACGGAGACGATCCTGTCACCCTGGTATGTGAAAGTCGTCAGGGAGGCGAGGGTGCACTGCCGCTTGCGCGGGTCGTGCCAGAGCCGGCGCCTCTCGACGTAGGACCGCAGGATCCAGATCGGCAGCTGGTGACTGACCAGCACCGCCTCGTGACCGCGCGCCCGGTCCCTGGCCGCGTCCAGCGCCCCCCGCATCCGGACGACCTGGTCGACGTAGGGCTCGCCCCAGGACGGCCGGAACGGGTTGACGAGGTACTTCCAGTTGGCGGGCTTCTTCAGCGCACCGTCGCCGACCCCGAAGGTCTTGCCCTGGAAGATGTTCTCCGCCTCGATGAGCCGCTCGTCGGTGGCGAGGTCCAGCCCGTGCGCCTTGGCGATCGGGGTGGCGGTCTCCTGCGCCCGCTCCAGCGGCGAGGCGACGACGTACGTCACGTCCCGCGAGGCGAGGTGCTCGGCGACCCGGTCGGCCATCTGCCGGCCGAGCTCGGAGAGGTGGTAGCCGGGGAGTCTGCCGTAGAGCACCCCGTCGGGGTTGTCGACCTCGCCGTGCCGCATCACGTGGACGACGGTGATGTCCTGCTGCTCGCTCATGCTGCCGTGGCCTCCGCGGCCGCTCGGGCCGCCGCCGGGAGGGCGTCGGCGATCTTCTGGATGGCCCGCTCGTCGTGGGCCGTGGAGACGAACCAGGACTCGAAGGACGACGGCGGCAGGTAGACGCCGTCGGAGAGGAGGGAGTGGAAGAACGCGGTGAACCGGAACGACTCCTGGGCCCGCGCGTCCTCGTAGTTGCGCACCGGCCGGTTGGTGAAGAAGACCGAGAACATGTTGGAAGCCGTCTGCACCTGGTGCGCGACACCCTCCTTGTTCAGCGCCTCGGAGACCAGCGCCTGGATCTGCGCGGACACGGCGTCGACCTTCTCGTACGCCGCGTCGTCGAGCAGCCGCAGCTGGGCCAGCCCGGCGGCGGTGGCGACCGGGTTACCGGAGAGGGTGCCGGCCTGGTAGACGGGACCGGCCGGGGCGAGGTGCGCCATGACGTCCTCCCGTCCGCCGAAGGCGGCGGCCGGGAAGCCGCCCCCCATCACCTTCCCGAAGGTCATCAGGTCGGGCACCACCCCGTCGATCCCGAACCAACCGGCCCGGCTGGTCCGGAACCCGGTCATGACCTCGTCGGAGATGTAGAGGGCGCCGTTCTTGTGGCAGGTGTCCCTGACCCCCTGGTTGAACCCGGGCGCCGGCGGCACCACGCCCATGTTGCCCGGCGAGGCCTCGGTGATCACACAGGCGATCTCCCCGGGGTGCCGGTGGAAGGCCTCCTGCACGGCCTCAAGGTCGTTGTACGGCAGCACGATGGTGTCGCCGGCCTGGGCGCCGGTGACACCGGGGGTGTCGGGCAGCGCGAAGGTGGCGACCCCGCTGCCGGCCGCCGCGAGCAGCGAGTCGACGTGACCGTGGTAACACCCGGCGAACTTGATCACCTTGGTGCGCCGGGTGAATCCGCGGGCCAGCCGGATGGCGGACATGGTGGCCTCGGTGCCGCTGCTGACGAGCCGCACCTGCTCCAGGGGGTCGATCCGGGCGACCATCTCCTCGGCGAGGGCGACCTCGCCCTCGCCGGGGGTGCCGAAGGAGGTGCCGCGGGAGACAGCGTCCTGGACGGCGGCGATGACCTCCGGGTGGGAGTGCCCGAGGATCATCGGGCCCCAGGAACAGACCAGGTCGACGTACTCCCGGCCGTCGGCGTCGGTGAGGTAGGCCCCCTTGCCGGAGACCATGAAGCGGGGGGTGCCGCCGACGGCACGGAAGGCGCGCACCGGGGAGTTCACGCCGCCTGGCGTGACCGCGGAGGCGCGGTCGAAGAGCGCCTGTGAGGCGGGCGCGTCGTAGGGATAGGGCGTTTCGCTCTGGGCACTCATGGTGTGCGGCTTCTCCGGCTTCTCGGACTCCGGTTGCTGGGTGACCTCCTCAGGGTAGGCGGAGCAGCCTGCTCTGCTCGCAGCGACGGTGGCCACAGCGGTCTTCCACCGGGCCGCCGGGCTCTTCCCGCCCCGTCGGACGGCGGGCCCCGCGCGGCGCCCGGGGCATCTGCGAGACTGTGACCCGATACACCCAGCTCATCCGGTACATAGCCGGCCGGAGGCTGTAAAGATCCTGCGGACTGATGTTTCGACGCACGTTTCGGCGGGCGGCCGTGGGGGAGGTCACTGACACGATGATCGGGTTGCGCGGCGGGGGCCACGCGTCCTAGAAAAGCAGTCGGGTGGAGATATGCATCGCGGTGGCGGACTGGGCGAGGGGACTGACGACCTGGGTCCTCGACGTGCCCGGCGGGGAAGGCACCGACGCGAGGCGGAGGAAGCGGCCGAGGCAGCGCGCCAGGAACAGGGCGCGCCGAGTGAGTCCGAACGACGTGACCGACGTATCGATCAGTGGGACCAGAGGGGCCAGCGGATCGATCGCCGGATCGACCGTCTTCAGACCGGGAGCAGGAATGGTGGTCGGGTGGGGGTGACGTACAAATACTTCGGCGCTCCGGACGGCGCTACCGCGGCCCGGGTCCCGATCTCGATGCGCCCCGAGGAACTCGGCGGCGACGAGCTCGGTATGAACGGCATGTTCACCAAGATCAAGCCGGAGACCATGGCCGCGATGGTGCTGACGGGCATCGAAGGCGTGCCGCTGAACAAGGTGCCACCCCTGGAGCTGGTCGTCCTGCACCCGGACTACGCGGTGGTCAGGCTGCCCATGACGGTGGTGGACCCGCTGCGCGGCATAGGCGAGGAGGCGGTCGGCGCCGCGGCCTTCATCTGGTCGACGGTCCCGGACCGGGGCGGCCCGAGGGACGCGTTCAACGTCTACCAGCTGCTGCACGAGTGGCAGGACTTCTCGCACCGGCTGCACGAGGCGGGGCATCAGCCTTATTGCCTGGTGTGGCCCTGAGCCGGGGTTTCGCTGGTAGCGGGCGGGGTCTTCGGGCCTCGCCCTTTTTTGACGCCGGGGAGGCCCCGGGCGTTTGACGCCAGGGAGGCCCCGGAGGGTCCAGGGCCTCTCGCGTCCCGGCGACGTGGGCCGGCGGGGTCGCCGGTCTGCCGAAGCCGGCGCCGCCGGGGATCCGGCCGGCCCGCCCCGCCGCTCAGGCGTTGGGGCGCTTGCCGTGGTTGGCCTTCTTCTTCTTGCGGGCGCGCTTCTTGTTCCCTCGCTTGGCCATGGCGCATACCTCCCCGGTACGGGATTTTCCAGGCCTCGCCAGTCTAGGTTCGACCGGAGACGCCCGCATCGGAGGCGCGGCGCGCGGGCGGGACCGCGGGACCGCCCGCCCCGGCGGCTCTCAGCGGATGCGGGCCACGCCCGCGTAGATGCCGCTGCCCTCGGGGGTCGCGACCGGGGCGGTGGGGAACCACTCCGTCGCCGTGACCAGGCCCGGGGAGACAAGGTCCATGTCGTCGAAGAACCGTTCCACCTCCGGACGGGTGCGGAAGGCGAGACGGATGCCGCCCCTGGCGTACTCGGCGACGACCTGCTCGACCAGGTCCGGGTACAGGTCGGACGCGGCGTGCGAGAGGATCAGGTGGCTGCCCGACGGCAGCGTCTCGGCCAGGGCCCGGACTATGTCGTGGGCGCCCTGCTCGTCGCTGATGAAGTGCATCAGGGCGATGAGCGACAGCGCGACCGGGCGGTCGAAGTCCAGGATGTGCCGGGCGTGCCGGACGATCGCCTCCGGGTCGCGCACGTCCGCCTGGATGTAGTCGGTCGCCCCCTCGGGACGGCTGATCAGCAGCGCCTCCGCGTGCCGCAGGACGATCGGGTCGTTGTCGGTGTAGACGACCTTCGCCGAAGGCACCACGTTCTGCACGATCTGGTGGAGGTTCGGCTCGGTGGGTATCCCGGTGCCGATGTCCAGGAACTGGTCGACGCCCTGGGTAGCCAGCCACGCGGCGGCGCGGTGCATGAACTGGCGGTTCTGCCGGGCCGCGTCCCTCGCCTCGGGCGGCAGCTTCTCACCGACGGCCTCGTCGACCGGGTAGTTGTCCTTGCCGCCGAGCAGCCAGTCGTACACCCGCGCGGGGTGCGCCCTGCTGGTGTCGATCGACCCGGACGGCTGAGGATTGGTCGTCATGGCAACTCCATCGCGCCGGTGAGAGGTACAGAGCGAGTTCGCGGTGATCGTACTCGTCGTCTCATCTGCCGTGGACAGTGGGCGACTTGAGCACAACTGGAGGTTCCGATGCGCAAGGTGACCTATTCGATGGGCGTTTCGCTCGACGGCTACATCGTCGGTCCGGACGGCGGCTTCGACTGGACGGACCCCGACCCGGAGGTCTTCCGCTACTGGATCGACGAGATCCGGGAGGTCGGCGTCCACCTGCTGGGCCGGCGGCTGTACGAGACGATGCTGTACTGGGAGACCGCCGACCAGGACCCCTCGCTCGGCGAAGCGGACCGCGAGTGGACCGCGCTGTGGAAGCCGCTCCCCAAGGTGGTGTTCTCCACCACGCTGACGGAGGTGCGGGGCAACGCCCGTCTGGCGTCCGGCACTCCGGCGCAGGAGATCGCGCGGCTGCGGGCCGAGCCGGGGACGGGTGAGATCGCCATCGGTGGTGCGGCGCTCGCCGTCGAGGTGGCCGCGTCGGGTCTGATCGACGAGTACCGGACCATCGTCCATCCGGTGCTGGTCGGCGGTGGCGTTCCGTACTTCCCCCGGCAGGAGCGCCGGGTGGATCTCGAACTCGTCGAGACCCGTACGTTCGCGTCGGGAGTCGTCCTCCTCCGTCACGTGGCGCGCCGGCCCGCGGGGACGTCCGCCCCCGCGCAGTGATCTCCGCGCTCACATCCAGGTGTCGAGCCACATCCTGGCCTGCCAGCCGGAGTACGGGATGGTCTGGCCGGTGTAGATCGGGAAGAAGTAGACGAAGTTCCAGACGATGAGCAGGACCAGGACACCCGCCGCCACCGCGCCGGTCTGCCGCCGTCGCTCCGTCGCGCCCGGCGGACCCAGCACGGCTCCGATCAGCATCGCCACGGCCAGGCACAGGTAGGGCACGAAGACGACCGCGTAGAAGAAGAAGATCGTACGGTCCTGGTACAGGAACCAGGGCAGGTAGCCGCCGCCGACCGCGCACAGGACGGCACCGGCCCGCCAGTCGCGGCGCAGCGCCCAGCGGTAGAGGAGGTAGACCAGGGCGAAGCACGCGGCCCACCACAGGACCGGGGTGCCCAGGGCGAGGACCGTCCGGGTACAGGGGGACGCCGAGTGGCAGCCGTCCTCGCCGGGCTGCGGCGAGGTGTAGGAGAACAGCACCGGGCGGCCGAGGACCAGCCAACTCCACGGGTTCGACTGGTACTTGTGGGGCGCGTGCAGCCCCACGTTGAACTGGTACACGAGGTACTCGTAGTGCCACAGGCTGCGCAGCGGGGCCGGGATCCACGACCAGGTCCCGCCGCGGCCGTCCGCCCAGTGGCGCCCCCAGCCGTCGTCGGACAGGAACCAGCCGGTCCACGTCACCAGGTAGGTCGCGACGGCGACCGGCGCGAGGGAGAGCACGGAGGGGACGAGGTCCCTGCGCAGCACCGCCCGGCAGGGGTGACGGGCACCGGCCACCCGGCGCGCGCCCACGTCCCACAGCACGGTCAGGGCCATGAAGAAGACCAGGAAGTAGAGGCCGTTCCACTTGGTCGACGCCGCCAGGCCCAGGAGGAGGCCGGCCGCGAGCCGCCAGGGCCGCAGTCCCGTTCCCGCCCGGTCGCCCGTGTCGGCGTCCGGCCGTGTCCGGCCGTCCGCGCCGGTGGGCAGCGCCGCCGCGAGCCGGGCCCGCGCCCGGTCCCGGTCGACCAGCAGGCACCCGAAGGCCGCGAGCGCGAAGAACATCACGACGAGGTCCAGCAGCGCCGTGCGGCTCATCACGACGTGCAGCCCGTCCACCGCCAGCAGCAGTCCGGCCAGGCAGCCCAGGAAGGTCGACCGGAACAGGCGGCGTCCGATCCGGCACAGCATCAGGACCGACACCGTGCCGAGCAGCGCGGTCGCGAACCGCCAGCCGAACGGCGTCAGGCCGAACAGCTGCTCGCCCACGGCGATCACCCACTTGCCGGTCGGGGGGTGCGCGACGAAGGAGCCGGTGTCGGAGAGGGAGACCACCTGGGGGTGGGCGAGGATCCGCGGGTCCGCGATCTTGCGGTCGGGCCAGGTGCCCTCGTAGCCGAGGCGCAGCAGTGACCAGGCGTCCTTGGCGTAGTAGGTCTCGTCGAAGACGACCTCGTCCGGCCGGCCGAGCCGCCAGAACCGGATCGCCCCCGCCAGCACGGCGACCAGTACCGGCCCCAGCCACTCCATCGCCCTCGCGACCCGGTACGCGGCCGCCGGCGGGAGACCGGCGAGCGCCCACAGGCGGGTGGACGGCTCCGGGAACGGCGGGACGAGTCGCTCCCGGACGTCGGCGGCGCCGGGAGCCGGCTCGGTGGTCCGCCGGAGCGGGGGACGCACCCTGCCCCCGGTCCCGTCCGTCCCGTCTGTTCCGTCTGTTCCGTCTGTTCCGTCTGTTCCGTCTGTTCCGTCTGTTCCGTCTGTTCCATCGAGCAACTGGGCCACGTCAGTTGGACGTGTTTTCACTCGCCGGGGTTGCAGTTCCGGGCGCCCTGCTGCGTCACACTCAGCGCTCGCCGTGCTGGCGGCGGATCCGGTCGGCCACCTCGTTCTTCTCCGTCTCCCACCAGGGGCGCATCCGCCCGTCGGACGGAACGGACGGAACGGACGGACCCGACGGACCGGACTGGGCGAGCCCCGCGACGGGTACGGCGGAGACGGGGGCCGCGGCGGCCTGCTGCCGGTCCAGGTGACGGTCCAGCTCCGCCGTCTGCACCCGCTCCGCCCGCGCCCACTGGAAGAGGATCACCAGCAGGAACGGCAGCGCGACCAGCTCGGCGATGCCCAGCATCGCGCCGCCGCCGATCTGCTGGTCCTGCCGGACATCCGGCGACCAGGACGGATGGTGGTGCAGGTACCAGGCGCCGGCGATCAGCGTGCCGTGCGTCATGACGACCACCCCCGGGACCGCGTCGATCACACCGTCCAGGAAGACCAGAGCGGCCCGGACCGGGTGGGTGCACCAGGCGGGGAGGGCCTCCTCCCCGGTCAGCACCGGTACGACGAACAGGCAGCCCGCCGCCAGCAGGTGCAGGTACATCAGCTCGTGCAGCCAGCCCACGCGCAGCGCGGTGCCGAAGTAGGGGGTGAAGTAGACGGTCAGTTCGGTGCCGAGCACCAGTGCCGTGCTGACCAGGGGGAAGGTCAGGAGACGGACCACCCGGCCGGTCATGGCGCGGCGCAGCCGGGCCGCCCCGGCCCCCGGAAGGGCGCGCGCCGCGAGACGGAGCGGGTCGCCGAGCGCCAGGCCCAGCGGCGCGACGAGGTCCAGCAGGATGTTCTGGACGGCGGCCGGCCAGAACAGCGCGTGGTCGTAGACGGCGAGGGCGGACATCGTGGCCACCACCAGCGCGCCCAGACCCAGGCCAGCGAAGGCGGCGGTACGGACCGGCGACCAGGACCCACCCCGGGCGCGCACCCGCAGCACACCCCAGCCGTACAGCCCGGCCAGCACCAGGACCAGCAGCAGCGCCGGCACGTCGAGCTGCCACGACGTCAGCAACCGACCGGCGGTCAGCTCGGCCATCCCGCTCACGCTCCTCGGGTCCTCGGTTCGGGGACGAAACGGGTCAGGTCAGACCCACTGCGCGACGGTATACCCGAGCCGTCCGCCGTCCGCACCGGGGTCGCCCGGGGTCACGACCCCCAGGGAACCGTGAGGAAGCCCTCCGCGCGGGCGCTGGCCAGACCGATGCGGGGGATGTCGCTGCTGCGGGCGAAGAGCAGGTAGCGCGGTTCCCATATGGGGCGGTACTTCGCGTTCGCGCGGTACAGCGACTCGATCTGCCACCAGCGTGAGAAGAAGGTGAGAGTGGCGTGCCACAGGCGCAGGACCGGGCCGGCGCCGAGGCGGGAGCCGCGTTCGAAGACCGAGCGGAACATCGCGAAGTTCAGCGAGACCCGGTCCACCTTCAGGTCGGAGGCCCGCAGGAGGAGTTCCACCACCATGAACTCCATCAGGCCGTTCTCCGCGTCGCGGTCGCGGCGCATCAGGTCCAGGGACAGGCCCTGCTCACCCCAGGGCACGAAGCTGAGCAGAGCGCGGGGCACGTCGTCGGCGTCCCGGCACTCCAGCATCACGCAGCGGCCGTCCGCCGGGTCGCCGAGGCGGCCGAGCGCCATCGAGAAGCCGCGTTCCGTGGTGCCGTCGCGCCAGTGGTCGGCCCGGTCGATCAGCAGGGCCATCTCGTCCGCCGGGATGTCCTCGTGGCGGCGGACCCGCACCGTGTAGCCGGCCCGCCGGACGCGGTTGTGGGCCTGGCGGACCACCCGCATCGCGCGGCCCTCGAGGGTGAAGTCGGCGATGTCGACGATCGCCTCGTCGCCCAGTTCCAGGGCGTCCAGGCCGTGGCGGGCGTAGACGGTGCCGGCCTCCTCGCTCGCGCCCATGACGGCGGGCGTCCACGCGTGCTGCCGCGCCTCCGTCAGCCACGCGTCGATCGCGCCGGGCCACGCCTCCGGGTCGCCGATGGGGTCGCCGGAGGCCAGGCTGACGCCGCCGACGACGCGGTAGGTGACCGCCGCCTTGCCGGTGGGCGAGAAGATCGCCATCTTGTCGCGGCGCAGGGAGAAGTAGCCGAGGGAGTCGCGGGCGCCGTGCCGGTCCAGCAGCCCCCGCAGTCTCGACTCGTCCTCCGCGCTCAGCAGGCGGCGCCCGCGCGGCGAGCGGAAACCGGCGTACAGGACCAGGCAGAAGGCGGCGGCCAGGAGGACGTTGATCACGATGTCGGTCCAGCGGGAGGCGTGGACCGCGGTGACCTGGTCGGCGAGCGGTCCGACGCTGATGCCCCGCAGGAGCGTGTAGGCCATCTCGTCGGCGAGGGTGGCGCCGGGGAGCTTGTTCGTGACGTGGACCAGGAGCGTGCCGAGGGCGCCGGTGACCGCGACGCCGCCCACCCCCACCGCGAGTGCCAGCCTCGGGTTCGACGGGTCGCCGATCGCGTCGAACTCCCGGCGGCTGATCAGCAGCGCGGCCACGAAGAGGCCGGTGAGGGCGGCGGAGACCCAGTTGAAGGCGTGGGCGCGGTACTCGTGCTGGGTCAGGGCGAGGACGTAGAGGGCGAAGAGGGGGGTGGACAGGACGACGTTGACCACCCACGCGGCGCGTTTGCGGCGGCGCATCACCAGCACGAAGAAGATGGCGAGGGCGGCCGAGACCAGGCCGGCCGTGGCCAGGTACGGCGTGAAGAACTCACCGGAGTGGTGGGCGTGCTGCCGGTGCAGGTGCAGGGTGAGGCGGCCGTTGTTGTGCTCGTCGACCTCGTGGCGGAACGGCAGGGACAGCACCGCCGCTATGTTCAGTACGGCGATCAGCCGCAGGTACCAGACGGTGGCGTCGGCGGCCCGCCTGCGCAGTGCGGCGCCGGGCGGGCCGGCGCAGGCGCGGCGGTCGGCGGATGCACGTGCGGAGGGCAGGGTCGACTGCTGTGCGGGCATGGTGACCGGTCACCTTGGGGACGGGGGCGGGGACGGGGCGATGGCGGAGGGAGCTGACCCTACAGTCAGTAGGGTAACGGCGGGAGACGGCGGAACGACCGCGCGTGGTGCGGAATACGGTGAGAAAGGGGAGGGCGTCCTCTTACGGACACTCCCGGTCGGCCCGACGGCGGGCCACCAGCACCCACGCGAGGTTCCCGACCGCCGCCCCCGCCGCCACCGCGGCGACGATCACCCCGCCCGTGGCCAGCCCGTCGCTGAACAGGTGCGGGCGCCGGTCGAGGCTGTGCAGGCCGAAGCCGGACAGCTCGTACACGCCCACCGCCGCGACCAGCAGACTCGCCACCAGCATCGCCACCGTGGGTGCGAGGCTGCGCCGCGTCTCCGTTGCGTCCGTGCCCTGCATGAGTACCCCCGATGAGCTGACGAGCCGCCGTGGCCGATGGGGAACCTACAATACGTAGGGTCCGGATGGCCTCAGGACGTGCGCATTCCTGTCGGCGTGCACGCGGCGGGGCAGCGCGCGCGGGGCCTGTGTGCACGGCGTACTCGGCGTACTCGGTGCGTTCGGTGTGCTCGTGCGCCGGCTCGCAGCCTCCCACCCTCGTGGTCCGCACGGGTGACGGCGCGGCGTACGCGGGGATGACGCCGGGGGGCGGACCGCCCTGTCCGGCCGGACCCACCGACACGTGCGCCGCCGGTTCCGCTCCCTGCGGAGACCCGGCGGCGCTCGACCGTCCTGCTGTGGGCGTGGCTCAGCCGAACCGGCCCGCCACGTAGTCGGCGGTGCGCTGGTCCTGCGGCGAGTTGAACACCGCGTCCGTGCCGCCGTGTTCGACGATGCCGCCCGGGGTGCCCTGCTCCGCGAGGAAGAAGGCGCACTGCTGGGAGACGCGGGCCGCCTGCTGCATGTTGTGGGTGACGATCACGATCGTGACCTCGCCGGCCAGGTCCTGGATGGTCTCCTCCACCCGGCGGGTGGAGGTGGGGTCCAGGGCCGAGCACGGCTCGTCCATCAGCAGCACCCGGGGACGGACCGCCAGGGCCCGCGCGATGCACAGACGCTGCTGCTGGCCGCCGGAGAGGGCGCCACCGGGCTGGCGGAGCCGGTCACGGACCTCCTTCCACAGGCCCGCGCGGGTCAGGGACTCCTCGACCAGTTCGTCCTTCTCCCGGCGGTTCACCTTGGTGCCGGTCAGCTTCAGGCCCGCCACCACGTTGTCGTAGATCGACATGGCGGGGAACGGGTTCGGCTTCTGGAAGACCATGCCGATCCTGCGGCGCGCGTCGGTCAGCCGCCACGACGCTTCGTAGATGTCCTCGCCCTCGAAGAGCACCTCGCCGCCGAACTGGGCCGAGGGGATCATCTCGTGCATCCGGTTGAGGGTGCGCAGGAACGTGGACTTGCCGCAGCCCGACGGGCCGATGAGCGCCGTGACCTCGCCCGCGGGCATGGTCAGCGACACCCGGCTGAGCACCTGGTGGGAGCCGAACCAGGCGGAGACGGCACGGGCTTCCAGGGTGGCGGGGGCGGGGCCCTCCGCCACCGGGACGGCGGCGGGGAGCACGGCGGTGTCAGCCGTCGCGCTGTCGGTCGTGGCGGTCTCGTCGACTTCGGTCGTGGCGGTCTCGGTCATCTCATTCACCTGGTTCACAGCAGATTCGGCAGCAGTTCGGTGGTCCGCGTGGCGACCTGGAGGCCGAGCACCGCGACGACGGGGGCGAAGACGATCCACGTCTGGTGGCGCCCCCAGCGGTGCCAGGTCCAGACGGCGGCCACGGCGGTGAGCAGCAGCGCCTGCAGCCACATCACCAGCGGCCACGGCACCCCGGAGGGGCGGGCGAGGGGTTCCTCGGAGGCCGGCAGGGTCCCGGCGCGGATCACCGCCGAGGGGGTCTGGAAGGCCTCGGAGACCAGGTCGGCGTCGACGCGCAGGATGCCAGAGGGGGCGAACTTCGGGCCCGTGGCCGTGATCAGCACCAGGCGGCTCTTGCCGGCGGCCAGCGCGGTCGGCGCCGGATCCCCGGCCCGTCGTACGTCGATGACCTGGTAGTTCGCCTTGCCCTGGCCGGTGATCACGGTGAAGGTGTCGCCGCTGGTCAGCTCGGCGAGCCGGCCGAACGGGCCGCCGTAGGCGCCGGCCCGGCCCATCAGCACGCTGGTGCCGGCCTGACCGGGCATCGGGGTGTCCCGGCGGTGCCCGGGGCCGTCGGTCAGCACGGAGGAGTCGGTGCCCTCCAGGACGACCTGGCTCAGACCGAGCTTCGGGATCTTGACGAGCGCGAGCGGGGTGCCCGGTGCCAGGAGCTTGCCGTCCTGGCCGGTCTGGGACACCGGGGCGGTGCCGAGGGCGAGTTGCTCGCGCAGCTGGTCGAAGTCGGCGTGCTGGGCCGCGTGCTGCTGGGCGCCGCTGACCACCAGCAGCTGCACGGTGATGCCGAGCAGCAGGGCGGCGAGGCTGAGCAGTCCGCCACGCGAGAGGTGGCGGACGAAGGTGACACTGCGGACGGGCCTGCGCGGCACGGCCGCAGCCAGAGCTTTCGGTGTCGGTACGGCGACGGTCACGATGCCCGCCTCCTTCGGAAGACGCGTGCGGGACCGCCGGGAGCGCTGAGGCTCCCGGCGGGCCCGTCAGGGGGTTACTTGGAGGTGATGGTGAAGTAGGCGCCGGTCTTCGAGTTCACGGTCGAGGAACCGACGTAGAAGGCGTGCAGGCTGTGCTTGCCCTTGGACAGCTTCGGCAGCGTGATGGTGACGTGGCCGCCGCTCAGGGTGCCGGTCGCGATGACCTTGGAGCCCTGGTAGATACGGACGGAGCCGCCCGGGGTGGTGCCGGTCGCGGTGACCTTGACGGTGACCTTGGCCTTGGCGGTGTGGCTCACCGAGGTCGGGTGCGAGGTGGAGACCGCCGCCGACGCCTTGGTGATCTTCAGGGAGACCAGCGAGGAGGACGCGTTGAGCTTGGAGGTGCCGGGGTACGACACCGACAGCGCGTGCGTGGCGACCTTGAGGTGGTTCGACAGGCCGATGGTGACCTTGCCGGACGAGTCCAGGGTGCCGGTGCCGACGACCGTGGTGCCGTCCTTGACGGTGACCTTGCCGGTCGGCTTCACACCGTGCGTGCCGGTGACCGTGACGGCGACCTTCGGGGTCTTGCCGTAGGCGGTGGTGGCGGTGGTGGCCTTGGTGGTGCTGGCGTACTTGACGGCGCCGGTCCAGGTGGCCGCCGCGCCGGTGCCGTTCACGTTGTTGGCGGTGACGGTGGCGGTGTAGGTACCGGTCGCCAGGGCCGTGAAGGACAGCGACCGGGTGGCGGCCGTGACGTCCTTGACGGCGACGACGCCGCCGTCCGGGCCGGTCAGCGTGACCCGGTAGTCGGTGACCGGCATGGCCGGGGCCGCGCTGTTCGGGGTCCAGGTGAGCTTGAGGCTCGCGTCGCCGACGGTGCTCTTGACGGCGGGCGCGTTCGGCACCGAGGAGTCGAAGGTGCCGCCCTCCTCCAGGCCGCCGAGCTTGGCGTGCCGGGCGACGGAGACCGAGCCGTTGTAGGACTCGTTGACGAAGCCGAACTTGGCGATGACCGTCTCGGCGTTGTCCGACGCCAGCTGCGCGGTGTGGCTGCCGCTGGTGACGAAGACGTCGTAGAGGTCCTTGTCGAAGAAGATGCTGGTCGGGTCGATCGCCCGGCTCGGCACGACGTTGTACACGTCACGGCCGAACGTCGAGTTCTCGTAGTAGGCGTTGACCGGGGCCAGCTTGCCGTTCACCGTGGTGATCGGGCTGGTGGCGCCGTCGTCGCCGGGCAGCTGCACGGAGGCCAGGTGACCGCCGGCGGCGGCCGCCTCCTTGCTGTAGTTGGGGGAGACGCCGTTGTTCTGGGCGATCCAGGAGCCGACGGAGAACGGGACGAGCGCGCCGTCCTCGGTGAGGGCCGCGTTGGCCTGGTTCTCCTGGACGACACCGATGTTCGCGGGAACGTCGCTGTCCTGAACGCCGATCGCGTTCAGGAAGAACTTGCGGGTGCCCGAGCCGCTCTGCGGGATCTTCGGGTGCACGGTCTGGCCGTTCACCACGGTCAGCGCACCGATGTAGATGTCGTGCAGCTGCTTCACCGTCAGGGTGTCCAGGCCCGAGCCCTTGACCGCGACGCCGACCGCGTCACGCGCCATCGGGATGTAGGTGAGCGCGGTGCCGGAGTTGGACGGACCGCCGGAGGAGCGGGCGAAGTCGACCTGGCCCTTGACCGAGGCGCCGGAGGCGTCCAGGTCACCCGTCAGGGACTGGCTCAGGGCGGTGCGGCCGGCGCCGGAACCGTTCGGGCGCAGGAAGGTGGTGCCGCCGGTACGGGTGGTGATCTTCGTTCCGGTGGCGCCCGTGAGGGGCTGGATCGCGTCGTACGAGGCGATGCCCGCGCCGTTCACCGACTTCACCGCGGTACCGCTGTAGCTGGTGGTGTTGACGGTGTCGCCGGCCAGGGCGTTGAGCACGTCCTGGGTGGTGTCCGAGCCGACGCCGACCAGCTGGCGGAAGGCACCGGCGTCGGGGTCGGCGACCGCCGGGCTGGCGAGGGCGATGCCGCCGGCCACCACGGCCGCGGCGACGAACGCCGCCTGAGAGCGCAGTCTGCGCATCGAGAGTCTCCTGTGACGAGAGCTGGCTAGCTGGGGTGTTGCCAGAGGTATCTGGCAGGGTGGTACGGGCCGTCCGCCCCGACTGCCTTTCGGGGCGGGCGGCCGTCTGTGGGAGCGCGCGAGGCGCTCGGTGGCTACGGGAACAGTCGGCGCAGTCGGCGCGACAGCTCCGGTAGTTCGGGTACGACGGTCACGGTCCGGCCGCCCGGCAGCGGGAGGCGCAGCGGGAGCCTGAGCCGGCCGCCGCCCGCGAAGGGCGCCCCGACTCCGGCGAACGCACCGAGCGCGGCCCCGACCGGGACGGCGTACCGCAGCGGGTTGGCCGGGTCGGCCGGGGTGTTTCCGGCCGCGGTGGTCTCCAGCGACTTGCCGCCGTCGAAGGACGCCTTGGGGCTCGGCGTGGCACTGGCGCCGTCGGCCGGTGTGTCCGTGCCGGGGCCGCCGGTGCTGCCGCCGTCGACACCGTCGGTGCCGGAGGGGGCGCCGCCCTCGGTGCTGGGACCGCCGCCGTCGGCCGGGCCGCCGGTGGAGGTCGGGCCGGTGTAGTCGAGGAGCGCGTCGGCCGCCTTGACGGCCTGACCGCGCAGCTTCGCGGAGAGCGGGGCGTAGCCCACGGGAAGCCGGCCCGGATCGGCGCCCGGGGTCTGGCCGGTGGACGAGGTGTAGCGCAGCAGGGCCGCGTAGTCCTGGCGGGCGGCCTTGCTGACCTTGCCGGGCCGGACCACCGCGTAGACCAGCTGGGCCAGCGGGTAGGCGTCCTTGGCCGTGGCGTTCGCCGGGGTGATCTCGGTGACGCCGGACCCGGTGGCGGTCGCGGCGGCCGCGGTCAGGGCGTCCGTGGTCGGGGCCACGTACCTGCCCGCGGTGTTCTTCAGCTCAGCCGTCTGAAGACCGTAGCGGGCGGCGGAGGCCGCGTCCGTGATCGTGATCACGAACCGCGAACCGACGATCTGCGGGCCGGAGGTCTTGTAGGCGGGCGGGGTGGCCAGCGGATCCCAGGTGGACTTCCACAGGGTGTCCGCTCGGCGGGCGTGCAGGGCGCCGGCGTGCATGTCCTCCACGTAGGGGTGGAAGTCGATCATGCACTGCTTGTTCGTGTCCGGCGCGTCCGAACCGGGCGGGACCGTGCACCACGGGTCGCTCTTCGGGTAGTCGTCGGCGTTCGACGGGTCGAAGGCGACGCCGAGCGGGTTCAGGTCCGTGTTGGTGCTGTAGTACGGGTTGACCCGCATGCCGTAGTCGTCGGGGACACCGGCGAGGAACTGCCGGGCCTCCTTGTCGGCGTAGACCCACTGCCAGACCGCGCGGGCGCTGTCCGAGTGGCCGAGCGAGGTCATCAGGTCGGTGTCGGTGGCCGGGGTCTCGGCGACCGACAGGTAGGCGAACTCCGGGTTCAGCTCGCGGAACTCCGGGTCCGAGGCGAGCCCGGACGGGTTCGTCCGCGCCCAGCCGTACCCCTTGGCCGCCTTGCCGTCGATGACCGAACCCCAGGTGGAGCTGCGGTAGGACTCGGTGAGCAGCTTGGCGACCAGGCGGGCGTTCAGCTTGATGGAGTCGACCTTGGTGCCGTCGAGTTTCTCCTCGGACGCGGGTGCGTCGGACGAGGACCTGCGTTCGATCGTGAAGGCGATGACGGCTCCGGAGAGCGCGACCGGCGCGTACGTCGTCGTGCCCGGGGGCGCCGGGGCGGCCGGGTCGGCGCCCAGTTTCCGGGTGGTGAAGGCGAGCCCCGACGTGCCGTCCGCGATCAGCCGGGACCGGGTGTCCGGCTCGCCGAGTTCGGTGTAGCTGAACACCTTGCCGACCGAGCAGAGCTGGGCCTGCCAGCTGGTCATCGCCTCGGCCGCCAGCTCGCTGCCGGTGGTGGGGCGTTCGTCGGCGCCCAGAGCGCAGTTGTTGCCGACGCTGTTGAAGTCCAGCTTGACCGCGATCCGGTTCTGCCAGTTGGTGGAGGACACCGGGGATCCCGCGTTGACCTGGCTGTGGTCCGCGTACGGCTTGCCGTCCAGGTCCAGGTGCCCCTGCGGGACGATCACCAGCCAGCAGGAGCGGGGCCTGGTGACGCCGTCGGTGGTGACCGGAACGCCACAGCCCAGGTGGGGTGCCTCGTTCGCGGTCTGGACCTCGAAGAACTCCTTGCCGGTGCCGCCCGCGCCGGTGCGGGCGAAGTCGATCTCGTTGGTGGTGTTGTAGCTGTACAGCGCGTTGTTCTGGGTGTTCGTGGTGATCGTGGTGCCGTCGACCGACCTGAAGGGGACCTCACCGCCGGCGTTCGGGTTGGCGGCGCCGTACCGGTCGTCCTGGCCGTAGTTGGAGGGGTCGGCGCTGTAGAAGACCTGCCGGGTGTCGTCCTGGCCGTTGCCCGGCCAGGACGAGCGGCCGGTGGTCGGCGAGGCGCCGTACTGGCACTGGGTCCGCGACGGACCGGGGTTCGACGGGACGGTGCCGTCGTCGTCTCCCCAGCACTGCATGATCTGCACGAAGTCGGTGTTGAACTGCGTGCCGGCGAAGGCCGTGGGCACGCCACCGGTCCAGCTCACCGTGACGGCCTGGCTGGTGAGGTGGGTGGTCTGGGAGACCGTGAACTTCATGTCCTTGAACTCGCCGCGCCCGGCGACCGTCACGGCGGAGCCGGTGGCCGCGGTGGCGGTGGGCGCGGTCTGGGCGACCGCGAGTCCGGCGAGGGCGCCGACCGTGGCGCCCGCGAGGAGCCGTACCAGCGCGTTGCGTATCCGACCGCGTCTCACCGCGTACTCCCCTCGTCGGTGCGGTTGCTGCTCTTGGCGCCGACCAGGCGGGACACCAGCGACGGCAGCAGGAGCAGGCCGAAGACCAGGACCGCGGCCAGCAGCATCAGCGTCTGGGTGGCGGTCCAGCCGTGCCCGGTGGCCACGGCGACCGGCTGGGCGAGGGCGACGGTGCCGCCCGCGGCCGTACCGCCGGAAGAGGCGGTGCCGCCGGAGCCGGTGCCGTCCGGGGAGACGGTCTGGCCGGTGTCGGGGTCGACGGACGGCGTGGCGCTGCTTCCGCCGGTGCCGCCGTTGTCGCCGCCCGTGCCGGTCGCACCGCCGGTGCCGGTGGAACCGCCGGCGGCGGAGGAGCCGTTGTTGTTGCCGGTGGAGGTCTTGGTGCCGCCGGTGCCCGTGGTGCAGGGCGCGGCACCCTTCTTGTCACAGGCGGCGGGGTACGGCGCGGTCTGCGCGAGCCGGTTCTGTCCGCTGGCCGTGAACGTCGGGTTGTTGCAGTTCTTGATGTTGATGTTCTGGGCCGCCACGCCCGGGATTCGGCGGATCTGGTCGAAGCCAGCCTGGACGAGGTTGATCGGCAGCGGTGAGTAGCCGAGCTTCGGCGCCTGCTGCTGTCCCTGGCACATGAAGTAGTAGGAGAACGCGCCGAGCGTTTTGCCCTTGACCTTGGTGAAGGTGCCCTGCACCTTCAGCGGCAGGATCATGTACGAGTAGCTGGACAGCGGGTAGTTGCGCTTGTCGGTGTCGTTGTAGACGCCGTCGAGCTGCTGGGTGAGGTAGTCCGCCGAGCTCTTGTTGGTGTTGATCTTCGCCTTGAGCAGCGAGACCGCCACGTTCTGCGGGGTGGGCTCGGTGTAGTAGCCCGCGTGGTTCAGGACCTTGGCGACCGGGTAGTGCGCGTTGAGCGCGTACGAGTAGTTGACGTACCCGATCGCGCCCTCGCCGTAGTTCTGGGCGACGTAACCGGCGACACCGAGGTCACCGGACTGGGCGATCATGCCGGAGACGGTCGGGTAGTACGAGGTCTGGCCGCAGGAGCCGGACCGGCCGACCTTTCCGCAGTACGCGTTCCACAGCGCCTTGTGCTGGTTCGCCATCCACATCGTGAACTGGGCGGTGGAGCCCGAGCCGTCCGAGCGGACCACCGGGACGATGGTGCGGTGCGGCAGCTGGAGGCCGGGGTTGTCGGCCTTGATCACCGGGTCGTCCCAGGTCTTGATGGCCCCGGTGAAGATCTTGGTGACCACGTCGCCGGACAGGCGGAGGTTGGTGACCCGCTTGCCGTTGACGGTGAGGTGGTACATGAACACCGTGCCGCCGGCCACGATCGGCATGTAGGCGTACGACCCGGACGCCGGGCGCTCGGCCGCGCTGCCGTCGGTGGGCTTCGTCTGGAACGGGATGTCGGAGACGGCGAAGTCGACGGTCCCAGAGAGGAACTGGCGGCGGCCGTCCGACGAACCGGTGCCGGCGTAGCTGATCCGCATGCCGTACTGGTTGACGGCCCGGCGCCACTCGTCGACGGCGTTCTCGGCCCAGGTGGAACCGGCGCCGGCGATGGGCGTGTAGCTGTCGGCGGACGCGCTCTGCGCCATGCCGATGACGGTGAGGGGGCTCAGGATGCTGAGAAGCGCGGCGAGTATGCCCAGCCGTCTCAGGGCGTTGAGGAGCTGGCTGGACATCAGTGGCTGTCTCCGTCCGTGGGGCCGTGTTCGGTCTCGTTGTCGGGTGCGGGTGGGTGGGGGCCGGTCGCGCCGTTCCCCGCGCCCTCTTCGGGGCGCTCGGTCCCGTCGTCGGCCGGGGAGGCTGCGGGCTCGAACAACCCCGGTCCCGGGGTGTGCAGTTCGGCGAACCGCTCGGCGTCCCTGCGCGAGGCCCGCGCGGCGCGCTTCGCCTGGCGCTTGTTCTGGTGGCCGGGGCCGCGGCCGCCGATCACCCGGGCGATCGCGAAGAGGACCAGGACCAGGGCCATCAGGACCGCCGCCGAGCCGAAACCGCGGGCGATCATCGTCGGCTCGGGGGACTTGACGAAGTTGAAGACGGCGAGCGGCAGCGAGACCATCGGGCCGCTCGTCGGGTCGGCGTTGAGCGCCGCCGTGAAGCCCGCCGTCAGCAGGACCGGGGAGGTCTCGCCGATGCCGCGGGCCGTGCCGAGGATGACGGCGGTCGCGAGGCCGGAGCGGGCCGTCGGCAGGACCACGTGCCACACCGTCCGCCAGCGCGGGGCGCCGAGCGCCTCGGAGGCCTCCGTGAGCGTGCCCGGCACCAGGCGCAGGACCACGTCCGACGCGCGGATGACGATCGGCAGCATCATCACGCTGATCGCGAAGCCTGCCGCCAGGCCCGACTTCTGCATGCCGAGGCCGAGGATCCAGACCGCGTAGACCATCAGGCCGGCCACGATCGACGGCAGCGCGGTCATCGCCTCGACGATCGTCCGGACGAACCGGGAGAAGCGGCCGCGGATCTGGTTGAGGTACACCGCGCAGGCCAGGCCCAGCGGGACCGTGATCGTCAGCGCGATGGTGATCATGATGAGCGTGCCGAGCATGGCGTGCGCGATGCCGCCGTGGGTCAGCGGGTCGAGGGGACCGGCCGCCTGCATGTCCTGGGTGAAGAAGTTGCCGTGCGGCAGGGCCTCCCGGCCGCGCCACGCGGTGAAGCCGACGACCATCGCGAGCGCGAGGAACATCAGCCCGCCCGCGGTCCACAGGACGATGGTCATCACGCGGTCCCGTACCGCCTGGCCGTCCTCCTCAAGCCCTGTCAACACCGCGTAGATACCTAGGAATGAAAGGTATGCGGTGACGAAGAACCCCAGTGCGCCGGAGAAGGGCGCGAGTTCACCGAAGAGCAGGATCGCGGTGCACAGCCCGGAGGCGGCGGCGCCCAGCAGGGACAGCACCCCGGAGCGGGTGAGCCCTCCGATCCGGCGCGGCGCGTCGGGGAGTTCGGCGGCCGCGTCGTCCGCGGGGACCTCCGCGGCCACGAGCGTCGTACCGGGCGCGGGAACGTCCCGGGGGGCGTCCTGCGGAGGGTTCTTCTCAAGGTCTACGACGGTCATCGTCAGGCCTCGCTCTGGGCGCCGGACCGTGACCGCGCCACGATCGAGGAGGCGGTGAAGTTGACCGCCAGGGTGAGCAGGAACAGCGCCAGGCCGGCGGCCATCAGCGCCGACATGCCGAAGGTGGAGGCATCGCCGTAGTGCAGGGCGATGAGCGAGGAGACCGAGTTCGAGCCGGTCTGCAGGATGTGCGGCTGGATCACGAAGACCGGGGAGATGATCAGGTAGACCGCGATGGTCTCACCGAGCGCCCGGCCGAGGCCCAGCATCGTGCCGCCGATGATCCCGCCCATGCCGTACGGCAGCACGACGCTGCGGATCATGCCCCAGCGGGTGGCGCCGAGCGCGTAGGCGCCCTCGCGTTCACCGGCCGGTGCCTGGGCGAACACCTCGCGCATCACCGAGCACTGGATCGGCGCGACCATCAGGGCGACGACGATGCCGGCGACGAAGGTGGAGGCGGTGTAGACGCTCTGGGAGGCCAGCGGTTCGCCCGGCTGGGTGCCGTCGACGTGCAGGAACGGGATCCACCCGAACCAGTCCGACAGCCAGCGGGACAGCCCGATCACGTGCTCCTGGAGGAAGAACAGCCCCCACAGGCCGTAGACCACGGAGGGCACCGCGGCCATCAGGTCGACCATCGTGACGAGCGTGCGGCGCAGGGACCGGGGCGCGATGTCCGAGATGAACAGGGCGGTCCCGATGGCCAGCGGCACGCTGATGGTGACGGCGACGGCGGCGATGAGCAGCGTGCCGGTGAGCACGGCGGCGATGCCGAACCTGTGCACGTCCGGCTGCCACTCGGCGGTCGTCAGGAAGTCCCAGACACCTCGGGCCCGCAGCGCCTGCCCGGCCCGGAGGAGCAGGAACAGACCCACCGCTGCCATGATCGCGAGGACGGTCACACCCGTGCCCGTCAACTGGTACCGGAACAACCGGTCCCCGAGCCCTCGGGCGGCGGACAGCTGCCTGGGCACGGGTCTTTCGGATTCCGCCCCTGCGGAACCCTCAAGTGTGGACACCACTGTGTCCCCCCTATACGAAAACGATTCTCCCCACACGGCCCCGAAGCGGGGTACCGCGCGGACAGAGTCAATGGCCGGTTCCTTGCGCACCAGAGCGTCAGATATGGAGAACAGGTGAACTGTTCATGCCTTTTGAGTGGGGGAGATGTGGGCGTGTGTGTACTGGAGGGTCGGAGGGGTCGGGTCCGGCGCGGCGGTGTGCGGGTGTGAAGGCACGGACGGCCGGGGGCGAAGGCGCCCGTGAGCGGGCGGACGGGGCCTGTGGGCTGCGCGGGGGCGGCCGGGGGGTGGGCGGCGAGGCTGCGGCCGGGTGAAGCGGGAGTTAAGTTGCTGTAGGGGAAACGGAGTTGGGCTGCCGATCACCGGGACCACCGGGCCGCAGAACCGGCGAGCGACTTGAGCCAAGATTCGGTAAACCGACCCACCGGACACCGCACGCCATCCCGGCCGACGGGACGGAAACGGGGGCCCGGCGGGCGGAGCCCCGTGAAGTGAAGGCCCTTGCGGCGGAGCCGTGTTGGTGGGGCGGTGCCGTGTCGGCGGGGGGAGCCGGTTCAGCCGCGGGCGGCCGCGGCGAGGGCGTGCCTGACGGCGGCCTCGTCACGGCCGAGGAGCGCCTTCTCCAGGCTGTGGTCGTCGTGCCGGGAGAACCGCTCGCCCTCGGCGACGTCCTCCTCGCTCAGCACCCGGCCGCACCACTCGCCACGGTCTGCGGTGTGCTCGTCGAAGGGCACGGCTGCGCCCTCACCGAGGACCGCCCAGCCGTCACCGCTCCAGCGCAGGGCGAGCAGATACGTGTGCCCGACCTGGAGCCGGGGCGCGTCGGTGGCCGGTTGCGGCACCCGGGCACCGCTGGACCGGTAGACCCGCCAGCCCGGGGCGACCATGTCGAAGTCCGTCCCGATCGTGTGCCGGGGCGAATCGCGGGACCACAGACGGCTGTCGACCCGGAAGGTCACCCGCCGGTCCATGGCGTAGGCCACGGCCCCCTTGCCGTAGGTCCGCCGGTTGGTCTCCCGTTCCCGCGTCGGGCCGGCGACGACCACGTGATCGGCGTACGACACCCAGTCCTCAGCGGTCTGCGACGGATACAGGTCCCCGGACGTCCAGCACCCCGGCACCGACTCCAGCCCCGGCCCGCCCACCAGCGCCCCGGCGACGACCCCGACGGCGGCCAGAACCGCGGCGACGGGCCGCGCCGGCACACGCCGGGACATGCCTGATCGTTCCCCCATACCGAAAACGCCCCCCTGCGCCCAGAACAGTCCCCGCGGCCCCGGACCCGGTCAAGATCCGTCACCGCGGCGATCACCTTAGGCACGACCCGCCGAAGGCGAACGAGGGGCATCTGGACTCGGCACAGAACTGTGACGGGGACAGGGGCGGGCGGTTCAGCAGGACTCGCGGGCCGGGACGAACTCCAGGCGGGCGTGCCGGTCCGCCGTCAGGGCGTCGCCGTAGACCGAGCGGCTGACCTCGTACCAGACGTCGTCCCGCTTCCTGACGCCGTTCACGTCGTCCAGTTCCACGCACCACTTCTCGGTGCGCACGGTCCTCCGGTAGGTCTCGGTGCCGCTGCGGACCTTGGTGCAGGACCGGTGCCGCTCGGTCGTGTACCAGGTTCGGGTGGTGCGTCGGCCGCCGGTCCTGCTGGTGGAGGTGTGCCGGACCCGGCGGGTGGCGGTGGTGCACCTGGGGACCAGGTGGGGCCGGGTGGCCTTGACGGTCTTCGCGCCGACGTGCCGGACTGCCTCCTTGAGGCCGTGGACGCTGTCGTCCCGGACCGACGGGGTGCTGTCCTGCCCGGAGCCGGTGTCGCTCACGGAGCCGCTGTCGTAACCGTCCGACGTGGTGCCGCCCGACTCCCAGGCGGTGTCCCCGCCGCCGTCGCCGCCCGAACAGGCGCCGAGCGTGCCGATCACCATCGCAATGGCCATGCCCACCGCGAACCGCTTACCGAACATGACTCCCCGCCCCTGCGAACCGTGCCGATCACCGGCCGGTGATCACGCCCGATTGTGCAGGGAGGCCCCGCGCGCCCGCTCGTCGGTCCCCCCGCACGCCCGCTTCCGCGCGGGCGCGGTTCACGCCCGCTCCGTGCCGCCGCCCGCCAGTCCCCCGCCCACCGTGAACCCGATCACCGCGCCGCCGCCCGCCCGGCGGAAGGCGAAGGGGGCGCCGCCGTGGGCCATCGCCACCTCGCGGACGATGGACAGGCCGAGCCCCGAGCCGGGCAGGGAGCGGGCGTCGGCGGCCCGGTAGAAGCGGTCGAAGATCCGGATCAGGTCGCCCTCGGCGATACCCGGACCGCGGTCCAGGACCTCGACGCGGACCGTGCCGGGCCTCGCGGGCCCGGAGACGCTGATCTCGATGGGCGCCTTGCCGTCCCGGTCGAACTTGGCGGCGTTCTCGACGAGGTTGGAGACGGCCCGCTGCAGCAGGCCCGGACGGCCGTCGGTGGTGGTGTCGCCGGCGGTCCGCAGCAGGATCTCGCGGCCGGTGCGGCGGCGGGCCAGCCCGGCGACGTCCTCCGCGATGTCGGCCAGGTCCACGCGCTGCGGCGGCTCCATGTCGGACTGGCCGGCCGCGAGGTCGACCAGCTCGTTGACCAGGTCGGTCAGCTCGCGTGCCTCCTGGCCGAGGTCGGCGACCAGCTCGTCGCGGGTGGCGGGCGGGAGTTCGTCGATCCGGCGGAGCAGGGAGATGTTGGTGCGGAGTGAGGTGAGAGGGGTGCGCAGTTCGTGCCCGGCGTCCTGGACCAGTCGGCGCTGGTCCTCCTCCGACTGGGCGAGGCGGCCGAGCATCCGGTCGAAGGCCCGGCCCAGCCGGCCCACCTCGTCGAGTCCCGTCACCGGCACCTGGATGCCGAGCTGCCTGGTGCGGGCCACGTCCTCCGCGGCCGAGGTGAGGATCACCAGCCGGCGGGTGATCCGCCGGGCCAGCCACCAGCCGAACAGCCCCGCGGCCACCACCACCGCCGCCATCAGCGCCAGTGTCCGCTGCTGGAGCGCCCGCAGCAGGTCCTCCGTGTCGCTGAACTCCTGCGCCACCTGCACCGCGCCCCGGCCGTCGCCGAGCGCCACCGTGGCGATCCGGAACAGGTCGTCGCCGACCCGGACGTCCTTGTGCTGGGCGGTCGTCCCGGCCGCCGCCGCCATGGCGGCGGCCCGGTCCGCGCCGGTGACGGGCAGTGCCGGGCTGCCGTGGTCGACCACCTCGCCCCGGGCGCCGAGCACCTGCACGTCGGTACGGACCGGCCGGACCAGGTCGTGTCCCGGCCGGGAGGAGGAGAAGAAGTCCTCGGGGACCATCCGGTCCTGCTTGACCTCGTCCTGGACGTCGGAGACGACCTGGGTGAACACCGACTGCTCGTCGACACGGACCAGCCGGGCGGCGGCGTTGTAGGACAGGATGCCGACGACGACGGTGACGGCGGCGGTGACGGCCGCGAAGGAGACGACGAAGGTGGTGCGCAGGGAGACGAGCCCGGGCCTGCGGGTGACGAGGACCCGCCGGAGCCGCCGCAGGCGTCCCACTCAGTCCTCCCGCAGCACGTAACCCACGCCCCGGACCGTGTGGATCAGCTGCGGCGCGCCGGGCTCGTCGAGCTTGCGGCGCAGGTAGCCGACGTAGACGGCGAGGTTCTTGGAGCCGGGGCCGAAGTCGTAGCCCCAGATACGGTCGTAGATCGTGGAGTGGTCCAGGACGATCCCGGCGTTGCGGGCGAGCAGTTCCAGCAGTTCGAACTCGGTGCGGGTCAGTTCCAGCTCGCGCCGGCCGCGCCAGGCCCGGCGGGCCTGGAGGTCCATCCGCAGGCCGGCCGCCTCGATCTGCCGGTCGGAGATCTGCGGCTCCCGGCCGGACTCGGAGACGCCGCCGCCCGGGCCGCCGCCGGTGGTCACCGGGGAGGTGCGCCGCAGGAGGGCCCGCAGCCGGGCGAACACCTCCTCGACGTCGAAGGGCTTGACGACGTAGTCGTCGGCGCCGGCGTCCAGTCCCGCGATCCGGTCGGCGGTCTCCACCAGCGCGGTCAGCATCAGGATCGGCGTGCGGTCGCCCTCGGCGCGCAGCACGCGGCACACCTGGAGGCCGTCGATGCCCGGCATCATCACGTCGAGGACGAGGACGTCGGGCCGGTCCCGGTGGGCGCTCGCGAGGGCTTCCACACCGTCCGCGACCGCCGTCACCTCATAACCCTCCAGGGTGAGAGCCCGCTCCAGGGCGTGGCGGATGGCGCGGTCGTCTTCGGCGAGCAGCACAGTCTGGGACACAGACCCAGTCTGCCAAGGCCCCGGCGGTCAGGCCGGAGTGAGCGGGCCTACGATCACCCTTTTTACCGGCCTCTCAC
The DNA here is from genome assembly GCF_042897315.1 of Streptomyces sp. NPDC001068. NCBI lineage: Bacteria > Bacillati > Actinomycetota > Actinomycetes > Kitasatosporales > Streptomycetaceae > Streptomyces > Streptomyces sp. NPDC001068. The sequence continues at coordinate 40,951 of NZ_JBIAYD010000010.1, read as the reverse complement.
CGTCACAGGGGCAACGGGCGTCGAGCCTGGGCTGTCCGCCCGGCGAGGGCCGGTCGCGCACCTCCCCGTGCCCCTCGCGGGGCACGTCCCGTTCAGCTCGCCGCCAGCCGCGCCAGCTGCTCCTCGAACGGCACCACCACCGGCGGGGCCTCCCGCTTCGCACCGCTCAGCCCTGTCATCAGCGCCGCCAGCTCCCCCGCCGCCCGCTCGACCCGGTCCTCCAGACCCTCCGCGCCCCAGTCCTCCGACGCCGCGTACACGCCGGTCGGTACGACCACGGCCCGCAGGTAGGCGAAGAGCGGCCGCAGCGCGTGCTCCAGGACCAGCGAGTGCCGGGCCGTGCCGCCGGTCGCCGCGATCAGCACCGGTTTGCCCACCAGCGCTTCCTTGTCCAGCACGTCGAAGAACGACTTGAACAGGCCGCTGTAGGACGCCGTGAACACCGGCGTGACCGCGATCACGCCGTCCGCGTCCGCCACCGCCTCCAGCGCGGCCGCGAGCCTGCGCCCGGGGAAGCCGTTGGTGAAGTTGTGCGCGATCTCGACCGCGAGGTCGCGCAGCTCCACCACCTCGACCTCGACGCCGTCGGCCTGCCGGTCCACCGCGGCCGCCAGCCGGTCGGCCAGCAGCCGGGTGGACGACGGCACGCTCAGCCCCGCCGACACGACGACGAGCTTCATGCCCCGACCTCCTTCGTCTCCGCCGCGGCGGCGGCCACCAGGGACGCGTGGGTCGGCGCCTCCGGGACGCCGGCGGGACGGCCGTTCGCGAACTCCTTGCGCAGGACCGGTACGACCTCCTCGCCCAGCATGTCGATCTGCTCGAGGACCGTCTTGAGCGGCAGCCCGGCGTGGTCGACCAGGAACAGCTGGCGCTGGTAGTCGCCGGCGTACTCCCGGAAGGCCAGCGTCTTCTCGATGACCTGCTCGGGCGTGCCGACGGTCAGCGGCGTCTGGTCGGTGAAGTCCTCCAGGGAGGGACCGTGGCCGTAGACGGGCGCGTTGTCGAAGTACGGACGGAACTCGCGCACCGCGTCCTGCGAGTTGTGCCGCATGAACACCTGGCCGCCGAGGCCGACGATCGCCTGCTCGGGCGTGCCGTGCCCGTAGTGGGCGTACCTCGTCCGGTACAGCTCGACCATCTGCTTGGTGTGGTCGGCGGGCCAGAAGATGTTGTTGTGGAAGAAGCCGTCGCCGTAGTAGGCGGCCTGCTCGGCTATCTCCGGCGACCGGATCGAGCCGTGCCAGACGAACGGGGCCACCCCGTCCAGCGGCCTCGGGGTGGAGGTGAAGCCCTGCAGCGGCGAGCGGAACCTGCCTTCCCAGTTCACCACGTCCTCGCGCCACAGCCGGTGCAGCAGGGCGTAGTTCTCGATGGCGAGGTTGATGCCCTGCCGGATGTCCTGGCCGAACCAGGGGTAGACCGGGCCGGTGTTGCCGCGGCCCATCATCAGGTCCACCCGGCCGTCGGCCAGGTGCTGGAGCATCGCGAAGTCCTCGGCGATCTTCACCGGGTCGTTGGTGGTGATCAGCGTGGTGGAGGTGGAGAGGATCAGCTTCTCGGTGCGTGCGGCGACGTACCCGAGCATGGTGGTCGGCGACGACGGCACGAACGGCGGGTTGTGGTGCTCACCGGTGGCGAAGACGTCCAGGCCGACCTCCTCGGCCTTCAGCGCGATCGCGACCATCGCCTTGATGCGCTCCCGCTCGCTCGGCGTCCGGCCCGTGGTGGGGTCCGGCGTGACGTCGCCGACCGTGAAGATCCCGAACTGCATGCTCGCTCACCCTCCAGGTTGTTTACGGTTCAACTATACCTGGACAACGAGACCCCACCCTCCGGTATTCCCGGACCGGCATCCCCTCCGCCTCCACGCTCCAGGACGGCTCAGCGCGCCACCCGGAAGGCCCGGCCCGCCGCCGTGGCCGTCGTACCGTCCGTGAACAGCCCGCTGCTCGGCTTCGACGGATCCGCGCCGAGCCCGAACCACGCGTACCGCTGCAGGTAGGGCAACGCGTCCAGCGCCTTCGTGGACGCCGTGACGAAGTCCGCCTGCTGCTGCGCGGACGGGAAACGCGTCCCCTGCGAGAAGTCGATCAGCGCGTACTCGGTCAGCCAGATCGGCTTGTGGTACCGCTCGTACACCGCCGCCAGGTACGACGTCAGCTGCCGCACGGCCTGCGGGGTACGGAAGTCGCCCCCGTACCAGTGCAGCGTCACGAAGTCGACCCGGTACCCCTTCGCCCGCGCCCCGGACATGAACCGGTCCAGCCAGCCACCGGCCCGGTCGCCGCCGTAGGCCACCGCCGGACTGCCGAGCACCTTCCCCGCCCCCATCAGCTTCGGCCACAGCGCGAGCGCCTGGTCGACCGACATGTTCGACTGCTGCGCCATGTCGGGCTCGTTGAAGCCCAGCAGGTACGGCCCCGCCGCCCGCGCCTGCGCCAACGACGCGTCGGTGACGGAGGCGGAACCCCAGATCATGGGCACGAAGGAAGCCGAGCCCGGCGTGGTCACCCCCTGGTGCTGCGTGTTCCAGGTGTAGTACCAGCCCGCCCCGCTCGCGGCCAGCGCCTGGCTCACCCCGTCGAAGGACCACACGCCGACACCCTTCCGGGCGCTGGAGGCGGCCGCCTGCACGGGGACCGCGGCGCGCGAGGACGGGGTGGGCCGCGCGGACCGGCTCGGGGACGCACTCGGCCCGGCGGAGGACCGGGAGGGCGACGGGGAGGGCGAGTGCGCGGCCGGACGCGTGGGACTCGGGGAGGCGACCGCCACCGGCCTGGGCGGCGGAGCCGTCCGGGCCACCGGGGCCGACGGGCCCGCCGTCAGCCGGGCCGCGACCAGCGCGGCCACCGCGACGAACGCGACCGCCGCCGACCCGCCCACCACGACCTGCCTGCGCACCGCCCGCCCGGCCCGCCGGGCGCCCCGGCCCGGATGCCCGTGCCGCCCGCGACCGTGGCCGTGGCCGTGGCCGCGAGGGACACCGCCGGACGCACCGGGAGCTCCGGAAGACGCCGCGACGTGGGCGAGCACCCGCGCCGGATCCAGCCCCGCCGGCACCGCCACCAGCGGCAGACCGCTCAGCAGCCGGTCCATGGGCAGCAGCCCCCGCTCCAGACCGGCGCACTCCCCGCAACCGCGTATGTGACGGGCGAACCGCTTACGCCACAGGGGACTCGGCACGCCGTCCCACGGCGCCGCCGTCTCGTCCAGCCGGACACAGCGCGGATCGGCACCCAGCCCCCGCACCACACCCCGCGCGACCTCCATCTGCTTCTTCATGCGCTGCACCCGCACCGCCGCATGCCGGTCGGACAGCCCCAGCGCACCGGCGAGGTCGGCACGCTCCAGCTCGCCGGTCTCCTCCAGCCACCACAGCGACAGCAGCTCCTGGTCGTCCGGATCGAGCCAGCGTGTCGCCTCCGCGATCTCCCGGCGCTGCTCGGTCAGACCGAGGCGCAGGATGGTCAGACCGGCGAAGTCCGGCGCGGGATCGGTGATCGCCTCCGCCTCCTCCAGCAGGGCCCGGCGGTCCCGGTCCACGGCCCGCAGCGCCTCCCGGTTCCGTACCTGCCGGATCGTGATCGCGACCAGCCAGGACCGCAGCGCCGAGGGGTCCCGCAGCGCCGGCAGCCCGCGCACCATGCGCAACAGCGTCTCCTGTACGACGTCGTCGACATCGGCGTGACCGTTCAGGGCCCTGCCGACGATGTTGTAGACCAGCGGCAGGCAGTCGCCGACCAACTGCTCCAGAGCCCGCCCGTCACCCGCCCGGGCAGCCGCCACCAGGCCGGGGTCGGGTCCTCTCCGGTGGTTCTCGATCATCTGGGTCTGTTCCTCCGCGCGGGAATCCGGCCGTCGAGCCGCTCTCCGGACCGGCTCTCACAACGGAGACCCGCGTGGCGCACGAGGACAACAGAAATCCGGCGGGCCGCCGACGAAATCTCTCCGGGACCGCAATGTATGTCCCGCGGTCACCCCGCACGAGGTCTTCCACGAACAGAACGCGGGCCGCCCGCGGGCGGCCCGCGGGTCGTAGGCGGGCGGTGCGCGTACCGATCAAGCTGCGCGCCGGACCCCGTCACCGGCGGTTCGGAACGGCCGGGCCTCCCGGTCAGAAGGCGTACGGATCCCCCGTCGCCAGGACCAGCGCCCGCTGCCTGTCGTTCGTACGGTCGTGGTCCACCGCACCCCCGCTCCACACCACGTCGACCTCCAGCGTCACCTCCGACGGCCGGTCCCGCAGCCGTACCGGAACCTCCAGCTGCTCGCCGGGCACGCCGACGGAGAGCGGCCCGGTGCCGCACACCACCTCGCGCTCGCCGGAGCGCGCGCAGGCGGCCGGCAGCCGCTGCGTGTCCGCCAGCGCAGCCGACCAGCTCAGCCGCACCGTCGCGTCCTGGACGAGGTCCGGCCCGAGATCGCGCGGAGTCACCAGAACCGTGACCACGCCCTCGTTCATCACCGCCGACCCGTGCACCTCCAGATCGGCGTCACCCGCCCACGCGGTCCCACCGGTCCCGACGACAAGTACGGCGGCGGCCATCACACCGACCACCGCGAGCCCACACCGACGCATCGCCATGACACCCGTCCCATCCGTCCGTCTACGGCATCCCTACGGATGTATGCCACCCGAGCCCCGCCCCAGGCGCCCTCCAACAGGTGACAGCCGTACGGCGTGACACGCTGCCCACATGCTGATTCTCCGCTCCGCGGCCCTCTTCGTCGTAGCGGCCGTCCTCGAGATCGGCGGCGCCTGGCTGGTCTGGCAGGGCGTACGCGAACACCGCGGCTGGCTGTGGATCGCCGGGGGCGTCCTCTCCCTCGGCGCCTACGGGTTCGTCGCCACCTTCCAGCCCGACGCCCACTTCGGCCGCATCCTCGCCGCGTACGGCGGGATCTTCGTCGCGGGCTCCCTGCTCTGGGGCGCGGTCGCGGACGGCTACCGCCCGGACCGCTGGGACGTCACCGGGGCGCTGGTGTGCCTGGCCGGCATGGCAGTGATCATGTGGGCGCCGCGCAACGGAGGATGACCCGGCCGACGCGAAGGGGCCCGGGGCCCGGCACGCGGGCGCCCATCAGCGGAAATCCCGCCCCGCCTATCCTTGTCGCGACAGGCCCGCACACCGATCCCCCGCCGAGGAGCACCCCATGGCCCCCTCCCCCATCGCGGTCGTCACCGGCGCCAGCAGCGGCATCGGCGCCGCCACCGCGCGCAGGCTCGCCGAGGCCGGCTACCGCGTCGTCCTCACCGCCCGCCGGGAGGACCGCATCGAGGCGCTGGCCAAGGAGATCAACGAGGCCGGCCACCAGGCCACCGCCTACCCGCTGGACGTGACGGACCGCGCGGCCGTGGACGAGTTCGCCACCGCCTTCAAGGCGATCGCCGTCCTCGTGAACAACGCCGGCGGGGCCCTCGGCGCCGATCCGGTCGCCACCGGCGACCCGGCTCACTGGCGCACGATGTACGAGACGAACGTCATCGGCACCCTCAACCTCACCCAGGCCCTGCTCCCCCGCCTGGAGGCGAGCGGCGACGGCACGGTCGTCGTCGTCTCCTCGACCGCCGGCCACGGCACCTACGAGGGCGGCGGCGGCTACGTCGCCGCCAAGCACGGCGCGCACGTGCTCGCCGAGACGCTCCGTCTGGAGATCGTCGGCAGGCCGGTCCGCGTCATCGAGATCGCCCCCGGCATGGTGAAGACGGACGAGTTCGCCCTGACCCGCTTCGGCGGCGACGCGGAGAAGGCGGCCAAGGTCTACCAGGGCGTCGCCGAGCCCCTCACCGCCGACGACGTGGCGGACACGATCACCTGGACGGTCACCCGCCCCAGCCACGTCAACATCGACCTCCTGGTGGTCCGCCCCCGCGCCCAGGCCTCCAACTCCAAGGTCCACCGGGACCTGTGATGCCGGACGACGATCCCGCGGCGGCGCTGGAGCGCCAGCTGGAGGAGGTCCGCCTCGAAGCGGAGACCAGGAACGAACGCCAGGTCTGGTACTTCCTGGCCTACTTCCTCTTCGGCATCCACGTCCTCGCCTTCGTGATGATCTACGCGGTCCGCCACGCGAAATGAGCGACAAGGCCCTCGACAGGGATGCAGCCCAGCCGAGGGCCTCACCAGCATGGAAATAAAGCTTCCTGTGGCTGATTGTGAGCCTAACGCGCACCGGTTCATGGACCTCACGGTGCCCGACTACGCGTACATGTTCGGGTTCTTGCAGGCAGACGGTCATCTGGCGAAGGGGGCGGGCCGGAAAGGGCGCTTGGTCGTGGAGATCGGCGTCCGCGACATCGAAGTACTGAGGGCGTTCCAGAAATTGACGCCGTATTACAGCAGTATCACCGAACGCACCCGGTCGACCAACTTCGCCGAGGTGCACACCGCCGCCGTCTGGACTCTGTGTTCCCTCGAAGCCAGGACCAGGATCAACCAGCTGGGCCTTCCCTACGGCCGCAGGTCCCAGTCGATCACGCCGCCACCCGTCGCGTTCTCGCACCGGGACTATCTGCGCGGCCTGCTCGACGCGGACGGCTCGGTCGGCTTCACCGGCAAGGGCTTCCCCTTCGTCTCCCTCACCACGGCCAGTTGCTCCATCGCGTCGTACCTGGCCGACTACGCACTGGACGTGACGGGGGTCGCGCGCAACCCGAAGCGCAACGCACGCGACGACATCTACGACGTGCTCTACGCGATGGAGCGGGCTCAGCGCCTGGCAGCCGACCTGTACTACCCGGGCTGCCTGGCCTTGGCACGCAAGCGCACCGCGGCCGAATCACTGTCGGGCTGGGTGCGTCCCCCGGGCATGAGGTCCGCGTACACCGCTCGCCGCTGGACGGAGCCCGAGGACCGGATCCTGCTGAAACTCGGCAACCCCGCTGCGGCGGCAGAAGTGCTCGGCAGGACGGCCGCGAGCTGCGGTGTCCGCCTGTGGCGTCTGCGCAACGGGACCACTTCCCGAAGCACTCATCAGTGACCAGGTGAACGAGGGGCACCGGCTTCACCCGGTGCCCCTCGCATCAGCCCTTCACGCAGATGAACTGCTTCAGCTTCGCCACGACCTCCACGAGGTCCCGCTGCTGTTCCATGACCTGGTCGATGTTCTTGTAGGCGCCCGGAATCTCGTCCAGCACCCCGGAGTCCTTGCGGCACTCCACGCCCCGCGTCTGCTCCTCCAGGTCCTTCGTCGTGAAGCGCCGCTTTGCCGCGCTACGGCTCATACGCCGCCCCGCTCCGTGAGACGCGGAGTTGAACGCCTTCTCGTTCCCGAGCCCCTTCACGATGTACGAGCTGGTACCCATGGAACCCGGGATGATCCCGAACTCACCGGAGCCCGCGCGGATCGCGCCCTTTCGGGTCACCAGCAGGTCCATGCCCTCGTACCGCTCCTCCGCCACATAGTTGTGGTGGCAGGAGATCTCCGCTTCGAAGACCGGCTTGGCCTTCTTGAACTCCTTGCGGATCACGTCCTTCAGGAGCGCCATCATCAGCGTCCGGTTGTACTTCGCGTACTCCTGCGCCCAGTAGAGGTCGTTTCTGTAGGCCGTCATCTGGGGGGTGTCCGCGACGAAGACGGCGAGATCGCGGTCGACCAGGCCCTGGTTGTGCGGAAGCTTCTGGGCCACGCCGATGTGGTGCTCGGCGAGTTCCTTGCCGATGTTCCGGGAACCGGAGTGCAGCATGAGCCAGACCGAATCCGACTGATCGAGACACACCTCGATCATGTGGTTACCACTGCCCAGGGTCCCCATCTGCTGATGCGCCCGCTCCTGACGGAATTTGACCTCCTCCGCCACCCCGTCGAACCGCCCCCAGAACTCCCCCCACCCGGCCGTCGTCAGCCCGTGGAAGTCCCCCGGCTCGACCGGCTCCGCGTGCATCCCCCGGCCCACCGGAATCGCCTGCTCGATCTTCGAGCGCAGGCGCGAGAGGTCGCCGGGGAGGTCGTTCGCCGTCAGGGACGTCTTGACCGCGGACATCCCGCAGCCGATGTCGACGCCGACCGCCGCCGGGCACACGGCTCCCCGCATGGCGATGACCGACCCGACCGTGGCGCCCTTGCCGTAGTGGACGTCCGGCATGACCGCGAGGCCCTCGATCCACGGCAGGGTCGCGACGTTGCGCAGCTGCTGGAGCGCGCCCTCCTCGACGCCGGCCGGGTCGGTCCACATCCGGATGGGCACCTTCGCGCCCGGTATCTCCACGTACGACATAGCTTCCTCGTTCCCCCGCGGGTCATTTGATAGAAGGGGCAAACGCCCTGAAACAGACAAAAGGCAAATGCATCGCCAAGGTGCCCGGAATCAGACTCGGGACCGGCGTCCACGGCAGTGCGTGCGATACACATTGTCTCCAGGGGACGCCCCGCCGCGGCAAGCGATTAACCAGCGGGGACACTGGACCAGGACCGAGCGACCCAGTGAACGGAAGGGAGCCTGACCGTGCAGCGGAAGGCATACGTAACCGGCACCGCCGCCCTCCTCGCGGCCCTGCTGGCCGGCTGCACGAGCGGTTCCAGCGGTGGCGACGACCTCAGCGACAAGAACGCGGACGCGGGCACCTCCACCATCGCCGCCCAGCCCGGCAAGTACCGCACCCTCCCCGAGCCGTGCGGCGCGATCAGCCAGGGCACTCTCGACACCCTGCTGCCGGGCATCGCCGAGATCACCGACGAGGAGCAGCGCGACAGGGCCTACGCGGGCGAGGCCACGCTCACCTACGACACCGACCGCAAGGTCGGCTGCCGTTGGAAGGTCGAGTCCGCCGACGCCACGGACCGGCTGTCCGTCGACTTCGAGCGCGTGGTCTCCTACGACAACGCGGTCAGCGACGACAACGAGGCGCAGACGATCTACACGCAGCGGGAGTCCGCGGCGGGCATCCCCGAGTCCGCGCCCCCGAGCGCCACCGAGTCGGAGTCGCCGTCCGGATCGCCGTCCGGATCCCCCTCCGGATCGCCCTCCGCGCCGGCGACCGGGACTCCGGCCTCGTCGGCCACCGTGCCGACGTCCGCGTCCGCTCCGGCGTCCACGGCCTCCTCGGACTCCGCCTCGACCCCTCCGGTCGATCTCCAGCCCCGCACCCTCACCGACCTCGGCGACGAGGCGTATCTCGACGATCAGCTCAGCGGCTCCGGTTCGACCGCCGAACAGCGCACGGTGACTGTGGTGTTCCGCACGTCCAACGTCGTGGTGACCATCGAGTACGAGGAGCAGCCGATGGCCACCGGGACCGTCCCGGACAGCGCGGAACTGCAGGACAGGGCCCAGAAACTGGCCGCGCAGCTGGCCGAGGACCTCAACAGCTGAGCGCCCGGGGCCGCCCCGCGCGCCCCGTCCGCAAAGCCCGCGAACCAAAACCGCACAGCTCCCTCACCGCGTACCGTGGCCCCTCGGACCCGATCCGACCGCAGGAACCCCGAACGTATGAGTGAAGGAACCATGCAGCGAGTAGCAGTCCAGCAAGGCGACCGGCACGACCGGAACGAGCGGAACGCGCAGCGACGGGCAGGGCGCCTGCGCCGCGGCCTGGTCTGCGCGGCCGTCGTCCCCGCCGTGGCGTTGTTCGCGGCGGCCTGCTCCTCGGGCTCCGACGACGGCAAGCAGGAGACGGGCGGCGGCTCCGGCCCGGCCACCGCAACCGCAGGCACCGGCACCGGGACGGGCACCGGCGGTGGCGCCGCTTCGCCGACGGTCCAGGCGGCCAAGTATCAGAAGATTCCCAAGCCGTGCGCGGTGCTGTCGAAGAAGACGCTCACCGCACTCGTACCGAAGGGTGCGAAGTCGGGCAAGGAGGGCTCTTCGGACGATGTGGCCACGCGGGGCAGCTGCTCCTGGAGCAGCCTGGACAACAACGGTGTCAAGGGCTCGCAGTTCCGCTGGCTGAACATCTCCTTCCTCCGTTTCGACTCGGACGCGAGCCGGGGTTCCGGCGAGAAGCAGGCCGAGGCGTACTACGGGAGCCAGCTGCAGGAGGCCCAGTCGGTGACCGGGGCGAAGAACACCAAGTCGCAGCCGGTGACCGGCACCGGCGACCAGGCGACGGTGGTGCGCTACGACCTGAAGAAGAAGGAAGGCGCCTTCCGGCAGCAGACGGTCGTGGCCCGGGTCGCGAACGTGGTCGTCACCGTCGATTACAACGGTGCGGGGCTGGCGGGCGAGAAGACGCCGGACGCGGACACTCTCGCGAAGTCCGCGGAGAAGGCCGCGAAGGAGGCGGTCGGCTCGGTCGCGACGGCCAACGACTCGGCTCCCGCGCCGAGTTCACCTGCGGCAACGCCCTCGAAGAAGGCCTCCAAGTCGCCGTCCGCGAGTGCCTCGCCCTCCAAGTCGTCAGCCAAGAAGGACTGACCGGCCACACGCAGGCCGCACTGATGTGCCACCCTGTTGCGCGCAACAACATGCAAGGGGAGGGGAGTACGGGTGTCCGCGCCAATACAGCTGACTCGGATGCACCGCGTTCTCATCGGCGTGGTCGTGGCCGGCGCGATGGTCATCGCCGGGATCGGCTTCGCCGGTTCGTACGCGGCCGTCCGTGAGCTGGCCATCAAGAAGGGCTTCGGGAACTTCTCGTACGTGTTCCCGATCGGCATCGACGCCGGCATCTGCGTCCTGCTCGCCCTGGACCTGCTGCTGACCTGGATCCGCATCCCCTTCCCGCTGCTGCGGCAGACGGCCTGGCTGCTGACCGTGGCGACGATCGCCTTCAACGGCGCGGCGGCCTGGCCGGACCCGCTGGGCGTGGGCATGCACGCGGTCATCCCGATCCTGTTCGTGGTCGCCGTCGAGGCCGCCCGGCACGCGATCGGCCGGATCGCGGACATCACGGCGGACAAGCACATGGAGGGGGTGCGCCTCACCCGCTGGATGCTCTCCCCGGTGCCGACGTTCCTGCTGTGGCGGCGGATGAAGCTGTGGGAGCTGCGCTCCTACGACCAGGTCATCAAGCTGGAGCAGGAGCGTCTCGTCTACCAGGCGAGACTGCGCTCCCGCTTCGGCCGGGCCTGGCGCCGCAAGGCCCCGGTGGAGTCCCTGATGCCGCTGCGGCTGGCCAAGTACGGCGTGCCGCTGGCGGACACGGCCCCGGAGGGTCTGGCGGCGGCCGGCATCGACCTCCCGGCGCTGCTGCCGGCCCCTGCGGCCGCCGGCGAGCAGCGCGCGGAGCTGGTCCCCGCCCCCCGGGCCGGGCAGCAGGAGGTCCCGCAGCAGGCCGTGCCGGAGCGCGAGCCGGAGGCCAATCCCTGGCTCCAGTCGAGAGACCCGCAGCAGATCCAGTACCAGGGCGGCTACGACCCGACGTACGACCCCCGGTACGCCGCCTGGCTCGCACAGCAGCAGTACGAGCAGGAGCAGTACGCACAGCAGCAGTACCCCCAGGACCAGTTCTTGCAGGAGCAGTTCCCGCAGGACCAGTTCCCGCAGGAGCAGTTCCCTCAGGACCAGCGGCCCCTCCCCGAGGAGTCTCCCGCGGAGACCACCGGCAGCTTCCCCATCCCGTCCGGTCCGGGCCGCACCCGTGAGCTGGGCGAGGGCGGCGGCCCGCCGGAGCCCCGGGCGCCGTCGGAGGAGGACTACTACCTGGTCTTCCGCGAGTCGATAAAGGGCGGCAACGGCGCTCCCACCCCGCGCGGGTTCATCGCCGACGTCGAGGCGACCTACGGCGTCGCCCTCGACGAGGCCGAGTCCAAGCGCATGGTGACCCGCTTCTCCAACCGTCTCAACGCGGAGCTGGCGGACGAGCACATCGCCTGACCCGGGCACGCGGAAGGGGCCCTCCGAGAACCGGAGGGCCCCTTCCGTGCGTCGGCCTACGCCCCGAGCAGGGCCCGCACCCGCTCCTGACCGACGGCCAGCAGCAGGGTGGGCAGCCGGGGGCCCGTGTCCCGGCCCACCAGCAGGTGGTACAGGAGCGCGAAGAACGTCCGCTGAGCGGTCTTGATCTCCGGCGGCAGTTCCTTCGGCGTGGCGTCGGCGGAGAACCCGGCCTGCACCTTGGGCACGCCGTACACGAGGTGCGTGAGCCCGTCCAGCGACCAGTGCTCGGCGAGCCCGTCGAGCAGCAGTCGTACCGACTGCTGGGACGCCTCGTCGAGGGACTTCAGCAGCTCGGCGTCGGGCTCCTCGCGGACGATGGTCCGCTGGTCGGCCGGTACCTGGGTGTTGATCCAGGCCTCGGCCTTGTCGTAGCGGGGGCGGGCCTCGTCCACCGACGTCAGCGGGTTCGCGGGGTCCAGTTCGCCGAGGATGCGCAGCGCCTGGTCCTCGTGGCCGGCGGTGATGTCGGCGACCGACGCCAGCGTCCGGTACGGCAGCGGTCGCGGGGTCCGCCGCAGCTCACCGGCGGCCGTGCCCACCGCGCGGGCGTGCGCGGCCACGTCGGCGGGCAGCGCGGTCCCCTCGGCCACCTTCGCGTCCAGCTTGTCCCACTCGTCGTAGAGCCGCTGGATCTCCTGGTCGAAGGCGATCTTGAAGGACTGGTTGGGACGGCGGCGGGCGTAGAGCCAGCGCAGCAGCTGCGGCTCCATGATCTTCAGCGCGTCGGCGGGCGTGGGCACGCCACCGCGCGAGGACGACATCTTCGCCATGCCGCTGATGCCGACGAACGCGTACATCGGCCCGATGGGCTGCTCGCCGCCGAAGATCCCGACGATCTGTCCGCCCACCTGGAAGCTCGACCCGGGCGAGGAGTGGTCGACACCGCTCGGCTCGAAGACGACGCCCTCGTACGCCCAGCGCATCGGCCAGTCGACCTTCCAGACCAGCTTGCCCCGGTTGAACTCGCTCAGCCGGACGGTCTCGGTGAAGTCGCACGCCGTGCAGACGTAGGTCAGCTCGGTGGTGTCGTCGTCGTACGCGGTGACGGTCGTCAGGTCCTTGCCGCAGCCGCCGCAGTACGGCTTGTACGGGAAGTACCCGGCGGAGCCCGCGGAACCGTCGTCCTCGCTCGCCGCGCCCGAGCCCTCCTCGGCCTCCAGCTCGGCCTCGTCGACGGCCTTCTGCTGCTGCTTCTTCGCGGGGGCCTTCTTGGTGCGGTACTGGTCGAGGATCGCGTCGATGTCGCCGCGGTGCTTCATGGCGTGCAGGATCTGCTCCCGGTACACCCCGGAGGTGTACTGGGCGGTCTGGCTGATCCCGTCGAACTCCACGCCCAGCTCGGCCAGCGACTCGACCATCACGGCCTTGAAGTGCTCGGCCCAGTTCGGGTACGCGGACCCCGCCGGGGCCGGCACCGAGGTGAGCGGCTTGCCGATGTGCTCGGTCCAGGACGCGTCGACCCCGGCGACGCCGGCCGGCACCTTGCGGTAGCGGTCGTAGTCGTCCCAGGAGATCAGGTGCCGGACCTGGTGGCCGCGCCGCCGGACCTCGTCGGCGACCAGGTGCGGGGTCATGACCTCGCGCAGGTTGCCGAGGTGGATCGGGCCGGACGGCGACAGACCCGACGCGACGACGACCGGTTTGCCCGGGGCCCGACGCTCCGACTCCTCGATGACCTCATCCGCGAAACGGGAGACCCAGTCGGTGGTCTCGGTGCTCTGAGCCACGATCGGCACGTCCTTCTTTCTGACATGGGGCAGCCGGTACGGTCGCACGGCTGACCGCTCCAGTGTCCCAGGCACCTCCGCATCCACGAAACGGGTTCCCGGCGCGCCCCCGGCAACGCGCCACCCGTCTCCCGAGTCCGTGGCCGCGAAAACCCCTTTACCCCCCGTGAAATACTGGACGCGTCTGTCAGAACCCCCGAGGAGAACGGCTCCCACCCCATGGCCCCGGTCACGTCCCTCAGCGACGCCGTAAACAAGCAGCTCACCGACGCCCTCTCGGCAGCCTTGCCGGAGGCCCCCGTCGACCCGCTGCTGCGACGTAGCGACCGGGCCGACTTCCAGGCGAACGGCATCCTCGCCGCCGCCAAGAAGGCCAAGGCCAATCCCCGGGAGCTGGCGGCACAGGTCCTCTCCCACGTCGTCACCGGCGCGGACCTGATCCAGGACGCCGAGGTCTCCGGCCCCGGCTTCCTCAACATCACCCTCTCCGACAAGGCGATCACCGAGAACCTGGCCGCCCGGTACGCGGACGGCGACCGGCTCGGCGTGGCGGCCAAGGAGAACCCGGGCGTCACGGTCATCGACTACGCCCAGCCGAACGTCGCCAAGGAGATGCACGTCGGTCACCTGCGGTCCGCGGTGATCGGCGACGCGCTGCGCGGCATGCTCGACTTCACCGGCGAGCGGACGATCGGCCGGCACCACATCGGCGACTGGGGCACCCAGTTCGGCATGCTCATCCAGTACCTGATCGAGAACCCGGAGCAGCTGTCCGCGGAGACCGACACGGACGGCGAGCAGGCCATGTCGAACCTGAACCGGGTCTACAAGGCCTCCCGGGCCGTCTTCGACACGGACGAGGGCTTCAAGGAGCGGGCGCGGAAGAGGGTCGTCGCCCTCCAGTCCGGCGACAAGGAGACCCTCGACCTGTGGCAGCGGTTCGTGGACGAGTCGAAGGTCTACTTCTACTCGGTCTTCGAGAAGCTCGACATGGAGGTCAGGGACGACGAGATCGTCGGCGAGTCGGCGTACAACGACGGCATGCCGGAGACCGCGCGGCTGCTTGAGGAGATGGGCGTCGCGGTCCGCTCCGAGGGCGCGCTCGTCGTCTTCTTCGACGAGATCCGCGGCAAGGACGACCAGCCGGTGCCGCTGATCGTGCAGAAGGCGGACGGCGGCTTCGGCTACGCGGCCTCCGACCTGACGGCGATCCGCGACCGGGTCCAGGACCTCGACGCCACGTCCCTGATCTACGTCGTGGACGTCCGGCAGTCCCTGCACTTCAGGATGGTCTTCGAGACGGCGCGGCGGGCCGGCTGGCTCACCGACGACGTCACCGCGCACAACATGGGCTACGGCACGGTGCTGGGCGCGGACGGCAAGCCGTTCAAGACGCGTGAGGGCGAGACCGTACGGCTGGAGGACCTGCTGGACGAGGCGGTGCAGCGGGCCGCCGAGGTCGTCCGGGAGAAGGCACAGGACCTCACCGAGGCCGAGATCAGGGAGCGGGCCGCGCAGGTCGGCATCGGCGCCGTGAAGTACGCGGACCTGTCGACGTCGCCGAACCGGGACTACAAGTTCGACCTGGACCAGATGGTCTCGCTCAACGGCGACACGAGCGTGTACCTGCAGTACGCGTACGCCCGTATCCAGTCGATCCTGCGCAAGGCGGGCGAGGTCCGGCCGGCCGCCCATCCGGAGCTGGAACTGCACGCGGCGGAGCGGGCGTTGGGCCTGCACCTGGACGCGTTCGGCGACACGGTCTTCGAGGCGGCCGCGGAGTACGCCCCGCACAAGCTGGCCGCGTACCTGTACCAACTGGCCTCGCTGTACACGTCGTTCTACGACAAGTGCCCGGTCCTGAAGGCCGACACCCCGGCCCAGGTGGAGAACCGCCTCCTCCTGTGCGACATGACGGCCCGCACCCTCCACCAGGGCATGTCTTTGCTGGGCATCAGGACGCCCGAGCGGCTCTGACGGCACGTCACGGCGGCCCGTCCCCTCGGCGAGGGGACGGGCCGCCGTGTCGTTGTCAGTGGGCGCCCTTACAGTCATCGCCATGGCGACTCTTCCCAACCCGCTGCCCAAGCTGGCGACCGACCCGAGCGGTCGGTCCCTGGGGCTCCAACTCCCGCCCGGGACACTCCTGGACGAGACCCTGGACGGTCCGTGGCACCAGCCGCTGCTGTGGTACGCCGGGCAGCCCGCCGGACCCGGGACCTGGACGGCGCTGGGCGCGCCGGCCGCCCGCGCCGGGCTGCTTCCGGTGCTGATCGACGTCTCCGAGATCGACGACTGGGACTTCGCGCCCGAGGAGACCTCGTACCCCGGGGACCACGACCCCGACGAGGTGCTGGAGGACTACTGGGAGGAGGACCCGCCGGACGGCGAGGAGTGGCCGGGGCTCGCCGCCGCCCCCGCGCTGGTCGCCGACCCGGACCTGCGCGCGGCCGACGTCGCCGACGCGCTGAGCCAGGGGCGGCCCTGGCTGAAGGAGCCGCACCTGGCGCTGGTGTCCGCCCGGCGCAGCGCCGACATACCGGCGGCCATCGGCTGGAGCGGGCCGGTCAACCACGACGAGGACGTGGCCCGGTTGTGCGCGGTGCTGCGTTCCTGGGAGGACCGCTTCGGGATACGCGTGGTGGCCCTCGGCCTGGACCATCTGGCCGTCTCCGTGGCCGCGCCGCCCGCCGACCTGGACGCGGCGGAGGCGGTGGCCGCCGAGCACTTCGCGTTCTGCCCGTACAGCGTGCTGCCCGGCGAAGACGACACCCTCTCGTCGTACGCCGGGCAGCTGGTCGGCGAGCGGCTGTGGCACTTCTGGTGGGACTGACGGTGGGACTGACGATGGGACCGGGGGTCAGGCCGCGAGTGGGTCCGGGGGTGGGACCGAGCCGACGGGGCGGACACGGCGGGGAATGACCCGTCCGGGCCGCCCAGTCGTCCGGCCGGGCCCCCGGGCGTCCCGTCCCGGCGTCCCACGGGATGGGATCCGCGCAGGTCGTAGGCGTGGACCGGGCTCAGCCGTCCCGAATCGTCCGAGACATGTGGCGGTTCGGGCCTCCCGGCCCACAGGCTGAGGGCACACCGAGATCGCCGGCCCCCGGGTCGTACCGATCGCGCCGATCGCGCCGCGCACGCCGACGACGTCAAGGGAGCCCCGTATGTCCGCCAAGCACCCCGCCCCGACCGCCGGCCGCCGCCGTCTCCTGACCGCGGCGGCCCTGGCACTGGTCGCCGCGTCCGCTCTCGGCGGCTGCCGGGACGGCGAGGGCGTACGCGACGAGGGCCCCTCCGCCGCGTCCCTGTCTCACCCCGCCGGCGAGGACGCGGTCCGCCAGGCCTCGCCGCCGAGCGGGAACTCGTAGGCGGGCCGCCCGTTGTTCCCGCTCGTGCGGAACGGCCGCCCCTTGTCGTCGATCCGCAGCGTCCCGTGCCGTGACCCGCTGGACCAGGACAACTCCAGGTACCAGCCCACGGAGTACGCCGAGGCGTCGGCCGTGATGTAGAAGACCTCGGGGTCCGACTCGCTCACCTTGAAGGGGAAGTCCCGGTGCCCGGCCTGCGGCACGACCGCCGGCCGCATCGCGTCCAGGGCGACGGTGAAGGAGCGGGTGGGCACGCCCCCGCCGCAGCCGACGCCCGGGTATCCCATGGCGTAGTCGTTCCAGGCGAGCGGTGAACTCCGCTGCGTGGTACGGACGGTGAGGCCCTCCAGCACCACGGACTCCGTGCCGGTGCCCTGCAGGGTCAGCGTGACGTACTGCTCTCCCGAGGAGACCGCCTGGTGCGCGGTCACCCACGCGGTCGCGTCGGTCTCCAGGGGCGGCGGTGCCACGTCGGCCGGGCCCCGGTCGATCAGGTAGTGCTGGGAGCAGGGGCTCTCCCAGCTGTACGGCTTGGTGTTGACGGTGAGCGGGGGTGTGTCCGTGCCGTCGTCCGCGGCGGCCGAGGGGGCGGCCGGGGCGGCACCGCCGGCCGTTCCGCCGGTCCGGGCCGACGACGAGGGCGATGACGACGGGGAGGAGGACGGCGAGGTCGTGGCCGGTGCGGCCGTCGGCTTCGTCGACGAGTGCCCGGTGCGGTGCGGCGCGGCACCGGCCACGGTGGCGGCACCCGCGACACCCGGGTGCCTGTCGTCCGTCCCGCCGGACGGGAGCTGTACGGCGAGGGCGGCGGCGCCGGCCAGGACGACGACCGCGATCCCGGCCAGCAGCGCGGGCCGCCGAGCCCGGTGCCCGCGCCGCCCGGCGACGCCCGGCCCGAGCACCACCTCCGGATCCGGCATGACATCAGCCCGGGACCCCGGCTCCGGCTCCGACTCCGTTCCCCGCTCCGACTCCGACTCCCGTCCCGGCTCCGGCCCCCGCGCCGACCGCGACTCCGACTCCGACTGCGGCCGCGACTCCGACTCCGGCTGCGAGTCCGCCGTCGCGACCTTCCCGGCCGGCTTCTCCGGGGCGTCCGTCTTCCGTCCCCGCGACGCGTCCGCCAGCACCCACCGCCGGTGCAGCTCGACGAGTTCGTCCGGACCGGCCTTGCAGAGCCTGGCGAGGCGTTCGACGGGCGCGTAGTCCGCCGGCACGGCATCCCCGTTGCAGTAGCGGTGCAGGGTCGAGGTGCTCATGTGGAGCCGCTTGGCGAGCGTGCCGTAACTGAGGCCCGAGCGGTCCTTCAACTCCCGCAGTTGCTCCGCGAAGTCGCTTCCCGCAGTGCCGTCCGACACGGTTCCTCCGTCCCCCGCATCCCGGTCCGCGTTCCAGGACAGGGAAGTTCTTCCAGTTCAGAGCCGGTACGGCCGTTCCAGCGTCCCTGATCGTCCGGCAACCGTGGCGGACGGGACGAAGAAGCGCACAGGCTGTGGCCATCCAAGCACGCCACCACTCGAAAGAGGATTCGACATGCGCACCGCCCGCCGTGTCCGCCTGCTCGCCGCCACCGCCACCGCCACCGCCGTCGCCGCCCTCGCCCTCACGGCCTGTGAGAACGGCACCGGGACCCGGGACGAGGGAGCGTCCCCGGCGGCCAAGCCCGCCGCGAACGCGACGACACCGAAGCAGACGGCCACGACGCCCTCGGGGACCTCCGACGCCGGGACCGGGACGGGCAAGGGCGCCGGCGGTGGGGGGACGGATGCCGGCACCGGCGGGTCGGGGTCCTCGCCCGCGGGCGGCACGGCCGCCACCGCGAAGGCGCCCGGCACCGGCCGGGGCGGCAGCGGTTCCGCCCAGGTCCTGTGCAACGGCTCCGACACCGCCGTCACCGTCCAGCCGCTCTCCCGCCCGCTGAACCACATGCTGATCACGGTGCGGAACACCGGCAGCAGGACCTGCTACCTGACCTACTACCCCGTGCTGCGCTTCGACGACATGCAGTGGGTCCCGCAGCCCGCCGCGGAGACCCACCCGCAGGCGGTCACCACCCTCGCTCCGGGCGAGTCCGGGTACGCGGGCGTGCTGCTGTCCGCGGCCGACGGCAGCGGCGACGGCGGCACGACCGGCCGCAGGCTCACCGTGGCCTTCCAGGGCATGACGCCCAACAGCACGGGCGGGGCCTCGGCGACCCCGGCACTGCCGGCGAAGGGCGTCTACTACGACAGCTCGCTGCGGGTGACCTACTGGCAGCAGGACCGGAACGACGCCCTCGACTGGTGAGCCGGCACCGGCCCGCGGCGGCCACCGGCCCCGCCGGGGGGTTCAGCCGAGCATCCGGGCGGCCTCGACCGCCCAGTACGTGAGGATGTTCTGGGCGCCGGCCCGCTTGATGCCGGTCAGGCTCTCCAGGATGGCCCGGTCACGGTCGATCCAGCCCTTCTCGGCGGCCGCCTCGATCATCGAGTACTCACCGGAGATCTGGTAGGCGGCGACCGGCACGTCCGCGGTGTCGGCGACCCGCGCGAGGATGTCGAGGTAGGGCCCGGCCGGTTTGACCATCACCATGTCGGCCCCCTCCGCCAGATCCAGGGCCAGCTCCCGCAGGGATTCCCGGGCGTTGGCCGGGTCCTGCTGGTAGGTCTTGCGGTCGCCCTTGAGGGACGATCCGACGGCCTCCCGGAAGGGCCCGTAGAAGGCGGAGGCGTACTTGGCGGTGTAGGCGAGGACGGCGACGTCCTCCCGCCCGATCTGGTCGAGGGCGTCGCGGACGACGCCGATCTGCCCGTCCATCATCCCGCTGGGCCCGACCACGTGGGCGCCCGCGTCGGCCTGCACCTGGGCCATCTCGGCGTACCGCTCCAGGGTGGCGTCGTTGTCGACGCGCCCCTCGGAGTCCAGGACCCCGCAGTGCCCGTGGTCGGTGGTCTCGTCGAGACACAGGTCGGACATCACGAGCAGTTCGTCGCCGACCTCGGCCCGCACGTCCCGCAGGGCGACCTGGAGGATCCCGTCCGGGTCGGTGCCGGGCGTGCCGAGGGCGTCCTTCTTGTCCTCCTCCGGCACCCCGAACAGCATGATCCCGGAGATGCCCGCCTCGACGGCCTCCAGGGCCGCCTTCTTCAGGGTGTCCCGGGTGTGCTGGACGACGCCGGGCATGGCCGCGATCGGCACCGGTTCGGTGACGCCCTCGCGGACGAACGCCGGGAGGATGAAGTCCGCGGGGTGCAGTCGCGTCTCGGCGACCATGCGCCGCATGACGGGGGTGGTCCGCAGCCGACGCGGCCGGGTGCCGGGGAAGGAGCCGTACTTCGTCATGCTCCCTACGCTACGCCCGTCACCTGGGGCGACTTGCCGACGTGCCGTCGGTGCCGTCGGTGCTCCGGCCCGGCGCGGGCCGGAGCGTCCGGTCACGTCTTCGGAGGTCAGACCTCCAGTTCGCTCTCCAGCCCCTTGAGCTTGTGGCGGGCCAGGGCGAGGTTGCCGCGGGTCCGGTCCAGCGCGAGGTAGAGGAAGAGCGAACCGCCGACGGAGGTGAGCGGGCGGACCGACTGCTCGCATGACCGACCGGCACCTCCCGTCCGCCCGCAACGTCCCCGCCCTGCTGGCCGCCCTGCACGCCGAACGGCGCAGCTGCGCCGTACTGGTCTCCGGCGTTCCCGGCGGTGTCATCCACGTCCGCGACGGCATGGCCGTGGGCATGGACACCCCGGGCGCGCCCGGGGTCGAGGTCCTGCTCCTGAAGTCGTACCGGATCGCCGAGGACGACTGGGCGGCCGCTCGCGCCGGCGGAACCGATCCCGCCCGGCTGGCCCTGGGACTGGTCTCCCAGGGCCTGTTGGGCGCCGTGGAACTGGAGGTCATCGGCCGGTCCGCGCTGTTCGACGCCGCCTTCGCGCTGGCCCTGATCCGGCCGGACGGCTGGGAGGTGGGCGACCCACGGCCGGTGCTGGACACCGGCACCGCGGTGCCGCCCGGCCGGCTGGTCACCGAGAACACCCGCCGGATGAGCCCGCTGGCACTCGAACGCGGTGCCACCGCCCGCTTCGCCCGCGACCGTCTCGAACCGTCCCCGGAGGCCCGCGATCCGCAGCGGGTCGCCCGGCTCTCCCTCCGCCACCGGGCCGTCCTCACCGCCGCCGACGGCCGCAGGACACCCCGGGACATCGCGTTCGCCCTGGGCCGAGGCCTGTTCGCCGTCATGCTCGACCTGCGCGACCTACTGGCTCTCGGCCTCCTGAGGCCCCCGTCCGGGGCCGCCGTGGGCCGCCCCAGCACGGCCCCGCGCCACCCACCCCACCCCGCCACGGCAGCACCGAGCCCGTCGGCGGCCCCGCTCCCCCGTCGCAAGCGCTAGCCCCAAGGAGGCCGGCCGCCTCCGCACCACCCAGCACGACAGGAAGAAGGCACCATGAGCGACCCCGTGCAGGACATCCTCGTCTCGTTGCGCGACCGGGTTATGGGCATCTCCGAAACCACCCTCGCCACCGTCGACGGTCTGGTGGTGGCGAGCGACGCCGACAGGACCCACCCCGAGTCCATGGCCGCCCTGGCGGCGGCCGCCCTCTCCCTGGGCCACCGCCTGGCCGAACAAGGCAGCACCGGCACCCTCCGCCGGCTCACCGTCCAGTGCGGCGCGGGGCACGTCGTCGTGACCGCGGTGGGCACCCGTGCCCTCCTGGCCGTGGTGGCCGACGAGGGCCTGGACTGCCTGGCCTTCGACCGCGAGATCCCGACGGTGGTCGAGGACCTGAAGAAGGTCCTCGCCAATGACACGGCTTAGTTGAACCGGCGGGGTGCGGTCGATTCCGTGCCCATGGCCGTACCGGGCGGACGTCCCGGGAAAAGCACCGTATCCGTGTCGGCGCAGTTCCATCGGCAGCGGTGGCCGAGACGGGTGAACCGCGGCTGCCACCGTCGTCTGCCGGGCCCCGTTCAGGCCACGCGGACATCGGAGGCCGCTACTGAGCCAGCGCGTCGGCAGTCGCGGCAGTGGCCGGGCTCCGGGGCACGGAAGGCGCGCTCGCAGCCGTCACAGGTCTGGAAGGGATGGAGACCCCGGTGGCTCGTGCGGGCGTCCGCCGCCACGGCACGTGACGCGGGGATCGCCGGCAGGGGAGCGGGCAGCATTTCGCGGAGGCGGTAACCGAGCACACCGGCCGGGCGTCGCATGTCCGCGGGGAGATCGGCGGTCAGTGCACGGTGTACGACGGCTGCCGGGACACCACGGTCGAACCAGGCGGTGACAGCGGGGGCGAGCCGGATCACGTCCCGCGGGGAGAGCGTGAGACGGTCGTCGGTGCGGCGCAGGGCCGCGAGGAGGGCGGCAGCCTTCTCATGGCGTGCGTCGGGGCAGGTCTCCACGGCGGACGGGACGTGCGGGCCGGGCTGGTCGTGGGCCGCCTCGGTGCGTCGCTCGGACGCTGGGGGTGGCACGTGCTCCGGATCGGACTCGGGCTCAGGATCGGACTCGGACCCGGACTCGGGACCGGGCACGAGCTCGGGACCCGGAAGGACAGAGGTGGCCGGTGCCTCGTGGGGCACGGACCCGGTGCCGTCTCGGTCGTCCTCCTGAGGTGCCTGTCGGTCGTCCCCCGACGGGCGGGCCGCCGCAACGCTTCGCGTCCGGCCTCGCGCCGCGCCCGCCCCGCCGGGGGTGTGGTGGGCGTACGTCCGGGTGAACAACCGTCCCGCCCCGGTACGCTCCCGGACCCGCTCCAGGTAGCCGTGCGCCTCCAACTCCCGCAGGGCGAAGGCGATCCGGTCACGCCCCTCGGGGAAGCGGTCGGCGAGACTGCGGATGTCGACCGGGGCCCCCTCCGGCAGCGACAGGATGTGGGTACCCAGCCCGATCGCGGTCAGCGACAGCTCGCGGTGCTGGGCGAGGTGATTGCCTACGACGGTGTAGTGGCCCGACTGGTACGTGCGTACGTGGGTGACACCGGAGTGGGTGGTCGTCGGCCGAACGTCCTGATTCGAGCGCGGCGCGGGGATAGGCTTGTTGCCAGCCATGGGGAAGGTCCTGTCTTCCTCGTTGGTCAGGCCCTCGCACTGGGATGCCAGTCCCGGCGGGGGCCGAAGCATGTATGCGGTTGTGGATGTTGCCTGCGGCGAGACTGCCCGCCCGAGCCACTGCCGCGCCAGCCACACCGACCGGATTCACCCGCCCGTGTGACGAAGGCGGGGTTTGGTCGGTTGGAGGGTTTTTCCCCAGGGTTATTCGGTCTTTTACGGCCCGCAGCCCCGGAGCCCACCTCGCCGTGCGACGCGTTTCCCGGCTCCGGTTCCGGGCCTCACGGCGGCACGCAACCGGGTACCGACAACGCAGGACGCCCCGCCGTCCCGGTCGGGACGGCGGGGCGTGCACTTGCTCAGGCGGGGCGCGTTACGTGGTCGACCGGCGCCGCCGCGCCCCCGGCCGCCGTTCGCTCGGCCGCGTCACCGGGTCGCCGGCCTCCAGCGCGGCGGCGCGCCGGCGCAGGCCGAACTCCGCCAGCGCCTCGGCCAGCTTGCCGACCGACGGCTCGGGAGCCATCACGTCGACCCGCAGCCCGTGCTCCTCGGCCGTCTTGGCCGTGGCCGGGCCGATGCAGGCGATGACCGTCACGTTGTGCGGCTTGCCGGCGATGCCCACCAGGTTCCTGACGGTGGACGACGACGTGAAGAGCACCGCGTCGAAGCCGCCGCCCTTGATCGCCTCCCGGGTGTCGGCCGGCGGCGGCGACGCCCGCACGGTCCGGTAGGCCGTGACGTCGTCCACCTCCCAGCCCAGCTCGATCAGCCCGGCGACCAGCGTCTCCGTGGCGATGTCGGCACGCGGCAGGAACACCCGGTCGATCGGGTCGAACACCGGGTCGTAGGGCGGCCAGTCCTCGAGCAGCCCGGCCGCGGACTGCTCGCCGCTCGGCACCAGGTCCGGCTTCACGCCGAAGGCGACCAGCGCCTTCGCGGTCTGCTCACCGACCGCCGCGACCTTGATGCCCGCGAACGCACGCGCGTCGAGCCCGTACTCCTCGAACTTCTCCCGGACGGCCTTGACCGCGTTCACCGAGGTGAAGGCGATCCACTCGTACCGGCCGGTGACCAGGCCCTTGACCGCGCGCTCCATCTGCTGGGGCGTGCGCGGCGGCTCGACGGCGATCGTCGGCACCTCGTGCGGCACCGCGCCGTACGAGCGCAGCTGGTCGGAGAGGGTCGCCGCCTGCTCCTTCGTGCGCGGCACGAGCACCTTCCAGCCGAACAGCGGCTTGGACTCGAACCACGACAGCTGGTCACGCTGGGCGGCGGCGGACCGCTCACCGACCACGGCTATCACCGGCCGGCCGCCCTCCGGGGAGGGCAGCACCTTCGCCTGCTTCAGGGTCTGGGCGACCGTGCCGAGGGTGGCGCTCCAGGTCCGCTGCCGGGTGGTGGTGCCGGCGACCGTGACGGTCATCGGGGTGTCCGGCTTGCGGCCGGCGGCGACCAGCTCCCCGGCGGCCGCGGCCACCGAGTCGAGGGTCGTCGTCACCACGACCGTGCCGTCGGAGGCGCCGACCTCGGTCCAGCACCGGTCGGAGGCGGTCCGGGCGTCCACGAAACGCACGTCCGCGCCCTGCGCGTCCCGCAACGGCACACCGGCGTACGCGGGCACGCCGACCGCCGCGGCGACACCGGGCACGACCTCGAAGGGAACACCGGCGGCGGCGCAGGCGAGCATTTCCTCGGTCGCGTACGTATCGAGTCCGGGGTCCCCGGACACGGCACGCACGACCCGCCTGCCGCCCCGCGCGGCCTCCATGACAAGATGAGCCGCATCCCGCGCGGGCGGGACCGCAGCGGTCGTTGACGCTCCGTCAACAACCTTGAGTTGAGGCGCGCCTGTGCCCTGATACGGGTCCGACGAGGAACCCGGATTCATGGGTACGACGGAGACGCCCTGCCTGGCGTGGGCCCTGATCACGTCGAGCACCTCGTGCTCGGCGACCAGGACGTCCGCGGCGGACAGTGCCTCCACGGCACGCAAGGTCAGCAGCCCCGGATCCCCGGGTCCGGCACCCAGGAAGGTGACGTGCCCGTGTTCGAGGCCGGCGGGAAGGTTGGTGGGGCTCACTGTGCTCGCTCCCCCATCAGACCGGCCGCGCCCTGGGCAAGCATCTCGGTGGCGAGTTCGCGACCGAGCGCCGTCGCCTGGTCGTTTGTCTCGGGCACGGGACCGGTGGTGGACAACTGCACCATGCGCGAGCCGTCGGTCGTGCCGACGACGCCACGCAGGCGCATTTCCTTGACAGTCTGCCCGTCGGCCAGAAGGTCGGCCAGCGCGCCCACAGGGGCGGAGCAGCCGGCCTCCAGGGCGGCGAGCAGTGATCGCTCGGCGGTCACGGCGACCCGCGTGAACGGGTCGTCGAGCTCTCCGAGCGCGGCGATCAGCGACGCGTCGTCCGCGGCGCATTCGACCGCCAGTGCCCCCTGGCCGGGGGCGGGCAGAACCGTGTCGACCGACAGGAAGTCGGTGACCTCGTCGAGGCGGCCGATGCGGCTGAGTCCGGCCGCGGCCAGCACCACCGCGTCCAGCTCGCCCTCGTGTATGTATCCGATGCGCGTGTCGACGTTCCCGCGGACCGCGACGGTCTCCACGTCCAGCCCGTGGGTGCGGGCGTACGCGTTCAGCTGTGCCATCCGGCGCGGCGAACCGGTGCCGACGCGGGCCCCGCGCGGCAGGTCGGTGAACTTCAGCGCGTCCCGGGCGACGATCACGTCACGCGGGTCCTCGCGTACCGGTACGGCTGCCAGGACCAGGTCCTCGGGCTGCGTGGTCGGCAGGTCCTTGAGCGAGTGAACCGCGAAGTCGACCTCACCGCGCAGCAGTGCGTCCCGCAGGGCGGTCACGAAGACCCCCGTGCCGCCGATCTGTGCGAGGTGCTCGCGGGAGACGTCGCCGTAGGTGGTGATCTCGACGAGCTCGACGGGCCGTCCGGTCACCCGGCTCACGGCTTCCGCCACTTGCCCGGACTGGGCCATGGCGAGTCTGGATCGCCTTGTCCCCAGTCGCAGTGGGTTGTCACTCATTCCGGTCGGTCCTTCTTGTCTGTGCTGTCCACGGCCCGGGAGACGGATGCCACCGTCTCGGGGTCGAGGTCGAACAGGGTCCGCAGCGCGTCCGCGTACCCGGCGCCGCCGGGTTCCGCCGCCAGCTGCTTGACCCGTACCGTCGGCGCGTGCAGGAGCTTGTCGACGACCCTGTGCACGGCCTGCCGGATCTCCCCGCGCTGCCGTTCGTCCAGGTCCGGCAGGCGTCCGTCGAGCCGGGCGATCTCGCCGGCCATCACGTCGGCGGCCATGGTGCGCAGCGCGACCACGGTCGGCGTGATGTGCGCGGCCCGTTGTGCCGCCCCGAAGGCGGCCACCTCGTCGGCGACGATCCGCCGTACCTGGTCCACGTCGGCCGCCATGGGGGCGTCCGCGGACGCCTCCGCCAGCGACTCGATGTCCACCAGCCGCACCCCGGCCAGCCGGTGCGCCGCCGCGTCGATGTCGCGGGGCATGGCGAGGTCGAGGAGGAAGAGCTCAGGGGCGGGCCGGTCGAAGCCGGCGACCGGCTCGGGCCTGCGCAGCTCGGGGATGCGCCCCACCCGGGCGGCGGTCGCGGCGAGCGCGTCGATCAGCTCCGCCTCGGCCTCGGGCGTGCGGCGCCCGGCCTCGCGGATGTCGACGGTGCCGTTGTCCACCCAGGCGGCGTGCTGCTCCAGCTCGGCGGCGGCCATCCCGGCGACGGCGGCCTCGCCCATCACGGAGAAGCCGCTCTGCGCGGCCGTGAGGTCGAGCGGGCAGTTCTCGTCGTTGCCGGCGGGGCCGGCGGGCTTGGGGATGCCGTGCGCGGGCCGGTCGTCCGCGATCTCGGCGACCGGTGCGCCGGTCCGGCCCTCGACCGCCGCGGCGATCGCGTCGGCCGTGAGCACCAGTCCGGTGGCTCCCGTGCAGGAGACGGCGACGTCGGCACGTGTCAGCTCGACCGGCACCGAGTCCATCGGTACCGCGCGGGCCACCACGTCCGTGTCCTCGCTGTCGTTCAGGATCTGCGCCAGGCGCTCGGCACGGGCGTACGTCCGGTTCGCGACGACGATCTCGGCGACACCGGCCCTGGCCAGCGTGGCGGCGGCCAGCGAGGACATCGAACCGGCGCCGATGACCAGCGCCTTCCTGCCCTTGGCCCAGGTCTCCACGTCGGTGCCGGCGGCGAGCTGCGCCAGCCCGAAGGTGACCAGGGACTGTCCGGCCCGGTCGATCCCGGTCTCGGAGTGGGCGCGCTTGCCGACCCGCAGCCCCTGCTGGAACAGGTCGTTCATCAGCCGGCCGACGCTGTGCAGCTCCTGCCCCAGCGCCAGCGAGTCCTTGATCTGGCCGAGGATCTGCCCCTCGCCCACGACCATCGAGTCCAGTCCGCAGGCCACCGAGAACAGGTGGTGGACGGCCCGGTCCTCGTAGTGCACGTAGAGGTGAGGGGTGAGCTCGTCCAGGCCGACCCCGCTGTGCTGGGCGAGCAGGGTGGACAGCTCGGCCACTCCGGCGTGGAACTTGTCCACGTCGGCGTAGAGCTCGATGCGGTTGCAGGTGGCGAGCACCGCGGCCTCGGCGGCCGGTTCGGCGGCGACCGTGTCCTGGACCAGCTTGACCTGGGCGTCCGTGGTGAGCGCGGCCCGTTCCAGGACGCTGACCGGGGCGCTGCGGTGGCTCAGTCCGACGACGAGGAGACTCATGCCGGCATCACGGCGGGTACGTCCCCGTCGGGTCCCTGGTCGGTGGACTCCTTGTGGGCGGCGGCCGGCGGAGCGGTCGCCTCGTGCTCCTCGCCGGCCTTGCGCTGCTCGTGGAAGGCGAGGATCTGCAGCTCGATGGAGAGGTCGACCTTGCGCACGTCGACCCCGTCGGGGACGGTCAGCACGGTCGGGGCGAAGTTCAGGATGGAGGTGACCCCGGCGGCCACGAGCCGGTCGCAGACCTGCTGGGCGGCACCGGCGGGCGTGGCGATGACCCCGATCGACACACCGTTGTCGGTGATGATCTTCTCCAGCTCGTCGGTGTGCTGCACCGGGATGCCCGCGACCGGCTTGCCGGCCATCGCCGGGTCGGCGTCGATGAGGGCCGCGACCCGGAAGCCGCGGGAGGCGAAGCCGCCGTAGTTGGCGAGGGCCGCGCCGAGGTTTCCGATGCCGACGATCACGACCGGCCAGTCCTGGGTCAGGCCGAGCTCGCGGGAGATCTGGTAGACGAGGTACTCGACGTCGTAGCCGACACCGCGGGTTCCGTACGAGCCCAGGTAGGAGAAGTCCTTGCGCAGCTTCGCGGAGTTGACCCCCGCGGCGGCGGCCAGTTCTTCGGAGGAGACCGTGGGGACCGAGCGCTCCGACAGTG
Organism: Streptomyces sp. NPDC001068; assembly: GCF_042897315.1. Classification (NCBI taxonomy): domain Bacteria; kingdom Bacillati; phylum Actinomycetota; class Actinomycetes; order Kitasatosporales; family Streptomycetaceae; genus Streptomyces; species Streptomyces sp. NPDC001068. The sequence continues at coordinate 12,641 of NZ_JBIAYD010000010.1, read as the reverse complement.
CGGTCAGCGCCCGGAGGTACAGCGGAAGCCTGGCGACGGTGGCCTCGGGGATCCCTCGGCTGCGGGTCGCCGGTCGGTGAGTTCGGCCAGTTGCCACGGTGCTCCTGCGGGTAGAGCGGGGCTGCGGACGGTCACACGTTCCCAGACCGCCCCGTCGACAGCAGGCTATGTCTTTGTGAACGCGTGCACAAAGATGGTGTCCGATTTGCCCGGCCAACGTGACCGGGGTCACGCACCCCCGGCGCGGCCGCGGGGGACCGGCGCACAGGCGCTCGCGCTCCATCTCGAACGGGGGCAAAACAGTACACACTCCTTACTCATCCCGCCCCCGAGACCAAGCCGCCGTCGATCCTAGGCGACTTTCCGGCCCGTTTGGACTAGTCGGTCAGTGCCTTGCGGAGGCGGTCTTCGTTCACACGCCAGAAGGTGTGCTGTTCACCGTCGACGAGTACGACGGGAATCTGCTCCCAGTACAGATCGTGCAGTTGCGAATCCTGGGTGATGTCCCGCCCCTCCCAGGGCACACCCAGTTCGCCGCACACCTTCTCGACCACGACCTGTGCGTCATCGCACAGATGACAACCCGGCTTACGGATCAGAGTGACCAGACGCGCACGAGACGCAGGTGCCTTGCGGCCGAAGAGAGGACTCATGCGGTCCATTCTCCCGCCCTGCCACACCCTGTTCGAGGCCTTGTTTAACGGGCCGGTCGCAGAGAGTTCACACCCGCCCAACTCCCGCGACTCCGGGACCACCGAACAAACTGGCTATGCTCACGACATGGCCGCTCTCGGATGGCTCACTCCCCGTAGGCGCTCCGCCACGGCGCGGAGCGTGTTGGCAGGCGAGGCCTCGGCGGAGGCCGCGCGCAAGAGCCAGGGATCCCTGGCCCAGGACGCCGCGTCCGCCGTCCCCAAGGACGCCGAACCGGACTTCCCGGTGCTCGGCGACACCAAGGCCGCCGCCTTCTTCGACCTCGACAACACGGTCATGCAGGGCGCCTCGATCTTCCACTTCGGCCGGGGGCTGTACAAGCGGAAGTTCTTCGAGACCCGCGACCTGGCCAGGTTCGCCTGGCAGCAGGCCTGGTTCCGGCTGGCCGGCGTCGAGGACCCGCAGCACATCCAGGACGCGCGGGACTCCGCCCTGTCCATCGTCAAGGGCCACCGGGTCGCCGAACTCCAGACCATCGGCGAGGAGATCTACGACGAGTACATGGCCGAGCGCATCTGGCCCGGCACCCGCGCCCTCGCCCAGGCCCATCTGGACGCGGGCCAGAAGGTGTGGCTCGTCACGGCGGCACCGGTGGAGATCGCCGACGTGATCGCCCGCCGGCTGGGCCTGACCGGCGCGCTCGGCACGGTCGCCGAGTCGGTGGGCGGCATCTACACCGGCAAGCTGGTCGGCGAGCCCCTGCACGGCCCGGCGAAGGCCGAGGCGGTACGCGCCCTCGCCGCCGCCGAGGGCCTGGACCTGTCCCGCTGCGCGGCCTACAGCGACTCCCACAACGACATCCCGATGCTGTCCCTGGTCGGCCACCCGTACGCCATCAACCCGGACACCAAGCTGCGCAGGCACGCCCGCGAGATGGACTGGCGCCTGCGCGACTACCGGACCGGCCGCAAGGCGGCGAAGGTGGGCATCCCGGCGGCGGCCGGAGTGGGAGCGGTGGCCGGCGGCACGGCGGCGGCGATCGCGTTGAGCCGGCGGCGGCGGTAGCGCGCGGCACGACATCGCTTCAGGGCCGCGGGCCCGTCGGCGGGTGCCCCGCGGTCGCCCGCGCGATTCCGCGCGCCCTGACGCGCGCCCCCGACGCGCGCCCCGGAGGCCACCCCCGGCGGCCACCCCCGGCGGCCGCCGTCGACAACCGTCCCTGATCGGCGCCCCTGACCGGTGCCCCGCGGACGGCGGCGAGTCCCCTCCGGCGCCCCAAACCTCGCGCGCCCGAATTATCGCGCCGTCCCTCCAACACGCCCTCGACTCCGCCTCAACACGCATGTTTCTGATCAACAATCGATCACTCTGTGGCACTTGAACCACCTCAAATCGGTTACGTAAGCGACGCAATCGGTGATTTGAGCAACTCGGTGTAGCAGTGCCTGCACGAAGCGTTATTCTCCTCAGACGCAAACCGGTACCCCTCCGTCGCTACGACGGGTGAAAGGTTCCGTACTGCACGTGATGGAAGCTCTGCCTCTGGGAGTCCCGTGTACCCACACGTCGGGGTTGACGCCTCGGGCCTGGCTACGCTGCGCGCAACTGTCGCAACGGTCAAAGAGACGCTGCGCGGCCTTGTCCCGACCGCGTACGCCGTCCCCGCCCTCGCCACCACCGCACCGATCGGTCCGTGCTACGCGCTGGCCGACGGCAGTGCGGCCGTCGGCAGACGCGGTCGTGCCGCCGGCACCGCCGCGGCCACCGCCCGCCGTCCGGCCGCGGACAGCGACAGTGCCCGGATGATGGACCTCGTGGAGCGCGCCCAGGCGGGCGAGTCCGACGCCTTCGGACGCCTCTACGACCAGTACAGCGACACCGTGTACCGCTACATCTACTACCGCGTCGGCGGCAAGGCGACCGCCGAGGACCTAACCAGCGAGACGTTCCTGCGCGCCCTCAGAAGGATCGGCACCTTCACCTGGCAGGGCCGCGACTTCGGCGCCTGGCTGGTCACCATCGCCCGCAACCTGGTCGCCGACCACTTCAAGTCGAGCCGGTTCCGCCTCGAGGTCACCACCGGCGAGATGCTCGACGCCAACGAGGTCGAGCGCTCACCGGAGGACTCCGTCCTGGAGTCCCTCTCGAACGCGGCACTCCTGGAAGCCGTACGCCGCCTCAACCCCCAGCAGCAGGAGTGCGTGACACTCCGCTTCCTCCAGGGACTCTCGGTCGCCGAGACCGCCCGGGCGATGGGCAAGAACGAGGGTGCCATCAAGACCCTCCAGTACCGGGCCGTGCGCACCCTCGCCCGGCTCCTCCCGGACGACGCACGCTGAGCCGGGCACGCTCGGCGACAGCCAACTCACGCTTGGTGAAGGCCCGTTGTCTTTCTCAGTCGATCGCCGGTCGTCCGTAACCCAAGTGCCGAGCCGCTCGTTGTGCGGGATACAGGCTCCCTGTGGTCACGTCCAGCAAGACCCTGATCACACGATCGTGTGGATCGGTCGAGGGCGTGCAACCCTCAGGACCCCCTGGGGAGTCGACTGTCATGACGAGAGGAGGTGCCGCCAGTGATCGCGAACGTATCAACGCACCGGCGGGCGAACGCCTTCGCCCAGGCCCTGGAGGAGCAGCCCGACCGGGACCCGGCGGCCGAGCGGCCCGAGGGACCGGCGGGCGATCCGCCGGCCACCGCGGACCGGGCCGAACGGGCCGAGCAGGGCGAGCTGTTGGTCCTGGCGACAGGGCTCGCCGCACTGCCCAAACCGGTACTCGACCCTGAGGTCAAGGTCGTGCACCGGGCCCGGCTGGTGGCCGCGATGGAGGCCATGCTGGCGGAGGGCACCCTGGGCGGGGTGGCGGACGCGTCGGTTCCCGGGCAGCGCTCGGCCCGGTCCAAGGGCACGCACCGGGCCAGCCCGCTGGGCAAACTACGACCGCGTTCCCGGCTCACCAAGGGACTGGCCGCGGGCGGCCTGAGCGTCGGCGTCGCCGCCGGGGCCTTCGGCGGGGTCGCCGCCGCCAGCTCCGACGCACTGCCCGGCGACTCGCTGTACGGCCTCAAGCGTGGCATCGAGGACTTCAAGCTCAACTACCTGTCCGACGGGGACGACCAGCGCGGCCAGACCTACCTCGACCAGGCCTCGACCCGGCTGATGGAGGCCCGCCGGCTGATGGACCGGGACCGCGGCGGCCACCTCGACCACGAGTCCATCGGCGAGATCCGCCGCACCCTGTCCGGGATGCAGCACGACGTCACCGAGGGCCACCGGCTGCTGCACGAGGCCTACGAGCGCGATCCGAACTCGCTCGGCCCCATGCAGGCGCTGTCCGCCTTCGCCCAGTCCCACCGCGAGGCCTGGGGTGCGCTGCGCGACAAGCTCCCCGTCCAGCTCGGGGACGTCAGCCAGCAGGTGACGTCGGTCTTCGACGCCATAGACGAAGAGGTCGCCCCGCTGCAGTCCCTGCTTCCCCAGCCGCCGCAGAACACCGGCGGCAGCACCGGCAGGCAGGACTCCGGGACGGCGTCCACCGGATCCTCCGGCCGCCACCGGTCGACGGCTCCGGCGTCCCCGGGCAGCTCCGCCTCGGGCCACGAGTCCGGCACCGGCAGCCCCAGTGGCTCGGCCTCCGGCAGCGCCACCGACGACCTGATCGGCGGCACCACGGGCGGCCTCCTGGACCCGCCGAAGTCGGGCAGTTCGGGCGGCAGCAGCGCGTCCCCGTCCAAGTCCCCGTCCAGCGGACCGGACGTCACCCTGCCCCCGCTCCTCCCCGGCCTGCTCCCGGGCCTGGGCATCGACAGCGAGGACGCGGGCAACTAGTCGGCGATGTCACACACCCCGCGCCCCTGAAGGGGCGCGGGGTGTGTGACATCCGGCTCCACCGCGTGGCCACGACCAGCCCCCACGCACCCGCATCCGCATCCGCATCCGCATCCGGAACCCAAGGTCCTCAGAAAAACACCGACCGCCGCTGCACCAGCAACTTGTACAGCGTGTGCTGGATCTGCTCTCGCACCTGATCGGTCAGGTTGAACATCAGCATCGGATCCTCCGCCGCCTCCGGCGGATAGCCGTCCGTCGGGATCGGCTCCCCGAACTGGATCGTCCACTTCGTCGGCAGCGGCACCGCCCCGAGCGGCCCGAGCCACGGGAACGTCGGCGTCAGCGGGAAGTACGGAATCCCCAGCACCCGGGCCAGCGTCTTCGCGTTGCCGATCATCGGGTAGATCTCCTCGGCCCCCACGATCGAGCAGGGAATGATCGGCGCCCCCTGCCGCAGCGCGGTCGAGACGAACCCTCCCCGCCCGAACCGCTGGAGCTTGTACCGCTCGCTGAACGGCTTCCCGATGCCCTTGAACCCCTCCGGCATCACCCCGACCAGCTCGCCCTGCTCCAGCAGCCGTTCGGCGTCCTCCGCGCACGCGAGCGTGTGCCCGAGCTTGCGCGCCAGTTCGTTCACCACCGGCAGCACGAAGACCAGGTCGGCCGCCAGCAGTCTGAGGTGACGATTCTCCGGATGATGGTCGTGCACGGCGACCTGCATCATCAGACCGTCCATCGGCAGCGTCCCGGAGTGGTTGGCGACGATCAGCGCACCGCCCTCGGCCGGGATGTGCTCCAGGCCCTTCACCTCGACCCGGAAGTACTTCTCGTACACCGGCCGCAGCAGGGACATCAGGACCTGGTCGGTCAGCTCCTCGTCGTACCCGAAGTCGTCGACCTCGTAGTCCCCCGTCAGCCGCCGGCGCAGGAACGCGAGACCGCGTGCGACGCGCTGCTCCAGGCCGGCCTGGTCGTGCTGCTCCGTCACATCCGTCTCAGGGTTCTCACGGCTCACGTTCACATCTTCCTGCGCGGGGATCCGCCCGGCGAGAGGCTGGACCTCGCGCACCGCCCCGGACTCGCGCACCGCCGCCTGCTCAGCGCCGCCCTTGCGCCGGCTCCCCGACCCCCGGCGCCGGGCCGGCCGCTGCACGGCAGCTCCGCGGGACCGGTCGTCGTCGAACGGAATGACCTTGGCGTCCGCCATCGTGTTGCGCTCCTCAGTTGGCGCTCTGCGTCGGTGTCTTCCCGCCGCTCAGGACGGGCAGGGCGGCGATCCGGTCGACGGCTGCCGCCACCGCCTGCGGCGGCAGCAGCCCCGTGGCCTGTGCCCGTACGAAGTCCGCGAACGTCTCCGCCGTCGTGTACCTCGGCTGGAATCCCAGCGTCTCCCGCATCTGGCCGGTGGCGACCACCCGGCCGTGCGTCAGCAGCCGGATCTGCTCCGGCGAGAAGTCGCTCATGCCGAGCGTCCGCACCAGCGAACCGGCCCAGGTGACCGCCGGCAGCAGCAGCGGCACGGTGGGCCGCCCCAGCCGCCGCGAACACTGCGAGAGCAACAGCACACCGTCGCCCGCGATGTTGAACGTGCCGCTGTTCAGGGTCCCGCGGGCCGGCTCGCGCGAGGCGATCCGCAGGACGTCGATCACGTCGTCCTCGTGCACGAACTGCAGCCGCGGGTCGTACCCGAGGACGGTGGGCAGCACGGGCAGGGAGAAGTAGGAGGCGAGCGGGGTGTCGGCGGTCGGTCCGAGGATGTTGGCGAACCGCAGCACGCACACCGCCACGTCGGGCCGCCTCCTGGCGAACCCGCGCACGTACCCCTCGACCTCGACCGTGTCCTTCGCGAACCCCCCGCTCGGCAGGGACTTCGGCGGGGTCGTCTCGGTGAAGACGGCGGGATCCTTCGGCGCGGACCCGTACACGTTGGTACTGGACTTGATCACCAGCCGCTTGACGTTCGGAGACTTCTGACACGCACCCAGCAACTGCATGGTCCCGATGACATTGGTCTCTTTCACCGAGGCCCGGCTCCCGCTGCCGAGCGGCGTGCCGGTCACGTCCATGTGGACGACGGTGTCGGCGCCGGTCTCGGCGAGGATGCGGGCGACGGTCGGCTGCCGGATGTCGGTCTGGATGAAGTCGGCCCCGCCCAGGTGGTGCTCGGGTGGCACCGCGTCCACGGCGACGACCCGTTCGACGTCGGGGTCACGCTGGATCCGTCGTACGAACCGGCCTCCGAGTTGACGGGCCACTCCGGTCACGAGCACGACCTTCGCCAAGATCAGCGCCTTTCTTCCGTGTTCCCGTATGCGGGCCAACTTAGCGCGTTGATGTTGCGCCGGCATGACCCCCAGCGGGCCGGGGTGAGCCGTCACGGCCGGAAAATGCGTATGGCCCCCCACCGTACTGGTGGGGGGCCACACACAAGCTCTCGCGGCTCGGTGCCGTAATTACTTCTTGTTACGGCGCTGAACGCGCGTGCGCTTGAGCAGCTTGCGGTGCTTCTTCTTGGCCATCCGCTTGCGCCGCTTCTTGATAACAGAGCCCACGACTACCCTCGCTCACTTCTCATCACTCGGTGCTGGGCGCCATGGGCCCATACGACCTACGAGGGGCTAGCCTACCCGCCCGAGCGCTGAGGTCGTAATCGAGGTGCTCCGGGACGAATCCCGGAACGGCCGTCAGGCGGTCTCGACCCCCACATAGCTCTCGCGAAGGTACTCGTGTACCGCTTGCTCCGGGACGCGGAAGGACCGCCCCACCCGGATCGCGGGCAGATGACCGCTGTGCACCAGCCGGTACACGGTCATCTTCGACACTCGCATCACCGCGGCGACCTCCGCCACGGTCAGGAACACAACCTCGTTGAGAGGCCTCTCGCCAGCTGCCATGACACACCTGAACCTTCCGCACTCGACGGGCCACCGGCTTCCCCTTCCGGTGACTCTTCGTCGTTGCGTGCTCACTCCCCAATGTAGGGGCGGGTGATGCGAGTGGGGAAGAGGTGCACCCATCGGCGGCCTACTGTGACAGACACGCTCGATTGAGTACGTAGCGGGTCAGCGGCGTGTAGTAATCAGACCGCACGCCGTCATCAACCGGAACGGCGACGGACACCACCCCCTCGGCCTCTCCCACAAAGAGCGCGGGGTCATCCGTATCCGCAAGACCAATGGCCTCAAACCCGAGCTGACCAGCACCGCAGACCCACCCGTGGTCCCCCACCACCAGTTCGGGAAGCGGTCCGTCACCGCCGGCCGCCGCGGCCAGCGCGACCCGAACCGGCAGCGGCGAGTGCGTGTGCTCACCCGGCGCACAACCGGGGCGTTCGCCTTCCGATTCCCGCACCAACCCGACACCTTGTACGTAATCGAGGCTGCGGGTGCGTAGACCGAACCGGGTCGTTATGTCGACACAGCGACCCTGCGCGGGGGTGAGAATCTCACACCCCGCCGCCGACAACGCGTCCGCGAGACCGGCGTAGAACCCGATCAGCCGGTGCGGATGGCCGGTCCCGAACAACACGGGAGCCCGCCGTCGGGCCACCTCCCCCACGCGTTCCGCGAAGGCGTCCAGCGCGACCACCGTCAACTCGGGATCGATCACATCATGCCCTGAAACGCATCGCGGATCGTCCGAAACCCCACACCTGCTCGCCATCAACCGAACCAATTCCCGCTCGGTCCAGTCCCCTTGCGGGTCGATACCGATCAACACCCGGGGATCCCGAGCCGCGAACAGCCGATAACGCCGAAGACTCCGCTCCCGAGCGGAACCCACCACCCCCGCCAGCCCCACGGCCACCAGGTAGTCCCGAAGCCCAGCACCACTCAACACCCCAGCGATGGTGACGCACCCAGCCCACCGAACACCCCGAAACCACCCCAACACCCCACGTCCGGCCTAACGCCCCACGCCACCCACCGCAACCGTGACAACCCCATGAGCCCGCCACTCACCAGCCCGTCCGGCGTTTGAGGACGAGGCCGTTCAGGCCGACGCGGGGGTCTGGGGGCGGCAGCCACCAGGGCGGGGGCGAGAACCCCTACGCCAGCAGCCCCCGCAGCGGAAAGGCCGCACGCCGAGTCGCCAGCACCGCCTGGTCCAACCGGTCGGCGGGGTCGTAACCCGCCTCCCACCGCGCCCAGTCGACCGGCCAGCGCCCGTCCGTCATCCGCCCCGGCCCCAACTGCCGGGTCCTGGCGTACACCTCCTGCCGCCACGCCTCGGGAACCAGCGTCTCCGGCGCGATCTCCCGCCCCGCGGCGATCGCCACCAGATGCGTCCACGACCGGGGCACGACGTCCACCACCTCGTACCCGCCGCCCCCCAACGCCACCCACTTACCGCCGGCGTACTCGTGCGCCAGCTCATGGCAGGCCACCTGCACGGCCCGCTGCGCGTCCAGCGAGACGGCCAGGTGCGCCAGCGGATCCTCGAAATGCGTGTCCGCGCCGTGCTGGGACACCAGCACCTGCGGCCGGAAGTCGGCGACCAGCTCCGGCACCACCGCGTGGAACGCCCGCAGCCACCCCGCGTCCCCGGTCCCCGCCGGCAGCGCCACGTTCACCGCCGAGCCCTCTCCCGCCCCGGCCCCGACCTCCGTCGGCCACCCGGTCTGCGGAAACAACGTGCGGGGATGTTCGTGCAGCGAGATCGTCAGGACCCGCGGATCCTCCCAGAACGCGGCCTGCACCCCGTCCCCGTGATGCACGTCGACGTCGACGTAGGCGACGCGCTCGGCCCCCAGCTCCAGCAGCCGGGCGATGGCGAGCGAGGCGTCGTTGTAGATGCAGAACCCGGAGGCGGCCCCCGGCATCGCGTGGTGCAACCCGCCCGCGAAGTTCACCGCGTGGTCGGTGTCCCCCCGCCACACCGCCTCGGCCGCCGCCACCGACTGCCCGGCGATCAACGCGGACACCTCGTGCATCCCGGCGAACGCGGGGTCGTCGACCGTCCCCAGCCCGTACGACTGATCGGCCGCCCCCGGATCCGCCGAAGCCGCCTTGACCGCCTGGACGTAGTCCTCCCGGTGCACCAGCCGCAGCGTCGACTCCCCGGCCGGTTTCGCCGCGACGACCTCCACCGCCCGGTCGAGCTCGAAGGCCTCGACCAGTTTCCGGGTCAGCGCCAGGCGGACCGGATCCATCGGGTGGCCCGGACCGAAGTCATAGCCCGTTACTTCCTTGTCCCACATCAGCTGTGCGCGGCCGCTCATGTCCGTCACCGTATCGGTCCGTCCGGGTCGCGAACGAACGGGCGTACACCAACGTCACCAGCACCAACACCATCGGCACGAGCATCGCCCCGCGGTAGCTCCAGGCGTCGCCCAGCGCACCCACCAACGGCGAACCGACCAGGAAGCCGACATAGTTGAAGATGTTCAGCCGGGCGATGGCCGCGTCCGAATCGCCCGGGAACAGCCGTCCGGCCGCCGCGAAGGTCTGCGGCACCAGGACACACAACCCCAGCCCCAACAGGGTGAACCCGGCCATCCCGACCCACGCTCCGGACGCCCCCGCCACCACCGCGAACCCGGCCGCCGCCACCAGCGCGCCCAGCCGCACCACCGCCACGGCCCCGAACCTCCGCACCCCGAAGTCCCCGAGGGCCCGGCCGACCAGCGTGGTCACCATGTACACGTTGTACGGCACCGTGGACAGCTGCTCACTGCTTCCCAGCACGTCCTTCAGATACTTGGCACTCCAGTTGGAGACGGTCGAGTCACCGATGTAGGCGAACGTCATCACCAGGCACAGCGGCAGCAGCAGCTTGAAGACCACACCAGCGCCACCCGCCGGCGCGCCCACCCCGTCCCCAGCGTCCGTCGCGACCGCCGTGCTCTTCGCCGACGCCGGCCCGCCGTCCACGTAGAACCGGCTCCCCACCAGTGCCGCCGGCAACAGCACCGCGACCACCGGCAGGTACGACACCCACAGCGCGAGATGCCAGTGCGCCCCGACCCACGCCAGCGAGGCCCCCAGAATTCCGCCCAGGCTGTAGGCGGCGTGGAAGCTGAGCATGATGCTGCGCCCGTACGTCCGCTGCAGACTCACCCCGAGCATGTTCATCGTGGCGTCCAGCGCCCCGACCGCCAGCCCGAACGCGGCCAGCGCCACCGCGAGCGCGGCCACCTGTCCGCCGGCCCCGACCCCGAGCAACGCCAGCATCACCACGGGCTGGGACCAGCGCAGCAGCCGGCTGGGCCGGACCCGCTTCACCAACTGCTCGGTGGTCACACTGCCGACGCCGGCCAGGACCGGCACGGCCGCGAGAAAGACCGGCAGCAGCGCGTCGGAGACGCCGTACCGGTCCTGGATGGCAGGGATGCGCGTCACGAGCAGCGCGAAGGTGGCGCCCTGCGTGAAGAAGCTGAACGCCAACGAGGCCCTGCCGCGCCGCAGCACATCTGTCATGGCGGCGAGCGTAGGGCCCCGGCGTACTCGTGGGTAGATCCAGTCAAAGATGAATTTCCTTCAGCTTTACTCCGCTGTCGCCCGGGGAGACTCAGTGGCCCCGGGCGACACCGCGAGCTCAGGCGGCGACCGCGAGCCGGCCGTCCCGCTCCGCCTCCGCCGCCGCCTCCTGGCCGGCCTCCCCGCGCCGCACCTCGTCGGTGATCAGGCAGGCCATCGGCTCGGCGGCCACCCCGCCGCAGACCACCATTCCCAGCGTGATCGCGACGACCAGGAGGAGCGAACTCAGCCAGACCATGGTGTCCACGGGGATGGTGTAGGCGCCGACCACTCGGGCGACGCACTCCACCAGCAGCATCAGGCCCCAGATCACCGAGAAGACCCGCTCCTTCCGCAGGAACTCCGCCGACCCGGCCACGGTCCCGGACGCCAGCCGCTCCCAGGCCGCCTCCCGGGCAGCGTCGCCCTTGACCAGGAACGGCTTCAGACCCGCCGTCATCATCGGCCTGCCCACCGCCACCGACACCAGGATCCCGATGCCGACCGTACTGCTGACCGCGCCGTCCTTGGCGAGCATCAGCCGCGGGTCGCCGGACACGAAGCTGAGCGCCAGGCCGACCACGTTCACGACCAGGATCAGCGCCGCGAGCCCGTTGACCCGGCGCTCCCTGACCACACCCCACACCGTCCGCACGGCCGGCACCACACTGCTCCAGGCGAGCGCCGCGAAGGTGCTCATCCCGAAGGCCCCCTTGAAGAAGTAGTACGACCCGAGGGGCACCGCCACATCCACGATCAGCGGCCGGAGGTTCTCCAGCACGCCGGCCTGCCGCTTGCTCGGGGTCCCGGTGTTCGTCGTCTTCGTCATGCCCTCAGCTTCGCGTCCGGGCGGGGTCCCCCAGTAGAAACGAACGTCCACGGCTCGGCATGACAATTGTCAGCGCCCTCACGATGCCCTCGGTCATTCCAGCAGGTCAGCCAACTGCCCCGGGTCGGAGAAGAGTTGGGTGGCGCCCCGCAGCCGGTCGGCCGGCGTCATCGCGGTGAACCCGTACACGTCCATCCCGGCCGCGACGGCGGCCTGGACCCCCAGCGGACTGTCCTCGACGACGGCGCAGCGCTCCGGCGCGACCCCCATCCGCTCGGCGGCGTGGAGGAAGAGGTCGGGCGCCGGCTTTCCGCGCCCCACGTCCTGGGAACTGAACACGCGCGACGGATCGAACCAGCGGTCCAGTCCGGTGGTGCGGTGCCCCACGCGGATCCGCTCGTGGCTCCCCGAGGACGCCACGCAGTACGGCACCCCGTCCGCCGTCAGCCGCTCCAGCACCTCCGCGATCCCGGGGACGGGCTTCAACTCCCTTTCGAAGGCGGCGAACACCCGCGCGTGAAAGACGTCGTCGAAGTCGTCCGGCAGCCGCTGCCCGGTGCGCTCCTCGACGAGGTCGTGGACGCGGTGCATCGCGGATCCCATGTAGTCCCGTATGGAGTCCTCGTAGGAGGTGGGGTGCCCCAGCTCGGTCAGATAGGAGGCGAGCAGCCGGTTCGAGATGGGCTCGCTGTCGACGAGCACGCCGTCGTTGTCGAAGATGACCAGGTCGTAGCGCATAAGGCCGAGCATAAACGCGAAAAGGCCCACACCATACGGTGTGGGCCTTTCCCAAAAATTGTTCGGCGGTGTCCTACTCTCCCACAGGGTCCCCCCTGCAGTACCATCGGCGCTGTAAGGCTTAGCTTCCGG